>NZ_JBKGTJ010000001.1:0-2021322 GCF_049472055.1 Klebsiella pneumoniae complex sp. WS1778
AAAAAAAGCCCGTACTTGCGTACGAGCTCTTCTTAAAATATGGCGGTGAGGGGGGGATTGACTCGCTTCGCTCGCCCCTGCGGGGCAGCCCGCTCGCGGGCTCGCGGTCTGTCCAACTGGCGTTGCCAGTTGTCGAACCCCAGTCGGGGGTTCTCTACCCCCCCCGGTGGGTGCCACATGCGAAAAAAAAGCCCGTACTTTCGTACGAGCTCTTCTTAAAATATGGCGGTGAGGGGGGGATTCGAACCCCCGATACGTTGCCGTATACACACTTTCCAGGCGTGCTCCTTCAGCCACTCGGACACCTCACCATATTGTCTTTCCCGTTGTTGTCGGGAACGGGCGCTAATGTAGGGAAATACGTATCGCCCGTCAATCAACTTTTTGCAAAATCAGCGCGTTTAGACAAACTTCGAACAACTTGCTCCTTAAACGTGCGAAATTAGTTTTTTTTGTCGCCACTCCCTTTTCACTTTGCGGCAAGGGGAAATTTGTTATGCTGGCAAACCAATAGAAAACAATAAGTAAAATAAGACGCCTGCATTAACCTGCTCCGGGCGTCTGCTATCAGGAGCCCCTATGGAGATTATTTTTTACCATCCGACCTTTGATACCCAATACTGGATCCGAGAGCTGGAAAAGCAGTTACCCGGCGCGCGAGTACGCGAATGGAAAGCGGGCGATAACCAGCCGGCGGACTATGCCCTGGTCTGGCATCCACCGGTAGAGATGCTGCAAGGCAGGGCGCTGAAGGCCGTGTTCGCCCTTGGGGCGGGGGTGGATTCGATCCTTAGTAAGCTGCGCGATCATCCGGATATGTTGCCCTTGTCGATCCCGCTGTTTCGTCTCGAAGATACCGGTATGGGACGGCAGATGCAGGAGTATGCCGTGAGCAAGGTGCTCCACTGGTTCCGCCGGTTCGATGACTATCAGGCGTTGAAGTTGGCTTCCCGCTGGCAGCCGCTGCCCGAGTACCGCGCCGACGAATTCACCATCGGGATTATGGGCGCCGGCGTGCTGGGGGCGAAGGTTGCGGAAAGCCTGCAACCCTGGGGATTCCCGCTTCGCGTCTGGAGCCGTAGCCGTAAATCCTGGCCGCAGGTACAGAGCTTTGCCGGCCAGGCCGAGCTGGGTGGATTCCTGCAGGGGACCCGCGTCCTGATCAACCTGCTGCCGAATACCGCCGAAACCGTCGGTATTATCAACCAGACGCTTTTGGCGCAGCTGCCTGATGAGAGTTATCTCCTCAACCTTGCCCGCGGCGTGCATGTCGTAGAAGAGGATCTGCTGGCGGCGCTGAACAACGGTAAGCTCAAAGGCGCGATGCTCGATGTCTTCAGTCGCGAACCGCTGCCGCAGGAGAGTCCGCTATGGGCGCACCCGCGGGTGGCTATGACTCCCCACGTGGCGGCAGTCACCCGCCCGATGGAGGCAATTGCCTATATCGCCGGGACCATTAGCCGGCTGGAGCGAGGGGAATCGGTTAGCGGTCAGGTCGATCGTCAGCGCGGTTATTAAGATAAGCGAACCCCGCCACGGCGGGGTTTTTGCTAATCAATAGCCCGGTTTCCTGCTATTCTTGCGGCAAACAGAAGAGGAGAATGTGATGTATCCCGTTGACCTGCACATGCATACCGTCGCCAGCACCCACGCCTACAGCACCCTGCACGATTATATTGCGGAAGCAAAGCGTAAAGGGATCAAACTCTTCGCCATCACCGACCATGGCCCGGATATGGCGGATGCCCCGCACTACTGGCACTTCGTTAATATGCGCATTTGGCCCCGCCTGGTAGACGGGGTGGGGATCCTGCGCGGTATTGAGTCGAATATTAAAAATATCGAAGGTGAGATCGACTGCTCCGGGCCGATGTTGACGTCGCTCGATTTGATCATCGCCGGATTCCACGAGCCGGTGTTTCCGCCGCAGGATAGCGCCACCCATACGCAGGCGATGATTGCCGCGATGGCCAGCGGTAAAGTGCATATGATTAGCCATCCCGGTAATCCGAAATTCCCGGTGGATATCCCGGCCATTGCCGAAGCGGCGGCCCGTTACCAGGTGGCGCTGGAGATCAATAACTCCTCTTTCGTTTCATCGCGCGTGGGCAGTGAAGATAACTGCCGTGCTATCGCCGCCGCGGTGCGCGACGCGGGAGGGTGGGTGGCGCTGGGCTCGGACTCTCATACGGCGTTTACCCTCGGAGAGTTTACCGAGTGCCGCAAGATCCTTGATGCTGTCGATTTCCCGGAGGAGAGGATCCTCAACGTTTCTCCGCGTCGCCTGCTCGACTTCCTCGAGTCGCGTGGTATGCCGGCGATCCTGGAATTTGCTGACCTTTAATTTGTATAACTGGAATAACTGAATGAACGAGTTTTCAATCCTCTGCCGCGTGCTGGGTTCGCTGTATTACCGTCAACCGCAGGACCCGCTGCTGGTGCCGCTGTTTAGCCTGATCCGCGAGGGCAAACTGGCCGCCAGCTGGCCGCTGGAGCAGGACGAGCTGCTGGCGCGTCTGCAGAAAAGCTGTGAAATGCAGTCCCTGGCGACGGACTATAATGCGCTGTTCGTCGGTGAAGCCTGCAGCGTTCCGCCGTACCGTAGCGCGTGGGTGGAGGGTTCCTCTGAAGCGGAGGTCCGGGCTTTTCTGAGCAATCACGGCATCCCGACAGGAGAAGGTCCGGCGGATCATCTCGGATCGCTGCTGCTGGCCGCCTCCTGGCTGGAGGATCATGCCACAGAAGCGCAGAGCGAGACGCTGGAGCTCCTGTTTGCCGACTATATCCTGCCGTGGTGCGGGACGATGCTGGGGAAAGTCGAAGCGCATGCGCACACACCGTTCTGGCGCACCATGGCGCCGTTAACCCGCGACGCCATCGCCGCGATGTGGGATGAGCTTCAGGAAGAAGATGAGCAATAAAATGTGATTTAAGTCACTAATTTAATGTAACTGAAATCAGGTTCATTCATTTATTGTGTTTTAGATCGCATTCTTTCGGTGCGTATCTGCTAGGATACGCGCCATGAACATACTCTTCGCAATCGCATTAACGACGGGCATTCTCTCCGGGATTTGGGGATGGGTGGCCGTCGCCCTCGGCCTGCTGAGCTGGGCCGGTTTCCTCGGCTGTACGGCCTATTTCGCCTGCCCGCAGGGCGGTCTGAAAGGCCTGGCCATCTCCTCCTGCACGGTAATGAGCGGCGTGGCCTGGGCGTTGGTGATTATCCACGGTAGCGCGCTGGCCCCACAGCTGCAGATCCTCAGCTATATGATGACCGGCGTCGTGGCCTTTCTGATGTGTATCCAGGCGCGACAGACGCTGCTGTCGTTTGTCCCTGGCACCTTTATCGGCGCCTGCGCGACCTTCGCGGCAGATGGCGACTGGCGTCTGGTGATCCCTTCCCTGGCGCTGGGCCTGGTCTTTGGCTATGCCATGAAGAATAGTGGCCTGTGGCTGGCGGCCCGTGCGGAAAAGCAAAAATCGTTCGCCAACGACAACGCCTGAACGGCGGGACGATGATATCAACAGGACCCTCAGGGTCCTGTTTTTTTTAACTTCTTGTCGCCGGCGCTGCGGGATAATCTTGCTCCCGGGGGCGGGTATGCCCTAGTATCGGCAGAAAGCCGTACCCACGCGCTATGCCGACAGGAGGAGAAATGGCTGTTCAACCTGAAGTAATTCTCGGCGATATTACGACGCTTGATGTCGATGTGATTGTGAATGCGGCAAACCCCTCGCTGTTGGGCGGCGGCGGGGTGGATGGCGCGATCCACCGGGCGGCCGGTCCCGCGTTGCTGGCGGCCTGCAAGCAGGTGTTGCAGCAGCAGGGCGAATGTCCCCCAGGTCATGCGGTGATCACGATAGCGGGCGATCTTCCCGCCAGCGCGGTGATCCATACCGTGGGTCCGGTCTGGCACGGCGGCGACCGCATGGAGGCGCAAACCCTGGCCGACGCCTACAAAAACAGCCTGCAACTGGCGGCGGCAAACAACTATCGCTCCATTGCGTTTCCGGCGATCAGCACCGGCGTGTATGGCTATCCGAAAGAGGAAGCGGCGGCGATCGCCGTGCGCACCGTGACCGCGTTTCTCACCCGCTATAACCCGCTTGAACGGGTCCTGTTCGTCTGTTTCGACGAGGAAACGGCAGCTATCTATCGTCGCCTGCTGGCGGCATGCCCCTGATTCAGCAGAATAGGCTATGATAACCGCCGATATTGACAGGAATGATGGATTGCAGGAGGGAGCAGGGTGTCAGAAGGAAAAGTACAGCAGAAGCAGCAGGCGCGCCGCGCGGAGATCGTTGCCGCTGCCCAAAGATGTTTCGCGGCGAAGGGATTGCATGGCGCCTCTGTCGCGGATATCGCCCGCGAGGCGGGTCTGAGCGTCGGTCAGCTGTATCGCATTTTTGCCAGCAAGGAAGCGATCATCGAAGCAATTGTCAGCGAAATCGTCAACGCCAGAGTCGGCGAGATGATCGATGAAAACCACAATCTGGCGCGAAAAGCGGCGGTGCTGGCGGGCAGGATCCCGACTTCGGCAGCCACCAAAAGCGACAATTATCTGTTGATGGAAATTAACGCCGAAGCCTCGCGCAACCCACGCTTGCGCGAGATCCTGGTGCAGGCCGACCGGCGGTTGAAAGAGGAGGGCGGGCGTTTGTCGCAGCGTTATCATCCCGGGCTCAGCGATGCGCGACGCAATGCCGCTTCAGAGCTCATCGCCGTTCTGACGGAGGGGGCAGCCTACCGCTGTGAGCTGAGCGCATCCACCCCGGTCGATAAAGCGGATTTAGAAGCCCTGTATAACATGATCTTCGACCGGCTGTTTGATGAGCAAGCGTAGCGCGGCACGCCAGGCGTGCCGCAAAAGCTAAAGGTTAACTGGCCGAGGCCGGGGTTTTGGCCGGTTTGTTCATCGGTTTACCGGAGAACAGGAAACGCAGCAGCGGAATACGCAGGTGAATTTCGTACAGGATCAGGGCAATACCCACCACAAAAACCAACCCGCCAATAAAGCCTAAGGTATTTGACTTGATGGCCGGGGTGATCCACGCCCCGTACAACAGCGTCAGCGGATGGTGCACCAGGTAAATAAACAGCGAAGCATTGACGAAATAGGTCACCCGCGCCGACTGGAAGTTCAGCAGGCGATGGCCGAGCGAAAAGACGACATTGACCATCCACAGCCCCAGCACCATGGTGATCACCGATTCCGTTTCATACATCCAGCCGTCGCCGGAGCCGTACTGCTGGTTCAGCCGATAGGCGATAAATCCCAGCAGCGCTGCCGCGTAGCACCATGGCGACGGCGTGGTGAACATCGCCTTTAAGCGCGGATTAATAAAGGTCTGCGCCCCCAGCACAAAGAAGGGCAGATAGAACAGCGTCTGCATGACCACAAAGTTAAACAGACCATTGCTTAGCAGGGGCGGATAGATCACGAACAATGACCGACGGATCAGCGCGTAAAGCACCCCTAGCGCAAGGAAAATCATCGTCAGCTGGCCCATAGTGACAGTGTCACCGAAAGCGTGAGCACCTCCTGCCGGGCGGCGCGTCAGCCATTTAAACAGCACCACGCCCAGCGAAGTCAGCACCACCAGGACCAGCAAAAACCACAGGTGGGAAATGAGCTCCCACGCCAGGGTGTTGAATTTGTCGTACCCGGAAAGGGTGTGCCAGTTTTCCGCCTTGCCGTTGACGTACTGCAGCATAATAAACTGCGGCAGCGTCAGCAGCGGGATGGCGGTCAGCATCGGAATGCCGACCCGTTCGACGCGCACTTTCCACCACTTTTTCAGCGGGTAGCGCAGGAACAGCATATAGGAAAAATAGCCGGAGATGACGAAGAAGACCTGCATGCGGAAGGCATGAATGAAATCATTAAACAGCGTCAGCCACCACGAGGGCTCAGCGCTGTTGACATGCCAGCTGTGGCTGGAATAAATCAGCGAAATGTGAAAAGGGATCCCCAGCAGCATCAGCCAGGCGCGGATGCTGTCGAAAAAATATTCACGCTGTACCGGAGTATTATTCATACGATTCACGACAATCTCAGATAATTCGTCTTATCACTCAAGATGATAACGCTTACATTATCAGCAACCCTACATGAACTCGGGGTACCTGTCTCCAGGATAAGCACGCAAAGTGCAAACGGGACTGCGAACTGTTTATTCCCTGCGCCGCTACGCTGAACAAAGCAGGGATTATGTTGTCGGATTGCCTGAGTTTCCATTAAAATAGATCGGATCGATTTAAGCACACAAAGGGGGAAGTGCTTACTTATATGAAACATAAACCACAGATGATGAAAATGCGTTGGTTAAGCGCAGCCGTAATGTTGTCCCTGTGTACTTCATCTGCATGGGCATTTAGCATTGATGACGTTGCAAAAGAGGCCAAAACGTTAGCCGGGAAAGGCTATGAAGCGCCAAAGAGTAACCTGCCCTCCGCTTTCCGCGATATGAAATACGCGGACTACCAGCAAATTCAGTTTAATCACGATAAAGCTTACTGGAATAACCAGAAAACCCCATTCAAGCTTGAATTTTACCATCAGGGTATGTACTTCGACACGCCGGTCATCATCAATGAAGTGACGGCCACCAGCGTGCGTAAAATTAAATATAGCCCGGACTATTTTAACTTTGGTAACGTTCAGCACGATAAAGACACGGTGAAAGACCTTGGTTTCGCCGGCTTCAAAGTACTGTATCCGATCAACAGCAAAGATAAGAACGATGAAATCGTCAGCATGCTCGGTGCCAGCTACTTCCGCGTGCTGGGTCAGGGTCAGGTATACGGTCTGTCCGCGCGCGGTCTGGCTATCGATACCGCGCTGCCTTCCGGCGAAGAGTTCCCGCGTTTTCGTGAGTTCTGGATCGAGCGACCAAAAGCCACCGACAAGCGTTTGACTATCTATGCGCTGCTGGATTCGCCGCGGGCAACCGGCGCCTATCGCTTTGTGATCATGCCGGGACGCGACACCGTGGTGGATGTCCAGTCCAAAGTTTACCTGCGTGACAAAGTGGGCAAACTGGGCGTGGCGCCGCTGACCAGCATGTTCCTGTTCGGTTCCAACCAGCCTTCTCCGGCGCTCAACTATCGTCCGGCGCTGCACGACTCCAATGGTCTGTCGATCCTGGCGGGCAACGGCGAGTGGATCTGGCGTCCGCTGAACAACCCGAAACACCTGGCCGTTAGCAGCTATGCGATGGAAAACCCGCAAGGGTTCGGCCTGCTGCAGCGCGGCCGTCAGTTCTCGCGCTTCGAGGACCTTGACGATCGTTATGACCTGCGCCCGAGCGCCTGGATCACCCCGAAAGGGGAGTGGGGCAAAGGGAAAATCGAACTGGTCGAAATCCCGACCAACGATGAAACCAACGATAACATCGTGACTTACTGGACGCCGGATCAGCTGCCGGAGCCGGGCAAGGAGATGAACTTCAAGTACACCATCACCTTCAGCCGCGATGAAGACAAGCTGCATGCGCCGGATAACGCGTACGTTATGCAGACCCGCCGCTCTACCGGCGACGTGAAGCAGTCGAACCTGATCCGCCAGCCGGACGGCACCATTGCTTTCATTGTCGACTTCACCGGCGCCGATATGAAAAAACTGCCAGCGGATACCCCGGTCGCCGCCCAGGCGAGCACCGGCGATAACGCTGAAATCGTTGAAAATACCGTGCGTTACAATCCGGTGACCAAAGGCTGGCGTATGATCCTGCGTTTGAAGGTGAAAGATCCGAAGAAAACGACGGAAATGCGCGCCGCACTGGTTAACGGTGATGACACGTTGAGCGAAACCTGGAGCTATCAGCTGCCTGCCAATGAATAAGATAACGAAGTACATTGACGCATTGCCGCTGTCGGACGCCGAGAAATCGGCGCTGCCGGACACCAGCCTGCAGGCCGTTCATCAGGCCCTGGATGACGAACATCAGACCTTCGCCCGCGAAGACGACTCCCCGCTGGGGTCGGTAAAGGCGCGGCTGGCGCACAGCTGGCCGGATTCGCTGTCTGGCGATCAGCTGGTGAAGGATGATGAAGGCCGCACCCAGCTGCATGCGATGCCGAAAGCCAAGCGCTCCTCGATGATCCCGGACCCGTGGCGTACCAACCCGGTTGGCCGCTTCTGGGACCGTCTGCGCGGACGCGATGTCACGCCGCGCTATCTCTCCCGCCTGACGCAAGAAGAGCGCGAGAGCGAGCAAAAATGGCGTACCGTCGGCACTATTCGTCGCTACATCCTGCTGCTGCTGACGCTGTCGCAGACCGTGGTGGCCACCTGGTACATGAAAACCATTCTGCCTTATCAGGGCTGGGCGCTGATCAACCCGGCCGACATGGTGGGGCAGAACCTGTGGATCTCGTTCATGCAGCTGCTGCCGTACGTGTTGCAGAGCGGCATTCTGATCCTCTTCGCGGTGCTGTTCTGCTGGGTTTCCGCTGGCTTCTGGACCGCGTTAATGGGCTTCCTGCAGCTGTTGATCGGTCGCGATAAGTACAGTATTTCCGCCTCGACGGTCGGTGACGAACCGTTGAACCCGGCGCACCGTACAGCGCTTATTATGCCGATCTGTAACGAAGACGTTGACCGCGTGTTCGCCGGGCTGCGGGCGACCTGGGAGTCGGTGAAAGCCACCGGCAACGCCGCCCATTTCGACGTCTATATCCTCAGCGACAGCTATAACCCCGATATCTGTGTCGCTGAGCAAAAGGCGTGGATGGAGCTGATTGCCGAAGTGCAGGGCGAAGGGCAGATCTTCTACCGTCGTCGTCGTCGTCGCGTGAAGCGTAAAAGCGGCAACATCGATGATTTCTGCCGCCGCTGGGGCAGCCAGTATAGCTACATGGTGGTGCTTGACGCGGACTCGGTAATGACCGGAGAGTGTCTGAGCAGCCTGGTGCGTCTGATGGAAGCGAACCCGAACGCCGGGATCATCCAGTCATCCCCACGCGCCTCGGGCATGGACACGCTGTATGCGCGTTGCCAGCAGTTTGCCACCCGGGTGTATGGTCCGCTGTTTACGGCGGGTCTGCACTTCTGGCAGCTGGGGGAGTCCCACTACTGGGGACACAACGCCATTATCCGCGTGAAGCCGTTCATTGAGCACTGCGCGCTGGCGCCGCTGCCGGGCGAGGGCAACTTTGCCGGGTCAATTCTGTCGCACGACTTTGTTGAAGCCGCGCTGATGCGTCGCGCCGGCTGGGGCGTGTGGATTGCCTACGATCTGCCGGGCTCTTATGAAGAGCTGCCGCCGAACCTGCTGGACGAGCTGAAACGCGACCGCCGCTGGTGCCAGGGCAACCTGATGAACTTCCGCCTGTTCCTCGTGAGAGGGATGCACCCGGTCCACCGAGCGGTGTTCCTTACCGGCGTGATGTCCTACCTGTCAGCGCCGCTGTGGTTTATGTTCCTTGCCCTGTCGACAGCGCTGCAGGTGGTGCATGCCCTGACCGAGCCGCAGTACTTCCTGCAGCCTCGTCAGCTGTTCCCGGTGTGGCCGCAGTGGCGTCCGGAGCTGGCTATTGCACTGTTCGCTTCGACCATGGTGCTGCTGTTCCTGCCGAAGCTGCTGAGTATTATCCTGGTGTGGTGTAAGGGGCCGAAGGAGTACGGTGGATTTATCCGCGTGACGCTTTCCCTGCTGCTGGAGGTCCTGTTCTCGGTCCTGCTGGCGCCGGTTCGCATGCTGTTCCACACCGTCTTCGTGGTCAGCGCCTTCCTCGGCTGGGAAGTAGTGTGGAATTCGCCGCAGCGTGATGATGACTCCACGCCGTGGGGAGAAGCCTTTATGCGTCACGGCTCGCAGCTGCTGCTGGGGCTGGTATGGGCGGTCGGAATGGCATGGCTGGATCTGCGCTTCCTGTTCTGGCTGGCGCCGATTGTCGTATCGCTGATTCTGTCGCCGTTCGTGTCGGCTATCTCCAGCCGGGCGACCGTGGGCCTGCGCACCAAGCGCTGGAAGCTGTTCCTGATTCCGGAAGAGTATTCGCCGCCGCAGGTGCTCAAGGATACCGATGCGTACCTGACGCTGAACCGTCAGCGTTCGCTGGACGATGGCTTTATGCACGCGGTGTTTAACCCGTCGTTTAACGCCCTCGCCACCGCGATGGCCACCGCGCGCCACCGTCAGGGTCATATCCTGGAGATCGCCCGCGAGCGTCATGTCGAACAGGCGCTGAATGAAACGCCGGATAAGCTGAACCGCGATCGTCGACTGGTGCTGTTGAGCGACCCGGTAACCATGTCGCGTCTGCACTATCGCGTATGGGCCGCGCCGGAGAAATACTCCTCGTGGGTGAACGCCTATCAGCAGCTGGCGCTTAACCCGCTGGCGCTGAAAACGAAATAAGCCGTACGTTAATGAAAATACCGGCAGCGATGCCGGTATTTTTTTATCTGAAAGACGAGGTTGTGGATGCGAATACTACCGATCATTGCCATGGCGCTGCTGCTCAGCGGCTGCGGCAGCATTATCAGCCGGACGGTGCCCGGGCAGGGGCATGGCAATCAATATTACCCGGGCGTGCAGTGGGACGTTCGCGATTCAGGATGGCGCTATCTCACCATTCTGGACCTGCCGTTCTCGCTGGTATTCGATACGCTTCTGCTGCCGCTGGACGCCAGCCACGGGCCCTATAACTGATTAACGCTCGTCCCACTCGTCGGCCGCCGTCTGTCCCTCTTCGGTGTCCAGAGAGGGCTCGAGCTGGAATTCACCTTCATCCCACTCATGAAGCGTATTTTCCTCCAGCCACTCCTGACGGAGCTCTATCTCATCATAATCCCCATCGAAGACGCTCTGCGCGGCTTCGCCGCTAAGCATCGGTAAGCATTCGCCTTGTTCCTCTTCGTCAGCAAAAAATTCGGCCTGCCAGGCGATATCGCCATCCTGCAGCACATACTTTTGAATATTGAGCTGCTCAACGTTAGCGCTCTCTTCATCGCTGTCAGGGTTGTTGGCGAGAAATTCTTCACGTGCTGCATCAATAGCTTCTTCGAGCGTGGCATAGAACATCGAATCCTTTGGCATAGCGAATCTCCTGAGAAGAATATGAATTGAACACGATTCAATCTATAGAAGGCGCTTGGCAAGGCGTCAAGGGGCTGAGCCCCTCTGGACGTTAATTTACTGAATGGCGGTCGGGCTGCGAGGCGTCCGCGGCTGGTCGGCGCAGGCTAAGGGTCGAATAGATCGCGTTAAACAAAACCACTCCTGCGGTGACAAGGAAGACGGCGCGAAAGCCGTAGTTGGCGGAAACCGAGGCGCCGATCAGGGGGCCGGTGACGTTGCCAATATCACGAAATGACTGGTTATAGCTGAAAATCCGCCCGGAGATCTGGCTGGTGGAGTTATACACCAGCAGGGTTTGCACTGCCGGCAGCAGCGCGCCGTCCGCGGCGCCGAGCAGGAACCGCAAGATACCTAACTGCAGCGGGGTCTGGACGAACGCCATCGGGATCAGCAACAGCACCGAGATAATCAGCGCCACGATGAGGATTTTTTCCGGTCCGATACGATCCCCCAGTTTGCCCAGACGGGGGGCGCTCATCAGGGCGGCAATGCCCGGCACTGAGGCGATCATCCCGCTGATAAAGGCGATATTGCTGACGTTACCCGCCAGATCGCGCACGTAAAGCGTCAGGATCGGCGCAATGGAGCCGGTGGCGACCTGGATGATCAGCGAGGTGACAAACAGGCTGAGCACCAGTTTCGGATTCTGCAGAGAGGAGAATACCGCCTTCGCGCTGAGCATCTCTTTTTTAGCAATTGGGACAAAATTTTCACGGATTAAAAACAGGGTAAACAGAAAGCAGATAAACAGCACTGCGGCGGTCATAAAGAAGACGGTACGCAGGCCCGAGTGGTCTGCCAGGAAACCACCCGCCAGCGGGCCGAGCAGGGCGCCGCTTACCGCGCCGGTTGACAGCGTGCCCAGCGCCCAGCCGCTTTTATGACGTGGGATCTGGGTGGCGATCAGGGCGTTGGCGTTGGGAATAAAGCCGCCCAGCAGGCCGAGCAGCGCGCGCAGCAGCAGAAACTGCCAGATATTCTGCGCCATCCCCATCAACATCATGACGATGGCCATCCCGAGGGCTGAACGCAGCAGCATGATTTTACGTCCCTTGCGGTCAGCAAGTCCGCTCCAGAACGGCGAGGCGATGGCGGAGAAGAGAAAGGTAATGCTAAAGACCAGCCCGGACCACATGTTCAGGGCGCTATGGCCGGTGACGCCGAGTTGTTCGACATAGAGCGGCAGAAAGGGCATGACCAGGCTGAAGGCGGCGCCGGTTAAAAAGCAGCCAAGCCAGGTGACGGTCAGGTTTCGTTTCCAGTTGATGGGGGTATCAGCAGACGACATAGGGTTCCACTGGCCTGCGCAGCAGGTCAAATTAAGAGAAAATATGAGCCTGCTAATTATGCGCCTGGGAAATAAATGCCGCAATGGAGGAGAGCTTTTAAAGCTAAAGCAGAGCGTAAAGCCTGAGCGGTGGGGATTCCCGGCCGGGAGGCGCGCGGCCGGGAAAGGGGATCAGTAGCGGGAGGGCGTCCCCTCGGGGCGGGTTTTAAAGCGGCGATGGAGCCACATATACTGTTCCGGGGCCATCATAATGCACTGCTCTACTATCTTGTTCATCCACGCGGCGGTGGTTTCCGCGTCGTCCAGCGGCGGGGAGCACTCTGGCGGCAGGATAATCAGTTCATAACCTTTACCGTCCGGTTTACGGCGTGGAACAAAGGGCACGATGCAGGCTTTGGACATTTTCGCCAGCATCCAGGTGCCGGAGGTGGTCGCCGCCTGGTCAACGGCAAACAGTGGGGCGAAGACGCTGGCGGTCGGGCCGTAATCATGATCCGGCGCGTACCACACCACCTCGCCTTTTTTCAGCGCGCGGATCATACCTTTCAGATCCTTGCGGTCGATCATGTCCTTGTTGGAGCGCAGCCGGCCCCAGGTCTGCAGCCAGTCGATGACCGGGTTATCGTTGGGACGATAGACGCCAATCCCCGGCTCGTTCATGCCGAACATTCGCGCGCCCATTTCCAGTGTCAGGAAATGAATGCCGATCAGCAGAATGCCGCGCTGCTGCGCCTGCACATCGCGAATATGCTCAAAGCCGATGGTGTCGGTCCAGCGGGCGATTCGGCGAACTGGCCAGAACCAGGCCATACCGGTCTCCATCAGCCCCATGCCAACCGATTCGAAGTTCATCACCACCATCCGGTGACGTTCCTGCTCGCTTTTCTCGGGGAAGCAGAGCTCAAGGTTGCGATAGGCGATCTTCGCCCGGCGCTTCATAAAGCGCATGGCCAGGCGGCCGATGGCGTTCCCGATGCGGTAGATCAGCGGGTAGGGCAGTTGGACAACCAGCCACAGCAGGCCGATACCCAGCCACAGCAGCCAATAGCGCGGATGCAGCAGCGCCGGAGAAAATTTAGGCAAATGAGTCATTTCATACCCGTATCAGTAAGCAACATCTTATATTATCGCATTTTTTTACCGGCCAGCCAAAGGCGGCGACAGGCACATTGTTTTGTTAAGTGGGGGGCGACCGGGGGAGAAAAATGTAGCGTAAAATGTAGGGATGTAAATTAATAAGCTTTGCTATATCATGCCCGCCGTTTATTTCCTCATTTCTATGTCGAGCAGGTACACCATGCCAGTGTTACACAACCGCATTTCAAATGAGACGTTAAAGGCGCAAATGCTGGCTGAAACCGAGCCGCGCACGACGATCTCGTTCTATAAATATTTCACCATTGTCGATCCGCAGGCGACCCGCGATGCGCTGTGGGTTGCCTTAACCCAGCTGAAAGTCTTTGGCCGCATCTATCTGGCCCGGGAAGGGATCAACGCGCAAATCAGCGTGCCGCAAAGCAACGTTGAAGCCCTGCGTGAGTTTCTCTATGGCTTCGATCCTGCGCTGGCGGGGCTGCGTTTCAATATCGCTCTCGAGGACGACGGTAAATCGTTCTGGGTACTGCGCCTGAAAGTACGTGACCGCATCGTTGCCGACGGCATCGACGATCCCTCCTTCGACGCCTCCAACGTCGGAGACTATCTCAAGGCGGCTGAGGTCAATGCGATGCTTGACGATCCGGATGCTGTGTTTATCGATATGCGCAACCACTATGAATATGAGGTGGGCCATTTCGAAAACGCGCTGGAGATCCCGGCGGATACCTTCCGCGACCAGTTGCCGAAAGCCGTGGAAATGATGCAGGACCATAAAGACAAAAAAATTGTCATGTATTGCACCGGCGGTATTCGCTGTGAAAAAGCCAGCGCCTGGATGAAGCATAACGGCTTCAATAAGGTCTGGCACATCGAGGGTGGCATCATCGAGTACGCCCGCCGCGCCCGTGAGCAGGGGCTGCCTGTGCGTTTCATTGGCAAAAACTTTGTCTTTGATGAACGGATGGGCGAGCGGATCTCCAATGACGTTATCGCGCACTGTCATCAGTGCGGCACGCCGTGCGACACCCATACCAACTGCCTGAACGATGGTTGCCATCTGCTGTTTATCCAGTGCCCGAGCTGCGCCGAGAAGTTTGCCGGCTGCTGTAGCGAAGCCTGCATGGAAGAGCATAAGCTACCGGAAGAGGAGCAGCGTAAGCTGCGCGCCGGGCGTGAAAACGGCAATAAAATCTTTAATAAATCGCGTGGTCGGCTGAACACCAAACTCGGGATCCTCGATCCTGAGCCATCAGAAAAACCATAACCAGACGAGATCGATGATCGCCAGCAGCAGCCAAAGCGCCAGGTAGATCATAAAGTGCTCGCGGACGTTATTGACCAGCAAATTAAACAGGCGACGCATAATCGCTCTCAATGACTAACGGCCTCGACAGAGGCCGTTTTTTTTGCCCGACTGCAAAAGTGCCGCATTCCATTACGCGTTAAAGCGCGCCAGCGAGAAGGGCGCCAGGTTGAAGCTCGATGCTTCGCCCTGAGCAAACTGACTGGCAATTTCCCCCAACACCGGGGCAAACTTAAAGCCATGCCCGCTCAGACCGGTGATTAGCAACGTGTCTGGTCTGCCGGGTAACGTATCGATAATAAAATCTTCATCGACGGTATTGTCATAAGTACAGGAGGCGCCGTGCAAGCAGCCGCCGATCCCTGGCAGGACGTTGCGCAAAAAAGGAAACGATTCGGAGCCATCGCTGGCGACAGCGCCAAATGCCACTCGCTCCTGCGGCATGGAGATCGGTTGACCGCCGTTATGCTTGCCAATCTTCAGCTCGTTATCTTCTGCCGGGAAACCGTAGTATTGATCTCCGTTGGGCAACTCGCCGGTGAAGGCCGGAAAGTGATTCTTGCTGCTGTAACGGCCATCGGCCTGGTACCAGGCAAACACCTTACGTACCGGCTGGATGGGGAGGTCCGGGAGCAGGCGGGTGACCCAGGTCCCGGCGCTGACCAGCAGCTTTTTACCATGATATTCACCGTCGAGGGTATCGATGGTGATCCCGTCAGCATGGTGATGAATAGCCGAGACCGGACAGTTGAATAGCTGCGCGCAGCCTGCTTCCCGCGCCAGACGGATCCAGGTTTCGACGGCCAGCTCGCTGCGCAGTACGCCGGAAGCGGGTTCGAAAATCGCCCGATAGTCCTCGGGGAGGCGTATCTCTGGCCAGCGCTGCATTACGGCCTGGGCATCCAGCTCTTCCACCTCAAGCTTGAACGCACGGGCGCTGGCGGCGACGTTGGCGAGAAAAGCGGAGCTGGCGGGGCCGAGGTTAATGACGCCGGTGCGTTCAAACACGGCTTCGCCACTGATCTCTGCCAGTTCATCCCATAGCTGCTGGGCACGCAGCACCAGCGGAACATATTTCTCACCTTCGCCATAGGCGTGACGGATAAGACGGCTGCTGCCGTGATGGCTGCCTTCCTGGTGGGGAGGTTGATGGGCGTCGGTCATCAGAACATTGAGTCCGGCACGGCGCGCATAATAGCCAGCGGCGGCGCCGACGGAGCCGCTGCCAATAATGATAAGATCGTATTGCATGGTGAGTTCCGGGTAATTGCCTTGTTAGCAGGGTAATTAACTCCCTGTGCTTATACAAGCCCGAAAATAATTCAGGCACCCGCAGGTGCCTGTTAAGTTTAATGTTAAGTCATTCGCAAGCCGCGTTAATGTCGGCGGTACTCGTTTTCCTGGTATTCGCCAGATTCAATCTTCGCAATGCCTGCTTCCAGGATTGAAATAAACTGACGTGCGACGTCCGTCGTTAGCCATAGCGTCTGGCCGATCTCAGCATCATTACTGTTTTCTTGAGTGGGGTTCTGGTAGTGCAGGCGCAACATCAGCGCATCGTAGCTATCAACGGTGCTGATGTCCCATCCAACGAGGGGATGGGTCTGAATGACTTCATTATTTTTTTCCATCATAACCCCTTATTCATATGTTAAAAGACAACAATTCTCGAGGTTTAATGCATATTTTTTGAAGCAAGTTAATTATATCAGGGATCAAGAATAAACTCGAGAAATTAAATGAAAGGCAGCATGATTTTCTTCTTTTGCCGCTTTTTTATTCAAGATAAGCGCGTAAAATGGCCACTTTAGTCGATATTGAGCAGAATAATCAGGACTATTCTGAACAGAAGAGGGGCTAAAAAAAGCCGGGGCGACCCGGCAAAAAAAGCACAATGAGGGAGCAAACCAGAGTAACTGGATCCCGCTATGCTTCAGGAGAGATCGTGGACAAACCAGTCGTCCGCGCTTTCCCATGTTTCCTGCAGGATTTCGCTTATCCGGTCTTTGTCTTCTTTCAGGGCGCCAAACACCGAGAGCTGATTGCCGGTGGCGTAGCGGACGCTCACCTGGCTGTCGATGGCCGGGAATTGCTCGGCGATACGGCGAGAGAGTTCGTTATTCAGCGCTTCCAGCGCGCCGTTGGGTAAGGCGGTAGTTTTGGCGATAGACACTTCAATGCGCATAATTGCCCCCTGCGTTCGATACTGGTTATTTATACAGTACCCGGTTGGCGTTGACAACAGGGGGCTACGTTTTTATTTCTTCACGGTCCAGCGAACGGTTTCACCTGCCAGGAAGGGCACCAGGGTGTCATTAGGCAGGGAAATGCTGTCCACAACGGTCGTCTCTTCACGCACCAGTTCAACGTAGCTCTCATTGACCGGCAGACCGTAGAAGCGCGGGCCGTTCAGCGAGCAGAAAGCCTCAAAGTGCTGCAGAGCGTTCATTTCTTCAAACACCGTGGCGTAGCTGCCGAGGGCGGTCGGGGCGTTGAAGCAGCCGGCGCAGCCGCAGCTGGCCTCCTTACGGTGGCGGGCGTGCGGTGCGGAGTCGGTGCCGAGGAAGGCGCGGCTGAAGCCGCTGGCGACCAGCTCCCGCAGAGCCTGCTGATGAATATTGCGTTTAAGTACCGGCAGGCAGTATAAGTGAGGACGAATACCGCCGACCAGCATATGGTTACGGTTGAACATCAGATGCTGCGGGGTGATAGTGGCCGCCAGCAGTTCATTGCCGTCACGCACATACTCGGCGGCATCTTTGGTGGTGATATGCTCAAAGACCACCTTCAGTCCGGGCAGGCGCTGGCGCAGCGGCTCCATCACGGTTTCAATAAAGCGCGCTTCGCGATCGAATATATCAATCTCGGCGTGGGTGACTTCCCCATGTACCAGCAGCGGCATCCCCAGTTTTTCCATCCGCTCCAGCACCGGCATAATGGCGTCGGTGCTGGTGACGCCGTGGCTGGAGTTGGTGGTGGCGTTGGCCGGGTAGAGCTTGGCGGCGGTGAATACGCCTTCGTTAAAGCCGCGCTCCAGCTCCGCCGGGTCGAGGGAGTCTGTCAGATAGCAGGTCATCAGCGGGGTAAAATCATGCCCGGCCGGGACGGCGTCCATAATGCGCTGGCGATAGGCGATAGCCGCCGCGACGGTGGTGACAGGCGGCACCAGATTCGGCATCACGATCGCCCGGCCATAAAACTCACTGGTATAAGGCACGACGGTTTTCAGCATATCGTCATCACGTAGATGAATATGCCAGTCGTCTGGGCGGCGGATTTTCAATACCTGGGATTGTGCTGTCATGGAAGGCTCCGGCTAATAGGTTCAGTCATCAGGGCTGTTTTTTGCCGGGCACTAAGGATAAGCGTAAACGTTTTCCTTTGCACTCATTTCCGTAAAAAATTGAGGGCGCCGCGGCGCCCTGGAGATTAATTGGTAAAGGGGATGACAATCTCGCCCGGCTTCACCTCAATGCCTTTGGCGTATTTCTTCGCCAGCGCTTCACCGGTGCTGGCGTCCTCACGCAGGACATAGGCCGGCTGCTGGCTGAAGTAACTGCGCAGCGACTGATTTAGGTAGGGGAGCAGGGCCTGAATGACCGACTGCAGCTTCTCGGGCGCCACTTTGGCATCCACCACCTCCATTTCCTGCAGGAAGATGGCGCCTTTCTCTCTGTCAAAGGTTGGCAGCGCTTTGAGCTTCAGATCGATCGTCGCTTTCTGCGTGCCGAACAGGGAGTTCAGGTCAACGTTAGCGATCCCGGTCAGCGTGACTTTGCCCGGCTCCTCGCGCCCGATAGCGCTGGTCAGGTTCTGCAGTTCGATATGGGCGTCGGCAACGCCTTTCAGACCAATATCTTTGGCAAAATGGTTTCGCTTCTGCAGGGCCTGGTTAATCTCCTGCTCGCTTACCGTGTATTGGGTCAGCTGATTACAGCCGCTCAGCAGGCCGCTGACAATCAGCGCGGCGGCGATCAAAATCTTTTTCATGGGGTTCCTCTGGCTCATACCTTCATTCATCCTGACACAAAGCATCATGACCTGTCAGCATCCTCGATACCAGCAGAATAGGCTGAAAGCAGGAGAAACCGCCGCCGCGCGCATCAGGTCCGCGGCTCCAGCATGCCGGAGGCAGAGCGTTTCGGACTAAACTGCCACCACAGCGCCAGAAAGGTGATAACCCCGATGGCCCCGAGCATCAGCCACGGCAGCTCGGGCTGACCGGCGGCTTTACCAGCATCAAACAGCCAGCCGCCGCCCGCATATCCCAGCGCGCCGCCAAAGGCGAGCCCCAGGCGGCTGAAGCCCATATAGCTGCCGCGCGCCCGGGCGTCCGCCAGCGAGGCGCCCAGCGTCTCCCGGGCAGGTTCGGCAATGATGGAACCGATGTAAAACAGGCAGATCAGGGTAAACAGCTGCTGCAAACTGCTGGTCATGCCGATGGGGAGCATGGCCAGGGTCATCACCAGCAGACCGGCCATCAGCCGGTGCTCAAGGCGAAAACGTTTTTCGCTCCAGCGGGCAATGGGATAGAGCAGGGTCAGCGAAATGGTGGCTTCGATGGCGTACATCCACTTTACGGCGGCCGGCGAGCCGGCGATGTCATTCACCATGATCGGCAGCATCAGCATCACCTGCACCGCCAGCATGTAATAGCCCGTCAGCGTCAGGACATAGGTGACGAAGCGCTTGTCCCGCAGCACCCGGCCCAGCCCCTCGCGGATCGGCGTTTTTACCGTCGAGAGCTTCCATGCCGGCAGATACCAGGCGTTAAACGCCGCGCAGGCGATAAACAGCGCGGCGCCGGCGCTGCACACCAGGCGGAAATCATACTGCAGCAGCCAGCTGCCCAGCAGCGCGCCAATCACCGCGCCGGCGCTATCCTGCATCATCAGGATGGAGAAAAAGCGGCCGCGCTGATGCGGGCGCACCAGCTTAACCACCAGCGCCGCCCGCGGCGGGTCGAACAGCGTGCCGCCGAGCCCGGAAAGTATGCATGAGAACCACAGCACCCACGGCTCATGGGCGACGGCCATCGCCGCGAAGCCGCCGGCGCGCATCAGCATACCGGTGACAATCATCGGTTTGGCACCAAAGCGGTCGGCGATGGCGCCGCCAAAGATACCTAATCCCTGCTGCACGAGCTGGCGCAGGCCGAGCGCGATGCCGACCATCAGCGCCGCCCAGCCCATCTGATCGACAAAGCGGATGGAAATCAGCGGGAAGACGACAAAAAAGCCCAGCACGACCAGCATGTTATCGACTAACAGGAAATATTTACCCAGGCTCCTTGCCTGCGAGACGCGGGACATTTCCCCTCCAGGGAAAAATAGAGATAAGCGTGAATATTCTGCGGGCAATCTGCTGCTTTTCCCAGCGCCCTTGCGACAATATTTTTTTATCAAAATGCAAGTTCGATTGAGGCTATTCATCGAAAAGAGGAGATGGCGCAGAAAATGGTATGTTGCTGTTTTCACACCGTCGCGCAGGACAGGTATAGTGAAGGCAGCAAGAATGAAGTCAGGGGGACTGAAAAGGAAATGTTTGGCTATCGCAGTAACGTGCCGAAGGTGCGTTTGACGACGGACCGGCTGGTGGTGCGCCTGGTTCACGATCGTGACGCCTGGCGTCTGGCCGATTATTACGCCGAGAATAAGGCGTTCTTAAAACCCTGGGAGCCGGTTCGTGACGACAGCCACTGCTATCCTTCCGGATGGCAGGCGCGTCTGTCGATGATCGCCGAGTTTCATAAGCAGGGGTCTGCTTTTTATTTCGCGCTACTCGATCCGGAGGAAAAGGAGATCGTCGGCGTGGCGAATTTTTCCAACGTGGTGCGCGGGTCATTCCATGCCTGTTATCTCGGCTACTCTATTGGCGAGAAGTGGCAGGGGCAGGGGCTGATGTTTGAAGCGCTGACGTCGGCGATTCGCTATATGCAGCGTACGCAGCATATTCATCGCATTATGGCCAACTATATGCCGCATAATCAGCGCAGCGGCGCGCTGCTGGCGCGGTTGGGGTTTGAAAAAGAGGGTTACGCCAAAGATTACCTGCTGATTGACGGGCAGTGGCGTGACCATGTATTGACGGCGCTAACGACGCCGGACTGGTCAGCGGGACGTTAAGGAGAGAGGATGAAATATCAGTTAACCGCGCACGAAGCGCGCGTCATTGGCTGTCTGCTGGAAAAGCAGGTCACCACGCCTGAGCAGTATCCGCTGTCGGTGAACGCCGTAGTGACCGCCTGCAATCAGAAAACCAACCGCGAGCCGGTGATGTCGCTGAGCGAAGGCGAAGTCCAGGCTCTGCTGGATACCCTGGTGAAACGCCATTATCTGCGTACGGTCAGTGGCTTCGGCAATCGGGTCACTAAGTATGAGCAGCGCTTTTGCAACTCCGAATTTGGCGATCTGAAGCTCAGCGCCGGCGAGGTGGCGGTGGTGACGACGCTGCTGCTGCGGGGCGCCCAGACGCCGGGTGAATTACGCAGTCGGGCGCAGCGGATGCATGAGTTCAGCGATATGGCGGAAGTGGAAAGCGTGCTGGAAGGGCTGGCGACCCGCGAAGATGGTCCCTTTGTCGCCCGTCTGCCCCGGGAGCCGGGGAAACGGGAAAGCCGCTATATGCATCTGTTTTGCGACGACATGGACACACTGATCACGACAGTGGAAGCACTCTCGCCGCTGGAAGAGGAAGACGATCTGCGTGCCAGGGTTGAAGCGCTGGAAGGCGAGGTGGCGGAGCTGAAAGCGCGCCTCGATTCGCTGTTACACCATCTGGGGGACTAAACGTGGGGACAAGATTGCGCATCGGGGTGGTTGGCCTGGGCGGTATTGCGCAGAAAGCGTGGCTGCCGGTTCTGGGGGCGGCGGAAAGCTGGACGCTGCAGGCGGCCTGGTCGCCGGGAAAAGAGAAGGCGCTGCGGGTTTGCGAAACCTGGCGGATGCCATACGCTGAATCGCTGGATGCCCTGGCGGCGCAGTGCGATGCGGTCTTTGTTCATACGTCGACGGCTTCACATTATGAAGTGGTGAATCATTTGCTGAATGCCGGGGTTCATGTTTGCGTAGATAAACCGCTGGCGGACAAGCTGAGTGAGGCGGAGACGCTGGTCGAGCTGGCGGCGCGGCGTCGTCTGACGCTGATGGTCGGTTTCAATCGCCGCTTCGCACCGCTCTATCGGGAGCTAAAGGGGCGGCTGGGCGAGGCGGCCTCGCTGCGGATGGATAAGCACCGCAGCGATAGCGTGGGCAACGATCTGCGCTTTACCCTGCTTGATGACTATCTGCACGTGGTGGATACCGCGCTATGGCTGGCCGACGGTCAGGCGCGTCTGCGCGGTGGCGCGCTACAGATCACTCCGCAGGGCGAGATGCTGTATGCCGAACACCAGTTCAGTTCGCCCCGGCTGCAGGTCACCACCAGCATGCACCGCCGCGCAGGCAGCCAGCGCGAGTGGGTGCAGGCGGTTACGGATGGCGGGCTATATGCCGTCAGCGAGATGCGCGAATGGCAGGAGGAGTGCGGTCACGGCGTGGTCCAGCGCCCGGTCGCCAGCTGGCAAACCACCCTTGAGCAGCGCGGCTTTGTCGGCTGCGCGCGCCATTTTATCGAATGCGTGCAAAATCAGACGGTTCCTGAAACCGCAGGCGAACAGGCGCTGCTGGCTCAGCGGGTGGTCGACAAACTTTGGCGCGACGCCATCAGCGAATAATCCGTTGTAACAACTGACAGTAGTAATTCATGTTGAACCCGGTAGACTATCGCCACTTTCCAGCGCCCGCATTTGCGGGCGTTTTACTCCAGGGTTTGGAATAACAGCGTAATGAACCTTTTAAAATCACTGGCGGCCGTCAGTTCGATGACCATGTTTTCGCGCGTGCTGGGCTTTGCCCGCGATGCGATTGTGGCGCGCATTTTTGGCGCCGGGATGGCGACCGACGCCTTTTTCGTCGCCTTTAAACTGCCTAATCTGCTGCGGCGTATTTTTGCCGAAGGCGCCTTCTCTCAGGCGTTTGTACCGATCCTTGCCGAATATAAAAGCAAGCAGGGCGAAGATGCCACCCGGGTGTTTGTCTCGTATGTCTCCGGATTGCTGACCCTGGCCCTGGCGATCGTCACCGTTATCGGGATGCTGGCGGCGCCGTGGGTGATCACCATCACCGCCCCCGGGTTTGCTGATACCGCCGATAAATTTGCGCTGACTACCCAATTGCTGCGCATTACCTTCCCCTATATTTTGCTGATCTCCCTCGCCTCGCTGGTGGGGGCGATCCTTAATACCTGGAACCGCTTCTCGGTGCCGGCCTTTGCGCCGACGTTCCTCAACGTCAGCATGATTGGCTTTGCGCTGTTTGCCGCACCGTACTTTCATCCGCCGGTGCTGGCCCTGGCCTGGGCGGTCACGGTCGGCGGCGTGCTACAGCTGGCCTACCAGCTGCCGCACCTGAAGAAAATTGGCATGCTGGTCCTGCCGCGCATCAATCTGAAAGATGCCGGCGCGATGCGGGTGGTGAAGCAGATGGGGCCGGCGATCCTTGGCGTGTCGGTAAGCCAGATCTCCCTTATTATCAATACTATCTTCGCTTCGTTTCTCGTGTCGGGATCGGTGTCTTGGATGTACTACGCCGACCGTCTGATGGAGTTTCCGTCCGGTGTCCTGGGAGTGGCGCTCGGCACTATCCTGCTGCCATCGCTGTCAAAAAGCTTCGCCAGCGGTAATCATGACGAGTATTGCCGGCTGATGGACTGGGGGCTGCGTCTCTGCTTCCTGCTGGCGCTGCCGAGCGCGGTGGCGCTGGGGATCCTCGCCAAACCGCTGACCGTGGCCCTGTTCCAGTACGGCAAATTTAGCGCTTTTGATGCGGCAATGACCCAGCGCGCGCTGGTGGCCTATTCCGTGGGACTAATGGGGCTTATCGTGGTGAAGGTGCTGGCGCCGGGCTTCTATTCCCGCCAGGACATCAAGACCCCGGTCAAGATTGCTATTGTCACCCTGATTATGACCCAGGTGATGAACCTGGCGTTTATCGGCCCGCTGAAGCATGCGGGTCTGTCGCTGTCCATTGGCCTGGCGGCCTGCCTGAACGCCGCGCTGCTTTACTGGCAGTTGCGTAAACAGAAGATCTTTACCCCGCAACCGGGCTGGCTGGCCTTCCTGCTGCGTCTGATTGCTGCGGTGCTGGTTATGGCTGCGGCGCTGCTGGGCGTCATGCATATCATGCCGGAGTGGTCGCTGGGGACGATGCCGTTCCGTCTGATGCGCCTGCTGGTGGTGGTTGTCGCCGGGGTGGTGGCCTATTTCGCCACACTGCTGCTGTTGGGCTTCCGCGTGAAAGAGTTTGCCCGACGTACAGCCTAAGCGGTTGTGCGGGAATGGATGAACCCGCTTCGCCTCAGGCGAAGCGGGTTTTTTTATGATGCGCGGCGTTCGGCAGCGACGATACGGGCATTCTCCAGCAGGCGGATTGCCAGGGCGATCGCCCCGCTGACCACCGCCAGGGTAACCACCCCGTTCCAGCCGGCCAGCACGTACAGCTTGCTACCCAGCACCGACCCCAGCGACATCCCGATGAAGACCACGGTAAACAGCAGGGCGTTAAGGCGGCCGCGGGCCTGCGGCTCGAGGCCATACACCAGGTTCTGATGCGCCACCAGGCTTGACTGCAGGCCAAGGTCGAAGCCAATCGCCGACAGGGCAATCAGCGCCAGCTGGCCATGCAGTGGCAGCAGCGGCAGTATAAACATCAGGGCGAAGGAGACGGTGACCAGCGCCGCCCCCATTTGAGTCACTTTACCAGCGCCAAATTTATCGGCCAGTCCGCCGGCCAGCGGCGCGGCCAGCGCCCCGGCAGCCCCGGCGATACCAAAGCCGCCCGCTACCGCACTGCCCATGTGATAGTGTTCGGAGAGCATCACCGCCAGCGTCGACCAGAAGGCGCTGAAGGCGACAGAGAGCGCCCCCTGAGCCAGCGCAGCGCGGCGTAGCGCCGGGTAGCGCTGCCACAGATGCGCCATTGAGGCCATCAGCTGCGGATAGCTCAGCGTCGAGTGAATGGCGAAGCGCGGCAGCACCCGCCACATCACCAGGCCAATCAGTGCCACGCTGACCGCCGCCGCCTGATACATCACCCGCCAGCCGAACACTGCGCCCACCACGCCGCTGACCGTCCGGGAAAGCAGGATCCCCAGCAGCAGCCCGGTCATCACCGTGCCCACCATTTTGCCCTGCTTGCCCGCCGGGGCGAGGATCGCCGCCGCAGGGACGATATCCTGTGCCATGGTCGCCGCCATACCGATCAGCAGACTGACCACCAGCAGTGAGCTGAGCTGGCCGGTGAGGCTGCACAGGAGCAGCAGGAGCGCCAGCAGCGCGCTTTTCACCAAAATCAGCCGGCGGCGATCGTGGCGGTCGCCGAGCGGGAGCAGGAACAGAATGCCGAGCGCATAACCCGCCTGCGTCAGAGTAGGGACCAGACCCATACCTTCTACCGTCAGGTGGAGATTGGCGCCCATCAACGGCAGCAGCGGCTGCGCGTAGTAGATAGAGGCGACGCTAAAGCCGGCGCCGAGCGCGAGAATGAAGATAATCCAGCCTGCGTCGCGGGTGGAAAGGGAAGTCGGTGTCATGATCAATACCTCGTGAATGCGATGGGGCTATTTTTCCCTGAATGCGGCTGGCGCGGTAGCCGGGCTGGTGGTAAAACGGTTATACGTAGCACGTATAGGCAAAAGAAAAATGAAAAGACAGGAGCGTATAGATCGCATTGAGCTGATGCGTACCTATATTCGTATTATAGAGGCAGGGTCGCTCTCCGCCGCGGCGGGGCAGATGGAGACCACCCAGGCGACCGTCAGCCGCCGCCTGCAGTCCCTTGAAGGGCTGCTGGGAGTCAAGCTGATCCTGCGTACCACCCATGCGATGAAGCTCACTGACGATGGCGAACGCTGCTACCGTCACGCCCGCCAGCTGGTGGATGCCTGGCTGGCGCTGGAAGACGACCTGCGTATTGCCGACGATCGGCCGGTGGGGGTGCTGCGGGTGAGGGCGCCGCACGCTTTTGGCCAGCAGCAGCTGCTTGGGCCGCTGGTCGCCTTTCTCCAGCGCCACCCGCAACTGTCGGTGGAGTGGATGCTGAATGATAATACTGTCGACTTTCTCAGCGATAATATCGACTGCGCCATCCGCGTGGGGGCGGAGGTGGATCCGGCCACGGTCTCCGTGCTGCTGGCGGAAGTGCCGCGCTGCGTGGTGGCCTCCCCTGAACTGCTGGCGAAGTACCCGCCGTTAACCTCGCTGGAGGCGTTATCCGGCCTGCCGTGGATCGCCATTAACACCTTTTATCAGCATGAGGTGCGGCTCCGACATCAGGTCAGCGGACAGCTCGTCTCCACGGCGATCACCCCCTGTCTGAGCACCGACAGCCTTTACGTCGCGCGTAACACTGCGCTGGCGGGGCTGGGGGTGGCGATGGTGTCCAGCTGGGCCGTGGCGGAGGATCTTGCTGCCGGAAGGTTGACAGAGCTGTTCCCGCAGTGGCGTCCCGCCTCGCTGCCGGTCCACCTGGTCTATCCCTGGGCGCGCTATTATCCGACGCGGCTGCGTAAGTTCCTCGACCTGATGCGGGAGATCATGCCGGACCTCGCCGGCATGCAGCCTCCGCAAAGCGCATAAAAAAACCGGCCAGGAGGCCGGTTTTTTATTTAGCACGCTTACTCGACGGGCTGTGGGCGGGTCGGTTCAGCGGTGGCTTTATGGGTGGCGCTATGACCGCCGGCGGCGCCTTTGCCTTCAAAAGCGAATGGCGGGCGCACCCAGGTGCTGTGGCGCGGCGCTTCCGGGACATAGTCCGGCGCTGGCGCACGGGTCATTGGCGCGGTGGCATGGCGATGACCCGCCACCACTACCGGCTTACTCACCGGAGGCTCGGCTTTGACCGGCTCGACAGGCGCGGCTTCGACAACCGGTGCGTCAACAACCGGTGCTTCAACTGCGGTTTCCGCCGCCGGCGCGATGGCTTCCACTGGCGCTTCAACGACAGGCGCCGTTTCCACCACTTCAGGTTCTACCACCACCGGCTCGGCGTCGAGCGTCGCTGGCGCGATAGCCTGAGGCGCTTCGACAGCCGGCGCTTCGGTGACCAGCTCCTGCGGCGCTGGCTCGACGGCTGCTGGCGCGACACCCTCCGCAGCATCAACCACCACCGGCTCGGCGGCTACGACCGGCTCGACGACCACAGGCTCGGCGGTAACCGGCTCCATGGTAGCCGGCTCGACGGTGACCGGGGCAGCGGTAACGGTTTCAACGATGGCAACCGGGGTCGCGACGGCCGCGACGGTTTCCACAAGGTTGTCGTTCTGAACCTGAACCTCTTCCGGCTGCTGATCCTGCGGACGAACCACCGGGTAGCGGATCCAGACTTTACCGGAAGCCATCTCCGGCGATGCGCAGGCTACGGTCAGCGGCATTGGCGACTGGGTCGGATAGCGTTCGTCACGATAGCGACGACGACGCTGACCGCTAACGCGCAGGTGACGCGGGGAACGACGTGAGCGACGCGGCATACCGTTCGTTTCACGGGATTCGCCATTTTCGTCCTGGTCAGCCCTCTCCACTACTGCTGGCAGCTCGCCTTTCACCGGCTCGCTGCGCGGAGCGATAACTTCCGCCACTACGGCTTCTGGCACGATCTCGGCAACCTGCTCAACGACAGCGGACTCAACGCGTACTTTCTGTGCCAGCTGGCGCGGTTTACGACGCGGCAGGGTCTGCACACGCTCTTCCTGCTCCGTCTCCTGCGCTACCGGCTCTTCGCGAGTCTGCGCTTTGGCTTCCTGCTGCGCCTGACGTTTGTCGTCATTGCGGCGGCGGGTGCGTTCGCGGCGCGGCTGCTGCTCGTCACGAGATTTCGCTTTCTCCGCGTCGTCGCCTGAGGTCTGGCGAACATCACGGGCTTCCACGTTCTGCGACGGCTTCTCACGACGGTTGCGACGGTTCTCTTCACGCGATTCGCGCGGTTCACGGCCCTCGGCATTGTCCGCACGAGTGTCACGATTGTCACGGTTATCGCGGTTGTCACGATTGTCGCGGTTTTCACGGCGGTCGTTGCGATCGCGGCGGTTGTTGGCGCGCGGTTTACGGCGCTCCTGCTGACGCTCCGGTTTTTCTTCCGCTTTCTTCTCGACCTTAACCTCAGCCGGTTTGGCCTCTTCGGCGCCTGAGAAGATATTCTTCAGCGCGCTGAAGAAGCGTGAGAGCAGGCCAGGCTGCGCCGGTGCGGCGGCCGCGACCGGTGCCGCTGCGGCGACAGGCGCGGCGACAGGCTCTTCAAGCATCGGGGCCGGCGGCGCGTCAGGCATGACAAAAGCGGCCAGGGCCGGCTGTTCCGGACGTTTCCGTTCTGCCGGCTCATCGTCGCCCGGCAGCGCCATCTCTTCTTCATGCAGCTTCGGCAGCAGGTAGCTCAGCGTTGAGGTCTCTTCACCTTTGCGCACGCGCAGGACGGAGTAGTGCGGCGTCTGCATTTCGTCGTTTGGCACGATAATAACGCGCACATCGCCCTGACGGGATTCGATAGCGCTCACCGCGGCACGTTTTTCGTTCAGCAGATAGGAGGCGATCGGTACCGGAACGATGGCGTGTACTTCTTTGGTGTTCTCTTTCAGCGCTTCTTCTTCAATCAGACGCAGAATAGAGAGCGACAGCGATTCGTTATCACGGACGGTACCGGTGCCGGAGCAGCGCGGGCAGACGTGGTGGCTGGATTCGCCCAGCGACGGGCTCAGGCGCTGGCGGGACATTTCCAGCAGGCCGAAGCGCGAGATATGGCTGATCTGAATGCGCGCCCGGTCCTGACGGACGGCTTCGCGCAGACGGTTCTCCACAGCGCGCTGGTGGCGAACCGGAGTCATATCGATAAAGTCGATAACGATCAGGCCGCCGAGGTCGCGCAGACGCAGCTGGCGGGCAATCTCGTCAGCCGCTTCGAGGTTGGTGTTGAACGCCGTCTCTTCGATATCGCCGCCGCGGGTGGCGCGGGCGGAGTTGATATCGATCGCGGTCAGCGCTTCAGTGCTGTCGATGACGATAGAGCCACCGGACGGCAGACGCACTTCACGCTGGAAGGCGGATTCAATCTGGGATTCGATCTGGTAGTGGCTGAACAGCGGGATTTCACCGGTGTACAGTTTGATTTTGCTGCTGAAATCAGGACGACCCAGCGCGGCGATATGCTGGCGCGCCAGCTCGAGCACTTTCGGATTATCGATCAGGATTTCGCCGATATCCTGGCGCAGATAGTCACGGAAGGCGCGGACAATGACGTTGCTTTCCTGGTGGATAAGGAACGGCGCCGGACGGCTTTCCGCGGCTTTCTGAATCGCTTCCCAGTGTTTCAGACGGAAGCTCAGGTCCCACTGCAGGGCTTCGGCAGATTTGCCGACGCCAGCGGTGCGAACGATAAGGCCCATGCCGTCCGGAAGCTCCAGGCTCGCCAGCGCTTCTTTCAGTTCGGTACGGTCGTCGCCCTCGATACGGCGGGAAATTCCCCCCGCGCGCGGGTTGTTCGGCATCAATACCAGATAGCTGCCCGCAAGGCTGATAAAGGTGGTGAGCGCAGCGCCTTTGTTGCCGCGTTCTTCTTTATCAATCTGCACGATAACTTCCTGACCTTCACGCAGTACGTCTTTGATATTAGGACGGCCGTGCGCATTGTAGTTGGCGGGGAAATATTCGCGGGCGATTTCTTTGAGGGGGAGGAAACCATGACGCTCGGCGCCGTAATCAACAAACGCGGCTTCAAGGCTGGGTTCAATGCGGGTGATTTTGCCTTTGTAGATGTTCGCTTTTTTCTGTTCGTGCCCGGGGCTTTCGATATCCAGGTCGTACAGGCGCTGCCCATCAACAAGGGCGACGCGCAACTCTTCCTGCTGAGTTGCGTTGATTAACATTCTTTTCATCGTAACTTACTCATTATTCTTACATTGACGACTAAGCTGCGGGCAGAGTAATGCCTTTCCGGGGGAAAACCGATGGCCTCGTGTCTGGTTCACGTCGCCAACCTCACGGTTGTCGCGCGCTTAAGAGGCGCAGAGTGTCGGTCGCCTGTGTTTCAAACGGAAACACAGCGCAATTATTCAGGGGAACAGCCTGGGATGTATCACCAGAGAATATTCCATTTATACTCGTCGTCTTTCGCGTTGCAGGCATGATGGCTTAACCTGCTCACCTCGATCAGCGGATCCAGATGAGCTCCCGGGAGTCCCGGAGTTGACGCCTTCCTGCGACTTGAAATCCATAGAGCCTGTACCGGTAAGGACTGCAACCCGCAGCCCGCTAACTGTCTGAAAGATCACAACGTCTTACGCCATTGCTGCGTGGGCGATCGGTCAGACAAAACTGGTCATTCCGCTAATGTCTTGTTCTAACAAGATGCAATACGGAAAACGGTCTCATTATTCCATTGCTAACCTTGTTATAGCAAGTTGACTTTCACCTTTTATCACCCGGTTACTCACAGTTTTATCACCTGCCCATACAGATTGTTCTAATAACAAACAATATGGCGGTCAGGCAAACCGTGAAAACAGGATAATGATAAATATAAGCATATAAAAATGAGTGGCGCTAATGCGTCCGGCTATTTAGAATCGCGCACCATGAAAACTGAGACCCCAACCGTAAAAATGGTTGCCATTGCTGCTGATGAAGCGGGGCAACGTATCGACAACTTTTTGCGTACCCAATTGAAAGGCGTACCGAAGAGCATGATTTATCGCATCCTGCGTAAAGGCGAGGTGCGGGTGAATAAAAAACGCGTGAAGCCGGAGTATAAGCTGGAAGCGGGCGATGAAGTCCGTATCCCGCCGGTGCGTGTGGCGGAACGTGAAGAAGAGGCGGTATCGCCGCATCTGCAGAAAGTGGCGGCGCTCTCTGAGGTGATCCTCTATGAAGACGATCATATTCTGGTCCTCAATAAGCCATCCGGTACCGCGGTACATGGCGGCAGCGGCCTGAGCTTCGGCGTGATTGAAGGGCTGCGCGCCCTGCGCCCGGAGGCGCGCTTCCTTGAGCTGGTACATCGGCTCGACCGCGATACCTCTGGCGTGCTGCTGGTGGCGAAAAAGCGCTCGGCGCTGCGTTCGTTGCACGAGCAGCTGCGTGATAAAGGCATGCAGAAAGACTATCTGGCGCTGGTCCGCGGCCAGTGGCAGTCGCATACAAAAGTGGTGCAGGCCCCGCTGTTGAAGAACATTCTGCAGAGCGGCGAGAGAATCGTCCGCGTGAGTCAGGAAGGCAAGCCGTCAGAGACGCGCTTCAAAGTGGAAGAGCGTTATGAATTCGCCACTCTGGTGCGCTGCAGTCCGGTCACCGGACGCACGCATCAAATTCGCGTTCATACCCAGTATGCCGGCCATCCTATCGCCTTTGACGACCGCTATGGCGACCGCGAATTTGACAAGCAACTCTCTGGTACCGGTTTAAACCGCCTGTTCCTCCACGCTGCTGCGCTGAAGTTTACCCACCCGGGGAGCGGGGAGGTGATGCGCGTTGAGGCGCCGCTGGATAACCAGCTGAAGCACTGTCTACAGGTGCTACGGAAGAGCAAATAAGTGCAACGGCGGAATCAGTTCCGCCGTTTTTTTTACCTCAGCCTAACAGCGGGTTGTAATTTTCGCGGCGCAGCATCTGACAGAGCGCGATCAAGGGTAAACCGACCAGCGTATTCGGATCGCGGCCTTCCAGCCGTTCGAACAGCGTAATACCTAACCCCTCGCTCTTAAAACTCCCGGCGCACTGCAGCGGGTTCTCTTTACGCACATAGCCTTCGATCTCTTTATCGCTGAGATGCCGGAAGTGGACGTCAAAGGGCTCGCATTCGGTTTGCAGATGACCGCTGGCGGAGTTGTACAGCGCGAGGCCAGTATAAAAGGTAATGATCGACCCGCTCGCCTTTCTCAACTGCCTGCGGGCATTTTCCTCGGTGTGCGGTTTGCCGGTGATCTCACCGTCCAATACGCAAACCTGATCGGAGCCTATAATAAGGTGATTGGGGTAGCGCGAAGCCAGGCTCTGCGCTTTGGCCTGCGCCAGCCGGGTGACAAGCTGACGCGCGGATTCTTCAGGGCGGGGCGTTTCGTCGACGTCAGGCGCCGCACATTCAAATGGTAACCCCAGTTTTTCCAGCAGCATGCGCCGCCAGGGAGAGGTTGACGCCAGGATAAGTTGAGACATATTTTTTCATCCACATATAGCGCTTCGCAGAGCATCATCTTAAACTATGCGCCGCAATGTGTGCGAATAAATGGCAAAAGGCAACCTGAGGCTGCCTTTTTCTTTGACTCTATGACATTACAAAGTTAATATGCGCGCCCTATGCAAAAGGTAAAATTACCCCTGACTCTTGATCCGGTACGCACGGCTCAAAAACGCCTTGATTACGAAGGCATCTATGCCCGCGATCAGGTTGAACGTGTAGCCGATTCTGTAGTCAGCGTGGACAGCGATGTGGAATGCAGCATGTCGTTCGCTATCGATAACCAGCGTCTCGCCGTTATTACAGGCGATGCGAAGGTGACGGTAACCCTCGAATGCCAGCGTTGCGGGAAACCGTTCTCCCATCACGTCCACACCACGTATTGTTTTAGCCCCGTCAGAAATGACGAACAGGCCGAAGCACTACCGGAAGCGTATGAGCCGATTGAGGTTAACGAATTCGGTGAAATCGACCTGCAGGCAATGGTCGAGGATGAAATTATCCTCTCCCTGCCCGTAGTTCCGGTGCATGATTCTGAACACTGTGAAGTGTCCGACGCGGACATGGTCTTTGGCGAACTGCCTGAAGAGGCACAAAAACCAAACCCATTTGCCGTATTAGCCAGCTTAAAGCGTAAGTAATTGAGGAGTAAGGTCCATGGCCGTACAACAGAATAAACCAACCCGTTCCAAACGTGGCATGCGTCGTTCCCATGACGCGCTGACCGCAGTCACCAGCCTGTCTGTAGACAAAACTTCTGGTGAGAAACACCTGCGTCACCACATCACTGCCGACGGTTTCTACCGCGGTCGCAAGGTTATCGCTAAGTAATCACGCGATACTCGCAGGATTTCCCGTTGCAGGCCATGGCGGGTTTGTACGTACCTGGGCACTCGGTTAACCCGATAACCAGAGGCGTCAATGCCCGGATTGTTGCGTCTGCAGCGTGAAAATTCGCGGGTGCCAGCGTGATGAAGCTTAGTGAGGACTCCCCGGGCAACTGGGGAATCACCGAACCGGGCAGCGACGATACCTTGACACGTCTAACCCTGGCGTTAGATGTCATGGGGGGCGATTTCGGCCCATCCGTGACAGTGCCTGCAGCACTGCAGGCACTGAACTCTAATTCGCAACTCACACTTCTTTTAGTCGGCGATCCCGACGCCATCACGCCATTACTCGCCAAAGCTGACTTCGAACAACGTTCGCGTCTGCAGATTATTCCTGCGCAGTCAGTTATTGCCAGTGATGCGCGACCCGCACAGGCTATCCGCAGCAGTCGCGGAAGCTCAATGCGCGTGGCGCTGGAGCTTGTGAAAGAAGGGCGGGCGGAAGCCTGCGTCAGCGCCGGCAACACCGGCGCGCTGATGGGCCTGGCGAAACTGCTGCTCAAACCGATTGAAGGTATTGAGCGGCCGGCGCTGGTGACGGTGCTGCCGCACCAGCAGAAGGGCAAAACCGTGGTGCTGGATCTCGGCGCCAACGTCGATTGCGACAGCACGATGCTGGTGCAGTTCGCGGTGATGGGGTCAGTGCTGGCGGAAGAGGTGGTCGGCATTGCCAATCCTCGCGTCGCCTTGCTGAACATCGGCGAAGAAGAGATGAAAGGCCTCAGCAGCATCCGCGATGCTGCCGCAGTGCTCAGAACGCTGCCTTCCCTCAACTACATCGGCTATCTTGAAGCCAATGAACTGTTGACCGGAAAAACCGATGTGCTGGTTTGTGATGGATTCACGGGCAACGTCACATTAAAAACCATGGAAGGTGTTGTCAGAATGTTCCTTTCACTGCTGAAATCTCAGGGAGAGGGCAAAAAACGGTCGTGGTGGCTGCTGTTACTAAAACGTTGGTTACAAAAAAGCCTGGCGAGGCGATTCAGTCACCTCAACCCCGACCAGTATAATGGCGCCTGTCTGTTAGGATTGCGCGGTTCCGTGATCAAGAGTCATGGTGCTGCCAATCAACGCGCCTTTAGCGTCGCGATAGAGCAGGCAGTGCAGGCGGTGCAGCGGCAAATTCCCCAACGGATCGCCGCGCGCCTGGAATCTTTATACCCAGCTGGTTTCGAGCTGCCGGAAAGCGACAGTGACGTGAACGCCCGACAGCAAAGCGGGACGAATGGACACCACTGACGCCGCGGCGGTTGAACGAGGCGGGTATATTACCCAAGAGTGACTGAGCGTACATGTATACGAAGATTATTGGTACCGGCAGCTATCTGCCCGAGCAAGTGCGTACAAACGCCGACCTGGAAAAAATGGTAGAGACCTCTGACGAGTGGATTGTCACCCGCACAGGTATCCGTGAGCGTCGTATTGCCGCAGCGCATGAAACAGTTGCTACGATGGGCTTTGAAGCCGCAAAGCAGGCGCTGGCGATGGCGGGCGTGTCCGCGGAGCAAATTGGTCTGATCATCGTTGCGACCACCTCCGGCACGCACGCGTTTCCGAGTTCGGCATGCCAGATTCAGTCTATGCTGGGCGTCAAGGGCTGCCCGGCGTTTGACGTCGCGGCCGCCTGCGCCGGTTTCACCTATGCGCTGAGCGTCGCCGATCAGTATGTCAAGAACGGCGCGGTGGACTATGCGCTGGTCGTCGGCGCTGATGTGCTGGCGCGCACCTGCGATCCGGCCGATCGCGGGACGATTATTATTTTCGGCGATGGCGCCGGGGCGGTGGTGCTGGGCGCCTCCGAAGAGCCTGGCATTATCTCGACGCATCTGCATGCTGACGGTAGCTATGGCGAACTGCTGACCCTGCCGAACGCCGATCGCGTCGATCCGGAAAATCCGATCTATCTGACGATGGCCGGCAATGAAGTCTTCAAAGTGGCGGTCACCGAGTTAGCGCACATCGTTGATGAGACGCTGGCCGCGAATAATCTCGAACGTTCAGCGCTGGACTGGCTGGTGCCGCACCAGGCAAACCTGCGGATCATCAGCGCGACGGCGAAGAAACTGGGCATGTCGATGGATAACGTCGTAGTGACCCTCGACCGCCATGGCAACACCTCCGCGGCGTCAGTCCCTTGCGCGCTGGATGAGGCCGTCCGCGATGGCCGCATTCAACGTGGGCAGCTGATTTTGCTGGAAGCCTTTGGTGGCGGTTTCACCTGGGGTTCCGCGCTGGTTCGTTTTTAGTATAAGGATTTAAACATGACGCAATTTGCTTTTGTGTTCCCGGGACAGGGCTCGCAGGCCGTAGGCATGCTGGCCGATATGGCGGCGACCTGGCCGGTCATTGAAGAGACCTTCGGAGAAGCTTCCGCAGCGTTGGGTTACGATCTGTGGGCGCTGACGCAACAGGGCCCGGCAGAAGAACTGAATAAGACCTGGCAGACCCAGCCAGCGCTGCTGACCGCCTCCGTGGCGCTGTACCGCGTCTGGCAGCAGCAGGGCGGCAAAGCGCCGGCGCTGCTGGCTGGCCACAGCCTCGGCGAATACTCCGCGCTGGTTTGCGCGGGCGTTATCGCTTTCGCTGATGCCGTTCGCCTGGTTGAACTGCGCGGCAAATTCATGCAGGAAGCTGTACCGGAAGGTACTGGCGCCATGTCAGCGATTATCGGTCTGGACGACGCGGCTATTGCCAAAGCCTGTGAAGAATCGGCCGAAGGGCAGGTCGTCTCTCCGGTGAACTACAATTCCCCGGGCCAGGTGGTTATCGCCGGTCACAAAGAGGCCGTTGAACGCGCAGGCGCCGCCTGTAAGGCCGCGGGCGCTAAACGGGCGCTGCCGTTGCCGGTGAGCGTGCCGTCTCACTGTGCGCTGATGAAGCCAGCTGCGGAGAAACTGGCGCTTGAGCTGCAGAAAATCACCTTCAACGCGCCGACGATCCCGGTGGTAAATAACGTCGACGTGAAGTGCGAAACCGCGCCTGACGCCATTCGCGACGCGCTGGTACGCCAGCTGTATAGTCCGGTTCAGTGGACTAAAACCGTTGAGTTTATGGCTGCTCAGGGCGTAACGCATCTGTATGAGGTGGGCCCGGGTAAAGTCCTCACCGGCCTGACCAAACGTATTGTTGACACCCTGACCGCTTCCGCGCTTAACGAGCCGGCGGCGATGTCTGCGGCGCTTGAGCAATAAAAGAGGAAAACCATGAGTTTTGAAGGAAAAATCGCGCTGGTTACCGGTGCAAGCCGCGGTATTGGCCGCGCCATCGCTGAAACGCTCGTCGCCCGCGGCGCGAAAGTTATCGGTACTGCGACCAGCGAAAGCGGCGCGCAGGCGATCAGCGACTATTTAGGCGCCAACGGTAAAGGTCTGATGTTGAATGTGACCGACCCGGCATCTATTGAATCTGTTCTGGAAAATGTGCGCGCAGAGTTTGGCGAAGTGGATATCCTGGTGAATAATGCCGGGATCACTCGCGACAACCTGTTAATGCGCATGAAAGATGACGAGTGGAACGATATCATCGAAACCAACCTGTCATCGGTTTTCCGTCTGTCAAAAGCGGTAATGCGCGCTATGATGAAAAAGCGTCATGGACGTATTATCACTATCGGTTCTGTGGTTGGTACCATGGGAAATGCGGGTCAGGCCAACTACGCTGCGGCGAAAGCGGGTCTGATCGGCTTCAGTAAATCACTGGCGCGTGAAGTTGCGTCCCGCGGTATTACTGTAAACGTTGTTGCTCCGGGCTTTATTGAAACGGACATGACGCGTGCGCTGACCGATGAGCAGCGTGCGGGTACGCTGGCGGCAGTTCCTGCGGGGCGCCTTGGCACCCCAAATGAAATCGCCAGCGCGGTTGCATTTTTAGCCTCTGACGAAGCAAGTTACATCACTGGTGAAACCCTGCACGTCAACGGCGGAATGTACATGGTCTGACCGAGATTTGTGCAAAACGTTCAGGAACCGCGCACTTCGCACGGTTCTCTGTGCGGTTTTGTGCGAAAAGATTTGCGTTCTTAGGGCAAACGGCCTCAAAATAGCGCAAAATCGTGGTAAGACCTGCCGGGATTTAGTTGCAAATTTTTCAACATTTTATACACTACGAAAACCATCGCGAAAGCGAGTTTTGATAGGAAATTTAAGAGTATGAGCACTATCGAAGAACGCGTTAAGAAAATTATCGGCGAGCAGCTGGGCGTTAAGCAGGAAGAAGTTACCAACAATGCTTCCTTCGTTGAAGACCTGGGCGCTGATTCTCTTGACACCGTTGAGCTGGTAATGGCTCTGGAAGAAGAGTTTGATACTGAGATTCCGGACGAAGAAGCTGAGAAAATCACCACCGTTCAGGCTGCCATTGATTACATCAACGGCCACCAGGCGTAAGTGAACATCTCCAGGCGGTCATTCGACCGCCTGAGTTTTATCTTTATTTGTCCCACAAGAATCTATTTTCCCTCCCTGGAGGACAAACGTGTCTAAGCGTCGTGTAGTTGTGACCGGACTGGGCATGTTGTCTCCTGTCGGCAATACCGTAGAGTCTACCTGGAAAGCTCTCCTTGCCGGTCAGAGTGGCATCAGCCTGATCGACCATTTCGATACTAGCGCCTATGCAACGAAATTTGCTGGCTTAGTAAAGGATTTTAACTGTGATGACATCATCTCGCGCAAAGAGCAGCGCAAGATGGATGCCTTCATTCAATATGGAATTGTCGCTGGCGTTCAGGCCATGCAGGATTCTGGCCTTGAAGTGACGGAAGAGAATGCTACCCGTATTGGTGCCGCAATCGGCTCTGGTATTGGCGGTCTCGGCTTGATCGAAGAAAACCACAGTTCGCTGGTCAACGGCGGACCGCGTAAGATCAGCCCATTCTTCGTTCCCTCCACAATTGTTAACATGGTGGCCGGCCATCTGACCATCATGTTTGGTCTGCGTGGACCAAGTATCTCCATCGCGACCGCCTGTACTTCAGGCGTGCACAACATCGGTCAGGCTGCGCGCATCATCGCCTATGGCGATGCCGATGCGATGGTGGCAGGCGGTGCGGAAAAAGCCAGTACCCCCCTTGGCGTGGGCGGCTTTGGCGCAGCGCGGGCGCTCTCCACGCGCAATGACAACCCGCAGGCGGCAAGCCGTCCGTGGGATAAAGATCGCGACGGTTTCGTGCTGGGCGACGGCGCGGGCATGGTGGTGCTGGAAGAGTACGAGCACGCAAAAAAACGCGGCGCGAAAATCTACGCCGAGATCGTCGGCTTCGGCATGAGCAGCGATGCTTACCATATGACGTCACCGCCGGAAGATGGCGCGGGCGCCGCGCTGGCGATGGTGAATGCCATTCGCGATGCGGGCATTGAACCGGGCCAGATCGGCTACGTCAACGCCCACGGCACCTCGACGCCGGCTGGCGATAAAGCGGAAGCGCAGGCGGTTAAGTCTGTCTTCGGCGATGCGGCGAGCCGCGTACTGGTGAGCTCCACCAAATCCATGACCGGGCATCTGCTGGGCGCGGCAGGGGCGGTAGAGTCGATTTACTCTATCCTGGCGCTGCGCGATCAGGCGGTTCCGCCGACGATCAACCTCGACAACCCGGATGAGGGCTGCGACCTCGACTTCGTTCCGCACGAAGCGCGTCAGGTTTCCGGTATGGAGTACACCCTGTGCAACTCCTTCGGCTTTGGCGGCACTAACGGTTCGCTGATCTTCAAAAAAGTGTGACAGGGCTTGCCCCGGTACTGCTTTAACAAAAGGCCCGATTGTCGGGCCTTTTTTATTCGGCTTTCTCCGCTTGTCCTCTGCTCCGTGTCCTGAGACACTCACCGACCAGTGAAAAGGAGTCCTTTATGTTCTTGATAAATGGCGTTGAACAGGACACGCTGGCGGTGAACGATCGCGCCGTCCAGTTTGGCGACGGTTGTTTTACCACTGCCCGTATACAGCATGGACAGGTTGCGTTACTGGACGCCCATCTGCAGCGTTTGCAGACAACCTGCGAAAAATTACGCATCCCGTTTGACGACTGGCTGACGCTAAGCGACGAGATGCAGCGTCTGGCTCGACCGCACGCGCAGGGCGTGCTTAAGGTGACCCTTACCCGCGGCGTTGGGGGAAGGGGATACAGCACGGCGGGCTGTGCGTCGCCCACCCGTATTCTGAGCGACTCTCCGCTTCCGGCGCACTACGCGCGCTGGCGGGAGGAGGGCATTACCCTGACCCGGAGCCCGGTGACCCTGGGGCGCAACCCCTGGCTGGCTGGCCTGAAGCATCTTAATCGTCTGGAGCAGGTGCTGATTCGCTCTCATCTTGAACAGACGGACGCCGATGAGGCGCTGGTCCTTGACAGTGACGGGTGGCTTACGGAATGCTGTGCCGCGAATTTATTCTGGCGTCAGGGACGGGATGTATTTACTCCGCGACTCGATTATGCCGGGGTCAACGGCATAATGCGGCAGCGCTGTATCGCGCAGCTGGCACCATCGACGTTTCGCGTTGTCGAAGTGACAGCGCGTCCCGAGGCGTTGCGGGAGGCCGATGAAGTGCTGATCTGCAATGCGCTGATGCCGCTGGTGCCGGTTCGTCGCTGGGAGGAGACCGTCTGGTCCTCGCGCGAGCTTTACCATTTTTTAGCCCCTTTGTGTGAGCTGTCTGGTTAGTATGAAGAAAATGTTACGTTTTATCCTGTTGCTGGTGGTGCTGTTGGGCATCGCCGCGGCGGCAGGAATGTGGAAGGTACGCCAGCTGGCGGACAGCAAGCTGCTGATTAAAGAAGAGACCATCTTTACCCTCGAAGCCGGCACCGGCCGGCTGGCGCTGGGGCAGGATCTCTATCGCGAGAAGGTGATCAATCGCCCGCGCGTGTTCCAGTGGCTGCTGCGGATGGAGCCTGAGCTGTCTCACTTCAAGGCCGGGACCTATCGCCTCACGCCGCAAATGACGGTGCGCGAGATGCTGCAGCTACTGGCCAGTGGCAAAGAGGCGCAGTTTCCGCTGCGCTTTGTCGAAGGCATGCGCGTCAGCGACTACCTTCGTCAGCTGCGCGATGCTCCCTACGTGAAGCACACGCTTGAAGACGATAGCTACGCGACGGTGGCTAAGGCGTTAGGTCTTGACCATGCCGACTGGGTGGAAGGCTGGTTCTGGCCGGACACCTGGATGTACACCGCCAATACTAGCGACATCGCCATCCTCAAGCGCGCGCATCAGAAAATGGTCACTGAAGTGGCGAAGATTTGGGAAGGACGGATGGATAATCTGCCCTATGCCGATCAGAATCAGCTGTTGACCATGGCCTCGATTATTGAGAAAGAGACCGCGGTGGCGGAAGAGCGCGATCGCGTCGCGTCGGTATTTATCAACCGCCTGCGCATCGGCATGCGCTTACAGACCGATCCAACGGTGATCTACGGGATGGGCGAAGGGTATAATGGAAAGTTAACGCGTAAGGATCTGGAGACGCCGACCGCGTACAATACCTATACCATCAGCGGCCTGCCGCCAGGCCCTATCGCGGTGCCGGGCGAAGCGTCGCTGAAGGCGGCCGCCCATCCGGCGAAAACACCATACCTCTATTTTGTCGCCGACGGGAAAGGGGGCCATACGTTTACCACAAACCTGGTCAGCCATAACCGCGCGGTGCAGGACTATCTGAAAGTACTTAAGGAAAAAAATGCGCAGTAACTATATCGTCATCGAGGGGCTGGAGGGCGCCGGGAAGACCACCGCACGTCAACTGGTGGTGGAGACGCTGCAGTCGGCAGGTATTCACGATATGGTGTTTACCCGTGAGCCGGGGGGCACAATCCTTGCTGAAAAACTGCGTAGCCTGGTGCTGGATATCCAGTCCACGGGCGATGAAGTGATTAACGATAAAGCGGAAGTGCTGATGTTTTACGCGGCGCGCGTCCAGCTGGTGGAGACGGTGATTAAGCCTGCTCTGGCTCGCGGCCAGTGGGTGATCGGCGATCGTCACGATCTCTCCACCCAGGCCTATCAGGGCGGCGGCAGGGGCATTGACCGCACGATGCTGGCGACGCTGCGCGACGCCGTTCTCGGCGATTTTCGTCCCGATTTGACGCTGTACCTCGACGTTACGCCGGAAGTGGGGCTGCAGCGCGCCCGCGCCCGCGGCGAACTGGATCGCATTGAGCAGGAGTCGATGAACTTCTTCAATCGTACCCGCGCGCGCTACCTTGAGCTGGCTGCGGCAGATCCTTCTATCCGCACGGTGGACGCGACGCAGCCGCTGGATGCCGTCGCACGCGATATTCGCGCCACGATCGCCCAGTGGATGGCGGAGCAACCGGCATGAAATGGTATCCGTGGCTGCGCCCCTCGTTCGAGCAACTGGTCGGTAGCTATCAGGCCGGACGTGGCCACCACGCCTTACTGTTACAGTCTCTGAGCGGGATGGGCGGCGAGGCGTTGATTTATGCGCTGTGCCGCTTCCTGATGTGCCGCCAGCCTGAAGGGCATAAAAGCTGCGGTCACTGCCACAGCTGCCAGCTGATGCAGGCCGGTACGCACCCCGATTACTATGCGCTGAGCCCTGAGAAAGGCAAGAGCGCGCTGGGTATTGACGCGGTGCGCGATGTCAACGACAAGCTCTATGAGCGCGCGCGCCTCGGTGGGGCGAAGGTGGTATGGATTAGCGATGCCGCCTTGCTGACCGATGCCGCCGCCAACGCGTTGCTGAAAACGCTGGAGGAGCCGCCGGAAAATACCTGGTTCTTCCTCGCTTGCGAGGAGCCGGCGCGTCTGCTGACCACCCTGCGCAGTCGCTGCCGCCTGCACCACCTGTCGCCGCCGACGGAATCTTATGCCCTGGCCTGGCTGGAGCGTGAGGTGAACCTGCCGCAGGAGGCGCTGCTGGCCGCGTTACGTCTGTGCGCCAGCGCGCCGGCCGCTGCGCTCGAGCTGCTTAAGGAGCCGCAGTGGACGGCGCGACAGCAGCTGTGTCAGGCGCTGGCGACCACACTGGCGAGCGGTGACTGGCTGGCGCTGCTGCCGATACTCAATCATGAACAGGCGGCGGTTCGCCTGCACTGGCTGGCATCGCTGCTGGTCGATGCGCAAAAACGACAGCAGGGAATTGCCCTGGTGAGTAACCCGGATGTCTGGCCGCTGCTGGAGCAGCTGGCGCACAGTCTGCCCGCCGCCCGGCTGCAGGCGATTGCCCATGACGTCTGTACCTGCCGCGAGCAATTGCTGAACGTCGTCGGCGTCAACCGCGAACTGCTGCTCACCGAGCGCCTGCTGCGCTGGGAACATTACCTGCAACCCGGGACGGTTTTACCCGTCTCCCACCTCTGAGTGAGACATTATGTTTTTAGTCGACTCCCACTGCCATCTTGATGGTCTGGATTATCAAACCCTGCACAAAAACGTCGATGACGTACTGGCAAAAGCGGCCGCACGCGATGTGAAATTTTGCCTGGCGGTCGCCACGACGCTGCCTGGCTACCGCAGTATGCGCGAGCTGGTAGGAAGGCGTGACAACGTCGTCTTCTCCTGCGGCGTGCACCCGTTAAACCAGGATGAGCCCTACGAGGTGGAGACGCTGCGCACGCTGGCGGCGGAAGAGGGCGTCGTCGCGATGGGAGAGACCGGACTGGACTATTTTTATACCCCGGAAACCAAAGTCCAGCAGCAAACTTCGTTCCGTGACCATATCCGCATCGGCCGGGAGCTGAACAAGCCCGTGATCGTGCATACCCGTGACGCTCGCGCCGATACCCTGGCCATTTTACGCGAAGAAAAGGTGACGGATTGCGGAGGCGTACTACACTGTTTCACTGAGGACAGGGAGACGGCGGGTAAGCTGCTCGACATGGGGTTCTATATCTCGTTTTCCGGTATCGTCACTTTCCGTAACGCCGAGCAGCTGCGCGATGCGGCGCGCTATGTTCCGCTGGATCGTCTGCTGGTGGAGACCGATTCGCCATACCTGGCGCCGGTACCCCATCGCGGCAAAGAGAACCAGCCGGCGCTGGTGCGTGACGTTGCTGAATACATGGCGGTACTGAAGGGTGTGTCGCTGGAGCAACTGGCTCAGCAGACCACCGACAATTTTGCCACGCTGTTCCACATTGACCCCGCCCGCTTGCAACCTGCTTGATCTGCTTATTATTTTAAGGCTCGTAATTAATAGCCAAAGCGAGTAAAGTTCACCGCCACAAAAGTGGCGGTGAAGGTTTTTTGGCAACATCTGGATACAACTTATGTAAGCTGATGTAAATTTTTACCGGAAGGCTGATTGAAACGTGATAGCCGTCAAACAATCATCCCGTTAATTATTTTACTCTGTGTAATAAATAAAGGGCGCTTAGATGTCCTGTCCACGGCGCGGTTCTCCCCCCGGGCCAATGCGTGAAAACGTAAAAAAGTACCAAATACTCAGGAGCACTCTCAATTATGTTTAAGAATGCATTTGCTAACCTGCAGAAGGTCGGTAAATCGCTGATGCTGCCGGTATCCGTACTGCCTATCGCAGGTATCCTGTTGGGCGTCGGTTCCGCAAACTTCAGCTGGCTGCCAGCCGTGGTCTCCCACGTTATGGCAGAAGCAGGCGGTTCAGTTTTCGCCAACATGCCGCTGATCTTCGCTATCGGTGTGGCCCTCGGCTTCACCAATAACGACGGTGTATCCGCACTGGCTGCAGTGGTAGCTTACGGCATCATGGTGAAAACCATGGCGGTGGTTGCGCCGCTGGTGCTGCATTTACCTGCTGACGAGATTGCGGCAAAACACCTGGCTGATACCGGCGTGCTTGGCGGTATTATCTCCGGTGCTATCGCCGCGTACATGTTTAACCGCTTCTATCGCATTAAGCTGCCAGAATATCTCGGCTTCTTTGCGGGCAAGCGCTTTGTACCGATTATCTCTGGTCTGGCCGCTATCTTCACCGGCGTGATCCTCTCCTTCATTTGGCCGCCGATCGGTTCCGCGATCCAGACCTTCTCCCAGTGGGCTGCTTATCAGAACCCGGTGGTGGCGTTTGGTATCTACGGTTTCATCGAGCGTTGCCTGGTGCCGTTTGGTCTGCACCACATCTGGAACGTTCCTTTCCAGATGCAGATCGGCGAATACACCAACGCGGCTGGTCAGGTATTCCACGGCGATATCCCGCGCTACATGGCAGGCGACCCGACCGCGGGCAAACTGTCTGGCGGCTTCCTGTTCAAAATGTACGGTCTGCCGGCAGCGGCTATCGCGATTTGGCACTCTGCTAAACCGGAAAACCGCGCCAAAGTGGGCGGTATCATGATCTCCGCCGCGCTGACCTCGTTCCTGACCGGTATCACCGAGCCGATCGAGTTCTCGTTCATGTTCGTGGCGCCGATCCTGTACGTTATCCATGCCATCCTGGCGGGTCTGGCGTTCCCGATCTGTATCCTGCTGGGTATGCGTGACGGTACTTCGTTCTCTCACGGCCTGATCGACTTTATCGTGCTGTCCGGTAACAGCAGCAAGCTGTGGCTGTTCCCGATCGTCGGTATCTGCTATGCGATCGTGTACTACGTCATTTTCCGCGTGCTGATTAAAGCCCTGGATCTGAAAACACCGGGTCGTGAAGATACCACCGAAGAGAGCAAAGCTGGCGCAACCAGCGAGATGGCTCCGGCTCTGATCGCCGCTTTCGGCGGTAAAGAGAACATCACCAACCTCGACGCATGTATTACTCGTCTGCGTGTTAGCGTGGCGGATGTAGCGAAAGTTGACCAGGCTGGCCTGAAAAAACTGGGCGCCGCTGGCGTGGTAGTGGCAGGTTCTGGCGTACAGGCCATCTTCGGTACCAAGTCCGATAACCTGAAAACTGAAATGGATGAGTACATCCGTAACAGTTAAGACGTAGTATCGGGGAGACTAAGGCAGCCAACTGGCTGCCTTTTTTACGTGACAAGATCGGCCTTCCAGAGGCGATAACCCTGCTAACTGTCCGCCAAATGCTTATTCCCTCAGCAGCTAAGTCTATAGTTGAATAAGAAAAAGAGCTTTCAGGTTGAAAGAGAGGGAGGATGTCGCTCATACTCTTACCGGAACCTGTGCGTCTGCGTTTATCTGCAGAAGCAGGCCAGCGTACGGGATAAAACTAATAAGGAATCAGTCATGGCAGAAGAAACGATTTTCAGCAAAATCATTCGCCGGGAGATCCCGTCGGATATTGTTTATCAGGATGAGCTTGTGACCGCTTTTCGCGACATCTCCCCGCAGGCGCCCACCCACATTCTGATTGTCCCGAACGTTCTGATTCCTACCGTAAATGACGTCACCACCGAACATGAACTGGCCCTGGGCCGGATGATGACCGTCGCGGCGAAGATTGCCCGCGATGAAGGCCTCGCCGACGATGGCTACCGGTTGATCGTCAACTGCAACCGCCACGGCGGCCAGGAAGTTTACCATATCCATATGCATCTGCTGGGCGGTCGTCCGCTGGGTCCGATGCTGGCGCACAAAGGCTAACGCCATGCTAAGGACCCTTTTGGGCGCGTGTCTGGCGGCGGGGCTGCTGGCCGGATGTAGTTCACACCCGGAGATCCCGGTTTCTGACCAGCAGGCGCTGGTGATGGAGTCGAGCGTGCTGGCCGCCGGGATCAGCGCCAGCGAGCCTGTCGTCGTGGCGACGGAGATCCAGGCCACCGCCTCCTCTACGCTGTATAACGAGCGCCAACAGCCGGTCACCGTGCATTATCGTTTTTTCTGGTATGACGCCCGAGGGCTGGAGATGCACCCCCTGGAGGCGCCGCGCACCATCGTGGTCCCGGCTCGCTCCTCGGTGACGTTGTATGGCAGCGCCAATATCCTGGGGGCGCATAAGGCCCGCCTTTATCTTTATCTGTAAGGGGTAATTATAATGATGAAAATGTGTCGCTATGCGTTAATCACAGCACTGGCGATATTCCTCGCAGGCTGTGCGGGGCTGCGTGAGCAGCCCGCGCCGGTAGAAGAGGCCAAACCGCAGCCGCAGCAGCCTGCGCAGCCGCAGCCCACGGTGCCGACGGTACCGGCGGTGCCCTCCGTCCCGTCGCAGCCAGGACCGATTGAGCATCAGGATCAGCAGTCGGGTCAGCCGGCGCCGCGCGTGCGTCATTATGACTGGAACGGCGCGGTGCAGCCGATGGTGGGACAGATGCTGCAGGCGGGCGGGGTCAATGCCGGCAGTATTCTGCTGGTTGACAGCGTGAACAACCGCACCAACGGTTCGCTGAATGCCGGAGAAGCCACCACCGCGTTACGTAACGCGCTGGCGGGCAACGGCAAATTTACCCTTGTTTCACCGCAGCAGCTGGCGGTCGCCAAGCAGCAGCTGGGCCTGTCGCCGCAGGACAGCCTCGGCAGCCGCAGCAAAGCCATGGGCATCGCCCGCAACGTGGGCGCGCAGTATGTGCTTTATTCCAATGCCACTGGCAACGTCAACGCGCCCGAGCTGAAGATGCAGTTGATGCTGGTGCAAACCGGCGAGATTATCTGGTCAGGTAAAGGTGCGGTTCAGCAACAATAAGCTAACGCGCGACGAGCTCTTGTCGCGCTTCTTTCCCCACTATCATCCTGTCGCCTCGCTGAGCCAGACCGGCCTCAGCGGCGGCAGTGTGATTATCAGCGATGGCGACCAGCGACGAGTGCTGCGTCAGCCGCACGACCCGTCTGCCGCTGCCTGTTATTTTCGCCGTCAGTATCGTGCGCTGCGCCGGCTGCCTGCCAGGCTGGCGCCCAATCCTCTGTTTTACTCGCCCTGCTGGATGGTGGTGGAGTATTGCGCGGGTGAGGTGAAAAGCGAGTTACCTGACTGCCCGCAACTGTCTGGCTTATTGTATGATTTGCATCAGCAACCACGGTTCGGCTGGCGTGCTAGTCTCGGGCCGCTGCTGGCGCAGTACTGGCAGAGGAGCGATCCGGCCCGGCGCACGCCGCGCTGGCTACGTTGGCATCAGCGGCTGTGCCGCCGGGGCGAGCCTCGTCCTCTGCGGCTGGCGCCGCTGCATATGGATGTCCATGCCGGCAATATTATCCACAGCGACGCCGGTCTGAAGCTGATCGACTGGGAATATGCCGGCGATGGCGATATCGCGCTGGAGCTGGCCGCCGTGTGGATCGCCCCGGACGAGCGCCGCCAGCTGGTGGCGGCATATGCCCGACGGGCGGCTATCGACGCGCAGCAGCTATGGCGGCAGGTGGCGCGCTGGCGTCCGTGGGTACTGCTGCTCATGGCGGGCTGGTATGAAATGCGCTGGCGGCAGAGCGAGGATCGGCAATTTATCATGCTGGCAGATGAAACATGGTGTCAGTTAGACAACGAACGCAAAGGATAAGAGAGGTCAGTGTGGGCCCAGTGATGTTGGATGTTGAAGGGTATGAACTGGATGCGGAAGAGCGAGAAATTCTGGCGCATCCATTGGTGGGAGGGTTGATCCTCTTCACCCGAAATTATCACGATCCGGCGCAACTGCGGGAGCTGGTGCGCCAGATCCGCGAAGCCTCCCGTAACCATCTGGTGGTGGCGGTCGATCAGGAAGGGGGACGCGTTCAGCGTTTCCGCGAAGGCTTTACCCGTTTACCGGCGGCCCAGTCTTTCGCTGCGCTGCTGGGGATGGAAGAGGGGGGCAAACTGGCCGCCGAGGCCGGCTGGCTGATGGCCAGCGAAATGATCGCCATGGACATCGATATCAGCTTTGCGCCGGTGCTGGACGTCGGCCATATCAGCGCCGCAATCGGCGAACGTTCTTATCATGAAGATCCGCAGAAAGCGCTGACGATGGCGCGTCACGTCATTGACGGCATGCACGCCGCGGGCATGAAAACCACCGGCAAACACTTCCCGGGACACGGGGCGGTGACTGCCGATTCGCACAAAGAAACCCCGTTCGATCCGCGTCCGGCATCGGTTATCCGCGACCACGATATGGCGGTATTCAAAAGCCTTATCGCCGAGCAGCGTCTGGATGCCATTATGCCGGCGCATGTGATTTACCCGGAGCTCGACCCGCGTCCGGCGAGCGGTTCGGCCTATTGGCTGAAAACGGTGCTGCGCGGCGAGCTGGGCTTCGATGGGGTGATTTTCTCCGACGATCTGTCGATGGAAGGGGCGGCGATCATGGGCAGCTATGCCGAACGCGGCCAGGCATCGCTCGACGCCGGTTGCGATATGATACTCGTCTGCAATAATCGTAAGGGCGCGGTCAGTGTGCTGGATAACCTGTCGCCGATCAAAGCAGAGCGTGTTACGAAATTGTATCATAAAGGTTCCTTTTCCCGTCAGGAGTTAAGGGATTCAGCCCGTTGGAAAACGGTGAGTGCCCAGCTGGAGCAGCTTCATGCGCGCTGGCAAGAGGCGAAGTCCGCGTAACGCTCTGCGGGGCGTTGTTGTCTGGTGAGGATGCGATGATTATCTATTTACACGGTTTTGACTCGAACAGCCCCGGTAACCACGAGAAGGTGATGCAGTTGCAGTTTATTGACCCTGACGTGCGGTTGATAAGCTACAGCACGCGCCATCCCAAGCACGACATGCAGCATCTGCTGAAAGAGGTTGATAAAATGCTGCAGCTTACCGCCGATGACCGGCCGCTGATCTGCGGCGTTGGACTCGGCGGTTACTGGGCGGAGCGGATTGGTTTCCTGTGCGATATCCGTCAGGCGGTGTTCAATCCGAACCTGTTTCCGCATGAGAATATGGAAGGCAAAATCGACCGACCGGAAGAGTATGCTGACATCGCCACCAAATGCGTGACCAACTTCCGCGAAAAGAACCGCGATCGCTGCCTGGTGGTGCTTTCCCGACAGGACGAAGCGTTGGACAGCCAGCGTTCCGCCGACCTTCTGCACCACTATTATGAAATTATCTGGGATGAAGAGCAGACCCATAAGTTTAAAAACATTTCGCCGCACCTGCAGCGGCTGAAAGCGTTTAAAACCCTCGGTTAAGCCTTTCCCCTGTCTCCAAACCCGCGCCGGGTTCGCCGCGCGGGTTTTTTCATGTCTACACTTATTGGTTTCGCTGAAAAAATACGCGACAAAACTTGATGCACATCAATTTTGGTATGACCAATGCACCGTTCATGGTATTCTCGACAGTGCTGAATGGTTTCATTGACGTAACTTGTTGTTAAATAAAGGCTATTATAATAACTTTTATTTAACAATTGGTTAATAATTTTAGGGGTACACATGACTACGCCATTGAAAAAAATCGTAATTGTGGGTGGCGGCGCAGGCGGACTGGAACTGGCAACTCAGCTGGGGAAAAAGTTAGGGCGCCATAAGAAAGCGAAAATCACCCTGGTGGACCGTAACCACAGCCATCTGTGGAAGCCGCTGCTGCACGAAGTGGCCACCGGTTCTCTGGATGAAGGTGTCGATGCGCTGAGCTATCTGGCCCATGCCCGCAACCACGGCTTCCAGTTCCAGCTGGGGTCGGTGGTCGATATCAATCGCGAAGGGAAGACCATCACCCTCGGCGAGCTGCGCAATGAAAAAGGCGAGCTGCTGGTGGCTGAGCGTAAACTGCCGTACGACACGCTGGTGATGGCGCTGGGCAGTACCTCGAATGACTTCAACACCCCTGGCGTTAAAGAGAATTGCATTTTCCTCGACAACCCGCACCAGGCGCGTCGTTTCCATCAGGAAATGCTCAACCTGTTCCTTAAATACTCCGCGAACCTCGGCGCTAACGGTAAAGTCAACATTGCCATCGTCGGCGGCGGCGCCACCGGCGTGGAACTCTCCGCTGAGTTGCATAATGCCGTGAAACAGCTGCACAGCTACGGCTACAAAGGGCTGACCAACGAAGCGCTGAACGTCACGCTGGTCGAAGCGGGCGAACGCATTCTGCCGGCGCTGCCGCCGCGCATTTCCGGGGCGGCGCATAATGAGCTGACCAAGCTGGGTGTACGGGTGCTGACGCAGACCATGGTCACCAGCGCCGATGCGGGCGGCCTGCACACCAAAGATGGCGAATATATTGAAGCGGATCTGATGGTCTGGGCGGCCGGGATCAAAGCGCCAGATTTCATGAAAGAGATCGGCGGCCTGGAAACCAACCGTATCAATCAGCTGGTGGTTGAGCCGACGTTGCAGACCACCCGCGACGCGGATATTTTCGCCATTGGCGATTGCGCCTCCTGCGCCCGTCCGGAAGGCGGCTTTGTACCACCGCGTGCCCAGGCGGCGCACCAGATGGCCACCTGCGCGCTGAATAACATCCTCGCGCAGATGAAAGGTAAACCGCTGAAGGCGTATACCTATAAAGACCATGGCTCACTGGTGTCGCTATCCAACTACTCCACCGTCGGCAGCCTGATGGGCAACCTGATGCGCGGCTCGATGATGGTGGAAGGGCGCATTGCGCGCTTTGTGTACATCTCCCTGTACCGTATGCACCAGATCGCCCTGCACGGCTATTTCAAAACCGGCCTGATGATGCTGGTTGGGCGCATCAACCGCATCATTCGCCCGCGCCTCAAGCTGCATTAATTGCTGTTGCGACCCGGAGCGCGCCCTGGCGGCGCCTCCGGGCTCTTCTGCTGAACCGGCGGCAATCCCGCTCGGAATCCTCTGAATCCCTTTGATTTGCAGCGAATTCTCGCACTTTTCATCCGCTATCTGATTTGCGCCTTCCCGGGTCCGGTTGCAAAATTGTATCAACAGCAACAAAGGAGGATCTCCCGTGAATAAATCTATGTTGGCGGGTATAGGGATAGGCGTGGCTGCCGCGCTGGGCGTTGCAGCTGTCGCTGGTCTCAACGTGTTAGATCGCGGCCCGCAGTATGCGCAAGTGGTCTCCAGTACACCGATTAAAGAAACCGTGAAAACCCCGCGCCAGGAATGCCGCAATGTCACCGTGACCCATCGTCGTCCGGTACAGGATGAAAACCGCATCGCCGGTTCTGTGCTGGGCGCGGTGGCGGGCGGGGTGATTGGCCACCAGTTTGGCGGCGGTCACGGACGCAGCGTGGCGACGGTGGTGGGCGCGCTGGGCGGCGGCTATGCCGGTAACCAGATCCAGGGCGCGATGCAGGACAACGACACCTACACCACCACGCAGCAGCGCTGCAAAACGGTGTATGACAAATCCGACAAAATGCTGGGTTACGATGTGACCTATAAGATAGGCGATCAGCAGGGGAAAATCCGGATGGATCACGATCCTGGCAGCCAGATCCCGCTGGACAACAACGGCCAGCTGGTCCTGAACAACAAAATCTAAAAACAGATTTGTGTATTGATTAGCCCCTCAATCGCTCAGGCTGAGGGGCTTTTTTTATCAGAAGGTTAACGCGTAATTCAGACCGAAGGTGCGGCCGCGGCCCTTGTATTCATACAGCGACGAGCTGCCGTAGGTTGGGCTGTAGAGCAGCGGCGCGCGCTGGCCCCAGATGGTGATATAGTCTTCGTTAAGCAGGTTTTCGATACTGAAGGTCAGTTTTCCCACCGGCAGCGCGTAACTGCCGATAAAATCGACGGTGTTATAGCCTTCCAGCTTGTTGCCGGCGGCGTCGCTGAGGTCAAACACCTGCTGGCTCTGCACGCGCAGGCTCCACGGATCCGGCGCCCAGCCCACCCAGGCGGTGGCTTTGGACGGCGAGGCGAGGGTGACGTCCCACTTCTGCCAGCGGCCATCGGTCTGCACCTGTGATTTCAGCACGTTGAAGTTGCCGCCGACGCTCCAGTCGCTGTCCGGAATAAAGTAATCGACCGCACCCTCAACGCCGTAAATACGCCGTTTGTCGGACTGAACATCGATGGTCATATCGGTACGGTTGACGACGATGGTCTTATCCGAAGTCGAGTAATACGCCGCCAGCTGGGTGCGCAGGTTATCGCCGGTATAGCGCCAGCCCAGCTCATACGAGTTAACTTTGATCCCCTGCAGCGGCGAGTCATCGACGTTGACGCTGGAGAGCAGCGGCAGATGACCGTTGACCGCCGCGCCGTATTTCCCGATGCCATAGTATTTACCCGGATCCGGCAGCTCAACGCCCTGCGAGAAGTTAAACCAGGTCTGCTGACGCTCGGTCAGATGGGCCACGATCCCGGCGTTAAACAGGAAGTTGTCATAATCGGTTTTGCCGCCTTTGATGGCGTCGGCGGAGCGCGCTTTGCCGTTGGCGATATCCTGTTGCTGGGCGTAGCCGACAAAGTCGTCAACCCGGTTTTCGGTCCACTGGTAGCGAACTCCGCCGCTGAGGGTAAAGATATCGTTCAGATCATAGCTCGACTGCAGGAACGGCGCGACGTTGGAGATACTGTATCCCGGATAGCGGCCGGTGGTGTAGATCGATTCGTTGTGCAGCCCGCCCGACGCCAGCGATTGTTGCAGATCGAAGAACATCTGGTTGGCATTGAAGGTCTCATGATCGGCGTCGAGACCCCAGGTGAGATCCCATCCCGCCAGCGGCTGGCTGTTGAGGGTCAGCTTTGCCCCGTACTGATCGGTATCCTGCTGCGACGAGGAGAAGCTGCTGACCTGACCTTTGCTGAGCGTCGGGAATGGATAAAAGGTGAGGGACTCATCGCGATAGTACACCTGGCTCACCAGATTCTGGCCGAAGAAATCGGCATCGGAGTACTGGAGGCTGATCAGATGGCGCTCGGTGCCGGGGATACGATCGGAATTGAGCCCATCGGTGGTGTACGCTTTGCCGCCGCTGGTGACCGCGGACATATTTTTCCCGAGCCACAGGCCATAGTCATCATCGCCCTGGCTTTTATAGTACTGGGTGACCAGCTGCAGCTGGCGGTTGTCGTCGATCTCGATCGTTCCCGTCCCCATGACGTCCAGACGATCAGAGTGCTGGAGCCCCGTTTGGGTGTTATCGAGGATCAGCGCATCGTTATTGCCGTCGTACCAACCGCCGAAACGCTGATAGGCTACCGATAAACGCCCGGACGCGTGGTCTGTCCCGCCGCTGACCGCCGCCGCGACACGCTCATCATGATCGTTGCTGTTTGCAAACCCGCTCTTGCTGCCCACCTCAAGATCGACCTGGCGATCCTGCTGCCCTTTTTTGGTGACGATGTTGATAAGTCCGCCGGTACTGCCGCCGCCGTACAGCGAGGTTGCCCCGGAGATCACTTCGACATGCTCGATGTTGAACGGGTCGATGGCGTCGAGCTGGCGGCTGTCGGTGCGTGAAGAGTTGAGCCGGACGCCGTCAATCAGCACGACGATGGCGCGCCCGCGCATGTTCATCCCATAGTTGGTGCGCCCCTGGCTGCTGACGTCGATGCCCGGGATCAGCTGCGCCAGCACGTCTTTGAACTCTTTTCCGCCCTGGACCTGCTGCTCAATTTCCTGGCCCTCAATGACCCAGGTGGTTTGGGCCATTTCGGCTACGGTGCGATGGGTGCGGTTCGCGCTAACGATGATGCTGTCTTCTTCAGACTGAGCCGCCAGCGCAGGCAGAGCGCTGGCCAGCAGCAGAGGGTGGAGCACCCAGAGGCGCTTTTTCATATCCATTCCTTTTATGAGCAAGTTGTTTTGTCGTTGTTATGGGCCGGCGTCGGGCCGGTATTCGTTACAATGCGAAACATCTGGAAAAACTCAAAAAAGGATTTTGCACATAATGAATATCGCAATCAATATCATTTGCGTTTATCTTGCGCGAGAAAAGGTAATAAAAATCAATCTATTTTGTGGGGATAAAGCGAAACGGCTGGCGGTTCCGGCGGTTGAACACCGCCGGAAGCGGGGCGCATCAGGACTCGAGGACCAGCGGCCAGAGACGGAGGGTGGTGTCAGTGATTTGCATCAGTTTGTCAAAATCGGCGCCTTCCCGTGCGCTGATGGACATCCCCTGCAGGACACAGTTGAGAAACTGCGCCAGCTGCCCCACGTCGCGGCCCGCGGGCAGTTCGCCCTGTGCTTGCCGCTGCTGCAGAAACTGGGTTAGCGCCTGCTCCTGCATCGCATGGCGGGATTTGATGGTATTGGCGATATCCGTCGAGGAGGCGGCCAGCGCGGCGGAGGTATTAATGATAAAGCAGCCGGCCGGTGTCTCTTTGCTGGTAAAACAGGTGGCGACCGCGGTGAAGTAGTCGCGCAACGCCCGATCGACGGATTTTCCCTCAGCAAACAGCACGGCTTCGTGCTTCGCGGCAAAGCGCGAAATGTAACGGTCCAATACTGCGCGGAACAGTCCTTCTTTATTCACAAATTCCGCATACAGGGTGGGGGCTTTTGCTCCTGTCGCCTCGACCAGATCGGCGAGCGAGGTCGCCTCATAGCCGTGCTGCCAGAAGAGTGTCATGGCTTTGTCCAGCGCCGCATCCCTGTCGAACACCTTCGGTCGGCCACGGCTTTTTTTGGCGCAACTTTGAACGTCAGTTGTCATGATGCCGTTGTACCTATGTTGGTTTGGTGAATCGTCATTATAAAAATAAACGATCGCCGGGGCCAGCGCTGTTGGTTCAAAAATAAATAATTCATATGCGTATGAAAATTAAGCATTTTATAAATAGTTAAACGATCGTTATAAAAATGCGTTGACGTGTGACTTAGATCACATTAATATTTACCTATCGATCGTTAAGTTAATGCTTACGACCCTACTATAAAATTCATCTGCATAGGTATAATAATCATGAAAACCGTTAATACTCTGGCTATTGCCGCCGTTCTTAGCTCCCTCTCTTTCGCCAGCTTTGCCGCTGTTGAGGTGCAGTCCACCCCAGCCGGCCAGCATAAAGTGGGTACTATCTCAGCTTCCGCAGGGACTAACCTGGGTTCGCTGGAAGACCAGCTGGCGCAGAAAGCGGATGAGATGGGCGCCACCTCATACCGTATTACTTCGGTAACCGGTCCGAATACCCTTCACGGTACCGCGGTTATCTACAAGTAAACCCGATGCGTCGCTGCCCGGCCCCCTTCACCGGTCAGCGATGAGTAAAACCCTGTTGTACCCCTGTTTGACCCTTGCCAACAAAAAACCCGCCTTCAGGCGGGTTTTTTGTTTTCTGCGGTGTGAGGTTACAGCGACTGCGGGCCGGGGTCCGCATGACGGGTGACGTCAATGGGCATGCCCGAGCGGTAATTCATCGCGCGCTCCATCACTGTTCCGTCGGTCTGCGGCGCCTGTTTGAACGCCTTCATGGCCGCGTTAAGCGTAATAGGCAGGGTCTGCGGGTCGTCATCGATATGCTCAGACAGCGGCTGATGGACCTCAACCAGACGGCGACCGTCCGGCTCTACCGACGCCTTGATCGGCGTGTTGATAATATTCACCTTCGTGCCCGGCGAGATGGCGTTGTACAGCGCCTTGATATCGTTGTCGCGCAGACGAATACAGCCGGAGCTGACGCGCATACCAATGCCGAAATCGGCATTGGTGCCGTGCAGGAGATAGACTCCGCCATAGGCGGCGAGGCGGATGGCGTGATGTCCCATCGGGTTGTCAGGACCGGCAGGCACCACCGCCGGCAGCTCAATCCCCATCGCTTTGTAGCGCGCGCGAATGTTGGCGGTTGGCGTCCAGGTCGGATTGGCCCGCTTGTCGGACACGGTGGTAACCATTGTCGGTGTGATGGTGGTTCCGCCCAGCTGGCCGATGCCTATCGGGTAGACGGTCACTTCATTCTTGCCCGGCGGGTAATAGTAGAGGCGCAGTTCGGCAAGGTTAATCACCAGCCCTTCGCGCGGCGCATCGGGCAGCAGCGTCTGCAGGGGGATGGTCAGCACGCTGCCGGCGCGCGGAACGTAGGGGTCCACCCCGGGATTGGCCTGCAGCAGGGCCAGGAAGCCGACATTGTACTTTTTGGCAATCGCCTCCAGCGAACCGCCGTTATCCTGCACCACATGGAACTGATTCTGCCCCACCAGTCGGCTGCCCGGCGGGGGAAGGGGCCAGGTGTTAGCGCGCGCGGGCAGCGCCAGCGCAGCAACCAGCGCGACCAGCGCCAGCATCAAGGGGAAACGGATTCTCATTACCATAACTCCAAAATATATAAGTGGTTATTTTTATATGAAAAAGGAGATGAGATTATGGCGTGAGTCTGTGTGGGGAAATCCAGGCGGATTGCAAAATGTTTGTAAAGATTGCCAGATATGTGGAAAGGGGGATACGGCGTAACGGCCATATCCCCCCGCGATCAGGCGACGGCGTTCTCTTCCAGCTGGCGCATGAACTGGCGAACCCAGTCCATCCGCGTCTTACGCTCCTCGAGATCCTGCATGAACTTCAGGCGCGTCGGCCCGTCCAGGCGGAAGTGCTGCGGCTGCTTCTGCAGCAGGCCAATTAACCACACTGGATTGACGTTGTTTTTCTCGTTAAATTCGATCACGCCGCCTTTTTCGTTACTTTCCAGTTTACGGATCCCCAGCTTCTGCGCCTGCTGACGCAGACGGGCGATATCCAGCAGGTTGCGGGCGGCGTCGGGCAGGCGACCAAAACGATCGATCAGCTCGACTTTGATCTCCTCCAGATCCTGTTCGTTTTTGGCGCTGGCAATGCGCTTATAGAACGACAGGCGGGTATTGACGTCGGGGATGAAATCGTCAGGCAGCAGGGAAGGCATGCGCAGTTCGACTTCGGTCTGCTGGCTGGTGAGATCCTCCAGCGACGGCTCGCGCCCGGCTTTCAGCGCATCCACCGCATTCTCCAGCAACTCCATATACAGGGAGAAGCCGATGGTCTCCATCTGACCGCTCTGATCTTCGCCCAGCAGTTCCCCGGCACCGCGGATCTCCAGATCGTGGGTGGCTAGCGCAAAGCCGGCGCCGAGATCTTCCAGCGAGGCAATGGCTTCGAGGCGCTTTTGCGCATCGGTGGTCATCGCCTTTGGATGCGGCGTCAGCAGCCAGGCATAGGCCTGGTGATGGGAGCGGCCAACGCGGCCGCGCAGCTGGTGCAGCTGGGCGAGGCCAAAATGGTCGGCGCGTTCGATGATGATGGTGTTGGCGGTGGGAATGTCGATCCCGGTTTCGATGATGGTGGTGCACACCAGCACATTGAAGCGCTGGTGATGGAAGTCATTCATCACCCGCTCCAGCTCACGCTCCCGCATCTGACCGTGGCCGATGGCGATCCGCGCCTCAGGCACCAGCTCCGCCAGTTTGTCGGCGGCTTTCTGGATGTTCTCGACGTCATTAAACAGGTAGTAAACCTGGCCGCCGCGCAGTGTTTCACGCAGGATCGCCTCGCGCACCACCAGCGCATCGTATTCGCGAACGAAGGTCTTTACCGCCAGGCGGCGCGCCGGCGGCGTGGCGATGATCGACAGATCCCGCATCCCGCTCATCGCCATGTTCAGCGTTCGCGGGATCGGCGTGGCGGTGAGGGTCAGGATATCGACATCGGCGCGCATCGCTTTGATGCGCTCTTTATGCCGCACGCCAAACCGGTGCTCTTCGTCGACGATCAGCAGCCCCAGATCGCGCAGCTTCACCTCGCTTTGCAGCAGCTTGTGGGTGCCGATCAAGATATCGATTTTGCCTTCCGCGGCCTGCTCGAGGATCTGCGCCTGCTCCTTAGCGCTGCGGAAACGGGAGAGCATTTCGATGCGTACCGGCCAGTTGGCGAAACGATCGCGGAAGTTGTCATAGTGCTGCTGAGCCAGCAGGGTGGTCGGCACCAGTACCGCCACCTGTTTGTGGTTCTCCACGGCGAGGAAGGCGGCGCGCATGGCCACTTCAGTTTTGCCGAAGCCCACATCGCCACACACCAGGCGGTCCATGGCCAGCGGCTGGCACATATCGCTGAGGACGGCGTTGATCGCCTGCGCCTGATCCGGCGTGGTTTCAAATGGGAAACCGTCGCAGAACAGCTGATACTGTTCGCGGTCGTGTTTAAAGGCAAACCCGGCTTTCGCTGCGCGCTGGGCGTAGATATCCAGCAATTCGGCCGCGACGTCGCGTACCTTCTCGGCCGCTTTTTGCCGCGCCCGGGTCCAGGCATCGCCGCCCAGCTTGTGCAGGGGCGCGTTCTCTTCCGCTCCGCCGGCGTAGCGGCTAATAAGATGCAGGGAGGAGACCGGAACGTATAATTTGGCATCGTTAGCGTAGGTCAGCATCAGGTATTCGCCGGTGATGCCGCCCGCCTCCAGGGTAGTCATGCCTGCGTAGCGGCCCACGCCGTGTTCCAGGTGAACGACCGGCTGGCCGATATGCAGTTCGGCAAGGTTGCGAATGAGTGTGTCAGGGTTAATGGTGCGACGGGAATCCTGACGACGGCGCGCTACGCGCTCGCCGAGCAGGTCGCTCTCGCAAATCAGCGCCAGGCCGCGCTGGCTGTCGATAAACCCGTGCTCGGCGGCGCCAATCATCAGATAGCGGCCGTTGCCGGTGGCTTCCTCCAGACGCAGCACGTGTTTTGGCGCAACTTTAATCCGCGCCAGCATTTCGCTCAGCGCTTCACGGCGACCCTCGCTTTCCACCGAGAAGATAACCGGGCCGGTAAACGCTTCGAGGAAGCGGCGCAGATTATCCAGCGGCGCTTTGTTTTGTGCCTGGACGGCGATGTCCGGCAGCGTCTGGTAGCCCAGATTGGTATTTGCCGCTTTGTCCGCCAGGCGCTCGGTTTTCAGCTGTACGCGCGGCCACTTTTTCAGTTCGCTAAACAGCTCATCGCTGCGCAGCCACAGCAGTTCCGGCGGCAGGAGCGGGCGCATCGGATCGACGCCGCGGTTTTCAAAACGGGCGCGGGCTTCATTCTGGAAACGCTCCGCGCTGGTCTCGAGATCGCCGGTGTTGACGATCAGCGTGCTGGACGGGAAATAGCTGAATAACGGCGGCAGCGGCTCGCTGAAGAACAGCGGCTGCCAGTATTCGATACCGGCAGGCAGCGTCCCTTTACTGACCTGCTGATAGATATGCTCGGCATCGCGTTTCACTTCAAAGCGGTCGCGCCACTGGCTGCGGAACAGCTCGATGGCGGTCTGGTCGGTGGGGAATTCGTGCGCCGGGAGCAGGTTAATGGCCGCCACTTCCTCCAGCGTGCGCTGGCTGTCGACGTCGAACAGGCGCAGGCTGTCGATTTCATCGTCAAAGAAATCGAGGCGGTAGGGCTGGTCGCTGCCCATCGGGAACAGATCGAGCAGCGCGCCGCGGGTAGCATATTCGCCATGCTCCATCACCTGATCGACATGGCGGTAGCCGGCCCCCTCAAGCTGATCGCGCAGCGCATCGCGCGACAGGCGCTGACCCTTTTTCATCACCAGCGCGTGGCCGTGAAGGAAGCTGTGCGGACAGACGCGCTGCATCAGCGTGCTGACCGGGACGATCAGCACGCCGCGCTGCATGGTGGGTAACTGGTAAAGGGTGGCAAGACGGGAGGAGATGATGTCCTGATGCGGTGAGAAGCTGTCATAAGGGAGCGTCTCCCAGTCCGCCAGCCCCATCACCATGCTGTCGGTGAACTGCCTGATCTCGTCGTTCAGACGCAGCGCGTTTTGCATGTCAGGCGCCACCAGCACCACCGGGCCCTTGTGGCGTTCGGCCATCTCCGCCACCAGGGTGGCGCAGGCTGCGCCGGTCAACTCGCCAAGCTGGCGCTGGTCACCGGCTTTCACCGGCAATGAGTATCGATATTGTTCAGGCATAGACGGTTTCATGGTCTCTTAGGGATTCGCTCTGCCGATATGGAGGGCAACTCGCTGATATTCAATAGTGAGATTATCCGCGATTGGTCTGGATTCGCCAACCCGAATTGCCATCGCGTGTTGGGTGAAGAAAGGTCAGCGCTGTCGATAAGCGTAAAGATAAATAAGTAAGTACTTATCTATCCGTTTGTATTTGCTTGGGTTTTAGGATTTTTGCTAATAAAGTCGTCAGGTATCAGTCATTTACGCTGCCCCTAATCGCTTATATACTCGGGAATCGGCTATCAGCAACCAGATGGATGACATGTATCAACCTGCCGCACTCTTTATCGGCCTGCGCTATATGCGTGGGCGAGCAGCCGACCGCTTCGGTCGCTTCGTCTCCTGGCTTTCCACCATCGGTATTACCCTCGGCGTCATGGCGCTGGTGACGGTCCTGTCGGTGATGAACGGCTTTGAACGCGAGCTGCAAAACAACATCCTGGGGCTGATGCCCCAGGCCATACTTAGCGCCAAACAGGGTTCGGTGAATCCCCAACAGCTGCCGGAGCGCGAGGCGAAACTCCAGGGCGTAACCCGGGTGGCGCCGATCACCACCGGCGACGTGGTGCTGCAGAGCGCGCGCAGCGTGGCGGTTGGGGTCATGCTGGGCATCGACCCGGCGCAGAACGATCCCCTGACCCCGTATCTGGTGAACGTCAAACAGAGCGATCTGCAGGCGGGTAAATATAACGTTATTCTCGGCGAGCAGCTGGCGGGTCAGCTGGGGGTTAATCGCGGCGATAAAATTCGCCTGATGGTTCCTTCCGCCAGCCAGTTTACGCCGATGGGCCGCGTGCCGAGCCAGCGCCTGTTTACGGTCATCGGCACCTTCGCTGCCAACAGCGAAGTCGATGGTTATCAGATGCTGACCAACATCGACGACGCTTCCCGTTTGATGCGCTATCCGCTGGGGAATATCACCGGCTGGCGCCTGTGGCTGGATAAACCGCTGCAAGTGGATACCCTCAGCCAGCAGACGCTGCCGCCGGGCACCCAGTGGCAGGACTGGCGCGAGCGCAAGGGTGAACTGTTCCAGGCGGTGCGCATGGAGAAAAATATGATGGGCCTGCTGCTCAGCCTGATCGTCGCCGTCGCGGCCTTCAACATTATTACCTCGCTGGGGATGATGGTGATGGAGAAGCAGGGCGAAGTGGCGATCCTGCAGACCCAGGGGCTGACGCCGCGGCAGATTATGGCCGTCTTCATGGTGCAGGGCGCCAGCGCAGGGATCGTCGGCGCGCTGCTGGGAGCGGTGCTTGGTGCGCTGCTGGCCAGCCAGTTGAATAATTTAATGCCGATCATCGGCGCCTTCCTTGACGGCGCGGCGCTGCCGGTGGCGATTGAGCCGCTGCAGGTCGTCGTTATCGCCCTGGTGGCGATGGCGCTGGCATTGTTGTCTACGTTGTACCCTTCCTGGCGCGCTGCCGCCACTCAACCCGCTGAGGCTTTACGTTATGAATAAGATCCTGCTGCAATGCGACAACCTGTGCAAACGCTATCAGGAAGGCAATGTGCAAACCGATGTCCTGCACAATGTCAGCTTCAGCATTGATGAAGGCGAGATGATGGCCATCGTCGGTACCTCCGGCTCCGGCAAAAGTACCCTGCTGCATCTGCTGGGCGGCCTCGATACCCCCACCTCTGGCGACGTGATTTTCTCCGGCCAGCCGATGAGCAAGCTCTCCACCGCCGCGCGCGCCGACCTGCGTAACCGCGAGCTGGGCTTTATCTATCAGTTCCACCATCTGCTGCCGGACTTTAGCGCACTGGAAAACGTGGCGATGCCGCTGCTGATTGGCAAAAAGAAGCCGGCGGACATTGAACGCCAGGCGAAAGCGATGCTGCAGGCGGTCGGGCTTGAACACCGCAGCCATCACCGTCCGTCGGAACTCTCCGGTGGCGAACGCCAGCGGGTGGCGATTGCCCGCGCGCTGGTGAACAAACCGCGACTGGTATTGGCGGATGAGCCGACCGGTAACCTCGACGCTCGCAACGCCGACAGCATCTTCCAGCTGCTGGGCGAACTGAACCTCGCGCAGCGCACCGCGTTTCTGGTGGTGACCCACGACCTGCAGCTGGCGAAGCGGATGAGCCGCCAGCTGGAGATGCGCGATGGCCGCCTGACCGCCGACCTGACCCTGATGGGGGCCGAGTAATGGCCTCTCCGTTATCGTTACTGATTGCATTGCGTTTCAGCCGCGGCCGGCGGCGCGGCGGCATGGTGTCGCTGATCTCGGTGATCTCCACCATCGGTATTGCGCTGGGGGTGGCAGTGCTGATCGTCGGCCTCAGCGCGATGAACGGCTTTGAGCGCGAGCTGAATAACCGCGTGCTGGCGGTGGTGCCGCACGGTGAAATCGAACCCGTGAACCAGCCGTGGAATAACTGGCAGGAGGCGCTGGCTAAGGTGCAGAAAGTGAAGGGGATAGTCGCCGCGGCGCCCTATATTAACTTCACCGGCCTGGTGGAAAGCGGCAGCAATATGCGCGCCATCCAGGTGAAAGGGGTCGACCCGCAGCAGGAAACCCGGCTCAGCGCGCTGCCCACCTTTGTGCAGAATAACGCGTGGGCCGGCTTCAAGGCCGGTGAACAGCAGGTGATTCTGGGTAAAGGCGTCGCTGATGCGCTGCACGTGAAGCAGGGAGACTGGGTGTCGATCATGATCCCTAACGCCGACGCCGACCATCAGCTGCTGCAGCCGAAACGCGTCAGGCTGCATGTGACCGGTATTTTGCAGCTGAGCGGCCAGCTCGATCATAGTTTTGCCATGATCCCGATGCAGGATGCGCAGCAGTACCTGGAGATGGGCGGCAGCGTGACCGGTATCGCCATCAAGGTCACGGACGTTTTCCATGCTAACAAGCTGGTGCGCGACGCCGGCGAGGTGACCAACAGCTACGTCTATATCAAGAGCTGGATCGGCACCTACGGCTATATGTATCGCGATATCCAGATGATCCGCGCCATTATGTACCTGGCAATGGTGCTGGTGATCGGCGTGGCTTGCTTTAACATCGTCTCGACGCTGGTGATGGCGGTCAAAGACAAGAGCGGCGATATTGCGGTGCTGCGCACGCTTGGCGCAAAAGACGGCTTAATTCGCGCGATTTTCGTGTGGTATGGTTTATTAGCCGGATCGGTAGGCAGCCTGTTTGGGGTGGTGATCGGCGTGATCTGCGCGTTGAACCTGACGTCAATCATCAACGGCATCGAATACCTGATTGGGCATAAATTCCTCTCCGGCGACATCTATTTTATTGACTTCCTGCCGTCAGAACTGCACTGGCTGGACGTCTTTTATGTGCTGGTGACAGCACTGTTGCTGAGTTTGCTGGCCAGCTGGTATCCCGCCCGCCGCGCCAGCCGTATCGACCCGGCGAGGGTGCTGAGTGGCCAGTAATTTATCGTCATCGTCGGCCTGGCTGACGACACAAGAGGAATTGCTGAAATGTACTATGGATTTGACATTGGCGGCAGCAAGATAGCACTGGGCGTATTTAATCAGGAGCGGCGGCTGCAGTGGGAAAAACGCGTCGCCACGCCGAAAAGCAGTTATGAGGATTTTCTCCAGGCGGTAGAGGCGCTGGTCCGCGAGGCCGATGAGCGCTTCGACCAGCAGGGGTCGGTTGGGATCGGTATCCCGGGGATGCCGGAAACGGCGGACGGCACGCTGTATGCCGCTAACGTGCCTGCCGCCAGCGGCCGGCCGCTGCGCGCCGACCTCAGCGCGCGGCTGGGGCGCGATGTGCGCCTCGATAATGACGCCAACTGCTTCGCGCTGTCGGAAGCGTGGGACGATGAGTTTACGCAATACCCGCTGGTGATGGGGCTGATCCTCGGCACCGGCGTGGGCGGCGGCCTGGTGTTGAACGGTAAATCGATTACCGGACATAACTATATCACCGGCGAGTTTGGTCATATTCGTCTGCCGGTGGATGCCCTGGAGGTGGTCGGGCGTGATTTTCCGCTGCTTCGCTGCGGCTGCGGCCAGCTGGGCTGCATTGAAAATTATCTCTCCGGCCGCGGTTTTGCCTGGCTGTATGAACATTTTTATCAGCAACCGCTCACCTCGCCGGAGATTGTGGCGCAGTGGCAGCAGCACGATCCGCGCGCCCAGGCGCACGTAGAGCGCTATCTCGATCTGCTGGCGGTGTGTCTGGGGAATATACTGACCATTGTCGACCCGGATTTGCTGGTGCTCGGCGGTGGATTATCTAACTTTACGGCCATTAGCGAAGGGCTGGCGCAGCGATTGCCGCGCCATCTTCTGCCGGTCGCCAGAGTACCGCGCATTGAGCGCGCGCGCCATGGCGATGCCGGGGGAATGCGCGGTGCGGCCTTCCTTCATCTGACCCATTAATCACAGAGGTAGCTATGCAGTCGCGCCGTTTACATCGATTGAGCCGTTTTCGTCGCAATAAACGTCAGTTGCGTGACCGTCTGCGTCAGCGGATTTTCTTTAGGGAGGACAGGATGAAGCCTGAAGCGATGGCCAAACCGAGAGTGGTGGTGTTAACCGGCGCGGGCATATCGGCGGAGTCGGGGATCAAAACTTTCCGCGCGGCCGATGGCCTGTGGGAAGAGCATCGGGTGGAAGATGTGGCGACGCCGGAAGGCTTCGCCCGCGACCCGGCGCTGGTGCAGGCGTTCTACAACGCCCGCCGTCGTCAGCTGCAGAGTCCGGAGATCGCGCCGAACTCGGCGCATCTGGCGCTGGCGCGTCTGGAGGATCTGCTGGGCGACCATTTTCTGCTGGTCACCCAGAATATCGATAATCTGCACGAACGCGCCGGCAACCGCCGGGTGATCCATATGCACGGCGAGCTGCTGAAGGTGCGCTGTTCGTGGAGTGGCCAGGTGCTGGAGTGGACCGGCGACGTCACCGCAGAGGATAAGTGCCACTGCTGCCAGTTCCCGGCGGCGCTGCGTCCCCACGTGGTCTGGTTTGGCGAAATGCCGCTGGGGATGGACGAGATCTACAGCGCGCTGGCCGAAGCGGATATCTTTATCGCCATCGGCACCTCCGGCCACGTTTATCCGGCGGCCGGCTTTGTGCACGAGGCGCGGCTGCACGGCGCCCACACCGTTGAACTGAACCTGGAGCCCAGCCAGGTGGGCAGCGAGTTTGCCGAAAAGCACTACGGACTGGCGAGCGAAGTGGTGCCCGCCTTTATCGATAAGCTGCTACAGGAAAACGCGCTGTAAACTGAAGCAGCCTGCCGGGGACGAGGGCGACGCCCGCCGCCTCCGGCAACGCTGCTGACAAGGATGATACGTCATGACAGGAGTCAGACCATGCATAATCCCCTGGTCATTGAATCGATCGCCTTGATCGCGGCCATTCTCGTTGGCGTCTGGAGCCAGCGTGCTTTACCGCTACACGCCGACAGCCGACCGATCCTCTTCCTGCTGTGTCTGTTCGTCGGCACCGGCAGCGCATTGTGCCTGCTGCTGGATGGTTTAGCCCTGTTGCTAACCGGCCAGATAGCGACCGGCGGTGTGCGAATATACGGCCCGTTGCTGCTGCTGGTGGCGCTGTGGAAACCCCTCAACGGGGTTGTCGGCATCATGGAGGGGGTTTTGCAGCGGCGAGCCGCAAAAGGGAAGGGTAAAGGCCAGCGCGACGGCGGACGACGCTGATTCGCTTCCCCCTGAGACGCGCATAACTTTCTCCTTGCTACCGTCAGCCCCCGGCGGTCGCTCTGACGATATCGCCCGGACCGGCGCCGGGCAATGACCTCCATCCTGTCATTCTCGGCTTCTCCTTTCTGAGCGATTTCCTACTCTATTTTGTGCGTGACCGCTGATTTCTGTACGTTTTTTTGTGCAGACCGGCAAATGTAGACCAGATTCAATAGGCGCCCGCGCGATCGCGCCGCACCCCTCAATTCCGCCGGAAGTCTGCAAAGGAGACCCCGCCATGCCGTCACCGATGATTTATCAGGATCTCACCACCACCGCGCTGCTCAGCCATGCGGCGCAATACCACAGCGAGACCGAGATCGTCTCGGTGAGCGCTGGCGGTGAGAAGGAGCGCAGCAGCTGGGGGGAGGTGGCCTGCCGCGCTCAGCGGCTGGCCTCGGCGCTGGCATCATTGGGGCTGCCACCGGGCGCCCGCTGCGCCACCCTCGCATGGAACAACCGCCGCCATCTGGAGATCTATTTTGCCGTCGCCTCCGGCGGCTGGGTGACGCATACCGTCAATCCGCGGCTGTCGGTTGACCATCTGCGGTATATCCTCAACGACGCTGCCGATGAAGTGCTGTTTTTTGACCAGACCTTTTTGCCGCTGGTAGCGCAGCTGCTGCCGCAGCTGCCGACGGTGAAACACGTCGTGCTGATGGAGTCCCGCAGCGAAGCGGCGCTCAGCCAGCTGCCCTCATTGCTGTTTTATGACGATCTGTTGCAGCAGGGGATGGCAGACTATCGCTGGCCGCAGCTCAATGAACTGACTCCGGCTTCGCTCTGCTACACCTCGGGAACCACCGGCCGGCCGAAAGGGGTGTTGAATACCCATCGTTCGCTGGTCCTGCACGCCCTGAGCGGCAACCAGCCGGACGCCGCCGGCATATCGGCGAAGGATAGCCTGTTGCCGGTGGTGCCGATGTTCCATGTCAACGCGTGGGGGACGCCGTTTATCGCCGCCATGGTCGGCGCGCGGCTGGTGCTGCCGGGGCCGCACCTCGATGGCGACAGCCTGCTGCAGCTGCTGGCCGCCGAGAAGGTGACGGTGGGGTTTGGCGTGCCGGTGATCTGGGCCGGCTTGCTGGCGGCGATGCGCCGGACAGAGGTCCGGCTGCCTGAATTTAAACGTGCGCTGGTCGGCGGCTCCGCGCTGCCGCCGTCGATGGCCGAGGCCTTTCAGCGCGATTACGGCATTGCGCTGACCCACGCCTGGGGAATGACCGAAACATCGCCCATCGGCACCATCAACACACCGTTGAGCAAACATGACGCGCTCCCAGCACAGGAGCAGCAAAAGCAGCGCGCCGGTCAGGGGCGGCCCATTTTCGGCATCGAACTGCAGGTGGTGGACGTGGATGGCGAACCGTTGCCCCGGGATGGTCAAAGCCAGGGGTATCTGCAGGTCAGAGGGCACTGGGTGGTAGAGCAATACTATGGTCAGGACGCGAGCGCCCTGACCGCGGCAGGCTGGTTTGATACCGGTGATATCGGTACGCTCGACGCCAATGGTTATCTGGTGATCAGCGATCGGGCAAAGGATATTATCAAGTCCGGTGGCGAGTGGATCTCCACCGTTGAGCTGGAGAATATCGCCATCGCGCATCCGGGGGTGCGCAGCGCAGCGGCCATCGCCGCCCGCCACCCGCGCTGGGACGAACGGCCGGTGCTGCTGTGCGTCCGCGCGGAAGGGGGGGAAGTGGAGGAGAGCGATCTGCTGGCCTGGTTTGAGAAACGGGTGCCTAAATGGCAGATCCCGGACCGGGTGATATTTGTCGATGCGCTGCCGGTCAGCGCCACGGGTAAGGTGCTTAAAAACCAGCTGCGCCAGGCCTACGGGGAAATTTTAATGAGTGAGGGACAATGAGCCACGCGCGACCCGGTCTGACGACCTGCTCTCAGTATGACGCAGCGCTGCACGCCTTGTCGGCGGCGCGCCAGCGCTGGGCGGAAACCTCAGTGAACCGTCGTCTGGCGCTCCTGCGCCAGATCAAGGATGCCCTGGCCAGCATAGCGCCGGCGTGGGTGGAGGCGGCGGCGAGGGCTAAAGGGCTGCCGCCGGGGGATCCGCTGACGGGCGAAGAATGGCTGGCGGGCCCCTGCGCGCTAATGGTCGGCTGCAACGGGCTTATCACCACCCTGGAGCAACTGGAGGAGAAAACCTTTCTGCGGCGGATCCCGCTGAGGACGCTGGCGGACGGCCGGCTGGCGCTGCGGGTGGTGCCCGGCACGCTCTGGGATCGGTTGCTGCTCTCCGGTATTCGCGCTGAAATTTGGATGCAGCCGGGAGTCACCCGGGCCAATCTCGATCGCTGCGCGGCAGCCGCATACGACATCCCGCCGGCCGCGCGGCAGGGCAAGCTGGCGCTGGTGCTCGGCGCCGGAAATGTGGCCTCTATCGCGCCGCTGGACGTGTTACACAAGCTGTTTATTGAAAATCAGGTCTGCCTGCTGAAGCTCAATCCGGTGAATGATTATCTGCACGATCTGCTGGCTCAGGCCCTGGCGCCGCTGATCGCCATGGATGCGCTCCGCATCGTCACCGGCGACGCCCGGGCGGGGGCGTGGCTGACCACCCATCCCGCTGTCGATGAGATCCATATCACCGGATCGCGGGAGAGCCATGACGCCATCGTCTGGGGCGACGGTGAGGCCGCTCGCCAGCGTCGGGCCGCCGGGATGCCGCTGAACCCGCGCCGGGTGACCTCAGAGCTGGGCGGGGTCAGCCCCACCATTATCGTCCCCGGGCCATGGAGCGAGGCGGATATCGCTTTTCAGGCGCAGCAGCTGGCGACGCAGAAAATGAACAACGGCGGGTTTAACTGCGTGGCCAGCCAGGTGCTGATCCTGCAGCAGGGCTGGGAGCCGGCGTCGGCCCTGCTTAACCAGCTGTACCGGCTGATCGCCGCCAATACCCGCCAGGACTATTACCCCGGTGCGGAAAACCGGTTGACTAACTTTCGCCTGCGCGCCCGCCAGCCGCTGGAGATAGCGCGCGGCGATGCGCTGCCGTTGATTGTGGCGAACACCGAGGATGACCCCGACTTCTGCCAGCAGGAGGTCTTTGGTCCGGGGCTGTCGATCACCCGCCTTGAGGCCGACAGCGCGGAAAGCTTTCTGCGTCAGGCGATCGGCTATGCCAATCAGCGGCTGCAGGGCACGCTGGGGGCCAATATTGTGATCCACCCGCGCACCCGTAAAGCGATAGGGCGTAAGCGTTTTAACGCGCTGATCGCCGAGCTGCGCTACGGCACGGTGGCGATCAACTGCTGGAGCGGGGTAGCCTTCCTGTTAGCCCCTTGCCCGTGGGGGGCGTTCCCTGGCCATACGCTCGACGATATTCAGAGCGGGCGGGGCAAGGTGCATAACAGCTTTATGCTGGAGAAAACCGAGCGCACGGTGATTGAGGCGCCGTTTCGGCCGTTTCCGCGTAGTCTTTGGCATGGCGAACTGACGCTGATGCCCCTGCCGCCCTGGTTCATCACCCACCGGGGGCAGGAAGCGGTGGCGCAGCGGCTGGTGGATTTTTACCATCGGCCGCGCTGGCGCAAATTGCCGGCGCTCCTCTGGCGCGCGCTGCGGGGCTAAGGTGAGAGCAAAAAAAAGGGCGGAACCGCGGTTCCGCCCTGCGGGATTAACGGCCCGCTTTCAGCTTCTGGTAATACTCTTCATAAATGGCGCTGGCGCTGCCGACGTCATTCTGCCATTCGCCTTTCTCAATGGTTGCGGCGTCCGGATAGAGCGATTTATCGTTGGCCACTGCCGGGCTGAGCATCTTGCGCGCCGCAAGGTTCGGCGTCGGATAACCGATGGTTTCAGCGACCTGTTTGGCGACATCCGGGCGCAGCAGGAAGTTAATCAGCTTCAGCGCGCCGTCGACGTTTTTGGCGTTCGCCGGGATCGACAGGCTGTCCATCCAGAAGATGCCGCCCTCTTTCGGCCAGATCACTTCCAGCGGAGTACCTGCCTGGCGGGCGACGTAAGCCGAGCCGTTCCATACCATCCCGAGGTTCACTTCGCCTTCCATATACGGGTTCGCCGGGTTATCAGAGTTAAACGCTGCGACGTTGGGCATCAGCTTTTTCAGCTCGTTATAGGCGGCTTCAATCTCTTTCGGGTCGGTCGTGTTGCCGGAATAACCCAGCTTACGCAGCGCCATCTGGAACACTTCGCGCGCGTCGTCGGTCAGCAGCAGGCTGCTTTTGTATTCCGGTTTCCACAGGTCGGCCCAGCTGGTGACGGTTTTCGGATCGATAGCGTCGCTGTTAACGCCGATAGCCGTCGCCCCCCAGATGTAGGGGATGGAGTAGTCGTTATTCGGGTCGAACGGTTTGTTCAGCATCTGCGGATCGAGGTTGCTGAAGTTAGTCAGCTTGCTCTTATCGATCTTCTGCAGCATGCCTTCTTTGCGCATCTTGTCGACGAAGTAGGTCGACGGGACGACCAGATCGTACGCTCCGTCTTTATAGGTCTTGAGCTTGGCGTACATGGTTTCGTTCGACTCGTAGGTCGAGTAAATAACCTTGATGCCGGTCTCTTTGGTGAACTGCTCCAGCAGGCCCGGCGGCACATATTCGGTCCAGTTGTAGAAGTAGAGCGTTTTGCTGTCGTCCGCGTGGGCAGCGCTCATGCCGATTGCCAGAGCGCCCGCCGCGAGCAGGTGGCGTGACCATTTTTTCATTTTAACGTCCCCTGAGTTTTATCACGTGCAATTAACTGACTGGCGATAACCATCACCAGCGACAGAACCAACAGTATCGTTGCCAGGGCGTTCACCTCTGGCGAAACGCCGACCTTCACCATCGAATAGATCTTCAGCGGCAGGATTTCATACCCCGGACCGGTGACGAACGAGGAGACCACCACGTCATCCATCGACAGCGTGAAGCTCAGCAGCCACCCGGCGGCCACCGCCGGCAGGGCCAGCGGCAGGATGATTTTACGCAGGATGGTCATCTCGCTGGCGCCCAGATCTTTCGCCGCCTCCAGCATCCGCACGTCAAAGCCTTTCAGCCGGGAGTATACGGTGACCACCACAAACGGCAGGCAAAAGGTGATATGCGAAAACAGCAGCGACCAGAAGCCAAGCTGGACGCCAATCAGCATAAACAGCACCAGCAGGGAGATAGCCATGACAATATCTGGCGACATCATCACTACAAACAACATACCGCTAACGAACGGTTTGCCGCGAAAGCGATAGCGATACAGCGCCACGGCGGTCAGCGAGCCGATAAGGGTGGCGAAGGTCGCCGACAGCACCGCCATGGTCAGCGAGTGCTGGGCGGCCTGCAGCAGGCTGTCGTTGTTCATCAGCAGGCTATACCAGTCGGTGGTGAACCCCTGCCAGTTGATGCCGAAGCGCGACCGGTTAAACGAGTTAACGATCAGGATAATAATAGGGATGTAGAGATACGCGTAGATGGCGGTCATAAAGCCGCCGCGCAGCAGTCGACCGATCATTCCAGCTCCACCTTTTTATTCAGCAGGCGCGCCGCGCGCCAGTAAATCAACAGCATCAGGCCCATCACCAGGGTTAAGGTAATGCTGGTTGCCGCGCCGAACGGCCAGTCGCGAATATTGAGGAACTGGCTCTTGATCACGTTGCCGATCAGCAGGTTCTTGGCGCCGCCCATCAGGTCGGAAACGTAGAATAGCCCCATCGCCGGCAACATCACCAGCAGGCAGCCGGCGATGATCCCCGGCATGGTTAGCGGAATGATGATGCGGATAAACGTCTGCAGCTTGCTGGCGCCGAGATCTTTCGCCGCTTCCAGCAGCGGACGGTCCAGTTTCTCAATGCTGGAGTAAAGCGGCATCACCATAAACGGCAGCAGGATGTATACCAGGCCGATAATCACCGCCGACGGAGTGAACATAATGCGTATCGGCGTGTCGATCACTCCCAGCCACAGGAGAAACTCGTTAAGGTAGCCTTTGGTGCTGAGGAAAATCTTCAGCCCGTAGATGCGGATCAACGAGTTGGTCCAGAAGGGAACGATCAGCAGGAACAGCAGCAGGGGGCGCACCTTCTGCGGCAGCCGGGCGAGGAACCACGCAAACGGGTAGCCCAGCGCCAGGCAGGCGAGGGTCGCCAGCAGCGCCATGTTCAGCGAATGCAGCAGCACGTCGTAATAGAGCGGATCCAGCAGCCGCGAGTAGTTGTCCAGCGTGAAGACCAGCTTGACGAAGTTAGCGTCGTCGCGGGTCAGGAAGCTGGTGGCGATGATCATCAGGTTAGGCAGAAAGACAAACAGCACCAGCCAACCGACGATGGTGGCGATCACCACACTCTGGAATTTACTGGTGTTCTTCATCGGCCAGCACCACCTCCCAGCTTTCCACCCAATTGATAGACATTTTCTGATCAAGAGAGTGGTCGAAATCCGGGTCGTCTTCGTTAAAGAATTCGCTGACCATCACCATTTTGCCGTTTTCCAGCTCCACCACCGACTCGAGGGTCATGCCCTTATAGTTGCGCTCGCGGACATAGCCGATCAGGCCGTCGGCGTCGCTGTTGTGGTGGATCTCATCGACGCGCAGATCTTCCGGGCGCAGCAGGACATGCAGGCGCTGGCCGGCCTCCACCGCAAAATTGACGGTGATGTTGCATTCACGCCCTTCCACGCTGGCCCGCACGCGCTGTTCGTCGAGGCGTTCAATGACCGTGGCGTCGAAGATATTGATCTCGCCGATAAAGCTGGCGACGAACAGGTTTTTTGGCTCTTCGTAGATCTCGCGCGGGGTGCCGTCCTGCTCAATTTTGCCATCACGCATCACCACGATGCGATCGGACATGGTCAGGGCCTCTTCCTGGTCGTGAGTGACGAAGACGAAGGTGATGCCGAGCTTACGCTGCAGCGCTTTCAGTTCGTTCTGCATCTGCTTGCGCAGCTTGTAATCCAGCGCCGAAAGGGACTCATCGAGTAGCAGCAGGCGCGGTTTGTTGACCACCGCGCGGGCGATGGCCACGCGCTGCTGCTGGCCGCCGGAGAGCTGGTGCGGTTTGCGCTGGGCAAAGGCCTCCAGCTGCACCATCTTTAAGGCATCCATCACCCGTGGGGTGATTTCCGCCGCCGGGGTTTTCTGCATCCGCAGGCCAAAGGCGACGTTCTCGAACACCGTCATATGCGGAAACAGGGCGTAGCTTTGGAATACGGTATTAACGTGGCGGTTTTCCGCCGGAACATGAGTGATATCGTGATCTTCGAGATGGATCCGTCCGCTGTCGACGTTTTCCAGGCCGGCAATAAGGCGCAGAACGGTGGTTTTACCGCAGCCAGAGGGGCCAAGCAGGGTGAGAAACTCACCATTGTTGATGGTCAGGTTAAGGTTATCGATGACCGTTTTACCATCAAAGCTCTTGCGAATTCCCGCCAGATGCACCAGCGGCGAACGCGAACGCGGTTGTATATTCAATTTTTGACTCTGTCCCATGTAGACGCAACGGAAATTTCCGGCCGCTGCGGGGTTTGTGATTAACCACCTTTGGGGTTGCACGTTTTTAATAAGGGCCAGCATTCTACGGCAAACGAGGGTAATCGCCAATCCTTGATACGCCCGCATAGTCTACCTTTACACCATAACGTCGGTTCCGTTATTAAATTTCGCTTTACGGGCTAAAAATGACCTGACGCAATATTTGTCTTTTCTGGCTTATCAATAATGTTGTCACAAAAGAAGAGGGTGGCTACATGGATAAATTGCTTGAGCGTTTTTTGCAGTACGTTTCTTTGGACACGCAGTCGAAGCCTGGCGTTCGTCAGGTCCCCAGCACGGAAGGGCAGTGGAAGCTGTTACGCCTGTTGCAGGCGCAGCTGGAAGAAATGGGACTGGTCAAGGTAACGCTGAGTGAAAAAGGGACGGTAATGGGAACCCTGCCCGCCAACGTTGAGGGCGATATCCCGGCCATCGGCTTTATCTCTCACGTCGACACCTCCCCGGATTTCAGCGGCAAAAACGTTAACCCGCAGATTGTCGAAAACTATCGCGGCGGCGATATCGCGCTCGGCATTGGCGATGAGGTGCTCTCTCCGGTGATGTTCCCGGTTTTGCATCAGCTTTTGGGGCAGACGCTTATCACCACCGACGGGAAGACGCTGCTGGGGGCGGACGACAAGGCCGGCATCGCCGAAATCATGACCGCGCTGGCGACCCTGCAGGCGAAAAACATCCCCCACGGCGATATCCGCGTGGCCTTCACCCCCGATGAAGAGGTGGGAAAAGGGGCGAAGCATTTCGACGTCGAGGCCTTTGACGCCCGCTGGGCCTACACCGTAGATGGCGGCGGGGTCGGCGAACTGGAGTTTGAAAATTTCAATGCCGCCTCGGTGACCATTAAGATCGTCGGCAACAACGTGCACCCCGGCACCGCGAAAGGGGTGATGGTCAACGCGCTGTCGCTGGCCGCGCGCATTCATGCCGAAGTGCCGGCCGACGAGGCGCCGGAGACCACAGAAGGCTATGAAGGCTTTTATCACCTCACCAGCATCAAAGGCAGCGTCGATCGGGCCGAGATGCACTACATCATCCGCGATTTTGACCGCAAGCACTTTGAGGCGCGCAAGCGCAAGATGATGGAGATCGCCAAAAAGGTGGGCAAGGGGCTACACCCGGACTGCTATATCGAGCTGGTGATCGAGGACAGTTATTACAACATGCATGAGCAGGTGATCGCCCACCCGCACGTGGTCGATATTGCCCGCCAGGCGATGGTGGACTGCGATATCGAACCGCAGATGAAACCGATCCGCGGCGGTACCGACGGCGCGCAGCTCTCGTTTATGGGACTGCCGTGCCCGAACCTGTTTACCGGCGGCTACAACTATCACGGCAAACATGAGTTTGTCACCCTGGAAGGGATGGAGAAAGCGGTGCAGGTGATCGTGCGTATCGCCGAGCTGACGGCGGCACGAACAGGGAAATAATCTTCGCAACCAGACCGGTCATTCTGCTTGTCGCATAAGATGCCGGATGGCGGCTTTGCCTTATCCGGCATACGGTCCAGCCGGTGACTTCAGAACCCGTAGGCCCGGCAAGCGCAGCGCCGCCGGGCAGGATGGAGACTCAGTCGCCAAAGAACCAGTAGCCGCTGTTGACCAGCGCCGCCAGCATGGCGAGGAAGGAAGGATCTTCCAGCGCATCGCCAAAATGGTCGGCGCGCAGCGTCAGGTGGGTAGCTAAGGCGTCCAGCGCCGGACGGTGCGGGGAGTTGATCTTCTCGCCATTGACGAACACCTCGCCGTCAATGCGCAGCACCCGCAGTCCGCCAAGGCGTTCCAGGGTATCGCCCTGCTGCAGGGCATCATAAATCTCGTCAGGCTGATACGGCGGCTCCGGCGGCGCGACGTCAAGTTCATGACGCGACTGGGTGATAAACTCGCCGAACCACTGCTTAAAGTGCTCCGGTTGGTTAATCAGCCCCAGCATCATCTCGCGCAGGCGGTCGAGTTCGGCCGGTAAAATATCCGCCGGATGGTCGCGCGACGGCACGTCCGGATCGGCGTAGCGCTGGCTGCCCAGTTCGCGCTGGAGAACGTAGTCGGCAAATCCGCTGAACAACTCGCGGGCATTCGGCGCGCGATAGCCGACCGAATAGTTGAGCGAGTTTTCCAGCGAATACCCCTCATGCGGGAATCCTGGCGGAATATAGAGAATATCCCCCGGCTCCATCTCTTCATCGATGATCGCCTCGAAGGGGTCAACCTGCAGCAGGTCCGGATGCGGGCAGTGCTGTTTCATCGGCACTTTTTCCCCGACGCGCCAGCGTCGACGGCCGGTGCCCTGAATGATAAACACATCATACTGATCCAGATGCGGGCCGACGCCGCCGCCCGGTACTGAGAAGGAGATCATCAGGTCGTCGATACGCCAGTCCGGCAGGGCGCGGAACGGGTGCATCAGCGCCGCAGACGGCTCATGCCAGTGGTTAACCGCCTGTACCAGCAGGGACCAGTTGTTTTCGCTCAGGTGATCGTAGCTTTCGAAGGGACCGTGACTGACCTGCCATTTTCCATCCTGATGGCTGACAAGGCGGCTATCGACCTCGCTCTCCATGGCCAGTCCAGCCAGTTCGTCCGGGCTCAGCGGGTCGATAAAATTGGCGAAGCCGCGCTTCAATACCACCGGCCGTTTTTGCCAGTAGCGTTCGATAAAGTCGGGCCAGTTAAGCGTTAATTGATAATCCATATTGATATTCCACTGCAGGTGTCTGACAGGGATTATAACGGATGCGGCGCCCCGGCGATGCAGGCGCCGTGAAAAAACTCAACGATTAACTCTCTTTATCTTCCATCAGCTGGCGGCCAAACACCACCTCCATGCAGGCGCCGCCGAGCAGGCTCTCGCCGGCGATGATCTCCCCGTCATATTGTTCGACGATTTCCCGGGCGACGGAGAGCCCCACCCCCTGGCCGGGACGCAGAGTATCCGCCCGCTGGCCGCGGTCGAAGACGGCGCGGCGCTGGCTCGGTGGGATCCCCGGCCCATCGTCTTCCACCAGGATGTGCAGATGGCTGTCGGTGGTCTGGCGCACGGAAACCTCCACGAACTCCAGGCAGTACTTACAGGCGTTATCGAGAACGTTGCCCATCACTTCCATAAAATCGTTCTGCTCGCCGACAAAACTGATCTCCGGCGAGATGTCGAGCGAGATATTGACCCCCTTGCGCTGATAGACCTTATTGAGGGCGGAGGTCAGGCTGTCGAGCAGCGGGGCGATCGGATGCAGCTCCCGGCTCAGCAGGGTGCCGCCGCTGCGCATGCTGGCGCGATGCAGATAGTAGCCAATTTGTTGCGAGATACGGCTGATCTGCTCCAGCATCACTGGCTCCGCCTCGTCGACGCTGATCTTCTCGCCGCGCAGCGAGCGCAACGTGCTCTGCATCACCGCCAGCGGCGTTTTCAGGCTGTGGGTGAGATCGGTGAGGGTGGTGCGGTATTTGTCATAGCGTTCACGCTCGCTGCGAACCAGCCGGTTAAGGTTGCTCACCAGTCGGGTCAGCTCGCGGGTGGTGTTGGGATTGAGCTTCTCGCGGTGATGTTCCTCCAGCTCGCGCACCTCTTTGGCCAGCGACTCGATGGGGCGCAGGCTCCACCAGGCGGCGACCCACAGCAGGGGGATCACCAGCAACAGGTTGGCGGCCAGCACGTAGATAAACCAGCTCCACACCATATAGCTGCGCTTGAGCTCCACCGGGATGGTGTCGACCACCACGATACTGAGCTGGGGCATTTTGCTGGTGGCTGGGTAGAAGTTGATCGCCACCGAGTGGGTCATCTCCGAATCGTCGCCCTGTTCGCGGATGGCGTCCAGCTGTTCCTGAACCTCATGGTTATTGCGCAACAGCATACTGCTGCTGTCGACATCGGCTTCAATTTCATGGAAGCCATTGCGTTTCAACCAATCCGGTTGAATGCGCTTCGTCAGCCAGGGGACATCGCGCTGCGCCCACAGTAGTTTGCCCTTCTCATCGTAAATAAGGGTCACCGTCGGGCTTTCCATATTCAGATTTTCCGGGATATCGACATCAATGGCGCCGTTCTCCCATTTGGCCAGCATATAAAAGAGATTGCTCTCGCCGCGTAGCAGACGGAAGGTGGTTTTATCGAAGCTGACGCTGTAGCCCACCAGCGCCACCATGCCATAGGCCAGGGAGAGCACCAGCACCACCCCGGCGGTCGCCAGCAGGAAGCGAACCCGTAATGACAGCGGGAAAATATGCCGCAACAGTCCCTTCATCAGCGCAGTTCGAATAGATAGCCCTGGCCGCGCACCGTGGTGATGACGTCCTGCGGGTATTCAGCCTGAATTTTCTTACGCAGCCGGCCCATCAGCACGTCGATGGTATGGCTTTCACGCAGTTCGGCATCCGGGTAAAGCTGGAGCATCAGGGAATCTTTACTGACCACTTTGCCGCGGTTGCGGATCAGGGTTTCCATAATCGTGTACTCAAAGGCCGTCAGCTTGATCGGCTGATCGTTCACCGACAGCTCGCGGCGGGAGAGGTCGACCTGAAACGGCGGCAGAGAGATCACCTGCGAGGCCAGGCCGCTGTTGCGGCGCAGCAGCGCCTGCATGCGAGCGGCAACCTCTTCAATATGGAAAGGCTTGGTGACGTAATCATCCGCCCCGGCGCTGAGCACTTCGACTTTATCCTGCCATCCTTCGCGGGCGGTCAGCACCAGCACCGGCAGCGACACGTCATGGCTGCGCCAGCGACGGATCAACGATAATCCATCTTCGTCCGGCAGGCCGAGATCGACGATGGCGATATCCGGGAGATGTTCGCCCAGATAGTAATCCGCTTCCTTGGCATCCTCTGCGGCATCGACCTGATGGCCCAGCTCCTGGAGCTGAACTTTGAGGTGGTGACGCAGCAGGGCATTATCCTCAACCACGAGTACGCGCATGGCTGTTCTCCCTTGCAATTTCGAAAGTAGTCTGACGTTTATTATATACGCAAAATATAAACAGCTGTTAAATAAAGCTTTTTATACAAACGGCGTGGAGCATCGCCGGGCAGGCCGGCGTTGAGCGGCGCCTTTTGCGCAGCGGGTATGGAACTCCTTCATTCTATGCGTAATTTCAGCAAACGCCCAGCGGCTGGGCGCGGCAGTGAGCGGGTTGGTGATGTTAATTTTTTGTGTAATAGTGCTCGAATCCTCCCTCAAGAACGCCGCAGGTTATTCATTATGTCTCAGCAGCAGAGCGCGGATTGGGTCAGGCTGGCGCAATCGCCCAGCCGCACGGAGCGCATCGAAGCCTTCTTCGGCGGCCACGGCTACGAGCCGCACCGGCATGATACCTACGCCATCGGCCAGACGATCGCCGGCGTGCAGAGCTTTCACTATCGCGGCGGGCTACAGCACAGTCTGCCCGGCGGGACGATGGTCCTTCACCCGGACGAAATACACGATGGCGAGGCGGGCACCGAGGCGGGGTTTCACTACCGCATGGTCTACATTGAGCCAGCGCTGATCCAGAAGATACTCGGCGGCAGGCCATTGCCGTTTATCCCCGGCGGCCTGTCGGCGGATCCACGGCTAGGTCGCGCCGTGCAGCCGCTGTTGAAAGCGGTCACGGATACCTTCGAGCCGCTGGAGGAAGAAGACGCCCTGTACGACCTGGCGCAGACCCTGGCCGTGGTCGGCGGGCAGCGTTCCCGTCGCCAGGCGTTTGATTATCAGGCGGCGGAGAGGGCTCGGGAGTATATCCATGCCTGTTTTATGCAGGATATGACCCTCGACACCTTGTCGCAGGTCAGCGGCCGGGACCGCTGGAGCCTGAGCCGTGATTTCAGAACGCTGTACGGCACCAGCCCGTGGCGCTACGTCATGATGCGCCGGCTCGATTTTTGTCGCCAGCGGATGCGCGCCGGGGAGCGTCTGGTGGATATTGCCGCTGACGCGGGCTTTGCCGACCAGAGCCACATGACGCGCCAGTTTATCAGCCGCTTTGGCCTCTCTCCGGGGCGCTGGCTGCGGGCGATCCGCGGCTAAGGCGGCGCAGGTTGCACAATCGTTCAAGCGTCAACGCGGCGAGGCGAACTATGCTGACTGCCTTTATCACAAGGAGACAGCCTATGTATCAACTCGTTAATCTTGCTCAGAAATTTTCCCTGTTCAGCGAACAATGGCAGCCCAAAGTGGTGGCCGAAATGAATGACTATCAGTTCAAGATCGTGCGCATCGCCGGCGACTTTATCTGGCACAGCCACCCGGAAACCGATGAGACACTGATGGTGGTGGAGGGGGTATTGCGCGTGGACTTTCGCGACGGACATGTGCTGGTGAAGGCCGGGGAGATGATCGTCGTGCCGCGCGGGGTGGAACATAAGACCTCGACGGAGACGGAAGCGAAGCTGATGCTGATTGAACCGCGCGGGGTGTTAAATACCGGCCACGAGGGCGGCGAGCGGACGGCGGTGAACGACGTTTGGATCTGATCGCTTTCCGGCGATAAAACGCCCCTCTTTCCGGCGGAAAGAGGGGCAGGGCGATTACTTCAGCTCGTCAACCATGGTGGTTGCCCGACCGATATAGTTGGCCGGGGTCATCGCTTTGAGACGCACTTTTTCCTCTTCCGGCAGGGCGAGGCTGTCAATAAACTGCTTCATCCCTTCCGCGTCCACGCGTTTGCCGCGGGTCAGCTCTTTCAGCTTCTCGTACGGTTTTTCGATACCGTAACGACGCATCACGGTCTGGATCGGCTCAGCCAGTACTTCCCAGTTGTGATCCAGTTCGTCCAGCAGGCGATCCTGGTTCAGCTCCAGCTTGCTGATCCCTTTGAGGGTGGACTGATAGGCGATCAGCGCATAGCCGATGCCCACGCCGAGGTTACGCAGGACGGTGGAGTCGGTCAGGTCGCGCTGCCAGCGGGAAACCGGCAGTTTGCTGGCCAGGTGCTGCATGACCGCATTGGCCAGGCCGAGGTTGCCTTCGGAGTTTTCGAAGTCAATCGGGTTCACCTTGTGCGGCATGGTGGAGGAGCCGATTTCCCCGGCGATGGTCTTCTGTTTGAAGTGGTTGAGCGCGATGTAGCCCCACACGTCGCGATCGAAGTCGATCAGAATGGTGTTAAAGCGCGCGATGCAGTCAAACAGCTCAGCGATATAGTCATGCGGCTCGATCTGCGTGGTGTACGGGTTCCACTGAATGCCCAGCGAAGTAACAAACTCTTCGCTGAACTGATGCCAGTCGACTTCCGGGTAAGCGGCGATGTGGGCGTTGTAGTTACCCACCGCGCCGTTGATTTTACCAAGGATTTCCACCTGGTTCAGCTGACGGTACTGGCGCTCCATACGGTAGGCGACGTTGGCCATCTCTTTACCCATGGTGGACGGTGTCGCTGGCTGGCCGTGGGTACGGGAGAGCAGCGGCACATCGCGGTACTGGGTCGCCAGATCTTTTACCGCGTCAATCAGTTTGCGCCAGTAAGGCAGAACCACTTCGTCGCGGGCGGTTTTCAGCATCAGCGCGTGGGAGAGGTTATTGATGTCTTCGGACGTACAGGCGAAGTGAATAAACTCCGACACGGCGTGCAGTTCGGCGATGTCAGCGACTTTCTCTTTCAGAAAGTACTCTACCGCTTTCACATCGTGATTAGTGGTGCGCTCGATGGTTTTGATGCGCTCGGCGTCTTCGACGCTGAAATCGGCAACGATTTTGTCAAGGAAACCGTTTGCGTCGGCAGCAAAAGCAGGAACTTCCTTGATCGCTGCGTGGGCGGCCAGTTTTTGCAGCCAACGTACTTCCACCTGAACGCGGAATTTCAGCAAACCGAATTCGCTGAAGATACCGCGCAGCGCGCTGACTTTATCGCCGTAGCGGCCGTCTACAGGGGAAACGGCGGTCAGTGAGGATAATTCCATAGATCACAACTCCGGGGTTAAATGAGCAAGAATTTGCTTTGCCTGGTTAACCAGACGATTACGGGAAAACATAAGCTGGAGACGTCCGCCGCCCACCTGATGCCAGAGCACCGCGGCGCGAATACCCGCAAGCAGCGCTGAGCGAACTTTCGCCTGCACCTGCGGGCTTTGCAGCACGGCAGGGGAGCCGGTCACCTGAATACGCGGGCCCAGCGGGCTTATCACATCGACATAGATGCCCGCCATGGCGCTGAGCAGCGTTTCGGACTGCAGGTCAAAGTGCTCCAGCTGACGGTGCAGGCCGGCGATGCGGTTGCCGAGCGTGTCCATCGCCCCTTTACTGGCGGCGAGCTTGCGCTCCAGCACCATCAGGCTCAGGGTATAGCGGGTGAGTTCCGCATTGAGGCCCTGACGGCTGCTGGTATTGAGCACCCCGAGCAGCGTTTCAAGGCCGAGGCGAAGATTGGCTTCACTGCCACCGAACACCGCCAGCGTCGACTCGGGATCGAGGTCGATGATGCTGTTCAGCGACACATGCAGGGCATCGCTGTCGCAATGTCCCTGATGCGCCAGTTGCTGAACCAGTCGCGCCGCCTGGCAAACGCCAGCCAGCGCCAGGGTGATGTCATAGTAATTCTTCGCCACACATACTCCTTGTCAGCCGCCGGGGCGGTTCGTCCCGGCGGAAATAACGCGCGTTCAGGACTGCAGAGGCAGTCGTTGTTCAATAATTCCGCCGCCGAGACACACTTCACCCAAATAGAATACCGCGGACTGGCCCGGTGTCACCGCCGCGACCGGCTCATCGAAGCGGACTTCGATACGGTCTTCATCCAGCGCGGTAACGGTGCAGGGGATATCGGTCTGGCGATAGCGGGTTTTCACCGTGCAGCGCAGGGTGCCCTGCAGCGGTTCACGGTCAACCCAGTGCAGCTGTTGGGCAATCAGACCGACGGACATCAGGCGCGGGTGGTCATGGCCCTGGGCGACGATAAGAATATTATTCTCAACGTCTTTATCGACCACGTACCATGGATCTTCACTACCCTCTTTGGTGCCGCCGATACCCAGCCCTTTACGCTGGCCCAGGGTGTGGTACATCAACCCCTGATGGGTACCGATCTCCTCGCCGTCGACGGTGAGGATTTTGCCCGGCTGCGCCGGCAGGTAACGGCCAAGGAAATCGCGGAATTTACGCTCGCCGATAAAGCAGATGCCGGTGGAATCTTTTTTCTTCGCGGTGATCAGATCCAGCTCTTCGGCGATCTTACGCACCTGCGGTTTTTCCAGTTCACCCACCGGGAACAGGCTCTGGGCAATCTGCTCGTGGCTGAGGGTATAAAGGAAGTAGCTCTGATCTTTATTGCCGTCGAGTCCGCGCAGCAGCTGGCTTTTACCGTCGACATCGGCGCGGCGCACATAGTGCCCGGTGGCGATGTAGTCGGCGCCGAGGTCTTCGGCAGCAAACTCGAGAAAGGCTTTAAATTTGATCTCTTTATTGCACAGAATATCCGGGTTCGGCGTGCGGCCGGCTTTGTACTCTTCCAGGAAGAGCTCAAAGACGTTATCCCAATATTCGGCGGCAAAGTTAACGGTGTGCAGTTCAATGCCCAGCTTATCGCAGACCGCTTGCGCATCGGCAAGGTCGGCGGCGGCGGTGCAGTATTCCTCGCCGTCGTCTTCCTCCCAGTTCTTCATGAACAGGCCTTCCACCTTATACCCTTGCTGCAACAACAGGTACGCGGAGACCGAGGAGTCGACGCCGCCGGACATGCCGACGATCACTTTTTTCTGGCTTTCTGACATGGAAATACTCGCTACATTGAACTTCGAGGCGGCGTATTCTAGCACGCGCTCACCGTTCATTCACCCCCTGTGAACGGCCAGTTAAATGCGCCAATCAGCGACAGCGGCTGGCGCGGGTCCTGCAGGTAGCAGCGAATGCTTTCGGCAACCAGCGGCGAGCGCAGGTTTGGCGCGTTAAGAATTTCCTCAGCACTGAGCCACAGGCAGCGATCGATATCGCTGTCGTGCGGTTCAGTGGCGCACAGATCGCTAAGTTCGATGGCGAACAGGAAGCGCAGAAACGGGGTGTTATCGGGGGCCAGCCACTGATGCATGCGGATGAAGTGCTGCGGCGTGGCGCGAATGCCTGTCTCCTCCCACAGTTCACGTTCGGCGGCCTGCAGCAGCGTTTCATTGGCCTCGAGATGGCCCGCCGGCTGGTTCCACAATGCTTTGCCGTTAATGGTCTCTTCGACGATGAGAAATTTATCCTGGGCGTGAACCACGCAGGCAACAGTGACATGAGGTTTAAACATCGCTTTTCCTTTTCGGTTATTCGGCTTTGCGCCAGTCGCCGTTGGCCAGCCCGTCGAGGGTGTAGCCGCCCATGGCGTAGCGGATCAGCCGCAGGGTAGGGAAGCCGACGTGGGCGGTCATCCGGCGCACCTGACGGTTGCGTCCCTCGTAGAGCGTGATCTTCAGCCAGCGGGTGGGGATCGATTTGCGCTCACGAATCGGCGGGTTGCGCGGCCACAGCCAGGCGGGCTCCTCCACAAGTTCTACGCCGGCAGGCAGGGTGGGGCCGTCGTTGAGGGTGACGCCGTCGCGCAAAGCGGCCAGCGCCTCGGGCGTGGGTTCGCCTTCCACCTGGACGTAGTAGATCTTGCCGGTGCGTTTACCCGGCTGGGTCAGCTTCGCCTGCAGCGCGCCATCGTTGGTCAGCACCAGCAGCCCTTCGCTGTCGCGATCGAGTCGACCTGCGGCGTAGACGCCCGCCACGGGAATAAAATCTTTCAGCGTGCTGCGACCGGCCTCGTCGGTAAATTGCGGCAACACATCATAGGGTTTATTGAACAAGATCACAGTTTTTGGCTGGCGTTCTTTACGTTGTCTGGTGACTTGTTGTGTGCTGAATCGCTCAACGCGATGTTTTCTAAATGAAGTTTTCTGCATGGTATTTTCAGGCTCTATCAATTGCCGCATTATAGCCTAATTACGAATGCCTTTCATGGACGCAAACATTCAGGTAGTATTGACATGCTCATTACAAATTATTAACAAAAAATTGCTCAAACCGATTCGCAACACAGGCAGGAAGGCGACACGGACGCGATAGCTCCGGTTAGCGGGATGACCCGGTACTCCGAAGCTGGCCGACTCAGCCAACACCAGGCTCGCGTGAAGAGGGAAGAGCAGAACCAGAAGCGCTCGAAGGAGAGGTTAATGGAAAGCAAAGTAGTAGTTCCGGCGGAAGGTCAAAAAATCACCCTGCAAAACGGCAAACTGAACGTCCCTCACAATCCGATTATCCCGTTCATTGAAGGTGACGGTATCGGCGTTGACGTTACCCCAGCGATGCTGAAAGTGGTTGATGCCGCCGTTGAGAAAGCCTATAAGGGCGAGCGTAAAATTTCCTGGATGGAAGTTTACACCGGTGAGAAATCGACCCACGTCTATGGCCAGGATGTCTGGCTGCCAGCTGAAACCCTCGATCTGATTCGTGACTACCGCGTTGCTATCAAAGGTCCTCTGACTACCCCAGTCGGCGGCGGCATTCGTTCCCTGAACGTGGCGCTGCGCCAGGAGCTGGATCTCTACGTCTGCCTGCGTCCGGTACGTTACTACCAGGGCACCCCGAGCCCGGTTAAGCACCCGGAACTGACCGACATGGTTATCTTCCGTGAAAACTCCGAAGATATCTATGCAGGCATCGAGTGGAAAGCCGACTCTGCTGAAGCAGACAAAGTGATCAAATTCCTGCGCGATGAGATGGGCGTGAAGAAAATTCGCTTCCCGGAACATTGCGGCATCGGCATCAAGCCGTGCTCTGAAGAAGGCACCAAACGTCTGGTTCGTGCAGCCATTGAGTATGCGATCACCAACGATCGTGATTCCGTCACTCTGGTGCACAAAGGCAACATTATGAAGTTCACCGAAGGCGCGTTCAAAGACTGGGGCTACCAGCTGGCTCGCGAAGAGTTCGGCGGCGAGCTGATCGACGGCGGCCCGTGGGTGAAAATCAAGAACCCGAACACCGGTAAAGAGATCGTGGTAAAAGACGTGATCGCCGACGCCTTCCTGCAGCAGATCCTGCTGCGTCCTGCGGAATACGACGTTATCGCCTGTATGAACCTCAACGGCGACTACATCTCTGACGCGCTGGCGGCACAGGTTGGCGGTATCGGTATCGCCCCGGGCGCCAATATCGGCGACGAGTGCGCGCTGTTCGAAGCGACTCACGGTACTGCGCCGAAGTATGCTGGCCAGGACAAAGTGAACCCGGGCTCCATCATCCTGTCCGCAGAGATGATGCTGCGCCACATGCAGTGGTTCGAAGCCGCAGACCTGATCGTCAAAGGCATGGAAGGCGCTATCGCCGCCAAGACCGTGACCTATGACTTCGAACGTCTGATGGAAGGCGCTAAACTGCTGAAATGTAGCGAGTTTGGCGACGCGATTATCGCGAACATGTAATCTGGCCCCCAGATTATGTCAGAACGGGAACCTGGTGGTTCCCGTTTTTATTATTAGTTTTCGAACGGTTATCAAAATTTTATCAAAACAAGTTATCAAAACCCCTCCCGAAAAACCTCATAGGGCCACCGTTGTCCACCCCTTCCCTCGATCATCATGGTACCGATCCGTTTGTTGTTGAGTTTTATGTCCAAGTAAATCTTTCGTATTTATACCCTGGGCTTTATATAACCGCTCGGAAAGCGATCTTTGTTCATGGAAAGTTGCCGGTGTACCTTGTCCCCAGTCAATATCTGCACTGTCTCTTGCCTTGCTGAAATTCATGGTCAGTGTTCTGGGTTTCACCTGTGCTCCTCGCTCAGCCTGTGAGGTGGTTCTAAAGAAATGAACCAAATAAGGGCTTACTGCATAATCCCGGCAACGACTGATTACATCTCGGAGGCTCCAGTTGATTGCGTTGCAACGCAGAGCTAATGGTATAGCGATTTTGCTTCCGGTTTTCTCTTGCTCAACGTGTAGATGATCGTCCCAGATGTCCGAGAATTTCATACGGGATATATCACCTAGTCGCTGTCCTGTTACTATGGCTAAAAGCATGGCGTTCCCCATGTATTTGTGATTTTCATCGGCTATATCAAAAATCTTTTGCCATTCCTCAAGAGTGAGGCGCTGGCGAGTGATCTTTCTACGAGGTTGTTTAGTTGCTAGTGCAGGGTTATAACCAGGAGGTACTTCCCCCGCATGCTGAGCTTCTTTAAAAACATCTATTAGGACAGAGCGAATGACCTGAGCCATTCTGGGTTGTCCCTCCGCTAAATATTCATCAAGAATTTGCGCAACATCTCGAACATTGACAGCGGATATTAATTTCATTCCTACCCGTTCCTTAAGCAGAGATACTGGTTTTGCTTTTTGTTTGACAGTGTTTTCTTTAATATCTCCGGACTTTAATCTTTCCTGCTGAATCTTCCAGTAACGTTCAAGCCAAGTGTTAGTTGATATTGATTTTCCTGAGCTGGTGGAAATTCTGTCAGTGATTGCCATTATCTGGCGGGTTTGTTGTTCCGCCAGTCTTTTATTTGCTTCAATAGCTATTGCCGTGGCCTCTGCTTCGTCTGTTCCTAGACTATGAAACTTACCAGTTATCGGGTGCTTATAACGCCAGTAAACTTTATTAACCTTTCTACTGTAGAGCGGGTATAAATTTGGAATAGATATATTATTTTTACGTGGTCTGGCAGCCATCGTTCAAAATCCTCTGCAAAAGAACAGGGTCGCTTTTCTTTACTACAGGAGTGGTCAATGTACCGACCAACTCAGCATCCTCCCTGACGCGCCAGAATCGACCTTCTTTTTTGGCTGGGGGAGAAAACATATTCTGTTTAGCATAATTCCTGAGAGTGGAAACGCTTGGAGGATTGCTTCTGTATTTCTCGTTTGCCCACTCTTCAAGGGTTAACATCTTGAGCATATGTTTTACCTCATTATGGCCCATTGCTGGGCCAGTATCTGAAAATAAAAAATCAGTTTTGCATCAATTTTTGCAGCACCTGATTGCCGGCAATTATTCGCTGCCAGATCGCTGATACATAGCGGGCCTGATGAATAGCATCAGCGAGGGCATTGTGACGAGCCCCTTCAAACGGAATCGTTGTTTTGGGGGCGAAGCTAATGGCCTGGCCGAGCTCTACCATTGTTCGTACGTCCCGATCGTTCCAGTATTCCCACGGATAATATTCAGCAATGCAATCGTAAGAAGAACGCAGAATAGAGTTGTCAAATGACGCACCGTTACCCCATACCTGCGCCTTTTTGCTCCCACCAGCGACATTATCAGAAACAAATTCTCTGAACTGGAGTAATGCATCCTGCAACGGGATAGCATCATCATTTACGATCGCAGAGCGTGCTTCGGAGGACTGCTTAAGCCACCAGATAACAGTAGATGGATCGATTACGGCGCCCCAGTTCACAGAGGATTCAAGGCATACGACTTTATAGAAACTTTCTCCAATAGAGCCGGTTGCCGGGTCAAAAACAACCGCACCAATAGCGACGATAGGGGCGTTATGTTTTTTACCCATGGTTTCCAGATCAACCATAACGTGAACATAATCAATTGGCTGATCTTCCTCCTTATTATGATGACTGGATTCAATATTTACAGAATCCGTTTGATGAACAACTTCATCTGTTTTTTCTTTTTGGTTAACCTTGCCCGTAACGTCAACAAGACCTTCAATGGAAAATACTCCGTCCCCAATTTTTGAAACTTCAGGCTGCCTGGTCTTGGTAAGGTCTTCGGTTACCCACTTCGGATCCGTAGGATCGCTAACCCCTTCAACATATTCGCCGCGCTCGGCGGCCAGAACCTGATTAGCATCCGGACGTTGCTTTTGAGCCTCTTTTACCAGTTCGGTACCAACTGCTTTAATGTCGGAGGAGAGTGTTTCCAGTTTTGCGCTGCTATCCTCTCCGGCGATTACTTGGTTTGTTGCATCCAGAGTGACTCCAGCAGATGGAATATGTCCCGCCTTGGTAAGCGTCTCAGCGCTCGGGGTATCATGCTTATGTTCAGTCAGATTCGCGTTGATGTAGCCACGCAACCGATCTGGAAAAGGAGTTATTCCACTGGATGCTTCCCTGATCAGTGCAAAAATCGCTGCACGGGAATAATCAAGGATGCCTGGTGTGCTCCGTAATGCTGCAGACCATTCTTTAAATGGACTTTCTTTCTTCTGTACTATTTCCTTAGCGCGGCGGTGGACTGATGCCGGAAAATTATAGATGTCAAAATCCATAGGCATCGTTGCAAGAGCGATCTCTATATCCAGAGTATCCAGCGAATGCTGATAATCCGGATTGCGGTCAGTTTTGTTACCGCCGCCAGCATTGGCGCCGGCATCGGTTTTGTTTATTGAGGTGATATAGTTTCCAGCAGCCCATTCCTTTGTAAGGATCCCGCGGTCAATGTGCGACGTTTCAAGCCACAATTTGGCGAACTGAATTTGCTTGCCGAGCTCATGGCGTTTCCCCACAGGAAATATGCTCTTAAATGCACTGGTAAATTTCCACAGACCAGGCATATCATATTTTTTAAGCTCCGGAATATTTTCTGCCGTCAGCAGCAGATTCTGCACACCGTGATTATCCGTATCCATTTCCATCGCTGAAAGGCGGTTACGATGAGGAATGCTAATGTGATACACGTGACGCTCGTCGGCCATATACTGGGCAAGCAGCTGCGTGCGGAATGACATTTCCGCCAGGTTGAAGAGTGCTTCTTCATTGTTCGAATAGTCCTCTTCATCGCTATTTGCAGGAGAGATATCGTTTTCTGGTTTACTGGAGGGCTGTGGTTCAGCAGCCGCCGGCGCAACGATTTTTTGCCATGCCAGCCCGTCTTCACCACCAAGCTCGTAGCGATCGCACCAGGTGTCATCCAGTACACCTTCTTCCGGTAAGTCATCAACGATGAGCCAGTTGGTGCGGATCGGCAGCTGATGGCTGGCGCCGCGGCCAACGTTAATTTCAGCGTCTTCCAGGATGTCTAGGATTTTGCGCTCGGCGCGAGAATCGGATTTAGCAGAGAACCAGCAGAAGAGATTTTTCGCTTCGTTTGCTTTTGCCTTCGCTTTAATGAGATACGGGTAGTTGTTCATTGCGTTTGGGCTCCTTTGGATTGTAAGATACCCGGCAGCTGATGGCAGCCGCCCTGGTGGTGGTCATTGGTCAAAACTCGATTCCGGAAAGCTTTGGTCGGCTGACCGGGTACTTAACCCGCCTTGCGCGGGTTTTGTGCTTTATGGGGCTGGCGAATCGCCCCGCAGCAGCTGTGATACGCGAACGTCGTCAAGCGCTCGCAGGATAGGCTCAAAAGTTTTATGGGCTGGCAGTTTGGATACTGCTGTGATCACTTCTGTAACGGTGATGTCATCGCCGCGGGGGCTATAACCACCACCTGGGCCACGCTGTGAAATAACCAGGTTACCCGCCCGCAGCTTTTTGAAGATTTGCTCAAGGTATGAAGTAGACAGCTTTGACTCTTTACTGATGGCCGTCAGTGAAACGGGCGAGCCGTCATAGAGCTTATTCAAAGTGGCGGCGGCCTGGACAGATGCCAGAACGCGTTTCATTCCAAATTCCATAATCACTTCTCCGGCCGTAACGGCCATTGGTCAAAACTCGATTCAAAAACTCACTGCAGGCTGTTGGTCGTCAGCCATGTTTTGTGTATTTCGGTAGGGGAGGCACTGGCCCTGTACTTTTTGTTCATCAGCGTTGCTGTTGCAACTGGCCTCTGATGGATAAACACCGATCAGAACATCAGAGCATTCACCAGTGAGAGCACATACGCTGATGACAAGGGCAAACAGGGTATTCATGCCTCAGCCTCAGGGTTTCCTTTCTGCGCCAGCAAGTAACATAGCTGGCGTAGTCTCACCTCGAACCAGTTCAGGCGGGTCGCCTGGTTCCCGGTAGGTACTCGGGCAAAATCCTTCATAGTTATCTCCAGTTAACTCATTATTAGGTTGTGGTTTTGCAATGCGGCGCCGGGTGCCTCCCGGTGACGGCAGCCAGTTAACAACTACCGCCGACAACTTTTTCCCCACAACGTGTGAATAACCGCCATGTTTACTTTTTTTAACTATGTCGCGTGCGCATAGCCGCATTCACCGCATTGCAAACCCTGATTTTTTATTTTCACTACTTCGACGCGCTTCGTCGGTGGTGTCGTGACGCTGATCTTCACGATTGAGCTTTTTCACCCTGCAATTCATCACCACGAAGCGCGCAGGATTTCCATTACATTTCAGAAGAGGCGCAGTCTGCCGGCTTACCTGAGAGTGCCGCGGTAAACTCGCTGAAACTCAGTGCCTCTTCACCTTCAGAGAGGTTTTCAAAATAGTCTTCGTATGCTTTATCCATACTTATTTCCTTCCCTTAAGGCCGGGCAGCCGAACGTTGAACCTGCTGCGATTGATATTGCTGTCATCTCATCCGGTGTTTCGTATGCCGCCGGCAGCTACTTCGTGGGCTTCCTGCCTCGATGACGTCATAGGACGGAGATAGTATTATCGATATAAACTACAGCTGTCAATTAAAACTGATGATTTAAATTTCAGAATTGGATGTGAGGTGGGGAGCAGACACAAAAAAACCGCCCGAAGGCGGCGCTTATGAAGGGGGGGAAGGCTGTTCTAGTCTTTCTTTCGTTTCATTAAATACTCGTTCATGAAAGCATCGAGTTCTTCCAGCCTTAACTGCATTAACCCGACGAATCGTTCTTGCTCCACTTGCGGAAGCTGATCGTAAATTTCTATGAGCTTTTTAGTCTCCGGGGTAAGGACATAGATATCTTCCGATCTTGGCTGCTGCAGCGTCTCTTCGTCTTCATCTGTCATGAAAAACCAATACAACGGTTTTCCTGTTATATCAGGAAGTTGCTCAAGCATTTCTTTTCTGGGAAGGATTCCAGCCTGACACCAGCCATTCACTGATTGGGATGTCGCACCGATCCTCCGCCCCAGTTCTGATTGAGACATTCCTATCTCATCTAAGACTCGTTGCAGTCGAACACCAAAGTTCATCTTCATCCACCCAAACAAACACATGAGAAAGATTATACAGATTTTTTCTTCAGGCCTCATATCGAATGATTTGACACTATCGAAATAAACTGATTAAACTGTAATTCAAATTTACAGTTCTTAGTGGAGCAGCACATGAAGCCATCACTTCAAAAAAAATTACTTGCCGTGTGTAGCCAATCGGAAATCGGACGGCGGCTTAATCGGCGAGCACAAACAGTAAATGGTTGGTTCAAACATAAAGTTCCCGGCGAGTTGGTTCTGAAAGTCAGTAAGGCATTGGAGTGGAAAGTTACTCCGCATGAACTCAGACCAGATCTTTACCCAAACCCAACGGATGGATTACCGAAGGAGTAAGTATGCAAACCATCTCTTTTAAAAATCATAACCCGGTAATGGGCCTGCAACTGAACTCAGAAAATCAGTTTTCCGGTCTACGCCGGGCTCGGATGAAGAGTAGAGCAATTTTTGCTGCCGTTCAGGAATGGGAGTCGACTTTACCTGGACGTGCACAGGACCACATCGCGCAGCTGGTGGATGAGCAATGGAGAAAACAAAACGGTCGCGGAATTAACGTCAATAAACAGAATCTGTACCGCTACCTGAAAAACGAATCCGGATCAGAGAAGTACACCAGCTACGTCATGCAGCTTTCAGGAGCGATCGCTGATGTGATGCCTATTGAGATTGCGCGCAAACACGGATTGAAACGTGGATTGACTGAAAGCGAGCTGGTGGCTCAAGCAATCAAAGAGTGTAGCGAAGCGCACCAGGCAAAATTGCTTGGTGCTCCGTTACAAAAGTTAGAGCGTGAAATTCGGGAGGCAGCAATTGCACTTTTTAACATGCTTCCTGCAGATGCGGCGGGACCACTTCTGGCGAGCATCAGCGCCGTAGCGCCGCAGTTTTTCTAATCGAGTTTTGACAATGACCACCAGCACCAGCTGGCTAATAAGAGGTTTCAGATGGCCCGCATCAGAACAGTTAAACCTGAATTCTGGACAGATGAGAAGGTGGTGGAATGTTCAGTTCCAGCGCGTCTCCTGTTTATCGGGTTGTTCAACTTCGCCAACGATATGGGATGCCTTGAGCGTTCGCCAAAACGGTTGAAGATGCAAATCTTCCCTGCGGACGCGCTCGATTGCGAACCACTAATACAGGAACTGATTACTCATGGATTACTCACTGAGTATTCAGTGAATGATGTCTGCTATTTGCAGATTAAAGGTTTCCTTAAGCATCAAAAAATAAACAGGCCTTCGGCCTCAAAAATACCTCTTCCGCCAGAATTCACTGAGTCTAAGGCAGGAAAGGAAGAAAAGAGAGCTCCTAATCAAGGAGGGCTCAGTGAGGACTCAGTGAATCCTCATGGAGGACTCACTGACGGAAAAGGAAGGGAAGGGAAGGGAAAAGGATCAAACCCCACTCTCTATGCGCAGGAGAGAAATTTTCCCCAGCAACCTCAGTATCTGCCTGGAGTGGATATTCCGATCGGGAAATTCGCCATGCACGACCTTTGGCTGCCGTCACAGGACTGGCCGCGACTGGCTGCTACCTGGGGTATAGCGCTTCCCGAACCGGCATACCTGCCGACAGAGCTGGCAGAGTTCACCGCGTACTGGAAATCCGAGGGGAAAGTGTTCACTCAGATTCAGTGGGAGCAGAAATTTGCCCGCAGCGTGATAAGTGCCAGAGCCAAATCTAAACCGCAACCAGCAACCGGAGGTAAAGACCATGCAGGAATTCAACCAGTTAACACCGCATCCCGGGCAGTTCAGGAAATTCAGGCAGCCAGAGAACGCTGGGAAAAGCAAAACGGACTTGCTGGCGGCGGATACGGCATGGCGGCTATGGACAGTCATGGGGGAAGTATTTTCGAACCGGTGGACCCAGAAGAACGGGGCGGCGCCCTCGGATATGTGGATTGCCCAGATTGGATCGATGAGTGAAGCCCAGATTACTCTGGTCTGCAGTCAGTGCATGGAGCGCTGCGCCGCGGGTAACACATGGCCACCGGATCTGGCTGAATTCGTTGCTCTGGTATCTGCCAGCGGTGCTAACCCGTTCAATCTGACATCCGAATCTGTAATGGCGGAATACAAGCGCTGGAGGAATGAGTCTTACCGATACTCGGGCAGCGACAAATACCCATGGAAACAGGATGTTATGTATCACATTTGCATTGAGATGCGCAGAACCGGAGTTGAGAGGAACCTGACTGAGGGAGAGCTGAAAAAACTGGCAGAAAACTTACTCACGAAATGGACCAAACACCTGGCTAACGGGTTTTCGATTCCCCCGATTCGTCGGCAGTTGGCAGCACCGAGGCATCCAGCAGGGCCGACGCCAGCGCAGGTTCTGATGGAAGAGTACAAACGCCGCAAGGCGGCAGGTTTAACCAAGTAAACGAGTTTTGACCATGACCAAACAATCAAAAACCAAAGTAACCAAAGCACAGATGGTGCTTGCCATCGTTAGCCGGACGCCAGAATGCGTCCTGCAGGATGTCTGCGATGCGCTGGACTTGCAAGCCAGTACAGCAGGTAACTTGCTGCGGCAGCTACATGCCGTGGGAAAACTCCATCGTACCCATAACGGCTGCCAGTATGTCTATCGAGTGGTTGCAGGCGTTGAGGTTCCCGATGTTGCCCTGCCGCAGACTGCAACACCATTATCTGAAGAGGATGTGAAAAAAGTCCAAAACGCACTGTCCCTGGCTAAGACGCTGGAAGACAAAAAGCTGTGGCGCCGGGCTGCGACTGTTTACACATCGATGCTTGGGATGACTACAACAGCAAACGAACTCTGGTTGCTTGCCAAAATGCGTAACCGCTGCCTGCGCAATGCGACGAGGTGCTGATTATGCCTAAAATGGAATCAACACCAGCTGGTATGGGATGTCAAAGCTAAGTTTAAATATTCCGGGGTGAGGCAAAGCTGAGATGTCCGCTGAGTGCCAAAAGCGGACATCAAATAATTTCAGCAGCACTCAACCTTATTAACCAAATCGCCTCAACTCATATCGACATGTATCCGGACTTGCCAACTTCGTAAACTTATTCACTTTAAGTCTGAGTCTCACTCCCTTGGCCGTAAGTGGCTTGCCAGTATCTCGCCGTAGGGTTCATTAGAATGTGCAATACAAGCCACCATGCAAAAATGCAGGGAGGTTGATTGTAGTAACCGGCAGGCACATATCCGTGAGCTAGTTGGTTTCGTAAATCACCATAGATTTTATCTACCAGTAAGGCCTGAAGATTGCCAATTATGTCTACGCCGAAAGCTTCAATAATCAGTGGATTATCTAGTAGTCCCTTGAGTCCATTTCGCTCTTGCGAACCGTCCCCGTGAAGCTGTGATGGCTCCTCACCTTTGATTTTCGCCACATATCTCAGACTATTTTCGATCTGTGGAATCAATACGTGGCATGCCGTCATAAAATCTCCATTGAAACCGCAAACCATACCCTGGATGAAAAACTCTTCATGCCCAAACGGGATGAAGGGATGATTGATGAACATATCGCGAAAAAACGCTTCCGAGATTGGATATTTCATTGTGATCTCATCCGTAGCAGGAATAATTTGCCCGGCTACTGCCAACTCATGGTCGATACGCATTCTCGTCATCATAATAGGCCAAATAACTGCCCCATTTGCATCATCAATCCCCAATCCTGCGGGTATGCGAGCAAGTGTCATTCCCTCATGATCAATATGTGTTGATCCAAACATCCAAGCTATGCTGTTGGCCTTTTGTTCTATTGCTTGAGCCTTGAGTCTCTCAATGCCGGTTGGCCGACAGACCAGCATCGCAAGTCTGAAAACCATATCAAACAAATCTCTTCCGACTACCCGACTCTTGGCTTGATGGACAATCTCACTAATGTCTTGAGGGGGAGACTGAAGGATAGACATCTGGTGACGGGATTCGATTTGGTAATCACGCATTTCTTCATACAGCGCAAGACGTTCTCCTCGGGTTCCTGGAATATTAGACAGTGCTTCAATAGCATTCTGCATGCAGGCTGCCGAAATCATGCCGCCATCTTGGAATTTTGACTCTTCAAGATGTGTATCGGCAAGAAGCCGCCAGAACTCAAACTGTGTATCTCTGTCACAGCAACTATTCGCAATCGGGATTGCGGTTTTACAGGCGTCGACGGCAAATGAAAATAATTTATGAGCCAGATATTTTTTTGTCAGAGACAGGAGTTCTTGGGCAATAAAAGATGGCTCACTCACTTTACAGTCGATATCGAGTTGCAGGAGTCGCAGCGGATAAGGTGAATCGGCTTGTCCACTGGTACGTTCATACTCTGCTAGTAGATGTGCCGAAAGCTGATCAAATTCATCCCTGAAATCAGTATTCTTTCGGAAAAAACAACACAGCCTAAGCGCACGCTCTAGGCGTTCTAAAGCACTAACCCACGACCCTTGCGATGTCATAATCGCCATGCTGGACGCATAATAAGCACGGACCGCCAGCAGAGGAAAACGGATTCCACCAATTTTACGAACCCAAAGTGTATCAGCAATACGAGCTTGAAGTTCGGGTAGCTCTATCGTCGGGCAAAATTGAGAAAGTACCTCCAGCGACAATCCGTTAATGTCATCCGGAATTGCTGATCTACCTTGGCTACTTTGAAAGCTCGGACCAAATGGTACCTGTGGATTTTCGGGACGAAAGTGAAAACCGCAAATATGGGTTAGCAGTCTTATCTCCGCTCTTCCATCCCCTAGGCTCGAAAGATACTTTGTGATATCAAAGCAGGTAACTGGCAGCTTACTCTGGATTAAGGGGGATAAATCAATAGTTTTAAGTTCGTCGAGGCTGATATTAATATCGTTCATGTCGTCACCTTGATGATTTGTTAATGCGGGGGCAACATTAATAACTATGTGCTTCTACCCTCTGATTTTTTACATGTGAATTGCTAGCTTGAAGCTTGAATAGCTCTATCATTATATACGTGGCACGAAATTATGGCCGCTTCTCGCACCCAGCGGACCTTCAGCTTCGTTAACACGTCCGCTTCGTGCCAAGAGCGGAATCTGGCGCGCCAGAGGTAGCAACGTTTCTTATCAAAGGTGTTGATCACCTCAAAAATGACTGTATCCCTGTGATAGCGGATTTCGTCCTTTGTGGAGAAAAGATCAATCTAAACATGAGCATGGGTTAGCGAAAAGTGGCATTAAACGCTTGAACATTTTACCTAACAAGTATACTGTTTATTTATACAGTACTTGCGTGAGGAGCTAGTTATGAAAGTGGAAATCACAATTGATCGCCAAAAAAAATTGCCGGATGGCGCTGTGCCTGCTCTGGAGAAGGAGCTACTGCGGCGATTGGATCAAAACTTTAATAACTGCAGTCTTGTGATTCGTCGGGCCAGCTCTGATGGGTTGACCGTGCTTGGTGGAATGGACGGAGATAAAAAACGTATTGAGGAAATCCTGCAAGACACCTGGGAAAGCGCTGATGACTGGTTCTGTTAAGTTAAGGTCCAGTGGCTTGCCTGGTTTATTTTGAGGATTTTGCTGTGAGTAAAAAACAAGAAATGCCGAACACCGGCTATGCAATTATCAGATGCGACGATGGGGTGATCGTTGCTCGTCTTACATCCTTTCCTGTGTGCGAGCGCGCTTTAATGTACCGGCGCGGCGACACTGTTTCGTTTATGCCTTTGCAGCCGGATGAGATCGTGGGGACTCTCTCTCTTTTTTCACAGATGATTGAAAAGGCTAAGTCTGGAGTTGGTTACCAGGTTCCCCCTGGTTCTGTTACAATCCCGTCATAGGCCTGAACAACCTATACCTGCTGCGTCGCGGAGAGAAACCATGACGCAAACCCCCGAAGTATCAAAATCCCATCAGACTGGTGCTCCTTCATCGAGCGCCGGTTTGCTTTCGTCTTCAAAACTAACTTTTCGACAGCAGGAAGTTTTCGATCTGCTGGTGGCCTACATCAATCAGCATGGCTACCCACCTACGCTATCTGAGCTGGCCGATATGCTCGGCGTTAGCTCGTCTAATGCTGTCCTGTTGCATCTGCGTGCGTTAGAGAGAAAAAATTTTATAAAACTCTCTCGCCGTGTCTCCAGAGGAATTTCCATCGTCGGGAGAAAGGAGCCTGTGCTCGCCGTGCAGCTGCTGCAGGAAATGATCGCTGAAGAACCCGGTGCGCGTGAAAGAGCGATTGAGTTTTTGCGACTGTTCGGTGATCAGCCATGAAGAAAAGTTGGTTTTTACACGAGCAACTTTCAGAGGCTGAGGCTACAGAGCTGGTGGAGCGATACCGTAAAAATAACTGTGTGGTTGAGAAAAGCTTGTCCAGAGACTTTGCATCGTGGGAGATCCGCGTGCTGTTGCCGGAATCGAAGAAGCCGCCACGGATTGACAGGACCTACATACAGAAGATGTGGAGGGACTGATGCGAGCTTTGCTTAACGTGGATATTGCACGCCATCTTGGAATTGTGCTGCTTAAGCCGGGTAGTGAATTAATGCCGTTATTCGGTGCCGGCCGAGTTCTTGTTGAAATGCCGCCGGCAAGCATGAAAAAGATACCCAGTGGACGTCTTCCTGATGCCCGGCAGCCGTTGCGGGATGATATGGGGATCAGACCTTTTTTCATGAAGAAGGCAGTTATCACTGCAGCTGGTGGGGTTAGTGCCCTCGAGTCATGGTTGCGTAGGCAGGTTAAAAACTGTCAGTGGACACATTCCGATTACCATCACCATGAGCTCGTCCCGTTTCGCCATTCGACGGGTGTAATAATCGCATGCTGGCACTGTGATAATGAGCTGAAAAACCAAACGGAAAAAACCCTCAATCAACTGGTAGGTGTTAACAACGCTGACTGGGTAATCGACACTGCCCGCATCGCGCTTGGTCTGGACGCTCAGCGCTCATTGTCACTGGCGGAGCTATGCTGGTGGGCGGTAGGCGCCGGGATTGGCGATGAAATTACAGAAGAAATGGCGCGCCGATCCCTGCGTATTAAAGACGATGGCATTAAATCGGTTTACAGGGAGAGTGAGATTGTTCCGTCGGTACCGGCCACCAGCATTCTTTCTCCCCGTCTCGAAAAAGCAATCAAGCCAACGGCAATAACAATGCCGGGCAAACCTCTGGTTCCTGTGAACGTCGATCCTGTTGCACCGGCGACACTATTCGCGAGACCTAAGCGGAGCCGATGGTTATCAGCTGACTTTATCTCATGGGTTAAAAAACAGCCGTGTATGTGCTGCGGGCAGCCTTCAGATGATGCACACCATCTTATTGGCTGGGGGCAGGGCGGCGTAGGCACCAAGGCCCACGATATTTTTACGATCCCATTATGCCGCAAGCACCACCGCGCTTTGCACCATGACCCTGTCGCTTTTGAGAGCGAACATGGCATCCAGCCGGTGTTGATTATTAAATTGCTGGACCGGGCATACTCGCTCGGTGTTCTATCCTGAGGAGCTTTAAAATGAGAGACATGTACGAATTAATGGACCGTTGGGGAGCTTGGGCGGCATCTGACAATAGTGGTGTTGACTGGCAACCCATTGCTGCTGGGTTTAAAGGTTTGCTGCCTCACGGAAAGAAAACACGCCAGCAATGTGATGATGATGAAGGCATTATGATAGACGGCTGTATTGCACAGTTGCGTAATTATAGACCTGCAGAATATGATATTGTTATATCCCATTTTGTGTTATGTCAATCGCTCAGAACAATAGCAAAAAAAAGAAAGTGCTCAGAGGGTAGAGTTCGTAAGGACATGAGTTTGATCTTAGGTTTTATATCGGGTTATCTTATTGGTCGGGAAAATGTTGATTTGCAATGATCACAATGTTGACTATACTATTAGACACAGAAAGGGTTTTTAATTATATGGGGATAGCATGAGTCAGTTTAATAAATTAATGGAAATGCACTTGCTACTTTCGAGGGAACTTATTTCTTCCAGTAGAAAGAATGCAAAGAAGTATATGGGTGATAAAAAACCTGAGGCTAATAACGTGCAGCGGAAAAACTATCTCTCATCAAGCAAGGCAAAATGATGAGAGATAATGTTTTTTATTTAATTATGCCGTCATCATTAATGGCAGACATTGCTCTGCTAATTGTTGACATACTGGTCATTTTCTTTTCGGTTGCAATTTTTCTCAAAGTGTTTTTCAGATTTTCAATATCTTTCCTAGGTAAGTCATAGTTGCTAATAATTGCATGGTTTATTTTAAAGAATAAAGATTCTTGTACTACATTGTTTTTTACTTTAGATAGTTCGTTTACTAATGGTATAATGTTTTCGTCTTTTATATCCATTAATACATATCCAAGAATAGCATTTTTTACTTCGTCCGTAGTTTTTTCTCTAGTTGCCTTAATGATATTTTCAATTCTTGGTTTTTTTGATGATATAACATCGGTCATAACCATTTGAATATTATTTGGCATTGCAGACCGGACTAAAGATAACACAGTCTTAAATAGTTCGATAACTTTCTTTTTCTCACGTTCTGAAAGATTGTCTTCAGCCATTTTATTTTCTAAAGCAGGCAGTATATATGGAATTACATAAGACTCATCCATCATTAAAATGAAGGATTTCATATAAAAAATGTATCCTTCTGTTATGTCATCGAATATATCAATTGTTTTTTCAGGGTCCATTGTTAACTCTGTATTTCTAAACACTCTCGAATACAAGGATAAATTCTGGAGTAAAATATTTGGCAGACCTGTTTTGTTATCTTCTTCTTCAATGGTGATTTCACAACTTTGGCCTTCGGAGTTTAAAGGTGCTACTTCATCAAGATGATTATCATTAGCAATCTTATCTGACTTCAGCTTTTCGACATAAGTTTCTACATCCTCCCTAGAGGAAATAAGATCTAATATTGAAATGCGTTCCATTGAGTTGATGTCTAACTGATTAACATCCGTGTTCTTTTCCTCTTTAATGGTTGAGGCCATTTCATCAATAATTAATTTTGTTCTTTCTTGTAAGATTTTTAAGAGTTCAAGGCTTGAAGCATTTTGAGATGCGTAATACTCTACAACTTTATCTAGTAATAAGTAATTGTCAGGGCTTAAAATTTTATTTTTTAATTCCTCGTCATGCTTCATAAAATATGATATGGCATAGTACATGAAGGAAGGCTGAGAAAAAGTTATCTCATTTTTATTTAAAGTTAAAATTCCGCTTTGAACCAATGGGTCGATAAAATCTTGTATATTATAATTGGATAGTGTTTTTTTGTTAAAATTAATTGCTAGCTCTAAGACTTCATTATTAGAAAAGAATGTTTTCTCATTGTCAAAACAATGCTTCCCAAAATATCCAAGAAAATGTAGTAGCTCTTTGTATTGCGGTTTATCTGAGGGTGTTGTCATTATGTGTTTTTTTAATAGAATTTCAATGAAATTCTCAATTATATCAGATTCACTCAAAATTCCTTTGATGTCAGGCTCTACTTCAAATATCGCTAGTAACATAGAATATATGAAATAATTATGCGGGAGTTGAGAGTTGTTAATTGTTTTAGTTATTTCATTGTAAAGTTTGTTTTCGCCAGAATATTGTATGGCAAATTCCCATCTTGAAACAATATCTCGAACATTACATCTTCTCAATGAACCAATCGAAATTGTTTTAAAATTATCAGGGCTTTGCTTTAATAAATTGGTGATGATTTCCGTGTTGTTATTTTTATCGCAAGATACAATATAGCGGCATGAACTGTTCTCCTTCATATAATCGAGTAAGGGTTTTAGTTTTTCTCTCTTCAGATAGTCAATGTTGTCAATAAATATTGTACAGTTCCCATTTTCAATCATGGATTTTATCTTATCTTCAAAGCTTGTTGATAGCTCTGCAGAAAAGTATGAATTGCATAATGTTCTGGATATTTTATGTGTGTTACTTAAGTCATCTTTAATACAGTCAATATAAAAATGAATAGAATCTATTATTTTGTATGTCTGTTTCTCAAGTCCTTTAATAAACATGTATTTTAAAAGTGATGTTTTCCCTGAACTATGTGCACCAAAAACAATGATATTATCATTATTGTTAATAATGTCTTTTGTAGCATTTATTTTTATTTTATCTAACGGGATTGAATCGTCTTCTACATAGTTAGGCTCGGTAAATAAAGTTCTTAGCTTCTTTTTCTTTTCGTTAGCTATGCCAATATTTATTAATAAGTCAGTGTCGACATCATTTAACATCGATGACGATACTGACGCAAATTTGGATACATCAAAATTAATCATGGTGTTAGTAGAATAGTTAAATTCCCCACCATTTCCTCTTTCTGTCCATGGCACATAGGATTCAAGTTTTTGATCAAACTTACGGTAAATGATACGACCGTCATCAACACTATTGGCATTATTAAAAAGAATTAAAGAATAGCCGCTTTGAGCTTCTCTAGTATCGAGTGTACCAGCTTGTAAAAAGAGGGTGATTCCCTCGTTAAAGTTATTTTCTTGTTTTTGTTGGAAGTCATGCATATGACCATAACATAGCATTGATATTTTTTTTTCGATAAAAGTCGAAAATATGTTTCGATCTGTATTCTCAAGCCAATCTAAGGGATGGTGAACTAGGCCTATGATTTTCGCATCTTGAGGGAATCTGACTCTATCAAGTATTTTTAACTGGCTTTCTGTAATTCTGAGATTTGAGTGATCTGAATCATCCTGCGCTAACCAAGCGCTGTTTATGCACATTACAAATAATTTATTGCTTATCTTAAAAACTTTACACAGTGCCCCATTGTGCTCGATATTTTTCTTATTGAATGTTGAGGTTGTATATTTGTTGTATTCTTCCGATCTTGGCCACACTTCTTGGTTTTTGTCTAAGCCACTAAAAATCTCTGATAACTGCTCATTCGTAAATTTATTTCGTAATGGTTTCTCAGTTAGCTTAATTGCGGATCGATTCATATCATGGTTGCCGGGAACCATGAAAACGCTATCTGAATTTAATCCTAATCCTGTCAGTAAAGGGGTGAGAAATGATTCTTGAAAGGAATGGAATTCTTCTTGACGGCCTGAAAACGATATATCTCCAGTAAAAAAAATTGTATCGATACTAAAGTTGGAGTCTTTTTTAAGTGATTCAAGATCCTCGAGAATATAATTAACAGTTTTTCTTGCTTGAGATTCATGAAAGCCGTAACTCTTATTCACTGATAAATGCAAGTCAGAAATGTGCAGTATGTTCTTCATTATTATCCTTAATGCTGGTGTGCGGAGAGAAATGAGTTTCTAAATTGAAAGATATATGCTTGTTATTACAGTTACGCACTGTTTACAAGTGCACTTTCGGGAAAGTGTGATCAATATCAAGATTGATGTTGATTGGAAGGTTTTGTGTTGATTTGAAATCATATCTGTGAATGGTGTTGTGCGTACGCAATATTTGTTATAGAGTAAAAGAATGGAACTTTTTGGCTGTCAACAAATGCTTCTTTAAGAATTGTTACTATAATATGGTACCTTAATAATTGCTTTAAAGGACTCTTCATCGTCATATTGTTTTTTTATATTAATGATACTGTTATGAACTATATACGGGTAACTACAATCACCGGCTTCTGTCAAGCATTCTGATTTTTCTGGCTAGGGGGATCACTTCTTCCCCGCTTTGTGACATCAAAGCCAGCCTCTGAGGTTTTTGCTTAATCCGCTATAAAGAATAACTAAATCTGTTTTCATTGCTGAAAACATATATTAATCAACAATTACGACTGTTCGAGCTAGTAGATAAAAGAGGGTTACTACTGGATTCAGCGCGATAGTATCGTCGATGTGGCGTACTTCACTACTGAAGAGTTTGAAAACCAGAATGTTACTTGAGTTTGGAACCTGCCATGAATGATGGCATTTTCCATAACGGTCATTTAGTGATCCTTTAAGGTCCGCTGCAACGATTTTTTTAAATAAATCACATATTAATTCCCTGGCACCCGCCGGGGATTTTTCATTTTCAGGCTCATGGAATCACTTCTTACCCCCCCGTTACGTTAGAGCCCGCGAGCCTGATCCTTTTCCAACACGCACAGCACCCGCGCTCAGCGAGGTGAGAGTATGTATCGCATGGACAAACTAACAACCGGCATTGCATATGGCGCATCAGCTGGAAACGCCGGGTTCTGGATGCTTCAGGTGCTAGATAAAGTCAGTCCATCACAATGGGCAGCTATTGGCGTGCTTGGCAGCCTTCTTTTTGGTCTGCTTACGTACCTGACGAATCTGTATTTCAAAATTAAAGATGACCGGCGCAAAGCGGCACGGAGTGGTGATGGGAAACAGAGCGAAACTTAGTGCCGCAATGCTGGCCCTCATGGCTGCTGGTGCATCAGCTCCAACATTGATGGATCAGTTCTTGGATGAGAAAGAAGGAAACAGCCTTACAGCGTATCGCGATGGCAGTCAGGGGATCTGGACAATTTGCCGCGGGGCCACGCGTATAGATGGTAAACCCGTCACTCAGGGTATGAAACTGACCAAGGCCAAATGCGATCAGGTAAACGCGATAGAGCGCGACAAAGCGCTGGCATGGGTTGATCGGAATATCCATGTCCCTTTGACCCCTCCACAAAAAGTAGGCATTGCCTCGTTCTGTCCATACAACATCGGGCCCGGAAAATGCTTCCCGTCTACGTTCTATCAGCGGATTAACGCCGGTGATCGTAAAGGCGCATGTGAAGCGATTCGCTGGTGGATAAAGGACGGAGGGAAGGATTGCCGGGTGCGCTCCAATAACTGCTATGGGCAGGTAACACGCCGTGATCAGGAAAGTGCGCTGACCTGCTGGGGGATTGACCAGTGAATGCAACTTACTTAAAGCCAGCTATCGCCGCGGTGATTATTGCTGGTGCCTTTGTTGCTGGTTTAGCCTGGAGCGATCGGGCATGGGAAAAGCGGTGGGCAGAACGTGATAGCGCCGAATCGTCCCAGGAAGTTAACGCGCAAACCGCCGCCCGGATGATTGAACAGGGGCGTCTGATCGCCCGCGATGAGGCCGTAAAGAATGCTCAAGCGCAAACAGCTGCAGCGCGTACTGCTGCCGCTAATCTCTCTGATACTGTTAGCCAGCTGCGGCAGCAGGCAAAAAACCTTGCCACCCGTCTGGACGCCGCAAGCCACACCGCAAGTCTTGCCGCTACCGTCAGAAGCAAAACAACCGGCGCCACCGCCGGAGTGCTCGCCGACATGCTTGGAAACCTTGCAGAAGAAGCTAGACGGTATGCTGCAATCGCTGACGAACGCTACACAGCGGGAATGACCTGTGAGCGGATTTACGAATCGGTGAGTATCCCTATAACCATTAAAAAATAGATGTTTAGACATCCATTAAAAGGATTCTAGTGAGAGCGGAAACTATGAGAATAAGTTCAGACGGACTAATTAATTAGTTTAATTGAATGAATTTTGAAAGAAAAGTAAGGGAGTCCATGAAACGTACCCTCAAGAATGAGCCACATGTTTATGTGAGACGGAATAATAAACTTCAAAATGTAAAAGACAGAAAGTGTGCTGATCCTACCTTTCTGTCTTCATTAATTAAGCCAACTACTGTACCTTTACATCGACTTTATCTATCAGCTGAAGCATGATTTTCTTTTCTGCCGTAGCAATTGCTGGAGCATTAAACGGGGTCAAATCAGCACTTTCTATCAGTTCTTTTACCCCTTCACGTTTAACAAGGCCTGCACCAATCATTGCAGAAATAATGTATATCGTTAATTCAGATCTTATGTGTAAGTGAGTTGTAACACCTTCAAGCTTCTGAATGCGAGCTTCAAAGTTTTCTATACGTTGCTCTAAAGACATTGTATTTCCTTATCAGAGGTCATCAGCCATCCCTCTATTAACGGAATGCGCCCGTGTCCCACCACGGGCGGGCTGAGGAGTAACCTTACACTCTGATGTGGAATAGTAACACCCTGATATTTAACCAGTAGCCTCGCATCTGCGGGGCTTTTTTATTCGCAAAGGTACATGATGAATAGCTTAAAAAATGAATACGTAGGTGGGAAGCTGGTGGCGATTGAGTGTAACGGATTGTCATGCTCATCGCTGCCCTTTTCACAGCTTCCCATCGACAGTACCGCTTTAACTCTCCCTCAACTCATGCTCGAGGACGTTTATGCCGCCACGAGCTAAACGACCTTGCCGGCACAGAGGATGCGCGAATGTGACCAATGATGTCGGTGGATACTGTGAGATGCATCGGCAGCAACACGCTGGTGATGGCTGGCGTAACTACCAGCCCGGAAAAACTCGGCAGGAACGTGGTTATGGTCGACCGTGGGAAATTAAACGGGCCCGTATCATGAAGAGGGATAAATACCTTTGTCAGAACTGCAGGCGAGACGGTATTGCCACGAAAGCCTCAAGTGTCGACCACATCATTCCTAAAGCTCATGGCGGTACCGATGATGACTTTAATCTGGAGTCATTGTGCTGGACCTGCCACAGCAAGAAAACAGCAACAGAGAGAACCCGATGAAGAGTTTCAAAATTGAATACGTTGATGGCGTTTTGACCGTTCTGGAGACGGATGGTCAGTCACGAATGAATGAAGCCGTGCATGGCATCCATTTTGAGCATGTCCAGGGCGGCCGCCCACTGCTGAAACTGACGATTGCGCATGATATTGCACCGGCACCGGCTGCTGAGTCGGCTCAGGAACCTTTAGTGGGTGAGCTGGTACAGGAGCAACAATCTCCGCTTCCCGGCGGCCGTCGTTCCCGCCATCGTAGGGGAGGTAAGCAATGATGTATAAACGCACGGATCTGACGCTCTCTATGTTCTATGCATCCAGCGCTGATGCAGACGGGAACAAAGTGGCTACGTTGACAATGCAGGTTATTGCGGCAGAGGCTGGAGCCGTCCAGACCAGCCAACTGCTATGCATCACCGATAGCGCGAAGAAAAAAACGTATAGCGTAGGTGAACAATCTGTCAGTAATGGTTCCGATCCGTTGCTGGTCGCGATTGAGAATTACTGGCGTCAGAGTACGGATACTGTCGTTAAAGGTTTGATCGCCGAGGTGACCGACTTCATCGCGGGGAACATCAACTCAGTGAGCACCTGGATCGGTCAGTTTGGGATGAAGGTGTTCGAGAATCAGCCATTAGATGAACGGCTACCAGAAAGCGTACTGCAGGCCGATGGAGGCTCCGCTACAGCGACAGGATCCTGACCGCCGGAATAACACTGGTGTTCATTGAACGTCTGAGATATGCCGGCCCACGCAATGCGAACCGTATTCGCCGCCGGCGCATCCGGAATGAGGACCTCCACCTCGACTGAGGCAGCTGCAGCCAGGGGGTAGGGGGGAGCAAATCCCTGACCCCTTTCGCGCTTCGGGACTGCCCGTTGAAGTCTATTTTTACACGCCAGAAATAAGAAACTTTTTTCCGGAAGGTTTCATCTATCAAAGGAACGTTTATGGCCGGAGGAATTCGATCGTCCGGTGGTGGCCGAAAACCCACTTTACCCACCGGGCAAAAAAGCAAATTAACACGTATTGCGCCTCCCGCTGAGTTAATGGGGGAGGCGGCAATAAAAATGTGGAAGACGCAAAGCAAAATACTCATCGACCGAGGGGTGTTTGAGCTGGAGGACGCACCTTTGTTGCTGGCTTACTGCAATGCTTTTCATCTGATGCTCGAAGCCGAAAAAATGCTGGCCAGCGGACTGACCTCAGAAAGTGAAATGGGGGGCCTGAAAAAACACCCTGCAGTTAATGTCCGGAATGACTCGGTTTCCCAGCTTGCCCGCCTGGGCTCTCTGTTGGGGTTAGATCCGCTCAGTCGTCTTCGCATGACCAGCGGACAAAAGGATCCGGATGATGACGGGAATGAATTCGATGAGTTTGACTGATGGCAACCTATCCGAACGTCAATGCAGCGAACCAGTATGCGCGGGATATCGTTGGCGGGAAGATTCTGGCGTGTCAGTTAACGATACTTGCCTGTCAGCGACATCTGGACGACCTCGAACGAGCAAAGGATCCCCACTGGCCCTACCGCTTCGATAAAAACAAAGCAGAACGATTTCTTCGTTTTGCCCAGAAAATGCCTCATACCTCAGGGGAATGGGCCCGGCGTAAACTCCGGATTGAATTTGAAGCCTGGCAGAAGTTCGCTCTTGGCGTACCGTTTGGATGGGTACACAAGAAGACAGGCCTGCGTCGTTTCTCTGAAATCTATATCGAGGTGCCCAGGAAGAACGGGAAATCCGCTATTGCCGCTGCTGTAGGAAATTATATGTTTTGTGCAGATGGCGAGCATGGTGCAGAAGTCTACTGCGGCGCCACGACTGAAAAACAGGCATGGAAGGTATTTTCTCCGGCGCTGCAAATGGTGAAAAAGCTGCCGGCATTGCGGCAAAAATTCTCGATAAAACCCTGGGCAAAAAAAATGACGCGCCCTGACGGTTCGGTTTTTGCGCCGGTGATCGGTGACCCGGGGGATGGTGATTCGCCATCATGCGCCATCATTGATGAATATCACGAACATACTACTGATGCGCTTTACACCACCATGACCACCGGTATGGGGGCTCGTGAACAACCGATGACACTGATCATCACCACTGCCGGCTATGACATTACATCCCCTTGCTATGAAAAGCGTACTCAGGTTGTCGAGATCCTGCGGAAAACCCGTAATGGCGAGGAAAATGAAACCATATTTGGGCTGATTTATGGCCTTGATGACGATGATGACTGGACGACTCCTGAGGCATTAATCAAGGCAAACCCCAACTATGGCATTTCGGTAAAAGCAGATTTTCTCCGGGCTAAACAATTATTGGGTATGTCGACGCCCGGGCAGACAAACAAGATTCTGACCAAGCATTTCAATCGCTGGGTAAGCGCAAAATCAGCTTATTACGACCTGAGAAAATGGATGGATGCAGCCGATAAAAACCTTAAGTTGTCAGATTTTGAAGGGGAAGAATGCTGGCTGGGTATCGATCTGGCCTCGAAAGTTGACCTCAATGCCGTGGTTCCAGTTTTTCGTCGTGAAATAGACGGAATAACACATTTTTACTGTGTTTCTCCTCTGTTCTGGGCACCCGAAGAAACCATTTACTCGCAGGAGACCGCGCTGAAGAGTACCGCAGAACGTTATCAATCCTTTGTCCGGCAGGGTAAGTTGATCCCGACCGATGGTGGTGAAGTTGATTACAGGCTGATATTTGAAACGATCCTGAAGCTGCGGAATACCGTAAAAATTGCCCAATGCCCCATTGATCCTTATGGCGCGACTTCATTACGTCACATGCTTGAGGAAGAGGGGCTTGAGCCTGTCGAGATAAGACAAAATTTTACCCACATGAGTGATCCTATGAGAGAGATTGAGGCTGCGCTCATCTCGGGGAGATTCCATCATGACGGACACCCCGTCATGAACTGGTGTATTTCCAATATCGTCGGCCAGTACCTTCCCGGAAGTGACGATATTGTGCGTCCCGGGAAGGAAGGGCGGCAGAACAAGATAGATGGTGCGGTTGGTTTAATGATGGGGCTGGGGCGCGCCATGCTTAACAGTTCAGTGATGACATCCGTATACGATGAGGAAGATATAGCATGCTAATTTCAGTTTTGAGTTTTATTGTCGGCCTCACTGGTGCTGGATTGTTATCCGCAGGTGCCTGGCTTATTTCTCCATCAGTGGGATTGATAACAGGAGGGATTATTTGTCTGGGCTGGTCATATATGACAACCCGGGCCTTTTCCTCCGGCGTCAGCAATGGCGGAGGTGAATAATGTTCCTTCCCCAGATGTTCAGGGGCCGACAATATTCGGGTAATAGCTTCTGGGAAGCCATGCTGGGTGGGGTTCGTTCAAGCCAGAGCAAAACTGGCATCATAATCACGCCGGAAACCGCTCTGGGACTTTCAGCGGTCCGGGCCTGTGTCACCCTCCTGGCGGAGTCCGTCGCGCAGCTGCCGTGCGAACTTTACCGGCGGGATAAAAATGGCGGGCGACAGCGTGCGACGGACCACCCGGTTTATGACCTGATTCACTCCCAGCCCAACAGGAAAGACACCTCATTCGAGTATTTCGAGCAGCAGCAGGGGTTGCTGGGGCTGGAGGGAAATTGCTACTCGATCATCGAACGGGACGGAAAAGGCTACCCGAAAGAGCTGATCCCCATTAACCCGAAAAAGGTCATTGTGCTGAAAGGGCCGGACGGTATGCCGTATTACCAACTCCCGGAAGTCGGCGAAATTCTGCCGATGCGCATGATGCACCATGTGAAGGTCTTTTCTCTGGATGGCTATATCGGCAGTTCCCCCATTCAGACGAACGCCGATGTTCTTGGACTGAATTTGGCCGTTGAGGAGCATGCGGCCGCGACATTCCGGCGCGGGACAACGATGAGCGGGGTGATAGAGCGTCCGAAAGAGGCCGCGACCATTAAAAGCCAGGATGCTATTGATCGCCTGCTGGCGAAATGGACCGAGCGCCATTCCGGTATTCACAATATGTTCTCTGTGGCATTGCTGCAGGAGGGCATGAGCTACAAACAACTGTCGCAGGATAACGAAAAGGCGCAGCTGCTACAGTCGCGGCAGTGGGGCGTGGAAGAGGTCTGCCGGCTCTATAAAATCCCGCCACATATGGTGCAGATGCTGGCGAAAGCGACCAACAACAACATTGAACACCAGGGCCTGCAGTTCGTGATGTACACGCTGCTGGCATGGCTGAAACGCCATGAGGGTGCGCTGCAGCGCGATCTGCTCCTGCCCAGCGAACGCCGCGATTTGTACATCGAGTTCAACGTTTCCGGGCTGCTGCGAGGCGATCAGAAATCACGCTATGAATCTTATGCGCTGGGCCGCCAGTGGGGATGGCTATCCACTAACGATATCCGGCGTATGGAGAATCTGCCGCCAATTGCTGGCGGGGACAAATACCTGACGCCGCTCAATATGGTCGACAGCGCGAAGATCCTTCCTGGCGATAAGTCGCCGACAGCAAAACAGCTGGCCGAAATTGAAACCCTTCTGGCCAGAGCCTGATTATTTCCCGCCACGCGGGATGACCTGGAAGACAACATGACAACGAAATTAATTAACCTGCCGCACCTGGCAGATATGGTCTTTGGTGTGCCGCATTACGTGACGCGGCAAACAATGGACTCCGTGAAAGCGGTGCTCATCCCCCGTATTCAGGGGATCACCGAAGATGCCGTCATTCAGATGGCGCTGAATCCGGGTAAATCCCCTGCAGCTGAGCAGGTCCAGCCCACCGGCGGGGTGGCGGTGATCCCCGTTCACGGCATTCTTGTTCCACGCCGGGGGCAGATTACGGCGATGTGCTCCGAGCTGACCAGCTACGAGCGGATCCGCGGGCAGCTGCAGGCGGCGTTAAACGACCCCTCAATCAGCGAAATCGTTCTGGATATTAACTCCGGCGGCGGCGCAGCGGTGGGGTGCAAGGAACTGGCCGATTACATTTATCAGTCTCGCGACACGAAACCCATCACGGCGATTGTGAACTACAGCGCGTATTCCGCCGCGTATTTCATCGCATCGGCCTGCAGCAAAATCATCGTCAGCCAGACCAGTGGCGTGGGGTCGATTGGTGTGATCATAGAGCACCTCGATACGTCGAAGATGGAAGAAAAAATGGGGCTGACGTTCACCACCATTTACCGGGGAGATAACAAAAATAATGGCACCCAACATGAACCACTGAGTGAAGAGTCGCTGGGTATGTTCCAGGGCATGATCGACGAAATGTACGAGACGTTTACGGGGTCGGTGGCCGAATATCGCGGCCTGAATCAGCAGGCCGTCATTGATACGCAGGCGGGGCTGTATTTTGGCCCTGGCGCTGTGTCCGCCGGCCTGGCGGATGAAGTCTCTGACCCCCAGGCGGCGATCAATGCTATCGCGGCAAAGTATCAGCAACCCCGTCAAAAAACCTCCATTCAGATGCAGGCAGCCGCGATGGATCTGCAAACCAAAATGTAACCCGGCGCAAACACAAACCGCGTCACCTTAAGCAGCCAGCAGGCTGCTTTTTTTATGTCTAAAAAGAGAGAAATAAAATGCCACATATTGAAGAATTGCGTCGTCAGCGTGCGGGTATCAACGAACAGGTTCAGGCCCTGGCAACCATTGAAGCCAGCGGCAGCACGCTGACTGCGGAGCAGCTGACGGAGTTTGCGAACCTGCAGCAGCAGTTCACTGATATCAGCGCCAAAATTGAACGCCTGGAAGCCGCCGAACGTGCTGCGGCGCTGGTCGCAAAACCCGTGAAAGCGACTCAGCAGGCCCCCGGCATTATTGTTAAGCAGGAGCCGAAACAGTACACCGGTGCTGGCATGACCCGACTGGTGATGTCTGTCGCCGCAGGCGCAGGGAATCTGCAGGACGCGGCAAAATTCGCTTCAGAAGAGCTGAATGACCAGTCCGTATCGATGGCCATTTCCACCGCTGCGGGTTCCGGTGGAGCGCTCATCCCGGAGAACATGCAAAACGAAGTCATTGAGCTGCTGAGCGACCGTACCATTGTCCGTAAGCTGGGTGCCCGCTCCGTTCCGCTGCCTAACGGCAATCTGACGTTACCGCGCTCGGCTGGCGGTGCAACGGCCAGCTACACCGGCGAAGGAAAGGATGCCAAGACGTCTGAGTCAAAATTCGACGACGTAAAACTGAGTGCCAAAACCATGATCGCCCTGGTCCCGATGTCGAACCAGCTGATTGGTCGCGCCGGTTTTAACGTTGAGCAGCTGGTCCTGCAGGATATTCTGACCGCCATCGCTGTTCGTGAGGATAAAGCGTTTATGCGCGATGATGGTACCGGCGATACACCTATTGGTATGAAGTCGCGTGCGACGCAGTGGAACCGTCTGCTGCCGTGGGAAGCGGGTTCCACGATCAACCTGAACACGGTTGATGAGTACCTGGACAAGATTATTCTGATGGCGATGGATGGCAACAGCCTGATGATCCGTTGCGGCTGGGGTATGTCGAACCGTACCTATATGAAGCTGTTTGGCCTGCGTGACGGCAACGGCAACAAAGTCTACCCGGAAATGGCACAGGGTATGCTCAAGGGCTATCCGATTCAGTATACCAGCGCGATCCCTGTTAACCTGGGCGAAAGTGGTAAGGAAACGGAAATTTATTTCGCCGACTTCAATGATGTTGTCATCGGTGAAGATGGTTCCATGAAGGTCGATTTCTCCAGAGAAGCCACCTATCTCGATGCAGAAGGTAACCCAGTTTCCGCGTTCTCGCGTAACCAGTCGCTGATCCGCGTCGTCCTCGAACACGATATCGGCTTCCGTCATCCGGAAGGCCTGGTGCTGGGTACCGGCGTCCTGTTCTAACCCACCCCCTCTGTTAATAAAGCCCGCATATGCGGGCTTTTCCCTTTAAGGAGAATGCTATGGCTGCGAAAAATAAATCAGTGGAGCCGGAAGAAACGGTCGTACAGGACAACCATGCGACCGAGACCACACAGGACAACCATGCGACTGAGACCGCACAGGATAACCGTGCGACCATGGTCGCACAGGCAGAACGTAAATCCGTTGTGTTCCTCGGTCCGCATAGCCGTTATTCCCGTGGTGATATCGCGTGGTTTGAAGGATCGCACGCCGAAGAGCTGGTTAAGCGCCGTATCGCGGTATGGCCGAAGGATGCCGAACGCGCGCTGAAACCGAAGCCGGGAGACAGCGATTTTGATACTGACATTGGATGATGTGAAAACCCAGCTACGCCTGGAACTGGATTTCACGGAGCATGACGCCATGCTCACGCAAATGGTGAACGCCGCACAGCGGAGCATCGAGCGTGATTATTACTGCAAGCTGGTCACCAGTGATGAAGAGCTGCAGGCACTCCCGGAGACCGTCCGCGGATTTATCGCGGATGAAGATATCCGGCTGGCCATTCAGTTTCTGGTCAGCGATGCGTATCTGAATGGCCATACCGGACAGTGGCTGGAAACCGCTGCGGTGAGGCATCTTCTTTTCCCCCTGCAGGAGCATACGCTATGAACCTGAAACCGGGTGATATGAACTGTCGCATTGCGATTAGCTACGTTCAGTCCGGTCGGGGGCCGCTGGGCGAACCGCTACCGGAAAAGCAGGTTGAATCGGGAAAAGCGTGGGCAAAACGGGAGCTGGTATCGGGGCGAAAAGTCCGCACGCTGGATCAGCAGCAGGTGGTGGAAACCTGCCTGTTTACGGTCTATCCGGGTGTGCTGGTTGATATTGACTGGAAAATCACGACGAAAAATCTGGTTTATACCGTCCGGAATATCGACCGCAAAACGGACCGGATCATTATCACGGGGGAGGCTGACGGGCGGCATGATAGAGCTGGCGATTAAGGGTGCGCTGGAGCGCATCACCGGCATGAATGCGTATCCGCTTTTACTGCCGGACACGGTCCAGGAAGGAGCGACCTTTCAGCGTATCTCTGACCCGGAGATGGTCTCGGGAATGTTGCGAACGGGGATCGTCTCTGCCCGTATCCAGGTGAATCTGTACCGTCTCGATGATTACACCTCGCTGCTGCAGCTGGATAAAAAAATCTGGACGGAACTGAAGTCCGTCGTTCATGGCCAGCTGGAGGGTATCCCGCTTCAGTATGTGGAGCGAGGCGGTATCCATCAGGATAAAAACCAGCTGACGAATCGTCGCATTCAGTATCGCCTGACCCGCGATTTCATCATTCACTACGTGGAGGACTCCTCGTGATCCGAATGGAAGTTAAAGGGCTGGATGAGCTGGAGCGGCAGTTAATGGCCCTGGGCGAAAAAGTGGCGACGAAGGTATTGCGGGATGCCGGGCGCGAAGCGCTAAAGGTCGTCGAGGAAGATATGAAGCAGCATGCCGGCTTTGACGAAACGTCTGCCGGGCCGCACATGCGGGACTCAATCAAAATCCGCTCTTCCACCCGCAAGGGTAAAGGGAACGAGGTTGTAACGCTCCGTGTTGGCCCCAGCAAGCAACACCATATGAAGGCGCTGGCGCAGGAGCTTGGCACGGTTAAACAGGTTGCAGACCCCTTTATCCGACCCGCCCTGGATTACAACCTCCAGACCGTTTTGCGCGTGTTAACCGTGGAAATCCGAAACGGCATTGAAAACAGGTAGCATCCGCTGCCGTATAAAAAGAGAGAGAAACATGGCTGATAAAACTTCGCCTGAATATGCGATGTTGCCGGCGGGCACCATTGTGAAATACGGGGAGCCTGGCGCTGCCACGTCAGCGCTGAAACCGCTGATTAACTGTAAAGCGCTGGGTGCAATGGGGCAGACGGGGGGCTTTGTCGACTGCACCACGTTACTGGATAAGCAGAAACAGTCCATCAGCGATCTGCCTGACGGGCCTGAAAAGTCGCTGGGCTTCATTGATGATCCGGGCAATACCGATTTTGCCGCGCTGCTGAATGCAGCAGAGGCCCGCAAGACCATCCAGTTATACGTCGAATTACCCAACAAGCGAACAGCGACGATGCTCCTGGCGCTGTCCGGCTGGCAGATGAATGAAATCGCCGCTCCGGCGAATGAGGTCATCCAGATCACTGTTCAGGGTAAGCAGAACAAGATCACCTGGGGAACCGTCGCTGTCTCCGGCGGCGCCTGATTAACTTAACCTGTAAACAGCCACCTTCGGGTGGCTTTTTATTTTTAAGGACTACCTGTGAAAGATAAAGATTACCTGTCCACGCTGAAATCCGCGTTGCTTAAATCGGAGCCAACCGTCATTAAAACCGAGTTGTTTGGCGCCACCGTATTCATCCGCCGCCTGACCGGGGATTACCTCATCAGCTACGAAGAGAAAATGGCTGAAACCGCAAAAGCTGGCGCAGCGCGCGAGGCATCGGAGCAAGTCATCCAGATCGTCATCGATGCACTGGTTCAGCCGGATGGAACGGCCATTCCGGATGAGTTTAAACCCACGGCAGCCGAGCTGCTGAAGGCCCATGAAAACCCCGAACTGCTGGCCGCAGTGGAAAAAGTGAAGCAACACGCAATCGGCAAGCTGGAGGAAGCGGAAAAAAACTGAGTGACTCGCCCTGGCTGGAGCTGATTTTCTGGCTGGCCGACCGCTGGGGCGAGCCTGACCCATCCAAAATTGCCGCGTTGCCGGCAAACACGCTGTACCACTGGCGAGCCTACTTCCTGAAACAGGGCACTTTCCGCCGTCCTGGCGATGAAAACGCGCCACCTACCGAAACCACACCTGCGCCATCCCGGGTCGATGATGAATGCGCGGCAGTCATGAGGGCATTAATGTAATGGCAGACGTCGCATCTTTAGCGGTTGGGCTGCACCTGAACGCAGCCAGTTTTAAATCCCAGCTGCTGGGAGCGTATGGCGATGCGGAGAACCAGTCACGACGGTTTAACCGTAATGCCCAGGCGGACGCGAAAAAGACGGAAGACGCCTATAAGAAGGTCGGTCTGTCGATATCCGGGATGGCCAGCCGGCTGGCGGGGCTGGCAGGAGCCGGCCTTTCCATCGGTACGATCGTCACCACGTCCAGACAATATGGACAAGCGTTATCAGATCTGCAGGCCATCACCGGTGCGACTGCAGCTGAAATGAAAGCGCTGGATCTGGCTGCGCAGGAAATGGGGCGCACGACAGAGTACAGCGCCAGCCAGGCCGCCGAAGCGTTAAAGCTGATGGCGTCGGCTAAACCGGAGCTTTTAAAAACGTCCGATGGACTGCAGAAGGCTACGAACAGCGCGCTTATCCTGGCGCAGGCCGCCGGCACAACGCTGCCCGATGCGACCAGAACGCTGGCGCTCTCCTTAAACCAGTACGGGGCGAGCGCGCAGGAAGCGGATCGTTATATCAACGTGCTGGCCGCCGGCGCGAAGTACGGGTCGTCGGAGATTGTGGATACAGCGGCCGCCATTAAAAATGGTGGCGTTGCAGCCGCACAGGCCGGCGTTGGTTTTGAGCAGCTGAATGCCGCGATTCAGGTGCTGGCAGAGCGTGAAATTAAAGGCGGTGAAGCCGGCACGGCGCTGCGTAACGTCATACTGAACCTGGAAAAGGGCACAGACAAGAGCCTCAAGCCATCCGTGGTTGGTCTCAGCCAGGCGCTGACCACTCTTTCCGGGAAAAATCTATCCACGGCCCAGGCCGTAAAACTGTTTGGCGTGGAGAACCTGAATGCGGCGTCTATCCTGGTCCAGAACCGTTCAAAGCTTGATGAGCTGACCGCTTCCCTGACCGGTACCAAAACGGCGCATGAGCAGGCATCCATCAGGGTTAACAACCTGAACGGCGATTTGCTGGGGCTGAGCAGTGCGTTTCAAGGGATGGTCATTAAGATCGGCCAGAGCAGTAACGGGCCACTCCGCAGCGGGATTCAGGTTGCCACGGAGGCACTGAACAGCCTGGCAGACAATTTCAACACCGTCTCCAGCGTGGCGCTTTACAGCCTGATCCCCGTGTTATCCACGAAACTGACTGCAGGGCTGCGGGAGAATATCGCGGCTTGGCGGGAAAGCCAGGCGGCGGTAAAAGCGCGGGCGCAGGCTGATGCGGATATTGCCCGCAAAACGCTGGATTCGACAGCTGCCATCCTGAAACAGAACGACGCTGAGTTTGGCCACTACCGGCAGATGGAGCGGACGGCTAAACAGTACGGGATGAATATCAGTTACCAGGATGAGTTTACACGCCTCATCCGACAGGAAACTGAACAAACCAATCTGGCCAGCCAGGCGAAGCTGAAACTGGCGGCGGCAAACCGGCAATTGTCGATATCAGCCCGCGCGGCCTCCGTTGCGGTGGGGCTGGCAAGAGGTGCATTAAATTTAATCGGTGGTCCGTTCGGCGCCGCGATGCTGGCCGGTTCGGGCCTCCTTTACTTTCATGAGAAAGCAAAGGAGGCCAGGCAGTCAGCCATTGATTTAAAAGATGCCGTAGTCGAAACCAGTGAAGCGCTGATGCGCCTCTCGATTAACCAGCTAAATGTGAAGCAGTTCGACCTCGAGGATCAGTACGAAAACCAGGTCGTGCAGCGTAACCAGCTGATGAAAGAGATTCAGGATGCCGACAGTCGTATCGACAGCCTGAAAGGGTTTGACCCCTTCGGCCAGCTGGAAGGGGTAACAAAAGGCCAGGCGCGTGCACGGGCGGATCTCGATAGCGTTAACGAGGGACTCCGCAAAACCGAGGAAAACATTAAGCGTGTCAGTGATGCAAAAACACTGGCTCAGCTGGGTTTATCGGGAAAAATAACCTCCCTTACGGACGATCTGAAAGGGGCGTTAAGCACGCCCCCCAAAGAGACCGGAGATGGAAATCCCTGGGGCGGCGATGGCGGTACCGGCACGGGGAAAGGCAGTAAGTCCAAGGTCGACCAGTTCAAAACGCTGCGGCAGCAAATTGAAGAAGCCCATGCGTCCAGCCTGGCCAGAATTAACCTGCAGGAAAAGGACAGTAACAGGGAGCTGCAGGAAGCGGCGAAGAAAAATGGCGCCAGTGATGCTGACCTGCAGCGCGCGCTGTTAATGAACGCAGAGAATTACCAGAAACAGCGACTGGATCTGGCCGCGCAGTATTCCCCCGCCCAGGAAACTCTGCGAAAAGAGCAGGAAGCCAGCTGGGACCTGGCTGAGCTTTTCAAAGTCCGCCTTCTTGATGAAAAAGAGTACCAGGCCGCACGAATAACGCTGGCCAGAGATACTGCGAAAGAGCTGCTGCAGGCGCATGCCGATGAAATCGCTGCGCCGGCACTGGATATCGCCGGCGAAGTTGATCCACTGGTCTCGCTGCGCAATCAGCTTGCGCAGCGGCAGGCATTGCTGCAGGCGTACTACCAGGGCAGCGCGATCAGCAAAGAACAGTACGAAATGCTGATGCAGAAGGCGACGAAAGAATCCGCCGATGCGCAGTATCAGACGTCACTGGAGTTATACCGATCACAGGGAGAATTCCAGAGCCTGGCCGTCGGGTTATTTGAAACGGCCCATGAGCGCTCAAGCAACTTCCTGACGAGCATGCTGACGCGGACGAGAAGCTTTAAGGAGAACATGGCTGACCTGTTTTCCTCGCTCACGCAGTCGATCATAAAAAACCTCGTTGATATGGCCGCTCAGGCGCTGGTCACCAGTTCCGTCATGCAAACCATTATGGGCGTGGTGGGCGTCGGGACCAGCGTTGTCACGGGCGCTGCGGGCGCAGGCTCGGGGACGGCGATCCAGAATGCCGCCAGTAACTTCCAGTTCAACGCCAAAGGCGGCGTTTACGACTCGCCGTCGCTGAGCGCATACAGCAACCAGGTCTACGACTCTCCGCAGTTCTTCGCTTTCGCAAAAGGGGCCGGCGTATTTGGCGAGGCCGGGCCGGAGGCCATCATGCCACTGACGCGTGCCGGCGATGGTTCGCTGGGTGTACGCGCTGTCGGTGGTGGTCAGAACGCCGGCGCGTCGGAAGGGCCAAAAGTCTATATCACGATTGAAGGCGGAAACACCTCAACGCAGGCGCCGTCTGGTTTTGAGCAGTTTGGCCAGCAGATCGGCTCGTTTGTGGAGAAAAAATACAGGGAGCTGATGGCGCAGGATATGCGCCCTGGCGGGATGGTCTGGAATGCAGTTAAAGGGCAACGCTAATGGCTATTGAGATATTCACCTGGAGTCCGCGGGTTAATCCCCAGCAGACCGTTAACTTTCGTGTCCGGAAGGCGCAGTTCGGTGACGGGTATACGCAGGTATCCGGCGATGGTATTAACACCCGATCACAGGACTGGGAGCTGAGTTTTGTCGGTACGGAGGACTATATCCGCCCGATTAAGCAGTTCTTCGACCGTCATGCAGGCACCCGCGCGTTTCAGTGGACCCCGCCTCTGGAAGAGGTGGGGCTTTTCCGCTGCGAACAATATAAACCGGTGCCGCTGGGCGGCGGAAATTACTCACTTTCAGCCACTTTTATTCAGGCATTTAAACCATGAGCCTTAACGCGAATTATCAGAAGTTAGAGCCAGGCGATGAGGTTCGTCTCCTGGAGATCGATGGCCAGGCGTTTGGCCTGGATGAGGTTTTGTATTTCCACGGCTATAACGTTCCCCAAACTGCAGCCGAAATCCTCGCCGCTGGCGGCGACCTGGATAAGCTGCCGGCGAAAAGCATCTGGTGGCAGGGGCGGGAGTATAAAGCCTGGCCATGTGAAATCGAAGGGATCGAGTCATCCACCACGGGCAGCGACGCGCAGCCAACGCTGCGGGTAGGGAATATCGACGGAAAGATATCCGCGCTCTGTCTTCATTACGACGATCTGGCTCTGGCGCGGGTTGTTATCCACGACACGCAAAAACAGTATCTCGATGCGAAGAACTTTCCGGAAGGGAATGCCTCAGCTGATCCGACGCAGGAGAAACGGCGCCTTTTCTTCATCGACGTAAAGCATTATGAAGACGATGAGAAGGTGGAATTTACTCTCTCCAGCCCGTTTGCCCTGCAGGGGATGATGATCCCCACTCGCCAGCTGCATGCGATTTGCACCTGGTGTATCCGCAATCAATACCGCAGCGGTAACGGGTGTGACTATGCCGGCACCCGGTATTTTGACAGGAACAATCAGCCAGTTGATGACCCGTCGCAGGATGTCTGCAACGGAACGCTCACGGCCTGCAAATTACGTCATGGTGAGAATAGCGAACTGCCGTTTGGCGGGTTCCCTGGCACTTCATTAATCAGGAGCTGATATGCGTCAGAAAACGATTAAGGCCATCCAGGAGCATGCGGCCGCAGAATATCCGCGCGAGGCCTGCGGCCTCGTCGCCCAGAGGGGCCGAGCGGAGCGTTATTTCCCCTGCCGGAACCTGGCCACAGAGTCGAAAGATAATTTTGTGCTGGCGCCGGAGGATTATGCGGAGGTTGAAGAATGGGGAACGATCACCGGTATTGTTCACAGCCATCCTGATGCCACCACCCAGCCGAGCGAACTGGATAAAGCGCAATGCGACGCGACCCTTCTCCCCTGGCATATTATCAGCTGGCCAGAAGGCGATCTCCGTACCATCCACCCGCGTGGTGAGTTGCCGCTCCTCGAGCGACCATTCGTGCTGGGCCACTACGATTGCTGGGGCCTGGTGATGAGCTATTTTCGGCAAACCCACGGAATCGAGCTGCACGATTACCGCGTCGATTATCCGTGGTGGGAAAAGGAGTATCCGGACAATTTTTATCAGGACTGCTGGTATGAATGCGGGTTCCGTGAGTTTGATGGTCCACCGCAACCGGGTGATATGGTGATCATGCAGGTGCAGGCGGATAAGTGGAACCACGCCGGGATTCTGCTGGAAGGGAACCTGCTGCTGCATCACCTGTATGGCCATCTCAGCAAGCGCGTGCCGTATGGTGGGTACTGGATGGAAAGGACGATGAAGGTCGTTCGGTATAAGTCTCTATGTTAATATTTCGTCTTCTTTAAAAGGAGATGAATTAGTGAAAATTATTTTAGCATTGCCGATTATTATCGGGGCATTCATTCTTACTGGTTGTAAGTCACCTTCGGAAGTCCGTCAGAGTGGTCCGGAAGAAATATTTCATTCGAATAAGAATGTGAATGATGTTTCTGAGTGCATTTTATCAGGCTGGCAGGAAAAAAGTTTTCTAACAGGACCTGTCCCGGTATATATTCAGCCTTATAAAAACGGTAAGACTGTCTATATAGACGTATATACTTGGGTTGCAGATGTGATTCCTGACCAAGATGGGAAAAGTAAAGTTATTTACTTCTCTCAAAATGCCAGAAGAAGCGCTGAAATGAAATCGGTGATCAAATCATGCATATAAAAAAGGTGTGGTTTTATGATTACAGTTCAGGAGTCAATAGTTAATATTGAGCTGAGCGGTGAATTAGGAAAGCGATTTGGTAAAAAACATAAGCGCCTAGTAGCCACTACAAATGAAGCTATTCAGGCGCTTTGCTGTACGATCAGTGGCTTTGAAATGTTCATGAATAAAGCGAAAGAACGAGGATTGACTTTTGCGATATTCAAGGACGGGAAAAACATAGGGCTAAATGATTTTTCTTATCCTGTTAATGATGAAACTATAAAAATAGTCCCTGTTGTTATTGGCAGTAAAAAAGCAGGGGTATTGCAGACTATCCTTGGCGCAGTAATCATAGCTGCTGCCGTTATGCTTGGACCTGCCGGCGCCGGTGCTTTAGCCGCAGGTACTGCGTGGAATGTCGGGTTGGCTGGCGGCGCCATGATGCTCGGCGGCGTCGTTCAGATGCTTTCCCCACAGCCAGTTGGCCTGGCACGAAAAGAATCCGCTGACAATAAAGCGTCCTACGCCTTTGGGGGCGTGACGAACACTGCCTCTCAGGGATACCCGGTCTCTTTGCTTTATGGCAAACGCCGAATTGGCGGCGCCATTATATCTGCCGGTATTTACGTAGAAGACCAGCAATAAGTTTTATTCAGTAAACCATCCAATTCAGGCCACCTTGCGGTGGCTTTTTTTATGGGCGTAATATGGCAAATAACATAATTAAAGGGCGCAAGGGTGGCGGCTCAAAGCAGCGTACACCGACGGAACAGCCGGATGATTTACAGTCTGTTGCGAAAGCCAAAATTCTGCTCGCATTAGGTGAGGGTGAATTTGCAGGTGGTTTAACCGGTAAAGATATTTATCTTGATGGCACCCCGCTTGAAAATGCTGATGGTTCGCAAAACTTCAGTGGCGTGTCCTGGGCATTTCGACCCGGCACGCAGGCTCAGACTTATATTCAGGGTATTCCCGGCACTGAAAATGAAATCAGTGTGGGAACGGAAGTTTCCAGCAAGACAGCCTGGACCCATACCTTTACTAATACCCAGCTTTCTGCCGTTCGTGTCCGCCTGAAATGGCCGTCCCTGATGAAACAGGAAGATGACGGCGACGTGGTGGGCAATACCGTCAAGTATGCGATTGACCTGCAGACCGACGGTGGCGCCTGGCAGACGGTGCTGGAAACCGCTGTCACGGGTAAAACCACCTCCGGTTATGAGCGGAGCCATCGTATTGATCTGCCCCATGCCGGCAGTACCTGGACGCTACGCCTGCGTAAAATCTCTCCGGATGCAAACAGTGTCAAAGTTGGCGACGTGATGACGCTGCAGAGCTATACCGAAGTGATTGACGCGAAGCTGCGTTATCCCAACACCGCGCTGCTTTATATCGAGTTCGACTCCAGCCAGTTTAATGGCTCCATTCCGCAAATTTCCTGTGAGCCGCGTGGGCGCGTGATTCGTGTGCCGGATAACTACAATCCGGAAACCCGCGAATATACCGGCGTCTGGACCGGCGGGTTTAAATGGGCCTGGACGGATAACCCGGCCTGGATCTATTACGACATTGTTACAGCTGACCGTTTTGGTCTCGGTAATCGTCTGAGCAGCGCCAATATTTCGAAATGGACGCTGTACCAGATTGCACAGTACTGCGATCAGCTGGTTCCTGACGGGCGCGGTGGTGACGGCATGGAGCCGCGCTATACCTGTAACGTCTACGTCCAGGAACGCAACGATGCTTACACCGTGCTGCGAGACTTTGCAGCCATTTTCCGGGGCATGACCTGCTGGAACGGTGAGCAGATTGTTGTGCAGGCTGATATGCCGCGTGATGTCGATTTTACCTATACGCGCGCCAATATTGTCGGCAAACCCCGTTATTCGAGCAGCAGCAGCCAGGTTCGGTACACCAACGCCCTGGTTTCCTGGTCTGATCCGGATAATGCTTATGCTGATGCAATAGAGCCGGCGTTTATCCCGGAACTGGTTTCCCGCTACAGTTTTAACCAGCTCGAAATGACCGCGATTGGCTGTACGCGCCAGAGCGAAGCCCACCGTAAGGGGCTGTGGGGCATACTGACCAACAACAAAGACCGGGTCGTTGAGTTTGATGTGGGGCTGGACGGTCGCATTCCTCAACCCGGTTATATCATTGCCCTGGCGGATGAGTTGCTGGCCGGACGGGTCAACGGCGGGCGGATCAGCGCGGTGAATGGCCGGGTGATTACGCTGGATCGTTATGTGGATGCCAAACCTGGCGACCGCCTCCAGCTAAACCTGCCATCCGGGATCTCACAGAGCCGGACCATCCAGGCCGTTAACGGACGCCGGCAGATTACGGTCACAACGGCGTACAGTGAGACGCCAGAACGGGAATGCGTCTGGGCCGTAGAATCTAATGACCTCTTTCTGCAGCAGTACCGGGTCGCAGGGGTAAAAGAGAACGGCGATGCCACCCTCACGATCACCGGCGTGTCACATGACCCGGATAAATTCGCCCGCATCGATACCGGCGCGATTATCGATCAGCGCCCGGTTAGCGTATTGCCGGCGGGCAACCAGTCACCTCCTGACGATATTGTCATCACATCCCGCTCGGTCGTGAATCAGGGGATCAGCGTCGAAACGATGCAGGTTAACTGGTCAGCGGTCAGCGGCGCTATTGCCTACGAGGCGCAGTGGCGCCGTAACGACGGGAACTGGATTAATGTGCCGCGCAGCTCGACCACCTCGTTTGAGGTCAGCGGCATTTATGCCGGTCGTTACCTGGTTCGCGTCCGTGCGATCAATGCGGCGGAGATCTCGAGCGGCTGGGCGTATTCCGAAGAGAAAACCCTGACCGGCAAGGTCGGCGAGCCGCTGGCACCGCTGACGCTGGCAACCCGTTCGCTGGTTCATGGGGTCCAGGTTAGCTGGGAGTTCCCGACCGGCTCCGGGGATACGCTGCGCACGGAACTGCAGTACAGCAAAAACCAGGACGGCAGTGCGCCAATGCCGTTATCAGACGTAGCCTATCCGGGGAAAAGCTATCAGCAGATGGGCCTCAGTATGGGCGCCGAATTCTGGTACCGGGCGCGCCTTGTGGATCGTCTTGGCAATGAAAGCCCGTGGACCGGCTGGGTCCAGGGGATGGCCAGCGATAACTTTGATGACTACTACGAAAACCTGACCGACGCGATCAAGGATACGGCTGCCTGGGAGGAAACGCAGCGCACCATTAGCGAAACGCAGGAAGGTATCCGCAATACGCAGCAGGAACTGGAGCAGACCGCTGAAGCTCTGCGTAAGGAAGCCGAAGACCAGGCGAAGCAGGTCAGCCAGGATATTGATGCATCGGCGAAAAGCATCACTGCTGATGTTGACGGGAAGATCTCCGCCGTGAATAAAACCATCACGGATGAGATCACCTCGGTCAATGAGGCTCTCGATTCTGGTCTGGCTCAGGCAAACAAAGGCGTTCAGGAGGCAAAATCCGTTGTCGCAGATGCGAACAAGCAGATCGCAACTGTGAACAAGTCGCTGACCGACAGCATCACCCAGGTAAGACAGTCAGTCACCGATACGGCTGCGGAAATCAACGCCACCATCGACCTGGAGATTGCCAGGGTCAGCAAAACGCTGGCCGACGGCGATGCCGCATTGAATGCGCAGATAAAGACTGCTGAAAATGGCCTGAAGCAGTCGCTGTCTCAGGTTAACACCACGCTGACTAATGCAGTGAAGCAGGAGACCGCGGATCGTATCGCCGATGTTAACGCGAAGGCGGCACAGGCCGCTGATGAACTGCTGGCGGCAACGCAGGGGATTGAGGCGAGTATCGAGAGCCTGTCTGAGGCCGTGACCTCTGGTGACGAAAATCTGGCACGCCAGATCTCACAGATTGCCGCTGGCACAGGGGAGCAGTTTGACTCTCTGGAAATCTGGTATTTCGACAAAGATGCCGAAGGCTGGACGGAAGACGACAACGGCTACACGCCAATGAGCGTCACCAGCGATGGCTGGCTGAAAGCCAACAATTCGACTTCAACCTGTCGATCCCCTAACGGCCTGACGATCGATGCCCATGCTTATCGTTTCATTAAGATGCGCATTAAAAAGGTTGGCAACCCAACCTGGAACGCCAAAATGTTCTGGATCGGCGCTGATGAAACCGGCTGGAATGCTGGTCGCTCCGTGGTTATCAATGAACCGGAATACGATGACAAGGGTATTGCGATTCTGACCCTGCACGACATTGAGTGGCGAGATTCGACAACGATTCGTCGTTTCCGCTTCGATTTCACTTCAGGTCAGGATGCGGACAACTATCTGTTATTTGACTGGATCGCCGTTGGCCGGCCAGCACCCGGCGCCAGTACGGCGGCTCTGCAGGATGTGCGCAGTACGCTGAGCAACGCGCTGACTGCCGAAGCGCAGGCACGCAGCACGCTGGCGGCGCAGATGCGTGGCTCCTATGAGGGCAGCGATCTGGAGAAAGTCACCTCCGGGCTGCTGTACCAGGAAAAAACCGCGCGCGTTACCGCCATCTCGGCGGAAGTTAAGGCCAGAGAGTCCCTGCAGACGCAGTTTAACGACAACAAAGCTGCTGTTTCTGGTGAACTAAGTTCTCTGACGACAGAGCAGAGCGCGCAGGCGAGCCGTATCGGTGGCCTGGAAACCAGCCTCGGGAAAAAAGCCGATGCGGCCGCGCTGACGTCCCTGACGCAGAAAGTTGAGCAACAGGGCGCCACGCTGACATCGCAGGGCGCCGCGTTAACATCACTCACTAATCGGGTTGGCCAGACGGAAACGGGCCTGGCTGGTACGAATGAGGCACTGAGCGGGCTGCAGTCTGTTGTTACCCAGCAGGGCGACAGGATAACCAGCCAGGGTCAGTCCATCACGAAACTGACGAGCGATTTGGGCACGACAAATGCCGCGCTGGCGAAGAAAGCCGAAGCGGCTGCGGTCACTGCCTTAACGCAGCAGGTAGAGCAAAACGGGCGGGATATTCGCAGCAATACTGACAGCATCACCAGCCTGTCGAATCAACTGGTCAATGGCCAGCCGAATCGCTGGTCCCGTCGACTCTATCCGGTGCAGCTGGCTAACGCCGGGACAGTCCCGTCATTCAGCGATGTTCGCGCTGTGGCACCAACGGTCGTGGATGAGGTGGCCGACGCGGCCAAACTGGACTTTACGTCCGCCGGCAGCTATCTGATCGCGCTGTATTCCTGCCAGGTGAAAGTGGCCGCAGATACCACCATCACACTGGCGCCCGGCGCCAGGGTTTTTGATGATACCGGCGCCATATTTGTGAACGGGGTTCAGGTCGCCTGGGGTAACGCCAGCTGGAATACCGTCAGTTTTGAACTGAAAGCCGGCTGGAACACCGTTGAATTTCTGGTGAATCAGTGGACCGGCCAGGCGTATATCAACCTGGGCCTGAAGCTGTCAGACAAGGTTGCTGAGATGTACTCCGGTCTCGGGGTTTCCGCGCTGGCAAACGCAGCCGGCGTGCTCAGCTCGAATGTCAGCCAGATTGGCAACGAGGTGGTCAGCAATTCGCAGAGCATCACCCAACTCCGGAATGCGCTGACGCAGACAGACGCGAACGTGGCCAGCAAAGCGGATCAGACGGCGATGAACTCGCTAACCGGACGAGTGGAGAAAACGGAATCCGGGCTAACGGCTGCTAACGCCAACATTACCTCGCTGAAATCCGCTGTACGGGCCGGAAACGCATCAGGCGGAGATTTAATTCCCAACCCGACATTTGACCCGGCTTACGACCAGATGGGGTTTAGCGTCGTATCCACGACGGCTGAGGAGGTCCCTCCTGGCTGCCCGTATGGTTATGCGGCCCGAATTGCCAGCCGGGATCACCATCCTAACTTTGCCGCGTTCCCGGCCACGCTTAACGATGTGATTGAGATCAGCGCACTGGTTGCCTGCGGCGCCGGCACGGCGAATTTTAATCTGTATGTTGGCACCGCCGTTCGGCCAGATACGAGCACCGGTGCGCCACTCATGGCGGGGGGCGGAAAATCACCTTCTGCGACCTGGCAGAGAACCACCTGGCGCTTCAAGGTCACGCAGGCGATGGTAGACAGGGGTTATATTCGCCCTTTTCTGCAGATCTCGCAGAACAGCCCGTATGGCACCGTATGGTTCGTTACGGACTGGCATATGCGAAATGTGACAGCGGCGCAAAAGGTTCAGGATACTGCGGATGCCACGGCGGCGGCGGTTGACTCCCTGACCACCACCGTGACGCAACAGGGTAATCAGCTGACCTCGACCGGCAACCGGACAACCCAGCTGGAAAACGGGCTGGCAACCACCAATGCTGCAGTGGCCAAAAAGGCTGATGCGACAGCGGTGCAGGATTTGACCAATACCGTCACACAGCTGGGCAATGACCTGACGGCTGCGAACAGCGCCATCACGAAACTGACCGGAAATCTGGCTAATACCGATAAAGCGCTGGCGCTGAAAGCAGATGCGACTGCGTTGGCCACGCTCGACACGAAAGTGACGCAGCAGGGTAAAACGCTGGAGAGCCAGAGTAATTCGCTGACGAATCTGTCGAACAGCCTCTCGCAGGTCACGGCAGATATCGATGCCAGCGGTCAGATACCGGGTAACCTGGTCGTGAATCCCTCGTTTGAACGCGGGCTGGCTGGTTATACCGGGCAATCAAGCGCGACCAGTGTGGTGGAACTTTCCGTTCCTCACTGCGGGACTCGGGCGCTGAAGGTTGATCCGGGCAATGTGACTCCGGGGCAATTAATCCCGTTTGTTCAGGGACGAACCTATGAAATCGGGGTGTGGGTCAAGGAACCCGGAGCGACGACGGATAATGGCGCGGGGAACAACAAGCTGCGGATCGGCAACTCTGCCGGCCAGCCGGTTTTTGAGCGTCCGTACAACAGCGGTACGGTGGGGACAAACTGGACCCTGATTTCCGGTCGCTGGAAAGCGACAGAGACAGGCAGTCTACCAGTAACGCTGAATAACTATCTGAAAAGCGGCAGTCGCTACTTCGATGATTTTTACGTCACTGACGTTACCGACCGGGTGGACATCGATGCCACCGCCGGCGCCGTTACCGGACTGACGAGCCGGGTCAGCACAGCGGAAGGGACCATCACCTCACAAAGCCAGCAGCTGACGAACCTGCAGAACAGCCTGAACACGACCAACAGCAATGTGTCGAAGAAGGCCGATGCCACGGCACTGACTTCGGTCGATAACCGGGTGACGGAGGCGGAAGGGAAACTGACCACGCAGAGCCAGCAGCTGACAAATCTGGCGAATGTGCTGACGGCCACCCGCAACGCCGGCGACAACCTGATCCCGAACTTTGATTTTCTGCAGGGCAGCACGGCCTGGGATATTCAGTATCCAGCCGGTGTGACCTTTGGCGATTTCGGGGACGGGAAAGCGGGGGTCCGGCTGAACCGGACGACTAACACCAGTCCGGGTATCTTCTCCAACAACAACAAGCCGGTGCCGCTGAATGGCCAGCGCAAGTACCGGGTGGTGGTGAAGGCCAAAGGTGTTTCCGGCGCGATGAGTCTGCTGATCCGTCGCCAGAACAAAATCGGCCAGACGGACAGTACGTATGAGGATAAAACGGTCACGCTGACCACTGACTGGCAAACCATCACCTGGGAAACCGGATTGACGGCTGCCGGCGCGGACGGGCAGAACTTCAAACTTTATTCTCATCCGACAAACGGTGAAATCTGGCTCGATTCCGCCCGGGTGTTTGATATCACCGATGAAACCAACATCAAGGCGACCAGCGATGCTGTTTCATTTCTGACCGGGGCGGTGACGAATCAGGGGAACACCCTGACATCACAGGGGCAATCCATCACGGCGCTGAATAACGCGCTGGAAGGGGTCAAAGGTGATGTGGCGAAGAAAGCTGATGCGTCGGCAGTCAGTTCACTGACCAACCGGGTTACCCAGACTGAAAAGGATATCCGTAGCCAGGCCGACAGCCTGACCAGCCTGAATACATCGCTGAAGCAGCAGGCGACACGGGGAGCCAACGTACTGCCGGACGGCAGTTTTGAATCCTATGCCGTTGGCGATGTTCTCAGTAATGCCCGCGCCGTTATCACCAGTGAAGCTGCGCACAGCGGGACCAAAAGCCTGCGTGTTACGCGCAGTACGGAGTACAACCCGAACGCGACGGATAATAACGATACCCATATCTTTTCGGGCATGCAGGTTCGCGATAACGCGGTCTATTACGTGGAGGCGTGGGTTAAGTTGCCGGCTGGCTCGACCGCCGATCCGACCGTTTATATGGTGCTCGGATTTTCCTTCCAGGATTCTGCCAATGGCTGGTCGTGGCCTGGCCTGAACGTGAAAGTCTCCGAGTTGTCGGTGGACAACTGGACAAAAGTCAGTGGCTATCTGACCAACAACCGAACCGCGCTGAAACAGGCAATGGTGAGGATCTCCATCCCGAATACACCAAAAGTTCGCCTGGGTGACGCCTTCTTGATTGATGATCTGGTCATCACTGACGTGACCGATGCGAAAGCGGCGCTCGATGCCGCCGATGCGAATGCGCAGGCGCTTTCCAGTCTGTCCGCGTCAGTCACGCAGAACGGGAAGAATATTACGTCTCAGGGCAGCGCGATCACGAAACTGCAGTCGGATGTGACGCAACTTGGTAAGGATATCAGCGGCAAGGCCGATGCCAGCGCGCTGACGAATCTGACGACCCGCGTGACGGCTACCGAAGGCGGTCTGAAATCGCAGGGAGACAGCCTGACCAGCCTGCAGAACAGCCTGAACACGACTAACAGCAATGTGGCGAAGAAGGCTGATGCAACGGCGCTGCAGAGCCTGCAGAACACCGTTGAGCAGCAAGGAAAAGACCTGACCGCGCAAAGCAACGCGCTGACGAATCTTCAGAACAGCCTGAGCATCACCAACGGGAATGTGGCTAAGAAAGCCGACAGTGCGGCCGTAAGTATGCTTAGTGACCGTGTCAGCGCTAGTGAAGGAATGCTGACATCACAAGGTAACCTTTTGACCATGCTGAAAGGATCGCTGTCTTCCGGCAGTCTCATCGGCAATGGTGGAATGGAATCAGATTTATCGCTGTGGGTAGATTCGGGGACTGGCTCTGGATTTACGTACAACGATGCTGAAAAAGCTTTGCAAACAACTACAGCCTCCATCCGGACTGCAAACATCACGAAAGTACCCGTAGAGGCAGGGACCGTCTTGACGCTTAGTCTTGAGGTGCGAAGCTCGGTTACGATGACAAACGTATCTACCGATACGGTTGGTGTTATTGCAGATTTGTCGGATCCGGTGAACTGGCTTAGCTCTACCACGAAATGGTTGAGCGGTGTAACCACCGACTGGCAGACCAAAACTTTTACCCTGAACATTCCGGCTACTTTTATCGGTAATTACGTGTATCTGAGACTGGCCGCTGGGACACTGACACCATCAACAGCTCGCTTGTTGATCCGTAACGTAACGCTGTTTTCCTCGAATGGTGTATCACAAAAGGCCAGCGCGCAGTCGGTAAGTGATCTCACCAGCCGGGTCACCAGTGCGGAAGGCAAAATCACCTCCCAGGGGCAGGCTATCACGAAGCTGCAGGGCGATTTGAGCAGCACCACCGATAAGGTCAACACCAAAGCGGATCAGACGGCGCTTAACGCGCTGACTGGCCGGGTGGAGAAAACCGAGGCAGGCCTCACGGCAGCCAACAGCAACATCGTCAGCCTGACGGCAGCGGTGAACGCCGGGAATGCTGCCGGGGATGATTACATTCCAAACCCGTCATTTGATCCGGCGTATGACCGCATGGGTTATGACGTGGTGGAGACCACCGCCGATGGTGTGCCGGCTGACTGCCCGTTCAGGTATGCCGTCCGGCTGGCCGGGCGAGACCATGTGCCAAAAATCAACAACATCGCCGTGACACCGGGCGACGTTTTCGAAATGTCTGCTCTGGTAGCGTGTGGTACAGGCAGCGCCGACTTTAATTTCTATATCGGTCGGGCCACCACCGCCACCGGCGGTATCGGGGCGAGAGCGTCCGGGGGCAACACTAAGACCACCTCCGCGTGGAAACGAACCACCTGGCGCTTTACTGTGCCGGCTGACACGAACTTCCTGCGACCGTTCCTGCAGGTTAATCAGTCCAGCCCGTTCGGCACCGTCTGGTACGCTGCCGACTGGCATATGCGCAACGTGACGGCGGCGAACAGTGCGCAGAAAACCGCAGATGCGACCGCAAAAGCGGTGGATTCACTGACCACCACGGTTAGCCAGCAGGGCGATACGCTCAGCAGCATCGGCACGCGGACCACCTCGCTGGAGAACAGCCTCCGGTCGACAAACGATACGGTGAGTAAAAAGGCTGACACGACAGCGGTGACGCAGCTGCAGGGCACGGTGAAGCAGCAGGGGAATGACATCGCGGCAGCTAACAGCGCGCTGACTAAACTCAGCAGCGATCTGGCCACGACGAATGTGAACGTGAACAAAAAAGCGGACGCAAGCGCGATGAACACCCTGCAGAACCAGGTCACGGAGCAGGGCAAAACACTCAGTGCGCAGGGGGATTCTCTGACGCAACTGAGTAACAGCCTGAGCCAGACGGCAGCGGATATTGACGCCAGCGGGAAAATGCCGGGTAACCTCATTGTCAACGGCAGTTTTGAGCGCGGCGCGGCGGGCTTTACCGGCTGGAGCAGTACCGCGACGGTGGCCGATTTACAGGTTCCGCACTCGGGTAACAAGGCACTGAAAATGTCCGCCGGCCAGTCTAACCTGGTCGGACAGGAAATCAGTATCACCCAGGGTCGTACCTACCGCATGGGGGTATGGGCGAAGCAGGATCCGGGGACCACGATTAAAGATGCGGGTAACACGAAGTTTCGTGTGGCTGACAGCACTGGCCTGCTGGTCGGCTCAAACTACGGACCGTTTAGTTCTGGCTGGCAACTGGTAACGTTTGACTGGAAAGCCACGAAGACCACGACGGCCAGTTTCCAGCTGACGACCTTCCTCAGCGCGGGGGCAATGTATTTCGATGATTTCCATGTCCTCGATGTTACGGATGAAAAGGATATCGCAGCTAATGCCGGGGCCATTTCTCAGATGAATACCCGCGTCACCGCTGCTGAAGGGGCTATCACCACCCAGGCGCAGCAGCTGACGAAACTCAGCGGCGATCTGGCCGTCACGAATGCGGCGGTCAGTAAGAAGGCCGAGCAAAGCGCTGTCACCGGGTTGACCACCCGGATGACGTCTGCCGAGGGTAAACTGGATTCGCAGTCGCAGCAGCTCACCAGTCTGCAGAACAGCCTGACCACGATGAATACTGAGCTGGGTAAAAAGGCTGACACGTCCGCGGTGAGTTCACTGACCGGTCGCGTAAGCCAGGTGGAAAACACCATCACCAGCCAGTCGCAGAGCATCACGTCGCTGACCAGCACCATCAATACCATCCGCACTCAGGGAGCTAATCCGTGGGTTGACGGTACGTTTGAAAGCTACAGCGATGGCCAGGTGCTGGGCGGGAACGGCACCGCCGTTGTGGTGGCGTCTCAGAAATTCACCGGCGATAAGAGCCTGAAGTTGAGACGGGATGAGAACAACGGCGGCAACAGCGATAAACAGCTTGGCACCTGGCAGTCAGTCCGTGAGGACGCGAAGTTCCGGTTTGAGTTCTGGGCCATGATGCCGGCGGATCAGGCACCCTCCTCCGGGTGGAGAACGCTGGTCGGTATCCAGTCGCAGAATGCTGCCGGGCAAAATGCCTGGCAGGCGGCGGTCACTGTCAGCGAAGCTTCTCTGGGCGCGCGCGATAAATGGGTGAAATTCACGGGTATCGCCAGTAACAACGGGGCAGGCAGAACACGCGCGGTGGTCTGGATCTCCACCCGTGGCGCCACCGGCTACGGTACCCCTGGCTATTCACTGTATATCGACGATCTGGTCATCACGGATGTTACCGATGCGAAAGCGGCACAGGATGCCTCTGACGCGACGGCGAGCGCTGTGAGCGGCCTGACGGTGCGCGTAACGGATGCCGAAGGGAAAATCACTGCCCAGGCGCAGCAGCAGACGGCACTGGCCACGAAAGTGGATAACGCCAACTCCCGCGTCGATAACATGGCGAAGACGCTGAGCGACAGCCAGAGCACACAGGCCAGCCTGAATACCTCGCTTCAGTCGCAGATTGACGCGCAGGCGGCCGCCAACATCAAAAACCAGACGACGCTCGACAACACGATTAAATCGGTGGCCAGTATCACCAGTACCCAGCATACGCATGCAACGGCACTGGAGGCGCTGGCAACGCAGCAGACGACCCTGACATCCAGTGTCGGGGATCTCAGCGCTTCCGTTCAAAACACCGCTAAAACCGTGGCGGATGTGAATGGTACGGTGAGTTCGCTGTGGTCGATGAAGGTTGAGACGGTTAACGGGAAGAATGTTGGCGCGGGGATTACGCTGGGCAGCAATGGTGAAACGAGCGACATGATCCTCTACGCCGACCGCTTCTCGCTGTTTAACCGTAACAATGCGACGGCAGTGCCGGTGATGATTGCCGAAGGCAATGAACTGTATATCGATACGGCACGTATCAAAAACAGTTCCCTGACCTCAACCAAAATCGCGGACGGTTCCATCACGAACGCGAAGATCGGCAACGAGATCCGCTCGAATGACTTTGTTGACGGGTCACGCGGCTGGCGTATCGCCAAGGATGGCTCTTCGCAGTTCAATAACGTGATCGTCCGTGGCAGGGTCGAAGCGACTAGCGGCGTGTTCCGTGGCACTGTCCAGGCGGATGCGTTCATCGGTGACATTGCGGTGGCCAAAAGTTACGACAGCCTGACCTTCCGCCGCAACCAGACGGTACAGCGGAACGGTGCGTATCAGAACAGGGGGTATAGCATGACAGTGGTTCTGGCCTGCACCCTGGTGTGCCAGACCTATGGGACGGGCAGTGGCCTGGGGTATACCTCTGATATTACGTTCAACATTGGTGGGCAGGAGGTAACCCGCCGTATCTTCGTCGATGCCGGTAATATCACAGCCGGCACGACGGCCTTTGAATTGCGGTTTGCCGCGCGCCTGGATGCTGACTACAACAATGTCGGCTTCTTTATCAAAGCGACAGGTCGTACTGCCGCGATTGATTACACCTGCACAGTCGAGAACATCACCGCAACCGCATTTCGGACGGACAGCAGTTCATTTAGCTAACAGAGGCCCCGTAAGGGGCCTTTTCTTTTTCCAGGGATAATCATCCAGGAGGAACTTTATTATGGCGATGTATGAAGTCGGCACCGTCACGGGGGCAGCGTCGCAGGCACGGGTGACAGGTGCGACAACAAAATGGTCACAGGTAGCCCTGGGGATACAGCCCGGGTCGATTCTGGTGGTCTACCGCAGCGGTAGTGCTGACCTGTATGCGATCAAATCCGTGGACAGCGACACGCATCTGACGCTGACCCGGAATATCACCACCGCATTTTCCGGCGCCTCTTACGGCATTATTACCGCTGAAACCGCCAGCACCTCGTCGTTTGCTAACCAGCTGGCCAGCGCGTTTGCATTCTGGCGTAGTGTGGTGGAGGGCTGGTCGATGGCCCTGACCGGCAGCGGCGATATCACCCTGACTGACCCGATCACCGGAAAGCAGGTGACCGTGCCGGCGATAGCCGGGATGGCGAAGGCATCAGATCTTAATGCGTTGGCAAAACTCACCGGAGGAAACAAACTCGACGGCTCGCAGGTTATAACCAGCGATAATGCCGGTTTTATTCTCGGTAAGAACTCAGATTTGGCTCTGCTCAAAAAACAGGGGCAAGGCGGGACAATTGCCGTTGGCTCGGGAACACCGTTCAGGATTCAGCGTTCAAGAGCGAGCACTGTCTCACCGTCAGATACCTTTGATGACATCCTCATTATTGATGGCAACAACCAAACGACACTGCCTGGCGCGCTGTCTGCCGGCGGCAATATCGATAACACGTCGAAGGGTAAAGTGTTGACGCAGGCCATTGAGCTATCGATGAGCACGCCATACATCGACTTTCATTTCAACGGTAGTACCGCCGATTACACAACGCGGCTTATCGAGAGCGTAGCCGGTGAGCTGACTCTCGAGGGGGCCTTTATGTGTAAAAAGCATCTATACGCCTGGGGAGCAATTATGGCCCGGAACATCGCTCCCAGCGCACCTTCTAATGGCCAGCTTGTCACCGGTGCGCCGTTCCAGTCGATGATACAGGGACGCGGTGGATATGGAGATGCGCGCGGGGCAGTGGCAAATTACTACATTGAGGAACGGGTAGGAGAAGAGCATAGGGCGGTTGTCTATCTTGATGGCTATGGCCGAACAGATGCCTGGCTATTTCGGCCAGGCGGCACTATCACCACAGGCAAAGGCGACGTCATGACTACCGGTTCTGACGTTCGTCTGAAAGACGGATTTACAGAACCCCAGGAGGGGGCCTCCAGGCGCATTAATGCGCTCGGGGTATGCGAGTTCAATATGAAAGGCGAAACGCGCCGGAGGCGCGGTTTTATCGCTCAGCAGGCTGAAAAAGCTGACGAACTGTATACTTTTCTCGGCATCGAGCAGAAGATTGAGGGCGAAAAACTCAGGGTGATGAATGTGGATTACACGGCGATCATCGCCGATTTGGTAATAGTTGTGCAGGATTTGATTAGGCGAGTTGACGCACTAGAAAGTTGAGGAGCATAAAAAATCCCCCGGAGGCACTTGCCGGGGGCAACTGAAACGACATTAATTGCTGTGTACATCACAGAATAATTTGCAGTAAACGATAAGTAAGTTCAAGTAAAGTTTTACTGGTCAGATGTTGTGTTATTTTTTAATGACCTACCAAAATTAATAATGTAGTAGTGCTAAATTCCAATAGAAATTAATTTTTAAGAATATAATCCTAAAGCATTACTATGCATCAGATATAAATCGTGAGGATAGATTCAAAAAAATGGATGCCAAATGTTATTATTGATACGTTTATCATTAATTGAAGTGCAATCTTGTAATTTTCACATCCGTGTTATAACTTTGTAATGCAGGGCGGTTTTATCTTGTTATTTAGTGGGTTAAAGTGATGGCGGCTCTTAGTGATTTATAATAGGCTTTCTATGTTAACAAATTTCCCGGATGAAAAATACATATCTGATAGAAATTCATCGTTCATTAAGCGAGTATATTTTTTACGTCAGATTGGAGTCGTTCTTTGCTTTCTTCCTATATATTCAGTCCTCCAGGAACAGTCACATCAAAAAATAACAATAGCCTTGTTAATTCTGAATGCACTAATCTGGCCATCGGTTGCTTATCTTGCAAGCATGGTGTCGAAGGATATGCTGAGTACTGAAAAAAAGAATATGATACTTGATTCATTCTGGGCTGGGATCTGGATAGCTGTAATGCAAGTTAGTCCAATTCCATCATTATTCATAATCTCAGTTCAAATAGCTGATCGCTATGCTGCTGGTGGATGGAAAATTTTAAAACCAGCATTAATGTGGATGATGATTAGTTTCCTGACAGTTTGGTTAGCAAATGATTTCAGATATACTATAGAATTCAGTACCCGAACAGTATTGCTTTCTTTACCCTTGGCGACCTGTTATCCCATAGTACTGAGTATTGTTTCAAGGCACTTATCTATAAAGTTGAGGAAAAGAAGGGAGTTACTGGAAAAACAGGCTCTGATGGATCCTGGCTTAGATCTACCAAATCGCCGTTTTTTTGAGCAAAAAATGGAAAGTGCTTTTCGTGCAACGCGTAAAAAGAGAATTCATTCTTATCTTATGCTCATTGATGTTGATAATTTTAAAAAAATTAATGATACCTATGGCCATGAAGTAGGTGATGCGGTGTTATCTCGTATATCAACAATATTACGAGAGTGTGCTGGCGAGAAGGACGTACCAGCAAGATTTGGTGGCGATGAGTTGGCTATTATTGTTAATAATAGTAATAGCAAGCTTGTTATAGCTATGGTTCATATAATTCAGAAAAAAATTAAAGATCTTTCATTACCTTCTCACAACGATATTTACTGTACTGTCAGTATCGGTATTTCTTGTGCAGAAAATAAAGAATCAATCATCGAGTGGATCAAAGAGGCTGATGAAATGCTATATGAAGTTAAACGTAACGGGAAGAATGGATATTGCATGCCGAATAATTGAAGATGAAATGATTTCTTTTCTCATGATTTTATACATATAAATTTTTAAGATAGTTTATTATCGGCATTGCCAATACGGATAAATTTCCTCGGAACCACAGACCCCTCTCAACTACCGTTTGATACATGCCACTAAAGTATTGTCATTCCATAACAATATGATTTTATTCAAATTCATATTGAAATCATGTTTCTTTTTTTTCCCTTTTAAGTCATTTGATTTGAATAATCGATCAATTTAAGAAATATGATAGGTTTCGCCTATTGTTCGATCGTTATCGATCATTTTAAACTATTTTTCTTTTATTTCTAAATATGACACGATTAGGATTATTCCTAGTTCCGGTGTTTTTTTAATGATAAAGAACAGTATGGAAATAGATTCCTGTAGATTTGTTTTAGAACCATCTTTTAAAAAAGATGGTTCTATTCATTCTTGGGAAATTCTCACGAAAAATGTTAAAAAAAAGGACTGCAATGATTACTTTGCTAATGAAAGTGGTTTTTGTTTCACTTCATTAAGCGATAAAGAAAAAATCGATGTGTTTAAGAAACAGATATTGACAATTGAAAAGCTTGATGCATCAGAATTGAAGTTCAAGCCAGTTTCGTTGAATGTTGACAGTCTTATTAGCGATTGTATTTTGAACGATAAATATATTTGTGATTATTTAAAAAACCAAAAAAACATTGCTTTTGAGATTAACGAGCATTTTCATGAATTCAATACTAAATGCTGTATGGTTGACTTAAAGTGTCTTTCAAAATTGTGTCCAGTATGGCTGGATGATTTTGGGAGTGGCTTAACAAGCTTAACAGTTATAGATATGTTTAATTTTGAATGTATAAAAATTGATAAAGATTACTTCTGGGAACTACAGAGTGAGAGCGAATTCTTTAAAATAATAAATAAAATAAAAGCATACTGCAATTTCGTGATTGTTGAGGGAGTTGAGACAATAGAACAAAAAAATAAAGTACATTCTGTTGTTGATTGCGCTTGCCAGGGAAGGTTGTGGATGAGTGATTACTATTATGTTGAGATTTAAAATAAATGACAACAAAAGATGATAAATGTCCATTTTGTGGTGCAATTTTAATTAATGAGGACCACTGCCACAGTTGCCATGCATTTAAGATTAAAGGTTATGTATCAAGAGACGCACGCAAGACAATTAATTTGATATCTATCTGCACATCTTTACTGGTAGCGCTCTTTGGGATCTTGGTTGTGTTTCTGGTGTCTTTCGGCATCGGGACATATATTGCTATCATAGCGTTTTCTCTTATTTTATATTTTATTATGAAAAGGATTCTGCATATAAAAGAAGAAAAAAAAGGGAAGATGGTTTGGAAAAGAGCAATCATTACATGGTAGGTAGTAATTAAATAATATAATGGCGCTGCTGGTTCCAATGCAAGCCTCGTATTCCGAGGCTTTTTTATTTTCTTTTCAAATCATGAGTTATAACACCGGAAATATTTAACCCGACTCACAGGGAGTGAGTATTATTGGCTAATAATTCACTATCCAGATGAGCAGAAAGACTCAAAGCCGGTTATCAAAACTGAAAATATACTAATTAATTTCAATAGGTTAGGGCTTAGACTAAAAACATTAACCACGTATCAAAAATACCTATTTTTCTTTTTAAATCAATAAGTAATGATGTTATTAGTTAACTACTGCTGCGCCACATGCAGTGGTTCGAAGCCGCAGATCTGATCGTCAAAGGCATGGAAGGCGCTATCGCCGCCAAGACCGTGACCTATGACTTCGAACGTCTGATGGAAGGCGCTAAACTGCTGAAATGTTCAGAGTTTGGCGACGCGATTATCGCGAACATGTAATCCCGTTAGTGGATTAAGTTAAAGCGGGAGCCGATGGGCTCCCGTTTTTTTATCGCATTCAGGCCGTTATTTTGCCGGACGCTCGCTGCGCGGTACCATAGTCGATTTCCCGCAACACAATGTCCATCAAAGCCATGCGCTTACAACAGGGCTAGCTCAGTTTACCGCGAGATCGCAAGTGGGTATGGATTGAACGCCAGGGGTCTTACTGATGGCCCGACCGGCTTAAACCGGTGCCGTTCGGCGAAAATGTGATGTAGCCTAAACTCAGGCTATCCACCCACCTTCAGATTAAACAGCCGGGACAGCGCCGCTCTGCCGCTATCCGTCACTTGCACTTCCCGATATCCCGGCGCGCGGGTTATCCATCCTTTCTGCTCAAACAGCGCCATCAGCGCCGAACCGGCGTCGCCTCCCAGATGAAAACGTCTTTCGCTCCAGTCAAGACAGGGGCAACAAGGCTTACGTCGCGGGCGAGCGTTAAGTACCGCGCCCAGACTTTCAAGCTGGGTTTTACCGGCTGACGTCAGGGCCAGGCCATCGGCCGTCAGCCATTTTTCCCGCAGCATAAACTCATAAATCTTCACCGCCAGCTCGCCCGCCAGATGGTCGTAGCAGGTGCGAGCGTAGCGAAGTGTCACCGGCGTGCTGGTGGCCAGCGCCTTATGCGACTGCATTGAGACGCCCATCAGGTTTTCCAGCAGCCCGGCGATATGCGCGCCTGCCAGGCGGTAATAGCGGTGGCGCCCCTGCGCGAGACACACCACCAGCCCGTTGCTGAGCAGCCGGGCAAGATGTCCGCTGGTGGTGGAGGCGGAGACCTCGGCGACCGTGCTGAGCTCGGTCGCCGTCCATGCGCGCCCGTCCATCAGCGCGCAGAGAATACTGACCCTTGACGGGTCAGAGAGGGCGGAGGCCACCATCGCCATCGCGGTTTCCAGTGCCGCCTCTGGCTCACTGTCTTGCTGCGTTTTCAGGAGATTCATTCAGAAAGTATGGCCCATTTTTTGGTCACTTCCGCTGCCCGGGTGTCATCATCGGTAAGAAGAATGAGCCGGTTACGGTGGTCGCTGTACTGTACCAGAATATTAATACCGTTGCGGGCAAGGGTGTCGGCAATGTCTCCCAGTTCCCCGGGGCGTTCCTGGGGTAACTTACGTATCAGAGGACGGCATACATCGCTGACCGTAAAGCCGGCCTCGGTCAGCACCCTGCGGGCTGTCTCACCGTCCTCCACCAGAAAATGCGCATGTCCGGCATCAGGCGTGGTGAATACCCCACCACCTTCGAGGCCCACACCGTTGTTGCCCAGCGCTATACCCATTGCGCCAAGCGAGCCCGGCGTGTTGCTGAGAATGATGTGAATATCATACATCTGGCTGTGCTCCCCGATCCGATGAGTAATCCCGGAACACGCGGGCAACGCGTATTCTGTAGTATGAAAAAATCGATGCTTTGCCTTCGCGCTGGGCAGCCAGATGCCGCTCATTTTGCTGCCAGTTGGCCACCGATGCTTCATCTTCCCACCAGGATAGCGAAAGGATTTTGCCGGGCGAATTCAGGCTCTGAAAACGCTCGATGGCAATAAACCCCGGCGTGTCTGAAAGCAAAGGCGTCAGCCCGGCCGCCAGCTGAAGATATCTTTCCTGTGCTTCCGGTAAGGCGTCGGCCTCAAAAAGTACTGCAATCATAAGTCTGCTCCGTGGTGAATGTCCGTGCAGTCTAATGACGACCAGAGCAGGATGCTTCGGTGTGCAGCGAAGTGTGGCTGAGGTTGGATACCCCAGCCACATTTCCTGCGCACCGGATGATCGCGCCAGAAACGAGTTACTCTGCGTTAAAGATAATAAATTCAGGCTGGTAGCTGACCGGGAAATTGACCGATCGGGCGATAAAACAGACGTGATGGATCTGCTGATGAAGGGCCGCGGCGGCGTCGAGATCGGTACCTGGTAATACGGTGATTTTCGGCCGGAGGGTAGCAGAAATAAAGCGACCCGCGCCCCCTTTTAATACTTCACCCGTTGCCACCGGCGAGTCCTGATATTCCATGACCGTAATGCCGGCATCTGAGGCCAGATGTAAGTACCACAGCATGTGACAGGCAGAGAGAGAAGAGAGCAGGAGATCTTCCGGGTTCATTTTGCCGGGATCGCCGCCCAGTAATGGATCATTTGAACAATGAATGGGTTCTTTTCCCTTTACCGCGATATCCCAGGTCCGGGCATAAGCCTTGTAACCCGAGGTACCCGTGCCCTGATTGCCGGTCCATGTGATATGACTGGTATAAGCATGTTCCATTGGTTTGCCTTTCTCTATAGAGGGATGAATTTCTTCACTGCGGTATCGTCCAGTTGCATTGCCTGAACGAAGCCGCAGGTAGAATCGCAAGGTTGTCATGACGTTGGCTCGAATGGTATAATGGTATACCATTTATGAATGATGTAAAGAGAGCCAAATGAACGCTGCTACCCGTTCGACCGCCGATATCCTTGCCAGTGAGTTAAAAATCTTAATCAACAAGGGGGCATTGCGAGATGGCGACCGGCTTGTGGAGCGCGACCTGGCCTGCCAGTTTTCTGTCAGCCGTATCCCAATGAGAGAAGCGATACAGCAGCTTGAGCGCGAAGGTCTGGTTGAGATTTTCAGAAATCGTGGCGCGGTGGTGAAAACGCTGACGGCCGCAGATGTCGATGAAATTTATCAGCTGCGGGCACTCCTGGAAGGTGAAGCCATTTTTCATAGCCTGGAGAATATGGACCCGGAAACGCTTGCCCGGGCAGAGCTGGTGCATCAGCTGCTGAGTAGCGCTTCTGAACCCGAGCTGCAGGGGAGGTATAACCGGGAGTTTCATGAACTGCTGTATCGGAAGTGTAACAATCAGCGCCTGTTGAAGATGATCGGTGAATTGCGCGAGCAGATTGAAAGATATGAGCTTTTTCAGAACAGACTGCTGTCGGATACGCTGAAATTCCAGGATGAGCATCAGCAGATCCTGATGGCCTGCCAGCAAAATAATCCACAGGAGGCTCGGGCATATACTGTGAAACATATTCTTTCAGCAGGTGAAATCCTTCGCGCCTATATTGTAAGCCGTTAATGGTTGCGTAAAGCGGCTGCGTTGTTCACGCATAAATTGCCATCCGTATCTGCTCAATGCTATAAGAAAAGAGCCGTTTTAATCGTGCTTATCTTTTATCGGTAAGGAATAAGTGAAGGTCAGATAATGATTACGTCAGTGCAGCCAACCACCACCGTCACCACCACGACCGTAACCTGCGGTGGTGTGGGCGTATCTGTGACCGGCTCCTGACAAACAGATCCTCACTCCCCGCCAATGTGGACGGGGAGAGACCTCTCCGTTCGTGACAGACTGAATGGAGGCCCATCATGATTTCATCTGAGCATGCCCTGTTAATTATCGATATGCAGCAGGGGCTTTTCCGTGGCCCGGTTTCCCCGTATCAGGCCGATGCGCTTCTGGCGAACGTTTGCCTGCTGATTGAAAAAGCGAGACAGGCTGAGGTGCCCGTCTTCTTTGCCCGCCATACCGGAGCTGACGACTCTCCGTTCTCCGCGCAAAGTCCATTAACTCAACTGCTGCCTGAGATGGGTGTTAACGGCGAGCGGGATATCGTCTTTATTAAAAAGTACCCTTCCTGTTTCCAGCAAACTGACCTTGCGCATCAGCTCGCTCAGGCCGGCGTAAAACAGCTGGTTATTGCCGGGATGAAAACCGAATTCTGCGTGGACACGACCTGCCGAGCGGCATCGGCGCTGGGATTACGGACGGTGCTGATCTCAGATGCGCACTCAACCATGGATAACGAACGTTTATCAGCGCCTGACATCATTGGCCATCACAATGTCACCCTTGCCGGGCCATTTGTGACGCTGTCGACCGCCGCAGAGTGGCGCTTTTCGGCAGCGAAATAAGGATGAAGAAAGGGAGCCCGAGGGCTCCCTTTCGCTACGCCTGCTCATCCGGTTTTACTGCCCATGGCGGCGCAGGGTGGAGGCGGGGTGGCGCCGGAGCGCCTCTTCGGGACGCACAGGGCGCCGCACCAGTTCGCCGCCGCAGTTCGGGCAATGGCCGTTAAGCCGCGCCGTCATGCAGTCCTGGCAAAAGGTGCACTCGAACGAACAGATAAACGCTTCGCGTGAGTCTGGCGGCAGATCTTTATCACAGCATTCGCAATTCGGGCGTAACTCGAGCATTTCCTTCCCCTGTGGTTAACGGCTGTATCAGCGACGGCCGGCCAGCGCATGCTGTTTTTATAGCACGGCGCAGACTGGCCTCCGAGGGATTTCGCTGCGTTAATCTCCGCCTCAAAGCGTTGCCTTTCCGGGCTGCATCCCCGGCACGAGGATCACTTTGCGGCATGCCTCTTCACGTTTCTCAAAGATCTGATAGCCGCGCGCGGCCTCCTCCAGAGGCATATGGTGAGTGACAATCTCCTCCGGGGTGAGCAACCCTTGCTCAATAAGCGCCAGTAGATCCGGCAACCAGGCATGGACGTGGGTTTGCCCCATTCTGAAGGTCAGCCCCTTATCAAAGGCATCGCCAAACATAAATCCGTGAATGAAACCGGCGTAAACCCCGGGCACGCTGACGATGCCGCCGCGGCGCACGGCAGCGATGCACTGGCGCAGCGCTTTCCCGCTGCTGCCCTCGATTTTCAGGGTGCTGAGGACGGTTTCCGTAAGGCTGCCTTTCGCCTCGAAGCCGACGGCGTCAATCACCGCATCGACGCCGCGATGGCCGGCGGTGTTGTCGATAATCCACTGCGCCGGATCGTCATGGTGGTCGAAGTTTATCGGGATCGCGCCATAGCGCCGCTGCGCGAAGTCGAGTCGGTAATCGTTATGATCGATGATAAATATCTGCTCTGCGCCATTGAGCCTGGCGCAGGAGGCACACAGCAGGCCAACCGGGCCGGCGCCAAAAATAGCCACGCTGCTGCCGGGTTTGACCTCGGCGTTTTTTACCGCCTGCCAGGCGGTAGGCAGAATATCTGACAGAAACAGCACCTTTTCATCGGGTAAGGTGTCCGGCACTTTAAACGGTCCGGTATTGGCTTTGGGAACCCGCACATATTCCGCCTGGCCGCCGGGGATCCCGCCGTACAAATCGCTGTAGCCGAACAGGGCCGCCGGTGGCGAAATGCCTTTTCGGTTGAGCGTCGCCCCCTGGCCGCTATTGGTGCTTTCGCAGGCGGCATATTGCTGCAGGCGACAAAAGAAGCAGTCTCCGCAGGCGATGACAAACGGGATAACCACCCGATCGCCTTTACGAACCGCGGTGACCTCGGAACCGGCTTCCACCACTTCCCCCATAAATTCATGGCCGAAAATATCACCATGGTGCGTGCCGGGGATCTTACCGCGGTAAAGGTGCAGATCGGAACCGCAGATCGCCGTCGCCGTGACGCGCAGAATAATATCGTCCGGCGCCTCAAGGGCCGGGTCGGGCATGGTGTCGACGCTGACATGATGGGGGCCATGATAAGTGAGTGCTTTCATAAAGTCTTCTCCTGGAGAGAATGGCTGATAGCAGCAGGCGAAAAGGCATTGTGACCTAACGTTATTGCCGCCGATAAACCACAGTAAAAATAAAGCGTAGAGTACTTATAATGGAACTGCGTGATATTCCACTCAGTGAATGTATTCCACGCTTCGCTTATTTAGCGGCTGGTTTGTTGAGGTTATTTGAGGTTATTTGCCTATTCCCCTTATGTATGCCAGGCTTAATCGGGCATGATATTCGCTCCGTTTTATTTTCCAGCCGCTTCCCCAGCGGCTTTTTTTTGCCTTAAAAAAAGAAAAAATCTGAATTTCAACCAGACTAAGGGCGTTACTGCCGCTTCGTTATATAACCCAACAGGAGTACTCCGCCGGTATAAATAATTCTTTGCCACAGTGGTGCTCTGTGTGCATTATTTCCCTGAACACAGTAAGTTAGCGGGAATGTACCGTCTGGTTATTTTTGATGTGTTTTGTAGAATTATTCCGAATTACTCCTAAAAGGCATCAAAAACACGGGATAATAATTTGACTAACCAGCATTACCCGCTAGATTTAAATATCGAACGACGAGTGATACGGAATATTTTCGTATCGTACTGACATAACCGATATACATGAGGTGAAATATGGCAGAGCATCGTGGTGGTTCCGGAAATTTTGCTGAAGACCGTGAAAAAGCTTCTGAAGCAGGTCGTAAAGGTGGTCAGCACAGCGGCGGGAACTTTAAAAATGATCCGCAGCGTGCGTCTGAAGCGGGTAAAAAAGGCGGACAAAACAGCCACGGCGGTGGCCGCAAGTCCGATAATTCCTGATTATCCTTTTCCTTGCACCCTGAAGTGAAAGTATCTCCTGCGAGTCTGTCACAGACTCGCAGTTATTTTCTGACTCCAGAAGGTATTTCTATGAATATGAAAAGCATTGAAGATGTATTTATTCACCTGCTCTCAGATACCTACAGCGCAGAGAAACAATTAACCCGCGGGCTGGCAAAACTGGCCAGAGCGGCGTCCAGTGAAAAACTCAGCGCGGCGTTCAATGCTCATCTTGAAGAAACCCAGGGCCAGATTGAACGTATCGACCAGATTATTGAGCAGGAATCTGGTCTGAAAATCAAACGCATGAAATGCGTGGCCATGGAAGGATTGATCGAAGAGGCCAATGAAGTCGTTGAGAGCACGGAAAAAAATGAGGTACGCGATGCCGCGTTAATTGCCGCTGCGCAAAAGGTCGAGCATTACGAAATTGCCAGTTACGGTACCCTGGTTACCCTGGCGGAACAGTTGGGTTATAAAAAAGCGGTCAAACTGCTGGCCGAAACCCTGGAAGAAGAAAAGCAAACCGATGTTAAATTAACCGACCTGGCGGTAGGTAATATTAATAAAAAAGCGGAAAAATAAACGCTCCCTGACACGAGGAAATCACGATGAATCACATTGAACATTATCATGACTGGCTACGAGATGCGCATGCCATGGAAAAACAGGCAGAATCCATGCTGGAATCAATGGCTGGCCGTATCGATAATTATCCGGATCTCCGTGCCAGAATCGAACAGCATATTAATGAGACCAAACGGCAAATTACCGTGCTGGAAGAGATCCTCGACCGCAACGACATTTCGCGCTCGGTGATTAAAGATTCGATGAGTAAAATGGCGGCTCTTGGCCAGTCCATTGGCGGAATGTTTCCTTCCGATGAAATCGTCAAAGGCTCGATCAGCGGGTACGTTTTCGAGCAGTTTGAGATCGCCTGCTATACCTCTCTGCTGGCGGCCGCTGAAAAAGCGGGCGATACCGCCTCCATCCCAGCCATTGAGGCCATCCTGGCGGAAGAGCGGGAAATGGCCGACTGGCTGATCAAACATATTCCTCAGACCACGGAGCAGTTTCTCCTGCGTTCAGATGCTGACGGCGTAGAAGCGAAAAAATAACCCAGGAGGCAGGCCTATGTTTCGTCATGTGAAACAACTGCAGTATACCGTGCGCGTTGCTGAACCCAACCCGGGGCTCGCGAATTTACTGCTCGAACAGTTTGGCGGCCCTCAGGGCGAGCTGGCCGCCGCGTGTCGTTATTTCACTCAGGGATTAAGCGATGACGATCCCGGCCGTAAAGACATGCTGATGGATATCGCGACAGAGGAGCTAAGCCATCTGGAGATCATTGGCACCCTGGTCGGCATGCTAAATAAAGGCGCCAAAGGGGCGCTGGCGGAGGGCACCGAGAGCGAGGCGGAACTCTATCGTTCGCTCACCGCCAACGGCAACGACAGCCATATTACGTCGCTGCTCTACGGCGGCGGTACTCCGCTGACCAACTCGGCGGGCGTGCCGTGGACAGCGGCCTACATTGATACTATCGGCGAACCCACCGCAGACCTGCGATCGAACGTCGCGGCGGAGGCGAGGGCGAAGATCGTCTATGAACGGCTGATCAACGTGACCGACGATCCCGGCGTGAAGGACGCGCTGGCGTTCCTGATGACTCGCGAAGCGGCGCATCAGCTCTCTTTTGAGAAAGCGCTGCAGTCGATTCGTAATAACTATCCACCGGGCAAACTGCCGCCCATTAGCGAGTACGCGAACACCTACTACAATATGTCTGAGGGTGGAGAAGTACGCGGCAGCTGGAACAGTGACAAACACTTCGATTATGTCAAGGATCCGCAGCCGGCCGTGGATGGCGGAGATGGCAGCGCCTCTGTCGGCCTGACGCCGGAGCAGGAAGCGCTGTGCAAAGCGATGCTGAAGCGAACACAGTCTGACCCGCAGGGTGATCCTTTGACCGGCGCCGAACTCGGCGCCGGTAAGCAAAACACGTCATCATCGGCTAAGTGATGTTCGCATAAGCCCCGGCTGCGGCCGGGGCGTTTCACAATGATGGTGCGGATTATGTTTGAATTTGACGCGTTTCATCTGGCCCGACTGCAATTTGCCTTTACCGTTTCCTTCCATATTCTGTTTCCGGCCATCACCATCGGCCTTGCCAGCTACCTTGTGGTGCTGGAGGGGATGTGGCTGAGAACCCGGGATAACGTCTGGCGCTCGCTCTACAACTTCTGGCTGAAAATTTTCGCCGTCAATTTTGGTATGGGCGTGGTTTCCGGATTAGTCATGTCCTATCAGTTCGGCACCAACTGGAGCGGATTCTCTCAATTTGCCGGCAGTATTACCGGCCCGCTGCTGCTGTATGAAGTGCTGACAGCCTTCTTCCTCGAAGCGGGATTCCTCGGCGTGATGCTGTTCGGCTGGAGCAAGGTGCCGCCAGCGCTGCATTTTTTTACCACCTGCATGGTAGCCCTTGGCACCCTGGTCTCCACCTTCTGGATCCTCGCCTCCAATAGCTGGATGCAGACGCCGCAGGGTTTTACCCTCGAAAATGGCCACCTCATCCCGCAGGACTGGCTGGCGATTATCTTTAATCCCTCGTTCCCGTATCGCTTATTCCATATGGCGATCGCCGCGTTTCTCAGTAGCGCCATGTTCGTCGGGGCCTCCGCCGCCTGGCATCTGCTGCGCGGCAACGACTCGCCGGCCATCCGCAAAATGCTGTCGATGGCGATGTGGATGGCGCTGCTGGTGGCGCCGATCCAGGCGGTGGTGGGTGATATGCACGGTCTTAATACCCTCGAACATCAGCCGGCGAAGATTGCGGCGATTGAGGGGCACTGGGAAAACCGGCCCGGCGAGGCCACCCCGTTGCTGCTGTTTGGTCTGCCGGATATGGAGCAGGAGCGCACCCGCTATGGCCTGGAGATCCCGGCGCTCGGCAGCCTGATCCTCACCCATAGCCTGCATAAGCAGGTGCCGGCCCTGAAAGATTTCCCGAAAGAGGACCGGCCCTATTCGCCCGCCGTGTTCTGGTCGTTTCGCATTATGGTTGGGATGGGGGTGTTGATGATCGCCTTAGGGATCTGCAGCGCCTGGCTTCGCTATCGGCGGCGGCTGTACCATTCGCGTCCCTTCCAGTGGTTTGCGCTCTGTATGGGTCCCGCCGGTCTGATTGCGCTGGTCGCCGGGTGGGTGACCACCGAGATGGGCCGTCAGCCGTGGGTGATCTACGGTTTGCTGCGCACCCGGGACGCGGTGTCGTTGCACAGTACGCTGCAGATGGCTATTAGCCTGCTGGTGTTTATCGTGGTCTACTGCGCGGTGTTTGGCGTGGGGTATTACTATATCTTCCGGCTTATCAAGAAAGGGCCGCAGCCGGTGACGGAGCTGACCTCGCAAACCGCAGGCACCCCGGCGCGTCCGCTCTCGGCGGCAGAGCCGGTGCGGGATGAGGAGAACGCATCATGAGCATCGATATCTCGGTGATTTGGTTTGTCATCATTGTCTTCGCCACGTTGATGTATATCGTGATGGATGGTTTCGATTTAGGCATCGGAATGCTGTTCAGCGTGGTGCATGACGCCGAAGAGCGCGACGTGATGGTTAACAGCGTGGCGCCCGTCTGGGATGGTAACGAAACCTGGCTGGTGCTCGGCGGGGCAGGACTGTTCGGCGCCTTTCCGTTGGCTTACGCGGTGATCACCGATGCGCTGGTTATCCCGCTGACAGCGATGCTCATCGGCCTGATTTTCCGCGGCGTGGCGTTTGAGTTTCGCTTTAAAGCGGTTCCCTCGCATCGCACCTTCTGGGACTATGCCTTCGCTGGCGGCTCGCTGCTGGCGACCTTCAGCCAGGGGATTGTCGTCGGCGCGTTTATCAACGGCTTTGCGGTGGCTGACCGCCGCTTCGCCGGCTCGACGCTGGACTGGCTTACCCCCTTCAATCTGTTCTGCGGTCTGGGGCTGGTAGTAGCCTATCTGCTGTTGGGCACCACGTGGCTGATCATGAAAAGCGAAGGCGCGTTGCAGCAACGGATGCGCGAGCTGACCCGCAAGGCGCTGCTGGCGTTGATGGCGGTGATCGCGGTGGTCAGCGTCTGGACGCCGTTGGGCTGGCGCTACGTGGCGGAACGCTGGTTTACGCTGCCCAATTTCTTCTGGTTCGTGCCGGTGCCGATCCTGGTGCTGACCCTGAGCTTGTGGATCTGGCGTCTGAGCGCGCGCCCCGCAAGCCATGCTCGTCCCTTTATCCTGACGCTGGGCCTGATATTCCTCGGCTTCAGCGGGCTGGGAATCAGCGTCTGGCCGAACATTATTCCGCCGCACATCTCCCTGTGGGATGCCGCCGCGCCGCCCTCCAGCCAGGTATTTATGCTGCCGGGGGCGCTGCTGATCATCCCGGTGATCCTGATGTATACCGCCTGGAGCTATTACGTCTTTCGCGGCAAAGTGTCCGGCAGTGAAGGCTATCACTGAGCGAGATACGCGCCGGCGGCCCGGGAATGAACCAGATAGTCGCGGGCAGACCGGCGATCCGTTCCCTCCTTACTTGGGCAGGGTGTCAATATGGGGGCGCACCGGCAGCCCGAAGCCGTCGGTCAGGTCGGCGCTTAAGATACCGATCGTTATCTTCTCCACCCGGATCACCGCGGGGTCAAAAAGGGTTCCGGGCGTGGAGACGGCGGCAAAGTTCAACAGGCGCAAGGTGTCACCCGCCAACAGGAAAGCGTACCCACGCGATGTGCGTTCAATCAGGGGCAGGCTGTGACTCCCTGCGAGCCACAGAGCCCGCATGATGCTGGCCTGACGCCCGCCGGGGAAGGCGGGCAGAGGCTTACGCTTTTGGCGACTTGATCTTAATAATAAATCGCTCATTCACCCGGGTGATCCTCGCGCCAATGTCGCCAAACTCGGTGGCGATTTTAAAAAAATCGTCTGCGGCGACGTCAAAATCGAGTTCGATTTTCTGATGTTGTCCTGTCGCCAGTAACTCATAGAAATGGTCAAGGCTGCGGGCTTTTTCGCTGGGCATCGTATTTCTCCATGGTCAACCAATCAGCAGGGCGTTTATGACTTATAGCGCATTCCGGATTATTCAGCAGAATGGTAATGGCGCCTGATATAAGATTATGCAATGACAGTAAGAGTGAGGTAGGGCGATATTATTCCGTGTTGTTAAACCGTGCGGTCGCGCGTTTGCCGGCGATACCATGACGGCAGGAACCATCCTGCGGCGTCGGCTGATGATAGACATTGTTTGATGACAATTTGATGTCAGTAAAATGAACCTGCAAGGGCTCGGGATTTCATATCGCTAAATAATTTTTAATCTGTGGCTGTTAAGGTAGTTCTTAACTACCTTATGGTGATGGGGCTTTATTTTTATGGCCAACGGCGAGGGAACAACGATGCAATTACTTGATTTATTCGCAGGCTTATTGTGGTTAAGCAGCGTTATTTTCCTGCTGTTTGTTCTTGATGTAGTCATCACCCGTTATCTTTATCGTAAATAACCGACAGAGGCGACGGCGCTGGGCATAGGGTACCGCGCCGGAGGATGATAGTATAACGCCGGGACTGATTCAGGAAGGAATGTGCGGTGCTCGGGAGAATTGATTACGATATTGAAAAATACCAGTTTACCGAAGCCGGTGAAACGTCGCGGCTGCGGGAGCAGTGGCGAGAAGTCTATCAGGAGTGCCGTCAGCTGCAGGCCGGGGCAGAGGAGCGTCTGCGCATTGCGTTGCTGAACGTCGACTATGTCACCAGCTTCGAGCTGCCTTTTCGCCTGCTGCTGGTGCGCGCGCCGCAGCTGATCGCCGACGTCCGCGAGACGCTGCAGCTCAGTCGTAAAGCCGCCGTTTTCAACGGCAAACGTTACGGCTGCGTCTACAGTTTGAAGCAGGATTTACAGGCTGTACCGGAGAGCTTTCATTACCACCTGACAAACCGTATTCGTCGCGTCGAGGCGACGGGCCAGACGGCGGCGCCGTACCAGCAGATCGCCCGGGAGATTAAACCAGCCCGGGATCGACTCCGGCAGGCATTAATCTCCGGCCTGCCGGTTACCGCGCTGGATGCCCTGTTCTGGTTCGGCAGTCAGCGGGTAGCGGCGGACATTGCCCAGCTGCGCCGGTCCGGTATGGCCATTATCACTGAGGAGGTGGAGGTCTGCGACACTCTGTTCAATACCACCCGGCGGGTACCGGTTTATCGTCTGGCCAGCGCGTGAGCGGGCCTCCCTTCGCCCAGCCGCTGCCTCTGCAGGCAGTCGACCATTGCTCCATCAAACCAGACGCACAGGCCTCTGGCGGCATGCCGCGGAGCCGGTTCCAGCCACGCGCTGGCGCTGAGCATGACTAGCATCAGCGCCAGCGGAACCCCGTATATTCTTCTCACTATCCTTTTCCCACTTCGCCTCTTTTGCCAGTAAGGTAGCGGGAAAATATGACGTTTCGTTGACCCGTCTGCCTGATTTATCGCCTGCAGACGGCGTGGCAGGCGTGGCAGGCGGGCCGTGCCGGGTGATGCGTTATTGATCTTCGGCATAAAAATGCCAAAAACTGGCGGCTTGTTTTTTTTCGGTTTTATTACTCCATGCTTTTTTCCCCGTAGAGAAAAAGCATGAAGCCGCAATGCCTGGTGATGGATTATTTTGTAACTAGCTGGTTTGAAACGATATTTTAATTTTGACTTAGGTGGGGATGACAGCGGTGGCAAATTTATATTAATTCACTTTACCGATCAATAAATTATATCTTGATAGCTTTTAGCTATCGAATGTTTCTTATCGATCATTTTAAACTATTTTTGTTGGCGGGAAATATATGACATGCTTTAACCCTTTCTTATTTCTGGTATTTTTTAAATGGTTAAAGAAAACGTGAAAAATACCTCTTATCGCTTCGTTCTGGAGCCCGCTATTAGCGATGATGGTGCCTACCACTCGTGGGAATTGCTCACTAAAGACATTATAGCACCCGCACAAAATAACACCTCCGCGCCCACGTTTTCTTTCTCCACGCTCACCGAACGCGACAAGCTTGCACTATTTACCCGGCAAATCGAATTGCTTTCCGTCTTTGATTTTTCCCAGGTCGATAATAAGCCGATCTCGCTGAATATTGATGATTTATTAAGCCATTTTATTCTGACCGACCGCTATCTGTGTGATTTTCTGCGCGCCAGTAAATACATCGCCCTGGAAATAAATGAGAATTTTCATGAGTTTATCGCCGGTCGCGAACTGACGGCGCTGAGCACGCTGGCGGCGCTTTGCCCGGTCTGGCTGGATGACTTTGGACGCGGACGCACGACTTTCCGGCTGCTGGAGCGATTTCGCTTCGATTGCGTCAAAGTGGATAAAGATTATTTCTGGGACAAAGAAAACGATCCCGCTTTGCCTGGGCTGTTACAGGCTATTCATACCCTGACCGGGCATGTGATTGTGGAGGGGATCGAAACCGAAAAGCAAAAACGGTTAATCACTGCGGCCGGGGATATCATTGGTCAGGGCCGTTACTGGAAGGATGAATATATCTTTCTCTGCTGCTGAGCCCCCACCGGGGCGAGGTTTCGGTGACCTGCCATTCTTTTCTTATCCAGTTTTAAACGAATGCTTTGTTACAGATAGGCTTTATTCCCGCGATGATAATCCCGTCTCTTTTACTTGCCTGAAGGATAACTCATTGTGAATACACGCTTGCGTAACACCCTGATCGCCATTGCGCTGACCACCTGCTTCACCGCCGCCAGCCAGGCGTCGACCTCGGCTGACGTGCCGTCTGTCTCGCAGGACCCGGTCGTCCAGCATCTGAAGCTGAGTGAGGATCAGGTCGCCAAAATCCAGGCGCTGCGTCAGGGATTCGAAAACAATGTGAGCCAGATTAAAATCAGCGGCTATCAGGACGGCGCCCTGGCCGACGTTATTCACTCCGGGAAATGGGATGAAGCTAAAGTCAAACAGCAGCTGGCTGCTTTTGGCCAGCTGGATCAGCAGGTGCGCTACTATCGTGTGAAATACTACTTTGACGTCAGCCAGGTGCTGACTGCCGAGCAGCGCGAGCAGGTGAAAAAAGACCTCGCCGCGGCGATTAATTAACCCAGCCTTCGCCATCCGCTCCGGATGGCGCTGAATCGGGCGACAGGCGCCGCGTGTCCGGCGCCAGTCGCCCAGCTTGACTGACTTACTGACCGTGGCCGTTTTCCAGACGGGCGAAATACTCCGGAGCAAACGGACGCGGGTCGACATCGGCAAACGGCGCACGCTCAAAGTGTGGCTTCAGCGCCCAGGGGACCGTGCAGTCAAAAATCGTCTTGCAGCTGATACCTTCCCCGCGGATCGACGGACTGTATTCCGGCGTCTGGGAAGGATCGAGCTGGTGACCGCGGATACCGGGGAGGGTGGTGATGCTGACATCCCCCTGCATGCGGGTGGTCATCGCCCACAGGATATCGTCGCTGTCAAAGATATCGACATCCTCATCAACCAGAATGATGTTTTTCAGTTCGGAATAGGTCGCCAGTGCCAGCAGCGCAGCCTGTCCCTGACGACCTTCGTCGGCGGGCTGACGTTTTTTCACCTGCAGGATCCCCAGAAATTTACCGCCGCCCGCGGTGTGGGCGTAGACATTTTGTAAGAAGCCCGGGATGGCAGCCTCGACGGCATTCCAGATACTGGCTTCCGTCGGCAGCCCAGCGAGGGTGGTATGCTCTTCCCCCGGTCCCACCAGCGTCTGCAGGATCGCATTGTGCCGCATGGTGACCGCTTTGACTTTGATCACCGGCAGCGACGGGTTGGCGCCGCCGCAGTAGCCGGGAAATTCCGGCATCGCGTGGCCGCTGTTGGTGTGCTGATCCTCTCTGACGCGCACGCCGGGCAGCAGTTCGCCTTCAATAACGATCTCGGCGCGGGCGATAGCTTTCTCCGGGACGCTGACGCCCTGCACCAGCTCCACCGGGCGCTGACGCAGCGCGCCAGCCACGCCCAGTTCGTTATAGCCAAACGGCGTGGTGGGGGCTTCGAAGCAGGCGCCAATATAGATGGCTGGATCGAGACCCATATTGATGGTTATCGGCAGCGGTTTTCCGGCTGCCTCGGCTTTCTGGCGAAACACTTCGATATGGCGGCCGGCGGCAAGAAACATCGACAGCTCATCCCGGCCCTGCACGCACAAGCGGTGGATGGTGACGTCGGTGAGCGAGGCGTCGTCAGGATCGCTGGCCAGCGCCAGGCCCAGGCAGAAGAAGGGGCCGGCGTCGATCGGGGTGTTGGTAGGCGCCGGGAGCAGGGTGCGCAAATCAAAGTCCGGATCGTCGGCCAGAAAGATCTGCTCCTGACAGGGGGCGCTGTCGGCCGGGACCACTACCGGCGCGACCGGTGTTTTCACCGCTTTACCCACCTCCAGCGCCAGCTGCGAAGCTTCGCAGCCCAGCAGCAGCGCTGCCCGCTGGCGGCTGGCGTGCATGCCCACCAGAATGCGCGAATGCGGATAGCCCTTAATATTGTTAAACATCATCGCCGGGCCAATGCGGGTGGGGCGCTTCACGGTGCCGCCGGCGCCGATATGGCGATAGACGCCGGCCAGCTCTGCGTTAGGGTCCACCGGATGATTGGTTTCGAGGTACTGATTGTCATGCTGTTGCAGCAGCGCGATGGCGTCGCGCAGATCCTGAATCGGTGCGGTCATGATGTTCTCCTTAGCGTGTCGATGCGCACAGTATGCTTCGCAGGCTAATGGTTATCAATTGCATCATTCATGCTTTATTGATAATATTTTTTTTATCAATCAAGCCCACCGGAGTCCGGCCATGTCCTTGCGAGCGTTACGCCATTTTGTGGTCGTTGCCGAAGAGTTACATATGCACCGGGCGGCGGAGCGGTTGCATATCGCCCAGCCCGCCCTCAGCCAGCAGATCAAACAGCTCGAGCAGCGTCTGGGGGTGGTGCTCTTCTCCCGCGCTAACCGCCGTCTGACCCTGACCGCCCCGGGCGAGGCCTTTTGGCAGAAGACGCGGCTGGCGCTGGAGATGGTCGACCAGGCGGCACTGGACGCCCAGCGCACCGCGCGGGGCGAGCAGGGAAGACTGCATCTGGGGTATGTCTCCAGCGCGATGTACGACAGCAAACTGCCGGGGCTCCTGCGCGAGCTGCGCGCCGACTGGCCGGGGATTGAGCTGTCGCTGGTGCATGGCGATGTGCAAATGCTCTACGAAGCGCTGCTGGATCTGCGCCTGGATATCGCCATCATCCGCGCGCCGCTGGCCTCGCCGCCGGACGCGCTGGTGGTCAGGCCGTTTATGCGGGAAAAGCTCTGTCTGGCGCTCTATCAGCAGCATCCACTGGCAGGGGTAGGGGCGCTCAATCTGGCCTCATTGCGCGCGGATAACTGGATCTCTCTTAACGATCCGCAGGGCACCGGGCTGGAGCAGGTATTTATTGACGCCTGCCGCGTCGCGGGCTTTACGCCGCAGGTGGCGCAGCGGGTCAACGACGTCACCTCGATGATTAGCCTGGTCTCCGCCGGGGTCGGGGTGGCCCTGGTTCCGGTCTCGGCGCGGGCCTTACGCCTCGATAACGTGGTGTACATCGATCTTCAGGACCGGCTGGCGGAGAGTGAGCTGAGCATGGTTTACCACCGCCATATCCGTTCGGCGGTAGTACGGAAAGTCATCTCGCTGCTCAATGCGACTGAGCACTCACCCGGTTAACCGGTCTTCAGGCGGCCAAAGCTGACAATCCTTGAGCGGCCCAGCTCTTTCGCCCGGTACAGCGCGGCGTCCGCCGCGCGCAGCAGGCTGTCGCTTTGGGTATGCTGCGGATAGCTGGCGATACCAATCGACACATCCACCTGACCTATTTCGGTCAGACCATCGCGCAGCGTCATATTATGCACCTGGGTATAGATCTCGCTGGCGCACTGGTGCGCCTCGGCTTCGTCAATGCCGGGGAGCAGCACCAGAAACTCCTCGCCGCCGTAGCGGAAAGCCATGCCGATATCGCGCACCGCGCGCTGCACGATGGTGGCGACGCTCTTAATCACCAGATCCCCGGCCTCGTGGCCGTAGCGATCATTGATGGCTTTAAAATGATCGATGTCGATCATCAGACAGCTCAGCGGGGTGTGGGTATGGACCGCCAGCGCCATCTGTGAATGCAGCGCTTCGTCAAGATGATGGCGATTACGCAGGCCGGTCAGGGAATCGAACAGCGCTTTTTCCAGCAGGGCGCTGCGTAAACGCTGATTGGCCAGCGCCAGGCCCAGCGCTTCCGCCATCAGCTCAAGGTAGGCCCGGGAAGGGGCGTCACTGGCGGTAACGTTCTGAAAGGTCAGCAGCCCGATGGCTTCGCCCTGGGCGATAAGCGGTACGCAGAGCGACTGGCCGGCGTGCTCCTCCGGCAGATGATAGCAGGTGATATCGGGTTCGCCCTGCACCGGCGGATGGCTGAGTCCCCGACGTATCGCCCAGCAGTCGTCGGGTGAAAAGGGCGTCGTCTCCCCGGCGGGCGCCAGCCACTGCGCCACGCAGCGCATCTGCCAGGGATCGGTATCCAGAATATACAGTTTCCCGGGGATCGTCGGGGCGATATTCGGCGCAAACAGTTCTGCCACCTTAATCACATCCTCAATGGTTTCACAGCCCTGCAGCCGCTGGGTCATGCGCGCCAGCAGTTCGCGGATCGCCCAGTCGGCGTCGCGCTGCTGCTCCAGCTGCTGGCGGGCCAGGCCGTTCTCGCGAAAAATGCGGATGGCCTGGGCCATATCGCCAATCTCATCCACCTGAGTGAACTGCGGCGTCTCCACCGCATAGTCCTGGGAGGCGAGACGCTGCACCACGTCGCTCAGGCGAACCACCGGGTAGAGCACCCGGCGTTTGAGAATAAAGCCGAGGACGAACAAAAACATCAGGGCGGTCAGGCCGACCATGATTTCCGACAGGGTTCGCCAGATCCGCGAGCGGTCGGTGGCCTGGTCAATGGCAACGGCGGCGCGATTTTCGAGCATCTGGCGGAAGCGATCGATCTGCGTCTGCATACGTTCCAGCTCGGTCTCGTACGCTTTGCCATACAGTATCGCGATGGCCGCTGGCGCATCGCCGTTGGCGACATGCGCCAGGGCGGCCTGCTGTTCATCCTGAAGTTCAGCGGCAATCTGCAGGCCATCGTGCAGCAGCGCCAGCTCCTCGCGGTTGGCGCCGTTATCTTTCAATCTGGCCAGCCGCAGCTCAATGCTTTTGTCGCTCCGCTGCAGCTGCTGATACTGCTCCAGCGTCTCCGGCGAGGGCTTAACCACGTATAGCCGGGCGAGGTCAGACAACGCCCAGGCGTCGTTTTCCACCTCGTCGGAGAGGGTATCAAAGACCTGGCGCTGCTGTACCGCCTGGCGTTCGACGCGGTCAGCGCTGGAGGCCATGAGCATGGCGCTCCCGGATGCCAGCGTCAGGCCGACGGTGATCCCGTAGGCCCAGTTGGTGATGGTGGCGATTCTCACCCTGTGTTTCCTTGCATGCAGATGAAGCGGTTTTAATTATAGAACCCGCCCCCGGTTATGACGGCGGCCCGCTTCAGGGGCGGTGCTCGCTGCGGGGGTGTTCAAGGGTCTGAAGAATGATGGCGTGTAGCGTTTCCGCATGGTGGCGTAAAACGAGAAAGACATCGCGATCCAGAGCGCCATTTATAACATCCGTTTCCATAATCTGTAAGGCCTCCTGCCAGGCCATCCCTTTACGATAAGGGCGATTTTCGGTCAGGGCGGTGAAAATATCGGCGATGGAGATAATCCGGTCGGCGAGGGTCAGGTGATCCTTTTCGAGATGCAGAGGGTAGCCGCTGCCGTCCAGTTTTTCATGATGATTCGAGGCCCAGTTGATAATGTCGCCAAGCTCGCTGTAGTCGCTCAGGAGATCTCCGGTCATGTAGCTGTGCTCGCGTACCTGACTCAGCTCGTCGTCATCCAGCTCCCCCTCTTTTTCCAGAATAGAAAGAGGGATATAAACCTTACCAATGTCATGCAGATAGCCGGCAACCTGTATTTGCTGGCAGGTGGGCTCTGGCAGCTGCATCCAATGGGCAAGCTGGCGGGCGATTTCCCCGACCATAATACTGTGGCTGGCGGTAAAGCTGCTGTAGGTGTCGACAATTTTGGCAATCAGCAGGCAGACATCTTTCAGACCGTCAATATCCAGATATAGCGTGTTGATGGGGGCAATAATTTCCAGCAGCCGTTGAATATGCCCGGGATGCAGGTGCTGCCAGAAGCTCGCATTTTCAGCGACCTCGCACAGGGTATCGCAGAGCAGCGGATCGATCTCCCGGTGCAGGGTGACGAACTGCTCCACCACTGCCCGCGTGGGCCACGCGGCCACGCGGCTATCCGCCGGCAGCAGCCGTTCAAAGGCATCGGCGAAATAGACAATATGCTGTTCGCGGCTGCCGCGGTGCTCCGGGCTAAAGTGGTGGTCGCGAATAAAGGGGACGATGGGCTGGAAGGTTGCTAACCCCTCAAGCATCGCCGCCCCCTGGCGCTGATGCGGATCGTGGATATTATCGATGGCATCCAGCGAATGGATGGTGCGTCTATCACCCAGTACGCCGATATCGTGCAGCAGCGCGGCGCAAAAAATGGTCTGCTGACGCTCGGCAGGCAGCTCCAGCCTTTGCGCCAGCGTCAGCGCGATTAAGGCCGTTCGTTGCATATGCCGGTGCAGTTCAGGGTTAATGATCTGAATGACGTTGGTGGTCAGCATCAGGGCCGACTTCAGGGCAATGCGCATTTCTGTTCTCCGTTCGCGTCACCTGGCGGGCATAAATGACCTCGAGGGTGACGGAAGTGTCGATAATCTGATCGCAATGCGTGTTGTGTGTTGCTGAACGGGTAAAATCTCATAATGTATGGGGTCATGGCGCCTGCCCGGTTCAGATCCAGTCATGCACCAGATTTGGGCGATGTTGAGGCGAGAACCTTATTATTGTCTGATAGTTAACCATTTACCCCCCGTAAAAGATATCAATTCTGGCAAGCCCTTTGCATTAAGCAAGCGTAAGTTTGATTAATGTCTATGAAGGGAGTGACCTGTATGAATTTTAGAGCATTACTTGCCATTGCGTTACTGACGATAAGCAGCCTGGCGTTTAGCGAGACGCGTTTACCGCATATTGTCATTTTAGCCACCGGCGGGACGATTGCCGGCTCGGCGGCCAGCAATACCCAGACGACGGGCTATAAAGCCGGGGCAATTGGCGTGCAGACGCTGATTAACGCCGTGCCGGAAATCAGTAAAATTGCCCACGTCGAAGGTGAGCAGGTGGCGAATATCGGCAGTGAGAATATGACCAGCGATATTATTCTGCAGCTCTCGAAGCGGGTGAATGCGTTATTAGCCCGGGATGATGTCGATGGCGTGGTGATCACGCATGGCACCGACACCCTCGATGAAACCCCTTATTTCCTCAATCTGACGGTGAAAAGCAATAAACCGGTGGTCTTTACCGCCGCGATGCGTCCGGCGACGGCGATCAGCGCCGACGGACCGATGAATCTGCTGGAAGCCGTCACCGTCGCCGCCGACCCGGATGCCCGCGGGCGCGGGGTAATGGTGGTGCTTAACGACCGCATCGGCGCGGCGCGCTTCGTCACCAAAACCAATGCCACCTCGCTGGATACTTTCCGGGCGCCGGAGGAGGGGTATCTTGGCGTCGTGGTGGGGGGAAAACCCCAGTTTGAAACGCGGGTGGATAAGATCCACACCCTGCGCTCGGTCTTCGATGTGCGTCAGCTGAAGGCCCTGCCGAAAGTGGTAATCATCTATGGTTACCAGGACGACCCGGAGTATATGTACGATGCGGCGATCGCCCATCATGCCGACGGTATTATTTACGCCGGCACGGGGGCAGGTTCGGTGTCGGTACGTAGCGCCGCCGGTATTAAAAAAGCGCAGCAGGCGGGCATCGTGGTGGTGCGCGCCTCCCGCACCGGCAGCGGCGTGGTGCCGCCGGACGACAGCCAGCCCGGGCTGGTGGCCGATTCCCTCAATCCAGCGAAAGCGCGTATTCTGCTGATGACGGCGCTGACGCAGACCAAAGATCCGCTGCTGATCCAGCAATATTTCCACACCTACTGATCCTCTGCCGCCGGGGCGTCCATCACGTCTTCGCTGCGGTTTGCCCTACAGTGACCCGACGTCGGGTCACTGTCCGCGCTAAACACGGTGCTTTATGCCGGTAAGGCGTAAAGAAATATTTTTTCAGCGGCGGGTAAGGGCGGTATTAACGCGCAAACAATTGCCAGGGCGCTTATTTTTAAAGCATCTTTAAATAAGTCTATTCTTAATTATTCCCTTAAGGCGATTTTAATATTCCTTATGCTGACGGATAAAAAATGAGTCACGCTGAAGGGGGAACCCTTTTATTTTTTCGCGGCACAGACGAAGAGCTTGGAGACGCGGGCAGGCTGCGGGCCGTGTGGCTGAGCGGGCATCAGACCCCGGCAGACAAGGCGTTCTCGCGTCGGGTTTCGATTATGTCCGGTAGTAACGCTGATGATTAGCGTGAAAATGATATGCACGATGAATATATTAAGAAGAGGATAAGATTTAAGTTTACATTTAGTAACATTTGTGCCGCAATTATGTTTTTTTGTCAGCACGCTGTTTTTTACTTGCCGGAGGGAATTTCAGCGGATTAGTATTGTCCTACTTGCTGTACGTACCGCCTAATGATGATAAATGGATTCTGTTTTCCTTAAGCGTTACCACATAATTAATGTTTACAGGAAAAATCATGGCCTGCGTATTTAATAAACAACTTTTACACCCGCGCAACTGGCTGACCTGGTTTGGGCTCGGCATCCTCTGGTTGATTGTACAACTGCCTTATCCGCTGCTGCATTTTATCGGCACCAGTGCGGGTCGTCTTTCCCGACGTTTTCTCAAACGCCGCGAACATATCGCCCGGCGCAATATTGAACTCTGCTTCCCGGAGATGTCGCCGGCGGCGCGCGAGACCCTGATCGATCAAAACTTTATGTCGCTGGGAATGGGGCTGATTGAAACCGGCATGGCCTGGTTCTGGAGCGACGAACGGGTCAAAAAATGGTTTGATGTCGAGGGCTTTGCCAATCTTAATCATGCGCTTAGCGGCGGGAAAGGGGTGATGGTCGTCGGCGTGCACTTTATGTCGCTGGAGCTGGGCGGGCGCGCCATGGGGCTGTGTCGTCCAATGATGGCCACCTATCGTCCGCATAACAGTCCGCTGATGGAGTGGGTGCAAACCCGCGGTCGCCTGCGCTCGAACAAAGCGATGATCGATCGTAACAACCTGACCGGCCTGGTACATGCCTTAAAATCAGGCGAAGCGGTATGGTTTGCTCCGGACCAGGATTACGGCCCCAAGGGCAGCGTGTTTGCGCCGTTTTTCTCCGTCCCGCAGGCGGCAACCACCAACGGCACCTATGTGCTTTCCCGCTTATCGGGGGCGAAAATGCTGAGCATCAGCATGGTGCGCAAGCTGGATCGCCAGGGCTACAGCTTGCACATTAGCGAAGTGATGAATGACTATCCGGGTGAGGATAAGCAGATCGCCGCCGGCTATATCAACAAGGTGATTGAGCGCGAGATCCTCCGCGCCCCTGAGCAGTATCTGTGGGTGCATCGCCGTTTTAAAACCCGCCCGCTGGGTGAACCTTCCGTCTATTAACCTTCCCGCACAGGCTGCGCTTTCAAAATCCCGACAGTTGGGGTAACGTGAGCCGGATCATGTTTTAGTCGTGCGCGAAGGAGTGCAGAGTGTTCGCTGAGTTTGGTGTTCTGAATTATTTGACTTACCTGGTCGGGGCGGTGTTTATCATCCTCGTCCCTGGCCCTAATACGTTTTTTGTGCTGAAGACGGGCATTGCCCACGGCGTGAAGAAAGGCTATCTGGCGGCGGCGGGCGTCTTTATTGGCGACGCGGTGCTGATGTTTCTGGCCTTTGCCGGCGTGGCGACGCTGATTAAGACCACGCCGGTGCTGTTTAACGTCGTCCGTTACCTCGGGGCGATTTACCTGCTGTGGCTGGGGGGCAAAATGCTCTATGCGGTGCTGACCCAGCGTGACGGCCAGGCCGACGCCAGCGCAGAGCCGGCGAGCGCGATCCTCAAGCGTTCCCTGACCCTGAGCCTGACCAACCCGAAAGCGATTCTGTTTTATGTGTCGTTTTTCGTGCAGTTTATCGATGTCAACGCCAAAGCCCCCGGGGTGGCGTTCTTTATTCTGGCGCTGACCCTTGAGGTGATTAGCTTCTGCTATATGAGCTTTTTGATCCTCTCCGGCTCGTTTGTCACCCGCTACGTCAAAACCCGCAAGAAGCTGGCTAAACTTGGCAACAGCCTGATTGGCCTGGTTTTCGTTGGGTTCGCCGCGCGCCTGGCTACCCTGCAGTCCTGATCCCCACGGGCCGGTTACCTACAGACCGGCCCGCCGCCTCTTATTCTGTCCTGTAACAAAAACCCTTCATTTTTTATTGCATTGGTGTTACATATACAGCCGTTTATCGCTCAGCAAAAAGGAAGCCCGGATGATTCTGCAAAAACTCCTCAGCAATAAAAACTGCAAAAAATACTGTCTGTCGCTCGCGGCGGTGTTTGCTATCGCGCTGGCGGTGGTGGGACGGGCGACCTTTGGCGGCGTGGTGAGCGAGTACAATATGCCGTACTCGGAGTGGACGACGTCTATGTTCTTCCTGCAGGGGGCGATGGTGACAGTTTACAGCATCGTCTTTACCGCGCTCTTCGCTATTCCGCTCGGCTTTATTTTCCTCGGCGACGAGCGTCAGGATTAAGCGTCAACGGGCGAACCGCGGTTCGCCCTGTCTTATCGGCTCATCAACAGCGTGAAGCATTAATCATCGTCATGATAGTGGTGATGGTGGTGGTGGCGATGGTGGTGATACCCATCGTCAACAATGCATCCCGATAACAGCGTGCACAGCGCGATAATCAACGGTAACACGATCGGCTTTTTCATCCTTACTTCTCCCGCTATTTTTCTTTCCCCGTGGCCGAGAATGCCGCGGCGGATAACGTGAGTGTAAAGCGTTAACTTATTGATGGGATAGGACAACTCCGCAATATCGTCGCGGCGATCACCACCAGCCGAACTGGGCGCCGGCCACCGCCACGATGGCGACAACCAGCATAATAATGGTGCTTTTTTTCATTATGCCCCGCCCGGCGCCGCATAGCCGCCGACAAAAAACCAGCCGAGAAAGACGACGGCGATGATAAAGATCGCCACCGGGAAAAGAATACCCAATTTCATGATAGTGTCCCTGTACCCACGAATGATGCCCTGCATGATACTGGATATCGCGTGACTTTAGTCAATATGAATAAAATTCTCCTGCCGGCGAGACTTTTTATCCTGATACATCGCCTCATCGGCAGCGCGTAAGGCCGCTTCAACATCGATACTCTGCGGATCGCAGATGACCACCCCGAAGCTGGCGCCCTCATAGTTGATACGCTGTTCGCCGAGGAAGTAGACCCCGCACAGGGCCTGGCGCAGGGTGGTGACATACGCCTGCTGCGCTGCAGGCGGCTGGGCGCTACCGACGATCAAAAACTCATCGCCGCCAAGGCGGCCAACGATATCTTCACGGCGCGCGACGGCGGTGAGTCGTTCGCCGACCTGCACCAGAAAGCTGTCGCCGCACGGATGGCCGAACCGATCGTTAATGGCTTTGAAACCGTCGAGATCGATAAAAATGAGCGCGACCTGTTGCTGCTGAGCGCGGGCGGAGGCAAAGCGTAGCGCCAGCTGCTTAAACAGCGCGCGGCGATTAGGGAGCTGGGTGAGCTCATCGGTCGACGAATGCAGCTCCAGCGCGACGTTTGCCGCCTGCAGTTGTTGCACCAGGGTGTCTTTTTCCACGTAGTGGGAAATGAGCTTCGCGAACAGGCCCATGACCTGTTCACCTTCAAGGTTATAAGGCTGTTGTTGCCGGCTGGTGGCGCAGAGGGTGCCGAACAGAGAGCCGTCGGCCAGGCGCACAGGAATGCTTAAAAAGGTGGCGATCCCCAGCTCCTGGGCGGCGATGCAGGAGTGCCAGCGACGGGCGACGTCATTGCTAAACGTACACTGATCCTCAAGGGCGCGTTTGCACAGAGATTCATCCCAGGGGACGGAAAATCCTTCCGGGATCTGCATTTCGCTGCTGTTGTGGGCGAACATGATCTGCTGCCGCTGGGCGTTGATATCGATGCGGGTAAGGTAGGTGGACTCCATTCGCGTCACCGCCTCCAGCATCTCCAGCAGCTGGCGCACCAGGGTTTCCAGGGACTGTTCCGTAGCGAGGGTTTGCGACACCCGGGCAAGAATAAAATCTGACATGAATAATACAGCTCCAGCACGCCAAACGTCACCCCAGCATATTGGGCTGCAAACGGACATCAGCGTCGAATAAACAGTGATATTTTTAAATTTATCACATCTTTCTGGGGAATACTTGTCGACTCGCCGGGAAAAAAGCCCCGTCGGGGGCGACGGGGAAAAACTCATTGATTATGGAATGATCTGTTCTCTGGTCAGTTCGAGAACAGGGGCTACTCTACGGGGGAAAAGTGCAGGCAAGATGGAGAAACCATGGAGATTCAGGCTAAAATCCCCGGGAATTGGAGAAAGGGAGAAAAGATGAAAAAGTTACTGGCTATTTTGCCCCTGGCGCTGGCCGGCTGTGCCCAGCCGCAGCCCACCGCGCCGACGAAAACCATCGGCATGCCCAATCCCGCGGCGGTCTACTGTCAGCAATCCGGCGGCATCCGGGTGCCGGTGCAAACGCCGCAGGGCGTCAGCACCCAGTGCAAGCTGCCCAGCGGCGAAACTCTCGATGAGTGGGCGCTATGGCGCCGGGACCATCCGGCTAAATCGTAACCGGCAGGGCCGCCAGCCAGGCGGCCAGCACCCGGGCATGATTCTGCTCGGTGTTCTTCGCGGCGTACAGCAGCGTCAGCGTCTGGCGCTGCGCCAGCGCCGCCAGCCGCAGGCCCGTGTCGCGATGGGCGTCGAGCTCCTGAAGATAGTGCTGGCTGAAGTGGGCGAAATCGATCGCCTCGCCGTGAAAGGCTTTCCGCAGCTCAGCGGACGGCGTTAACTCTTTACACCACTCATCACAGGCCAGTGCCTCTTTTTTAATCCCCCGCGGCCAGAGACGGTCGACCAGCACCCGGTAGCCGTCGCTGCTTTCCTGCGGATCGTACACCCGTTTACATTGAATCATCATCCTGCTCCCTCTGTGCCATCCAGGCGAGCAACTGCGGGATCTGCCCGTCGGAAAATACCGTGATGCCGTGGGCGCGTAGCAGCTCGGCGGCCACGCCGGCGCCCGCTTTGCGCCGCCCGCGAAAGGAACCGTCATAGATAAACTGACTGCCGCAGGTGGGGCTGCCGTCGGTGAGTAACGCCGCCTCACAGCCCGCTTCCCGGGCGGCGCTGAGCGCCAGCCAGGCGGCCAGCTGATAATGTTCCGTGACGTCGCGGCCGTCGCTTTCCACGATCCGCGCCCGCCCGGCAAGCACATCGCCGCCGGCGCCGCCGACGATCTCCGCCGGCAGACGGGGCGTGGACAGACCGGCCGCCAGCTCCGGGCAGTGGATCACCAGACGATCCGCCTGCTGCCAGCGGGACAGGGTCGCCGCCAGCTGCGCCTTCTCGCTACCGTTATATCGCACCTGGAATCCCATCAGGCAGGCGCTGACCAAAAGCTTACTTTTCATCCTCTCTCCCTTTTGCGCTTGCTCCAGTATACCTCACCCGCCGGCCACGGCGGTGGGGGGAAAATAAGGATTGTGTTCCGCAGAGGGGATCGCTATCCTGACGTGCCTTGTGCTGCTCGTCTCGTCCAGACATAAGGAACCTGCTATGAAAACCCCTTTACGCCTCGCCCTCGTCGGCGATTACCACCCCGATATTGTTGCCCATCAGGCCATTCCCCTGGCAATAGACGATGCTGCCGCCGTGCTGGAGCAGCCGGTGAAATATGACTGGCTCGCCACCCCGTCGATCGCCTTCGGCGACGCGCTGGCGGAGTACGATGCCGTCTGGGTCGTTCCCGGCAGCCCGTATCGTCACCCGGAAGGCGCGTTTACCGCTATCCGCTATGCCCGTGAAAACAGCATTCCTTTCCTCGGCACCTGCGGCGGCTTTCAGCACGCGGTGATTGAATACGCCCGTAACGTGCTCGGCTGGCAGGATGCCGGTCATGCGGAAACCGACAGCGAAGGGCGGATGGTGATCGCGCCCCTCAGCTGCTCGCTGGTGGAGGCTTCTGCCGTCGTCGAGCTGCGGGCGAATACGCTGATTGCCCGCGCCTATGGCCGGGAGAGCATTGAAGAGGGCTACCACTGCCGCTACGGGGTGGACAGCGCGTTTGCCGCGGAGCTGGAGCAGGGCGATCTGCGCGTCACCGGCTGGGATGAAGAGGGCGAGATCCGCGCCGTCGAGCTGGTGACGCACCCGTTTTTTGTCGCCACCTTGTTCCAGCATGAACGCCACGCGCTGGACGGGCGTCCTGCGCCGCTGGTGCAGGCGTTGCTGCGCGCCGCGGCACAATAACCCTACCGGCAGCGCCCGCTGCCGGTCATCTTCAGGGATGAATCTCCCGGTCGCGCCCGGCGAGGGCGCCGCAGATCGCCATCACCAGCGAAATCAGCGCCACCGCCAGCAGCGGAATATGCCAGTCGCCATTGGCATCGTGGATCCTGCCCATCAGCGGCGGCCCGCAGGCGGCCAGCAGATAGCCGACGCTCTGCGCCATCCCCGACAGCGCCGCGGCCTGGTGCGCCGAGCTGGCGCGCAGGCCGATAAACGTCAGGCCGAGGATCATCGTGGCTCCGGAGCCAAAGCCGAACAGCAGCGTCCAGCCGATCGCCAGCCCTGGCAGTAGCCACAGCCCGGCGGCGCTGATGGCGCACATCAGGGCGACCAGCACCGCGATCCCGCGCTGGTCGCGCAGCCGATGCAGGATCAGCGGTATCGCCAGGCCGGGCGCAGCGGTCGCCAGCTGCAGCAGGCCATGCAGCGAGCCGGCCTGCGCTTCGCTATAGCCCATACTCTGCAGAATCGACGGCAGCCAGCCGATAATCACGTAATAGACCAGCGAGTTGATGCCGAGGAACAGCGTCACCTGCCAGGCCAGCGCCGACCGCCAGATCCCCCGGTTATGCATGGCGCCTGAGCCGGTCAGCGGGGCCTCCGCTTGACGCCGGGACTGCGGCAGCCAGCTGAGGAGCGCCAGCAGCGGAAAGATCATCAGCAGCAGCAGCGCCCCGCGCCAGCCGAATCCGGCCATCGCCACGGGGACCACCAGCGCCGAGCCTAGCGCCGCTGCGCCGCCCATCGTCAGGGAATAGGCGCCGGTCATCCGCGCGACATGCTGCGAGAAATCCCGTTTAATCAGCCCGGGCAGCAGCACGTTTCCCAGCGCAATGCCGCAACCGATCACCGCCGTGCCGATAAACAGCCATGCAGCGGAGGGCAGGGAGCGCAGGGCAATGCCGGCGCAGATCAGCAGCATCGCCAGCAACAGGCTGCGCTCCATGCCGAACCGGCGGGCAACCCCTGCCGCCAGCGGCGAGACAAGGCCAAAGGCCAGCAGCGGCAGGGTGGTGAGCAGCCCGGTCTGCGCGGTGGTCAGGCCATAGTCGCTACGAATCGCGTCCAGCAGCGGCGCCGCGCCGGTAAAGACCACGCGCAGGGTGGTGGCGATGAGCAGGATACCGGCAATCAGCAGCGCGGAGCGGCGGCCGGTGGAGGAGGTCACAGAAGACATATCATTCTCAAGGTAACTAAAGAGGGGGGTTACGATAGCGACTTTGTCCTCTGTTTAAATCAAGCTAAAATGACAGATTATCGCTAATATCGGACAACATGATGATCGGACTGGGTCTGGATGGTTATGAACCGGACAGTGGCCACGAATCGGCCATTGCCTTTCGTATTCGGGTGGTGGAGGCGGAGCAGTATATTCCGGCGCATTCCCACCGTAAGGGGCAGCTGATCCTCGCCCTGCACGGCGCCTTAACCTGCGAGGTGGAGAACGCGATGTGGATGGTGCCGCCGCAGTATGCGGTGTGGGTCCCGGGGCAGCTTTCCCACAGTAACCGCGCCACCCCCGGCGCCCAGGTGTGCTTCCTGTTCATCGAGCCGGGCGCCGCGCCGATGCCGGACCGCTGCTGTACGTTAAAGATTTCCCCGCTGGTGCGGGAGCTGATCCTCGCCCTGGCGGAACGCGGCGGGGAGTCGCTGGCCGCCCCCGCCACGGCCCGGCTGGTGCAGGTTCTGTTTGATGAGCTGCCCCGTCAGCCGCAGGAGCACCTGCAGCTGCCGGTATCGAACCACCCGAAAATTCGCCAGATGGTGACGATGATGGCTGAGGATCCGGCGCGCTGGCAGACCCTGAACCAGTGGGCGGCGGAGTTCGCGATGAGCGAGCGCAATCTGGCGCGGCTGGTGGTGCGTGAAACGGGGCTGAGCTTTCGCCGCTGGCGCCATCAGCTGCAGCTGATCCTTGCACTGCAGCTGCTGATCCGCGGGCAGACGGTGCAGCAGACGGCCCAGGCGCTGGGCTACGACTCCACCACCGCCTTCATCACCATGTTTAAGAAAGGGCTGGGGCAGACGCCGGGCCGCTATCACGGCAGCCTGGCTACGACTTCCCAATAAACAGCGAGATGATCCCGGCGGCAATCAGCGGCCCGACCGGGACGCCGCGAAACAGGGCGACGCCGAGCACCGTACCGACCAACAGCCCGGCCACCAGATGCGGCTGGGAGCCCATCAGCGAGACGCCGCGTCCGCCAAGCCACGAGACAAACACCCCGACCGCAATCGCCAGCAGCGATTTCCAGTTCATAAAGGAGTGGATCAGCGTCGATGGCGGCAGCGTGCCGCTGGCGATGGGCGCCATCACGCCGATAGTCAGAATGATGATCCCGACGGTCAGGCCCTGCTTCTCAATCCAGGGAAAGAAGGCGTTCAGCGGCGTGACGCGCACGATAATCAGCACGAGGATGGAGATTGCTACGGTGGTGTTATGACTGATAAAGCCGAGCGCCGCCAGACCCAGCAGGATCAACAGGGTGGTATCAAACATGTACAGAGGTCCTTGCCAAAAAAAGAATGCCAAAAAATATCCTGCTGACTCTACGCATCGTGGCGTGAATAAACAGGATTTTTACGCCATGCGGCGGAAATCAGGGCCGATGCCCGGTTAGCTAAGACGGCGAAAGGTCGCGATCTCCGGTCGGGCGATATGTAAATAGTCTTCGGTATCGAGAATGATCGATCGGTCCAGGCGCCCGGCGTTAAAGGCGATTTGTGGGAAGCGCTCAAACAGCAGCGGGTCGGCCACCAGCCGCAGCGCCGGATGGAAACTGAAGGGGGGAATGGCGCCGAACGCGCAGGCGGTGAGCGCTTCCACTTCCGCCGGGCTGGCCAGCGAGGCTTTGCTGCCGCCGATATGCCGGGCCAGGCTGGCGAGGTCGGCCTGCCGATCGGCGGCGAGGATCGCCAGCACATGCTGGTTGACGCCGTTTCCTTTGACTTTACAGACTAACGCTTTCGCGCCCTGGCCAAGCGCGGTGCCGCGGATCGCCGAGACGGCTTCGCACTGGCCGACCGCCTCGTGCGCCATCACCCGATAGCGCGCCTGATGTTCGTCGAGCAGCGCGCACAGCCGCTGATGGATATTACCTTCTACTGCTTCAAGCATAGCGTCCTCCTGACTTCATAAAGCAGCCAGCTTAGCGCTGTTGCGCCGGCCTGCCAACGGTGGGCCGGCAAATTCACTATTCACTCATTATTGCTTCACAGTGCTGTGGTGCAATCCCGCAGGGCTGGATGAGTTTTGTAAATAAAAAAAAGAATGATTTTCATTTTCAATCGAACTTTTTTTATTTCGCTCAGTCTCTATCGGACGACACAGAATATTAATGATTGCCGTAATGAGGTTAGGATGATGCACGATGCAACCATGCAGGGCTCCCCACGCAAGAAGTTTAATAAAATAAGGGAGCTCAACAGACGGCGAAATTACTTTACTAAGAAAGTACGTAATGCCCTGCGGGTGGGCGTGGCGAAAGCGCTCTGGGATCGCCGACGCCGTCAGCCGGTGGATTTGTCGTCCGCGAAAACCGTCTTACTGATGCGCAATGAGGGGGCGGTCGGCGATGTGGTGGTGGATTCCGCGCTGGTGAAATGCCTGCATCAGTCAGGCTATATCGTTGATTTCCTGCTGACGACCTCTAATAGCCAGGTGATGCGTTATAACCCGCGGATCCGCTATATTTATGAAGCTGACCCGGTTACGTCAGCCGATTTTTTGCGAAAATTTAATCATAACGTTCCCCGCGATGTTATTAATGAACTGGCTAATAATAAGTACGATATTATTATTGACCCTTCGCTGTTCGATATTCCCGTGCATCGCCTGCGGCTTTTCCGACAAATAAAAGCGAAATCGGTGCTCGGGTTTAATAAATGGCCGTCGATTAAGCATTACTCCCACTCTTTTGATTTTGACTGCCAGCGCTGGCACGTGACGAAAACGTTCGAGCTGATCGCCGATTATCTCAAACTGGACACCCGCGGGCTGGACGCTTACGACCTGGCGGTGCCCGGGCCGATTATGCAGGAGGTGGCGCAGTATCTGGCGTCGCTGAGCAGAAAAGCGGTAGTGATTAATATTTTTGCCGGCCATGGCGACCGCAGTCTCTCGCAGACGCAGTTGGCCGAACTGCTCGACAAGCTGCTGGCTCGCCATCCGGGGATCGCGGTTATTCTGCTCGATCACCGGCGTGAGATCCGCATCCCGCTGCCGCCGGAGGTGGTGATTAACCCATTTAACACGTTACACCATGCGATGGCGCTGATCGCCCTGGCGGAGCTGATTATCTCCCCGGACACCTCGGTGGTGCACATGGCGGCGGCGTGGAACAAACCGCTGATCGCGGTCTACAAGGACGTTCTGCTTAATAATCGGCTGTGGGCCCCGGGCTATGACAACGCCAGACAGATTATTGTTAAATGCGGGAAGGTGCATGAGCATCGCGAACTGGCGGATAGAATTATAGCGGCGCTACCGGAGACGCTGTGAGGGCGATGAGGAAAGGCCGGCAGGCATGCCCGGGAAGCTCACCTGCTGGCCGTATGCAAGAGCCAGCAGGTGAGCGAAGGTTGCATTGCCAGTCTGCAACCGCCGCTATTGTACTGTTGCCCGTGGCTCTGCCACATCCGGGAAAGCTCTTAAAGAGGGGGGGCGCCGCGACTAACGGGCGGCATTACTCTTCAGTGAGCCACATGTCCGCCTCTTCAAACATCTCCTGCACCGTGCGGCTGATCAGCTCTTTTTCATGCTTGCTGGCGTCGGTGTTGATCGCCGGCAGCGTCATCATCGGCTTCACGCGCACTTCCGCCTCCGGGAAAATGCGCTGCATGCGTTTGGTCAGCTCGTTAAGAATGGTCTCTCTGGCGCCCGGCAGCCCGGCAAAATTGCGCTTGTCATAAATCAGTTCCACAAACATCTTCTGTCCTCTGTATGCTGATCGCGGGCGTTAGTTTTACTGTATTAATGTACAGTGTCAAGCGAATGCCGCGGCGCGGCGCATCTACCCCCTCGCGCGGCGGGCGGGCTGCGCGCAAAAGCAGCAAACGGTTCGCGGGCGCTGAAGAGGACCCCCATTGACATCAAGGAGTTATTTCAGTGCTGGCGATTGATAGCTGGAGCCGATATTGACCGGCAAAACAGGCAAAACTACTGTATATATATTCAGTATTATGTGGTGGGTTAAAAAATGAACTTTTACACGCCGGTTGAGCTACGTCAGATTGTCTCCTTTCCCTTTTTTGCCGACCTGGTGCAGTGCGGCTTTCCCAGCCCGGCCCAGGACTATGTCGAGAAGCGAATCGACCTCAACGAGCTGCTGGTGCAGCATCCCAGCGCGACCTATTTTGTCAAAGCCGCAGGCGACAGCATGATCAATGCCGGCATTGACGAAGGCGATCTGCTGGTGGTGGACAGCGCGCGTAAAGCGGAGCATGGCGATATCGTCATTGCCGCCGTCGGCGGCGAATTTACGGTAAAAAAGCTGCAACTTCTGCCCCGGGTGCAGCTTAACCCGATGAACCCGGCCTATTCGCCCATCGTGGTCGGCCGCGAGGAGACGCTCGATATTTTCGGCGTGGTGACCTACATCATCAAGGCGGCGGGTTGATCATGTTCGCGCACTGTGATGTGAACGCCTTTTATGCGAGCTGCCAGACTGCATTCCGGCCAGACCTGAAGGGGCGGCCGGTGGTGGTGCTGTCGAACAACGATGGCTGTGTGATCGCCCGCTCGGCGGAGGCGAAGCCGTTTGTGAAAATGGGCGAACCCTACTTTAAGCAGAAGGCGGCGTTTCTTCGCCACGGCGTCGTGGCGTTCAGCAGCAACTATGAGCTGTACGCCGACATGTCCAACCGGGTAATGACCACCCTGGAAGAGCTCGCCCCGCGCTGCGAAATTTACAGTATCGATGAAGCCTTTTGCGATGTCAGCGGCGTGCGCCACTGCAAAGATCTGACCGACTTTGGCCGGGAAATCCGCGCCACGGTGCAGCAGCGCACCCATCTGACGCTGGGCGTCGGGATCGCCCCGACCAAAACCCTGGCGAAGCTGGCCAACCACGCGGCGAAGCAGTGGCAGCGGCAGACGGGCGGGGTGGTGGATTTATCCTGCCCGCAGCGGCAGCGGAAGCTGATGGCGCTGTTGCCGGTGAGTGAGGTCTGGGGCATCGGGCGGCGGATCGGTAAAAAGCTCGAGGCAATGGGGATCGGCACGGTACTCCAGCTGGCGGAGAGCGATATCCGCTTTATCCGCAAGCACTTCACGGTGGTGCTTGAGCGAACGGTACGGGAGCTGCGCGGCGAGCCTTGCCTGGCGCTGGAGGAGTTTGCTCCCGCTAAGCAGGAAATTATCTGCAGCCGCTCGTTCGGGGATCGCATTACGGCCTATGAGGATATGCGCCAGGCGATCTGCAGCTATGCCGCGCGGGCAGCAGAAAAGCTGCGCGGTGAGCATCAGTACTGCCGGTTCGTCTCCGCCTTTGTCAAAACCAGCCCCTTCGCGCTGAATGAACCCTATTACGGCAACAGCGCCTCACTGAAGCTGCTGACGCCGACGCAGGATTCCCGGGATATTATCGCCGCGGCGACAAACTGCCTGGACGCCATCTGGAAAGCGGGGCATCGCTATCAGAAGGCCGGGGTGATGCTCGGCGATTTCTACAGCCAGGGCGTCGCCCAGCTGAACCTGTTCGACGAGCTTGCCCCGCGGCAGAACAGCGCCAGGCTGATGCAGGTGCTCGACCAGCTGAATGCGAAAAACGGCAGGGGGGCGCTCTATTTTGCCGGCCAGGGGGTCCAGCAGCAGTGGCAGATGAAGCGAGAGATGCTATCGCCGCGCTACACCACGCGATACGGCGACCTGCTCCGCGTCAGATAACGCGCGCTATCCCTGCACCGCAGACGGAAAAACCGCCGCCAGCCAGTCAATAAAGACGCGGAGCCGGGGCGGGACGTGCCGGTGCCGGGCATAGACAACGTGAAAAGGATAGGGGGCCGGGCGCCAGGCGCTGAGGATCTCCACCAGCTTGCCGCTCGCCAGCGCCGGTTTCAGCGAATAGGTAAAGGTCTGCACAATGCCTAAGCCCGCCTCGCCGGCGGCAATATGCGCGTTGCTCTCATTGATGCCGAGATGGTGCTCCGTCTTCAGCTCGGTGCTGACGCCGTGACGGGCAAAACGAAACGGAAACGCTCTGCCGCTGGCCGGCGACAGGTAGCTGATGAGCCGGTGGCCATGGTTCAGTTCATTCGGTGAGGCGGGCGTACCATAGCGCTGAAGATAGCCCGGGGTGGCGCAGGTAACCAGCGCCGCCTCGCCGATTTTACGGGCAATCAGCGTCGAGTCTTCCATCGGTCCGCCGCGGATGGCGCAGTCAATATTGCCGCCGATCAGGTCCGAGGGCTTATCGGCCACTTGCAAATCGATACGGATATCCGGCCAGGTGGTCATAAAGTCCGCCAGCAGCGGGATCAGCACATCGCGCGCGGTCGACCCGCCGATGGCGATCCGCAGATGGCCCTTTGGCTTATTGCGGGCGGTATTGAAGGCGGCGTCGATCTCTTCCAGGTCTTCCAGCAGGCGCCGGGCCTTTTCATAGTATTCCCGTCCTTCCGGCGTCACGGTGATACGCCGCGTAGTGCGCTGCAGGAGAGAAACCCCAAGATGCGCCTCCAGTTGCTGAATGGTTTTGCTGAGGGTGGCGTTGGGCATATTCAGCGAGTCCGCGGCGCGGGTAAAGCTGCCGGCTTCGACAACGCGGGTGAAGGCTTTAAGAGCTGAAAACCGGTCCATTATTCGCTTTATCCTGGTTACTGGAGGTGATTATCCACCGAGGGGAAGAGTGTTTTTCAGATTAGGCCATTTTTCCGCCTCGCCGGGACGATTACAGTGCTTTCCATACCCGGCGGGGCGCTTTCGCGAGCCTGGCCTGTTTATACTCTAACCAAGGAAATGCACCATGAGCAAAAAACTTGCGGATAAAGTGGCGTTAGTCACCGGCGGCAGCGCCGGGATTGGCCTGGCGTCGGCGAAAGCGCTGGCGGAGCAGGGCGCGAAGGTGTACATCACCGGCCGCCGTCAGGAGGAGCTGGATGCGGCGGTAAGATTCATCGGACCCGCCGCCCGCGGGATCCGCGCTGATGCCGGCGTGTTAAGCGACCTTGACGCGGTATTTGCGACCATTGCCGACGAGTCCGGCCGGCTGGATGTACTGTTCGCCAATGCCGGCGGCGGAGACATGCTGCCGCTCAGCGCCGTTACCGAAGCGCACGTTGACCGGATTTTTGCCACTAACGTGCGCGGGGTGGTGTTCACCGTGCAGAAAGCGCTGCCGCTGCTCACCGACGGCGCCTCGGTGATTTTGACCGGCTCTACGGCGGCGGTAAAAGGGACGGCTAACTTCAGCATCTATAGCGCCAGTAAGGCCGCAGTACGCAGCCTGGCGCGCTCCTGGGCGCTGGAGGTTAGCGACCGCGGGATCCGCATCAATGTGGTCAGCCCGGGGCCGGTACGTACCCCGGGTCTGGGAGGGCTGGTGGCGGAGGCGGATCGCCAGGGCTTGTTCGATGCTCTGGCCGCCGGCGTACCGCTCGGGCGGCTGGGCGAGCCGGAGGAGATTGGCCGGACGGTGGTGTTTTTAGCGTCGGATGAGTCGAGCTTTATTAACGCCGCAGAGATCTATGTCGACGGCGGGCTGGCGCAAATCTAAGCGCCGGCTGGCGCCAGGCGAGCCGTCCCAGCGGAGACCGGGGCGGCTCGCCGTGTTGGCGATCGCTGACGCACCCTCCGGGGGCGGCTTATTGCGCGCCCAGCTGTTTCATCAGCGTCAGGTTATCTTCAATATGCCAGTTGGCGGTAATTTTACCGCCGCGGATCTGATAGATATCGGTGGCGATAAAATCGATATTTTGTCCCTTACCCTGCCGGGTGCCGAAGGTCCCGGTAAAGCGGCCATGAAAATGTAAGTGTGAGACCACCCGGTCACCGGCCACGATCATTTGTTCGACATCACAGCGTAAATCCGGCACCGCCTGGCGAAACGCTCTGGAGGCGAGGATCGCCCCTTCCGGCCCCTGTCGGCGACCTTCCGGGGGCGTTTTATCGATAAAATTCTCCGCCAGCGCCGCCCGGGCCAGCGCGGCATCACCGGTATTCCAGAACGTGGCATACTGCCTGGCGACATATTCATTGGCGGCGCGTGTGGCTGCGGGAAGGCTGTCGTCAGCGATGAGTTGCGCCGGCTTCAGCAGATCCTGTTGGGCTGCATACGCGGAGCCGGACATTGCGACAAGCAGCAGCGCGGTGGCGCAGCGATGGCGCGTGAGGCCGCGTCTGGCCTGCGTGCGGGCAACCGCGACACCACGGCCGGCAGGTAACATTTTGCGGGTCATTTTCACTCTTTATGCTCCGTATAGAAGGGATAGTCGGTATAGCCCGCCGCCGTGCCGCCAAACAGCGTGCCGGGATCGCTGACGGTCGCCAGCGGCCAGCGGTGCAGAAGCCGCTGCGGCAGGTCGGGATTGGCAATAAACGGCCGGCCGAAAGCCACGAGGTCGGCGAGACCGGCGTCAAGAATGCGCTCCGCCTTCTGCTGATCGTAATTCCCGGCCACGATCAGCGTGCCGCTGAAGGTCGCGCGCAGCGTGTCGCGGAAGTGTCGGGGAACGGCTGGGGCATCGTCCCAGTCCGCCTCCGCCAGATGGATAAAGGCGATGCCCTGCTGTTCGCACCAGGCCGCCAGGGCAAGGATGGCGTCGATCACCTGCGGGTCATTCATCCCGCGCTGGGTAATGAAGGGGGAAAGGCGGATGCCCGTCCGCTCGCGGCCGATTGCGTCGCCGATGGCGGTCAGCACCTCCTGGGCAAAACGGATCCGGTTGTTCAGGCTGCCGCCGTACTCATCGGTACGCTGGTTGGCGGTCCGCCGCAGGAACTGGTCGATCAGATAGCCATTGCCGCCGTGTACTTCCACGCCGTCAAACCCCGCCGCGATCGCATTGCGCGCCGCCTGACGGTAATCGGCGACAATACGCTGGATATCCGACCGGGAGAGCGCCCGCGGCGGTGAACAGTCCACCATCTGGCCCCGGCCCTGCTCATCCACCACCCAGACCTGGGCGTCCGGCGCCAGCGCCGAGGGGGCCACGGGTTGACCATCCGCATGAAAACGGGCGTGCGACATGCGTCCCACGTGCCAGAGCTGAGAAAAAATAACGCCGCCGGCCTGATGTACGGCTCGGGTCGTCAACTGCCAGCCGGCAATCTGGTCTGCGGAATGCAGGCCGGGCGTCCAGGAATACCCCTGTCCCTCGGGAGAGATTTGCGTCGCTTCCGTAACGATCAATCCCGCGCTGGCGCGCTGGCGGTAATACTCCGCCATCAGCGCGGAGGGGATATTTCCCGGCTGCAGCGCGCGCGCCCGGGTCATGGGAGCCATGACGATACGGTTTTTCAGCGGCAGCGTACCGATGCGATGACGATCAAAAAGTGAGAGCGTGTTCATAGTGGTGTCCCTTGCGAAGTGGAATGGAAATCACTTTACAGTCGGGAGCTGATTTTGATAATTAGACGAAAAATAGATTCACTTTTCGGGATATACGAAAAATGGGCAAGCTGGAAGATATGGCGCTGCTGGTGGCAGTCGCCGAAGCGGGGGGACTCTCCGCCGCCGGCAGACGGTTGTCACTTTCGCCGGCCACCATGACGGCCCGCCTGAAGGCGATGGAAGAGCGTTACCAGACCCGCCTGTTCCATCGCTCGACGCGCGCTATCACCCTGACCAACGCGGGGGAAGATTTTTATCATGCCGCGCGGCGCGTACTGGAGGAGGCGCGCCACGCCGAGTCGTTGCTGACGCAAAAAGAGGGCGTCCTGAGCGGCGATATTCGCCTTTCCGCCCCCTCCGACTTTGGCCGACAATACCTTAGCCCGGCCATCGTCGACTTTACCCGCCGTCACCCGGAAGTGACCTTTTCCGTCTACTTAGGCGAGCGCGTGGAGGATCTGGTCGCCAACCGGCTGGATATGAGCATTCGCGTCGGTAATCTGCCGGACAGCAGCCTGGCCATCCGCCACATCCGTCCTAACCACCGGGTGCTGGTGGCCTCGACGGCTTACCTTGCCGCCCGTGGAACGCCGGCTTCGCCCGAGGCGCTGCATCATCACCGCTGCCTGGCGCTGGAGCGGCATGGTGTGGTGATGAACGAGTGGCGCTTTGAGGAGGCGGGAAAAGAGCAGATCATCCGGGTGACGCCGGCGATGGTCTGCGACGATGGGGCGCTGCTGCGGCAGTGGGCGCTCAGCGGGTCGGGGATCGCCGGTAAATCATGGTGGGATGTGAAGAGGGATGTCGAGGAGGGGAGGCTTCAGGTGCTGTTTGCCGATCGCTTCACCGGATTTAGCCCTTTAGACCGCAAGGAGGTTGGGCTGCAGTTTGTCTTTCCCCAGCGAAAGCTGCAACCGCCGCAGGTGTCGGCGTTTATGGCGTTTTTTATCGACTGGCTGGAGAAGTGACGGGCAGGCGGTTCGCCATGCTCAGGAGCGCAAAGGATGGCCCCCGGGTGTTAGACCAGCCTATAGAGTCTTGATCTCAAATATGATTAGATAGCTTTCACTTAAAACCAGTCAGTGGCTGCCATGAATCTCAGGGAAAAAATCATTAATGAATTCGGCGGGTTGTCGCCCGAGCTGCAACGCGCCGCCGAGTTCTCACTGCAAAATGCCAGTCAGCTGGTGGTGTTATCAATGCGTGCCTTCGCGGCGGAAGCCGGGGTAAAACCGGCGACGCTGCTGCGTCTGGCGCAGCGGCTGGGCTACCGCGGCTGGAGCGAGCTGAAAAGTGATTTCATTGACGATCTGGGGCTGCGCAATGATACATACGTATCAAAAGCGGAAAAAATGATGGCCCGCGGGACGCAAACGCAGCTGTATAAAGAGGTTTTTCAGGCGCATCAGGCGAATCTGACCTTTACGCAAAATGAAAATGCCCAGGAGATGGAGCAGGCGGTGACCTTGCTCGATAGCGCGGAGAATGTCTATATCTGCGGATTCCGCGCCAGCTTTCCGATCGCGTGGTCGCTGTTCTATGTCTATCGACTGTTTAACCGCCAGGTGTCATTGATCGATGGCCTGGCCAGCAATATCGAAGTTTTTACCCGCGAACTAACCGCCCGGGACTGCGTCTTACTCACCAGCTTTGCTCCCTATTCACGCGAATCACTGGATGTTTTACAGGCAGCCCGGCAGGCCGGGGCGAAGATCCTCGCCATTACCGACTCGCCGGTTTCCCCCTTAGCGCAGGCGGCAGACTGCACGCTGCTGTTCTCCATCGACAGTCCGTCATTTTTCCCTTCCGTGGTCTCCGGCATGGGCCTGGCGGAGTGCCTGCTGGCGATGCTGGTGGTGCGCCACGGTCGGGAGGCGGTGAGTAAAATTGAAAATGCCGAACGCTATCTTATTGAGTCTGGCGCCTACGTGATCCCCGGTAAGTCCTGATAAATGATTCAAATGTATCAATTATAAGAATAAAGGATGCATTTATATCTTTAATTCGTTGACGTGATCCAAATGGATCCTGCAAGATACGCTCAATTCATGTAGCGGATTCAGGAGCAGAACCCAGTATGAGTCATGTCATTCACCGCAGCCTGCGTAGCACGCCGATGGTGGCTTCACGTGCGCAAGGGGCCTATATCTTTGATGCCCAGGGAAAACCGTATCTTGATGCCTGCGGCGGGGCGGCGGTTTCCTGCCTCGGACACGCGCATCCTGATGTGCTGGCGGCGATGCACCGCCAGATCGATCGGCTGGCCTATGCGCATACCAGCTTTTTCACCAGCGATGCCGTCGAGCAGCTTGCCGAACATCTCACCCGCACGGCGCCCGGCGAGCTTAACTACGCCTACTTTGTCTCGGGCGGTTCTGAGGCGGTAGAGACAGCGCTGAAGATGGCGCGGCAGTACTTTGTGGAGATCGGCCAGCCATCGCGCACCCGCTTTATCGCCCGTAAACAGAGCTATCACGGCAATACGCTGGGCGCGCTGGCGGTGGGGGGGAACGAATGGCGCCGTCGTCAGTTTGCTCCCTTATTAATGGATGTTATCCGCGTCTCCGCCTGCAATGAGTACCGCGATCGTCGGGCTGACGAGACCCAACAGCAATATACCGAGCGCCTGCTTAATGAGCTGGAGCAAGCCATCCTTGAGGCCGGCCCGGAAACGATCATCGGTTTCTGTGCCGAAACCGTGGTGGGGGCGACGACGGGAGCCACGCCGCCGACGCCGGGCTATCTGCAAGGGGTCCGCCGCCTGTGCGACAAATACGGCATCCTGTACATCGCGGATGAGGTGATGTGCGGTATGGGGCGGACCGGGACGCTGCATGCGTTTGAACAGGATGACGTGGTGCCCGATTTAGTAACCATCGCCAAAGGACTCGGCGGAGGCTATCAGCCGATTGGGGCGGTGCTGGCGAGTGAGACTATCGTCTCCGCGCTAAAGGCGGGCAGCGGGTTGTTCCAGCATGGTCACACTTACATTTGTCATGCCACCGCCGCGTCGGCAGCCCTGGCGGTGCAGCAAGTGATCGCGCGGGATAATTTGCTGGACGCCGTCAAACAGCAGGGCGCCTATCTGCACAAGGCGCTGCGCGAGGTGCTGGGGGAGTTACCGCATGTCGGTGATACGCGCGGACGCGGCCTGTTTGCGGGGGTCGAGCTGGTGCGTGATAAAGACGACAAAACGCCGTTCGATCCTTCCCTGAAGCTGCACGCTGCGATCAAAGCAAACTGCATGGCGCGTGGACTGATGGTCTATCCCATGGGCGGCACCATCGATGGCCAGTCTGGCGACCACATTCTGATTGCACCGCCGTTTATCATCACCCCGGCGCAGCTCGATTTTGTGGTCGATACCCTGAACTGCGTGATCCGTGAAGAGACGGGGAAATTATGAGCAATCGTTTACCGCCCCTGGCGGAACAGGAATGGGACGTTCAGCAGCGTCAGTTAGCGGAAGAGATTATCAACGGACCGCGCGGCGCCTTGCTGCCGCCCTTTGAACCGCTGCTGCGGAGCCCCGAGCTGATGGCCCATGCCCAGCGTATGGGGGAGTACCTGCGCTATCGCAGCGCGCTGGGCCAGCGTCTTTCTGAACTGGCGATTTTGCTGACCGCGCGGCACTGGTCGCAGCCGGTTGAGTGGGCGATCCATGCGCCGATAGCACGCGAGAAAGGGATCGCTGCCGCGGCGGTGCAGGCGATTAAGGAAAGGCGCCGGCCCGTGGATCTCCGGCCCGATGAGCAGACGGTCTATGACTTCTGTCAGCAGCTGCATCAACAGCAAAAGGTCAGCGATGAGACCTGGCAGCAAGCCATTGAGTTATGGGGCGAGAAGGGCGTGGTGGATCTGATTGGAATAAACGGTTATTACAGTTTTCTCTCCATGGTGATGAACAGCGCCCAGACGCCAGCACCGGCTACCTCTGACTCTCTGTTTTCTGCATAAGTTATCGTTTTTATTCGGGCGCATAAAACTGCGCCCGGTATATCAGCTCTTGTTATTGGTTCTTCCGGCGAGATATTTCGCAGGGTGACGTTCGTTGTAGGCTATTTCACTGACGCTGAGGGTAATTATGAGTGGATTATTTAAGAAATTAAAGCTGACGCTGGCATTAGTTATTTGTTCAGCCAGTTTTGTTACAGCAGCAGAAGATAAAATAACGGTGGGTGTCGATACTGCCTTTGTTCCATTTGAATTTAAACAAGGCGATAAATATGTCGGCTTTGATATCGATCTGTGGGACGCGATTGCGAAGAAAATGCATATCAGCTACGAATTAAGGCCGATGGATTTCGGCGGCCTGATCCCCGGTCTGCAGTCGCGTAATCTGGACGTGGCGATGGCGGGAATAACGATTACCGATGCGCGCAAGCAGGTCGTGGACTTCAGTGAAGGATATTATAATGCCGACCTGTTAATAGCCGTGAAAAGTAATGATAATTCCATTGTTAAATTCAGTGATTTGACCGGGAAAAAAGTCGGCCTTAAGCAGGGGACGGCGGCGGCCAGCTTTATGAAAAGCAAATATAAAGCGAATTATATCGAGTTCCCGAATATTGATAACGCTTACCTTGACCTGCAGGCCGGTAATCTCGATGCCGTCGTTCATGATTCGCCGAATGTCCTTTACTACGTGAAGACGGCGGGTAATGGCAAGGTCAAATCCACTGGTGAGACGGACAGCATTCTGCCACAGCAGTATGGCTTTGCGATGCAGAAAAACAGCAGCCTGACGCCAAAAGTCAACCAGGCCCTGCAGGCCCTGCGCGCCGATGGTACCTACGACAAGATTTACGTAAAGTGGTTTGCTAAACAGCCGAAATAACCCTGCCAGGTCGGAGCGATCCGACCTCATATTTTCTTTACGGGTAGAAGCATGAACTTTGACAGTCGCTATATTTGGGATGCATTGCCGCTGCTGATGCAAGGCTTGCAGCTGACGCTAATTATTTCGTTATCAGGTTTGTTAGGTGGATTAATCATTGGCTTGCTGGCCGGGACCTGCCGCGCATTAGGCGGGACAATATCCAAAACGGTATCGCTGGTGTTTGTGGAATTAATCCGCGGGACGCCAATTATGGTGCAGGTGATGTTTATCTATTTCGCCCTGCCGATGGTGTTGCCGGTACGTATTGACCCGGTTCCCGCCGCCATTATCACCATTGTGATTAACTCCGGGGCTTATATAGCGGAGATCACCCGGGGCGCGATTCTGTCGATCAATAAAGGATTTAAAGAAGCCAGCCTCGCGATGGGGTTATCGCCGCGCAGCACCCTGTGGCATGTCATTATGCCGCTGGCTTTTCGGCGGATGATCCCGGCGTTAGGCAATCAGTGGATTATCAGTATTAAAGATACCTCGCTGTTTATTGTGATTGGCGTGGCAGAATTAACCCGTCAGGGACAAGAGATTATTGCCGGCAACTTTCGGGCGCTGGAGGTGTGGACGGCGGTGGCGATGATTTATCTGTTTTTGACGTTGTGCCTGAGCTTCCTGCTAAAACAAGTTGAGAAAAGGATCCATATTTTATGAGCATGGTTGAATTTAGCGCGGTGGCGAAAAACTTCGGCGCCACTCAGGTGCTGCACGATATCAATTTAAAGATTGAAGCGGGCGAGGTGGTGGTGATCATCGGTCCTTCCGGCTCGGGAAAATCGACCCTGCTGCGTTGTATTAACAAGCTGGAAGAGATCTCCTCGGGCACGCTGCTGGTGGCGGGCATGCATATTACGGATCCGCACGCGAATGAGTGTGATATTCGCCGCGAAGCCGGTATGGTGTTTCAACAGTTTCATTTGTTCCCGCATCTGACCGCCCTGGAGAATGTCATGTTCGGTCCGCTTCGCGTGCGCAAGCAGAGCAAGGCCACAGCGCGGGAGCAGGCGCTGGCGTTGCTGGATCGCGTGGGGCTGCGTGAACGCGCTAACCACTATCCTGCCGAGCTCTCGGGCGGTCAGCAGCAGCGTGTGGCGATAGCTCGCGCCCTGGCGGTGAAACCCAAAATGATGTTATTTGATGAGCCAACATCCGCCCTCGATCCTGAACTGCGGCATGAGGTGTTAAAGGTCATGCGCTCGCTGGCCGAAGAGGGCATGACGATGGTGATTGTGACCCATGAGATTGGCTTTGCCAGAGAGGTGGCTTCCCGGTTGATTTTTATTGATGGCGGCACTATTGCCGAAGATGGTTCACCTGAGGCGCTGCTCACGGCCAGCAGCAATCCGCGTCTGCAAGAGTTTTTGCAACACGTATCCTGAACATAAGTGAATAATGACAATATGAAAACAATCGCAATCCGAGGTTCCGCTTTTGCGGTCGGTCAGCAGCTTGGCGCGTTTGGTCGTGAGGCCTGGCAGACAAAAATCAGGCAAACGGCGCTGTGGCAAACGGTGGCCGCCCTGAAAACGACGGAACAGACCCAGCGCATGCGCGCAGCCGTGCAGGCTCAGTTCCCGCTGATCTGGCAGGAGCTGGAGGGCATGGCGGAGGGGCTGCAGGCGCCGGTGGATGAGGTGTTCGCCTGGAACTGTCGCGGCGATCTGGTGCGTTCGACGTCGGATGGCTGCACCACCCTGGCGGGGAGAAGCGCAGAGGGCGAGTTGATCATTGCGCACAATGAAGACGGCTTCCCGCAGCTGCGTGAAGACTGCGCCATCGTCAGCATAACCCCGGACGTGGGCCTCGCCTTTACCAGCTTCGCCTATCCCGGCTCCCTGTGCGGACATACCTTCGCAGTGAATGAGAAGGGGATAGTCAATACGGTCAACAATATTCGCGCCGTGCATCGTCCGGACGGGATGCCGCGCCAGATTCTGGCCCGTGCCTCACTGAACGCCACCACCTTAGAGGAAGCCGTCACTCTGCTGAGCGCCACGCCGCGCGCGGGCGCGTTTCACCACACCCTGGGCCAGATGGGCGATAGCCGTCTGTTTAGCGTGGAAGCCACCGGCTCCGGCAGCTCGGTGCTCGCGTTGTCCGCCACCAGCGGGCATGCCAACCATCTGATCCATCCCCAGCTTGCGGTCATTGAACAGATCGTGACCGGCAGCTCCGGCTCGCGCCAGCGGCGCCTGGACGCGTGGCTGGCGACGGACCCGCCGCTGGATGGCGTGACAGCGAAAGCGATGCTCTCCGACCAGCAGGATCCGTTGTTACCGATTTACCGGCTGTCTCCCGACGATCCGGATGAGGAAAATACGCTGGCGACGGCCATTTTTACCTTGAGCGCGACCCGCGTCGTGTGGCAGGTCTTCACGCTGGACCGTGAAAACGCGGTTTTACAGGGCAGCGTTTAGCGGCCCGAGGGCGCTTTCAGCAGAGCGATCAGCAGCGTACTGCCCACCATGGTCCCCGCCGCCAGCCACACCATTCCCGACAGGCCAGCTGAGGCGATCAGCTGGCCGCCGACAAGCGCCCCGGTGCCGATGGCGGCATTAAAAATGGCCACGTAAATGGCTGACGCCGGCTGGGCGACCGCGCCCGCGCTGCGCAGTAGCCAGGTCTGTAAGCCGACGAACACAATCGCGATGCCGGCGCCCCACAGGGCTAACAGTAGCCCGCTAAAACAGAATGGCAGTGGCGCAAAACGGGCGGTGCCAAGGATCGCCAGCGCGCCCCCGCTCAGCAGCAGCGCAGCGAAAATCAGCCCCTTCAGATGACGATCGATGAGCTTCCCCGCGATAACGTTACCCAGCAGCCCGGAAACCCCTGACAGCAGCAGCAGGCCGGAGAGGGCGGTCGCCGGGACTCCCTGCAGATTTATCAGCAGCGGTTCAATGTAGGTGAAGGCGGCAAAGTGAGCGGTAATGATGCAGGCCGTGGCGCCATACAGGCCACCGAGCAGCGGATTGCGGAAAATATCACGATAAACGCGCAGCCTGACGGGGGCTGGGGCGGCCAGCGCGGGCAGCGTCGAGCACAGCACCGCAGCGGCGGCCAGTGACAGCAAGGCCATCGCTATAAACGCGTATCGCCAGCCCGCCAGGGTGGCGATAAAGCTCGCCAGCGGCACCCCCACTACGCTTGCCGCCGACACGCCGCCAAAAATGATCGCCGTGGCCAGCCCCAGCCGGTGCGGCGGCACCAGCTGCGCGGCGACGATGCCAATTAAGGCCCAGAAGGCGCCATGCGCCACGGCGCCAATCATGCGGGCGCTCATCAGGGCGAACATCGAATAAGACCGGGTTGCGGCGAGGCAGGAAAGCGCGAGGATCAGCATCAGCCCGACCAGCAGCGCCTTGCGGGAAATACGCGCCGGCATTGCGCCGGAAAGCAGAGCCGCCAGGGCGCCCACCCAGCCATAGGCGGTGACGGCGAGACCCATGCCAGATTCAGTCTGGTGAAAATCCGCCGCCAGGGCGCTGAGCATGCCCACCGGCGCCAGTTCGCTGGTGACGATCGAAAAGGCGCAGATCCCGAGCGCTACGACGGCTATCCAGACGCGCGCCGGCGCCGGGTGGAGGGGTAAAGCAATCTCTTTCATATCAGGCGTATCCTTAGGAAAGGAGCGTTCCGCGCGGTACACGGACGTTCAGGTGAGGAGAGAGCAGGCGACCGGATGGCCTGGTTGTCTCCGCGAGTGGCGTGCAGTATCATCCCTGCGAAACTGATAAAAAATAGCGGAAAACGGAGAGTCGTTTTCCATAAATGGAAAACAGATGACCGCAGAATTTAACTGGGATGATGCGCGCATATTCCTCGCCATCGCCCGGGCGGGAACGCTGAGCGGCGCCGCCGACAAGATGAACATGGGGATAGCCACGGTCTCCCGCCGGCTGGATCGGCTGGAGCAGGCGTTGAACGTTCCGCTCTTCAGCCGCCATCAGAGCGGCTATCGCCTGACCGATGATGGCGAAGCCCTGCTCGCGCGGGCCGAGGCGCTGGAATACGCAGGCCTGGCGTTTGGCGAAGCGGCGCAACTGCAGGGGCATGTCGCCGGGGTTGTCCGCCTGGCCACCTCGGATAACCTGGCCACGCATTTTATTCTGCCCTCCCTGAAAGGGCTCCTGGACCATTATCCCGAGCTGCGGGTGGAGGTGCTGAGCGGCGTGCAGCCGGTGAACCTGCACCGTCGGGATGCCGATCTGGCGATCCGCATGGTCAAGCCTGAGGCCGGGCATTTGACGTTAAAGCGACTGGGGACGGTGGGGTTTGGCGTCTATGGCGCCGCCGGCTATCTGGCCGGTGCGGACGGCCTGTCGCTGAGCGAGGCGGACTTTGTGGGGTGGCCGGAAACTCACCAGCACCTGCCGGCCGCCCAATGGATCGCGCGCATCCTGAGAGGGCGGCCGTGTAAAGTCGAAGCCAATACGCTCGTGGCCCAGGTTTCCGCGGTATCCGCGGGCCTCGGACTGGGCGTTCTGCCGCACTTTATGGCACGGGCCAGCGGCCTGCAGTGCCTGCAGCCGGAGATCGGCGCGGATCAGACTCTCTGGCTGGTGATGCATTCCGACCTGGCCGGGTCCAGACGCGTGCGGGTTATCGCCGACCATCTCATCACCCTCTTTGCGGCCCATCAAGATCGGCTGGCGATGCCCTGAAGGGGCGCGGCTTGGGCGTGTAGCGATACGACTGCCCGAGGCTGACGAGCCACGATTTTTTTCCGCGCCAGCTAACAGCGATACTCGCCGCGCAATATTCGGCCCAATGCTGCTCCGCAGTCAAAAATAGTGCAGAGTGAGAGGATATCCCCGTCCGGCAAAATAATTTTGTGTTGTGGCCAGCGCCGCATTGTTGCGCTCCCCCAGAAATGCCTGTCGATGTTAGGGTGAGATGTTTATCACCACAGGAGAATGCAAATGATTGTCAGGACCTGGCACGGCTGTGTGCCATTGCAGCATGCTGAGGGGTTTGCCCGCCACCTCGAGCGGACCGGCGTGGAACACGCTCAGAGCATCGCCGGCAACAGAGGCGCCCTGGTGCGCCGGGAAAACCAGGGCGAATGGGCGCATTTCTTTCTCGCCACCTACTGGCAGGATCTCGCGGCGGTCAAAGCCTTCGCAGGCGAAGACTATCACGTCGCGGTCACCTATCCGGACGATGAAGTATTCGAACTCCTCTCCGACCCCTACGTGTTTCAGCATGAAGTTGAGGCCGTGTCGCCGCTGTAGACTGATGACCGGGCAGGTGGAAGATCGGCCAGCAACAGACGGTTGCTGGCCGCGTGAGATCGACTGACGTCACCGGTTAATTAACCCTGGACCGCTCAACTGCGCCAGCGTTTAACAGGTCGGGCTATGTCGAAACCGCCGATGCTCAGACGGCAAACGGCGTCAGGCGCATCAGCGGAAATCGTTTATTGTTACGTTAAGAGGTATCCTGCCTGTTCTGCGAAACGGCAAAGAGGATGTCATAAGATGCTGGCTTATATCACGATAGGTACCAATGATTTTCAGCGCTCAGTAGATTTTTATGACGCTATTTTTAATGTTCTTGGCTACTCACGTCTGCCTGCCTGGACAGACAGCTGGGCAATGTGGGGAGATAAAAATAATCCGGATAAGGCGTTCAGCTTTTGTATTTGCCCTCCTTTTGACGGACATTCCGCAACGGCGGGAAACGGGACAATGTTTGCATTCCAGGCTGATAACGCAGAGATTGTCAGACAGTTCCATGCCGCAGGCCTTCTTGCAGGAGGGCAAAATGAAGGCGCACCGGGCACACGCCCCGCCTATGGCCCCGACTTTTATGTGGCCTACCTGCGCGATCCTGACGGGAATAAGCTGGCATGCGTTTGTCAGCATTATTCTCCCGCAACTGATAAGTTCGTCAACCAGAAACAGGCGCTTCGCATATAGCATCTTACGGTTTTGCGCGTTTACAGCCCCTGACGTGAAATGGGGCGTTCCGGCGACAGCTGGCGCGGTCGGCTACAGGCCAGGAACCAATATCTATCTTGTATGGGCAGACAGCCACCGTTGGGTGAACGTGGAATGACTGCACACTCAGCGCTTGAGGGCGGCAACAATGGAGGCCTCCATTTTCTCCGGCGTCGTGAACGGCGCAAAACGCGTGAGGGGTGTGCCGTCGCGACCGATGAGGAACTTGGTGAAATTCCACTTGATCCGTCCGCCGAGCACGCCGGGCAACGCTTGTTTCAAATAACGAAACAGCGGGTGTGCAGCGGGGCCGTTGACGTCCACTTTCGCAAACATCGGGAAGCTCACGCCGTAGTTAACGTGACAGGTCTGCTCGATTTCATCCGCACCGCCGGGTTCCTGCTTGCCAAACTGGTTGCACGGAAAACCAAGCACCACCAGCCCCTGAGCCGCGTACTTTTTGTAGAGCGCTTCCAGGCCAGCATACTGTGACGTGAAGCCACAATGGCTGGCCGTATTCACCACCAGAACCACCTTGCCAGCATAGTCAGCCATGGAGAGAGGTTGGCCGCGCAGGCGGGTGGCGGTCAATTGATAAAAAGGGGTCATAGCAGGCTCCTGAGAGTGGAAACAGTGCAACGCTGACGATCGCGTGAATGTTTGAAGCAGATTAGGCAGTTATAATACACAGGGTTAGGGATTTGTACCTGGAATGTACAACATGGGGGAAAGAAGCATTTTGCGATGAGGCAGCTGCATCTATTCTGCACAAAAAATGGGCGTATTGATTAATAGAGAAATAAAAGCATTTAAAAAATAAATCAGCCAGCAGGTGACGCTAACTGGCTGATTTTATTTAACTACGCTTCACTTTTAGAGGACTGCTTGTGAAACAGTTCGCGGAATACCGGGTAGATATCCTCCTGGTCGCGAATATGCTGCATGGCGAAATTATCAAAGGTCGCCTGCAGGTGTTCATACTCGCGCCACAGGGTCTGGTGCGCCCGGCGGGTAATTTCGATATAGCTGTAATAACGCACCACCGGCAGAATTTTCTTCGCCAGCAGTTCGTGGCACAGTGGGGAGTCATCGGCCCAGTTGTCGCCATCCGACGCCTGGGCGGCGTAGATGTTCCACTGCGCCGGGTCATAACGCGCCTGCACCACCTCATCCATCAGCTTGAGGGCGCTGGAAACGATGGTGCCGCCGGTTTCCTGAGAATAGAAGAATTCGTGTTCATCCACCTCTTTCGCCTGGGTATGGTGGCGGATATAGACCACATCGACGTTTTTATAGGTCCGGCTGAGGAACAGATACAGCAGGATATAAAAGCGCTTGGCCATGTCTTTGGTGGCCTGGTCCATCGAGCCTGAGACGTCCATCAGGCAGAACATTACCGCCTGGCTGGAGGGCTCCGGCCGTTTTTCGTAATTTTTGTAGCGTAAGTCAAAGGTGTCGATAAACGGCACCCGTTCAATTTTAGCCCGCAGCTCGGCAATCTCTTTGCGCAGGCGCTCCTCCTCCAGCAGCTGCACCGGCTCGCTGCGGCTGATGGTCTCCAGATCCTCCTCCAGAGCGCGCAGTTCACGGCGCTTGCCGGCGGTCATCGCCGTCCGACGGGCCAGCGAGTTCTGCAGCGAACGCACCACGCTGATGTTGGCCGGCACCCCGTTAGAGGTAAAACCCGCGCGATGGGTTTTAAACTCGTTTAGCTGCCGGTGCTGATTTTTCTTCAGGTTCGGCAGGGCGAGATCTTCAAACAGCAGATCCAGGTACTCATCTTTTGAAATCTGGAAGACAAACTCATCCTTCCCTTCGCCATCGGCGCTGGCTTGCCCCTGACCGCTGCCACCGCCGCCGCCGCCCCCTTGCGGGCGTTCGATCCGATCGTTTTGCACGAAATGGTCATTACCCGGGTGGACGCGGTTGCGTAGTCCGCCGCGACCCTGATGAAACATCGGCTCGTTGATATCGTCCGTCGGGATCGAGACGGATTCTCCGCTCTCAATATCGGTCACCGAGCGCTTGTTGATGGCCTCGGAGATTGATTGTTTAATCTGCGCCTTATAACGGCGCAAAAAGCGCTGACGATTGACGGCGCTTTTGTTTTTCCCGTTCAGGCGTCGGTCTATGAACCAGGTCATATGCCCTCCTGTACTGCATTAGCCAACTTTACTTATCATCATTCAGCTGCAGTTGACCCGGCGGCGCACCGCCGGGCTGGACGCATCAGGACGATTTACGAACCCGCAGGTACCACTCGCACAGCAGGCGAACCTGTTTGCGGGTGTAGCCTTTCTCCATCATGCGGTCGACAAAGTCGTCGTGTTTTTTCTGCTCATCGGTTGAGGTTTTGGCGTTAAACGAAATGACCGGCAACAGCTCTTCGGTATTGGAGAACATTTTCTTCTCAATAACCGTGCGCAGTTTCTCATAGCTGGTCCAGTTCGGATTACGTCCGCTGTTGTTGGCTCTGGCGCGCAGCACAAAGTTGACGATTTCATTACGGAAGTCTTTCGGGTTGCTGATCCCGGCCGGCTTCTCAATTTTCTCCAGCTCGGCATTCAATGATTCACGGTCAAACAGCTGGCCGGTGTCCGGATCGCGATATTCCTGATCCTGGATCCAGAAGTCAGCGTAGGTGACATAGCGATCGAAAATGTTCTGCCCATACTCGGAGTAGGATTCCAGATAGGCGGTCTGGATCTCTTTGCCGATAAACTCGGCGTATTTCGGGATCAGATAGCCTTTGAGGAACTCCAGATAGCGCTCGGCCTGCTCCTGCGGGAACTGTTCGCGCTCAATCTGCTGCTCCAGGACATAGAACAGATGCACCGGGTTGGCCGCCACTTCAACATGGTCGAAGTTAAACACCCTTGAGAGGATCTTAAAGGCAAAGCGGGTGGAGAGCCCGTTCATCCCTTCATCCACCCCGGCGTAGTCGCGATACTCCTGATAGGATTTCGCTTTCGGGTCGGTATCTTTCAGGCTCTCGCCGTCATAGACCCGCATTTTCGAGTAGATACTCGAGTTTTCCGGCTCTTTCAGGCGCGACAGAATCGAGAAGCGCGCCAGCGTTTCCAGAGTGCCCGGGGCGCATGGCGCATGAGTCAACTCGCTGCTGTTGAGCAGTTTTTCATAGATACGGATCTCTTCGGAGATCCGCAGGCAATAAGGCACTTTGACGATATAGACGCGGTCGAGGAAGGCCTCATTGTTTTTGTTATTACGGAAGGTCACCCATTCCGATTCGTTGGAGTGGGCAAGGATGATCCCGTTAAACGGCAGGGCGGAGATCCCTTCGGTCCCGTTGTAGTTACCCTCCTGAGTCGCGGTCAGCAGCGGATGCAGCACCTTGATCGGCGCTTTAAACATCTCGACGAACTCCATGATCCCCTGGTTGGCGCGGCACAGCGCACCGGAGTAGCCGTAGGCGTCCGGGTCGTTCTGCGCATAGTGTTCCAGCTTGCGGATATCCACTTTACCCACCAGCGCCGAAATATCCTGGTTGTTTTCATCGCCCGGTTCGGTTTTGGCGATGGCGACCTGTTCGAGAATCGATGGCCAGACTTTGACCACGCGGAATTTCGTGATATCGCCGCCAAACTCATGCAGGCGTTTGGCCGCCCATGGCGACATAATAGTGCCGAGATAGCGGGTAGGGACGCCATACTCTTTCTGAAGGATCTGCGCATCCTCCTGCGGATTGAACAGACACAGCGGGTGATCGTTAACCGGGCTGCGCTCGCCGTTGGCGCTCAGCACATAGATAGGCACGCGCTGCATCAGGGCTTTCAGCCGTTCAGCCAGCGATGATTTACCCCCGCCCACCGGTCCCAGCAGATAGAGGATCTGTTTCTTCTCTTCCAGCCCCTGGGCGGCATGCTTGAGGTAGGAAACGATCTGCTCAATGGCGTCTTCCATACCGTAAAACTCTTCAAACGCCGGATAGCGTGCGATAACCCGGTTTGAAAAGAGACGGGATAGCCGCGGCTCGAGAGCCGTATCAACCATGACGGGTTCACCAATGGCCATCAACAGACGTTCTGCCGCATTGGCATAGGCACTGCGATCTTGCCGGCAGATGGTAAGAAACTCCTGCAGTGTGAACTCTTCGTCCTTGGCAGCTTCATAGCGCTGGCGATAGTGATCGAATATATTCATGGCATGCCGTCCTTTCGTTTTTTAGCACAGGTTGAGAGCCGTTCATATGAATAGTGGGGGCCCCCGGAAGACATAAGCTGAACATCGCTCTCCTGGTATCCAGCAACCCTTATGCCAGGTTGCGGGTGGGGTAGCGTGAATGTGCCCTGCAATTACACCTTCTAAATTTAAGCGTAGATGCATTTAGAAATCTTGCATGACGCAGAAAATCAATTTCAATGACATATCAATAACTCATCCTGAAAAAGACGCTTTTTGCTTCGCCGGGACGTGAAGCTGTCATCGGGCTGTCACCAGATGGTAAGAGAAGGGTGGGAAAGTGAACGATTTGTGTCATATCGGGTAAAGAATTTGAGGCATGAGACCTACGACGGTAAACTGCACGGGCTGATTATTTGACAACGGGAATATGGATTGTGACTAAAATCAAACTTCTGGCACTCGGCGTGCTGATTGCGACCTCCGCCAGCGCGGCGCATGCCGATGGGAAGTTCACGCTTGGCGCTGGCGTCGGCATCGTTGAGCATCCGTACAAGCAGTATGATGCGGATGTTTATCCGGTGCCGGTCATTAGTTATGAGAGCGATAACTTCTGGTTCCACGGTCTGGGTGGGGGTTACTACCTGTGGAATGACACCAATGATAAGCTGTCGATAACGGCTTACTGGTCGCCGATGTACTTCAAGCCGGGCGACAGCGATAGCGAACAAATGCGTCGCCTGGATAAACGTAAATCAACCGTGATGGCCGGTCTTTCTTATGTCCACAACACGCCCTATGGTTTCCTGCGCACGACGATTGCCGGCGATACGCTGGATAACAGCAACGGCATCAACTGGGATCTCGCCTGGCTGTACCGCTACACCAACGGGAACCTGACGCTGACGCCGGGCATCGGCGTGGAGTGGAACAGCGACAATCAGAACGAATACTATTATGGCGTCTCGCAGCATGAGTCCCGTCGCAGCGGCATGCGCAGCTACGATCCGGACAGCAGCTGGAACCCGTATCTGGAGCTGTCGGCCAACTATCGCTTCCTCGGCGACTGGAGCGTATACGGTATTGCGCGCTACACCCGTCTGTCGGATGAAATTACCGATAGCCCGATGGTGGACAAATCCTGGAGCGGTCTGATCTCAACCGGGATCACTTACACCTTCTGATTGTGCATTATTACAGTGCGCTTTATGCATCAAAACAGGGCTTCGTGCCCTGTTTTGCTTTATGGTGGTGCAGGGCGCTAAGTAGGAGACGATGGTGAAAAAAACAGTATGCTTTGGCGAGCAGGCGGCAGTTCCGGCCATCGGGCTGGGGACCTGGTATATGGGCGAGAACGCGGCGCAGCGTCAGCAGGAGGTGGCTGCACTGCGCGCGGGCATCGACCATGGCCTGACGGTAATCGATACCGCTGAGATGTATGCCGACGGCGGGGCGGAGGAGGTGGTGGGCCAGGCGGTCCGCGGCCTGCGCGACCGGGTGGTGCTGGTCTCCAAAGTCTATCCCTGGCACGCCGGCGGCGCGGCGATGCCCCGCGCCTGTGAAAACAGTCTGCGCCGGCTGCAGACCGACTATCTGGATATGTATCTCCTGCACTGGCGGGGCGATATCCCGCTAGAGGAGACGGTCGAGGCGATGGAAAGGCTGGTGGCCGAGGGTAAAATCCGCCGCTGGGGCGTCTCCAATCTGGACACCGACGATATGCAGGCGCTGTGGCGCACGGCGGGTGGCGAACGCTGCGCCACCAATCAGGTGCTCTATCATCTCGCGTCGCGGGGCATTGAATACGATCTCCTGCCCTGGTGCCAGCAGCACACCCTGCCGGTGATGGCCTATTGTCCGCTGGCGCAGGCGGGGCGCTTACGTGATGGACTTTTTCAGCATACCGATATCATCAAAATGGCTAACGAGCGGGGCGTGACGGTGGCGCAGCTGCTGCTGGCCTGGGTGATTCGTCATCCGGGAATGCTGGCGATCCCGAAAGCGGCCAGTATTGAACATGTGGTGCAGAATGCCGCCGCGCTTGATCTCGTTCTCAGCCCGCAAGAGCTTGCGCAGCTGGACCGCCTCTATCCACCGCCGCCGCGGAAAACCCGGTTGGATATGGTTTAACCCACAGCGCATCCTGGTGGAGAAGAGAAAAAGCCCCGTGATAAACGGGGCTTTTTGCGCTTAGCGTTTTTTCACGCTGATGGTTTGCGCCAGGCGAGACGGGGTCTCTTCACTGGCTTTCTGCGGCTGGGTCACGCAGCAGGTTTCGACGCACACGAAGGTTTTGTAGCCATCGTCCGGCATGTCGCCCATGCTGACGGACAGCGCCGGGCCCGGGTTCCAGGCCACCACGTTGTGCTGATGATGATGCACCACGTCGATAGTGCGACTGAGCGCGTCGTCGTGGATCACGCTGCAGCCTTCGGCGTCGAGATAGACGCGGTCGGTACGATCCGGGAAGGTCTGCACGCCGTTGCTCAGAACGCCTTCTTCGGCATTTTTCACTTTATCGATATAGCGCTCGCCAAGACCGCTCACTTTCACCGCCGCGATATCGCCGACGTTGAAGTAGCTGTGCAGGGCAGAGGTGGTCTCAAATTCGCCGTGGGCTTCCAGTTCGATTTCGCAGGTCTTGCCCAGCTTGAAGCGGGCATAGAGGGTGAACTCATGCGGCCACAGCTTCATGGTTTCGGCGCTGTTCTGCAGCGCAAAGGTCAACATCACGCCGCCGTCGTCTTCATCATGGCCTTCCAGGGTCCACGGCAGGTTGCGGGCAAAGCCGTGCGACGGCAGGCCCTGCTGCGCCGATGGGCCAAACCAGGGCCAGCAAATCGGCACGCCGCCGCGCAGGGCGACGCCCTGTTTAAACGGGGTGTTGTTGCTCAGCCACAGGACTTCTTCTTCACCGGCGGGTTTCCAGGAGAGCAGATGCGCCCCCTGCAGCGCCACAGAGGCTTTCACCTGCGGATGGTCGATGACAATCAGCTCCAGGTCGTCCAGCTGGCGACGGGAGATAACGGGCGAAATGGTTTCATTCACCGGGAGAGCAAAAATTTTATTTATCATTGTGCAATCCTATCTCTGCAGACAAAAAAAAGAGCGACCGAAGTCGCTCTTACAGATTACTTTTTCATCTCAACTTATTTGGAGATGTGGGCAATCAGATCCAGAACTTTGTTGGAGTAGCCAGTTTCGTTGTCGTACCAGGAAACCAGTTTAACGAAGTTGTCGTTCAGTGCGATACCCGCTTTAGCATCGAACACGGAAGTGCAAACTTCGCCGTTGAAGTCGGTAGAAACAACGTCGTCTTCGGTGTAACCCAGAACGCCTTTCATTGCGCCTTCAGAAGCGGCTTTGATAGCTTTCTTGATTTCTTCGTAGGACGCTGCTTTTTCCAGACGAACGGTCAGGTCAACAACGGATACGTTCGGAGTCGGAACGCGGAACGCCATACCGGTCAGTTTGCCGTTCAGTTCTGGCAGTACTTTACCTACTGCTTTAGCAGCGCCGGTAGAGGACGGGATGATGTTCTGAGCTGCGCCGCGGCCGCCGCGCCAGTCTTTGTGAGACGGGCCATCAACGGTTTTCTGGGTAGCGGTGGTGGCGTGGACGGTGGTCATCAGGCCTTCAACGATACCGAAGTTGTCGTTGATGACTTTAGCCAGCGGCGCCAGGCAGTTGGTGGTGCAGGATGCGTTGGAAACGATGTCCTGGCCAGCGTAAGTGTCGAAGTTAGCGCCGCGAACGAACATCGGGGTGTTGTCTTTGGACGGGCCAGTCAGAACGACTTTTTTCGCGCCAGCGGTGATGTGTTTACGAGCGGTTTCGTCGGTCAGGAAGATACCGGTTGCTTCAGCAACAACGTCAACACCAACTTCGTCCCACTTCAGGTTAGCCGGGTCACGTTCAGCGGTAACACGGATTTTTTTACCGTTAACGACCAGATGACCGTCTTTCACTTCAACGGTGCCGTCGAAACGACCGTGAGTGGAGTCATACTTCAGCATGTAAGCCATGTACTCTGCGTCTAACAGGTCGTTGATTGCAACGATCTCGATGTCAGAACGTTTCTGAGCAGCACGGAAAACAATGCGACCGATACGGCCAAAACCGTTGATACCTACTTTGATAGTCATATATTCCACCAGCTATTTGTTAGTGAATAAAAGGTTGCCTGTAAAATTACAAAAACCTTACGCAGCGTCAAGCGGAATCGTGTCAATCATTGCGACAAATCAATCCTGAGCAGACCTTTGCGCGATTGATTTGCCTCACTCTCCCTTTGAGCCCAATTCCATATGGGGGCTGCGCGCGGAATTTTAAAGGGCATTTAAGATAAAAACGTGATTTAAGTCACAATTATCTGGCTGCCTGTGGGCACCGGATAAGTTTAGAACAAAAGTGTACGCTTCATTGTTAATGTTTTGTTAGAATTGGGGCGAAAGTTGTCCATTGCAAAGCGAGATGTAAGCCCATGGCAAATAAACCCTCCCCGGAAGAGCTGAAAAACGGCTTGAGCGAAATGCAGTTTTACGTGACCCAACATCATGGTACCGAACCGCCTTTCACCGGACGGCTGCTGCACAACAAGAAAAATGGCGTATATCACTGCCTGGTGTGCGATGCGCCGCTGTTCAACTCCCAGACCAAGTACGACTCCGGCTGCGGCTGGCCGAGCTTCTACGAGCCGGTAAGCGAAGAGGCCATTCGCTATCTGGACGACAGCTCCCACGGCATGCAGCGCATAGAGATCCGCTGCGGAAATTGTGATGCCCACCTCGGTCACGTGTTTCCGGATGGCCCGCAGCCGACCGGCGAGCGCTATTGTGTGAATTCGGCGTCGCTCAGCTTCACCGATGAGCAGAACGGCGAGCAGATCAAGGGTTGAAGAAACGATTCAGCAAATTATTCCAGGTGGAGGTGAGCGGAAGATGGATATTGAGCAAATTATCGACAGCATGACCCCGGAAGTGTATCAGCGTCTGGCGACGGCGGTGGAGCTGGGAAAATGGCCGGATGGCGTGGCGCTGACGCCGGAGCAGAAGGAAAATAGCCTGCAGCTGGTGATGCTGTGGCAGGCCCGGTATAACACCGACGCCCAGCATATGACCATCGATACTCGCGGGCAGATGGTGATGAAGAGCAAACAGCAGCTGAAGGAAGATTTCGGTATCGTGCCGAAGCCGATCGCCACCGTGAAGCTGCAATAAACCGCCGGCCGGCGGGGAGTCGTTCCGGCGTCAGGTGATCCGGCGCCGGAAGGGTCAGCGTCTACGACCGCGCCCGGCGGTCAGCCGCTTCGCTTACTTTTTGTTCATCATCGCTTTCAGGTCGGCAAACGGATTGTAGGTGGCCTCGCCGACGCTCTTTTGCGCATCTTCGCCGGCCACCACCGTGGAGCCATACTGATCGGCTTCGGTGTACTTGGAGTGTTCGTGATCGTGACAGTAGAGGCACAACATCTCCCAGTTACTGCCATCTTCCGGGTTATTGGAGTGGTCGTGATCGATATGGTGCACCGTCAGCTCGCGCAGATTGGAGTAGACAAACTCCCGCGAGCAGCGTCCGCATACCCAGGGAAAGAGCTTGAGCGCCTTTTCGCGATAACCCACTTCCAGACGTGCGTAATTTTTGGGGATATAGGCCATGGCCCCCTGCCTCCTGTCAAACGGTTAAGCTGCGCCAGCCCCTGGCGCAGCGGATAACAGGCATCATAACCTATCCCGGGCGGCGCGATATACCTGCATTGCAGGCGATGCTGCCTGCGTCACGCCGCCCGGCGGCGACGATGCGGCGGAGGAACAGCCGCGATTAGTGTTTGATCCCCAGGGATTCCGCCAGCTGGCGGGCCAGCTGGTTCTGGTCATCGGCGCCATACTCCCAGAACATCGCCCCGGCGAGGCCCTTCGCCTTGATGTAGTCCGCCTTGATGGCTACCGAGCGCGGGTTCTCATAGGAGAGGGCGAACAGCGGCTTGCCCTCCGTGGACTGCACCGACAGCCACGGCACTTTCGCCTCATCGTCCCAGTGCTCGGTAAAGCGTTTCTGCGGATCGTTGAGCAATTTGCCCACGATATCATTGTATTTCACGTAGGTGTCTTTGCTCAGGTCATAGCCCAGCGAGGCAAACAGCGCGATCTGCTGTGGACCAAAATAGGGTTGGGTGACCGGGTTCTTTTGCGCATCCGCTTTACTCCAGTCGATCCCCGGCTCGACCGCCCGTTTTGGTACCCGGCCATAAAAACCAATCCCGAGGTTCATCTGGCTGGGTTTAAGCCCGGCGGCCAGGTAATTGTTGACCACAAAATCGGCGCTGTATTTATCCGCCGCGGCGACCGTCGGCCAGTGGCTGGAGTCATACAGGTTCGAGTTGAAGTACTGCGTGCCGTAGGCCATGTCGTAGGTCATCAGGTTGATGTAGTTCAGCACCGGGGCCACCGCTTTGACATCCACCCAGCTTTTCGGGCTTTCGGCGTTGGCGCCCACGGCAATAGTAACCAGTTTCTTCGTACCAAACGCTGCGCGCAGCTCTTTTAACAGCGCGGTAAAGTTATCGCGATCGGCCGGTTGACTGGCAACCAGCCCCCACGCACCGTTGACCGGAAACTCCCAGTCGAGGTCAATCCCATCCAGACCATATTTTTCAACAATTTCCTGCGCAGACTGAATAAACACCTTACGGGTTTCTTTGCTTGCCGCCGCGCCGGAGAAACCGCGCGCCCCCCAGCCGCCGACCGACAGCAGGACCTTGAGGTCCGGGTTCTGTTTACGCAGGGCAGGGAGCTTTTGCAGATCCGCCTGCACCTTTGGCGACAGCCAGATCTCGTGCAGATGGTCAGGATCCTTCAGGGCCGCATTGGTCTCGTCTTTTTCATCGTTATAGATAAGGCCAAACGAGTAGTTGAGATGGGTGATCTGCCGGACGTCCAGCTTGTCGATATCCCCGCCCGGCCCGGCAGTGACGTCGCCGCCGCCGTTGAAATAGCCGACGGACATCAGCGGTTGGGCAGAGAGCGCGGAAGCGCAAAGCAGGGGCAAGGCTGCCAGCAAGGGCAAACGTTTCATAGTGGTTCCTCTTTGACATAAAAAAATAACCGCGCCACGGAAATGGCGTGGCGAAAAAACAGCCTTGCCAGACTACCAGCAATAACTTGTTGAAACTGCGAGAGAGTTCAATTTATGGACGATAACGAAGCGGCAGAAGAAGACCCGGCGCGGAAGCGCCGGGTGAAGGATCAGGCGTGGGTTTCCCGCCAGTCATCAAGGGTATAGAGCGTGGCGCCTGCGGCGGCCATCTCCATAAACGCCTGGCTGCTGTCCTGCGGCTGAAGGTTCACCCCGCGGCAGCCGTCGGTAATGACGTTGACCGCGTAGCCGAGCGCCAGAGCATCCAGCACGGTAAACTTCACGCAATAATCAGTGGCGAGGCCGAGAACGGTCAGCTCCACGATCCCCTGACCACGCAGCCAGCCGTCCAGTTCGGTTTTCTGCCGGTGACCGTTGTCAAAAAAAGCGCTGTAGCTGTCGATGCTCCGGTTTTGCCCTTTGTGGAACACGGCGGCGATCGCCTGCTGCTTGAGCAGGGGATGCAGCGCCGCGCCTTCGCTGTGCTGAACGCAGTGATCCGGCCAGAAAGTTTGCGCCAGGCCGTCCAGGTCGCCCACGGTGTAGGGCTCCACCTGGTGCTGGCTGGCGAAGCTGCCGTGATCCGCCGGATGCCAGTCCTGACTGGCGACGATGGGCTCGCCGCGCGCCAGGCTCCAGTCGATAAGCGCGTTGGCCACCTCGACGGTGCTGTCGCCTTCGGGAACCGCCAGCGCGCCGCCGGCGCAGAAGTCGTTCTGCAAATCAACCAGTAACAGCGCTCGATGTGCCATACGTCCTCCTTAAGCTTCGTCAGGGGTCAGTTCGCCACGCAGATTCTGCTGCATCGCCGCGCGAATGGCGTCAACGTCCAGCTGCTGGCTCAGCAGATAGTGTAGCTTGGTCAGCGTCGCTTCCACCGTCATATCGAAACCACTGATGACTCCCGCCTGGGCGAGGGCATTGCCGGTGGCATAGCCGCCCATGTTCACTTTGCCGGACATACACTGCGTCAGATTGACCACCACAATGCCGCGCTGGCTGGCTTCCGCCAGCACCTGAATAAACTCGCCATTCTGCGGGGCATTGCCGACGCCGTAGGAGCGGAGGATCAGCGCTTTCACCGGCTGGCGCAGGAAATTACGCACCACGTCGGCGGAGATGCCGGGGTAAATCGTCACCACGCCAATCGGCTGCGGGGTGATGGGGTGGACAATCAGCTCCCCACGGCCCTGCGGCGCCGGCGGGGTACCGAGACGGCGAATATGGATCCCGGCCTCCAGCAGCGGCGCGAGGTTGGGCGAGGCGAAGGCGTCAAAGCCGTCGGCATGGGCTTTAGTGGTACGGTTGCCGCGGAACAGTCGATTGTTGAAGAACAGCGCCACTTCGTTAATCGGATAGTTGGCGGCGACGTACAGGGCATTGAGCAGGTTGATCTGGCCGTCGGAACGCAGCTCGGCCAGCGGGATTTGTGACCCTGTCACAATCACCGGTTTGCCGAGATTTTCCAGCATGAACGACAGCGCTGAGGCGGTAAACGCCATGGTGTCGGTACCGTGGAGGATCACAAAGCCATCATACTCCGCGTAATGGCTGCGGATATCGTCGGCGATGTGCTGCCAGTCCTCAGGGGTCATATCGGATGAATCCATCAGCGGATGGTATTCATGGATCGTGAAGTCCGGCATCTCCGGACGATGGAACTCCGGCATCAGCGCCAGCTGACGCTGCAGATGGCCGGAAACGGGTACATAGCCGTGTTCGGAGCGCTGCATACCGATGGTCCCACCGGTGTAGGCAACGTAAATCGATTTTTTTTGCATAGCATCGCTTAGGTTGGTCGTAGACAGGCGCAGTATAAAGAGACGGAGGAAAAAATACAGTGTTGGCCGCTCGCTTTGTGGCGACGCTGGCAGGTGCGGAAAAAAGGCTGCCCCGTGATACGGGGCAGCCGCTGCGTATTAACGAATGTTGGCGCAGGTCAGGCAGAAGGCATAGCGGTTCTGCGGGTCGTTGAACGCCGCCAGCTTGTCGCTTTCCGCTTTCACCGTCTCGGCCGCCGCGGCCACCGGCGCAGGCAGCCAGGCCTGAATGGCGGCCGGCAGCGAGGCGCGTACCGAGCCGGTCAGGCTGTCCAGCACCATCGAGAAGAAGGTTGGCTCTTCCTGATAGTAGTTAAGGTGCCAGGTTTTCAGCTTCGCCAGCTCGGCGGCCTTGGCCACCGCGTCGTCAAAATCGCCGAGGCTGTCGACAAGACCGTTGGCTTTGGCATCTTCCCCAGTCCAGACGTGGCCCTGGGCTATCTGGTCGATTTTCTCCGGCGTGCTCTTACGGGCGTTAGCCACCAGGGTGATAAAGCGCTGATAGCCGTTCTCAATGCTCAACTGCATCAGCTGCTGCACTTCCGGCGGCAGCGCTTTGGTGCTGGAGATATCCGCCAGCGGCGACGTGGCGACGCCGTCGGTGTGGACGCCAATCGACCCGAGGGTATTTTCCACGGTGTTGATCACCCCAAAGATGCCAATGGAGCCGGTGAGGGTGCTTGGGTTCGCCACGATGTAATCCGCGGGGGTGGAGATCCAGTAGCCGCCGGACGCCGCCATGCCGCCCATTGAAACGACCACCGGTTTACCCGCGGCTTTGGCTGCCGCCAGCTCTTCACGAATGATTTCCGAGGCGGTCACGCTGCCGCCAGGGCTGTTCACGCGAAGAACGATGGCCTTAATTTTCGGGTCGAGGCGCGCATCGCGAATTTGCGCTGCGGTGGTGTCGCCGCCGACGTTGCCCGGGGTCTCCTCGCCGTCCATGATGGCGCCGTTGGCGAAGATCACCGCGATAGCGGAACCCTGGTCAGACGGCGTCTTCACGTTGTAGTCGTAATAGCTAATCGCCCGATAATTGTTATCCGCTTTGCTCCAGCCAAACTGTTTGGTCAGCGCTTTTTCCACTTCCGTGGAGGTCGCCAGCTCATCCACCAGCTTATTGTCCAGCGCATATTTCGCCGTATCGCCGCCCACTTTACGCAGGCCATCGATAATGCCCTGGGCGCCCGGGAAGAGCTGCTGGGCGGTGATTTGCCGGTTGGCGGCAATGGTGTTGAGGTAGTTCTGCCACAGTTCGCCAATCCAGCGGCTGTCCGCTTCGCGGGCGGCAGGGGACATGTCATCGCGAATGAAAGGCTCGACGGCGGATTTATAGGTGCCGACGCGGAAGACATGGGTGGAGACTTTCAGCTTATCCAGCAGCGACTTGTAATACAGCCCGTTGGTGGCGAAGCCGTGGAGGTCTACCTCGCCCTGCGGCGAGAGCCAGATTTTGTTGGCAAAGCTCGCCAGGTAGTACTGGCCCTGGCTGTAGCTGCTGCCGACGGCATAGACCGGTTTGCCGCTGTCGCGGAATTCGCGCAGCGCTTTACCGATGTACTGCATGGACGGCTGATCGCCGCCGACGAAGTTTTTCAGATCCAGCACAATACCGGTGATATTACGATCATCCTTCGCCTGACGGATGGTCTGCACGATATCGAACAGAGAATTCTCCTGCAAACGGTCTGAGCTGGCGCCAAACAGCTGGCGGCCTATCACGCCGAGTTTGCTGCTGGCGGAAGGTTTATCCACCACCACGCCGGTAATATCCAGGAGCAGCGCGCCGCGCGCGGCATGTTCGCTGGTGGTGCTGCTGAACTGGCTCCAGATACCGATACACACCAGCACCAGCACCAGGAAGATCGCATTGAGGGCCAGTTTGCGAATAAAGTTGAGTATCCGCCACGTCCATTTAAAAAAGCTGGCAATCAGTCGCCAAAGGGTTCGCATGTCTTCTCCCTAACGTTATCTAAAAATGGGCAGGCCGCAGGGGCCGCCGCGTCTGGCTATCCTAAAGAGTGAGCCGTCGGTTGTCAGCAGGAATCACCGACCGTGCTGTAACAAAATCCTTGTGCATGTTAATTTTATGAAAAATGACATCACAGGAGTTATACAGATGGATGCTCTCGACCTACTGCTTAATCGCCGCAGCGCTTCCCGCCTGGCGGAACCGGCCCCGGCCGGCGAACAGCTGGAAAACATTCTGCGCGCCGGGCTGCGCGCCCCGGATCATGGCACCCTGCAGCCGTGGCGCTTTTTCATTATCGCCGATGACGGCCGCGAACGCTTCAGTCAGTTGCTGGAAAAGGGGGCCAGGGAGGCCGGTCAGGATGAGAAGGGCATAGAGAAAGCCCGAAATGCGCCGTTCCGCGCGCCGCTAATCATTACCGTCGTGGCGCGTTGTGAAGACCACCCGAAGGTGCCGCGCTGGGAGCAGGAGATGTCCGCTGGCTGCGCGGTGATGGCGATGCAGATGGCGGCCCTGGCTCAGGGATTCAACGGCATCTGGCGCAGCGGAGCATTGACCGAGAGCCCGGTGGTGCGCGCCGGCTTCGAGTGCCGCGAGCAGGATAAAATCGTCGGTTTCCTCTATCTGGGCACGCCGCAGCTGAAAGCCTCAACCACCATTGCCCTGCCGGATACCGCGCCGTTTGTGACGCGATTCTGAGTCAGCGGGTGTTATGCCGGGCTGCGGCTTGCGCCTTACCCGGCCAACGCATCCGGCTCTGACTGTCTGTAGGCCCGCGCAAGCGCAGCGCCGCCGGGCAAGGACAGCGGGTACGGAGCCGATTTTGTGCCGGGTGGCGGCTGTCGCCTTACCCGGCCTACGTTCGTACGACCTGTCGTTAATTTATTCACTTTTCTTGCTGAAACTGCCGGTGCTGGCGGCCTCAAAATCGCTGAGACGTTCCCGGCAGGCCGGGGCAGCCCGCATGGATGCGGGCTGAGGGCCGTGTTTTGCATGGACGCTGCCTCGGCCCGACCCGAAGCCTGCAGGGATAAGTCGAAGGGACCGCGCAGCGGCGATTTTGCTGGCCGGAGCCCGGGGGTACAGGGGGCGGCGACTGGCCGCCCCCTGTGCGCTCCCGGCGCCATGAGTGACATAACGCAGACGATTAACCGGGAGCGCAAACTACGCTGAAGCCACAGATAACATAAACAACCACACTGCAGTGCTTCCCCTCACCCTGGCCCTCTCCCGGAGGGAGAGGGAACCGTCCGGCTGGCCGCGCAAGCGCAGCGCCGCCGGGCGACGGCAGCAAGCTCGGAGCCGCATCTATGCCGGGCGGCGGCTGGCGCCTGACCCGGCCTTCAAACCCTACCCTTCGAATCAATCGCGATTTGTCGCCCGGACAAGGCGCGCCAGGCGCCGTATCCGGGAGTTCAGCGGCGATGACGTTACTTCTGCGTTTTGGCGAATTCGTCTTTGGCTTTCTGCAATTGCTGCTGGAAGGCCGGGTTGGTGTGCAGCGTGGCGACCACCGCGGAGCCGACGATGCGCGCCGCATCGACATCGCTCTGCCAGTGATAGCCGCAGATCACCCGGCTCTCGCCAAGCTCATAGCCGCGCTTCAAAATTTCGTTCTGCCGCTGCGGGTTGATCTCCGCCAGCACCAGGGCGGTGGCCCAGCCGATGGAGGTATGCCCGGACGGGTAAGAGCCGTTTTTCGCCAGCTTGTCCTGCTCGGTGGTGTTGCAGGTGGAGACGCCGTAGAAGGCAAACGGGCGAATGCGCATATACTTCTCTTTCGCGCCGCGGGTCGCCAGATCGCCGGCGTCTTCAATCATATTGGTCAGCAGCTTATGGAGCTGCGGCGCGTCTTTTTCGGTGATCGGCGAACCAAAGGCGCTGGAGAAGGCGTTAGCCACGCCGCCCGCGCTGAGGTTGGCATCCTCTGCCGCCAGCTTCCCGCGCTCGGTGTTGCGCAGCAGGCGCCCCTGCTCATACATCGCCTGATCGTTTAAGAACGCGATACTGCCCACCGCCGGCGGCGGCGGCAACAGCGCCAGGCTGTCGATGGCCTGGGCATTGGTCAGATAGTAGAGATCGGGCTTGGTGGTGACATCGTTACCGGGGGGAACCAGTGCGAAGGCGTTAACGGAGAAGAAACTGGCCAGGCAAAGGGCAAGAACACGCTTTTTCATTAGAATTTCCTTACGTCATAATCATTCCAGAGAAGACAGTCCTGTGTTGTCACATTTCTGTCATCTTTAAGTAAAAGTGAAAATGGTCGGGAAAAAATTGCCGCGTCTCGCAAAAACGGCTTTTTGTCTGCTTAATGAGCAACCATACGCGATTTCAGACTGTCGTACTTACCACCCTGGCGTTTGGGCGCTAACATAGCGGGATTGCAATGACAGGAGATGTCCATGAGCGAGCAAGCCATTCGTTTAACGCAATACAGCCACGGAGCCGGTTGTGGTTGTAAAATTTCCCCGAAAGTGCTGGAAACCATCCTGCATAGCGAGCAGGCGAAGTTCGTCGACCCGAACCTGCTTGTCGGCAACGAAACCAGCGATGATGCCGCCGTTTACGATCTCGGTAATGGCACGTCAATCGTCAGCACCACCGACTTTTTTATGCCGATTGTCGATAATCCGTTCGACTTTGGCCGCATTGCCGCCACCAACGCCATCAGCGATATTTTCGCCATGGGCGGGAAACCGATTATGGCGATTGCCATTCTCGGCTGGCCGATCAACACCCTGGCGCCGGAAATCGCCCGCGAGGTGGTGGAGGGCGGGCGCTTTGCCTGCCAGCAGGCCGGGATCGCGCTGGCGGGCGGCCACTCCATTGACGCCCCGGAGCCGATCTTCGGTCTGGCGGTCACCGGCGTGGTGCCCACCGAGCGCATCAAGAAAAACAGCACCGCGCAGGCGGGCTGCAAACTGTATCTCACCAAACCGCTGGGGATCGGCGTGCTGACCACCGCAGAGAAAAAATCGCTGCTCAAGCCGGAGCATCAGGGGCTGGCGACGGAGACCATGTGCCAGATGAACCTCGCCGGCGCCGCGTTTGCCGCTATCGACGGGGTGAAGGCGATGACCGACGTCACCGGCTTTGGCCTGCTCGGCCACCTCAGCGAGGTTTGTCGCGGAGCCGGCGTGCAGGCGCAACTGCGCTATGCCGATATCCCGAAACTGCCGGGGGTGGAGGAGTATATCGCCGCCGGCGCGGTGCCGGGCGGCACCGGGCGCAACTTTGCCAGCTACGGCCATCTGATGGGCGAGATGCCGACGGAGTGGCGCGATCTGCTCTGCGACCCGCAGACCTCCGGCGGTCTGCTGCTGGCGGTGACCCCGGAGGCGGAGGCGGAAGTGCAGGCTGCCGCGGCGGAGTTCGGTATTAAGCTGGCCGCCATCGGCGAGCTGGTGACCGCCCGCGGCGGACGACCCATGATCGAGATCCGTTGATTCGATGCGGTTGTTTATTGCAGAAAAACCGAGTCTCGGTCGGGCTATCGCCGATGTGTTGCCTAAACCGCATCGCAAAGGCGATGGCTTTATTGAGTGCGGCAACGGGCAGGTGGTCACCTGGTGTATCGGTCACCTGCTGGAGCAGGCGCAGCCGGACGTCTATGACAGCCGCTATGCCCGCTGGAATCTCACCGATCTGCCGATTGTGCCGGAGAAATGGCAGCTGCAGCCAAAACCTTCGGTCACCAAACAGCTGAATGTCATCAAGCGCCTGCTCGGCGAGGCCGAGGAGGTTATCCACGCCGGCGACCCCGACCGTGAGGGGCAGCTGCTGGTGGATGAGGTGCTCGACTACCTGCAGCTGGCGCCGGAGAAGCGTCAGCAGGTGCAGCGCTGTTTGATAAACGATCTTAACCCGCAGGCGGTTGAGCGGGCGATCAACCGCCTGCGCGCTAACAGCGAGTTTGTGCCGCTTTGCGTGTCGGCGCTGGCGCGGGCGCGCGCCGACTGGTTGTACGGCATCAATATGACCCGGGCCTATACCCTGCTGGGGCGCAACGCCGGCTATCAGGGGGTGCTCTCCGTGGGGCGGGTGCAGACCCCGGTGCTCGGCCTGGTGGTGCGCCGCGATGAAGAGATTGAAAACTTCGTCGCCAAAGACTTCTTCGATGTCAAAGCGCATATCGTCACGCCGCAGGAGGAGCGCTTTGTCGCGACCTGGGTGCCGAGTGAAGCCTGCGAACCTTACCAGGATGAAGAAGGGCGCCTGCTGCATCGTCCGCTGGCCGAGCACGTGGTTAAGCGTATTGAAGGCCAGCCGGCGCTGGTGACCGGCTATAACGATAAGCGCGATTCCGAACCCGCGCCGCTGCCGTTTTCGCTGTCGGCGCTGCAGATTGAGGCGGCCAAACGTTTCGGCTTCAGCGCGCAAAACGTGCTGGATATCTGCCAGAAGCTGTATGAAACCCACAAGCTCATCACCTATCCGCGTTCGGACAGCCGCTACCTGCCGGAAGAACATTTCGCCGGCCGCCATGCGGTGCTGAATGCGATTGCCGTCCATGCGGCGGATCTGCTGCCGCAGCCGGTGGTGGATCCGGAGATCCGCAACCGCTGCTGGGATGATAAAAAGGTCGACGCGCACCATGCGATTATCCCGACCGCCCGCAGCAGCCAGGTCAAACTCACCGATAACGAAGCGAAGGTCTATACCCTGATCGCCCGCCAGTATCTGATGCAGTTCTGCCCGGACGCGGTGTTCCGTAAATGCCAGATTGACCTCGAGATCGCCAACGGTAAGTTTGTCGCCAAAGCGCGTTTTCTGGCCGAGGCGGGCTGGCGGACGCTGCTTGGCAGCAAAGAGCGCGATGAAGAGAACGACGGCACGCCGCTGCCGGTGGTGGCCAAAGGCGATGAACTGCTGTGCGAGAGGGGCGAAGTGGTGGAGCGCCAGACGCAGCCGCCGCGCCACTTTACCGACGCCACGCTGCTGTCGGCGATGACCGGGATTGCCCGCTTCGTGCAGGATAAAGATCTGAAGAAGATCCTCCGCGCCACCGACGGCCTCGGCACCGAAGCAACCCGCGCCGGGATTATCGAGCTGCTGTTTAAGCGCGGTTTCCTGACTAAAAAGGGGCGCTATATCCACTCCTCGGAGGCCGGAAGGGCGCTGATTCATTCCCTGCCGGAGATGGCCGGTCGACCGGACATGACCGCCCACTGGGAGTCGGTATTGACGCAAATCAGCGAGAAACAGTGCCGCTATCAGGACTTTATGCAGCCGCTGGTGGGCACGCTGTATCAGCTAATCGAGCAGGCGCGCAGCACGCCGGTGCGCCAGTTCCGCGGTCTGGTGGCGCCGGGCGGGGCGAAAAAATCGTTCAGTAAAGGCAAAGGCAAAGCGAAAGGCAAAAAAGCGGCAGAGGATGCCGCGCCGCCGCCGCAATAACCCGCCCGGCGGCCGTGAGGAGGTCATTCCCCACGGCCGCCGTTTCTCCGCCAGACTGGTCAATGGTCTACACTAAACAGCCGGGAAGGGGGGGACGATCGCCCCGCAGAACGGGGGGCGCCCATTGCCCTTCCCGATGCCTTGCTTAATTCTCTCACAGGCGATAAGGAGGACCCGTGAAATATATCGCTATCAGCCAACCGGGTGGCCCGGAGGTTTTACAGATCCGCGAAGGTGAGATCCCCACTATCGGGGAGCATGAGGTGCTCATCGAGGTGAAAGCGGCGGGCGTCAACCGGCCGGATATTCTGCAGCGCCAGGGTCTGTATCCCATGCCTGAGGGGGTTACCCCCGTGCCCGGCCTCGAGGTGGCGGGCGTGGTCGTGAAGGTTGGTGCGCAGGTCGCGGCCTTTGCCCCCGGGGATCGCGTCTGCGCGCTGACCAACGGCGGCGGGTATGCCGAATACTGCGCCGTCCCGGCAGGCCAGACGCTGCCGATCCCGGCGGGCCTCAGCTTTAGCGAAGCGGCCGCCATTCCGGAAACCTTCTTCACGGTGTGGGCGAACGTTTTCCAGCTCGGTAAGCTGCAGCCCGGCGAGAGCATTCTGATCCACGGCGGCGCCAGCGGGATTGGCACCACCGCGATCCTGTTGTGTCACGCGCTGGGGATGACCGTCTATGCCACCGTTGGCCAGGACGAAAAAATTGCCGCGCTGCGGCCCTACGCCACGGCGATCAACTACAAAACCGAAGATTTCGCTGAGAAAATTCATCAGCTGACCAACGATGAAGGGGTGGATGTCATTCTGGATATCGTGGGCGGCCCTTACTTTAACCGCAACCTGGGGCTGCTGAAAAAGGACGGGCGGCTGGTCATCATCGGCTTTATGGGCGGGCGAATGGCCCATGAGGTCGACATTCAGACCCTGATGCTCAAGCGGGCCACCGTCACCGGCTCCACCATGCGCGGCCGGACGGCGGCGGAGAAACAGGAGATTGCCGAGGCGCTGCGGCGCCACGTCTGGCCGCTGCTTGAGGCTGGGAAATGCAAGCCGATGATCTACGCCAGCTACCCTATGGCGGAAATTGCCGAGGCGCATGCCTGTCTGGACAGTGGTCAACATCTGGGGAAAGTGGTGATCACGATGTCATCGTGAGAGACATCCCGGCGGGCAGCCGCCGGGATGGTGTGAGGGGAGGTTAAATCACGCCCTGGGCCAGCATGGCGTCCGCCACCTTGACGAAACCAGCGATATTGGCGCCGCGCACGTAGTTGGTCTGCTTCGCTTCACCGCCGTACTGCACGCAGGCGTGGTGGATATCCAGCATGATATGATGCAGACGGGCATCCACTTTTTCCGCTTTCCAGCCCATGCGCGCGGCGTTCTGCGCCATCTCCAGACCGGACGTCGCCACGCCGCCGGCGTTGGCCGCTTTGCCCGGGGCAAACAGCACGCCAGCTTCAAGGAACAGATCGGTCGCGGCGATGGTGGTTGGCATGTTGGCGCCTTCCGCCACGGCCTTCACGCCGTTGGCAATCAGCTGGCGAGCGGCGTCGGCATCCAGTTCGTTCTGGGTGGCGCAAGGCAGAGCGATATCCACCGGCACTGACCACGGCTGCTGGCCTTCGAGATAGGTGAGGCCAAATTCGCGGGCGTAGTCGGCCACCCGGCCGTGGGCACGCTCTTTTATGTCGATCAGGCGGGCCAGTTTTTCTTTGGTGAAGCCCGCTTCGTCAACGACGGTGCCGTTGGAGTCGGAGGCGGTGACCACCCGCGCGCCAAGCTCCATCGCTTTCTCAATGGCGTATTGCGCGACGTTGCCGGAGCCGGAAACCGCCACGCGAGCGCCTTCGAAGCCGAGGCCGTGACGTTTGAGCATCGCTTCGGTGAAGTAGATCAGGCCGTAACCGGTGGCTTCCGGACGGATCAAGCTGCCGCCGAATGAGAGGCCTTTACCGGTGAAGACGCAGGCGCTGTTGTTGGAGAGCTTACGCATCATTCCGGCCATAAAGCCGACCTCGCGGCCGCCGACGCCGATATCGCCCGCCGGTACGTCGGTATCCGGGCCCAGATGGCGATAAAGCTCGGTCATCAGCGCCTGGCAGAAGCGCATCACTTCGCCATCGCTCTTGCCTTTAGGATCGAAATCGCTGCCGCCTTTCCCGCCACCCATCGGCAGCGTGGTCAGGGCGTTTTTGAAGGTCTGCTCGAAGCCAAGGAATTTGAGAATCGACAGGTTTACCGACGGGTGGAAGCGCATTCCGCCCTTATACGGGCCGATGGCCGAGTTGAACTGCACGCGCCACGCGCGGTTGACCTGGACCTGATTGCGGTCGTCCACCCACACCACGCGGAACTGGATCACGCGCTCCGGTTCCACCAGACGTTCCAGCAAAGCAAGCTGACGATAGCGCGGATTTTCCTCAAGGAAAGGCCACAGGGTGGTCATGACCTCCCGGACGGCTTGAGCAAATTCGGTTTGATGAGGATCGCGCTGTTGAACGCGGGTGAGAAAGCCTTCCAGAGTGCACGTCTGATCCATAGATATAAGTTCCCCTTATGGTTGTGGTTGCATGTATTTATTATGATTCGGTCCTTGAAAAAACCGATTTTCCGACTATAACACCGCTAATCCTTAGGCAAGCAAGGAAAAATTAAGCCGTCAGCAAAATTTATAATTGCCCGCCCGTCATAACTAAAAACGATGACGAGGCGGCGAGCGGATCAGCGGAGGGAAAGGGACGGGCGCCGGGCGATAAAGGCGTGCAGGAGGGGGATATCGGCCGGGGCGAGATCGAGGGTTAAGGCGTCGGCAGGAAGGCACCAGCGCAGCTGGCTGTGATAGTGGGCCAGCGGCACGCCCTGAAAATCCGGCACCCACCAGGCGTGCAGATGGATCTGACGACCGGAGACTTCCCGCTGATGGCTGGCGATATAGCATGCCGGGTGGGCGATGATGCCCATTTCCTCCTGCAGTTCCCGGGTCAGCGCCTGCGGTTGGCTTTCACCTGGCTCCACTTTGCCGCCGGCGAACTCCCACATTCCCGGCTGGTCGGCGTGGGGCGGGCGCTGCGCCAGCAGAATTTTGCCATCCTGTTCAATAATGGCGGCGACAACTTCAATCATTTTTAGCATAAGCATCAACGTTAATAAGGCCAAACTGGCCTATTATCACCGCCATAGACCTTCACTGACAACCGCCAACTCTGCTGGAGATCCTCGTGCTTGATAGCCACCTGCATCCTCGCCTCAAACCCCTCCTTAACGCTGTCGCCGGCGCGCTTGACCGCCCGGGTATTTCACCAGACAGGCTGACGCTGCTCGGTTTTGCCATCGGCGTGCTGGCTCTGCCATTTCTGGCATTAGGGTGGTATGGCGCGGCGCTGGCGGCCATTCTTCTCAACCGCCTGCTGGACGGCCTGGACGGCGCCCTGGCGCGGCGGCGCGGGCTGAGCGACGCCGGCGGTTTTCTCGATATCTCACTGGATTTTCTCTTCTATGCCCTGGTGCCGTTCGGTTTTATCCTGGCGGATCCGCAGAATAACGCCCTGGCGGGCGGCTGGCTGCTGTTTGCCTTTATCGGCACCGGCAGCAGCTTTCTCGCCTTTGCCGCGCTGGCGGCAAAGCACCAGATCGCCAATCCCGGCTATGCCCATAAATCGCTGCACTACCTCGGGGGGCTGACGGAGGGGACGGAAACCATCCTGCTGTTTGTCCTCAGCTGCCTGTTTCCGGCACATTTTGCCTGGCTGGCGTGGCTGTTTGGCGCGCTATGCTGGCTGACGACGGCGACGCGTATCGCCAGCGGCTACGAGACCTTAAAGCGGGTGGCGTGAGCGGGAAAGCGCGCGTCGCCGGCTGGGGACGCGCGCTGGTGGGGTGTGTTACTGACTGCTTTCCGGGCCGCGCTCGCCGCGGGCGACCGGATTGTGCGGGTTGCTGCTCCATTCGTACCAGCCGCCGTCATAGACAGCGACGTGCGGCCAGCCCATGGCCCGGGCATACATGAAGGTTTCCGAGGCCCGCCAGCCGGTCCCGCAATAGAACGCCACCTGCTGGTTCGGCAGGATGTTCCACTGGCGCCACAGGGCAGCGATATCGTCGGCGCTGCGCATGGTGCCGTCCGGGTTATGGAAGTCTTCCATGTGCGTGGAGTCGCTTCCGGCATGGCCCCAGCGGGCGCCGGCGATGTCGCCCTTCGGTTTGATATAGCTGTAGCCGCTGGTTGTGCCGATAAACTCCGGCCACGAGCGGACACTGACCAGCGAGGCGTCCTGACGGTGGAGCAGGCCGCGGGCCTGCTCGGTATCCAGCATCAGCTGCGGCTGGCCGGGGATCGGCGCGCCAAAATCTGGCGCCGGCTGCGGCGTCGGCGGCATGCCGCGCTCCACCGGCAGACCGGCGTCGGACCAGGTCTGCCAGCCGCCGTCCAGCAGGCGCACGTCTTTGACGCCGGCGTACAGCATGATCTGCGCCACACGCGCCGCGGCGTAAACGTCGCGACCGTAGAGGATCACCGTGGTGTCATGGCGGATGCCGTGCTTCGCCAGCATCGCCTTCAGCTGCGCATCGGACACTTTATTCCACAGCGGTTCGCTCTCCACCTCATTGGTATCGATATAGCCCGCGCCCGGGATATGGCTCAGCAGATAGAGCTTCGGCGCCCCCCAGGCGGCCTCAACTACTTTCCAGTCGCCGGCCGGGGCGGCGGCCACGCTTTTCCCTTGCTGCAGGTCGTGCAGCCATTGCGGATAAACCAGCTGTTCAAAGTGCGGCAGCTTTTGCAGACGGTCTCCCTGGCTCAGGGCGTCGCTCAGGGTGTTGAGCCGGGTGAAGCCCGCTTGTTTCAGTCGCGCCGCGACGCTGGCGTTATCCTCAGGACTGCCGTACAGCGCGAGGGGGGTATCGGCCTGGAGCTGGTGCTGCTTAGCCCAGCCGCGGAGCTGCTCGTCGCTCATGGCGCCGAGCCAGCGGGCGGAAAGATTCAGCGCCTGCGGCTCATGCCCTTCCGGGCCGTTGGCGCGCTGCGGCCAGCCGTTGTAATAAGCGCTCAGGCGCGTGTCGATGGCCACGCCGTGCTGCTGTTGCAGGTGGGAAAGAGTGAGCGCTGGCATGGTTTCAGCGGCGAAGGTGGTGGAAGCAGCAAGCCCCATGAACAGGGCGAGTGCGGTCAATTGAGAAACACGTTTCATCGAAATGCCCGACGGTAAAAAGTGGAGGGCGTATTCTCCGCTTGCCAGGCGTTGATTTCTTTGCGGTAACGCAGGTTTGCACGCTATTGCTCTTCATTGCCAGCGCTCCATCGTCAGGCAGCGCCCCGTCGGCGGACAGTCCTCGCGATCGTGGGTCACCAGGATCGCCGGAATGGCCTGGCGGGCCAGTTCCTCAAATACCCAGCGGCGGAACGCGGCGCGCAGGGCGGCATCCAGGCGGCTGAAGGGTTCATCCAGCAGCAGCGCTTCGGGGCGCGCCAGCAGGGCGCGCAGCAGACTCACCCGCGCCCGCTGTCCGCCGGAGAGCGTGGCCGGATCGCGCGCGGCGAAGCCATGCAGCCCGGCGCGACTGAGCGCCTGCTCCACCGCGGCTTTTCGCGCCTCGCCGCGCACGCTTTCCGGTAGCGCCAGCTGTAAATTTTGCCCGACGCTGAAATGGTCGAACAGCAACGGGTCCTGAAACAGGATGCCGATGCGCCGGCGCTCCGTGGGCAGCGTATCGCACCGCCGCCCGTTGAGCCACAGCTCGCCCTCGGCGCGGAAGTCGCCGGCCAGGGCGCCAATCATCCACGCAAACAGCGTCGATTTTCCGCTGCCGGAAGGGCCCATCAGCGTCAGCACTTCACCCGGGGCCACCGAAAAGTCGACCTCCCGCAGCAGCGGCTGACGGTTCACGCTCAGGGTCAGATGGTTTACGGTTAGCACTAGCGAAGTCCTCGTCGATAGCGGCCTGCCAGCCAGGCCAGCAGGGCCGTCAGGATAAAGCATACCGCCGGCAGCAGTAATTGCCACAGCGCCTGGGCGGCAAGCGTCTGCGCCTCGCCGCCGCTGCTGAGCGCCACCGCCTGGCTGGTGAGCGTCGGGATACGGCCTGCCCCCAGCCATAGCGTTGGCAGATACTGCGCGATGCTCACCGAGAAGCCCACCGCCAGGGCGGTCAGCAGCGGGCGGGTCAGCGAGGGCAGAGTCAACAGCCAGAAAATACGCGTGGGTCCCCAGCCGAGCGTGCGGGCGATCACCGTCATCCGCGGATCGCGCTGGCGCCAGGCCGGGCGCAAAATAAATAGCATCCACGGCACCACCCACAGCAGATGGCCCCACAGGACGGTCCACCATTCGCCGTCTAGCCAGGCGTACAGCGCCAGCCGGTACTGGCCATCGGCCAGCGGCAGGGCCGGCAGCACCAGCGGCAGCCAGACCCAGCCATCTCCCCGCTTCGGGCCGCAGGCCAGCCACAGCAGGCAGACGGCCGCGCCGAGGGCGCAAGCCATCAGCGCGAGGCCAAGGCTGTTGCCCAGGGCATCCATCTGCGGCGGCGCCGAGCGCGCCAGCCCCGCCAGCAATAGCGCGCACAGCAGGCCGCTCAGCGGCAGGGCACTCGCCAGCAGGCGGCCGGGCAGGGCGTGGGGATGGGGATGCCGAATGCCGCGCAGATCGGGCAGACGCCGACGCTGTAGCCGCCATCCGCCCCAGGCGACCAGCGCCAGCCCGCCGAGGATCGCCAGCAGCAGCAGGTTGGCCAGTGCCCCTTTCGCCTGCTGCATGTCATCGCCCTGGCTTAACCACTGCCACGCCAGCACGGCGAGGGTGGGCGGATTGCCGGGCCCCAGCACCAGGGCGACGTCTACCGCCGACAGGCTCCAGGCGGTGGTGGCCAGCAGCACCATGCCGAGGGCGGGCAGCAGGGCGGGCAGCACCAGCCAGCGCAGGCACTGCCAGCGGCCGTAGCCGAGGCTCTTCAGGGCGGTCGCCTGGTCGGCGAGGCGTTTCTCTCCCAGCAGGCCATAGATCACCCACAGCACAAAGGCGCTCTCTTTCAGGGCCATCGTCAGGCCAAGCCCGATGCCGTACCGGTCGACCGGCGGCGTCAGAAACGGCAACTGCTGCCAGAGCCAGCCCCCTTCGGCGAACAGCAGCAGCGCCGCCGTCGCCAGGGCGAGATGGGGCACCGCCAGCAGCAGCGGCAGACGGGAAGCCAGCCGCCGCCAGCGGGCCGAAGGCCAGAGGGCGGCGACGATGGTCAGGGCGATCAGCTGCGCGCCGCCGACGGATAACAGCGTGGAGACGAGGGTGGCGGCCAGCGCCTGGCCCAGCTGCGGGTCGGCGAACAGCGCCCGCCAGTGGGCCGGGGAGCGCGCCGGCCACATCAGCCCTGCAGCGGCGGGGAATAAGGGCAGATAGATGGCCGCCATCGTCCCCCAGGCCAGCAGGATCAGTGGGTACCGTAGCGGCGCAGCCATTCCTGCTCCAGCGCGTCAACCCACGCCGCATGTGGCTCGGCAAGCACCGGCGGCAGATCCTGCGGCAGGGTGGCCGCCAGCGCCTGACGCTGTTTGTCAGGCAGACGCTGCGGGTCCAGTACGCTTGGATCGCCCCAGACGGCGGCATCCGCCTTGCGCAATTGCGCCTCAGGGGAAAGCAGGAAATTGGCGACCACTTTGGCCGCGGCGACGGCGCGTGCGTTGGCCGGGATGGTAACGAAATGGACGTTGCCGAGGGTCCCTCCGGTAAAGCCGAAGCTGTAGCTGTCCGCCGGTAACTCCCCGCTGACGGCCTTCTGGCGGGCATGGAGCGGGTTAAACGTCAGCGACAGGCGGAGGGTGCCCTGGTTGAACATGGCGTCCATCCGCGCCGGCGACGCCGGGAAATCCTTACCCGCCCGCCACAGCGTCGGGTGCAGCGCATCGAGATAGCGCCACAGCGGGGCGGTGACCGCCGAGAAGGTCGCCGTCTCCGGCGGCTGGCGCAGGGCGGCAGGCTGGTCGGTGAGGGCGATCAGCAGCTGCTCCAGCAGGGCGGTACCCGTAAAGTCCGGCGGCCGCGGGTAGGTTACGCTGCCGGGATGGGCTCTGGCGAAGGCCAGCAGCGCCTGCGGGCTGGTGGGTGGCTGCGGCGTTTGCCCGCGGCGGGCGATAAACGTCAGCTGGGCGCTGCCCCACGGCGACTCCGCGCCCTCGGTGGCGACAGAAAAATCTTCCTGAACCGGTTTTTGCAGATCGACATAGCGCCAGTTGGCCAGCGATTCTGCCCAGCCGGTGAGCAGCAGGTTGGCCTGTTTTAGGGTGTGAAAGTTCTCGCCGTTGATCCACAGGAGATCCACCGACCCGCCGCGGCGACGGCCGGCCTGCGCCTCAGTCTGGATGCGTTTCACCGCGTCGGCGGCATCGGCGATAGGGACAATACGCAGGTCGATCGCGTAGTGGCGTTTGACCTCCTCGCTGACCCACGCCAGATAGCGGTTGACGGCCGGGTCTCCACCCCAGGCGTTAAACCAGACGGTCTGGCCGCGGGCTTCCGTCTGGGTCTGCCGCCAGCTGTCGTCGGCTTGAACCACCAGCGGCCAGAGCAGCAGCAGGCACAGACAGAGGCTGAAATCACGCAAACGGCGCATCGTTACTCCTTATGGTGCGGGGAAGAACCAGGTATCTTGCACAGCCCCTGGGCAGGGATCGCCATCGCGGCATTGAACCGCGCCGATAAATTTTGCAGGCCAATCAGGGCGGTCAGCTCGGTGAGCGCCCGGGCGTCAAAATGCGCGGCCATCGCGCTACGCAGGGCATCATCCACCTCCGGCGGCGTCTGGGTGGCGGCTTCGGCATAGGCCAGCGCCAGACGCTCTTTTTCGCTGAACAGCTTACTGCTGCGCCAGTCGGCGACCGTCAGCAGCTTGTCCTGGCTCCCGCTCCGCGCCGCGAGGGTCATGCTGGTGATATCGATGCAGAATTCGCAGTGGCACAGCTGGGCGATACGGGCGCTGACCAGCGAGCGCAGCACCGGATCCAACGGCGAGCGGCGGCGTTCAATATAGCCCACGAACAGCGAAACCAGGTAAAACAGCCACGGGATCCGTCCCCACCAGCGAATGGGGCTCAGCACCTGGCCGTAATGCCGGCGGTGCAGCCAGGCCTGCGGACGAAGGATCAGGGGGACAGTATCCAGCGGGGGTAAGCTCATGGCGACGATCTCTTATGACGTTCACGGTAAATATTTTTGGCGATGGAGATGACCACCGCCAGGGCCAAAAGCAGCGAAAGGCCGGTGGCCAGCCAGAAGGCGCCTCCGGTCAGCAGGCTCCCGGCCCAGGAATAGACGATGGTCGCCGGCAGCTGGCCCACGCCGGTGGCCAGCATAAAGGGCCAGAAGCGCAGCGAGGTCAGTCCGGCGGCATAGCTGACCGGATCAAAAGGGACAAACGGCAGCAGGCGGCAGACCAGGATCGTCTGCGCGCCATAGCGGGCGAAATAGCCGTCGACGCTGCGCAGCACCGTGCGGCCGGTGAGCTTCTCCACCATCTCGCGCCCCAGCGCTCTGGCGATGCAAAAGCAGAGCCCGGCCCCGACCATGGCGCTGAACCACGACAGCATGCCTCCCCAGAAGGCGCCGAACAGCGCGGCGTTCGCCAGGGTGATCAGGAAGGCCGGCAGCGGGGCGACGATCGCCTGGAGGATCATTAGCGCAAAAGAGACCAGCGCCGCCTGCGTCCCCCAGGCGGCGATAAAGTCTTTGACATACTGGGGATCCAGCGACGCTAACGCCGTCAGGCTGTGTTGCAGAAAGGCTCGCCCGTCGGGGAACCACAGCCAGGCGGTCAGCCCGGCGACAGCCACCACGGCAAGGGCCAGCCTGGCGCGGCGCAGGTGACGGCGATCAGGTCGGGTCATGGCGCACCTCCTCGCCGGGCGTTGCCACACGGCGGGCGCGGGCAAACCGTTTGCCCATCTGCACCAGGGCAAACAGCAGCCCGCCGGCGAGGCTCAACTTGAGCGCGAAAGCGAGGGTCGCTCCTTCGCGAGCCAGTTCGCTGGCCATCACCGAATAGATGACCAGGCCCGGCAGAGTGGTCACGGCGGAGATCACGGTAAAAGGCCAGAAGGGGATCGCCGTCAGGCCGTAGGCGTAATTCTGAATGTTGTAGGGAAAGAGTGGCACCAGGCGGGTGAGGATCAGGAAATCGCTGCCGCTGCGGGCGATACCGCGCTCAATGGCCTGGAAGACGGCGGTATGGCCCACATAGCGCTGCAGCAGATCGCGCCCCAGCCAGCGGGCGATCAAAAACGACAACGAAGAGGCGACGGTGGCGGCGGCAAACGAGAGCAGAGAGCCGGTCAGCGGGCCGAAAAGCACCCCGCCGGCGATCACCAGCAGGCTGCCGGGGATCAGGCACAGGGTGGCAATGATAAATAGCGCAACATAGACCAGATAGCCCCAGGCGCCATGATGGCGGAGGGTCTCCTGCAACAGATGCAGGTGAGTCAGCAGATCGTGGAGACCAACGCGGTGGCTGATAACGGCCAGCGTGGTCGCCAGCGCGAGAAGTACCAGCCCTTTACCAATGGCCGGATGATGGCTTCTTTTTCATGAAGGGGTCTCCTGTACAGCCTGGACGCGGTGGACGTCAAAAAGTGCGCGCGACAGTATCCTGTTCCGACGACGGTCACAATGGTTTACCGTCGCTTTGTTGATTTTGCTCAGGAAATTCTGCCCCCCGCGCGGCGGGAGGCGAGAGAAGGACGTGACTTACGGCCGGAAGGTGGCCCACACCGGCGCGTGGTCGGATGGTTTTTCCATCCCGCGGATCTCATAATCGATCCCGGTCTCCACGCAGCGCTGGGCCAGAGGCTGACTGGCCAGCAGCAGGTCGATGCGCAGCCCACGGTTATCGTCAAAGCCTTTGGAGCGGTAATCAAACCACGAGAAGTGCTCATGATTGTCAGGGTTAGCCTGACGCCAGGTATCTACCAGGCCCCAGCCCAGCAGGCGATCCATCCATTCCCGTTCTTCCGGCAGGAAGGAACATTTGCCGGTGCGCAGCCAGCGTTTGCGGTTCTCTTCACCGATACCGATGTCGAGATCGGTAGGGCTGATGTTCATATCGCCCATGATCAGTACCGGATTCTCTTTGTTGAGCTCGCTCTCCAGGTAGTTCTGCAGATTCTGATAGAATGCCGCTTTGGCCGGGAATTTGGTCTCATGATCGCGGCTTTCACCCTGCGGGAAATAACCGTTAATCACCGTGACGTTACCGAAGGGCGACGGGATCTCCGCCATGATGATGCGGCGCTGAGCCTCTTCGCCATCGTTAGGGAAACCGCGGCGGACGGCAATCGGCGTCTCTTTGGTCAGCAGCGCGACGCCATAATGGCCTTTCTGGCCGTGATAAAAGACGTTATAGCCGAGTCTGGCGACCTCTTCGAGAGGGAACATGTCGTCGTGAACTTTGGTTTCCTGCAGGCCAATCACGTCCGGCTGGTGTTTTTCGACGATGGCGGCCAGTTGGTGTGGGCGGGCGCGCAGGCCGTTGATATTAAAAGAGACGAATTTCATAGTCGCTGCCACTGTGCAAGGTGAATAGTGCAGGGATGGTAGCAGAAATTCGCCAGGCTGGCTGCCATCCGATGCGTCATTCTGCCAATCGCTGCGCATGATCGTGCCGTGGGTGCCCCTTTTGCGGGCACGCCGCGCCAAAAAAGGGCAAATATCTACGATAAATTTCGCAGAAGATCACAATTACAGAATTATATCTTACCGTTGCATAACTTATCTTCTTTAATCACTGTTCATCCCCCTTTATCGGATAGTTATTCACTAAATATGCATTTTATATGAATAGCGTTAGGTTGTAACTCGTTGATATTGCGTTATCTCATCCGGTTTATGCATTTTTATCGCTGGCTGGCACGAACCGTGCAATCTACATTTACAGCGTAATAACTCATGTTTATTAACATTATTGCTACTTTTAATTTACCGGAAGAGGTCGATATGTCTCAGTCAATTACGCGTAACCACTTTGATGAATGGATGATGCCGGTCTACGCGCCAGCGGCGTTTATTCCGGTGCGGGGCGCCGGGTCGCGGCTGTGGGATCAGCAGGGCAAAGAGTATATCGATTTTGCCGGCGGTATCGCCGTGAACGCGCTGGGGCATGCGCATCCGCGTCTGGTGCAGGCCCTCACCGAGCAGGCGGGCAAGTTCTGGCATACCGGCAACGGCTATACGAATGAGCCGATCCTGCGGCTGGCCAAAATGCTTATTGATGCCACTTTCGCCGATCGGGTCTTCTTCTGTAACTCCGGGGCCGAGGCTAATGAGGCGGCGCTCAAGCTGGCGCGTAAATATGCCCACGATCGCTTTGGCAGCGAGAAAAGCGGCATCGTCGCCTTTCAGAACGCTTTCCACGGGCGGACGCTGTTCACCGTTTCGGCGGGCGGTCAGCCAGCCTACTCCCGGGATTTTGCCCCGCTGCCGCCGCAGATCCAGCATGCGGTGTTTAACGATCTCGAGTCGGCAAAGGCCTTGATCAATGACCAAACCTGCGCGGTGATCGTCGAGCCGGTGCAGGGTGAAGGGGGCGTGGTGCCGGCCAGCGTCGAGTTTTTACGCGGCCTGCGTCAGCTTTGCGACCAGCACAACGCCCTGCTGATTTTCGATGAAGTGCAGACTGGGGTCGGGCGCACCGGCGAGCTGTACGCCTATATGCACTACGGCGTGACGCCCGATGTGCTGACTACCGCCAAAGCGCTGGGCGGCGGCTTCCCCATCGGCGCGCTGCTGGCCACAGAGGCCTGCGCCAGCGTGATGACCGTCGGCACCCACGGCACCACCTACGGCGGCAACCCGCTGGCGGGGGCGGTGGCCGGCGAGCTGCTGTCGATCGTCAACACCCCGGAAGTGCTCTCCGGCGTCAGACAGCGCCATCAGTGGTTTTGCGAACGTCTGCAGGCGATCAACGCCCGCTATGGCCTGTTCAAGGAGATCCGCGGCCTGGGGCTGTTGCTCGGCTGCGTGCTGAACGACGCCTGGGCCGGGAAGGCGAAAGCCCTCAGCAACCTGGCGGCGGAAGAGGGGGTGATGATCTTGATCGCCGGCGCCAACGTGGTGCGTTTCGCTCCGGCGCTGAACGTCAGTGAAGAAGAGGTGAACAGCGGTCTGGATCGCGTCGAGCGGGCCTGCGCGCGTTTCCTGGCGGGAGTCTCATCATGATGGTTATTCGACCGGTGGAGCCGGGCGATCTGCCCGGGCTGCTGAAGCTGGCAGCGGAGACCGGCGGCGGGCTGACCTCGCTGCCGGTGGATGAAGCGACCCTCGCGGCGCGGATCGCCCGCTCGCAGCAAACCTGGCGCGGCGAGCTGCCGAAAAGCGAGCAGGGCTATGTCTTTGTGCTGGAGGAGAGCGAGAGCGGCACGGTGGTGGGCATCTGCGCGATAGAGGTGGCGGTGGGCCTCAACGATCCCTGGTACAACTACCGGGTCGGCACTCAGGTCCATGCCTCGAAGGAGCTTAACGTCTACCAGGCGCTGCCGACGCTGTTTCTCAGCAACGACCACACCGGCAGCAGTGAGCTGTGCACCCTGTTCCTCGACCCGCAGTGGCGCAAAGAGGGCAATGGCTATCTGCTGTCGAAATCGCGCTTCTTATTTATGGCCGCTTTTCGCGAGCGCTTCAATGAGAAGGTGGTCGCCGAGATGCGCGGGGTGATTGACGAGCGCGGCTATTCCCCGTTCTGGGAGAGCCTGGGCAAACGCTTTTTCGCCATGGAGTTTTCCCGCGCCGACTACCTGTGCGGCACCGGACAAAAGGCTTTCATTGCCGCCCTGATGCCCAAGCATCCGCTGTATATCGATTTCCTCACCCCCGAGGCGCAGGCGGTGATCGGCAAGGTCCATCCGCAGACCGCCCCGGCCCGGACGGTGCTGGAGAAAGAGGGATTCCGCTACCTGAACTACATCGATATTTTCGACGGAGGCCCGACCCTGGAGTGCGATATCGACCGGGTGCGGGCGATCCGCAAAAGCCGTCTGGTGACCACCGAGGCCGGCGAAACGCCACCCGGCGACTGGCCGTTGTGCCTGGTGGCGAACGAACAGTATCACCAGTTCCGCGCCCTGCTGGTGCATGCCGACCCGGATGGCGACACCCTGACCCTCAGCGCCCGCGAGCTGGATATGCTGAAGTGTCATGCTGGCGACCAGGTGCGCATGGTGCGCTTGATCCCTGAGGAGAAAACCGCATGAGTCTGTGGATTAACGGTGAATGGCGGCCCGGCGATGGGCCGCGCTTCAGCAAACAGGATCCGGTCAACCTGAAGATTGTCTGGCAGGGCGAGGCGGCGGATGCCGGGCAGGTTGCCGAGGCGGTCGCGGCTGCCCGCCAGGCGTTCCCGGCCTGGGCGCGGCTGCCGTTTGCCGACCGCCAGGCCATCGTCGAAAAGTTTGCCAGCCTGCTGGAGGCCAGCAAGGCGGAGCTGACGGCGATTATCGGCGCCGAGACCGGAAAGCCGCGCTGGGAGGCGGCCGGGGAAGTGACGGCGATGATCAACAAGGTGGCGATCTCGGTGAAGGCGTATCACACCCGCACTGGTGAACAGCACAGCGATCTGCCCGATGGCGCCGCGACGCTGCGTCACCGGCCGCATGGCGTGCTGGCGGTCTTTGGTCCCTATAACTTTCCGGGCCATCTGCCGAACGGGCATATCGTGCCGGCGTTGCTGGCGGGCAATACCGTGGTCTTTAAACCCAGCGAATTAACCCCGCACAGCGGCGAAGCGGTGGTGAAGCTGTGGGAGCAAGCTGGCCTGCCCGCCGGCGTGCTCAACCTGCTGCAGGGCGGTCGGGAAACCGGCGAGGCGCTCAGCGGCCAGGCGGACATCGACGGGCTGTTGTTTACCGGCAGCTCGACCACCGGTTTTCATCTGCATCGCCAGCTGGCCGGGCAGCCGCAAAAGATCCTCGCGCTGGAGATGGGCGGCAATAATCCGCTGATCGTTGACGACCCACGGGACGTCGATGCCGCGGTGCATCTGACCATCCAGTCCGCCTTTATTACCGCCGGCCAGCGCTGCACCTGCGCCCGACGTCTGCTGGTCCGGCGCGGAGAGGCGGGGGATGCCTTCCTCTCCAGGCTGGTGACGGTCAGCCAACGGCTGATCCCCGCGGCGTGGGACGCTGAGCCGCAGCCGTTTCTCGGCGGGCTTATCTCTGAACAGGCCGCGCAGAAAGTGCATCAGGCCTGGCTGCAGCGGGTCGCTGCTGGCGCGGTCACCCTGCTGGAGCCGCGGTTATTGCAGGCCGGGACGTCGCTGCTGACGCCGGGGATTGTCAACATGAGCGACATGGCCCAGGTCGAGGATGAAGAGGTGTTCGGCCCGCTGCTTGGGGTCTGGCGCTACGATACTTTCGAAGAGGCGATTGCCCTGGCCAACGCCACCCGCTTCGGCCTCTCCTGCGGGTTAATCTCCCCGGAACGAGAGAAGTTCGATCGGCTGCTGCTTGAGGCGCGGGCCGGGATAGTCAACTGGAACAAACCCCTGACCGGGGCGGCGAGTACCGCGCCGTTCGGCGGCACCGGAGCCTCAGGCAATCATCGCCCCGGGGCCTGGTATGCCGCAGATTATTGCGCCTGGCCGATGGCCAGTCTCGAATCGCCGACCCTGACGCTGCCCGCCAGTCTCAATCCGGGGCTCGACTTCCGGGCCGGGGAGGCGTTATGACCGCCCGCGAAGTCAACTTTGATGGTCTGCCCGGACTGACCCATCACTACGCAGGGCTCTCCTTTGGCAATGAGGCCTCCACCCGGCACCGCTATCGGGTGTCGAACCCGCAGCTGGCGGCGAAGCAGGGGCTGAAAAAAATGAAAGCCCTTGCCGACGCCGGCTATCCGCAGGCGGTGATCCCCCCTCAGGAACGACCCAACGTGTCGCTCCTGCGTCAGCTGGGCTTTAGCGGCAGCGATGAGCAGGTGGTGGCCCGTGCGGCCCAGCAGGATCCGGATCTGCTGTCGGCGGTGAGTTCGGCCTCGGCGATGTGGGTGGCGAACGCCGCGACGGTTTGTCCCTCCGCCGATTCGCTGGATGGCCTGGTGCACCTGACGGTGGCGAATCTGCAGGATAAATTCCACCGCGCCAGTGAAGCCCCCACCACCGGGGCGCTGCTGCAGGCGATATTCCCGGACCGCACGCGATTTGCCATCCACCCGGCGCTGCCTGCCTCTGCCTGGTTTGGCGACGAAGGGGCGGCGAACCATAACCGTCTCGGCGGCGAATATGGCGCCCCCGGCGTCCAGCTATTTGTCTATGGCCGCCGTCGGGGAAGCGAGGAGGCGCCACGTCGCTATCCGGCGCGGCAAACCCTTGAGGCAAGCCAGGCGGTGGCGCGCCTCAATCAGGTCAATCCCCGCCAGCTGATCTTCGCCCGCCAGCATCCGGAGGCGATCGACAAGGGGGTTTTTCATAACGACGTCATCGCGGTGAGCAACCGTCAGGTCCTGTTCTGCCATGAGCAGGCCTTTGCCGACCAGGACGCGGTTTTGCAGCAGCTTGCGCAGCAGGTGCCGGGCTTTACCCCGTTGGTGGTTCCCGCCAGCCGGGTCACGGTGGAAGAGGCGGTTGCTACCTATCTGTTCAACAGTCAGCTGTTGAGCCGGGCGGACGGCAGCATGGCGCTGATCCTGCCCCAGGAAGCCCAGGCGCATCCGGGCGTGTGGAACTATCTTAATGAGCTGCTGGCCGCAGATAACCCCATCGCCGCGCTGCAGGTGTTTGATCTGCGCGAGAGTATGGCCAACGGCGGCGGTCCGGCGTGCCTGCGCCTGCGGGTGGTGTTGACGGCCGAGGAGTATCAGGCGGTCAATCCGCACGTCCTGATGAACGATACGCTGTTTGCCACCCTCAATGACTGGGTGGATCGCTACTATCGCGACCGCCTCACCCAGGCCGACCTCGCCGACCCACAGCTGCTGCGGGAAGGGCGCGATGCGCTGGATCGGTTGACCCAGATCCTGCAGCTCGGTTCGGTTTATCCATTTCAGCAATAAGGGGGCGCGGTGGAACACTTTCTGGCATTAACCCTGGCGGGGCGATTGCCCCATCACTTTCACGGCGAGACGGCCCATTTCCGCTGGCACTGGCTCGGCGAGGGGATCCTCGAGCTGACGCCGCATGCGCGCTGCGAGCGCGGGCTGGTGCTTTCCTGCGCCATCCATGGCAACGAAACGGCGCCGGTGGAGATTGTCGACCGGCTGGTGCAGCGGCTGGTCCGGGAGGCACTCCCCCTGCGCTGGCGGCTGCTGGTGATCGTCGGTAACCCGCCGGCGCTGCGGGCGAATAAACGCTATCTGCACAGCGATATGAACCGGATGTTTGGCGAGCGCTGGCGGCAGTTCCCGGCCAGCGAGGAGACGCAGCGGGCGCAGCGGCTGGAGCAGGCGGTGGCCCGTTTCTATCGCGACCATGATGGTCCGCGCTGGCACCTCGATCTGCATACCGCGATCCGCGGGTCGCTGCATCCGCGCTTCGGCGTGCTCCCGGCCCGCGATACGCCCTGGGAGGAGGATTTTCTTCACTGGTTGGGCGGCGCCGGGCTGGAGGCGCTGGTGTTTCATCGCCAGCCGGGCGGGACCTTCACCCATTTCAGCTGCGAACGGTTCGCGGCGCTGGCCTGCACTCTTGAACTGGGTAAAGCGCTGCCGTTGGGGGAAAACGATCTAACGCAGTTTGCCGCCGCCGAGGGGGCTATCTCCCGGTTGCTGGTGGGGGATCTGGCCATTGCCGACGCCCCGGCGCCGCTGCGCTACCGGGTGGTGCAGCAGATCACCCGCCATAGCGATGATTTCCGCTTGCATATGGCGGAACAGACGCTGAACTTCACCCCCTTCGCCCCAGGCACGCTGCTGGCGGAGGAGGGGGAGACGCGGTATGTGGTGGGGGCAGAGCCGGAGTATGTTCTGTTTCCCAATCCGGCGGTGGCCAGGGGGCTGCGCGCTGGCCTGATGCTGGAAAAATTATCCTGAGGGCAAGCCGTCCGCCGGGCGGCCTGCTTTATTTCGCGCGTCGTTATTCATCTTCTTATTTTTTCGTGCGCCAGTGTAAATTTGCAGATTATTCCTGGTAAAATGCTTTGTTTTTAATCTCCTCTTCTTTATACTCTCCATAATTGCTCTGCAAAACAGTAGGTTATTTATTTTTTATTGCAATTCTTCGTTCAAATTCCTTATTTCCTCCATAATTGGTGAGAAACTGTTTTTTACACTTTCATTGTTTTACTCTTGCTCTGACTAATTGACGATAAACGTCGTAAAGTTAATCTCGTCAACACGGCAACGCGCCGTAAGAATAACGTAAAGTAAGGATTGAATGATGAAGAAACTCACTGCACTGTTTGTTGCCTCTACTCTGGCTCTGGGCGCGGCTAACCTGGCACACGCCGCCGATACCACCACCGCGCCGAGCGACAGCAAGCCGATGATGATGCATCATAAAGGCGGCCCGGGTCAGCATGACATGATGTTTAAAGGCCTGAACCTGACCGATGCGCAGAAGCAGCAGATCCGCGAGATCATGAAGAGCCAGCGCGAAAACATGAAGCGTCCGTCCCTTGACGAACGCCGCGCGATGCACGAGCTGATCGCCAGCGATACCTTTGATAAGGCGAAAGCGGAAGCGCAGATCGATAAGATGGAAGCGCAGCATAAAGCGATGGCGCTGTCCCGCCTGGAAACGCAGAACAAGATCTACAACATTCTGACCCCGGAGCAGAAAAAACAGTTCAATGCCAATTTTGAGAAGCATCTGACAGAACGCAACGCGCCGGCAGGTAAAATGCCTGCACCCGCTGAATAATGTAGCGCACTGAATCAAGACCGCCGGTCTTGCCCAATAATGCCATCAGGCGTTGGGCAGGGCCGGCGGTTTTTTGTTTCTGGTCTTTCAGCCAAGCGGATGCAACGGGTAGTTGCCGCTGAGCAGAGGCTTACAGAGGATTTTGTAACCATCCTGGTCGAATCCGGCGGGCAGGCGGGTCAGCGCAGCGGCCTCATTGAGCGAGTCGACGGCTCCCAGCCACAGCCAGTTATGAATGACATGATACTGCGTCATATCCGGGCCGCGCTCCTCCAGCGCCACCGGTCCTGCCCACGGCCAGCACACCAGCTGCAGCTTGCTCATCTGCGCCAGCAGACGCTGACGGTGCGCCTCCACGCTCTCCTTTCCACAGCAGGCGCCGGCGCAGCGGCCCAGTGCGGATCGAAAGCAGGCGCGGCCGCGGCTGAGCGGCTCCAGACCGAGCAGGCCGTAACAGAGGCGCTGTTCGTCAGCAAGGCTCTGCAGCATCTGCAGCGCCGCCCGCCGGTTGGCGAACAGACCATAGAGATGCTGCTGGTGCGAGAAATCAACCTCGCGGGCATAGACAATCTGCGGCCGGTCGTCCGCAAGCAGCCAGGCGCAGAGTTGCTTGTTACGCCGTAGCCGCTTGTTAAACAGCGGCTGCTGCTCTTTAATCAACCGCGCCTCCAGCAGCAGCGCTCCCAGCTCGCCAGCGGTGCGCTGCCAGGTGATACGCCGGGACTGACGCAGCATCGCCGCCTCTTCAGGGGTGCGCAGGTGGGAGAGCACCCGGCTGCGGAGGTTGACGCTCTTGCCGATATAGAGCGGCATCGTGTCGCTATCGGCGTGAAACTGATAGACGCCCGGCAGCTTCGGCAGTGTCTCCAGCCACGGGCGAAGGTGTTCGGGATATTCATAGATCGCCGCCGCCTCAAACTCCAGACGCGGGGCAGATTGCTTTCTGGCCACAATAACTCCTGATACTGTCTATCTATCCAGTATAGCAGGCGGTTTTTGCGGCGAAAAGCGCAAAAAACAACCCCGGCGCGGGCCGGGGCGGGGGAGGGACTATTTTTTCCAGAAATCGTCAAAGACGGTGATCGGTGGCCGACGCTTGTGTTCGGTTTTCAGATACCAGCCTTCGATCGTTTTGGCGATGCTGGGGTCCAGCGTTTTGCCTTCCAGATAGTCGTCGATATTCTCATAGGTCACCCCCAGCGCCACTTCATCCGGCAGGGAGGGGCGATCGTCTTCCAGATCGGCTGTCGGTAACTTCTTATACAGATGTTCCGGGCAGCCGAGATGGGCCAGCAGCTGTTTGCCCTGACGTTTGTTCAGCCGGAAGATCGGGTTGATGTCGGTGCCGCCGTCGCCATATTTGGTGAAGAAGCCGGTAATCGCCTCCGCTGCATGGTCGGTGCCGACTACCACCCCTTGGGTCATCCCGGCGATGCTGTACTGGGCTTTCATGCGCTCACGGGCTTTTTCGTTGCCGCGAACGAAGTCGCTCAGTTCGATCCCCGCTTCGCGCAGCGCCTGTTCGCTTGCCAGTACCGAGGCTTTGATATTCACCGTCAACACCCGGTCAGGCTGAATAAAGGCGATGGCATCCTGGCAGTCCTGCTCATCCGCCTGCACGCCGTAGGGTAAACGGACGGCGATAAACTGCAGGCTGCTGTCGCCCGTTTCGGCGCGCAGTTCATTGATCGCCATCTGGCACAGTTTCCCCGTCAGGGTCGAGTCCTGGCCGCCGCTGATACCCAGCACCAGTGATTTAATAAAAGGGTAAGTCTGCAGATAGGATTTCAGGAAATCGACGCTGCGACGGATCTCGTCTGCGGCATCGATCTGCGGCTTCGCGCCCAGCGCCTGAATAATCTCTTGTTGTAGCGTCATCGCGCCCTCCGAAAGTGAATCTGTTTGGCAACCTGTTGGCTTAAAGCTACCTCTTTGCCGCTGAAACGACAAGGACCGGGGTTTTGACTGCCGGAAAAGAAGGCAATCAATGACATAGGATTTCATTATAGATGCCACCGCGCAGGAGAAAGCGCCGGTCGGCGGCGGAGCGTCAATCCTGTTTACGTAATAACACACTCAGACATGATTTCGCTGTTCGGCTTGAAAAATAACACTATTTATTCCAGGCTTATCGTTACACAGTGGAAGAGAGGAACCAAAATGAACAAAAGCTTAGCAGGAATACTGGGCGTCACCGTCGCGTTAACCTTACTCGCGGGCTGTACCGCTTACGATCGTACCAAAGACCAGTTTACCCAGCCGGTGGTGAAAGATGTGAAGAAAGGGATGTCGCGCCAGCAGGTGATGCAGATCGCTGGCAAACCTTCAACGGAAGTGACGATGGTCCATGCCCGCGGCACCTGCCAGACCTATATCCTCGGTCAACGAGATGGTAAAGTGGAGACCTACTTTGTGGCCCTCGACGAAACGGGGCACGTGATGAACTCCGGCTACCAGACCTGCGCCGAGTATGATACGGATCCGCGCAACGCTAAGTAAGCGCCTTACTGTTGACTGAGTTGTACGTAAGCCCGACCACTGGTCGGGCTTTTTTGTGAGTCCTGATGCTTATTTAATTGCGCGAATTATTTGGGTGAAAATGTGAGGGTAGTCAAAACCGGAGGTCAATGAGAGACAATTCTGTTCAACAGGGAATTATCACGACGGCTCAGCTTGCCGTATACTCAACCCATAAACAGAATTAACCGGATGTTACCAGTCTTACCGGCTCTCAGCGGTTACTGAAGGCCCTGGTCTCACACATTGAGGAAGCGTTCATGGAAAAGAAACACATTTATCTGTTCTGCTCGGCAGGCATGTCCACGTCACTGCTGGTCTCCAAAATGCGGGCGCAGGCGGAAAAATACGAAGTCCCGGTCATTATTGAAGCCTATCCTGAAACTCTCGCGGGTGAAAAGGGACCGGAAGCCGACGTTGTATTATTAGGGCCACAAATTGCGTATATGTTACCGGAAATTCAGCGCCTGCTGCCAAATAAACCGGTAGAAGTCATCGATTCTCTTCTGTATGGCAAGGTGGATGGTTTAGGGGTATTGAAAGCCGCCGTCGCGGCCATTAAGAAAGCTGCAGCACAATAATTTTAAATTTTAAAACTCGATGTATTTTGACGCCTGGCGGCATTCTGTTGCCGGCCGTCAAAAAATAAAGAGTTTATTTTCCCGTCAAAGAGTAATTTCATACATCATCGCCGTAATAGTTTATTGCGGCTTTTAAGGGTATTGACTATGAGTAAAGTGATCGACTCGCTTGAAAAGGTACTCCTTCCTTTTGCAGTGAAAATAGGAAAGCAGCCGCATATTAATGCGATTAAAAATGGATTTATTAAACTCATGCCGTTGACCCTCGCCGGGGCCATGTTTGTATTAATTAACAACGTTTTTCTGAGCTTCGGCGAAGGCTCTTTCTTTTACTCCATGGGCATTCGCCTGGATGCCTCTACCATTGAAACCTTAAACGGTTTTAAGGCTATCGGCGGCAACGTCTATAACGGCACCCTCGGCATTATGTCGTTGATGGCGCCATTCTTTATCGGCTCCGCGCTGGCGGAAGAGCGCAAAGTCGACCCGATGGCCGCTGGCCTGCTGGCGGTAGCGGCCTTCATGACCGTGACCCCGTACAGCGTGGGCGAAGCCTATGCCGTCGGCGCCAACTGGCTGGGCGGGCAGAACATCATCTCCGGTATGATTATCGGTCTGGTCGTCGCGGAACTGTTCACCTTCGTGATCCGTCGCAACTGGGTGATCAGACTGCCGGACAGCGTGCCGGGATCGGTATCGCGCTCTTTCTCTGCGCTGATCCCTGGCTTCTTGATCCTCTCCATCTTCGGCATTATCTCGTGGGCCCTGTCGAGCTACGGCAGCAACTTCCACCAGATCATCATGGACTCCATCTCCACGCCGCTGGCGGCGATGGGCAGCGTGGTCGGCTGGGCATACGTCATCTTTAACTCCCTGCTGTGGTTCTTCGGGGTGCACGGTTCGCTGGCGCTGACCGCGCTGGATAACGGCATCATGACGCCGTGGGCGCTGGAAAACATCGCCCTGTACAACCAGTACGGATCGGTTGATGCGGCGATCGAAGCGGGTAAACAGTTCCACTTCTGGGCCAAGCCGATGCTCGACTCCTACATCCTGCTGGGGGGTTCCGGGGCGACGCTGGGTCTGATTATCGCCATCTTTATCGCTTCCCGCCGCGCTGACCATCGTCAGGTCGCGAAGCTGGCGCTGCCGTCAGGCATCTTCCAGATTAACGAACCGATTCTTTTTGGCCTGCCGATCATCATGAACCCGGTGATGTTCATCCCGTTCGTGCTGGTCCAGCCGATTCTGGCGGCCATTACTCTCGCGGCCTACAGCCTGGGGATTATCCCACCGGTGACCAACCTGGCGCCGTGGACCATGCCAACTGGCCTGGGGGCGTTCTTTAACAGTAACGGCAGTGTCGCCGCTCTGCTGGTCGCCCTGTTCAACCTTGGCGTCTCCACCCTGGTCTACCTGCCGTTTGTGGTGCTGTCGAATAAAGCGCAGACCGTTATCGAGCAGGAAGAGAGCGAAGAAGACATCGCCAACGCACTGAAATTCTGATACCGCGCGGTACGGGCAACGTCCCGTACCGCCTGAGAAATGAGGGAAATATTATGTTTGATCTGGACAACATCGACGCGGTAGAGACCCCGGAAAACGACCTCGAAGAGGTGGTGATGGGGCTGATTATCAACTCCGGCCAAGCGCGTAGTCTGGCCTATGCCGCGCTGAAGCAGGCCAAGCAGGGGGATTTTGCCGCGGCGAAAACGATGATGGAGCAGTCGCGTCAGGCGCTGAGCGAGGCGCATCGGGTGCAGACCCAGCTTATCGAAAGCGACGAGGGCGAGGGGAAAATGAAGGTCAGCCTGGTGCTGGTGCATGCTCAGGATCACCTGATGACCTCCATGCTGGCCCGCGAGCTGGTAGCGGAATTGATTGAGCTGCACGAGAAGGTACAATAGGCCATCGCGACGATGAGGCAGCCCAGGATGATGACCACCGAGATCAGTACCGCCAGAGAACAGCAGTTGTTCAACGGGAAGAACTTTCATGTGGTCATCTATAACAAAACGGAAAGCGTGAGCGGGCTCCACCAGCATGATTACTACGAATTTACCGTCGTATTAACCGGGCGCTATTACCAGGAGATCAATGGCAAACGGGTGCTGCTGGAGCGCGGGGATTTTGTCTTTATCCCGATGGGTTCGCACCACCAGAGCTTCTATGAATTTGGTGCGACGCGCATCCTTAACGTCGGCATCAGCAGGCGCTTCTTTGAGAAACATTATCTGCCGCTGCTGCCGTTTGGCCTGGTGGCGTCGCAGGTCTACGCCGTGCAGAGCGCTTTTCTCGGCTACATTGAGTCGGTCATCGCCTCACTCAATTTTCGCGAAACGGAATTTGACGAATTTATCGAGCTGGTCTCCTTTTATGTCATTAACCGTTTACGTCACTATCGCGAAGAGCCGGTTGCAGACGTCGTCCCGCAATGGTTAAAAAATACCGTTGAGGCTATGCACGATAAACTGGAGTTTGGCGAGAGCGCCCTCGAGAATATGGTTCGGCTATCGGGCAAAACGCAGGAATATTTAACCCGGGCGACCCAGCGCTATTATGGTAAAACGCCGATGCAGATAATTAACGATATCCGTATCAATTTTGCCAAAAAGCAGCTGGAAATTACCAACTATTCGGTGACGGATATTGCCTATGAATCAGGGTACAGCAGCCCGAGCCTGTTTATTAAAACCTTTAAAAAGCTGACCTCGTTTACACCGAGTAGTTATCGAAAACATTTGACCAGTATTAATTAAGCCCAGGCGGTATTAGCCGCCAGGCTTACACCATAACTAATTTAAGTTAACTGTCCGCATTTATGCGGAGAGCGGCCTGCGTCTACACGCAGCGTCTAAGGGAGAAAAAGATGAGCCAGAAATTAAAAGTCGTCACTATTGGCGGCGGTAGCAGCTATACCCCGGAATTACTGGAAGGTTTCCTGAAACGTTATCATGAACTGCCGGTGACAGAGCTGTGGCTGGTGGATGTGGAAGAGGGCCAGGAGAAGCTCGATATTATCCATGCGCTGTGCGAGCGGATGGTGGAAAAAGCCGGCGTGCCGATGAAGGTTTATAAAACGCTGGACCGCCGCGAGGCGCTGCAGGGCGCAGATTTCGTCACTACCCAGCTGCGCGTGGGCCAGCTGAAGGCGCGGGAAAAAGATGAGCGTATCCCGCTGAGCCACGGTTATCTTGGCCAGGAGACCAACGGGGCGGGTGGGCTGTTTAAGGGGCTGCGCACCATCCCGGTGATTTTCGACATCGTGAAAGATGTGCAGGAGATCTGCCCGGACGCGTGGATCATCAACTTCACCAACCCGGCGGGCATGGTCACCGAGGCGGTCTATCGTCACACCAGTTTCAAACGCTTTATCGGGGTGTGCAACATTCCCATCGGCATGAAGATGTTCATCACCGACGTGCTGCAGCTCAGCCCGAGCGATGAGCTGCACATCGACCTGTTCGGTCTGAACCACCTGGTGTTCGTCCGCGACGTGCTGGTTAATGGCGTCTCGCGCTTCGATGAACTGCTGGATGGCGTCGCCTCCGGCCGCCTGACCGCGAACTCGGTAAAAAATATCTTCGACCTGCCGTTCAGCGAAGGGCTAATCCGCTCCCTGCGCCTGATCCCATGCTCCTATCTGCTCTATTACTTTAAGCCAAAAGAGATGCTGGCGATTGAGATGGGCGAGTACTATAAGGGCGGCGCGCGCGCCCAGGTGGTGCAGAAAGTGGAGAAGCAGCTGTTTGAGCTGTATAAAAATCCGGATCTCAAGGTCAAGCCGAAGGAGCTGGAGCAGCGCGGGGGCGCCTATTACTCCGATGCCGCTTGCGAAGTGATCAACGCTATCTATAACGATAAGCAGACTGAGCACTATGTGAATATCCCACATCATGGCCATATCGATAATATCCCGGCGGACTGGGCGGTCGAGATGAGCTGCACCTTAGGTCGCGATGGCGCGAAGCCGACGCCGCGCATCACCCATTTCGACGAGAAGGTGCTGGGGCTTATCTATACCATCAAAGGGTTTGAAGTGGCGGCCAGCCAGGCGGCGATCAGCGGCGAGCTGAACGACGTGCTGCTGGCGCTGAACTTAAGCCCGCTGATCCATTCCGATCGTGACGCCGAGCAGCTGGCGCGGGAGATGATTCTGGCCCATGAAAAATGGCTGCCGAACTTTGCGGCGACGATCGAAAAACTGAAAGCGTAACGGGAGCGGCTAATGGAACGCGTATTGATCGTCAATGCCGACGACTTCGGCCTCAGTAAAGGGCAGAACTACGGCATTATCGAGGCCTGCCGCAACGGCGTGGTGACATCAACTACGGCGCTGGTCAACGGCGCGGCTATTGACCACGCCGCCCAGCTGAGCCGCAGTACGCCGGAGCTGGCGGTCGGGATGCACTTTGTGCTGACGCTGGGCGAACCGCTGTCGGCCATGCCGGGGTTAACCCGCGACGGCCGGCTGGGCAAATGGATCTGGCAGCAGGCGGAAGAAGATAACCTGCCGCTGGAGGAGATTGCCCATGAGCTGGCGTGTCAGTACCGTCGTTTTATCGAACTCTTCGGTCATGAGCCGACGCATCTCGACAGTCATCACCATGTGCATATGATCGCTCCGATCTACCCCATCGTCGCGGCTTTTGCCCGCGACAAGGGCATCGCGTTGCGCATTGATCGCCAGGTGGCGGCGCAGAGCGGTCTCGATCAGCAGGCGGCGCGCAGCAGCGCAGGCTTCAGCAGCGAGTTTTACGGGGAAGCCGTCTCTGAGGCGCTGTTCCTGCAGACGCTGGACGCCTCAATCGCCCGCGAGGAGCGCTCTCTGGAGGTGATGTGTCATCCGGCCTTTGTCGACCAGACCATCATGGGCAGCGCCTACTGCTATCCGCGGCTGGGCGAGCTTGATGTGCTGACGTCCGCCTCGCTGAAAGCGGCGGTGGCCGACCGGGGTTATCGCCTGGGAACCTACCGCGACGTGTAAACCCGACGGGGAAAGGAAAGTGAGTCAAGCCCGGCACACCGTGCCGGGCTTTTTGCTACGCCGGAATAGCGGCGATTTTCGGGCTTCTCGACCATACCCGGTGGGCCGTCATCAGGGCGAGCAGTTTATCTGCCGCCGGCGTGTCAAGAGCATCGGTGACGATGACGCCCTCTTCGCCCTGGGCCGGGACCTGCAGAACCGACGTTAACTGCCGCGCATCGCCTGCCAGCAGGATCGGCTTCAGATGCTTATAGGCCTCCAGCAGGTAGTAGCGCGCGTCGCCGCTCTGGCTCAAGGCGCTGAGATCGCCGCCGGGCACCACCACGGCATCCACCGTCAGCGACGGGGAGCCGGCGAAGGTGCCGGCGATCGGCAGGGGAGAGCCATCGTCGGCGACGACTTCCCCCATCCGCGAATAGAGCAGTTTACTGTGCACGCCCCGGGCCTGTAGCGCCTGCAGGAGATGGACCAGATCCTGCGCCGAGGTACGCTCATTGAGCAGCACCGCCACCACACGACCTTTCACATCCCCTTCGGCATCCGCGTAGAGGCTGAGGGTGGGATCTTTCTCCACGCCGTTGACCGGGGAGGGCAGAGTGAGGCTGCGCTGCTCATCGCTCAGTTCGATACCTAAATTCGCCCCGACCGTTTCCGCCAGCCGGGTATCAATATGGGCCAGGTGATCGACCACCCGCTCGCGGATCCAGGTGCGGACCACTTTGCTAAGCTCGAAGCTGAAGCCATCGATAATATGCTGCTGCTCAATCGGCGTCTGGCTCAGCCAGAACAGACGCGGCTGGGCGTAATATTTGCCGAATGACGGGCTGCGCTGACGGATCTTCTCGCCGTCGACGCGCTCGGCGAGGGACTCAAAACCGCCGCGTTTGGCGGCTGGCGGCGTCTCGCGCGGCCAGTTATCGTTGATCGAGTTGGGTTCGTAGTTGGCCGGGTTGGTGTCAATCTCCATCCGGTGCATACCGTCGCGCTGGAAGTTGTGGTACGGGCAGGTCGGCCGGTTGATCGGGATTTCATGGAAATTCGGTCCGCCGAGGCGGCTTATCTGGGTATCGGTGTAGGAGAAGAGGCGCCCCTGCAGCAGCGGATCGTTGCTGAAATCGATGCCCGGGACGATATGCCCGGGATGGAAGGCCGCCTGTTCGTTTTCGGCAAAGAAGTTGTCCGGGTTGCGGTTGAGGACCATTTTGCCGACCCGTTGCACCGGCACCAGCGCCTCGGGGATCAGCTTGGTGGGATCGAGCAGGTCGAAATCAAAATCAAATTCATTCTCTTCGGGGATCAGCTGCAGGCCGAGCTCAAATTCCGGGTAGTCCCCGGCTTCAATGGCCTCCCACAGATCGCGGCGATGAAAATCGGGGTCACGGCCGGTCAGCTTCTGCGCTTCATCCCATACCAGCGACGCCTTGCCGGCGACCGGTTTCCAGTGGAAGCGAACAAAGGTGGCTTTGCCCTCGGCATTGATCAGGCGGAAGGTGTGGATGCCAAAGCCTTCCATGGTGCGATAGCTGCGCGGGATGCCGCGATCGGACATCGCCCACATCACGTTGTGCAGCGTTTCCGGCTGCAGGGAAACATAGTCCCAGAACGTATCGTGAGCGCTTTGTCCCTGGGGAATGGCCCAGTGGGGCTCAGGCTTCACGGCGTGGACAAAGTCGGGAAACTTCAGCGCGTCCTGGATAAAGAAGACCGGGGTATTGTTGCCAACGAGGTCAAAAATCCCCTCGTCGGTGTAAAACTTGGTGGCGAAGCCGCGAATATCGCGAACGGTGTCCGCCGACCCCGCGCCGCCCTGCACGGTGGAGAAGCGCACAAAGACCGGGGTAATTTTATCGGCTGCCGAGAGAAAATCGGCTTTGGTCAAGGCTGTCAGGCTTTTGTAGGGCTGAAAGTAACCGTGGGCCGCTGAGCCGCGGGCATGAACGATACGCTCCGGAATTCGCTCGTGGTCGAAGTGGGTGATCTTCTCCCGCAGAATGAAATCTTCCAGCAGCGTTGGGCCGCGGGTACCGGCGCGCAGCGAGTTCTGATCGTCGGCAATGCGCACGCCCTGGTTAGTGGTCAGCGGATAGTCTTCTCCGCCTTTGCGCTGTGGCTCCAGGGCATCGAGTTTTTTGCTGTGGGTATCAGGCGCTTTCAGGCTGCCAGGGGCGGTCGGTTCAGCGCCAGGGGCGGTGGGTTTCGGCGTGGGGCGCCACTCCCGGTCATCCGGCGCCAGCGAGTCGAGACCCGGCTGCGCTTCCTCGCTGCCGTGGACCGGTGCCTGCTGGTGGTGAGGGTTTGGGTGCTTATCTGACATTGCTCGTCTCCTGCTTTCATTGCTAAAAGTGGTCGTTGATAAACCAAAACCCTTCTAACTATAGAACATTACGCTGCCTGCGCCCGGCAAGGGGGCAGGGAGTTATCCTAAAATGCGCATCGGCGGCAGGGGGGCGACGAACGGGGCCACGATCGGCTATGATAGAGGTTTCTGTTTCCCGCTTTGCTTAGTGAATCCATTTGTTATGAAACCATTGCGCCAACAAAATCGCCCTGTCATTAGCTACGTGCCGCGCGTGGAGCCTGCGCCCCCGGAACATGCCGTGAAAATGGACCATTTTCGCGATGTCTGGATTTTGCGCGGGAAGTATGTCGCCTTTCTGCTGATGGGAGAGCATTTTCGCCGTTCACCGGCGTTCAGCGTGCCGGAGTCGGCGCAGCGCTGGGCTAACCAGGTGCGTCAGGAAGGAGAGATTGAAGCCTGAGTCTGCTGCAGAAATAAAAAAACCGCTGATTATCAGCGGTTTTTTTGTGCTTACCGTTTAGCGATGCGCCAGTTCGGCTTCTTCTTCGCTATCGAAAATCGACTTGTCGGTCTGGCGCAGCCACTGGCTGGTCAGCGTCCCGGCGGTCATGGAGCCGTTAACGTTCAGCGCGGTACGTCCCATATCGATCAGCGGCTCGACGGAGATCAGCAGCGCCACGAGGGTCACCGGCAGGCCCATCGCCGGCAGGACGATCAGCGCGGCGAAGGTGGCCCCGCCGCCCACTCCGGCGACGCCCGCCGAGCTGACGGTGACGATGCCCACGAGGGTGGCAATCCACATCGGATCCAGCGGGTTGATGCCTACGGTCGGTGCGACCATCACCGCCAGCATGGCCGGGTAGATACCGGCGCAGCCGTTCTGACCAATGGTGGCGCCAAAGGAGGCGGAGAAGCTGGCAATCGACTCCGGTACGCCGAGACGACGGGTCTGCGCTTCCACGTTCAGCGGAATGGAGGCGGCGCTGGAGCGGCTGGTGAAGGCGAAGGTGATCACCGGCCAGACTTTACGGAAATACTTCAGCGGGCTGACGCCGTTAATCGCCAGCAGCAGGCCGTGGACGATAAACATGATGCCCAGCGCGATGTACGAGGCCACCACGAAGCCGCCAAGCTTGATGATATCCTGCAGATTCGACCCGGCAACCACTTTGGTCATCAGCGCCAGAACGCCGTAAGGGGTCAGCTGCATCACCAGACGAACCAGCTTCATCACCCAGCCCTGCAGGGTATCAATGGCGGTCAGGACGCGCTGGCCTTTTTCCACATCCTCTTTCAGCAGCTTCAGGGCTGCGACGCCGAGGAACGCCGAGAAAATGACGATGCTGATGATCGAGGTCGGGTTAGCCCCGGTCAGGTCAGCAAACGGGTTCTTCGGCACAAAGGAGAGGATCAGCTGCGGGACGCTGAGATCGGCCACTTTACCCACATAGTTGCTCTGAATGGCGTTCAGACGAGCGGTCTCCGCGCTGCCCTGGACCAGTCCCTCGGCGGTGAGGCCGAACATGTTAGTCACCAGCACGCCAACCAGAGCGGCGATCAGGGTGGTGAACAACAGAGTCCCGATGCTCAGGAAGCTGATTTTCCCCAGCTGCGAGGCATTGTGCAGGCGGGCGACCGCGCTAAGGATTGACGCGAAGACCAGCGGCATAACGATCATTTGCAGCAGCTGGACATAACCGTTGCCGACGATATTAAACCACTGGATGGAATCCTTCAGCACCTGGCTGTCAGACCCGTAGATCAGCTGTAGCGCCAGACCGAAGATCACGCCAATCGCCAGGCCGACCAGGACCTTCCTGGCCAGGCTCCACTGTTTATGGCGCGTTTGCCCCAGCGCAAACAACAATACGGCGAACACGACTACGTTCGCTATTAATGGAAAGTTCATCCCCGTTCTCCTGATATTTTTATAACCTGGGCTGGTGGATAACCAGCTCTTATGACCGCAAGGTTAGCAGAAGGCGTTATCAAGGACTTATATTCAAATGGAATGGGTTATAACCAAAAGGTGTTTTCTGCCGGTTTATCGCCCACTCTGGTGACTTATGAAGCGATTGAAGGTGATCTGCAGGGAATTAATCACCCCGGAAGACCAGCGTATCGCGGTGTTGTCCGCCAGCGTCTGCGGCATCCAGACGGCATAGATGAACAGCGCCATGCATAAGGCGCGCTCCAGCTGGTTGCCTTTGCGCGGCGCAAGGATCGGTAGCCGAAAGCGCCAGCGGCAGGGCCACAGCAGCGGCACCCCGGCTGGGGTGAGCATATCGGCAAGGATGTGGCTGAGATAGCCCAGCACCAGGCCCTGGAGGGCGTCCGCCGGGACAATCCAGCTGTCAGGCACCTTGAGGTAGAATAGCGTCAGCGCGCCAAACACCGCCAGCAGGCTGTGGGTGAAGCCGCGGTGGCCAAAGGCCCGCGCCACGGGCTTTGAGATCCAGCTCAGCCGCTGGCCAAGAAACGACTTTGGGTGATCGATGTCCGGCAGCAGGCAGGTCAAGACCGCGGAGGGCACAATATGCCACCAGTCGCCCTGCGCCAGCACCGGCGTTAACTCTGCGTTTTTGGCAAATACTGCGCAGGCGATTGAAAAGAAGAGATGGCCTTCCGCCGTCATGATAACACACCCTAAACTGTCGATTCATACAGTATAGGGTTTTTATACAGTGCACGGAAGAGGTGACGGTGTAACTCTTTGTCACAAATTCTCAGCGCGCCAGCCATCCGCCGTCGACGGCCAGGGTATAGCCGTGAATATAGTCGGCGGCGGACGAGGCGAGAAACACCACCGGCCCCTGCAGGTCATCCGGCACACCCCAGCGACCGGCGGGGATACGCTCAAGGATTGCCTGGTTGCGCTCCTCATCTTCGCGCAGCGCCTGGGTGTTATTGGTGGCCATATACCCGGGCGCAATGGCGTTGACGTTGATACCCTGACCAGCCCATTCGTTAGCCAGCAGGCGGGTCAGCCCCAGCACGCCGCTTTTCGAGGCGGTATAGGAGGGGACGCGGATCCCGCCCTGAAACGAGAGCATCGAGGCGATGTTAACGATTTTCCCGCCTTCACCCTGGCGAATGAACTGCCTGGCGACCGCCTGGCAGAGGAAAAAAACTGCTTTCAGATTCAGATCGATCACCGCATCCCAGTCACTTTCCGTGAAGGTCAGGGCATCATGGCGGCGGATAATCCCGGCGTTGTTGACCAGAATATCGACCCGGCCCATCGCCGCCACCGCCTGGTCGACCAAAACGGTCATATCATCCTGTTGGCTGAGATCCGCCTGAATGGCATGAAAGCGGCGGCCCAGCGCCTGAACCTGCGCGGCCGTGTCGTGGGGAATTTTGCGGTTGATGCCGACGATATCGCATCCGGCCTGCGCCAGGCCCAGCGTCATTCCCTGTCCCAGGCCGGTATCGCAACCGGTCACGATGGCGACCTTACCCGTCAGGTCGAAGGCGTTCAGTACCATATTCACCTCTGTGTGCTGATCTTCAGGCGTACGATGACGCCACCTGTACCCAGCATAGAGGCAGGAAAATAAAATTACAATTAAAATGAAACGATGTTTTGATTTTCTTTGCTGGCGGGTGGCGGCGATCGCGTCACCCGCCAGCGGTCTTACCCGAGCAGCGCCTCGACGGTCAGGGCCTGCAGTGACGGCAGCTTGACGTCCGCCAGCACGAAGCGCGGGTCGCGGCTGTTCTCTGCTTCCGGCACGACGATAGCGCGCATGCGCGCAGCTTTGCTGGCGATCATGCCGTTGACCGAGTCCTCCAGCGCGACACAGCGCTGTGGGTCGACCCCGAGGGCGGCGGCGCAGTTGAGATACACCTGCGGGTGCGGTTTGCTCCAGGGCAGATGCTCCGCCGAGGCGAGGGCATCAAACTGGTCGCGCAGCTCGAACATATTGAGCACTTTCTCCAGCATCACCAGCGGCGAGGCTGAGGCCAGCCCTACCTTCAACCCCTGGGCTTTGCACAGGGCCACCGCCTCGCGCACCCCCGGCAGCAGCGGACGTGAGGCTTCAACCAGTTCGATGGCGCGACGGATAATGCGCGCGGTAGCTTCTGCGCGGTCTACGCCGCGCCACGGCTGCTGCGCGTACCACAGATCCACCACCAGGTCGATTCGCAGACCCAGCAGGTCGGGCAGTTCATCGCGGCGGCGGGTATCCACCCCCAGGCTCTCCATGACCTCGACCTCCGCCTGATCCCAAAGCGGCTCAGAGTCAATCAGCAACCCGTCCATATCAAAAATCGCAGCCTCAATGCGGCGCTTCGCTGACATATGTCCTTCTCCTGTTGCGTAATCAGATAAACGAATCGGCATTCATGGTATATCATACCGCGCGTTATTGGGCGAAATTCGCCGTGGAAGATAGACTTATACCCGACACATTCGGGTAAGCGAGGGGCGCCTGCGCCACGCAACGGGCGGCAGGCGAACCACTAACGCGTCTTTAACAAGGGGAACTCATGACGTACCAACAAGCTGGACGCATTGCGGTCATCAAACGTATTTTGGGATGGGTCATCTTTATTCCCGCCGTGCTGTCGACGCTGATTTCTGTCCTCAAATTTATGTATGAGCACAGTGAAAAGAAACCCGGCATTGACGCGGTGATGATGGATTTTGCGCACGTCATGATTGAGATGATGCGCTTTAACACGCCGTTCCTGAACTTTTTCTGGTACAACTCACCGCTGCCGGATTTTCACCATAGCCTGAACATCGGCTTCTGGATTATCTTCATTCTGGTGTTCGTCGGGATGGCGCTGCAGGCCTCCGGCGCGCGGATGGCGCGGCAGGCGAAATTTCTCCGCGAGGGGATTGAGGATCAGCTGATCCTCGAGCAGGCGAAAGGCGCGGAAGGGTTAACTCGCGAGCAGCTCGCCGAACGCATTGTGGTGCCGCGACATACGATCCTGGTGCAGTATTTCCCGCTGTACGTGCTGCCGGTGATGGTGATTGTTATCGGCTACTTCTTCTTCTCGCTGCTGGGCTTTCTCTAAGCCAGGTGCCCGGTTAGCCGGGCGCCATCTTATTCGGCTGGCAGAGGGCGGGGTTTACCCTGATTATCGACGGCAACGTAGATAAACAGCGCTTCCGTCGCCTTGTAGCGCTGGCCAATCGGTTCTGAAGAGACTTTTTTCACCCACACTTCGATGTTAATGGTCACTGAGGTATTGCCGCGCTTCACGCAGCGGGCATAGCAGCACACCACATCGCCTACGGCCACCGGGCGTAAAAAGGTCATCCCATCCACGCGCACGGTCACCACGCGACCCTGGGCGATCTCTTTGGCCATAATGGCGCCGCCGATATCCATCTGCGACATCAGCCAGCCGCCAAAAATGTCCCCGTTGGCATTGGTATCTGCCGGCATTGCCAGGGTGCGTAAAACCATTTCGCCCTTCGGGGCGAGATCTGTTGTTGTCATGCTCTACTCTGTTGTGGTCAAAGACGATCAGCGGGATGCTACTATGAAAACGGCGTAGAGAGAATAGGGCTGGCGCCCGCGGAGGCGGGCGCAGTGGTTCAGAAAGAGAGGGTCACTCCGGCGTAATACGCGCGTCCAGGCTCATTGTAGGTCGAGGCGCCGGCATTTTCGCGATACAGTTGCTTATCAAAGAGGTTACTTATGCCGGCATTCAGGCGAATATCCCGGTTGAGCTGATACTGGGTGCCGATCTCCACGATGGAATAGGCGCCAACCTCGGTGGTAGCAAGGGTTCCGGTTTCGTTGCGGATCTCTGCATACTGACGCGGCTTCTGACGGCCATAAAGCGTCCAGTTGACATTCGCAGACAGGGCGTCGTTTACCTGCCAGTCGAGCATCGTGTTAACGGTATATTTCGGGATAACCGACAGCGGGTTGCCTGTCTCTTTACTTTCAGATTTGAACATCCAGGTGGCATTGGTCCGCCAGCTTAGGATATCAGCCAGCACCGGGATCAGCATATTGCCTTCCAGCCCCTCGACTACTGCTTTGCCGCCGTTCTGCCATTGCAGGATATTATTGCCGCTGGAGGTATAGCCCAGCACCTCGGTTCCGGAGACGATTTTGTTTTTGTAATCGTTGCGGAACCAGGTAACCCCGGCAGCGTAGCCATTAAGGTTAAATTCGATACCAATCTCTTTGTTAATACTGATTTCCGGGTCGAGGTCAGGGTTGCCCAGCAGATAGCAGCTGCCTTCGGCGATAGTGTTTGGACAACCGTTGCCGCGGGTGGAGAGCAGATAGCCTTCACTGGATTGATAGAGATTAGGCGCTTTAAACACCCGCGCGATACCGGCCTTCAGCGTGAACATATCGCCCAGCGCCTGAGACAAATTGAGGCTTGGGCTCCAGTTGCTGCCAAACTGATTATGATAATCGAAACGAATGCCGGGGATCAGGTTGGTGCCGGGCACGGCTTCGATATTATCTTCCAGATAGATACCGGTGAGGGTGGCGCTGTTTTTGGTACGACGTTGCGCAGGGTCGCCGGAGGTCCCAGGGATTGTCTCTCCATTGCTGTTAGTGGCCTGCATCGATGCCGGGTCGTCGAGCTGATCATGGTTCCATTCCATGCCCAGCGTCAGCGTCTGATCCGCCAGCCAGAAGAAAGGCACATTGAATTCGGAGGTAGTACGCCAGGATTCCAGTCGGCTGGTGGCATAATCCTCACTGTTGATCATGCCTTCGACGCGGCCGGTGGAGCCTTCCTGCAGGCGGGTATTGTTGGTTTTCTCGTAGTAAACCCCCGCTTTGGACTGGCCCCAATCCCAAAGACCGTTGTAGGTCAATCCCCAGGACTGGCGATAGAGGCGATTCGTTTCGTGTCCGTACAGGGAATCCACCAGCCCGTTCGGGCTAAGATTGCCGTTGCTGTACTGGGTATCACCGGCATAGATATTCCCCTGACGGCTATAGGCGTAGCTGAAATCGAGAATTTGCTGCGGGGTCATTTTCCATGACAGCAGGGCGTTAATATCTTTATTGCGTACCCCTTCGCGTCCCGCAGCGTAGGAGCCGTTTTGCGCATGGTTAATATCCCAGGCGTCGGGTTCCGTTTTATTGATATTGCCATACAGGCGCATTGTCAGCGCTTCGCCGGCCAGTGGGCCGCTGAGATTGAAGTTAGCGCGATTAGTCGTGCCTTCCTTGTTGTTTTCCGGCTGATTGGTAAAAAAAGACAGGGAACCGTGCCAGTTGTTGGTCGGGCGTTTGGTAATAATGTTGACCACTCCGCCGGCCGCACCGGAACCATAACGCGCGGCTGCCGGGCCGCGGAGGACTTCAATTCGCTCGACCATCTCGGCAGGGACCCAGTTGCTGTCGCCCCGGGTATCGCGTTCGCCGCGCCAGCTATAGCGAACCGAGTTACGTGACGTGGCCGGTACCCCATCTATCAGGATCAGGGTATTCTCCGGCCCCATGCCGCGGATATCAATCTGGCGGTTGTTGCCCCGACTGCCGCTGGCGCTGTTGCCGGTCAAATTCACGCCGGGCATTTTACGGATGATGTCTGAGAGATCGTTGACCGGTGGCTGTTTTGCAATATCATCTGCCGTGATAATCGACACCCCGGGCTGTTGCTTGAGCGCCTCTTCCGCCGTACTGCGCACAATCATTGTTTCGGTATCTTGTTCTGACTCTTCTGCAAAGGCGTTAGGGGCAAGGAGACTGGATATGACCAGCGCCAGGGTCGTGGGGACATAATATTGCGGCGATCTCATGTAAATATCCTTTTCAAAACAATTCAAAATGAGATCGAGAATATTAATGATAACAATTATCATTACAATGTAACGAAATGAATCTCCATAAAATCCTCACAATTAGCGCAATTTTTTACGCTGCCGATTGAAATCGTGAAGGGAGCCTGCGCTGTGGGGCCGGGAAGCTGTCAGGTTACGCGCGGAGGTGGTGGTGGCAGGGACGGTTGGCCAGCGCAGCAAGGGTACCCGGGGCGAGCGCGGCGCGCGGGTGGCGCGCCGGTGGAGGCGTTAGTGGTGGTCGTCCTGCGGCATATGACGGTAGATGTAGATCCCGCTCAGCAAGGTAAAGACCAGCGTGAGGGCAGTTAAACCGAAGACCTTAAAGTTAACCCAGATATTCTGCGGCAACCAGAAGGCGATATAGATATTAGCCAGTCCGCAGAGGATAAAAAACGCCGCCCAGGCCAGGTTAAGGCGCGACCAGACCTGCTGCGGCAGGGTCAGCTCTTTACCCAGCATGCGCTGGATAAGCGGCTTTTTCATCACCCACTGGCTGAACAGCAGCGCGCCGGCGAACAGCGCATAGATCACCGTCACCTTCCATTTAATGAACTCATCATTGTGGAAGAAGAGGGTTAATCCACCGAAGACGGCCACCAGCACGAAGGTGATCAGCGCCATTTTTTCGATTTTACGGTAGCGCACCCAGCTGTAGATCAGCACGATGGCGGTCGCCACAATCAGCGCCGTGGTGGCGGCGTAGATATCGTAAAGCTTGTAGAAGGCGAAGAAGACCACCAGCGGTAAAAAATCCAGAAACTGCTTCATACATCGATCCCGTCTGTCAGGACGGACCGGGAAATTCCCCGGTCCAGGTTAAAATTAGCTACGGATAAGCATATACACGCGGAATAAATAGATCAGCAACAGGGCGGAAATCAGGTTGCTGAGGGTGTTGATGACCACCGCGCCGACGTTTGGCGTCAGGGCGGCAAAGCTGGAAGCAAACAGTAACAGCAGAGTTTTCGCCACCAGCCAACCGATAATGGCCGGCGCCACCAGCCGCAGATTGGCCCACGCCAGGCGCATGCTGCTGCGCATGGCGCCGAGGATGCCCATTTTGTCCTGCACCAGCATGATTGGCGCAAAGGCCAGCACAATGGCCAACAGGACGCCGGGCACCAGCACTAACATCATCCCCATCTGCACCAGGAAAGTGGTGAAGAGGATCAGCAGCAGCAGCTTCGGCAGCACCGGCGCCGAGGCGCCGATGGCGCGCAGGGCGCTGACGCGATGACCGGCAGAGACCAGCTGGATGAGCAGCAGGACGCCGCCGGCGAGGATCGCATTGCCCACCAGACCCGAGAAGGTTGATGCCGCCGAGGCGCGCAGCAGAACCTGCTGCTGCTCCGGCGTCATATTCTGCACCAGTTCGAACAGGCCTGCGCTACCGGCGAGGTTGTCGCCTTCGCTGAGTATCGACAGCTGCTCGTCGCTGGGTGAAAAGGCATGGCCAAGTACTACCGTAATGAACGCGCACAACAGCGCAATCAGCAAAATGGTAATGAACTGATTACGAAAAAAATTCCCGGTGTCACGGTAGACGGACTTCGCCGTGATAGACATGCATTCTCCTTGAGTGTCGCAGGTGTTAACTAGCCGGCGATTGTACCGCAAATCCTTCCGTCGTAGCACTCTCTGCGCCGGTCAGGGCAGGTATATCTTTGTAAAGAGGCCGCAATGGCGGCAGCCCATAGCGCGCTCGCGCCCGGTTGCAGGCGTCGTTTTCCTCGCCGTTTTCCCCGGACATGGCGAATTCGCGACATGGCGAAGGACGATTTTCATAGATAGTGCAGTGGACGGCGTCGCCGATCTCGCCCGATAGCGCCGCACAGCGGCTCTGACGTTGATTAGTGCCGCTCATACAGCGCAGGAAGGGGGTCAGCGGCTCGGTCAGCGCGGCGGGCACCAGGCCGCCCGCGTCGTCGGCTTCCGCCCAGTAGAAAGAGACTCGAAAATACGCACAACAGGCACCGCACGTCATGCACGGGTTGATTTCACTCATAATTACACCTGAAAAAAACGCATCAACACAGATTGTCGGCAGTTAACTTATCCAGCCGCCTCAGCGGCGGCAAGAGGGGCAGAAATAATTTTTTTTGCGAAAAGTGAAAATTGATGTGCGAAGGATTTAGCGTATTGCGATCGGTATCAAAAATTAATCTGGATCAATAAATGTTAAATCTAAGGTTTTAGTGTGATCTAAAACAGATCAAACGTAACTCGTTATAGGTATATTTGGCCGCGCTGAAAAACCATAATGAGGAAGTGGATATGAAGAAGTTAGCAGCGGCGGCATTGATTCTAAGCACTCTTACTACCGGCAGCGTCTGGGCGCATGAAGCGGGTGAATTTTTCATTCGTGCCGGGACCGCCACCGTCCGACCGACGGAAGGCTCTGACAATGTGCTGGGCAGTCTGGGCAGTTTCAACGTCAGTAACAATACTCAGCTGGGTTTAACCTTTACCTATATGGCGACCGATAACATCGGTGTGGAACTGCTGGCGGCTACGCCGTTCCGCCATAAGGTTGGTACCGGGCCAACCGGCACCATCGCTACCGTCCATCAGTTGCCACCCACCCTGATGGCGCAGTGGTACTTTGGCGATGCGCAAAGCAAGGTGCGTCCGTACGTGGGGGCGGGGATTAACTACACCACCTTCTTTAATGAAGACTTTAACGATACCGGCAAGGCGGCCGGGCTTTCCGATCTGAGCCTGAAGGACTCCTGGGGCGCGGCAGGACAGGTCGGCCTCGATTACCTGATTAACCGTGACTGGCTGCTGAATATGTCGGTGTGGTACATGGATATCGATACCGATGTGAAATTCAAAGCCGGCGGCGTGGACCAGAAAGTCAGCACCCGCCTGGATCCGTGGGTGTTTATGTTCTCCGCAGGCTATCGGTTCTAACGCCTGCTGCAAACTGGCCAGCGGACGGCCAGTCTGTTGCCTCCTCACCCCTCCCTGCGATAAACCTTCGCCTGCGGATCACACTTCAGTCCACTGGCGCAGCAGGTTGTGATACATATTGAGCAGGGAGAGGACCTCTTCCCCGTCGCCAAAGCGGGTTTTGAGAGACTGGATCGTGCGGTCCAGGTCGTAGAGCATCGCGCGCTGCTTATCGTCGCGGACCATCGACTGGATCCACAGGAAAGAGGCCTGGCGAACCCCGCCGGTGACCGGGGTGACGCAGTGCAGACTACTGGCGGGATAGAGCACCAGATGTCCGGCCGGGAGCTTCACCCGGTGCTGGCCATAGGTATCTTCAATCACCAGTTCGCCCCCTTCATAGCTTTCCGGCTCGCAGAGGAACAGCGTCGCCGAGAGGTCGGTCCGCATCCAGCCCGCCTCGCCGTTCTGGCGCACCGCGCCATCGACATGAAAACCGTAGGTCTCTCCCGGCCCGTAGCGATTAAACAACGGCGCGGAAATTGTCCGCGGCAGCGCGGCGGAAAAAAACTGCGGATGGCCGCGCAGCGCGTCGAGTACGGCTGCCTGCAGACGGGCATACAGCGGCGTGCGGGTATCGATCTGCTGGTTTTGTTTGACGGTCGCCCCCTGGCTGCCGACGGTAACCCGCCCGTCAACCCATTCGGCCTGCGCCAGCAGGCGGCCATATTCAGCCACCTGGTCCGCCGTCAGCACGTCAGGAATGTGATACATCATTGCGGTGTTCTCTCAAAAAGGTGGGGCGCGATGGCCCCACGTACAGACTCAGAAATGGACATTCGCCGTCAACATAAAGGTACGGGGTTCGCCCGGATGATAGCGATAGCCGCTCTTGTTGATGGAAGCCACGTAATCGGTATCAAACAGGTTGTACATATTGAGCTGCAGATCGAGATTGCTGTTGACCCGATAGCCCAGTTTGGCGTCGGCGACCCAATAGCCCTCGGTGTGATCCGGGGTACCCACCGCGCCATCGCTGCCCCGGCGCAGGCTTCCGACATAGCGCACGCCGCCGCCGACGGACAGATCGCTGGTTGCCTGATACTGCGTCCACAGCGTAAAGGCATGTTTCGGGGTGTAGGCCAGCGCGGAAGAGCCATCCTGCGCCACATTCTGACCCTCTGTCACCGTGGCATGTTGCTGGGTGTAGCCGGCGATGATTGTCCAGTCCGGGGTCAGGTTCCCGGTTGCGGAGAGCTCATAGCCTTCCACGCGCTTTTTGCCGTACTGCGACCAGGTTCCGTCATCGTTGGCGGCCACTTCGTTTTCAATATCGGTGCGGAATAACGCCGCGCTGAGCAGCAGGCGCTTGTCGAGGATCTGCCACTTGGTGCCCAGTTCGCTGGATTTCGCTTTCTGCGGTTTAAAGTCGGTCCGGTTGGCGCTGTTGCCGCTACCGCTGGCAGCCAGCGCGAAGCTGCTGCCCCCCGGCGGTTGCTGCGAGATGGCATAGTTGACGTAGATATTGCCCTGCTCGGTTAAGCGATACAGCGCCCCGGCCTTCCAGTTAACCAGGTTACCGGATTTAGCGGTATCGACAGTGGTGACCGGGCTGCCGGTCGACTGTCCTGGCGGGCAGGCGACAGCCCCGCGTCCGCTGCCGCCGCAGGCGGTGGCGCTGTCATATTTGGTATGGTAACTGTCGAGACGCAGCCCACCGTTGACCTCAACCCGATCGGTCAGCGCCAGCGTATCAAAGGCATAGATACCGAAGGTATCGGTCTGGCCGTTGGCGTTCGCCCCGTTTCTGTCCAGCCCGCCAATCGACAGGCTGCTCACCGGATGATAGAGATTCACCGCCGGAGCGGTCAGGGCGTTGACGCCATAGTTAGTCTGGTTTTCCCGGGTAAACTCCACGCCGGCACTGACGTCATGGCCTATCGAACCGGTATTGAAGGTCGAAGTGATATTGGTCTGGTTGGTCAGAATGCGGTTGCTGACATCTTTGGTATTAACCAGACGTGACCAGCTCCAGGTATTGACGTCATTGATGTCGGGGGCGGTGATATTGCTCGCGCCGCCCATCACCGCGGTCAGGAGATACTCCTGCTTCACACGCGACCAGCGGGTGGTATTGCGCACGGTGGTATTGTCCGTCAGATCGTGTTCAAAGCGCAGGGTGCCGCTGTCGGTGGTGGATTTATCGTAATCGGAGTCGGTGCCATAGAAATTGCTGGTATCGACCTTACCGGCGGAATTGAGGGCGGCATACTTCGGCGAAGGCGCCGAATAGCCCGGCAGGCCGACGGTGGGGATCCCGCCATCCGGGGTGTTATTCTGCCGGACGTGGAGATAGTTCAGATACAGACGGGTGGGCGTATCGAGGCCGAAGGCCAGGGACGGGGCAATGCCGTAGCGCTCGTTCTCAATCTTATCCCGGCCGGCGTCGTGGGTTTTTTCGCCCATCAGGTTGAGGCGAAACGCGGCGTTGTCGCCGAAGGCCTGGTTAAGGTCAAGGGTACCCCGACGCGACCAGGCGCTGCCGATGCTGGCGGATCCGTCGATCCCGGAGTCAAGGCGCGGCTGCTTGCTGATCATATTGATCGAGCCGGAAGGGGCGCTGCGGCCATAGTCCGTGCCGGCGGGCCCTTTGATGACTTCCACCTGCTGGGTATTGAAGGTATCCCGCGTCACGCTGCCGATATCGCGAATGCCGTCGACATAAATACTGTTGGAGGTGTCCACGCCGCGCATAAAGATGGCGTCCCCGGTGGTTGAGCTGCCATTCTCCCCGGCGTAAAACGCCCCGACGCCGGGGACGTTTTTGAGGGCGTCAGTCAGGTTGGTGACGCCCTGATCTTTAATGACCTGTTCGGGGATCACGGTGATGGTGCGAGTGGTATCCACCAGTGGTTTATTGAACTTGGGATCGGCGGAGGCTCCGGGAGAATAAAGCGAAGGCGGGGCGGCTTCCACCACCAGCGTCTCTTCATTATTTTTGACTGATTTTTCGGCTGCCATGCCGGTTGCCGGCGCGGCTCCCAGACACAGACCTGTAAACAATGCCAATGAGTTGAAACTGCCAAACGGCAGAGAAGCGTTTTTTTCCATGATAAATGCAGGCTTATTTTTTGTTATTAGCACATATCACGCCGCGCAAAAGCGACGTTATTCGTCGTCTGGCTTGCGCTGACCCGGCGTGATTCTATAAATGATAAAAAGAATGGTTATCATTCGCCTTAATATTTACACAGAAAAGTTGACGTTTAAACTGATTTCTTCACCACCGTTTACAAATTTCATAAATTTTGAACAAAAAAGGCGGGTGACCTCGGTAAAGGCGGCAGGGCAACGCGGAATATAGCGCGGTGACCTTGGATAACAGACGCCGGGCGGGCGCCGAAGGGCGCCCTGAGGCTGGCGTCCCGGCGGGCTTACCAGGGCACCGTGCGGCCGTGGCCATCCAGATACTCCAGTCCCGGGCGCCGCCCGCCGTTTCGGCCTTAGCACTTCGGCGATGATCCGAACGTTAACTCGCTTGCGGCACGTGACCGGCGATCCCTTGCTGGTGCGGGCCGGACGCAAAATGGTGTTCACCCCGCATGCGCAGCGGATCCGCAGCAAAACGCACAGTGTGCTGAGCGATATGCGCGCGGTGCTCAATCCCGTTTACCGCCGCGGCGGCGATAGATGCAGAGCGCTATGTCGCCTGGGGACATGTTATCGTTTCCCGGCATGGGATCGTATATGGGCTGGTGGATGACCAGCTGGCAGAGCGGGGCGGGGGCTGTACCGGCGCATCGCCGCCGTCGTGCCGGGCTTCAGCGCCGCGCTGGGGCTGGTGCCGGCCTCCTGCGTGCGTCATCCTTCGCCGCAGGGGATAGTAAGTTTTCCGCTGCCGGTCAGCACCGGGGTGATTACGGTGTGGCAGGCGTGGCGTCCGCGCCTGGAGCAGGCCCCGGCCACCGCTGGCTGTGGCAGCGGGTGCGAGAGGTGTGTCGCGAGTAAAAAAAAGCCCGCACAAGTGCGGGCAAAAATACTGGAAGCAATGTGAGCAATGTCGTACTGAATACCTGAGTTATTTACTCAACTATTCAGTGATGAGAAAGATAATATTTCTCATTTAAGATATCAACCCCATCTTTTGTGCGGAAGCGATTTTTTATCCGAGGGTGAAAACCGTACGCTTCTGGCTGTCGTCCTGCGGCCAGGCCGCCGCGATCTCCTGCAGCGGCCGCGGGGTGGTGGCGATGGTCAATTTCCCCGGCACCGCCGCCTGCAGCATTTCGCCGGTCGCCGCCAGCAGCTGCGGCATCGTCAGGCTACCGATCCCGCTACCCATCAGCAGGAGCGGGGCGGAACGCAGAACCGCGCCATTTAACGCGATATCGGCGCCAGCCAGGGACCCCACTTGCACATAGCGCACCGGCCTGCCGGCCGGGGTATATTTGGCCAGGGCCGGCAATAATAATTCCGCGCTGTGTCCCCACAGATAATCGATGACCACATCGATCTGCGCGGCGCTGACCGCTGAAAACTGTGCAGTTAACGTCTTATCATCCGCAGTTAACTGAATACATTCATCGGCGCCGATCGCCGCCAGCGACTGCGCATTGCGTCCGGCCGCAATGATTTTTTTTGCGCCCAGGTAGCGGGCAATCTGCACCGCCAGCTGACCGGCGCTGCCGGTGGCGCCGTTAATCAGCACCGTTTCGCCGGCCTGAAGCTGGGCGCGAGTCACCAGAGACGCCCACGCGGACATGCCGGGGTTGGCCATCGCCGCCGCCGGGATATCATCGAGCTCATCCGGCAGCGGCAGGCAATTCTGCAGGGCGACCGGCGCCCGCTGCGCCATACTGCCGAAGGGGGCAGTGGGGAAGGCGAAGTAGACGCGCTGGCCCTGGGATGTAGTGCCGACACCATCGATACCGGGTACAAAAGGCAGATTGCCGTCGAAGCTGTAATGGCGTCCTGATGCCCGGGCCTTGACCACATGGCTCATCGCGGCGGCGCGGACGTCAATAAGCGTCTGGCCGGGCGCGGGCTGCGGCTCGATGAAATCGGCCCAAACCGGGCCTTCTGCGAGATCAAAAACCACGCCTGCTTTCATAAATTATCTCCTGTCGGGAATTATGTGTAAAATACACATATTGTTTTGCAGCACTATACGCGGAAAATTAATACATGCAAGATGCACATAATGGCTACGACATTACCGACTTTCACGGCGCGCTGCTGGATATCATCAGCGTGATGAACCAGCCGGTGCGCGACGAGCAGATCCTCCAGGCAGCTGGCGTCAAGCTGGAACAGATGCTGTTTCCGCTGCTGGTGGCGGTAGGGCGCTATGGCCCGGTGGGGGTGGTTGAGCTGGCGGATCATTTAGGGCGCGATTACACCACCGTCAGTCGTCAGGTGAAGAAACTGGAAGCCCAGGGGCTTGCCGGTAAGCAACCGAACCGTCATGACCGACGGATCAGCGAAGTGTCGCTTAGCGCCAGGGGACAACAGATGATCGACAGGATCGCCGTCGCGCGGCGGCGGTTAATGAATCAGGTGCTGGCGCAGTGGCCGGAAGATGAAGTGCAGGCGCTGTTTCGCTTAACGCGCAAATACGCCGACAGTTTGCAGAAATCATCGCCGCCTGGCGCGATGCCAGGCGGCTGACGGTCAGGCGGTTTTGGTCGCCGCCTTCAGGCTCTGGACGAAGGCTTTCAGCTCGTCGAGCATGGTTTGCGGCTCATCAAGATGACGTTCGATGATTTTGACGATGGCGGAACCGGAGATCGCCCCGGCGGCCCCGGCGTCAATGGCGGCGCTCACCTGCTCCGGCGCGGAGATGCCAAAGCCCTGCAGCGGCGGCGCAGCGTGATATTCCGCCAGCTTCTCCACCAGATGGTGCAGCGGCAGCGCAGCGCGATTTTCCGCACCCGTCACCCCGGCGCGCGACAGCAGATAGGTGTAGCCGCGACCATAAGAGGCAATCTGGCGCAGTAAATCGTCATCCGCATTGGGCGGGCAAATGAAAATTGGCGCGATGTTATGGCGCATCGCCGCCTGGCGGAACGGGGCGGACTCTTCCACAGGCACGTCGGCTACCAGCACCGAGTCGACGCCGACGCGGGCGCACTGGGCATAGAACTCATCGATACCCGGGCTGAAGACGAGGTTCGCGTACATCAGCAGGCCGATTGGGATCGTTGGATGCTTCTGGCGGATCGCCGCCAGCATCTCAAAGCACTGCGCCGGGGTTACCCCCGCGGCGAAGGCGCGCAGGGCCGCGCCCTGAATGGTCGGGCCGTCCGCCAGCGGGTCGGAGAAGGGGATCCCCAGCTCAAGGGCATCGGCGCCGCCTTCGATCAGCGCATCGATAATTTTCAGCGACTGCTCCGGTCCCGGATCGCCAAGGGTGACAAAGGGGACGAAAGCGCCTTCCTGGCGGTTTTTCAGTTGGGCAAACAGCGTCTCATAGCGTTCCATCAGATTTCCCCTCGCGCTTTCAGGATGTCGTGTACGGTGAAAATGTCTTTATCGCCGCGGCCGGAGAGGTTAACCACCAGCAGCTGCTCTTTTTCCGGGTTCTCGCGCATCATTTTCAGCGCATGGGCCAGAGCGTGAGAGGACTCCAGCGCCGGGATGATCCCTTCGTGGCGGGAGAGCGCTTTAAACGCCTCCAGCGCTTCGTCATCGGTGATCGACACATAGTCGGCGCGCCCGGTGCTGTTCAGAAACGCGTGCTGCGGCCCAACGGACGGGAAGTCCAGCCCGGCGGAAATGGAGTAAGATTCCTCGATCTGGCCGTCGGCGGTTTGCATCATCGGCGACTTCATCCCGAAGTAGATCCCCACACGACCATGCTTCAGCGGCGCGCCGTGCTCCCCGCTTTCGATACCGTGCCCGGCAGGCTCCACGCCGATCAGGCCGACGCGGGTTTCCTCGATAAAATCAGCGAACATGCCGATGGCGTTTGACCCGCCGCCGACGCAGGCGATCACCGCGTCCGGCAGACGGCCCTCTTTTTCGAGGATCTGCGCTTTGGTCTCTTCGCCGATCATGCGCTGGAATTCACGTACGATGGTCGGGAACGGGTGCGGACCGGCGGCGGTGCCCAGCATATAGTGCGCCTTCTCGTAGCTGCCGGACCAGTCGCGCAGCGCCTCGTTACAGGCATCTTTCAGCGTGGCGGAGCCGCTATGCACCGGGATCACCTCGGCGCCCATCAGGCGCATACGGAAGACGTTCGGCGACTGGCGCTCGACGTCCTTGGCGCCCATGTAGATACGGCATTTCAGACCGAGCAGGGCGCTGGCCAGCGCTGAGGCGACGCCGTGCTGACCGGCGCCGGTCTCGGCGATAATTTCGGTTTTGCCCATCCGTTTGGCCAGCAGAGCCTGGCCCAGCACCTGGTTGGTTTTGTGCGCGCCGCCGTGCAGCAGATCTTCGCGTTTCAGGTACAGGGTAGTGCGGGTCCCTTCGGTCAGGTTCCGGCATTTGGTCAGGGCCGTCGGACGACCGGCGTAGTTTTTCAGCAGGTCGGTGAATTCCGCCTGAAAGGCCGGGTCCTTCTGCGCGCTGACAAAGGCCTCTTCCAGCTGGCGCAGGGCGGGCATCAGGATCTGCGGCACATACATGCCGCCGAATTCGCCGAAGTAGGGGTTCAGTAAAGTGCTCATTATTGCTCCTTAATATGCGCGCAGCGTCTGGAATACGGAGGCCAGCTTGCTGGCGTCTTTAATCCCGGGTTGCGACTCTACGCCTGAATTGAAATCGAGTCCGGCACAGCCGCTTTTGGCCGCTTCCACACAGTTATCGGCGCCGAGGCCGCCCGCCAGCATGACGTTGCGCAGGTCCTGGCCCTGCAGCAGGCTCCAGTCAAAACGCTGGCCGCTGCCGCCCTGGCCGTTGTCGAGCAGATACTTATCGACATGGCGGAGTGTACGGGACGGCAAGGTTTCGCCAACGCTCAGCGCTTTCCAGATGCGGACGCTATCCGCGAGGGCGTCGCGCAGCGCGTCGATATAGGCCTGGTCTTCATCACCGTGCAGCTGTACGGCGGCCAGCTCCAGGGCCTGGGCGCGGGCGACCACCTCATCCAGCGGCGCATTGCGGAAGACGCCGACGTACTGCAGCGGCGCGGCGGCGATCACCGCTTTAGCCTGGGCGTCATTTACCGACCGCGGCGAGGTTGGGACGAAGATCAGCCCACCGTAGATGGCGCCAGACTCCCAGGCCACCTGCGCATCCTGCGGGCGCGTCAGGCCGCACACTTTGTTCTCGCCGAGCAGCACGCGCTTGACCGCCGCTTCCAGATCCGCCTGCTCCATCAGGGCGGAGCCGATCAGGAAGCCATTGGCGAAGTGGCTCAGCTCACGCACTTCGGCATAGGTATGGATGCCGGATTCGCTGATCACCGTGACATCCGGGCCGAGACGCGCCGCCAGCTGACGGGTGCGGTTGAGGTCAATCGACATATCGCGCAGGTCGCGGTTGTTGATGCCCACCACCTTCGCCTTCAGGGCGATGGCGCGCTCCAGCTCCTCATCATTGCTGACTTCTGTGAGCACGCCCATATTCAGGCTGTGAGCCACCGCCGAGAGCTGACGATACTGTTCATCGTCGAGCACCGACAGCATCAGCAGGCAGGCGTCGGCCTGATAGTAGCGCGCCAGGTAGATCTGGTAAGGGTCGATGGTGAAGTCCTTACACAGGATCGGCTGCGGCGCGACCTTGCTGACAATCGGCAGAAAATCGAAGCTGCCCTGGAAATATTTCTCATCACACAGCACCGAGATCGCCGAGGCGTAGTGTTTGTAGATGCTGGCGATCGCCGCCGGATCGAAATCTTCGCGAATCAACCCCTTCGACGGCGAAGCCTTTTTGCACTCGAGAATAAACGCGGTGCGGGTGCCGGCCAGCGCGTCATAGAAATTGCGCTGCGTCGGGACGACCTCATTCTGAAAACTGGCTAACGGTTGTTGTTGTTTGCGGGCTTCCACCCAAATCGCTTTGTCGGCAACGATTTTTGCTAAAACGGTCTGCATTCTTTACCCTCTTGCCGCTAAGGCGGTCACTCTGTCATAGGCCGCCCCGCTGTGCAGCACATCCAGTACCTGCTGAGCGTTAGCTTTCAGATCTTCATGCCCGTGTAAACGCATCAACATGGCGACGTTGGCGGCGACGGCGGCTACGTGAGCGGCTTCACCTTTACCTTGTAGCAAGCGCGTCAGAATGTCACGGTTTTCTTCCGGCGTGCCGCCCGCCAGCTGCGCCTGATGGTAAGGCGTCAGGCCGAAATCGTCGGCGGTCAGCTGATAGCTTTTAATTTCCCCGTTATGCAGCTCGGCGACCACCGTGGGCGCATGCAGCGAGACTTCATCCATCCCGCCGCTGTGCACCACGGCAGCGCGCTGATAACCGAGTACGCGCAAGGTTTCCGCAATCGGCAACACCAGTTCCGGGCTGTAGACGCCAATCAGCGCCAGCGGCGGATGCGCCGGGTTGATCAGCGGCCCCAGTACGTTAAACAGGGTACGGGTCTTCAGCTGCTGACGGACCGGCATCGCGTGGCGGAAACCGGTGTGGTACTTCGGCGCGAACAGGAAGCAGACGCCCAGCTCATCGAGCGCCGCGCGGGATTTATCGGCGTTCATATCGAGATTAATGCCGAAGGCCGCCAGCAGGTCAGAAGAGCCTGATTTACTGGAAACGCTGCGGTTGCCGTGCTTCGCCACTTTCAATCCACAGGCAGCGGCGACAAACGCGCTGGCGGTGGAGATATTAATGCTGTTGCTGCCGTCGCCACCGGTGCCGACGATGTCGGCAAACAGGTAGTCCGGGCGCGGGAACGGCGCGGCGTTTTCCAGCAGCGCGGTGGCGGCGCCGGCAATTTCCTGCGGCTGCTCGCCGCGCACTTTCATACTGACAAGCGCGGCGGCCAGCTGTTCAGGCTTCACTTCGCCGCGCACGACGGCGGAGAACAGCTGGTGGCTCTCCTGCTGGCTCAGGGTTTCCGCCTGGTACAGCTTCTCAAGGATCGGCTGGAGGGTGTTGGTATGCTCCAGCTTCTGCAGCGCCCAGGCCAGGGTCTGCTCCAGCAGTCGCGCGCCCTGGGTGGTGAGGATCGATTCCGGGTGGAACTGGAAGCCGCACACCCGATCCGCATCGTGACGCACCGCCATCACCATGCCATTGAAATTGGCGTTAATCGTCAGCCCGGCGGGAATATTGCTGCCGACCAGCGAGTGGTACCGCGCCACCGGCAGCGGGTTAGCCAGACCGGCAAACATCGCCTGGCCGTCGTGCTCAATGCTGGAGGCTTTACCGTGAAGGATCTCGCCCGCCTGGCCGACATAGCCGCCGTAGGCTTCGACAATGGCCTGGTGGCCGAGGCAGATGCCGATGATCGGCAGCTTGCCCCGCATGCGGGTCAGCAATTCCGGCATGCAGCCGGCTTCGCTTGGCGTACCCGGGCCAGGGGAGAGCATCAGCACCGGATTGTCCATGGTGCCCAGACGCTCAATCAGCGCCTGCGCCGGAACGGAGTTACGGTAAATCACCACGTTATGGCCGTTGGCGCGCAGCTGGTCTGCCAGGTTATAGGTGAAAGAATCGATATTATCGAGCAGCAGAATGTCAGCCATCAGAAAATCTCCTTCGCGTGATGGGCCTGGGCAATGGCGCGCAGCACCGCGCGGGCTTTATTTCGGGTCTCATCCGCTTCCGACTGGGGAACCGAGTCGAGCACAATGCCGGCTCCGGCCTGGACGGTAGCGATACCCTCCTGCACGTAGGCGGAACGGATAACGATGCAGGTGTCGAGGTCGCCGTGGGCAGTGAAATAGCCCACCGCGCCGCCGTAGCTGCCGCGTCGTTTACCTTCGGCGGCGGCAATCAGCTGCATGGCGCGAACCTTCGGCGCGCCGCTGAGAGTGCCCATGTTCATGCAGGCGCGGTAAGCGTGCAGCACATCGAGATCCTGACGCAGTTCACCCACCACCCGGGAGACCAGATGCATCACGAAGGAGTAACGGTCAACCTTGGTTAAATCGGCGACATAGCGGCTGCCCGGGGTACAGATGCGGGCCAGATCGTTGCGCGCCAGGTCCACCAGCATCAGGTGCTCGGAAAGCTCTTTGTGATCGGTACGCATTTCCAGTTCGATACGGCTGTCGAGATCGCGATCCAGCGAGCCGTCGGCGCGGCGGCCGCGCGGCCGGGTGCCGGCGATGGGGTAGATCTCAATCTGACGGCTGACGGCATCATACTTCAGCGAGCTTTCCGGCGAGGCGCCGAACAGGGTGAAATCATTGTCCTGCATAAAGAACATGTACGGGCTGGGGTTGCTCTTCTTCAGCACATCATAGGCGGCCAGCGGCGACGGGCAGGGCAGCGAGAAGCGGCGGGAAGGGACCACCTGGAAGATTTCCCCGGCGCGGATCGCGCGCTGCATTTTGCGCACCACCGCGCCGTACTCTTCATCGCTCTGGTCAACGTCGCAGCGCATTTCGGCCACGGTGGTAACCGGTAGCGGCGCCGGTGGCTCGTTCAGCTGCTGGCGCAGCTGGCTCAGGCGCTGCTCCAGGCGCTGTTTTTCACTCTCCAGCGGCGTGAACAGGCTTGCCTGGATGCGGGTATGCTTGGTCTGATGGTCGATGACCAGCAGGGTCTCCGCCAGATAGAAGCAGTAGTCCGGGCAGGCGGTGTCGCTCTGCAGCGGCGGCAGATCTTCAAAGCCGGCCACCAGGTCATAGGCGAACAGGCCGCCGAAGAACATCGCTTCACGCTCGTTGGCAGGGACGGTCACCAGCTCCTGCAGGAGACGGAAGGCGTCAAACACTGACAGCGAGCAGAGGCGGGCGTCTTCATCGAGCAGGGAACTGACTGCCGGGAAGGTCAGGATCCGGCCGTTGGGCTGGCGCTGATTGGCGATCCCGGAGGGCAGCGCGCCGTCCAGCAGCTCCAGCAGCGCGGCGCCGTTGGCGGAGAGGGCCTGAATGGTGACAGTGTCACCGAGAGCGGTGATGCGCAGCGCGCTGTCCACCAGCAGCAGGCTTTTTAAGTCATCTTTGCTGTCGATGTCAGCCGATTCCAGCAGCAGCGTGGCCGGACGGGCGCCGCACAGTTGGTGGAATAACGCCGTCGGGTTCTCCCGGTAGATGGCGTCGCTGGTGAGAAGCTCGAGTGCCGGTTTGGATGTTTGCATTATTGTTCTCGCCTGTTCGTATTATTTTTGTCCAATAAAAAGCCCGCTCATTGGCGGGCCGGGTATCTGTATGCTGAATGCAAAACGCGATCACGCCGCCCGTTATCAGGAGGTGCGCCACCAGCTGTGCAGAGTGATAAAGTGCATTTTCATCGTGATACCCCTTCATGTGAACTTGCGTACTAGTTAACTAGTTCAATGGAATAAAGTCAACCCTTGTTTGCAGATTTTCTCTGCCTGTCGGTATGATAATGCGCTTATTTACGTTGATGTCCAGCAGGAGTCCTTTTGAGCGACAGCCAATACGCAGTGATTTACGATCTGCACAGCCATACCACCGCCTCTGACGGGCGGCTGACTCCGCAGGAACTGGTCCATCGCGCCCATGAAATGCGCGTAGGCACGCTGGCGATCACCGACCATGACAGCGTGGCGGCGATCCCCGCGGCCCGGGAGGAGATCGCCCGCGCCGGATTACCCTTGACCCTGGTGAACGGCGTCGAGATTTCCACCCTCTGGGAAAATCACGAGATTCATATTGTGGGTCTCAATATTGATATTGCGCACCCTGCGATGACCGCCCTGCTGGAGGAGCAGAAAGCGCGGCGCCAGCAGCGCGGCCAGATGATTGCCGAGCGTCTGGAGAAGGCGCGCATCCCCGGCGCCTGGGAAGGGGCGCTGCGGCTGGCGGACGGTGGCGCCGTCACCCGCGGCCATTTTGCCCGTTTTCTGGTGGAGGCCGGCCACGCGAAGAACATGGCGGAGGTCTTCAAAAAATACCTTGCCCGCGGGAAAACCGGTTACGTGCCGCCGCAGTGGTGTACAATAAAACAAGCAATTGATGTCATTCATCATTCTGGCGGTAAGGCGGTGATAGCCCATCCCGGGCGTTACGATCTTTCCGCCAAGTGGCTTAAGCGGCTGTTGGCCCACTTCAGCGAGCAGGGCGGTGATGCCATGGAAGTGGCCCAGTGCCAGCAGGCGCCCCATGAACGCGCCCAGCTGGCCGCCCTGGCCGTGCAGTTTGGTCTTCTGGCGTCGCAGGGTTCCGATTTCCATCAGCCCTGCGCGTGGATCGAACTTGGCCGTAAGCTCTGGCTCCCTGCCGGCGTGGAAGGCGTCTGGCACAGCTGGGAAGCGGCCACCGAATAAAAATTGAGAGGGAAGTATGAGCCAGTTTTTTTATATCCATCCGGATAACCCGCAGGCGCGGTTGATTAACCAGGCGGTGGAGATTGTGCGTAAGGGCGGGGTGATCGTATATCCTACCGACTCCGGCTACGCGCTGGGCTGCAAAATTGAAGACAAGGGCGCGATGGAGCGGATCTGCCGCATCCGTCAGCTGCCGGACGGCCACAACTTCACCCTGATGTGCCGCGACCTGTCCGAACTGTCAACCTACGCTTTTGTGGACAACGTGGCGTTTCGCCTGATGAAAAACAATACGCCGGGCAACTACACCTTTATCCTCAAAGGAACGAAAGAGGTACCGCGCCGGCTGCTGCAGGAGAAGCGTAAAACCATTGGTATGCGCGTCCCGTCCAACCCCATCGCTCAGGCGTTGCTTGAGACCTTAGGTGAACCGATGCTCTCTACCTCGCTGATGCTGCCCGGCAGCGACTTTACCGAATCCGACCCGGAAGAGATCAAAGATCGTCTGGAGAAAGTCGTGGACCTCATTATCCACGGCGGTTTCCTGGGGCAGCAGCCGACCACGGTTATCGACCTGACGGAAGATACCCCGGTGGTGCTGCGCGAAGGCGTGGGCGACGTGAGGCCGTTTCTGTAATCTGACGAAAAATGGGCTAAAGCAACGTTCTAAGGTCAAAGGAGCCTGTCCGGCTCCTGATAGTCTCATGGGAGAACCTGGTTATGCTTCATGAGCTGATATCGTTAATCAATGTTGTTATTTGGCCCGCTATTGTTCTGTTTTTTCTATGTCGATTTGGTACTGCAATCAACCAGTTTCTTGAAAACCTCAGCCGCCTTTCCATTAAAGGTCCAGGTTTTGAAGTTGAGGCCTTTAATAAAGGAGCTGAGTCTAGCGCCAATCTTGCTGCTGCATCGGCCAGTAAAGGTACCATTGTTAAAGGCGATGACAATGTAGAGCAAAGCGTTCTGGATGACGTAAACGTAGTTACTCAGGTTGTAACGCCGAGAGTATTGCAAAGAGCTGGTGAAGCCGTCATTTTGTGGGTTGATGACAGACCCAATGGGAATCGCTATGAACGTCAGTCCATGGAAGCGCTGGGTATAAGGTTTGTTAACGTAGTATCCACCGACGAGGCTCTCGAAAGACTGAAAAATCAGTCGTTTGATATGATTATTTCCGATATGAAGAGGCCTGGAGATGATCGTGCGGGATATACTCTCCTGGATGAGCTAAGAAGAAAGGGCAAAGACATTCCATACATTATCTACGCGAGTTCCAATTCTGCTCAGCATAAGGAACAAGCAAAACAGCATGGCGCCTTAGACGCCACCAACAATCCGCCGGAATTATTTCGCCTGGTCATGGAGGCGTTAAAAAAATAATTATCGATCAAATCCAGATGATGGCTGCTTGCATTCTACCCCATGCTTTTTCCCCGACTGGAGGCAGTTTGTCTGTAAACTTCCTTTCCTGGATTGATAATCAATGACCAACCAAGTCTTTGCAGGTTCAGGCTGCTCGCGAGTCTACGCGTCCGCGTAAAATCTGTTCCATACTAAAGGCGCGGTGTGGCGAACAGAAGCTTTCCCGGCGAAGTTAGTGTAGTATGTTCGGCCACGAATACGGGCTCGCGGCGAATGTTTTGCGTATGCCGGCGAGACTTTACGTAAAAAGTATATACGTAACAATGAGTTGTTGATAAAGGCCTCATTGTTTCATAAAGCATACCAGACGCCTGGGAAGGCGACACCTTAAGGAAGCTCAATGAGCGAGAAACTGCAAAAAGTGCTGGCCCGCGCCGGCCACGGCTCCCGCCGTGAAATTGAAGCGAAAATCGAAGCTGGCCGCGTCAGCGTCGACGGCAAAATCGCCACCCTCGGCGATCGTGTGGAAATTGTCCCTGGTTTAAAAATTCGTATCGATGGCCATCTGATCTCGGTGAAAGAGTCCGCTGAGCAGATCTGCCGCGTGCTGGCGTACTACAAGCCGGAAGGCGAACTGTGCACCCGTAACGATCCGGAAGGGCGCCCGACGGTGTTCGATCGTCTGCCTAAACTGCGCGGCGCGCGCTGGATTGCCGTTGGTCGTCTGGACGTCAACACCTGTGGCCTGTTGCTGTTCACCACCGACGGTGAACTGGCAAACCGCCTGATGCACCCGAGCCGTGAAGTCGAGCGTGAGTACGCCGTTCGCGTTTTCGGCCAGGTAGATGAAGATAAGCTGCGTCAGCTGTCTCGCGGCGTGCAGTTAGAAGATGGCCCGGCGGCGTTTAAAACCATTAAATTCACCGGCGGTGAAGGGATTAACCAGTGGTACAACGTCACCCTGACCGAAGGGCGTAACCGCGAAGTGCGTCGTCTGTGGGAAGCGGTCGGCGTGCAGGTCAGCCGCCTGATCCGCGTGCGCTATGGCGATATTCTGCTGCCGAAAGGCCTGCCGCGCGGCGGCTATACCGAGCTGGACCTGGCGCAGACCAACTATCTGCGCGAACTGGTGGAACTTACTCCGGAAACCAGCTCCAAGGTCGCCGTTGAAAAAGATCGTCGCCGGTTGAAAGCCAATCAGATCCGCCGGGCGGTGAAGCGTCACAGCCAGACCAGCGCTAACCCGCGCCAGGGTAATAACAGCAACCGCCGTTCCAGTACCCGCAATAAGACCAACGGTTAATGTTGCGCGTTCCGGTGGTTTTGCGCCGGAACGCGGACTTCCTTTCGCCGTATCCGGTCCTCAGTAGTCAATCCCCATCTGCGCTTTAATGCCGGCATCAAAGGCATGTTTCACCGGGCGCAGCTCGCTGACGGTATCCGCCATTTCAATAATATCGCGATGACAGCCGCGGCCGGTGATGATCACCGACTGGTGGGCAGGACGCTCACGCAGAGCGCTCAGCACCGCCTCCAGCGGCAGGTAATCGTAGGCCACCATATAGGTCAGCTCGTCCAGCAGCACCAGATCGAGCTGGTCGTCGGCAAGCATACGGCGGGCATGCTCCCAAACCGCCAGACAGGCGGCGGTGTCGCTGTCGCGGTCCTGAGTGTTCCAGGTAAAGCCTGTCGCCATCACCTGAAATTCGACGCCGTGCGGCTCCAGCAGATTACGCTCGCCGTTAGGCCAGGTCCCCTTGATAAACTGGATCACGCCGACTTTTTTGCCGTGGCCAACGGCGCGGGTCGCGGTGCCAAAGGCGGCGGTAGTTTTGCCTTTGCCGTTGCCGGTAAAGACCATCACAATGCCGCGCTCGTCCTGGGCCGCCGCCACCCGGGCATCCACTTTATCTTTCAGCCGCTGCTGGCGTTCGCGGTAGCGTTCATCACTCATTGGGCAATTCCTGGTTTACGCCCCGGTTGGGCGTCGAAGGTCATTCCCGTCTTGCGACGACTGTCGTCGCCCATCAGCCACAGATAGACGGGCATAATGTCAGCGGGGGTTTTCAGTTTCAGCGGATCTTCCGTCGGGAACGCGCTGGCGCGCATGCCGGTGCGGGTGCCGCCGGGGTTGATACAGTTCACCCGCAGGTGGCGGCTTTGGTACTCGTCGGCCAGCACCTGCATCATCCCTTCGGTGGCGAATTTGGAGACGGCATAGGCGCCCCAGTTGGCGCGCCCCTGACGACCGACGCTGGATGAGGTGAAGACCAGCGAACCAGATTCGGAACGGAGTAATAAAGGAAGAAGCGCCTGGGTCAGCATAAAGGTGCCATTGACGTTCACCTGCATCACCTGCTGCCAGACCTCCGGTTTCTGTTCATCCATCGGGCAGATGTCGCCGAGCAAGCCAGCATTGTGCAGCACGCCGTCAAGGCGGGGATAGTGGATGCTGATCTGCTGCGCCAGCTGCTGGCAAGCCTGCGGCGTGCAGGTGAGCAGGTCGAGAGTAAACCAGCGGGGAGGAATACCGCCCTCACGCTCAATCTCCTCGGCGACGGCGCGCAGTTTGTCGTCGTTGCGACCCAGCAGGATAACGCTGGCGCTGTAGCGGGCGTAGGTCAGGGCCGCTTCACGACCAATTCCATCGCTGGCCCCGGTGACCAGAATGATGCGATCTTTCAGCAAGTGGCGTTGCGGTTGATAATGCACGGCGACTCCTTTGGCGATCGGCTCTCGATCGCGCTTCATCTTTGGTATCTCACTTTTGCGCTGTTATGCCTGAAAGCGCCCGCCATTGCAATCGGCGAAGCGGAAAGTATTCACAAAATTAATATCTTGCAACGATTTCAGCCTCGCCTAAAAAAACGGAATCCGCTGCGCAGAGGACACAAAGCACAAAGACTTCTCGCCAGGGGCTGATGTACACTGTGAAGCAACGTCAGTGCTTTACACAAGGTGAAAACGTGGAATTACTTGCTCAATATGGCTTATTTTTAGCCAAGATCGCGACCGTTGTCGTCGCTATCGCGGTGATTGCCGCTATTATCGTCAACCTGGCCCAGCGCAAGAAACAGCGCGGCGAGCTGCGGGTAACGAATCTTAGCGAGCATTATAAAGAGATGAAGGAATCGCTGGCGGTGGCCCTGCTGGATGGCCCGCAGCAGAAGCAGTGGCATAAGTCGCAGAAGAAAAAGCAAAAACAAGAGGCGAAGGCGGCGAAAGCGCGGGCGAAGCTGGGTAATACCGAGCCGGAAGGCAAGCCGCGCGCCTGGGTGCTGGATTTCAAAGGCAGTATGGATGCTCATGAAGTCACCAGCCTGCGGGAAGAGATCACCGCGGTGCTGGCGGCGGCGAAAGCGCGCGATCAGGTGGTGATTCGTCTGGAAAGCCCCGGCGGGGTGGTGCACGGCTACGGGCTTGCAGCATCGCAGCTGCAGCGCTTGCGCGACAAACAGATCCCGCTGACGGTGGCGGTCGACAAAGTGGCGGCCAGCGGCGGCTATATGATGGCCTGCGTGGCGAACAAAATTGTCTCGGCGCCGTTTGCGATCCTCGGCTCTATTGGCGTGGTGGCGCAGATCCCAAACCTGCACCGTTTCCTGAAGAACAAAGATATTGATATCGAACTGCATACCGCCGGACAGTACAAACGAACGCTCACGATGCTGGGTGAAAACACTGAAGAAGGACGGCGCAAGTTTCGCGAAGACCTTAATGAGACGCACCATTTGTTCAAGGATTTCGTCCAGCGGATGCGCCCGGGCCTTGATATTGAGCAGGTGGCCACTGGCGAGCACTGGTACGGGGTACAGGCGCTGGAAAAAGGGCTGGTGGATGCGGTTGAAACCAGTGATGAGCTGCTGCTGGGACTCATGGAGAGCCACGAGGTGATCGGAGTGCGTTATCAACAGCGTAAGAAAATGCTCGACCGCTTCACCGGTAGCGCGGCGGAGAGCGCCGATCGACTGCTGCTGCGCTGGTGGCAGCGCGGACAGAAGCCGCTGATATAGATGATAAAACGCGAGGCTCTGCCTCGCGTTCTCATTTAGGGCGGTCTTATTCTCCGCCGGTCTTAATCGACCAGGTGATATTTGTCCGACAGCTCATGGGCGAGGTACTTAAACATATTAAATACCGCTGTACTCTTCGGCGTCGGCAGACCCTGCTCATCAAGATAAAACTCACCGCTAAACACCAGGACATTGTTGCGCTGAACGACGTCGGTAGCTTCGATACCGGCTAACGTATCCTCATGTTCGCGAATAAGTTTGTTGGCTTTTTCGAGCAGCGTCTGGCGATCGATTGGTTGGGTTGTACCTTGCATAACGGACTCCTCTTTTTCTCCACGCGTAGTTTACGCCGCGCGGCGGCGCGGGGCAAATTTTCCATGGACAAAACAGGGGTAATCGTAACCAGTGGAGAAACAGCCGTTTACTGGCGTGATTCGCTTTTGCATGCTAATAAAGTTGCGTAACGAATTTTATCAGGTACAGTGTGACGCTTTCGGCGATCTGGCAACAGATTTGCTTGACATTCGGCCAAAAATTCTTCGTGCTATGTCACCTGACGAAAAAAGGTCAGTAAACTCAAGCGCCTGGTTTTACGGAGATGAAACAGGTGTTCTGGGTTGATATTCACCGACGGTGCCGCAACATATGAGGCAGTCGCCAGTGGAGGGTGTATGAATGTGCGATGTATTCCTGGATGAATCAAATTAGGTAAAGGTGAATATGGGTAAAGCTCTCGTTATCGTTGAGTCCCCGGCAAAAGCCAAAACGATCAATAAGTATCTGGGTAATGACTACGTGGTGAAATCCAGCGTCGGTCATATCCGCGATTTGCCGACCAGTGGATCAGCTTCCAAAAAGAGCACCGACTCTACCGCCACCAAAGGGGCTAAAAAGCCTAAAAAGGACGAACGTGGTGCTCTGGTTAACCGCATGGGCGTGGACCCATGGCATGACTGGAATGCGCACTATGAAGTACTTCCGGGTAAAGAAAAGGTAGTTTCAGAACTCAAACAGTTGGCGGAAAAAGCTGACCACATCTATCTCGCAACCGACCTTGACCGCGAAGGGGAAGCCATTGCCTGGCACCTGCGGGAAGTTATCGGCGGCGATGAACAGCGTTACAGCCGTGTGGTGTTCAATGAGATCACCAAAAACGCCATACGTCAGGCTTTCGAAAAGCCGGGCGAACTGAATATCGATCGGGTTAACGCCCAGCAGGCGCGTCGCTTTATGGACCGCGTGGTGGGTTATATGGTTTCGCCGCTGCTGTGGAAAAAAATCGCCCGTGGTCTTTCTGCTGGGCGCGTACAGTCCGTCGCGGTCCGCCTGGTGGTGGAGCGTGAGCGTGAAATCAAAGCATTCGTCCCGGAAGAGTACTGGGAAGTTGATGCCAGCACCACCACGCCGGGCGGCGACGCGCTGCCGCTGCAGGTGACCCATAAGGACGATAAGCCGTTCCGTCCGGTCAGCCGCGATGAGACCATGGCGGCGGTATCGCTGCTGGAAAAAGCCAGCTACAGCGTACTGGAGCGGGAAGACAAGCCGACCAGCAGCAAGCCGGGCGCGCCGTTCATCACCTCCACCCTGCAGCAGGCGGCCAGCACCCGTCTCGGCTTCGGCGTGAAAAAGACCATGATGATGGCTCAGCGCCTCTATGAGGCGGGGCACATCACCTATATGCGTACCGACTCCACCAACCTGAGTCAGGATGCGCTGAACATGGTTCGCGGCTACATCAGCGACAAGTTTGGTAAAAAATATCTGCCGGAAAGCGCGAATCAGTACGCCAGCAAAGAAAACTCACAAGAAGCACACGAAGCGATTCGTCCGTCTGATGTGAACGTGCTGGCGGAAACGCTGAAAGATATGGAAGCGGATGCGCAGAAGCTGTATCAGCTGATCTGGCGCCAGTTTGTCGCCTGTCAGATGACGCCGGCGCAGTACGACTCCACGACGCTGACCGTGGCGGCGGGCGATTACAAACTGAAAGCGCGCGGTCGTACCTTACGCTTTGACGGCTGGACCAAAGTGATGCCGGCCCTGCGCAAGGGCGATGAGGACCGGACTCTGCCGCTGGTCAAACAGGGCGACCAGCTGAGCCTGGTCGAGCTGACGCCTGCCCAGCACTTTACCAAACCGCCGGCTCGCTTCAGCGAAGCCTCGCTGGTTAAAGAGCTGGAAAAACGCGGTATCGGTCGTCCGTCCACCTATGCCTCGATTATCTCCACCATTCAGGATCGTGGTTACGTGCGAGTGGAAAACCGTCGTTTCTACGCGGAGAAAATGGGCGAGATCGTCACCGACCGACTGGAAGAGAACTTCCGCGATTTAATGAACTACGACTTCACCGCGCAGATGGAAGATCGTCTCGATCAGGTGGCTAACCACCAGGCCGAGTGGAAAGAAGTGCTGAACCACTTCTTTGGCGATTTTACCGCCCAGCTGGAGACGGCGGAGAAAGATCCGGAAGAGGGCGGCATGCAGCCGAACCCGATGGTGCTCACCAGTATCGACTGTCCGACCTGCGGCCGTAAAATGGGCATCCGTACCGCCAGCACCGGCGTGTTCCTCGGCTGTTCGGGCTATGCCCTGTCGCCGAAAGAGCGCTGCAAAACCACCATTAACCTGGTGCCGGAAAACGAAGTCCTCAACGTGCTGGAAGGCGATGACGCCGAAACTAACGCGCTGCGCGCCAAACGCCGCTGCCAGAAGTGCGGTACGGCGATGGACAGCTACCTTATCGATCCCAAGCGTAAACTGCACGTCTGCGGTAACAACCCGACCTGCGATGGCTATGAGATTGAAGAGGGCGAGTTCCGCATCAAGGGCTATGACGGTCCGGTAGTGGAGTGCGAGAAGTGCGGCTCCGAGATGCACCTGAAGATGGGGCGTTTTGGGAAGTACATGGCTTGTACCAACGACGAGTGTAAGAATACGCGTAAGATCCTGCGCAATGGCGAAGTGGCGCCGCCGAAGGAAGATCCGGTGCCGCTCCCGGAGCTGCCGTGCGAGAAGTCTGACGCCTATTTCGTGCTGCGTGACGGGGCCGCGGGCGTCTTCCTGGCGGCAAACACCTTCCCGAAATCACGGGAAACGCGTGCGCCGCTGGTGGAAGAGCTGTACCGCTTCCGCGACCGTCTGCCGGAAAAACTGCGTTATCTCGCCGATGCGCCGCAACAGGATCCGGAAGGCAATAAAACGCTGGTGCGCTTTAGCCGTAAAACGAAGCAGCAGTATGTGGCGTCCGAAAAAGAGGGCAAAGCGACCGGCTGGTCAGCCTTCTTTATCGACGGCAAATGGACGGAAGCTAAAAAGTAACTGACCATTATCAGGCAGGAAAAGGGCGCTTTTCCTGCTCTGGCGGCCGGCAGGGGCCATGGATGCCTCTGCCGTGTCGTTTTCCTTTCTCTCCGCGCTTTCCGCCCCCTTATAACCACCTATATTATTTTTCGTTACCGGCTATACACTGTTGGTATAAATGATATAGTGGTTATAGTTAATGCCTTTTTTATTATTAAAACGTCTTATACATCATCGCTTTCAGGATGCGTTGCGGCGCCACTATGGCCAACTGCCGGGAGGCCTGGCCTTCACAGGCGACAAGTTGCCTGAACGTAAAGTGTATTAAGCGGCTTCATTTTACGCGCAAACGGATATCAGCATGAAACTACAACAGCTTCGCTACATCGTTGAGGTGGTTAACCATAACCTGAATGTTTCATCCACCGCCGAAGGGCTTTATACCTCCCAGCCAGGCATCAGTAAGCAGGTGCGTATGCTGGAAGATGAGCTCGGCATCCAGATCTTTGCCCGCAGCGGCAAGCATTTGACTCAGGTGACCCCTGCCGGGCAGGAGATCATCCGTATTGCCCGCGAGGTGTTGTCAAAAGTCGATGCCATCAAATCTGTCGCCGGGGAGCATACCTGGCCGGACAAGGGGTCGCTGTATGTGGCGACCACCCATACCCAGGCGCGCTATGCCTTGCCGGGGGTGATCAAGGGCTTTATTGAACGCTATCCGCGGGTGTCGCTGCATATGCATCAGGGTTCGCCAACCCAGATCGCTGAAGCCGTGTCGAAAGGCAACGCCGACTTCGCTATTGCTACTGAAGCGCTGCATCTGTATGACGATTTGGTGATGCTGCCATGCTATCACTGGAACCGGTCGATCGTGGTGACGCCGGAGCATCCTCTGGCCTCCAGGGGCTCGGTGTCAATAGAAGAGCTGGCGCAGTATCCGCTGGTAACCTATACCTTTGGCTTCACCGGCCGTTCGGAACTGGATACCGCGTTTAACCGTGCGGGCCTGACGCCGCGCATTGTCTTTACCGCCACCGATGCCGATGTCATCAAAACCTATGTTCGCCTGGGACTCGGGGTAGGGGTGATTGCCAGTATGGCGGTGGATCCGGTCTCCGATCCGGACCTGGTGAAGCTGGATGCGAACGGTATCTTCAGCCACAGCACCACTAAAATAGGCTTCCGCCGTAGCACTTTCTTACGAAGCTACATGTATGATTTTATTCAACGTTTTGCACCCCATTTGACCCGGGATGTGGTGGATACCGCGGTGGCCTTGCGGTCGAATGAAGATATTGAAGCGATGTTCAAAGATATAAAACTACCGGAAAAATAACCCTGTAAAAAATAATGGCATTCCCTGTGGGGAGTGCCATTAACTAGCATGGTCTTTATTTAACAACTTAAACCTCGAACCAATCACAAAATTAATAATTTCTCGCAACACGTTTGTCATTATGCCCACCGCGATCAAATAACCGGTTAAATATATTCCATCAGACCTAATTTAGCTGGATTAATCTTTTATCCATAATTAAGATTTATCTGTACCTGATGATTTGAGCAATTGGTGGTGACAATATGATAAGTAATCTCGATTACATGAAACTGGCGATGTCATACGAAAATGACAAAACCGAAATCGATCCCGTTCTGCGTAGTCGCGTATGGGGCGTAGTGTTGGTAGGGCTGGCGATGTTCTGGAGTATCATCGCGCTCACCATCTGCAACATCTGGATTGTCAGCTAAAGCTGTAGGTCATCGTTGTAGATACATGTCATTTTTATGACAGTGAAAGGAAACTGTAATATAAAATCAGTGACCGGCAATACAGGGAGAATATATTTTGCCGTGGGATTCATCCAACCTGAAATCAATCACAAGAGCTAATCAGCCAACAGGCAATGATTAGCTCTTTTTTTGTCCTCGTGTACTAATACAATATCGCTTAAACGACTCCTCTGCACTATTTTGGTGCTATTTCCTCTGCGCTCTGATAATTGCCTTTTTATCCCTCTCCGTCCTATCGCATTTAGCAATTTGGGTTGTTATCAAAGTGTTATGCCCAGCATGTGTTATCTTTAATGGAGACCCTGAGGAGAATCGGGGTATGCCATCCCTGAGATAAAGGAGGAGCTATGTCGTCAACCCTACGAGAAGCCAGTAAGGACACGCTGCAGGTCAATGAGAAAACCTGGCATTACTACAGTCTGCCGCTGGCGGAGAAGCAGCTGGGCGATATCAGTCGACTGCCCAAGTCGCTGAAGGTGCTGATGGAGAACCTGTTGCGCTGGCAGGACGGTGACTCGGTAACTGAAGAAGATATTCGTGCCCTTGCCGGTTGGCTGAAAAAGGCCCATGCCGACCGGGAGATCGCCTACCGTCCGGCTCGCGTCCTGATGCAGGACTTTACCGGCGTGCCGGCGGTAGTGGATCTGGCCGCCATGCGCGAGGCGGTGAAACGCCTGGGCGGCGATACCGCGAAGGTGAACCCGCTTTCGCCGGTCGACCTGGTGATCGACCACTCGGTGACCGTCGACCGCTTCGGCGACGACGAGGCCTTCGAAGACAACGTCCGCCTGGAAATGGAGCGGAACCACGAACGCTACGCATTTTTGCGTTGGGGGCAGCAGGCCTTCAGCCGATTCAGCGTGGTGCCGCCGGGCACCGGGATTTGCCACCAGGTCAACCTGGAATATCTCGGACGGGCGGTGTGGAGCGAAGAGGTGAACGGAAAGTGGATGGCGTGGCCGGATACCCTGGTGGGCACCGACTCCCATACCACCATGATTAACGGGCTCGGCGTGCTGGGCTGGGGCGTGGGCGGGATTGAAGCGGAAGCCGCCATGCTCGGCCAGCCGGTGTCGATGCTGATCCCGGACGTGGTCGGCTTTAAGCTCAGCGGCAAATTGCGCGAAGGTATTACCGCTACTGACCTGGTGCTGACGGTCACCCAGATGCTGCGCCAGCACGGCGTGGTCGGAAAATTTGTCGAGTTCTACGGTGACGGTCTGGATACCTTGCCCCTGGCCGATCGCGCCACCATCGCCAATATGGCGCCAGAGTATGGCGCCACCTGCGGTTTCTTCCCGATCGATGACGTGACGCTCAGCTATATGCGTCTCAGCGGACGTAGCGAAGAACAGGTAGCGCTGGTGGAAGCCTATGCCAAAGCGCAGGGCATGTGGCGCCAGCCGGGCGATGAGCCGGTCTTTACCAGTACCCTGGCGCTGGATATGGGCAGCGTTGAAGCGAGCCTCGCCGGGCCGAAGCGGCCGCAGGATCGCGTGGCGCTCGGCGATGTGCCGAAAGCCTTTGCCGCCAGCGGCGAACTGGAGGTTAACCACCTTCAGCGTCAGCGCCAGCCGGTGGCGTATACGCTGAACGGGCATCACTATTCGCTGCCGGATGGCGCGGTGGCCATTGCGGCGATCACTTCCTGTACCAATACCTCCAACCCCAGCGTGCTGATGGCCGCCGGCCTGCTGGCGAAAAAAGCCGTCGAACGCGGCCTGCAGCCGCAGCCGTGGGTGAAAGCTTCCCTGGCCCCTGGCTCGAAAGTGGTGTCGGATTATCTGGCCCATGCCGGCCTGACGCCTTACCTCGACCAGCTCGGCTTCAATCTGGTGGGGTATGGCTGTACCACCTGTATCGGTAACTCCGGTCCGCTGCCGGAACCGATTGAAGAAGCAATCAAAAAAGGCGACCTCACCGTCGGGGCGGTGCTCTCCGGTAACCGTAACTTCGAAGGGCGTATCCACCCGCTGGTGAAAACCAACTGGCTGGCCTCGCCGCCGCTGGTGGTCGCTTACGCGCTGGCGGGGAACATGAACATCGATCTCACCCGCGAGCCGCTGGGGCAGGGCAGCGACGGTGAGCCGGTCTATCTGAAAGATATCTGGCCGAGCGGGGAGGAGATTGCCCGGGCGGTGGAACAGGTCTCCACGGAGATGTTCCGCAAAGAGTACGCGGAAGTGTTTTCCGGCACTGAGGAGTGGAAGGCGATCAAGGTGGAGGCGTCAGATACCTACGACTGGCAGGAAGATTCGACCTACATTCGCCTGTCGCCGTTCTTTGACGAGATGGGCGTCGAGCCGCTGCCGGTGGAGGATATTCACGGCGCGCGGATCCTCGCCATGCTGGGCGATTCAGTGACCACTGACCACATTTCGCCGGCAGGAAGCATCAAAGCCGATAGTCCGGCAGGCCGCTATCTGCAGGAGCATGGGGTTGCCCGGCGCGACTTTAACTCCTACGGCTCCCGTCGCGGTAACCATGAGGTGATGATGCGCGGCACCTTCGCCAATATCCGCATCCGCAACGAAATGGTGCCGGGGGTGGAAGGGGGGATGACCCGCCATCTGCCGGACCGCGAACCGGTGGCGATATACGATGCGGCGATGCTGTATAAAGCCGAGGGGATACCGCTGGCGGTGATTGCCGGTAAGGAGTATGGCTCGGGTTCCAGCCGCGACTGGGCGGCGAAGGGGCCGCGCCTGCTGGGGATCCGGGTAGTGATCGCCGAGTCCTTCGAACGTATTCACCGCTCCAACCTGATCGGGATGGGTATTCTGCCGCTGGAGTTCCCGCAGGGCGTCACCCGTAAAACGCTACAGTTGACCGGTGAAGAGCGGATTGATGTCAGTAATCTGCAGTCGCTACAGCCTGGCGCCACGGTGCCGGTGACCCTCACCCGCGCTGACGGCTCGCAGGAGGTGATCGCCTGCCGGTGCCGTATCGACACGGCGACCGAGCTCACCTACTACCGCAACGACGGCATCTTGCACTACGTCATCCGCAATATGCTGTAAAACGAAGGGCCAGCATCGCTGGCCCTCCCTTTACTCTGTCGCCGGTATTATTCCGCCGGCTTGCTGTTGAGCAGGTGGCCCATCTTGGCGGCTTTAGTGTCGAGATAATGGGCGTTTTTCGGGTTGCGTCCGACGATCAGCGGCACGCGCTCCACAATGTTAATCCCGGCTTCGCTGAGGATTTCCACTTTTTTCGGGTTATTGGTTAACAGTCGCACCTGCTCTACGTTGAGCAGTTTGAACATATCGGCGCACAGGGTGAAGTCGCGCTCATCGGCGGCGAAGCCAAGCTGATGGTTCGCTTCGACAGTGTCATACCCCTGATCCTGCAGCGCGTAGGCGCGGATCTTATTCAATAAACCAATGTTGCGACCTTCCTGACGATGATAGAGCAGGATCCCCCGGCCTTCTTCGGCGATATGCGACAGGGCCGCCTCCAGCTGAAAGCCGCAATCACAGCGCAGGCTAAACAGGGCATCGCCCGTCAGACACTCTGAATGAACGCGGGCGAGCACCGGCGCCTGCCCTGAGATATCGCCGTACACCAGCGCGACATGATCCTGTCCGGTTGCCAGTTCTTCAAAACCCACCATCAGGAAATCGCCCCAGGGGGTTGGCAGTTTGGCTTCTGCCACACGTTTAAGCTGCATGTGATTCTCCAGATTCTGTCAGCACCTGAATGTGCTTTCTGTTTACCGCTATTTTGCCACAACGCCGGGACGTTCTCCTAATCGCGAACGGTTAGCCGCGCGGAAAGCGCACAAACGATCTACTTTCCGCTATGATGTTCATCTAAAAGGAGAAGGAGAGAAAATGCTGTTGATTGCCCGACGAACCGCTCTTGCGGCGGCGCTGCTGCTGGTCATGCCCCTCACGGTCTGGCTGTCTGGTTGGCTGTGGCAGCCAGGACTACCGGTGGCATGGCTGAAAAGCCTCTGGTGGGTGACGGAAACGGTGACCCAGCCGTGGGGAATCATCACCCATGTTGTGCTGTGCGCCTGGTTTCTCTGGTGCCTGCGCTTTCGCCTGCGCGCGGCGCTGATCCTGTTCCTCATTCTTGCCGCCGCCATCCTGGTGGGACAGGGGGCCAAATCCTGGGTCAAGGCGCGGGTTCAGGAGCCGAGACCGTTTGTCATCTGGCTGGAAAACACAAGGCAGGTGCCGGTGACGCAATTCTACGCGTTAAAGCGCAAAGAACGCGCTAAACTGGTGCATGAGCAGCTGGCGCAGGCGCAGGACATCCCGCCGTTTTTACGCAAACACTGGCAGAAAGAGACCGGGTTTGCCTTCCCGTCAGGCCATACGATGTTCGCCGCCAGCTGGGCGCTGCTCGCTGCCGGGCTGTTGTGGCCGCGTCGGCGCTGGGGCACGATCGCGGTACTGCTGGCGTGGGCGACGGCGGTGATGGGCAGTCGCCTGGCGCTCGGCATGCACTGGCCGCTGGATCTTATTGTCGCCACGCTGATTTCCTGGGTGCTGGTCACGGTGGCCTGCTGGCTGACGCAGCGTCTTTGCGGGCCGCTCTCGCCGCCGGGGGAAGAGGCGCAGGATATTAAAAAAAGGATGCCTGAAGCGGAATAATGTTGATTTTAGCGGCATCCGACCGCATATCCTGTAGAGTTGCCGTGCTTTTTCGTTCCACCGCTGCGGCGAAAATGATACTTTATAGGGCTGAAAGCGGGCTTTTTTCGCGCAACCCACAGAACGGGAAGTCATGTGAAATATTTACTCATTTTCTTACTGGTATTAGCAATCTTCGTCATTTCAGTGACGCTGGGGGCGCAGAATGACCAACAGGTCACTTTCAACTATTTGCTCGCTCAGGGTGAATTCCGCATTTCGACGCTACTGGCGGTGCTGTTTGCCGCAGGCTTTGCCATCGGCTGGCTGATCTGCGGCCTGTTCTGGCTGCGGGTGCGCGTCTCGCTGGCGCGCGCGGAGCGGAAAATTAAGCGCCTTGAGCACCAGATTGCCCCTGTCAGCCCGGCGGCTGTCGACGCAGGCGTGCCTGCGGTGAAGGAATAACCTCTTATGCTGGAGTTGTTGTTTCTGCTTTTACCCGTTGCCGCCGCCTACGGCTGGTACATGGGGCGCAGAAGTGCACAACAGTCCAAACAGGACGACGCGAGCCGCCTGTCACGGGATTACGTGGCGGGGGTGAACTTCCTGCTTAGCAACCAGCAGGATAAAGCCGTCGATCTGTTCCTTGATATGCTGAAAGAGGATACCGGTACCGTTGAGGCCCACCTGACGCTCGGCAACCTGTTCCGCTCGCGCGGTGAGGTCGACCGCGCGATCCGTATCCACCAGAGTCTGATGGAAAGCGCATCGTTAACCTACGATCAGCGCCTGTTGGCCGTCCAGCAGCTGGGGCGCGACTATATGGCCGCCGGGCTGTATGACCGTGCGGAAGACATGTTCAAACAGCTGGTGGATGAGACTGATTTTCGCCTCGGCGCGCTGCAGCAACTGTTGCAGATCTACCAGGCGACCAGCGACTGGCAGTCGGCTATCGAGGTGGCTGAGCGGCTGGTGAAGCTGGGCAAAGAGAAGCATCGTGGCGAAATCGCCAACTTCTGGTGCGAACTGGCCCTGCAGCAGATGGCGGCCAACGATCTGGATAAGGCGATGGCGCTGTTGAAGAAAGGCGCCGCCGCGGACCGCAACAGCGCCCGGGTGTCGATCATGATGGGTCGGGTGTGGATGGAGAAGGGCGACTACGCCAAAGCGGTGGAAAGCCTCGAGCGGGTTATCGATCAGGATAAAGAGCTGGTGGGTGAGACGCTGGAGATGCTGCAGACCTGCTATCAGCAGCTCGGCAAAGCCGATGAATGGGAAGTTTTCCTGCGCCGCTGCGTGGAGGAGAACGCCGGAGCGACCGCCGAACTGATGCTGGCGCAGATCCTTGAGCAGCGGGAAGGCGTCGAAGCGGCGCAAAACTACGTCACCCGGCAGCTGGAACGCCACCCGACCATGCGCGTCTTCCATAAGCTGATGGACTACCATCTCAATGAAGCGGAAGAAGGACGGGCGAAAGAAAGTCTTGGGGTGCTGCGAAACATGGTCGGCGAACAGGTGCGTAGCAAACCGCGCTACCGTTGCCAGAAATGCGGCTTTACCGCTCATACTCTCTACTGGCATTGTCCGTCCTGCCGCTCCTGGGCGACCATCAAACCTATTCGCGGCCTCGACGGCCAGTAAGGTCAAAAAAACAGACGCTTTAGTTACAACATACTTATCATTTCTTTCCCGTCGCCGCCTGCAGCCCCGGCATCGCCGTCGTCCGCGCAGGGCAAAACAGCAGCCTGTTATTTTGTTAGCTTCACAGGTAGAATGCTGCCCGTTTACCTTTTTTGCGCCCTCTGGCGCCCATCAACACTAAGGTCTGGTCATGACGTCAACAGCTATCCCATCTTCCCGCGCTGTCACTTCCTCTCCCGTTGTGGTTGCGCTTGACTATGATAATCGCGATAAAGCGCTGGCATTTGTCGACCGCATCGACCCGCGCGACTGCCGCCTGAAGGTGGGCAAAGAGATGTTCACCCTGCTGGGACCGCAGTTTGTCCGCGATCTGCATCAGCGTGGGTTTGAGGTGTTCCTGGACCTTAAGTTTCACGATATTCCCAACACCACCGCCCGCGCGGTGGCGGCGGCGGCCGAGCTTGGCGTATGGATGGTGAATGTCCATGCCTCCGGCGGCGCGCGGATGATGACCGCGGCACGCGAAGCGCTGCTGCCTTTTGGTCAAGACGCGCCGCTGCTCATCGCCGTCACCGTCCTTACCAGCATGGAGTCCAGCGATCTGCAGGATCTGGGCATTACCTTATCTCCGGCTGATTACGCGGCGAAGCTGGCGGCCCTGACCCAACGTTGCGGCCTCGACGGGGTGGTGTGTTCAGCTCAGGAGGCGGTACGCTTTAAGCATGAGCTGGGACAGGCGTTTAAGCTGGTCACCCCGGGTATCCGTCCGCAGGGCAGCGACGCTGGCGATCAGCGGCGGATTATGACGCCTGAGCAGGCTCAGGCGGCAGGGGTGGACTATATGGTCATTGGCCGCCCGGTTACCCAGTCGACCGATCCTGCCGCGACGCTGCGGGCGATCAACGATTCTCTGCGCAAGGGGGCATAATGAGCGATTCCAACAGCCGCCTGGTCTACTCCACCGAAACCGGGCGTATCGACGAGGCGAAACCGGCGCCGGTGCGCCCGAAAGGCGACGGCATAGTGCGGATCCAGCGCCAGACCAGCGGCCGCAAGGGCAAGGGCGTCTGTCTGATTAGCGGGATTGATGCCGACGATGCGGCACTCACTGCCCTGGCGGCAGAGCTGAAGAAGAAATGCGGCTGCGGCGGCGCGGTGAAAGAGGGTGTGATTGAGATCCAGGGCGACAAACGGGATTTACTTAAGGCGCTGCTAGAGGCGAAAGGGATGAAAGTGAAGTTAGCCGGCGGCTAATCGTTTTTTCAATCCTAATTAATGGCCAGGTGAAATAACAAGGCCGCGGTGAATGCCGCGGCCTTGAATGATTTAACGTGCGTAAGTCAATTCGTATGAATTATTCTTTTATTTCGTCAGGTAATTATATTATTTGCCGACCTGGTGACCAATAATACCACCGACTGCTGCGCCACCCAGGGTACCGAGTGCGCTACCGTCAGTTAACACCGCACCGCCGATGGCGCCGGCGCCTGCACCGATTGCAGTGTTACGATCGCGTTTAGACATGTTAGAGCAAGCGCTCAGAGACATTGCTACAGTGACAGCCAGAACAACAGCAGCCATTTTTTTGCTCGTTGAAGTCATCATTTTTTTCTCCTGAATAATCTATTCATGGATTACGGCGCTCCTTTAAGCATAGCCTGATAAAGCAGCTTTAGGGCAATTCCATGAAGTTAGGGTGCGCAGGTATCACGAAAATCACGCAGGTGATAGTCACTTCCTGTTATATCGCTAATAATAATTCTACTTTTTTTTAAATTTATCGTCAGGTAAAAAATCTTAATTACCGGCTCGGAATACTCTCAGAGCGTAATTTCGCCCCGTTCGGCGCGGTGGCAGGGCACGGGGCGGGTGGAATATCAGATGTACGGCACAATATCGACGGTCAGGCCGCTGCGCAACAACTGCTCACGGCAGTCGTTCGGCAGACGATCGTCGGTGATAACGCGATTAAAGCGGCCGGCTGGGCCAAGCGGATAGGGGTGCACCGCGCTGAATTTTGAGCTGTCGCTGAGGATAATCGCTTCGCAGTGCTTCTCCAGAACGGCGTTAACCACGTCCGCACGCATCATATCGCGGCCGGTAAAGCCGGTTTCCGCCTGCCAGCCATCGATCCCGATGAAGGCCTTACTGAAATGCACCTGTTGAATGAACTGGCGGGTCAGTGGGCCAACCATACTTTCACTGCGTTTCTGGTAAATCCCGCCCAGCAGGATCACCTCTCCCGGCGTCTCTTTCAGCAGATGGGCGATATAGCTGCTGACGGTGATGATGGTGATATCGCCGCGTTCAGCCAGGGTGCGCGCCAGCAGGGCGTTGCTGCTGCCGTTTTCGATAAATACCGTTTCGCCGGCATTCACCAGCGCCGCGGCGCGGCTGGCCAGTTCACGCTTAATGGCGAAATGGGTCATCATGCGGGTTTCGACATCTTCACTGTCCAATGGGACGGCGTAGCCATGGGTGCGGCGCAGATAGCTCTGCTTCTCCAGCAGGTTTAGATCCTGACGGATGGTGACCTCTGAGACACCGGTCATCTTCGCCAGATCGGCGACGCTCATGCGGCCTTTATCGATGACCACTTGCAAAATACTTTGTTGTCGGGCGTTCATAGCAACATCACTGTTAGGGGGCTATACGGCGAGCAACCGGTCAGCATCGCCGGTTGCGGCATGTGGGCGATAATCAGATTTCCCAGGGCGCTTTGGGTGGTTTGTTTTGCTCGGCGTCGTCTGCCGCCAGCGCCAGCAGTTCCGCTTTGAGGATTTCCAGATTATGGATCGCAGAGTGGTAATCACCGGCAACCAGAATATCCAGCACGGTATCGATACGTTGGGCGAGCAGGTGGGCATTCACATCTGACATGGCATTATCCTGGTAACAAAAACGAATGAAATCAATGATGCTAAAAATGGGTGAAAAAGAGAAGCGAAAAAAACGCACAACCTTAATCGTTGCGACGGAAATGACGGGACAGGGAGGAAAGAAGGAGCGGTTCCCGAAGGAACCGCTGTGAAGAGACGTCAGGCTGCCGGACGAGCAATGATGCTACGCGTTTCCATGCGGACTTCAGCGATAGTGACATCGATAACATCGGTCACTTTGTAGACCACTTCTCCCTTGATCTGCACGGTGCCGTTTTCCTGGCTGCAGACCAGTTCGTCGCGCACGGCGTGGAGGAACGGGGCCGGAATAAAGGCGACCGCGCCATTGTCCACCAGACGTACGCGCATTCCACCGCGGCTGATGTCGATGATCTCCGCCGCAAAGCGGGTGTCGGTACCGGCTTTATCGTTGAGGAAACGGGCATACAGCCAGTCGGCGACATCGCGTTCGGCCATGCGGTTGAGACGACGGCGCTCCGCCATCTGCACGGTGGCTTCATCCTGTGGGCGCGCAATGGTTTCGCCTTTGATGATGGCCTTCAGCAGACGGTGATTGATCATGTCGCCATACTTACGAATCGGCGAGGTCCAGGTGGCGTAGGCCTCAAGACCAAGACCAAAGTGGGGGCCCGGCTCGGTGCTGATTTCAGCAAACGACTGGAAACGACGTATGCGGCTGTCGAGGAAACCGGTCGGCTGAGCGTCCAGTTCGCGGCGCAGCTTGCAGAAACCTTCCAGGGTGAGCACTTCCGTTGGATCAACGTGTACGTCGTGGGTCTTCAGCAGGGCCGCCAGCTGTTCGGTATTCGCCGGGTCGAAGCCGGTGTGGACGTTATAAACGCCGAAGCCAAGCTTGTCGCGCAGCACGCGGGCGGCACAGATGTTGGCGGCGATCATCGACTCTTCGACAATACGGTTGGCAATACGACGCGGCTCCGCGACGATGTCCAGCACTTCGCCTTTTTCGCCGAGGACGAAACGGTAATCCGGGCGGTCTTTAAACACCAGCGCGTGGGTCTGACGCCATTCGCTGCGGCGCTGACACACGTCCTTCAGCAGCGTAATTTGCTGCGCGATCGCCTCGCTGCCCGGCTGCCAGCTGCCGCGGCCTTCCAGCCAGTCAGAGACATCGTCATAGGCCAGTTTGGCTTTTGATTCGATGGTAGCGGCAAAGAACTCGATATTGTCTTCGATGGTGCCATCGGCCGCCAGAGTCATCCGGCAGGCCAGCACCGGGCGCACTTCATTGGCACGCAGGGAACACAGGTCGTCTGACAGTTCGCGCGGCAGCATCGGGATGTTGAAGCCCGGCAGATAGTTGGTAAAGGCGCGTACTTTTGCGGCGTTATCCAGCTTGCTGCCTTCGGCAATCCACGCGGTCGGGTCAGCGATCGCCACCGTCAGCAACAGTTTGCCGTCGGCGCCAGATTCGACATACAGCGCATCGTCCATATCTTCGGTACTGGCGCTGTCAATGGTGACGAAGTCGAGGGCGGTCAAATCGCGGCGAGTCAGCCCTTCGTCAAGCATCTCGGTGGCGACGCCGTCCGGTGCCTCTTTCTCAAGATTATGGCGCGCCAGCGTCACCCACCACGGGACGAAGTGATCGTCGCTGAAGGTGATGAACTGGGTCAGCTCCGCGTAAAATCCGCGGTCGCCTTTTAATGGATGACGGCGCATTTCTGCGACGGCCCAGTCACCCTGTTTGAAATCATGCTCAACGCCACGGGCGGCGCGGCAGGGAATGGCGTCTTTCAGCAGCGGATGGTCAGGAACGATAGCGAGGCGATCGTCTTTCTTCTGGACTTTACCGACGAAACGGGTCAGGAAGGGCTCAACCAGCGATTCCGGTTCGGCGCTTTCGCGTTCTTTTTCAGAATGGATCACCGCAACGATACGGTCGCCATGCATCACTTTTTTCATCTGCGGCGGCGGAATGAAGTAGCTCTTCTGAGCGTCCACTTCGAGGAAGCCAAAGCCCTTTTCCGTGCCCTTAACGACCCCTTCCGCGCGCGGCGTCTGGGAATGCAGTTGCTGTTTAAGCTGCGCTAGCAGCGGGTTATCCTGAAACATAATTAGGTATTTTCGTGGCTAAAAGAGCGGCTGACATTTTTACGCGATTATGCCTGTCGCAGCAAGCGCTGTTTCAGCAATTTACGTCTGCTGACGCACATAGCCGAGGGCGATTTTCAGACGATTCATCCAGCCGCATAGTCCGCTCCAGGTTAACAGATCGATCGCCTGTTCCGCTGAGAGTCCATATTCGCCGAGGGGTGTTAACTGGGCGGCGCTAAACCGGTCCGGGGAGCGGGTTAACAACTGTACCGCGGTAACGAGCGCGCGCGACCGCGGATGCTGCCCAAGCCAGCGATGGAGAGCATGATCGCCCTCGCGCAAATGGCTGCCGAACGCTTCTTCACCGTGCCAGTGGGAGAGCCAGGCGTCAAAACAGGTGGCGCTGCCATTGGTGCGCGCGGTGAGTAAGGCGACCTGCGGGCCAAAGGTACCGTTGCCGCTGAGCTGGCGTAACAGCGTCTCCAGAGGCGCCATCAGCTGCGGGTCGCAGGCCAGCAATGGAGCCAGCGGGCCCAGGCCGGGCAGTGACTGCCAGCTGGCGATACGCCGCTGGCGCTCGTCATCGGCATACTGCAGATCGGGATCCTCAATGTCGGTTACCCACTCTCCTGGTGGGTTGACGAACAGGTCGGCGGGCGCCTCCTCTTGCTGCGGCATACCGGGGATCCAGCGCACCGGGAAGCCCTGGGCCGCCTGCAGCACGGCAATCGCCCGCGCCTGGAAGCCGACGAAACCGATAATCTGGTTGATCAGGATAATATCCCGACTGGTCAGGCCCACTTCGTCGAGCTGGCTGCGGGAAAGGGCGTTAATGACGGAGGGTGAACCGGCGAGCTGACGAGCGTATTGGGTGATCTGCGCCAGACGACGGTTGCTCTCGCGCGAAGAGTCGGGCCCCGGCAGGGGCGCCAGGCGGGCGGCATAGTGGTTACACAGCCGCTGGACGCCGTAGACCTGGGCGACGGTGAGCGCAGTGCTCAGGCGATCGTAGGCGGTAAAGGTTTGCAGGCGGCTCACCGCCACCTGGTCGGGAAACAGCCGCTCGGCCAGCTGGCGCGCGGGGCGTAGCCAGCCTGCGTGGGCGTGTAGCCAGGCGTCCGGCAGCGTCAGGTCCAGCAAAAAGCGGTCTTCAACATGGGCGGCTTCAGGGACGAGCGGCAGGACATCCACCGGGCAGATTGTTGACTGGGTTTCGTGATACCAGTGGTTTTTGCCATTCACGCGGCGTGGCTCCATGGGCTTTCCTTGTTCGGTATGTGGCGAACCGCCGTTCCGCGGATCGTTTATGCAGAACTATCCTGGCGTAACCCGGAAGCAGGAGAAAATATTGATACGTGCTAACAAATAGCCGATTGGAATAACAGGGGGTGCACAAGGCCTCGGAAGGGAGAGCCCTCCTCACCGGGGCGAGGAGGGTAAGGAACTTATTTCAGTTCCAGCTCGTTCATGGCGGCGATGCTGAACCCGCCATCAACGTGAACGACTTCACCGGAGATACCCGCAGACAGGTTGGAGCACAGGAAGGCTGCGCTGTTACCCACGTCTTCAATGGTGACGGTGCGACGGATCGGGGTGACCGCTTCGCAGTGCGCCAGCATTTTACGGAAATCTTTGATACCGGACGCGGCCAGGGTACGGATCGGACCGGCGGAGATAGCGTTGACGCGAACGCCTTCCGGACCCATCGCGTTCGCCATATAGCGCACGTTAGCTTCCAGAGAGGCTTTCGCCAGACCCATGACGTTGTAGTTCGGGATCGCGCGCTCGGCGCCCAGGTAGGAGAGCGTCAGCAGAGCAGAGCCCGGGTTCAGCATTGTGCGGCAGGCTTTGGCCATCGCCACGAAGCTGTAGGCGCTGATGTCGTGCGCGATTTTGAAACCTTCGCGGGTGACCGCGTTGACGTAGTCGCCGTCTAACTGGTCAGCCGGGGCATAACCGATAGAGTGGACGAAACCATCGAATTTTGGCCAGACTTTTTCCAGCTCGGTGAACAGCGCGGTGATGCTCTCGTCTTCAGCAACGTCGCACGGCAGCACAATGTCAGAACCCAGCGCGGCAGCAAACTCTTCAACGCGACCTTTCAGTTTTTCATTCTGATAGGTGAATGCCAGTTCCGCGCCTTCGCGGTGCATTGCCTGCGCAATACCGTAGGCGATGGACAGTTTGCTGGCGACGCCAGTGATCAAAATGCGCTTACCGGAAAGAAAACCCATAGCTTTAATCCTTATCGTTATTGCTTATTTTTACTTTAACAATCATAACGTTAACATTGTTATTTCAAAATAACTCAAATTTAGCCAGGAATTATATCCCACTGACGACCCCTTGTGTCACGATATTTTTCAGCCGGCCCGCGCCGCGCGGGGCAAAAGCCGATCGTGATGGCTCAAGTATACCCTTTTCTCAGCTGATTATTTGAGCGCAATCGTTGCCAGCAGGAGGCGCCCATCGGCACCGAGAGGCCGCAGCTCGCCCGGGGCGTTGCCGCGCCAGCAGAGACCGCTGCCGGCGGCGCAGCGCCGCCCGGCCAGATCCCACTCCCCCTGCAGCACATAAGCGACGCCTTCGGTGGCCGCTCGCTGCCGGTCGCTCACCACTTCAACCTTCGCTGAGGCTCGACCCCGCTGGGTCATGACATTGAAGTCCAGTCCAGGCTCAACGATCCCGACGCTGGACAGCTCCCATTCGCCGGGGAATGCCCACGGCTGCCAGAGCGCCAGCGGATGGTCGATCTCCTCCCCGCGCAGCCGTAGCGGTTGCCCCGCCAGCAGGACGATCGTCCGGTCGACCCCGGGAAAGGGGGAGAAAGGGCCATCGGCCTGCAGGGTGGCAATGCTCGCGCGCCAGAGAAAAGGGGCATCTACGGAAGGAACGGCGATAATTTCCCGCGTGGAGCCGGCACCGTTCTTCCACGGCGTGACGGGTAAAGTAGCGTAATCAAAATACGTGATCATAGTTTGCTCGGCGGAAATCTGGAGTGGATAGTATTTGTTACACGCTTGTCTCAATGTGCTTACAAATTATTTACAACAGGGCTCACAAATCCATCATTGAGCGCGTGTGCGGGTTTGTCAATGCTTGTATATACATGAGCAGTCATCTGCGAATTATCTTATCGCCGTGACCAGAGCCATCATGACAAAACGCGATCGGGAGAATGAAAATGCAACAGCGTATTACTTTCCGCCAGGCCTGCCTGGTCACCCTGTTTTCGGGGCTACTGCTGTCCGGTGGCTCAACATACGCTAAAGAGTGGAAATCGATCACCATCGCTACGGAAGGCGGCTATGAGCCCTGGAATCTGACGCTTCCCGGAGGGAAACTCAGCGGCTTCGAGCCCGAGCTAATGGCGAATTTATGCCAGCGAATGCAGATCGAATGCAAACTGGTGGTGCAGAACTGGGATGGCATGATTGCCGGACTTAACGCCGGAAAATATGACGTGATCATGGATGCTATCGTCGTCACCCCAGAGCGTTCGAAGGTAGTGGCGTTTACCCAGGCATACGCTGCCACGCCGGCCTCTTTCATTGCGGTAAAAGGGTCGCTGCTACCGCCGTCCCCGGCGGTCAAACTTCATGATGATGAGAAAGAGATTCAGGCGGCGATTGCGCCTCTGCGCGCGGCGTTGAAAGGGAAAACCATCGGCATCGCTTCCGGTACCGTCTACACCCCGTTTATTGATAAGTATTTCAAGGATATCGCTGACGTCCGGGAATATAACAACTCAGCGGATGCGATCCTCGACCTGCAGGCTGAGCGCATCGATGCGGTGTTTGATGATATTACCTTTGCCAACACCACCCTGTCGCGTCCGGAGAATAGCAATCTGGCATTGAGCGGTCCGCTGATGAGCGGCCCAATCTGGGGAGGCGGTGAGGCGATGGGTGTGCGCCTTACCGATACCGATCTCAAAGCGAAACTGGATAGCGCCATTCAGGCGGCGCTGGCCGATGGGACGGTAAAAAAACTGAGTGAGAAATGGTTTAAAAGCGACGTGACTCCCTGAGCGAGGCAACCATGTTAAATCTTCTGAGTTTGGGTGAAAACGGGTGGGGGACGCTGATCCTCAGCGCAACGCTGACCACGTTGCTGCTGTCGCTTGCAGCGCTGGCCGTCGGTGCGGGCGTGGGCGGCGTCATCGCCGCCGCGAAATTGTCCCGGCACGCGCCAGCGCGCTGGTTCGGCGCCGCCTGGTCGGTGGTATTCCGCGGTATCCCTGAATTACTGGTGATCTATCTGTTCTATTTTGGCGGCTCAGGGATGATTTCATGGCTGGGTCGCCTGTTTGGCGCAGACGGCTTTATTGAGGTGCCGCCATTTCTGATTGGCGCCCTGGCGATTGGCTTGATCTCCTCCTCGTATCAGGCGGAAGTCTACCGTGCTGCTCGCCTGGCGTTGATGCCCGGTGAAGTGGAGGCAGCTACCGCCATTGGCATGCCGCGCTGGCGGATCCTGCAGCGCATCCTGCTGCCGCAGATTGTCCGTTATTCGCTGCCGGGGTTGTCCAACGTCTGGCAGATGAGCCTCAAAGATTCGGCGCTGGTATCAGTGACCGGGATGGTTGAACTGATGCGCGCCAGCCAGATTGCCGCTGGCTCTACCCGCGATTATTTCCTGTTCTATCTCATCGGCGGCGGTTGCTATTTGATCCTGACGCTGCTCTCTAACCGCGCGTTTACCCGGGCGGAGAGCCATCTGAACCGCGCCTGGCTGCGTCGCAGCGCCGCGCAGGCGTAAGGAGCCCGTATGATTATCGATTTTGCCTTCCTCGGTGAGACGTTGTTGAAGCTCGGCGCGGCGCTGCCGGTGACGCTGGGGCTCTTTATCTGCTCTTTTATGCTTGGCGGCGTGCTGGCCCTTGGCGTTCTGGCGCTGCGAATGAGCCGCTGGCCGCTGGCAAGCGGCTTCGCCAAAGGCTATATCCTGATCTTTCGCGGCTCGCCATTGCTGATCCAGTTGTTTCTCATTTATTACGGGCTGGGTCAGTTTGGGGTGATCCGCCACAGTTTCCTGTGGCCGCTGCTGCGTGAACCCTTCATCTGCGCCGTTCTGGCGCTGGCGCTCTGTACGGCGGCCTATACCGCGGAAATTCTGCGCGGCGGGTTGCTGGCGATACCGCCGGGCCAGATTGAAGCCGGCCAGGCTTGCGGTATGTCGCGCTGGCTGCTGCTGCGGCGGATCATTGCCCCGGTGATGCTGCGCTATGCGCTGCCAGCCTACTCCACGGAGGCCATTTTGTTGGTCAAGTCGACGGCGCTGGCAAGCCTGGTGACCGTCTGGGACGTCACGGGGGTGGCCCAACAGATTATTCAGCGTACCTACCGGACGATGGAGGTATTTCTCTGCGCGGCGGCCATCTACCTGCTGCTCAATTTCATCATTGTGCAGTTGTACGCCCTGCTTGAACGGCGTTTAACCCCGCATACCCGGCCAAATCCGGCGACCGTGTCGCTCAAGCCGATAACCAAAGGAGAGTAAGATGCTCGATTCACGTCCGGTGACCTTATCGGTCAGCGATATTCATAAGTCCTTTGGCTCCCTGGATGTTCTGAAGGGGATCACCATCCAGGCGCAGCAGGGCGATGTTATTTCGATCCTTGGCGCCAGCGGCTCCGGTAAAAGTACGCTGCTGCGCTGCATTAACCTGCTGGAAACGCCCGATGCCGGAGTGGTCAGCGTCGGCGGGGAGACGATTGAAATGAAACACCACGCTCGCGGGCATCGGCTGGCGGCGAATCCCCGGCAGATAGAACGCCTGCGCTCGCGGCTGGGGATGGTCTTCCAAAGTTTTAACCTGTGGTCGCATATGACGGTTCTGCAGAATGTCATTGAGGGGCCGCATTATGTGCTCAAACGCGATAAACGGACCTGCATTGAACAGGCCGAGCAGCTGCTGGAGCGGGTGGGGATGTTGAACCGAAAGGATTTTTATCCGGCGCAGCTCTCCGGCGGCCAGCAGCAGCGCGTGGCGATAGCCCGCGCGCTGGCGATGGAGCCGGACGTCATGCTCTTTGATGAACCCACCTCAGCGCTGGATCCTGAACTGGTCGGCGAGGTGCTAAAGGTGATGCGCAGCCTGGCGGAGGAGGGACGGACGATGCTGGTGGTCACCCACGAGCTGGGATTCGCCCGCCATGTCTCCAACCGGGTGGTTTTTATGCACCAGGGGACGATTGACTGCGACGGCGCGCCTGAGGCGCTGTTTGGCAGCCAGGGATCCGCGCGCTTTAAGCAATTTATCTCCAGCCATCAACAGCCAGGACAGGTCGTATGAAAATGATCCAGTGGGGCGATGCGCCGATACGCTGGCAGGAGGTGGCTTGCGTCGCCCGGGGCGAGGCGACCTTGAGCCTCAGCGACAGCGCCTGGGCGCGTATCGCGCAAGGACGGGCGATCGTCCAGCATATCGTTAAAGCCGGCCAGGTAGCCTATGGGATCAATACCGGGCTGGGGGCGCTGTGCAATATTACGCTGCCGGAAGCGCAGCTGCACCAGCTGTCGCGCAATACGTTGCTCAGCCATGCCTGCGGGGTGGGACCGTTGCTGGAGGTCGCCCCAACCCGGGCAATTATGTGCGCCGCGGTGGCCAATTTCAGCCACGGTAAATCCGGGATCTCCGCCGGGATAGTGCAGCAACTGTTGGCGTTTTTGCAGCATGGCGTCACCCCTCAGGTGCCCTCCCAGGGGTCAGTTGGCTATTTAACGCATATGGCGCATATTGGCCTGGCCCTGATGGGGGTTGGCGATGTGCTGTGGCAGGGGCGAACGTGGCCTGCGGCAGAGGTCCTGTCGCAGCTGAATCTGCAGCCCATCGCGCCGGGAGCGAAAGAGGGGCTGAGTCTGGTCAACGGTACGCCGTGCATGACCGGTCTGGCCTGTCTGGCGTTAGACGACGCCGAGCGCTTAATGGACTGGGCCGATGTAACCGGCGCGATGAGCTTTGAAGCGCTGCGCGGCCAGCTAGTGGCATTCGATGCCGAGATCCTGGCGCTGAAAGCCAGCCCCGGGATCCAGACCAGCGGCCAGCGGCTGCGTGAGCTGCTGGCGGACAGCCCTCTGCTGGCCGAAAGTCAAGGACTTCGCACCCAGGATGCGCTAAGCCTTCGCTCGATGCCTCAGGTGCATGGCGCCTGCCGCGATCAGTTTAGCCACGTGCAGACGCAGATAAATATCGAACTCAACGCCTGTACCGATAATCCGCTGATCCTGGGGACCGTTGAGCAGTGGCGGGTGGTCTCCCAGGCGCATCCGCACGGCGAATCAGTGGCAATGGCCTGCGATTTGCTGGCCATTGCCATGGCAGAGCTCGGGGCCATCGCTGAGCGACGCCTTGATCGGCTGGTGAACCCTCTGGTGAGCGGGCTGCCGGCGTTCCTGGTCGCCCGACCGGGCGTAAATTCAGGCATGATGATTGCCCAGTACGTCGCCGCGTCGTTGTGCGCGGAAAACAAGCAGCTGGCGCAGCCGGCGGTGCTGGACAATTTTGTTACCTCGGCGTTGCAGGAGGATCATTTAAGCCTGGGCACCAGCGCTGCGCTGAAACTGCAGCGCCTGCTGGGCAACCTCTATCAGATCCTCGGCATCGAATATTTACTCGCTGCCCAGGGGCTCGATTTTCACGAGCCGCAGAAGCTGGCCGCGGGCACACGCCGGGCGCGAGACCTGCTGCGCGAAAGCGTGCCTGGCTGGGAGGACGATCGTTGGCTGGCGCCGGACATTGCCAGCGCGGTGGCCATCCTTAAGCGAACCGCTGGCCACGCGCCGGCGTGAGGTCAGCGGGCGAGGTGAATGAGGCGACGCTATTTGCCGTCTTTGCGCCAGGCGTCGGCGGTGAGAGCCTCACCAAAGTGGCCGGCAATCAGACGTCGGGTCAGGTCGTGCAGCGGTGAGGCCAGCACATCGGCGGTGCTGCCGCGCTCAACCACTTCCCCGTTATGCATCACCAGCACCTGATCGCTGATGTGCTTCATCATGCCCAGGTGCTGGGTGACATAGATGTAGGAGATGCCCTGTTTCTCCTGCAGCTCCAGCATCAGGTTGATGAGCTGGGAGCGCATCGACATATCCAGCGAGGCCAGCGCCTCATCGCAGACGATGACCTTCGGGCGCAGGATCAGCGCCCGGGCGAGGCCAAGACGCTGCTTCTGACCCGGGGCCAGCATATGGGGATAGTAGCTGACGTGGTCCGGCAGCAGGCCGACCATGCGCAGGGTGTCGATGATCTGCTTCTGTCGCGCTTCGGCGTCGAGATCGGTATTCAGCCGCAGCGGAAAATCGAGGATCTGCGAGATGCGCTGGCGCGGGTTTAGCGACGTCGACGGATCCTGAAAGATCATGCGAATTTTCTGGCTGCGGTAGGAGTAATCCCCGAAGGTCAACGGATGGTCGTCGATCAGCACCTCGCCGCTGGTGGGCTCCACCATGCCCGCCAGCATCTTCGCGAGGGTGGATTTTCCGGAGCCATTCTCGCCGATAATCGCAAGCGTCTGCCGTTCGCGCAGGGTAAAACTCAGCGGCTTAACCGCCTCCACCGTCTGGCGGTGAAACCAGCCGGTGCGGTAGCGAAAGGTCTTACTGAGTTGGCGCACTTCCAGCAATGTTTCGACCATTTCACTCTTTCTCCATGTTCAGCGGGAAATGACAGGCGTACAGGTGATTGCGCACCCCGGTAAGACGCGGCGTTTCAATACACTCGCGCTGGGCGTACGGGCAGCGGGGCCCCAGCCGGCAGCCGATGGGCAGCTGCTCCAGCAGCGGGATCGCCCCCGGCAGGGTGTTGAGGCGGCTTTTATGCGGCATGGCGCTGCCAAAATCCGGGATCGCGCGGATTAACGCCTGGGTGTAGGGGTGATGCGGCAGGGTGATCAGCTCTTCGCTGGGCCCGCTCTCCACCGTCTGCCCGCAGTACATGACGTTGATTTTATCCGCCCATTTGCTGAGCATCTGCAGGTCGTGGCTGATCAGCAAAATGGTGGTGTTGTTGTTCTGGTTGAGCCGCGTCAGCAGGCGGATAATCTGCGCCTGCGTCGTTGGTTCCATGGCGTTGGTCGGTTCATCGGCGATCAGCAGGCGCGGCTGGTTGGCCAGGGCGATGGCAATCATCACCTTCTGGCACTCGCCTTCGGTCAGCTGATAGGGGAAGCTGCGCATGGCGTCTTTGTGATCTTTAATTCCGACGCGGTGCAACAGCTCGATAGCCCGCCGCTTGCGCCAGCCCAGTCGCTGCCACCAGCGCCCTTTGTAAGTCCAGCCGGGAATACTCTGGATCAGCTGCTGGCCGATGCGCTCAGAGGGATCGAGGCACGACTGCGGCTCCTGGAATATCATCGACACGTTGTGGCCGATCAGTTTTCGGCGTTCGCGGTTCGACAGCCGCAGCAGGTCGATGTCGTCGAAGCGCATGCGGTCGGCCGTGACCCGCCAGTTGTCCTTTGTCACGCCGCAGATAGCTTTGGCGATCAGGCTCTTTCCGGAGCCGGATTCCCCGACCAGACCACGGATTTCGCCTTCGGTCAGGGTCAGGCTGACGCGATCGACGGCTTTCACCCAGCCTTCGTTGGTTTTAAATTCGATGGTTAAGTGACGAATATCGAGTAACGGCATTATTCTACCCCGGCAATGATCGCCCGGCGAATACCGTCGCCCAGCAGGTTGACCAGCAGTACGCTGAGCATAATCGCGGCCCCGGGCAGCATCACGGTCCACGGCGCAACATAGATAAGCTCCAGCGCATCGCCCAGCATCGCTCCCCATTCCGGCGAAGGCAGCTGAGCGCCGAGGTCAAGAAAGCCCAGCGCGGCGATATCCAGAATAGCCATCGACAGGGCGCGGGTGATCTCGGTCACCAGGCCTGAGGCGATATTGGGCAGAATGGCGAACAACAGAATATTCAGCGTCGACGCCCCGTCGAGGCGGGCGGCGATGATGTACTCTTTCTCCAGCTCATCGTGGACCATGCTGTAGACGGAACGCACCATCCGCGGCAGCAGCGCCAGCCAGACGGCAAACATCGCATGGCTGAGGTGCGGCCCGGCAAAGGCGACGACGATGATGGCCAGCAGCAGCGAGGGGATGGAGAGTAGGGTATCGAGGATATGGTTCATCACCGCCGAGCGCAGGCCGTGGGTCGACCCGGCAATGACGCCCAGCACCAGGCCAAACAGCGTGGCGCCGAGGGTGACGACAAAAGCGCCGCCGACGGTCGGCGCCGCGCCGCTCAGCAGCCGGCTGAGCACATCGCGCCCCAGGTCATCGGTCCCGAGGAAGAAAGAGACTTCGCCATAGCGCGACCACGATGGCGGCAGTAGCTGGTAGCCGAGGAACTGCTGGTCGATGCCGTAGGGGGCGAACCAGCCGCCGAAGACGCAGAGCAGCAGCAGCCCCGCGCAGCCGTACAGGCCGATCATCGCCGTGGTGTCGCCATAGAATTTACGCCATACGGTGCGCAGCGCGCCGGGCGGACGCTTTTCCAGATAAACGCTATCGTAGGGCATATGAATCCGTTTTAAGTTTGTTAGTCATGCTTTAAGTCTTTTCAAAAATCCCGCTAATACCAACATCTTGCCAGCATTGAGTGCTTTAATTTTGTGTGTTCTGCATTGATTTGAAGGTTATCAATTTAACCAAAATGTGTACACTGATGTGTATATCATCTTCCGGAGTGTACACATTGCTTACCGACACAAAATTAAGAAAAGCTCTTGGCAAAAAGAGAGACCAGATCGAGGTCATATCGGACGCTCATGGTCTGAATGTCCGGTTGTCTACTTCCGGCAGTATAACATTCTTTTACCGCTACAGATGGAACGGGAAAGCCGCTCAGCTAACGATTGGCGATTATCCCACCACCTCCTTATCTCAAGCTCGCGAACGTAGACAGCAGTTCAGGGCCTGGTTGACAGAGGGACTCGATCCGAGACGGCAAACAGTTCTGGAGAAACAGAAAAAAGTCGAAGCGCTCACCGTCAAAGAGGCTTTCGATTACTGGGAAAAGTATTACTGCATCCCTGAAGGTCTTGTGAAAATCAAGGTTAACCGGCGGGACTTCAATAACCATATAGCGCCTGTGCTGGGGAACATGATTGTTGATCAGACCACTAAAGCACACTGGCTTAACCTTTTTGATGGCATGGGGCGAAGAGTTGTCACTGGTCAGATGCTTGGGCTGATGCAGCGTACGTTCCGTTTTTGCTCCAATAGAGGGGTAATTAATGTGAACCCAATTGAGAGCCTTAGGCGCTCTGACGTAGGTCTCACAGCATCCGTAAAAGATCGCAGATTGAGTGATGAGGAAATCAAAACAGTTTGGAACATCCTTCCTGAATTGAAGTACAGACAACAGCTGATAATGAAGTTTCTCATCATGACTGGCTGCCGGAGTACGGAGATCAGGACAGCAAGATGGGAGTGGTTCGATTTCCATGAGCAAACGTGGACCATTCCGGCAAGCGATTATAAAACCGGGAAATCGGTCAGAAGGGCACTTCCCGAGGCAGTAGTAAGAATGATGTTAGCAGAGAAGCAAACGTCAGTTTCGAAACACGTTGTGACACTGTCACGCTACAGAGGGCCAGAAGATGACAGACCGCCACTACAACCAAACGTCGCTCTGTTTTCTGCTCAGATTATAGCTAAAACAGGCATGAAGCCCTGGTCTCTCCATGACCTCAGAAGAACAGTGGCGACACGCCTTTCTGAATTAGGTGCGCCGCCACATGTTGTGGAAAAACTGCTTGGCCATCATATGGCAGGTGTCATGGCACGTTATAACCTGCATGATTATCTGGATGATCAGCGTCACTGGCTTGCTGTTTGGCAGGATCACCTTGAGAAGCTGGTTGGTCAGCCTCTGGTTTGATCCCCACGTTATCTTCCCAGGCCAGCAGGTCTGAAAGTCTCCACCTTTTAGGGCTGCCATTTATTTTAGGCTGCGGGAATGGCTGAGCAAAGTAAGAGGGCATCCGGGATGGGGTGCTCCAGAAATAGAGTGTGCTGCGCGATATTTTGTATCTGGACAGAACGTCATCGGTTATCAAAATTTCATCTGATTTATGAGATGTATTAGTCATAAAAACCCCTTAGTTACATTGTCCAGGCAGATGGTGTAGCCGGCGCGCGCAGCTCATGGCTGTGGCCACATAGCTACTTTTTCTGTTAACAACTTCTACAGTGATCTTTGAGCCTTGAACCACCACCGTATAAGTTCTCTTCGTTTTCTGTCGCCCGTAAGCTCCATAAAGCTCAACGTGTTTTGCCAGCGCGGCATCGCACGCCTGGCGGCCCAGAGGGGAGTGTCTGCTTCGGTTAATCAATCGCATATACATTCCTTTATCGGGAGAGTTTCCTCTCCCGATCTGGTTAGCCCACGTATTCCGGTTTCATGTCGTCCAGGGTGATGCGGAACTGGTCATACAGTTCATCGCCGAGGTGGCGTTTCGCGCCGTTGAGAATGCCTTCAGCTTTAGCGAACAGTTCGACGGCTTCCGGTTCTCCGGGATTGGGTAGAGAGTTGATCGCGGCCTCAACTTTGTTTCGGGCGTCTACCATGAAATAACGCTGCACGGCTTTACCTTTCAGCTCGGTGAAAAGAACAGTGCCCAACACAGCTTTCTCTTTATCCAGATCCGCCCTGATGGCTTTTGCTGCATCGACCGATTCGGCGCGCTCAATGCGGTCACGGAAATCATCTGCCAGGGAAATATTGAGAGCTGCATCCTGCGTGCTGGTGGTGATGTCTGTTCCTCTGGTGATCTCTGCCACAGACATTCTTTGCGCCGGCGCCGGGTTTATTTCTCGCTCGGGTCTTTGTTCAACTTCATCCGGGCTGTAAACACCCAGGATGACTTCCGGGCAGTACAGGCGAGCCCAGTATTTGACGCCCAGATAAGCGATTTGCTGTTTCGGGTTAGAAACCCACAAAGGAGAATTACGTGTGACGACTCCAGAGAGATAAAGTGGCTCCCCCCAAGTGATTTCTGATTCACCGCGCAGAATCGCGCCGACCTGGACGAATAACCCGATTTCGTCCTCATCTGTCCAACCTCGTACACGCTCGGTGACATTGTATTTCCCGTTTTTGCCGTGCTTTTCCCGGGTGACCTCTTGAGTCCTGGTGCAGCGCTCCCAGTCGCCGCCGTAACGATAGTGAAAGCGGCCATGAATGGCGCTTGAGCTGGCGATTACCGCATTGACCAATTGGGCTTCATACCCAAGCACACCGTTTACCAGATGCGTTTTTTGCGCTACTGCGTAGGGATTCATGCCCCATTGCATTGCCTGCATAACGATCGCCATGCAATCGGCTGGTTTACCCGCGAGGTGTGCAGGTACCGTCACCTGAGAATCTGCCATCAGGTTTGCAAATGCCGTTAGCTGGCCGAGCGCCTGCACATTGAAGATGGCGTTACTGGCAGAAATGGTATTTGGAGCCTGTTGCTCAGTGGTAACAATATTGGTGTTTTCCATCGTCATATCCCCTTATGCCTGTCCGCGCAGCGCTTCGAGACGGCGCACATCAAAATCGTTGAGTTCTTCGGCGTAATCCTCAGTGATTGGCGCCGGCCATTCGCCAGTGTCGAAACCGTTCGCGATGACACGCATTGCTTTGCGATATTCCAGCATGCCGAGTTCCAGCAGTTCTTCGGATGCCTCGATGATGGCGATCCAGTGGTAGTTCTCGTCTTTGTTAACGAATATCCAGAAGAACTGGTCAAGGGCTGCGGTTTCGCAGTACATAGCCGCGCTCAGGTGGTAATCGCGCTCGATGATTTCCCGGTGCAATTTGGCGCGCAGGCCTTCCTGCTTGATGTTCCACATGCTGATGGTTTTAAGGTCCGCACCGATGCGCAGGCCGCCCATGTCTATCTCAAGGTCAGGACGCACGCGAACTTCCAGCCCGGTTTCCTCATCAATGCCGAAATAGCTCACCTCGACGGCACGGCTCGGGTGCGTCAATAACTTGCCGGCGGTCGGGTGATTCAGGAGTGCTTTCTGAATGGCCAGCGCAGTACTTAGTTGCTGATGGGTAACCAGCACTTTTCCTTCAGGGTTTTCGTGCCATGCATCCAGCAGCTCATCGGCAAACACGGCATCCGGTTTAACCGATTTCACGGCCTGAATCAGATCGGCCTTTGTGCCAGAGACTTTCAGCGGCTGCGCCTTCTGTGCTTCCTGAGCAACCAGGTCAGGGTTAATGATTGCCAGCTGTTCCAGTAAGGCATCGCGGCTGCCGCTGGTTTTCACCTGGGCGGGCAGAGTAGCGTTATATTCCTTGATGCATGCCTTCATTGCGGTAGCGGTTTGCTTTTGACCGTCTTCAATGCGCTGGAACTCAGCAGGCAAAGACATATAACCCTGGCCGGTTTCTTCAACTGATGTACCCAAAGGAACCTGGGCGGGCAGGGTCGCGTTGTATTCCTCCAAGAATCTCTTGATGTCATCTGCGCTGAGCAAAACCGGAAGCCCGTTGTTGTATTCGTCGATAAACGCGCGGATCGTCGCAGTCGTGGTGAAGGCGCCTTCCGGGATTTCCGGCTCGATGCTGAACTCTGTTTCCAGCTGCTCAGGCTGCAGCGCCAGTGCATGCACCAGATTTCCCATATCCAGAACAGGGGAGCGTACCTTCTGGATGGTTTTAGATACGTGGCGTGCCTCGAAATACATCAGCGATACCCGTGCATCTTTAACCATCGTGGAGCTGATACCGTTAGCGGCGTGGTAGATCTCATTTGGCACGCCTTCATATCGACCAGGCTCGAAATACTCCGGCCATGCTGGCGCTGCTTGTTCAGCCACTTCCTCTTCATCGCTATGAGCACTCTCGGAAACCTGGCTTTTCAGCACTTCGGCGGTAAGATCCGGGCAGCGTTCAGCCAGTATTTTGCTCATGTTCACGGCAGTTGTTTGCGCAGGAGGCTCATCAGCGCCTTCGCCTGCTGATACCGTATTATCATTTTCGTCTTCGACCGGCTGAGCCGTTTCCATCTGCACATTGCTGGTGGTTCCTTCTTCGGTGGCATTAGTAGCCGGTGAAGTCATAAGGCCTTCAATTGAAAACATTCCGCCGCCGAGATTTGAAATTTCCGGGGCTCTGGGTTTGGTAAGGTCTTCGGTTATCCACTTCGGATCCGTGGGGTCACTGATACCTTCGACATATTCGCCACGTTCGGCGGCCAGAACCTGATCAGCGTCAGGACGTTTCTTTTGAGCTTCTTTCACCAGTTCGGTGCCAATTACCTGAAAGTCAGTTGGGAGAGTTTCCAGGTCAGGCACACCTTCATCTCCATCGATAGCCTTTTTCACAGCGTCCAGAGTGACGGCGGCAAATGAAACATGACCGGCTTTTTCAAGCGTCTCAGCAGAAGGGGCGTCATGCTTATGCTCGGTCAGGTTCGCATTGATATAGGTCTGCAGGCTTACCGGGAAATGGTGAATATCGCTGGTGGCGCCACGAATAAGGGCAAAAATGGCTGCGCGTGAATAATCCAGGATGCCTGCGACCTTGCGCAGCGCTGCAGACCATTCCTTGAACGGACTTTCTTTCTTCTGAACGATCTCTTTGGCCCGGCGGTGAATTGATGCCGGGAAATTGTAGATATCGAAATCCATTGGCATTGTGGCCAGGGCTATTTCTACATCGAGCGTATCAAGGGTATGGGTGTAGTCAGGGTTGCGATCGGTTTTATTACCGCCGCCAGCATTCGTACCTGCATCAGTTTTCATAACCGAAGAAATGCAGTTACCGGCAGCCCATTCCCTGGTGAGAATGCCGCGGTCGATCGCGTTCGTGGCGAACCACAGCTTTGCAAACTGGATACGTTTGCCGAGCTCATGCCGTTTCCCTTCCGGGAAGACTTTTTTATTGGCGCTGGTGAATTTCCAGAGCGCCGGCATATCGTATTTTTTGATTTCAGGGACATTCTCGGCGGCCAGAATCAGATCCTGGACGGCTGTGTTATCAGTGTCCATTTCAAGAGCTGACAGCTCCTGCCGGTGAGGCATGCTGATATGATAAACGTGACGTTCTTCGGCCATGTACTGCGCCAGCAGCTGAGCGCGAAAGGGGAGCTCGGCCACGTTAAAAAGCGCGCTGGAATCGTCCTGGTATTCGTCACTACCGAAAGTTTCCACGGTCTCACCTTGTGCCGCGTCGCCATTAGTATTGGCATCAACCAGCTCGCCACTAACGGGCTCAGCGGATACTCCGGCATCATTGATGTGATGCTCCGCAGGCGCCTGACCTGGCTTCAGAGCCCAGGTGCGACCATCGTCGCCGAGCTGGTAGCGTTGGCACCATGAGTAATCGAGAACACCTTCCGCCTGAAGGTCATTGAATACCGGGAAATCGGTGCGAATTGGTTTTTGATAGTCTTTGCCGCGGCCTGTTTCGATCCCAGCGTCTTCCAGATCGACGTCCAGCTGCAGAAGGGCGCGAGCTTCTGATTTATTGGTACGCCAGATTACGGCATCAGCTTTACCCGATTTTTGAGTCGCTTTTATCAGATAAAAATATTCCATGTGATAGCCTCTATTTTGGATGTAGAATCCCCCGGGCCATTGGTAGCGCCCATTCAGGGTGGTCATTGGTTTTGGTAATTTCCGGTGTAACTTTGGTCGGTGGCACCGGACGTACAGCCCGCTTCGGCGGGTTTACGTTAGCCCTCGTGAGCCATCTGGTCGTGAGAGGCGCAACGTTCAGAGCAATACTCTTTTTCTTTCCGTGCGAGCTGGTTCCCCTGGAGATATAACAGGGTGCTTACTACTGGTTTTCCCTCGATTGCTTTACGGCAATAACCGCATTTCTTCTGCATTCTTCCCCCTACATATGTACCGTGAACCCGGCCGGATGCTCGTCCAGTACACCTTTCAGCGGATAACATTCGGCTTTCACGTGTTGCTCTTCTGCAGCTGCCTTGCAGTCATTCTCACTGTCGTAAACGCCGAGCAGGACATCCTGATTACCGCCCGTCAGCATGCTGACGGTGAGAACCAGGGCAAACATCGTGCTCATGAAGGGTCTCCTTTTTGCGCGAGCATGTAGCACACCCGGCGGATGAAAGCTGACAGCGGACTTAAACGAACAGCCTGCTGACGAACGGGTTTGCGTGCGAAATCAATCATGTAAATAACTCCCTCAGTGCGCAGAAAAGCGCGATCCAGATGAAGAGCCCAATTACTGCCGAAATGACCATGGCTCTGATGCCTTGTTTACTCATTTCAACCTCTGCCTTGTCGCCGGCCAGCGGAACGTTTAACACCTGACAACAATGCGTTTGTTGTCGATGAAGGGAAAGATACAACCATTGGTTCGATGTGTAAAGCTAAAATAGAACTTTTGGTTGCATTTTTGGGTTTTAAAAAAACACCCAGTGGGTGCCTTTTAGTTTGGGGGGAGGTGACCGATTACTTTTTCAAATCGTTCATGATGTCGAAAACATCATTCTTTAGATGGTCAATTTCATGAAGCACTGCTTTGGTGTGCAGAATCAGACGAAGCTTTTCAGCCTCTGGTAATTGGTTAAAGAGAGAAAGGAGAGTTTCTTCTTTCTCATCCAAAACCCGTGGAACACTACTTGAAGAGTTTGCATCTTCATCGTTAGGGTCCATGAAAAACCAATGCTCAGGCCTGCCTGTGGCAGCTGAAAGTCTTTTTAGACGTTCGCCACTTGCTACAGAAGCGCCATTAGCCCACTTCCGCACCGATGTGTGCGAAAGCATCACGCGCCGAGAAAGGTCGGCCATCGTCCAGCCGTTTTCATCCATTACTTGCTGGATGCGTTTGGCAAACACTGGGTGAGAGTTTTTATTCATTTTTCCATTTTACAACCAATGGTTTCGCAATTCAGTAGAACTATTGGTTTGATTTTTGTTGGAACCTAAAGTTTTAAATGTTATTCTCCAGCCACAATCACTTGAAACTGGAAAACCTCGATGGACAAACAAACCAAAGAAAAAATTAGTAATCGCATGTCCCAGGTAGGCATTGGCGAAAAACTCGGTGTGTCTTCTCAGGCAGTAGGTAAGTGGCTGAGGAAAGGGAACATTCCACCAAGGCGCGTTATTCCTCTTTGCCAGATCCTTGACTGGGAAGTAACTCCTCATGAGGTAGACCCTATGTCATACCCAAACCCGACTGATGGCCTGCCGAAATAGGGAGACGGACCATGCAAACACTATCCTTTCAACAAAATACCGGATTCAACGCCGGCGCCCTGATAAAGCGAAATCAGCTGAGAGAGTCAGATCACGACGGTATTCGCTCTGCCGTTCGCGCCTGGGCAGCAGCTGAAGGGCAGGATGTTGTCTCGGCATACATCATCGATGAGTGGCGACAACAGGGCGGCGAGGAGATCGAGTTTCCTGATGACATCAGCCGTGCCCGCCAGAAGCTTTTTCGCTACTTGGACAATCCGGCCGAGTCTGAGCGCTATCGCGAGTACGTTCGCCTTCTTACCCCGGCAATCATGACCGTTCTTCCGTTGGAGTTCCGCCATCGCCTGATGCCTCAGGACGATATTTTGTCGCGCCTGTCTTCGGCCATGAAGGAATGCGCTGAAGCAAAGCAGGCGGTGATGCTGAACGCGCCAGAGCACCAGAAACTGAAGGAAGTGAGCGAGGGTATAGCGTCGCTTTTCAGGCTAATGCCTGAGCAGACAGGAGCACTGATGACGATCGTGAGCTCAATGCTCGGCGTGATGTAAGCGGGGTATCCATGAATCACATCGAATTTATTGAGAAGAACGTCCGCGAGGAACTTCTTCGCCAAGGCTTCACGCAAGCAGTGGCTCAGGGGGGGCATACCTGGCGGTCGATATGTACAAGCGGATGTCACAGGCAAGCCGCAAAGGGGGAATGTTTGACGATGTTATGCGACACGCAAAGTTATGGGCTGAGAAGCAGACCAGCGCAGCTGAACGTCGGGAAGCAAAGCGCAAAGTGCGAAAGGGCGGCGACCAGGCTGGGTTGTTCTGAAAGGGTGAAGACTGTTGTGCGCCAACACAGCCAGTCTTCGGGTGAATTAATTGGGTCAATTCACGGGATGAAGTATGTCAAATACCGCTGAAGTTATCAATTTTCCAATCAAAACCGAACTAACGGGAGGTCGCATGGCCGACCTGTCCAACGGCTACACCAGAATCGCCAATGAGATACAGAAACTCAAGCCGCGGCTGCGTATGTCCGGGCGCGAGTGGCAGTGTCTTGAGGCTGTTATCTGGCTTACCTACGGATGGAACAAAAAACAGGATCGGGTGACAAATACCGTCATTTCTGAGTTAACCGGGTTGAGTGATTCTCATGTTTCAGATGCGATAAAGCTACTCGCAGCACGGGGAATTATTTTTAGTCACAAGCATGGTGTGATGAAAACTGTCGGTATAAATACTGAGCTATCCGCCTGGATTTTGGACAAACCGAAAACGGGAAAACTCTTCCCGAAAACGGGAATTTCCTTCCCGGAATCGGGAAAAACCTTCCCGGAAACGGTAGACACCCAAGACTATAACAAAAACAATATTAAAAGATCTTCGTCTCGGAATTCTAAAGAATCCCGAAACGAGGAAACTTTGAAGTTTCTCTCTCGTCATCCAGAAGCGGCCGATGGGATTTATACCCCTGCAGGTAAATCCTGGGGAACAGCTGACGACCTCAAAGCCGCACGATGGATTTTCGATAAAGCTCTCACCGTGAATGCCTCCCTCTCAGAGCCGAACTGGGTTGAATGGGCGAATGCCATCCGCCTGATGCGCCTGCAGGACAAGCGCACGCACTATGAAATCTGCGAACTGTTCAAGTGGGCAAATGAGGACGGTTTCTGGCAGGGAAACATCCTCTGCCCCTCAAAACTACGTAAGAAGTGGGACCAACTCACAACTCAACGCCTGCGCAGCCATGGTCCATCAAAAACCACATCAGGCGCCAGTGCGCTGGACAATACCGACTGGATCGACGGGGTACTCGAATGAAATCAATCGCTGAAACCATGCACAACTTCGACCGGGAAAATTTCCAGCGTGTGGCTGCCGGGCTTCCTGAAATGCAGGACGAGCATGCAGTAAAGCGCCAGGCGGCCAAGACTGCGGAGATCTTCAACGAGCTGTTCCGCCAACTGCTTGCCGTATTCCCTGTGCTGGCCAACAAATCTGTGGAAGACCTTAACGAGATGCGTCGCCAGTGGCTGTTGGCGTTCAAAGAGAACGGGATCACCACAGTTGAGCAGATTAACGCAGGGATGCGGGTTGCGCGCAAACAGGAAAAACCATTCATGCCATCACCGGGACAGTTCGTCGCCTGGTGTCGTTCTGAGGAGGCGGTAACTGTAGGCCTGCCAGATGCGAGTGAGCTGGTTGAAATGGTTTACCAGTATTGCCGCACCCGCGGCCAGTATCCAGACGCTGAGTCGTACCCATGGCCTGAGCACAAAATCGAACCGTTAACGCTGAAACACAAAGCCTGCTACTGGATGGTTACTGGTTTGTACGCAGACATGCGCGCAAACGGCCTCAGCGACATTGAGCTGCGATGTAAGGCGCAGGATGAGCTGCTGCGTATGGTGCGTCGTTTAAGCGTAGGAGAAGCGATTCCAGAGCCGGTTAAGCAGATTCCAAAACTTGGTGGCCGGCCATTAAGTCAGGAGCAGGGGTTAAACAAAATCGCAGAAATTCGGGCGAAATTTGGACTGGGGAGAGGGCGGTCATGAAAAAGAACTCTGGCAAACAAGCCGTTATTAACTTCATCGGCCTGCATCCTGGATGCAGCTTTCAGGATATCCGCCGCGGCACCGGTCTTGATTCTGCAGTGGTCAATTCCTCCCTTTGGCAGATGAACCGTGACGGCCAGGTTAAGCGTGAGGGTGAGTGCAGGAGCTATCGCTACACCCTGATCGACACGACAGCCGTAACCGAAAGCGATCCGTCTGATCAGTATCGCCAGCGTCCTGGCGGCGTAAACCCAATGACCAACCTGTTCAACCAGTGCCTGACTGGGGTAAGTAACTGATTTTTATCAAATTATTACAAATTATAACGCTAAAGCTCCAGAGCAAATATGGCTGGGAACTTGAAACAGTTTTCGATCCTATATTTCATGCTGCAGAGGACATAGTAAGCATGACTCCGAATGGCATTTTAACTCTGAAAATGTCCTCTGGTGAGCATTTCGACGGTAAAGAGACAGCTGAAGAAATTATCGACTTGATTAACTGCCACCCATCTGATGGCAAAATCAGTTTTTGGTCAAATCTAGGAAAATCATCATGAGCGAACACATAGCAGCAATGGAAACCATCGAGATATGTTTCTAGCTTTCAGACTGCCCCACTGGCTTAGGTCTGTGGGAAAGGGTGAGGCAACTATCGGGCAGAATCGTCTTCCGAAGGGATCTGCCCAACTCTTGTAGTAACCCAATATGACGGTTGTATTCTTCTTGTGCTTATAAGGGTACAAAACCAAGAAAAAGTTGTATAAAAGTATCTTTTGTTAGATTACACTCTCGTGATTGGGCTTTTTTTGTCATTTTTTGGCTGTAAAATCACGTTTTAGAGGATTGTGTCATGATAGTTTCCTTAAAAGTTGAGAACTTTAGGTCGATCAAAGAAGAGGTTAACTTTGACTTGCGAAGTTCAACAAGTAACCACTTAAGCAATAATTTACTTGTGCTCCCCAAAAGCAATGAGCGGGTTGTTCGTACCGTTGGAATTTATGGTCCCAATGCTTCAGGGAAGTCAAATCTTCTAAAGGTATTTTCTGCATTAAATTATCTTGTTGAGGATAGCTTTTCATTGAAAGAGGGTGAGGATATCCCTTGTTTTGAACCATATTCTCTTTGTCAAACAACAATCTCAAAGCCAGTTAAGTTTGAAATTGACTTTGTGGTTAATGATTTAAAATATAAATATAAAATACATTATCTTCAAAAAGAAATTATATTGGAGAGTTTAGATTGTTTTTACTCCAAGCAATCTTCGAATTTGTTCTATCGTGTGAATAATGGTTGGGAAAACATTAAGTTTGGGGCGCAATTCAAGGGTGGAGTAAAGAAAATTCCATTTTCTAAAAATAACTCATATCTATCGAAGATCGGCACCGTTGCTGAGGCTCCCGAAATCGCTAAGGTAGTATATGAGTATTTTTCGCAGTTAATTTGTCCTATTGGAATGGATTCTAGTTTCAATGTACTTCATCTTGAGGATGAGAAATTTAGAGACATACTTATTCGTTTTGCCGGTGACTTCTTATCATTGGTAGATACGGGTATAAACAAATTAAGGATTGTTGAAAATAAAGAGTTGGATATTAAGCTACCTGATGAAATGCCAGAAGAAATGAAGCGTAGAATTTTGGCGGAAAATCGATTTAGCTTTAAGTTTGAGCATGACATGGAAGGCGGGGAATGTGCTGATATAGATATTGAAAATGAATCAGCAGGGACCCGTAGGTTATTTGAATTAACCCCTGCACTCCTTTCTGGTTTTTTTATAAATCGTGTATTAATTATTGACGAAATCGACCACAGCATGCATCCACACTTGGCTGCACTTTTAATCCGACTGTTTAACGATAGTGAAGTCAATAAAGTAGGTTCTCAACTCATATTTACTACTCATAACATTGAGTTGATGAAATCAGAAAATATGAGAAGAGATCAGATTTGGTTTACTGAAAAGAAAAAAGGTGTAACCGAAGTTTATAGTTTAGATGAGTTTGATAAAGAAAAGGTTAAGGCAAATTCACCTTTTAATAAGTGGTATGATGAAGGGCGCTTTGGAGGTGTTCCACTTATTAACTATATGAAAATAAAGGATTTCTTTATTTCTTTGACAGATGAAAAGTCTGAAGATACTGATTTAACAGTATTTGGTGACATCGATGATATTCCTGAAGATTTAAGGTGATGGATCATGGCAAAAAACGTGAGAAAATTAGAAAAAAGAATGCATATTTTTTGCGAAGGTACAAAAACAGAACCTCTGTACTTGCAGGGTTATATTGATGAATTTGCTAGTGAGAAAGCAAAGGTTATACATATACCGGATATAAAATATAACACACCAATAGCCTTGGTAAATGCTGCAATTAAGCACAAGGAAAGTGGTTATACCTCTGGTGATGATGAGTTTTGGGTTGTATATGATAGAGAGGCTGTCTCTAAATACCCGCATGCATTACACCATGAAGCATGGGATTTAGCCCTTGCAAACAATATTAATATTGCGTTGTCAAATATTTGTTTTGAATTGTGGGTTTTGCAACATTTTGCATTTAAAAATACGCCTTACTCAAGTTTTGATGATCTAAAGAAGCACTCTACTTTGAAAAAAGATTTACTATCAGTGGGTATAAAGGATTATAATAAAGCCGATGCTACATTGTATAAGAAAATTAGGCTTGGCATTCCTAACGCCAGACAACGAGCAAAGGCACTTAATAAACAAAGTTTAAATGCAGCCCCCCCTCATTCTAATAGGCCATTTCTTCTTGGGTGTTACACGAATGTGAATGAGTTGCTTGATGCTATAGATTCATTTGAGCCGTAATTTTTTCATTATATAAAAGCCTCAATGTTTGAATTGAGGCTTATTATAAATATAGTAATATAACATTTATCTTGCCACTTCCGGTAGACCTTACAAAATGTTTGAATATGCCGATGACAGCGGAGCGGGTAGCTAGATAATAGCCAGAGAATATGTGCGATTACTCGATGGAGCGCGTCCGCTACTACCGCGAGCAGAGCATGCAGTCACCCCGCGTATCTGATCCGTGCTATCTCGAAATGGAAGAGGCTAACAAAAAGTAGGAGGTATTATGGACGCGTGGATTGGATCAATGATCGGAGGGGTTGCCGGTGCTGTTATAGGCCATGCTACGAACCACTTTGTCGGGTGGTATAAAGAAAATAAGCAGTCTTCACCAGAAAGGAAGTTTATATGCACTGAGCTTATATTTCTCCTCGAGGATTATGCAAATAAATGTGCAGAAATAGCGAATGACTATGGTGAGTATACTGGTGACCAGGGGGAAGCTCAGCCGACTACCTCGCCTCCAGAGCTACTTGACTACTCTTCGATTAAGGGAAACTGGAGGTCACTTAGCTCCGACATTATGTACCGGGTATGTAGCTTGCCAGCGGAACAGAAAGGCGCACGGAAAAAGCTTTCAGTATCATGGGAGTTAGAGGCGTATCCTCCTGATTACAAAGACTATTTTGAAGAACGTCAGTATCAATATTCTCTTCTTGGCCTTAAGGCAGCATACATCGCGGAAGATGTAAGAAAGCAAAATAGGTTCCCTGATAGTGATTTATGGGATTATGTGATTCCCACGATGGAGAAGAAGGTCAAATCTTACGGGAAAAAACCCCTAAGAAGAAGTGATAATTAGCTTTGATTTTACAGTGGTGACCAGCCATAATTACCTCGTCAGCCTGAGCAACTGACGACTTACTTCCGGCGCCAAGTGGGGACACATGGCGCACAAAGTAAAAAACATCCGGATTAAATATTTGCATGCAATAACCCTTCTGATCGTGATGATTGTTCAGGTTGTTGTAGTAAATGCAGTATTTGTCTGCGTGGGGCTTGGGCTTCTGGGACTATCTGATGATGCCCTGACGATTTTCGCGGGATGCTCAATGTCTAATATCTGTGGTCTTGTTTACTGCGTTATCCAATCCGTTTTCCGAGCAAAAAAATGAAAAGCCCTCTCTGCGGAGAGGGCTTTTTTATTGTTGATTAAAATGAAAATCTACGCGGATCGGGGTTCTCACGGCGGAACATAATTGACATGTATTTCTGCAGTGTGAAGTGCGCTAAAGACAAGCAGGTTGCCGCTGCGGAAATGCCGTTCCGTCCCCGTTCGCTGAGGCGCTGGTTAGGGCTAATTTACCTGATATGTGGCTGAAAAAAGACATTGCAGCATGATAAAACCCGCTTCAGCGGGTTTTTTATTATGGAAAAACATCAATCTAAACATAAGCATGGTGTTGGCAAAAAGTGCTGCAGAGGGGTTGAACATTTCATGCAACCGGTATACTGTTTATTTATACAGTGTCTCTGTGGGGTGCTAACCATGAAAGTTGAAGTTACAATTGATAAACATAAAAAACTCCCTGATGGCGCAATACCAGCACTTGAGCAAGAATTGCTGCGCCGTTTGTCCCAATCTTATGATGACTGCAAATTAACCATTAGACGCACAAGCAACGATGGCCTTAGAGTTTTGGGCGGCGCTGATGGCGATAAAAAACACGTTGAGCAAATTCTGCAAGAGACATGGGAAAGCGCAGACGACTGGTTTTATTAGTTTAATTGTGATGGTGGCGGCTCTTATCCCAGAGCATCGCATACGCGTTTCCCTTGATGCTGCTACCCGTTTTTTATGAGTGCGTCTGTATGTCGCTCAGGGGGTAATGTGACAGATGGTATTGACCCAAATCAGCAGGGGAATGTGTGGGCCACCATTACGGACGGATCCGGACATGTGTTGTGCTCATTCCGATTAGCTTTGAATGACAGAATCCTTTTATCGAATATTAATAGTGAAGTATCGGTTAGGAAAATTGCTAAAGATGAACACCTCTGGACAAGAAAATCATTAGTGGAGGTTATTAAGGAAATGAGCTCTAAAAATTGACTCTTAACAGTTAGCAACATCATACTTGCAGTGCTGGTCTGAACAACCAGCCACCTGACAGTAATGCGCCACCGGAGAACGTGATGGCGCAGCTTCACTTAATAAAACAATCTCAAGGTATCCTGATCCCCGCGACGCCGGAGACCAGTGATTTTCTGCAATCAAAATGCAAGCTCGGCTCCGTTCTGGAAGCCGATTATAAGCTTGTCCGTAATCCGGCGTTTCACCGCCGTTACTTTGCTTTACTCAATCTCGGTTTTGAATATTGGGAACCTACCGGCGGGGCGATTTCGTCTAATGAGCGCAGGCTTATCACAGGTTACGCCAAATACCTTGCTGCATATGGCGGGAGTGAATCGGCGTTACTTGATGCCGCCGGGCAATATCTCGACCGTATAGCCGAGAAGCGATCCGGTTCAATCAGTATTTGCAAATCTTTCGATGCTTACCGGGCGTGGGTCATCGTAGAAGCAGGCCACTATGACGCCATACAGCTGCCGGACGGTACGCTGAAAAAACACCCTCGCAGCATTTCTTTCGCCAGCATGGACGAATGCGAATTCCAGGAACTGTACAAAGCATCGCTCGATGTTCTCTGGCGATGGATCCTCTCTCGTTCGTTCAACAGCCTGCAGGAAGCTGAGAACGCCGCCAACCAGCTTTTAAGTTTCGCGGGGTGATGCCGATGAAACGCTCATGGTTTCACCATCACGAATGCACAACGCAGCAGGCCGAAGAATTGGTAGCGAGATATCGTCAGCGGGGCGTTAAGGTCGAACGAAGCTTAAACCCTGACTTTATGACATGGACCGTCAGCGCGCAGCTGGTGGAGGACAAAAATCCGCCGCGGGCAGACTCTCGCTGGCGTAACAGGATGTGGGAGTGAGTATGGCGAACCTTCGCAAAGCGGCCCGAGGCCGCAAATGCACAGTACGTATTCCCGGGTACTGCAATGGCAATCCGGAAACCAGCGTACTGGCGCATTACCGCCTGGCGGGTACCTGCGGAACTGGATGCAAGCCTGATGATATCCAGGGAGCGATAGCCTGCAGTGCTTGCCACGATCTCATTGATGGCAGAACGAAAACCACCGATTACACCCGCGACGAACTGCGTCTGATGCATGCCGAAGGCGTGCTCAGAACTTTGGCTATATGGAAAAAAGAGGGGTTACTGAAAGCATGAAACTCGAAGGATCCTTAAAACATTTCAGCCCTCAGGGTATGCACATCAGCGACGATGTGAAAAGCACATCACCTGATCGTCTCAACGGTACGGATGTTATGGCTGGTATTGGGGTGACAAGCAGCAGGGCAAGGTTCGGACTGGCAGCGTTCTTTGGAAAGACTGGCATCAGCAAGACAGATGAGCAGTTGGCCGTCCAGGCGCTAGCGCGGTATGCGATTGAAACCGCACCGAAGAACGTACGCAAAACCGCGGGTAAAGAGCTGGGGCACTGCTGCCTGATTTTGGCGAAGTTTGCTTTTGCGGAGTATTCCCGCTCCGCGGAAACAACGGGAGCCTGCAGGGTATGCAATGGCACCGGGAAAATTGAAACAACCACTACGGAACGCAAAGTCTCTAACCCGTGGGGCAAAGCTCCATATTGGGCGAAAAAATCCCGTGCTGTCCGTCCTTCCGACTGGGATAAGTGGACTGAAGTAACAGCCATCATAAGCGCTAAGTGTGAAGCCTGTGACGGTAAGGGGAAAATTAACGCTCGCTGCCGCTGTGGTGGTTCTGGCCGGGTTCTGGACCGCAAAGCGACAAGAGAGCAGGGAGCACCGGTATATAAAATCTGTGAGCGCTGTTCGGGGAATGGCTTTTCAACGATGCCGTCTACGGCTGCTTATAAAGCGATTCTGACGCTTGTCCCAGACCTGCACATCCGAACATGGACACGCAACTGGAAACCTTTCTGCGATGCGCTGGTGGACCTATGCTGGAGGGAAGAGAAGAGGGCAGATAAAGAGTTTCAACGAGCAACAGCTGATTGAGTAAATGGGCACATTATTTTGCATTTTAAGTGCAAGGTGCTTGATTTTGTCCGAAGTTGTCGTGTATATTTTAAATCGTGGAATAAAACGCCTGAACGAAAACATTCATATAAACCCTGCTACTGCAGGGTTTTATGTTTTTGAAAACAAATGCCTGAAATCGGCTATAAAGTGTGATCTGAATCAAAATGTCATGCGCCAAACTTAAGGAATATTAAGGAACTGTAAATATTCTTTATAAGTGATGGCTTTATGGCGTTAAAAGATATTTTTGTGCGAACCGAACCTCGCAGACGGCATTATGGTGTTGCATTGTTTATCGGGCTTATTTCTGGGGTGGTTTCAGCATTTGTAAAATGGGGTGCTGAAGTACCATTACCACCGCGTAGTCCTGTCGATATGTTTACCAGTGCCTGTGGACCAGAGTCATTAATTCGAGTTGCCGGGCAGATTGATTGCTCCAGAAACTTCCTTAACCCTCCTTATATTTTTCTGCGTGATTGGTTAGGGCTGGTCGATCCAAATGCGGCTGTCTATACCTTCGCCGGACATGTGTTTAACTGGGTAGGCGTAACACATATCATATTCTCCATCGTGTTCGCGGTTGGGTATTGTGTAGTTGCAGAGGTGTTTCCAAAAATCAAGCTGTGGCAGGGTTTGCTTGCAGGTGCACTCGCACAACTGTTTGTCCATATGATTTCGTTTCCGCTTATGGGCCTAACCCCTCCGTTGATTGAGCTTCCATGGTATGAAAACGTTTCTGAAATATTTGGTCACCTGGTGTGGTTCTGGTCAATTGAGATAATTCGCCGGGATCTGAGAAACAGAATTACGCACGAACCGGATGCTGAAGTTTCTCTGAATTCAGCATTCAGATAATCTAAGCTGCAAAGTCAGAAACCCGCATAAAATGCGGGTTTTTTATGCCTGTGATTAGTCGCTCTTCGATAGCAATGTATGCAGAGTGTATTGACGCTAGCTATGTTTACAGCATAACGTATTGATGTGGTGAATCCCCCTATGCGGAGGGGCGACCAGTCAGTTACAGAAACCTGTAAATGCAGCGCGGGCCATGCCGGCTGGGGCATGCTCACCGGGAGGCACCCGGCACCACACTGCCACATAACATATTTAAGATTTATGGAAGGTTTACTTCTGCGGTTGCCTGTCTATGTTTATAGAACGTAACGGCAAAAGTGAATGCTTCCTGGTAAATCGGTAGCTCGGACTATTAGGAGTGCCTTCGTTTCGTTACTACCTAGAATGCCTACTTTCTGCCCGTTCCTCTGAGCGGGCTTTTTTTCGCCATGAATAAGTCTCCTCGGAAAGCTGAGGTACAAATCATTTGAGGCTGCGCTTATGCGTGGCCTTTTCTTTTTCCCCTCAATTCTGAGAGGACTCACAGCAATAAGAGGGGGCTTAATGTCCGATCCTTTAACTGGTACCGGCCTGATTTTTGGCGGCGGTTTAATTGGTTCCGTCGTATATGGCGTTATCACCCACACCGATTTTGGTGTGGTATTTGGGGCTTTTGGCGGCGCGGTGTTTTATGTGGCAACGACCGCAAACCTGACACGTGGAAGGCAAATAGCTTACTTCATGACGTCGTTTATTGTCGGTGTTCTGGCTGCCGGATTATTAGGCTCAAAATTTACTACCTGGACAGGCTATACAGATCGTCCGCTTGATGCGCTCGGTGCGGTGGTGGCATCTGCTGTCACCATCAAGGTCCTGACTTTCATTAACAGCCAGGACTTGAGCAGCCTGTTCGGATTACTTTCCCGATTAAGGGGAGGAGGTTCGAATGGTAATAAATGACCCGGCAGCGCTGGCCAATGCGGTGATATGTGCCGTTATTGTCTGCGCTTTGATGTTTTATCAACGTCGCGGTGCCAGGCATCGCCCTGGTATCTCCATCATTGCTTACTTGCTTGTACTGATTTACGCGAGCATACCTTTCCAATTTATCTTCGGTCTTTACGTACAGTCCCACTGGCTGGTGGTAATGGCAAACGTGATGATATGCGCCGCCGTGCTATGGGCTCGGGGTAACGTGGCGCGTCTGGTCGATACACTGAGGCACTAATGAATCAAACACAATTCCAGAAAGCGGCTGGCATCAGCGCCGGGTTAGCTGCGCGCTGGTTTCCGCATATTACAGCCGCGATGAAAGAGTTTGGCATCACTTCCGCTATCGACCAGGCAATGTTCATTGCCCAGGTAGGGCATGAAAGCACGGGATTTACCCAGCTTGTTGAGAGCTTCAATTATAGCGTGGCTGGCTTGAATAATTTTGTCCGCGCCGGGCGGCTGACGCAGGGTCAGGCTAATTCGCTCGGCCGCCGGCAGGGTGAACCATCGTTGCCACTGGAGAGGCAACGAGCGATCGCCAATCTGGTGTACAGCAAACGCATGGGGAATAACGGGGCAACAGACGGCTGGTTTTACCGCGGGCGCGGGCTCATCCAGACCACCGGCCTGAACAATTACCGCGAATGCGGGAATGCTTTGAAGATTGATCTGGTTAAACAGCCTGAATTGCTGGCACAGGATGAGTATGCGGCGCGCAGTGCTGCCTGGTTCTATACCTCACGCGGCTGTTTGCGTTATCCCGGTGACCTTACACGCGTCAATCAGATTATCAACGGCGGACAGAACGGCATTGATGACCGTAAAGCCCGCTATCTCCTGGCAAAAAGTATTCTTGTTTGAGGGAAATATGAACTATCTCATTAATCGACTGAAAGAGCCGTCAACCTGGCGCGGCATCATCCTGGTCATTGCCGGTGTCTTCGGCTATCAGATGCCTCCGGGCATTCAGGAAACCGTCATCGCTGGCGGCGTAGCGCTGGCTGGCGTTGTTGGTGCGGTGATGCCGGACAGCGTTAAGAAGTAACCTGGCCAGAAACCAGCAGGCCTACAGAAAGCCGCTTTCCTTCAGTTTTTTAGCCAATAAGTAATTGGTGATTACTCCAAGAGAAACCCCAACAATCCACGGCACAGCTGAATTAAGCATTAGCGAGTTGTTCACATTAATGCTGGCGGTGATGCAGGCATAGGTATTTGTAAAAGCAAACCATGTAAATAGTATCTGTTTCATTTGGTTATCTCCATGCTTTCCTTCCCAACAATATCCACCTACGAGCTAGTAAAAGCAAACCAGGTACAACCGAAAGGGCTACGAAATGAGTGAAGCAAAACCGCAGGACGGCAGCACTGTAAAAGGCTACCGCACATTAACCGCTGGCGACATTGAGCGGATGAACCGCCTCAAAGGTGTCAGCCGGCATTTTTGCAGTCTGCTCGATACTGAGCGAGAGGTTACAACGGCTGAAGTTGTCGAGCGTGGTAGTCAGGCCGAAACCGAGAGAGCAGAGGCTTTGCGCTGCATGGCTATCGCGCGCACCAAAATGCAGGAAGCCTGTATGTGGGCATGTCGTGCAATAGCAAGGCCTGATAGCGATTGTTGATGCCGTGACATGTCACAACAAGCCCACCGATACGTTGGCTTTTTTTTTCATCCTATTTGATATCATCACCAATAATAACAATCAGGGTGAGATGACAATGAAACAGAAAATTACAGATGCATTTGTTAATTTTACGCATAGCTGGAACGACGTGCTTCACGCTTCCATTGAAAGGAAAATCTCAGACGGTTACGACCTGGCATATCCTAATAAGAATGATTTTGAACACCGCGAGTCCACTACAAAAGCCATGCGAGAGTTTTACTACCAGCGGATGATGAATACGGCCTCGTTGCTGCTCACTGGTGTGTCACTACTGGTGGCATTGGTTGCACTGATCGTTGCGATAGTGGCCATTAAATATTCTTAGGCCCATGGGTCGTACTCGCTGATCACGTTGGGCTGCTTACCGCGGGCAGTAGGAAAGTCTGAGCGTTTCGTCACCCGATATGCGAACGCCAAACGCGTACTGGTTATTAGCGGCGATGATGTGACATGAACTCAAGGGCACGGGCGCAGAGCACTGCGAGAGTGTGGTTGTGTAATCAGGTCATGGATCTTGCGTATAGACGTTCTCTGCGACACCAGGGTGACTTAGGCCTTCTTACTGGAAGGCGGTAGTTAGAAAGCAGGGATAGTGCCGGTTGACTACCCCTTTTGTGCAGAATTGGGTAAAAGTTAATACCTTTTTTTAAAAGTATTTTTATATTTACTCGTTTCTCGCAAGTATGAAACCAGTGAACCCACTGCAACTAAAAGAAGAACTACAGCTAACGCTATCATCAGTATGGTTATCATGTGAGTTAACCCTCCTAAGGACCATGGATATTATGGTTCGCATGAGGGGTAGTGTGGGATTTAAGTGAGAAAATTCCTAACTGGAATTTTTTCTTAATTTGAAACCTGATATGAAACTTTATTGTTGGTTTTGTAATGATTCAATATGAAATGATTAATTATTGTCTGCCAGGATATACAGTTTTCCGAAAGAGGTGTTTTTACTGGTTACATCGGATTGACTATGCACTTATCGCATAGCTAATGTAGATGCGTGGTGAATCCCCCTGTGCGGTGGGGCGACCAGCCAGGTTTTCTCTTTGAGCACACACGCAGGTCTGTTGGCTGGGGCAGACTTACCGGGAGGCACCCGGCACCACAACATACTGCATAACCCCATAAAGGCCTTCCATTACGGTAGGCCTTTTATCTTCTGGTTGTATCTAATACTGTGGGCAGGTCAGCTGGCTTATGCAGGACAGATTATTTTTTCTTGTTGAATGCCGCTTCTGGTGTGCTTATATTCTACCTAAAAATGGGTAGGTGTGTTGTGATTAGAAAATGCTATGCAAGAATGTCTGACCCAGCATCGAATGACAAGCTGACACTGGAAATGCTTGTAACTGACGGTGGGCGTAAGATTTTTATCTGGGATTTTGATAAAGGGGTTGCAATTTTCTCTGAGGGTATAACAGGTAAGCAGTCTAAATACATAGTACAAGGTGAAAAGCATGCAGGGCATATCAATCTTATCAGAGATAACACGATTGAGCGCACTATTTATGGGGTTAAGGAGCTAACCTGTGGAAATGGTGATTCCGGTAAATCCTCTCCTGTGTTTTGCTCATTGTGCGAGGGGCAGATACTCATAATCGAATGCCAAAAGGCTTTTATAAGAAAACCATTAAGGCTTGATGAACTCACCTTTGAATAGAACTACCTACGATACATTCCTCATATGATCGAAGGATATAACATCTCTCAGGTATCCTGCTTCTGGATGCCGGGAACGTGTACCGCTGGTGGGCTGGATTCTTGGAGCCTTTGCCCAGCAGTTTCAGGTGATAAAAAAACCCGTGGAGTAAATCCGACAAATTGACGGGGCGCTGCAGAGGCAGTCAATGTCGGAGTTTAGTCAGATTTCGAGGTGTTTTTCTACTGGTTTTGAGAAAAAATGGATGGTCTGACACTACAGGAAGTGGCTCATCCCTGAGCTCACGGGTAGAACAGTAGACTTTGTCATGGCAGAGCAAAGTCATAAGTAAGTGTAGAATGTGTTTCTGATTTAACAAGCTTAGTGAGTGTATGCTTCATGGATTGTACGTCTGTAACTTTCATAATATTTCTACCATTTCAAAATTAAGACATTAGGTAAAACCTTAGGGAATTTAGAGGGTAAGAGAAGCTGTGAACAAAAAAATCTCCTCGCGAAGCAATGTTTTTCACTTTAACGAAATATATTGTTTGCAATGTGGGTTTTTTAGTTCATCATACATGCTACATTGAGTTCTTATAAAATGAGCTGCTAATTATGACTGAGTGCAAACTTCCACAACTTCCAGAGTATTATCGATATGGTACTGAACAAATTAACAAGTTGCCTGGGAGTGGGGATGTTTTTCCTCCTGCGGGTAGTATAATAAAGTCAGTAAGTTTAAATGAAGGTGTATTTGTTTGTGTTCCGGTGCAGCGTTATATACACGGGTTGAATATTTGGGTTGTAGTTGAATCTTCTTGGTAATGATTTTTGTTTGGCAAGAGTGATTTTTCGTTAGTTTGATGGTTTCTATTTATTATAAATTCGCTGTTGGAATTTAAAATTGGCATCATTGCAATGCTTTCAAACACCGTAGAAGGATTATGATGCTAGTGCAAAATAATATTTATAATAATTCGGAGTCATATGCTATTCTTTTGTTTAGTATGTGGCCTGTCCTTATTGTACTTCTTGTCGTGATATCTTGCGCCTTTTACGGTGTATTGATGCATAAAACTGCAATTTGTTGTTTTCTGTCAGCTATGTTCCTTGGTGTCGCAGGCTGGTTTTATGGATGATCACTAATAGCTCTAATATGAGTCACTTTTTAGTATAAAGTCAGGGTGTCATTACTTTACCTGGCTTGTAGCGTTGGTTCCCTAAAGTTTGACGATAAAAGGCCCTGTTAATACAGGGCCTTTCTGTATGTATTATTTATCAAAGAGGTAAGACATGTCAGAGATCACCGCATCTGAGCAAATCCGCCTGGATATTATCAAGAAAGTGAATTACGACACTGCAGCGGCGAAGTTAGCCATTGACTGGGTAGGCGACAGCTATCTGAAGTCTGAGCTATTTGCTGACTCTTTCGATCGTGTTTTCACGGAAAGTGAGATTGTCTCGAAGACCCGTAAGGCAATCCAGGAAGCGACCGAAGCGCTGGCGCTGTTTGATACTGCCGCTGAGCAGATCAGCTAAGGCATTACAGCAGGCGTTCATAGAGTGCCTGTGATAATGACCATCAGACAAATCGTCTGAGCTGACAGTTCAATCAATCACCAATTACCAGTTACACGGGGTAACTGACATCATTGTCTGTTTATCCCGGTGAATTTTGAAATACTCACTACTCTCATAACGTCTCTGCCTGCCAACACCAGAACGGCAGAGGTCAGTTAGCCGTATAGATGAACCTCTCCCGGGTGGCTCCTGAGAGATTCTTTATACGCTAGCTGGTAGTAACTAAAGGCCGCATATTTTTGCGGCCTTTTTCATCATTTGTAAAATGAAAGCCCTCAGGCGATTAACGATGCTCAGGACCATGGAAGTGATCTCCACCATGTCCGCCTCCATGGGGACCAGGGGGAAGGATACATCCTGAAAGTGACAGCGCACCACAGATCACAAAAACAGCAAGCATAATTCTTTTCATAATAACTCCTGAACTAAAGAGCCTTAATTCCAAAACATAAAAGTGAATATTTTATGGAGAATCAGTAATTCCTTTTTCTCCCTCACGTTAAATAGGAATAATCCATGGCAAAACCGGACTGGGGCGAGCTTCAGCAACGGTTCCTGTCCGATCATGCCGCAACCGGCGTATCACCGAAGGATTGGTGTGAAGCGCAGGGACTGAATTACGCTACCGCCCGCCGATACATCAAGAAACCCACTGCGCAAAAACCTGCGCAGAAGAAACTGCGCACTGCGCAAAAGGAAAAGTGCGCAGAAGAGTTGGTGGATGATGATGGCCTCACCGATCAACAACGTTCATTTGTCGCGGAATACCTGAAGGACAACAACGCCACACAGGCCGCTATCCGTGCCGGGTACAGCAAGAAGACAGCGAATGAACAGGGAGCAAGGCTGTTAGCAAAAGTTAGTATTGCGCAGGCCATTGCGCAGCAGCAGAAAGCATCCATTGTGCGCACGCTTGGAAGTGCCGATGAAGTGCTTGAGCAGATGTGGCGCCTGGCAACGTTCGACGCCAACCAGCTATCACAGTATCGCCGCGGGAGTTGTCGTTACTGCTGGGGCTTTGGTCATCAGTATCAATGGCGTGATGCCGTGGAGTACGAAGAGAAGCGACTCGAAGCGCTTGAGCGAAAACGTCGCGAGCCCGTAGATGTTGGTGGTTACGGTTACGACCACACCAGCGCACCTAACCCGGAATGCCCCCGCTGCAATGGTGATGGTGTAGGCCAGCCTTTCTTCGCCGATACGCGTAAGCTGGCGCCGGATGCTGCGCTTGCCTATTCCGGTGTGAAGCTTGGGAAGAATGGCGTAGAGATTACCGCTATTAGTCGCGAGCGAATGTACGAGGCGGTGATGAAACGGCTCGGCCTGGCTGATAGCGAGTTCGCCCAGCGTCTGCAGCTGATTGAAATTGAGCGCCGGCAGCTGGAGGTCGAAAAATTACGCAAAGAGCTGGCTGCTGATCCGGAGGATGACGAACCAACGCCAGTTGCAATCAATATCAACGTAGTCGATGCACGAGTGAGGGAAGAGGATGGCGATAGCACCGACGCTTAACATCCCTCAGGCCAAATTTCTTGCGATGCAGTACAAGTTTAAGGCCTACGTCGCCGGCTTCGGTTCCGGTAAGACGTGGGTCGGTTGTGGTGGCATCTGCAAAGGGATGTGGGAACACCCCAAAATCAACCAGGGTTACTTTGCGCCAACGTATCCGCAGATCCGAGACATCTTTTATCCCACTGTTGAGGAGGTGGCCCACGACTGGGGGCTGAATGTCAAAATCAACGAGGGGAACAAAGAGGTTCACTTCTACGCCGGGCGCCAGTATCGCGGCACGACGATCTGCCGCTCGATGGAGAAACCACAAACCATCGTTGGTTTTAAAATCGGTAATGCGCTGATTGATGAGCTGGACGTAATGCCCGCCAAAAAGGCGCAGTTAGCCTGGCGAAAAATCATTGCCCGTATGCGTTACAACGTAGCCGGTCTTCGTAACGGGATCGACGTCACCACGACACCAGAAGGCTTTAAATTCGTTTATCAGCAGTTCGCAAAGGCTGTACGCGATAAGCCTTCGCTCTCAACGCTGTACGGCCTGGTGCAGGCCTCGACGTTCGACAACGAAAAGAATCTGCCGCCGGACTATATCCCGTCGCTGATGGAGTCATACCCGCCGGAGCTGATCAAGGCTTATCTCCGTGGCCAGTTCACCAACCTTACCAGCGGGACGATTTACCATCAGTTTGACCGTAAGCTGAATAACTGCCGGGAAGAAGAGCAACCCGGTGAACCCCTGTATATCGGTATGGATTTCAACGTCGGGAAGATGGCCGGGGTTGTTCATGTGTTACGTCTGGGGCTTCCGTTTGCGGTTAATGAAATCGTTAAGGCTTACGACACCCCTGACATGATCCGCATCATCAAAGAACGGTTCTGGCTGTACGACGGCAACGATTATCGCAAGGTACGGGAAATCTATATTTACCCGGACGCTTCCGGCGATTCCCGTAAATCCAGCAATGCCAGCGCCACGGATATCGCTCAGCTTAAGCAGGCTGGCTTCAATGTGGTTGTTAATGCATCAAACCCGCCAGTGAAAGACCGCATCAACGCGATGAATGCCATGTTCTGCAATGGTAACGGTGAACGTCGCTACAAAGTGAATGTAAAGCGATGCCCGGTGTACACCGAGTCGCTTGAGCAACAGGTTTGGAGCGAAAACGGTGAGCCGGATAAAACGGCGGATAACGATCATCCCAACGATGCCGGTGGGTATTTCATTGTGAAGCAATTCCCGATTATCAAACCGACTGGAAAAGTCACCCAACTGCGGATGTAAAACCATGCCTGATATTTCAACGCCCAACCTCGACTATAACGACATGGTTGAGGCATGGGATATTAATGATGCGCTGATGGGCGGCACGCTGGAAATGCGCCGGCAGGGCAAGAAGTATCTCCCGAAATGGCCGAACGAAGATCCTGAAAGTTATAAGGAGCGTTTGGCTTCGGCAACGTTACTCCCTGCCTATGAAGAGGCCATTAAACAAAACATCGGACGAGTGTTTGCTGAGCCGACGGTATTGAGTGAGGATTCTCCTGAACAAATACGGGAGCTGTCGCCAGATATTGATATGGAAGGAAACCGGCTCGATGTCTGGGCACAGCAATTTTTCAGCATCGGATTCCAGTATGGTCTGGTACATGCGCTGGTGGATTTCCCGAAAATTGACCGGGAGGCAGTAAAAACTAAAGCCGACGAAAAAGCCGCGGGATCCCGCCCGTATGCCACGATGTTAAATCCTCGCCAGGTCATCGGCTGGAAATCGAAAGTGGTTAAAGGGAAGGTTATGCTGACCGATCTGCGTATCAGAGAGGTCATCATTATTGATGGCGACGATTACGGGCAAACGAAAGTTGAGCAAATACGCCATATTATGCCGGGCAAGGTTGAAATTTATCGCCGAAATAAAGGTGATAACGGCGAAAGCCAGTGGCAGATTCACGACGAGTGGGAAACCAGTCGCGATGATATTCCCCTGGTGACGCTTTACACGAAACGCACAGGCTTTATGCGCGGTTCACCGCCACTGCTTAATCTCGCCTTACTGAATATCAAGCACTGGCAGAGTCAGAGTGAACAGGACAACATTCTTCATGTCGCTCGCGTGCCGTTGCTGGTGGCTTACGGTCTGGCTGATGGCGAAACGTTGACGATAGGTTCTTCCTCTGCGACTCGTTTCGATGACCGACAGCGGCAGGGACTGGAATATGTCGAGCATACCGGGGCTGCGATTGAAGCCGGTAAGATTTCCCTTGAGGATCTGGAAAACCAGATGCGTCAGGCCGGCGCAAAACTGCTGCGAGCGGAAAACACATCGACTAAATCCTTAGACCAGACTCACGAAGAGCGGATGCAGGAGAATTCACCTCTTTACACCATGGCAAGCTCGCTTGAGGATGCGCTCGATAATATCCTGCAGATTATGGCGGAATGGCTGGGCGAGAAAGAAGGCGGCAATGTCGATGTACGCACCGAACTGGATGTTTCAGCCCAGACGTTTGATGCCGCAGCTGCAACAGCTGTTCAGTCGCTCCGCCAGGGTGGTGATATACGTCAGGTCGATGCGGTTCGCGTTCTTCAGGCGCTGAAATTTATCGACCCGGACGCGAAACCTGAAGAGGTGATCGACGAACTGAGGAACCAGCAGGTGACGCTTGTCGGCGGCCTGAATAATCCAGGTGGTTGAGATGGCGACGGCGAATGAGAAACTCAGTGACGAAAGCCTGGCTCATGCGATTTGGGTGAGTCAGTACAGCACCGGTGTCGCGAACAGGATGATAAAAATCCTGAATGACAGCGATGCAGAGCTTACGGCCAGGCTGCTGGTGGCGATAGATACCCTCGATGCGGAAAGTTTCACGGTGTCGAGGCTAGAATCTCTTCTGGTCAGCGTCAGGGCGTTAAATCGTGATGTGGTTCAATCGATGAGCGAAAGCCTCGCCGGCGAGCTGCAGGAACTGGCGCAGCATGAGGCAGGCTATCAGATGAGCCTGTTTCAGTTCGCTATCCCCGACGATGTTCTGGCGCTTCATCCGCTGGTGGGAATCTCCCCTGATGCTGTGTATGCGGCGGCGATGGCCAAGCCATTTCAGGGACGCCTGCTCAGTGAATGGGCTGATAGCCTTGAAGCCGATCGCATGACGCGCATCAGTAACACGGTGCGGCAGGGATTCCTGCTGGGCGATTCGCATGAACAAATCGCCAGAAAGGTGCGTGGTCATGCTAACCGTGGCTATCAGGATGGCGTGCTGCAGATGAGCAGGGCCAACGCCGGCAGCATTGCCAAAACAGCTGTAGGGCATCTTGCGGCGACGGCGCGAAAGAGCTTTGCGGATGCTAACGACGACATTCTGAAGGGTAAGCAGTGGTTATCCACTTTGGATAACCGGACATCAAAGGATTGTCGGATACGCGACCGTCTCAAATACACCCTGGATAACAAGCCTATCGGCCATAAGGTGCCGTATCTGCAGGGGCCCGGGAAAATCCATTTCTGCTGCCGCAGCGTCGAAACCTACATCCTGAAATCGTCTGATGAGCTGGGTATTGCTGTTGGGCAAATATCAGATAGCTCACGTGCCAGCATGGACGGGCAGGTGCCTTCGGATACCGATTATCAGGTCTGGTTCTCGCGCCAGTCGTTCACGCGACAGTCACAGATCGTTGGCGTAACCCGGGCCCGGCTGATTCGTGACGGAGGTATGTCGCCCGATGACTTCTACAACGACAAGGGCGAATGGCTGACTCTGGAGCAACTTCGTAACCTGGATGCTCAGGCGTTCAGTAACGCCAGACTTTAAAGCTTTTTAAGTCTTCAATCAGGCTGCCTCCGGGCGGCCTTTTTTATTGCCGTGATCCGGATGGTGAGCGGTGCAACGGTCGGATGACCCCGAAAAGGTAACCACATGAAACTGAAAACAGTCGAATTTAACGGCAAAAGCTATGCAGAAGTCGATTCCAGCGGTTTACCCGTCTACGTCCACGATGACGGCCAGGAAGTTGGTTTTGATGCTGTGCAGGCCGTTGGAAAAATCTCCTCTCTGAATGGCGAGGCAAAATCTCATCGTGAAGCCAAAGAAGCCGCTGAAGCCGGTCTGGCTAAGTTTGCCAAAATCGGCGATCCGGCAAAGGCGCTCGAAGCGCTGGAGATGATGACTAAAATCGACCAGAAAAAACTGATCGACGCAGGCGCCGTTGATCAGGTTAAAGCGGATATCACCAAATCATTCCAGGCCCAGCTTGATGAAGCTACTCAGCGTGCGACGACCCTTGAAGGCCAGCTTTATCAGGAAATGATCGGCGGCCGGTTCTCTGGCTCGAAATTCATCGCAGATAAAGTAGCAATTCCGGCAGATATGCTTCAGGCGCGGTTCGGTCAGTCCTTTAAAGTCGAGGACGGCAAAGTCGTTGCCTATGATGGCTCTGGCAACAAAATTTATTCCCGCTCGAAGCCGGGCGAACTGGCGGCCTTTGATGAGGCGCTGGAGTTCCTGGTGGAGCAGTACCCGCAGAAAGACCACATTCTGAAGGCCAGCGGTAACCAGGGAGGCGGCTCACGGCAGTCTCAGCATTCACTCGGGCAGAAAACGATGAAACGCGATGCGTTTACCAGTTTGAGCCCGACAGATCAGCAATCAACTCTCAAAGACGGTATCACCATCGTCGATTAATTCTTTGCCAGTCGCCGGATGGCAGCTGGTGCCGGAGCTGGATAGCTCAACCAACCCTATATTTTAATCTCCAAGGAATCCATACACATGGCTAATACGCTTACCGGGTTGATCCCGACTATCTTCACAGCTCTGGATACCGTATCTCGCGAACAGGTCGGTTTTATCCCGGCTGTATCGCGCAATGCGAAAGCTGATGCGGCGGCGAAGGACCAGACTGTTACTGCGCCGGTTGCTCCACCGGCAACCACTGTTGATATTACCCCGGGGGCTACTGCGCCAAATGACGGCGACCAGACGATCGGCACCGTTGATGTCAAAATCACCAAATCCAAAATGGCCCCGGTCAAATGGAACGGTGAGGAACAACTGGCACTGGGGCCCGCAGGGACATACAACACCATCCTCGCTGATCAGTTTAAGCAGGCTTTTCGCGCGCTGGCTAACGAGATGGATGCAGATCTCGCGGCTCTGTATTTCGCATCCTCCCGTGCTGTTGGTACGGCCGGCACCGCTCCTTTCGGTATTGCAGGTGATTTGTCGGATGCGGCCAATGCGCGCCAGGTTCTCTCTGACAACGGTTCGCCAACAACTGATCTGCAGATGGTTCTCGGTTCTTCGGCTATCGCAAACCTCCGCGGTAAACAGTCTGTTCTGTTCAAAGTAAACGAATCCGGTACTGATGCGCTTCTGCGCGAAGGTATCGTGGGGCGACTGGAAGGTTTCAATATCCACGAATCCGCACATGTTAAGAAACGCGCTGCATCTCCGGCTGCCGGATACCTGGTGAATGGAGCAAAAGCTGAAGGCGATATTCTGATTGCCATTGATACCGGCACAGGTGCTTTTGCAGCAGGTGACATCGTGACGTTTGACGGGGACAGCAATAAATACCTTGTTGCTGCTGCGACGGCCACAGCAATCACCCTGGCTGCTCCTGGCTTACGTCAGGCACTGGCCGACAACACCGCTATTACCGCTGGTGGCGCCTATACCGCAAACATGGCGTTTGATCGCAATGCATTCCTGCTTGCATCCCGAACCCCGGCAATGCCGCAGGGCGGCGATACCGCGGATGATGTGATGAACGTTACTGACCCGGTATCTGGCATCACTTATCAGGTAGCACTGTACCGCCAGTATCGCCAGGTGCGTTACGAAGTCGGTTTGTCCTGGGGCGTAGCGGCAGTTAAGTCGGCGCACTCAGCGTTGTTGCTGGGCTGATAAACAGGGGCTTCGGCCCCTTTTTTTAGTGGAGGGCTTATGGCCGGATTAACCAAAGAGCAGCGTGCTGAACGTGCTGCAGCAAAACTTGCGACCGCGCAGGTTGATGCCAATGCTCCTGAACAGCAGGAAAAGCAGGAAAAGCAGGAAAAGCAGGAAAAGCAGGAAAAGCAGGAAAAGCAGGAACAGCAGGAACAGCAGCTGGTGGCGATGGTTACCGATTTCCCAGTATTCCCGGGAGCGCCCAATACCGCCAACGTTCACCCTGATGAAGTGGAGAACTGGAAGGCGCACGGCTGGAAAGAAATGGAGTGATGCATGATCACTTTCACCACCGTTGAAGACGTCAATTCGATTCTCGGTGCCACCTGGACAGATGAAAGCAAAAAAGCCAAATCTGTGCTGATGGCCAATACCTGGATGAATGGACTTAACCTGAAACTGCCGTGCAATAAGGCAACTCACGAAACCATTATTCCTGACGATGTGAAACAGTCTGGCGCCTATGCAGCGCTGTCGGCGGCAAATGGCGGGCTGTATCAGCAGAAAATTGATTCGGGGGTATTGCTGAGTAAGACGGTTGACGCTGACGACGTTTCTGTTTCAAAGACCTTCGCAGAACTCGCTACCAACAGCTCTGCATTGCTTGATTCTGACCTGCAGCTGGCGCTGGCCATGCTTAAGCCCTATGGCGCTAGTCAGTCACAGGTGCGGCTGGTGAGGGGGTGATATGGGCATTCGTGACGAGTTGCAGACCGATGTCGCCGCAGCCTTCGATACAGACCTGCAGGATGCCGTTAAGGATTTCACTGGGTCATACACCGTTCGAGGTGCCTGGGACCCGGTGACGGAAACCGGCATTGAAACGCAGGTGACTTACTCGGGGCGTGGAGTGCTGGCGCGTTATAAACTGCGCCGTATCGATGGCGTTAACATTCTGCATGGTGACGTGAAGCTAACCGCCCTGGTCAATGAGGTGACTGACATGCCGGCAGTCGGGCATATCATCACCGCACCGGATTCTATTACGGGTGAGCTTCAGCGTTACGAGATCATCACCGCTTCTGCCGACTCTGCTGGAGCTGCGTACTCCATTCAACTGCGGAGGGTGTGATATGGCTAAGGGCTGGAACATTGACCCGGCGGCATTCGCCGGGCTGGTGGCCGAAGATGTCAAACTACGCCAGCGGACAATCGCCATTCAACTGCTGAATGAAATTGTTCAACGGTCGCCAGTAGGAAACCCGGAGCTGTGGGCCATCAACGCCACCGCGGTTCAATACAATAAAGCTGTTGGGGAATGGAACGAATCTCTTTATGCCGACCCTGCTAACCTGACCAAAACCGGAAGGCTCAGGAAGAAAGTCCGTGTTAATGACAGCATGGATATCAGGCGGCCGGCTGAGTATCGCGCAGGAACCTTCAGGGCATCGCATTTTGTCAGCATCGGCGAACCCGACCACTCCGTCCCGACCGAGCCGGATCCGCGTGGGACAATGACCTTTCTTAATGGCAAAAATATCATTGACCAGGCGCCAGCCTACTCGGTGATTTACATTCAGTCGAACCTGCCTTACTCCGTGCCTCTGGAGAATGGTCACTCAACGCAGGCGCCAACAGGCGTCTATGCCGTCTCGTTTAATGGTGTGATTCAGGCCTACAAATGACCCTTACAGAAATCAGAAACGCTGTCATTTCCCGAATGGCGGCACAGACCGCTATTGCCTCTGATGCGGTGGATTATCCCAATGGTCCGGTATTTGACCCCAGCAACCGCGATATCTGGGCCCGCCTCACCAACATTGCAGGGCAGGCAGGCGCAACCGAGATCGGGGATGGGCCGGTCGTCCACAGGACGGGCTTGCTCATCATTCAGCTTTTTGTTCCGGTCGGCTCCGGGACGTTGCTTATCTCCCGAACGGCCGATCAGCTAACGGAGCTATTCGAGTTCAGGGACGATGGAAAGCTGAGTTATTTCGCTGTTTCTGCTGTGCCGGCGGGTGAGACCGATGGCTGGTTACAGCTCAATCTTCAAATTCCTTATCGCGCTCTGTAGCGCACAAAAAACAGGAGGCTCCTGTGAGCTCAGGTGCAAAAGTAGTAGCCGCGTTTATTCGCGAGACAACGCCAGGAAACACGCCAACAGCAGGGGCGTGGAACCTGCTGCGTCGTTCTTCATTTGGTCTGAAACCAACGCAGAACACCAACGACAATGACGAAATCGCTGGTGACCGCATGGCGCAGGGTGTTTCACGCGGCACAGTGGATGTCGGCGGCGATGTCGGCACGCGGTTTCGCTGGAACCAGCATGACGATTTTCTTGCCAGCTGTTTCGGCGCCGAATGGGTAAATAACGTGCTGACGATGGGTAATGGTCGTATTACGTTCTCCGTGGCGACCTTTGCCAGTGATGTGGGGATCGCCCAGATTGCCCGCGGTTGCCAGGTTGGTACCTTCCAGATGGAAATCCCGGCCGATGGTGATATCACTGCAACCATTACGTTTGCAGGGCTGGACTGGGAGACGAAGGGGGACGATACCAGCTATTTCACCACGCCGGTTGATTTGGCGGGGGCGCTGCGTTACTCCTTCAAGGAGGTCACGAATATCCGGCTGAATGGTGTTGATGGCGGGACAGGTTTCTGCGTCGACACTTTTAACATCCAGTTCAACAACAATATGCAGACTCAGCGCTGCATCGGTACCGGTTCGGCGTTCGCCGGCGCAAACATTCCGACAACCTTTACCCCGTCAGGTCAAATCACGCTGTCATGGTCAAAGGCTGCATGGGAGGTTTACAAAAAAACGTTCACCGGCGAAAAGGTGCCGTTTAGCTTCACCCTGGAGAATGCTGAAGGCGCCTATACCTTCGATTTCCCGGAAGTGCAGATCTCCGGCGACTGGCCGGATGCGGGGAGCACTGACATTGTTCAGGTTCAGCTGGATATCACCGCGGCCAATACTCCGCCAACTATCACCCGCGTCCCCAAAGTGACGGCGACGGCAATCAGTGTTGCGCCAGCCACTTCAACTGGAGCAGTGGGATCTACTGTGACGTTAACCGCCACGCTTACGCCAGCTGATTCAACTGATACCGTCCAGTGGACGTCATCGGATCCGACTATCGCCAGCGTGGTTTCTACCGGGCAGAAAACAGCGAAAGTCACACGTAACGCAGCCGGCACTGCAACAATCACCGGTAAGGCCCGCACCTTTACGGCAATGTCTGAAATCACCGTTACCGCGCCTTAATTTACCTGGCCCGTTCTGCAGTCATCGCGGATCGGGCTTTTTTGGGAGTCTTTATGCTGATTATTTCTTCTCAAATTGATTTGAACGGAGAACGCTGGTTTTTCCCTTACAAAAAGCCGGCAGGCAGTAAAAAGAAATTCACGCCGGAAGACGAGGCGCTATTTAAACTCCGTCTGCTGGTGGCCAGTATCGAGAATCCGCAATACCGCTCACGCAATGCGCTGGTGCGGCGCCATATCGACAAAATGGACGCGAGCTACCAGGTCGGTACGGATGCTTTCGATCTCGCCAGTGTGGGAGAGATTGACTCGGTTGATGATCTTCTCATCGACAATTGCGCGCGCTTTCTTCTGAGAGACTGGGAAGGCGTGGGGGAGCTGGTGGATGGTACGGAGACGGCGGTAACTTACACGCCGGAGCGTGGTGTTGCGTTACTGAAGCAAAACCCCTCTCTGTACTGGCTTATTCTGGCTGAGGCGGCGGACATTGCTCAGGGTAAGGAGCAGCAGACTCAGGAAACCGTAAAAAAGCCATAGAGGCCCAAAAGTGGCTAAAGGAATTCGCCGGCGAGCAGGGCGAGAAAGCAAAGTGGCGCAGGGAGAAACTAAATCTCCCGCCCATTCCGGAGCCTGAAATCGATGCAGTCACCGGGGAGATCCTCAACGCTTACGCCATGATATCGCGCGGCAGGAAGTATGCCGGCATGGCCGGAGTGCCGCTCCCTCTATCCCTGAACGATATTGAGCTTTACCTGGCATCGCGCACCATCCTGATCGACCGCATTGAGTTTGACGCGGCGATACTGGCTCTCGATGATGCCTGGAGGGATGAGTGGGCCGAAGAGCAGAAAAGACAGGCAAAAGTGAAGTAGTCATATCATTGTCTACATCTATTCCTGTGCTAACCTGTGTGCAAATGTTAATGATGGGGATAGGGATGTGGAAAGCGATAATTTCGATGACCCTTTGCTTGATCAGGCAATTAGCTTTGTAATCGAAAAGCGGAAAGCATCCGTAGCTGGACTGCAGAGGCAGTTCAGAATCGGGTACAGCCGTGCATCGCGGTTAGTTGAACAAATGGAGGAGATTGGAGTCGTTAGCACCCAAGGGAGTGACGGAAACAGAGACGTCTTGGCGTTCTCGCAATTCGACATAGCCGCTCTTAACTTGAAAGCTCTTAGAGAGGAAAAGGAAAGGCGGCGTCAAGAAGAATTATCAAGGCAAGCCAAAATTGCAAATTCAGTTGATGAACAATTAAGGCTTTCAGCAATTACAAATAAGAGAATTGTAATTTGGCTCAAAGATACAGGAAATGTAGCGCCATCAGGCAATAAGGTGTTTATCCTCAAATCCTCATCGCCTTTTGAATATTTGGCGCAGCAACAGAAAAACAAATTAAAGCCAGGTGACGCAGAGTACAGTGAGATACTTGATGGGTATAGGTTTTCTGCCACAATGCAGATGCGGACGCCTACCAGCGTTCTGTGTCAGCATGGCAGGATAGAGAAGCTTCCTGCTCATAAGTTACCTCGTATTGTAAAGCAGGATTGGCAAGGCATTTGGCTTCCGCACCTAAAACCTGCCGCAGAACTGGGAGCATGGGCAGTTGATGTTAACGGGGCTATGGCCTCTGATGTTGGTTATGTTCCTCAAGATGGTGGAGATTTCTTGCGATTTATGCTTCTGGCTCATCAAATTGTTGATGACGGGTTAGGTCGTGATGAAGCCATAGAGTGGATGAAAATCTGTAGAGATATGGTAGGTAGCGATGGCGAGTCTATTGGTAAATTCATTGAACGTTATGGTAATACACCAGAGTCGGCATGGTTTCGCATCTCATCCATGATAAAAAATAACGGATAATGCTATGACTTTTTTTAAACTTACATTCTCAATCTGCATTTTATTACTCGTTTCTCTTATTTCTACTGGTTGCGACGATAAATTTCAGATGTCGAAGTTATTGCCCCCAAAAGACCCACTAACTATTGCTGAAATGATAGCCACAGGAAAAGAGGAAATGGCGTCAGAGTGCAAAAAAGGCGACGTTTCTTTTAACTGTGAGTTCCTCACTGGCGACTTGACTGGCAATGGTAAATGGCATCACACAAAGCTTTACCTGTATAACGGCGGTAGGGTAGATATGGTTGTTGACGGTAAAGCTTACTATCAAAGCGATATCCGTAGTAACAATTTTGCTGGCCAGGAGACAACATCTTTCACTATGAAAGGTGTTGATGGCGATCATGGTGAAGTAAATATTGTGAGATCAAATGAAGGAAAAGCCTTAAATTTTGAAGCCTATGACAAAGGCGGCAAACGGTTTGTTATGGGAGGGATTAAGTTACCGTAGCTCACGCGATTGCTGAATATAGCAGTCATTAATTTTTAATGTTTAATTATTTCCTAACCCGCCAAATTGGCGGGTTTTTTATTGCCCGGAGAAATGTATATGACAGAGCAAACATCTCGTCTCGCAATTATTCTAGATAGCTCCGGGGCAGAGAAGCAGGCTGACAATCTCGCAACTGCACTTGTAAAAATGACTCAGGCAGGTGAACGTGCTGCCACCAGCGCAGTGAAGGTGACAAAGGCCACTGATGAAGAAAAACAGTCTCTTTCTGAACTCTTAGATCGCATCGATCCGGTAAACGCCGCCCTGAACAAACTGGATAAACAACAGCAGGATCTTGCTAAATTCAAATCTAAGGGGATGGTAGATGCCGATACATTCGATCTTTATTCAAAGAAAATCGAGGAAACACGAAACAGGCTAACAGGATTTCGCGACGACCTTGGTAAAACCGGCCAATCCGCCGCCCAGACTGCCTATGCCATGCGCATGATCCCTGCTCAGATGACCGATATTGTTGTCGGTCTTTCTACCGGGCAGTCACCGTTTATGGTGCTGATGCAGCAGGGCGGGCAGTTGAAAGATATGTTCGGGGGTATTATTCCTGCAATTAAAGGTGTATCCACCTACGTCATGGGGTTGGTAAATCCATTTACAGTAGCTGCGGGGGCGGTTGGTCTGCTCACTTATGCTGTTTATCAAAATCGGCTGGACATTGAAGCGGCAACTAAAATTGCTACAGAGTCGCTTGGCACTAACGGTGATGCTGCCGAGCGTCTTGCACTTAATATGGTTGCGATATCCGATAAGACAGGGCTGGCGATCGAAGACGTCAGCAATATGTTTATCACTACGAATGACGGTGCCAGCGAGGCAGTAAATAAATTAATTGATGTGGGGTTTAGTTACGATGAAGCACGACAAAAAGTCTCACAATATAAAGATTCGGCTAATTTTACGGCTCTGAATGCTGATATTGATATGCATCGTCGAGAGATCCTGGAAATAGGCGACTCATGGACGGCTGCGGCTATAAAGGTCAAAAATTATTACACAGCAGCTGACAATGGTAAGCAGAATGTTGCCCTTGGTGGTGCAATAGACCCCACAATGAGATTTATCGGCCAGGCTATCGACCTGCAATCAACGATGAATGCTTTGACCATTCAGGGTAATAAAGCTGTTGCAGAGTCTGTTGACTGGATTAATAAGGAGTATCTGGCGGCAGACAGAGTTGCCGGTGCAGAAGCTCGGTTAAAGGAGGCAAGAGAGCAGTCCAGAAAAATTGCTTTCTCAGGAAATAAAGAAGCCATCGATCAGGCAAATGCGCTAATTGCTGTACGAGAAAAGGAACTTGAGCAGGCTAAAAAGGCTGAACAGCCTAAGACCCACAAAGGAAAAGCCTATACAGAGGACGCGGCAACCCGGCTGCTTGATCAAATAAACCAGCAGACAGCTGCCTTGCAGTCCCAGCTGGATGCCAGTGACAAGCTTAACAGCGCAACCCAGGCGCGGGTAAAGTTCGAACAGCAAATTGCTGACCTCAAGTCTAAAACGCAGCTCACAGCCGACCAGAAGTCGATTCTTTCCCGTTCAGATGAAATCCTCCAGGCGTATAAGCAGCAGGAGGCACTGCAAAACTCCGTAAAAACACTGGATGATTACCGGAAAATGCAGGAACAGGTAAAGACGAAGGATGAGCGAACCAACGATCTGCTTAAAACCCGTCTTGAACTGCTGGAGAAAGCCAAAGCAACCGGGCAACTTAAACCCGGTGAATATGAAAAAACACGGGCAGATATTTATCAAAACACCGATATGCAACTGCCCTCGACGGTTCGTAATGTTGTAGGAAACCTGATACCCACAGGAGGGCGACTCTCTGGAACTTTTGAGGGGATGCAGGGGCAAATTAACGAGTATGACCAAGCTCAGCAAGAGCTCCAGCGCTGGCTGGCAGCTCAGGAGGAAGCTTATGCGAAGGCCGGCGAAATAACTGCCGAGGGTGAGGCCAGAATGACCTCGATTCGTCAACGTGCAGCGGATGCAAATCAGGTCATAGAGGCTCAGAAAAACACCATCATATCTGCGGCCACGCAGTCCTTGTTTGATAGCACCGCCGAAATCATGCGAACGGGGTTTGGTGAGCAATCGGCAATCTACAAGGTCGCTTTTGCTACGAGCAAGGCATTCGCTATCGCGGACTCGATGGTGAAAATCCAGCAGGCTATAGCAAGCGGTGCAGTAAGCGCGCCTTATCCGGCCAACATCATCGCTATGGCCTCAATCGCTGCGCAGACTGCCAGTATCGTCTCAAATATCCAGGCTGTTTCAGGAGTTGGCTTCGCCTCCGGCGGTTACACCGGCCCCGGTGGTAAGTATCAGCCCGCGGGTATTGTTCACAAAGGTGAGTACGTCTTCGACCGGGCTTCAACGAACAGGATCGGCGTGTCTCAGCTTGAGGCACTTCGAAATGGCCAACCGCTTGATGCAACTCTGGGGCGTACAGGGTTTGGTACTGGTGTTCAGAACGTTAACAGCGATAACCGTAGGCAAACAACGGTACACGCGCCGATTAATCAGGAGTTTCATCTCCAGGGTATTACTCCGGAGCAGTTGAGCGCTACACTCAATCAGAATAATCGACAGCTTTCCAGGCAGTTAAAAGGTGAACTCACAAAGGAGGTTACCATGCCACAAGGAGCTTTTGGCAACGCTCTAAAAGGAAACTATACACGACACGGTCCTAGGTAAGCTAAACTGCATTAGCTGAGACTTGATTAGGTAGGTAAGTCTAACAATCTGAGTAGGTGCAAGAAAACACAAGGATCTTATTAATGGAAGCGTTGTTAACATTTACATTTAAAGACTTTATAGCTTTTATGATTCCTCTTTTTATTGGCGGACTTATCTTCAATAGGAGACGTAAACGTAAGGAGGTCCGAGTGAAGTTTTCATTTCTTTGGCTTGTTTTGATAGTTGGTGGAATTCTTGAAATATGCGATGATATCTACACAACTTATTCCTATAGGCATAATCACTTATATAATAATGATACGCTTACAACCGTGTTTAACTATGATTTTGCAAAAATTGTTTTTTGTGGGGTTTTGATCTTTGTTTCTATTGCGCTTCTTCTTCAGGAGTTGCTTTTAAATAAGCAGTCACATTGACGAATATTTCCTGTCGGCACATTGCCCTTTTTTATTTTGATATGGGGCTGTGCCGAAATAATGTAAGCTCAAATTAAAGTCAATAAAATTAGTGTATTGATAATGCTGTGTTTTTGATTTCTTTTAGCTCTTGAGATGAGTTGATAAATATATCGCCTTGTGTGTTTGTGTCGGTTTAAAAAGATTTTTATCTTCGTTAATCTGAACCAAAAAATCAGAGTTTTCTTCGATTCCATAGTGCTTTATTCTGAAAAGAATACCCTCCTGAGGTTAATGGTGAAATTTTATTCGAGATACTTTACCGGGAGACTGCATGACTGATATCTACTACCCACATGACAGCCTCCCCATGCCATTACAGGAAGGATACGGATTTCAGCCTGTAAGCCCGTTAAAACGAACCCAGTTAACCACCGGTCGCGCGAGGCAAAGGCGAGCTTTTACGTCCACGCCGACGCAGGCCAGCATCACCTGGTTTATGGAAACCGATGCGCAGGGCCTGGCGTTTGAGTCCTGGTTCCGTGATGCGTTATCTGACGGGGCTGCATGGTTCATGATGAAGTTGCAGACGCCGTCAGGCATTAAGTTTTACAAATGCCGCTTCACAGATATTTATCAGGGACCGGTGCTGGTGGCCCCGATTTACTGGAAGTACACGGCGACGCTTGAATTATGGGAACGCCCCCTTGCTCCTGCCCCATGGGGTAATTACCCGGAATGGATCGTCGGCAGCTCACTGCTGGATATTGCGCTGAATAAGGAGTGGCCAAAGCATGACGCAGATTAAACGCCTCTACGCCAGCAGCGGGCCGGAGGTGATCATTGAAACGCTGCAGATCACCATTGGCTCTGATGTTCACTACCTTTGCCAGGGTTACGACAACATCACGGCGACGACGGAGAACGGCGATACAGTAACGTTTTCAGCCTGTGCGATAGACATTGCGCTGCCGGCGCGCAATGCGGACGGCACGCAGGACCTCAAATTTGCCTTGTGCAATATCGATGGTGTTGTGTCCACGGCGATCCGCTATGCCCTGGCTAACAGATTGCCTGCATGGCTGACGTACCGGAGTTATATCTCTACGGATTTAGCAGCGCCTGCGGCAGTGCCGTATACGCTGAAAATCAAGTCGGGCTCCTGGACGGCGACAGAGGTTCAGATCACTGCGGGCTACATGAATATCCTCGATACCGCCTGGCCGCGTTACCGCTACACGCTCCCTGTCTTCCCAGGACTGCGTTATATCAGCTAAGGAATCCATCATGTTTGCACCTGATAAATACCGTTCAGTCACCTGGCTGAAGGGCGGGCGAGTATACCCGCAGCTCGACTGCTTCGGCATTGTGAACGAGATACGCCGCGATCTGAATTTACCCGTCTGGCCCGATTTTGCAGGGGTAACCAAAGACGACGGCGGCCTCGACCGGGAAGCACGCCGGATGATGCTTACCCTTGAGCGCTGCGAACCCTGCGAAGGGGCCGGGGTGGCCTGTTATTCCGGGTCGACTGTCACCCACGTAGGGATCGTGGTCAGTATCGATGGTCTGTTGCATGTGGCGGAATGCAACCCGGGTACGAACGTAACCTTTCTGCCGTTGCCGCGGTTTAAGCGGCGATTTGTCAAAGTGGAGTTCTGGCAATGACCATTCGTTTTTACCCGTCCCGGCTTCCCGGTGAACCACTCGAAACGCATGAGCATGGTGTAACCAGTATTCGCAGCTGGCTGGTGGCAAATGTTGAAGGCTACGAGGATCGGGATGTCCCACCGCTAACCGTTGAGGTTGAGGGGCTGTTAATTCCGCCAGGCGAGTGGGCTAAGTGTGTGATTCGCCCTGATAGTGATGTCAGGCTTTATCCGGTTCCCTTCGGGCTGGAGGCCGCCACAATCGCGTGGATCGGCGTCGGTATCTCCGTTGCCGCTGCAGCCTATTCGCTTTTTATGATGAGCACCATCGATACGGGCGGCTATACCTCATCCACAGGGCGCAGTCTCGACCTGAACCCGGCGCGGGCCAACACCGCAAAACTCGGTGATGCCATTCGTGAGGTGTTTGGCCGGGTGCGTATCTACCCGGATTATGTGGTCCAGCCCGTTACCAGGTTCGATGCCGCCGATCCTACGAAAATGCGCGTCCAGATGCTGCTGTGTCTCGGTGTCGGTGAACTGATTTATACCACTGGCGATATCCGGGTAGGCAGCACTCCTGCATCGACGCTGCCTGGTTTCAGCAGCACCCATTACCCGCCAGGCGCGGACGTTTCCGGTGATGAGCGCAGTGAAAACTGGGTCAACAGTACGGAGGTCGGAGGGACATCATCCGGCACCGGGCTGGATATGGCCCAGACGTCGCCGGACGCAGATGACATTATCGCAGACAGCATGACCGTATCCGGTTCGAGCGTAACGTTTACCGGGCTGGACACGGATGACGGCGATGACGACGACGAGAACGAAAACGCGCTACCGCCCAGCTGGGTCGCTGGCGCAGTGGTCGAACTGAAAGCCCCGGCGAACTACCAGATCACCACGGCGGCCGGATACAGCGTTATCGCCAGCCCGCTGCTGACGGAGATCGCGCCGGTAGTAGGTATGCCGGTGACGCTGGGGTTTAACTCTGTCGAATACGATCTGTTTATCGCGTCATATACCCCCGGTCAGGCTGCAGTGCCCGGCACCGGGGGGCGTGCGGCAAAAGTCCAGGCCAGTGCGGCCCCGACCACCTACGATTTTTCGACCAGCTCCAGCACGTTCACGATCACCTGGCAGGGGGTTACCTACCCGGTGTCGCTGGTGGCTAACTACGTCTCGATGTCGGGACTGCTGGCGGCCATCACCGAGGGACTCACCGGCTCCGGCCTGGTTGCGCAGGACAACGGCGGAACTGTACTGATAACCGAGTCGGCCAGTCCGTTCGCGGGTGGGGCGATCACCTCCTCTTCACTGCCAGCAGCTGTTTTCGGTGATGCCCCGGTTTACACCTCCGGCACGGCATCAACCGGCGGCAGCCCGGCGGTAACGGCGAATGTGACACTCGCCTATAACTCTGCCACGGGAACGGCCTTTTCCGGCATGCCGGAGGGGGTACAACGGCTTTCACTTGCTCACCGCGGGAATGAGTACCGCATTGTCTCTGCCGACGGCACGACGGCGACGGTGGCGCGCCTGGTTTCCGGTGCCGTTGATGAGTCATGGCCGGGATTCTCCGCCCGGACGATGATCGACTATGAGGCCACTGGCCTTAACGACACGCTGAGCTGGCTGGGGCCGTTCCTGGTTTGCCCTGAAAATGAGACCGTCGATATGTTCGAGGTGAATTTCTCTTTCCCGAACGGTATTTGCGGCTTTGACAGTAAGGGCAAAAAACGGATCCGCCACGTTGAGTGGGAGATACAGTATCGCGTCTACGGTTCCGGATCGGGGTGGGTGAGTCACCCGGGAGAGTATGCGCTTAAAAACGTCAACGGGCTGGGATTCACTGAGCGGATCACCCTCAGCTCACCAGGGCTGGTAGAGGTTCGCTGTCGCCGGCGAAATGAGCAGGGCTCAAACAACGCCAGGGATTCGATGTACTGGCAGGCACTGCGCGGGCGACTACTGACGCGCCCTTCATCCTATCCCGGCGTGTCGCTGATGGCGGTGACCGTTGAGACGGGGGGCAAATTGGCGGCGCAGTCGGACCGCCGCGTAAACGTTGTGGCCACGCGGGCCTACGACTCAGGAACCGCCAGAACCATTTCGGGAGCGCTGCTGCATGTCGGGAACTCGCTGGGGCTGGAGATGGATGTCGACACCATCAACGCGCTGGAGTCCGCGTACTGGACGCCACGGGGCGAGTATTTCGATTACGCTACCGGCGACAGTATCTCAGCGCTGGAAATGCTGCAGAAGATTACCACAGCGGGGAAATCGTATTTTCTGCTGAGTGATGGGCTCGCATCCGTAGGCAGGGAAGGGGTTAAAAACTGGTCGGGGATCATCAGCCCGCATGAAATGACCGAAGAACTGCAGACTAGTTTTACGGCACCGTCTGCTGATGATTACGATGGCGTTGATGTGACATATATCAACGGCATCACCTGGGCAGAGGAGACTGTGAAATGCCGAACACCCGACAATCCCACGCCGGTGAAAATCGAGAACTACAAACTCGATGGGGTACTCAATCAGGACCACGCTTACCAGATAGGTATGCGGCGTCTGATGAAATATTTGCATCAGCGGCTGGGCCATAATACGACGACTGAGCTGGATGCACTGGTATATGAGTACGGTGATCGCATCCTGCTGACAGATGATATTCCGGGGAATAAAACCGTTAGTTGTCTGGTCGTGGATATGGCCACAACGGGTATCGAAACGGTATTTACCGTTTCCGAACAGCTGGACTGGACCTTTGAAAACCCGCGCGCAATTTTGCGCTACCAGGATGGCTCTGCCTCGGGGCTGCTGGAGGCCACTTTCGTCGGGGATTATCAGTTGTCTGTTCCATGGCAAGCCGCTTTCGATGAAATCATGCTGAACGATCCGAGCATTGAACCGCCGCGACTGGTGTTCTGTAGCTCAACGCGGGGTATCTATGACGCCATATTTGAGGAAATAGCGCCGCAGGCAGACGGAACCTGCCAGGTGACTGCAAGACAGTACAGCGACATTTTCTACCAGTACGACGACGCTACATACCCCGGCGACGTCGCTTAATACCCCATAACAACCCCTAATTAACTCTTTTCGCTCAAACCCTCGTTTGCGCGAAGCCTCTTTTTTGGAGCAAAAAACATGGCCTTTGATCCGCCACTTGGGAGCACGTCGCCCGCGGTGCTGCTCGATAACGCCACTCGCCTGGATAATTTGCTGAATGGCCTGGCACTGGTCTTCCCTGACCGCTCCGGGGCTGATCTGGATACCTGGCGAGGTATCATGTCGCGAATTTCGAATACGCTGGACGATATCCGGCGCAACCTGGTTCCGTTGAGCCGTCAGTATATGACCCTCCCGGAAGCGCAGGCGGATATCGCGAACATTCCGCCCGGCTCTGCGACGTTCGTTCGTAGCACAGCCGACGATGCTCTCGCAGATGAATACATCAATATCAGCGGCACACTCACCGCGACCGTCAGGCGTATGCCCTCCGATATTGTGGTCAGTAAATTGATCCCCCTGGTTGCGCTGTCTGAAACCACGACGTTCAGGACGATGACAGAATTAAACGATGAATACGATTCTGTTGTGGTGGACAGCGAATACAACATTCTGATCGCGCTGAAAAACGGCTTATTTGATTTCTGTGGCCTGTCAGTTAACGGGAAGAGTATTAATCCTGCTGGTATCCTGGGAACGATGGATAAAACAAACCTCGAAGTGCTCAGCGGCACAACGGAATTCAGCTCCGCATCGGGTGAGTATGAGCTGAACCCCGCGAGATATGTCATCCTGGACGAAGATAAAAACATTCAGTTTGATCTGGATGAGTACATACAGCGATCCATCGGATGGCAACAGGCTTATCTGTTTTCTTTACAACCGCCAAAAGTTAACCCCTACGCACCATTCACGCAGATCGACGCCAGCGGGAAATCACAGGTTCGCGTTTATGATACTGAGAATAAGAAAGAAATCGCCGTAACGTCAGGGAGCAGCAACGAAACGAATCCCAGGCCGGATATTCTGGACCGGATCGTATGGACGTCAGACAGAGCCGACAATGCCCCCGGCGGGTTGTTTTATGCCGAGGGCCCAGGCTTTAAAGAATATCCCTATATCGCCAGGCCAAAACTGGTTGGATGGGGTCACAGCTTCATGGAGAACGGCCGCTTTCTTTCACGGCTCGCCCAACTGACAAGCCTTTATACCTACAACTTTGGCAAGTCCGGTCTGACATCTGAAGGTATCGCCAGCCGCCAGGGAGCTGCCCGAACGTTTTACACTCCTGCTGGCGGTGTCATCCCCGCATCTGGTGCAGTGACGTTAAGCCCCGCCAAACCCGGCCCAAATCGCATTTTTGGTAATGCTGCCGCCACCAGTATTGCCTGCTCCTTTGCGGGTATTGACGGGATGTTTGGCTGGGACGGGACGAATGCGACGTTTACCAGGACTGCTGCTGGCGCTGCGGTGACAGTCAGTGTGCCCACTCCGGTGATCGTTTATCCGATAACAGGGTTTTCAGTAACAAACGGCGCGCCGGGCGGAACCCGGTACGATCAGCATGATGAGTGTATTAATATTTTCTGGCTGGGTCGAAATAATATTTCTGAGATTGATTTGATAATCAGTAATGCGCAAGCGATGGTGTCATGGCTTAAATCGGTAGGAAAACGCTTTGTGATATTGCCTGATTTTCCAGGTGGGACTGAGCCAACGGGTTCAACCAATAATAATTACGTGCGTATTTTAAATAACTTATATAAGCAGAATTTTCCAGACAATTATTGCCAGATTAATGGTATCGATCTGCTGCAAAACTTTATGAATCATTATAATCCGACGTCACCAGGAGATGTCGAAGATATCAATAATGGCGTAACACCGAGATCGTTACGTTACGACAATTTGCACCCCAGCCAGAGTATATCTGGTTCAGTCACACCAGAATATGCGCTGTATGCCGGAGCAGATGTTAATGCCGAGTTCGTTTACAACTTTATGAAATTAAAAGGGTGGGTATTGTAATGAGCGGAAGAATTGAGGTGTTAAAGGGAGTAGTTAACGATACCGGGAAGAAATTTTATCGCGATAAAAGCATTAACAAAGGTACCCGTAGCGTATTTGATATGGCTGTCGATGCAATGGGAGGAGGTAAAGATTTAGCTGCTGGAGCGATAATCCACGATCTAACCTATAACGATCACACGGGGGCGTTTTCCCTGGCTAAAACCTACAGCGCAGCAAACAAAGGCATGGTGTTTGCTGGCGTAAAAAACGACGGGTTTGATCTGGATGCCGCCAGCTGCATGAAAGTCAGCGATACGCACTGGCTGTTTATGGCCTGGGTAAAAGTTACGAAAGCCGGGTCCCTGTCCACTTTCAACAACCAGCTCCTGCATTTTTCCACGACCGAGACAAACGGCTATGCGAATGCGCTTTTATCAGTTGTGCCGACGACCGATGCAACCGGACAACCGACTAAAATAGAGCTGGCCGTACGTGGTAAAAACTACGTAGTGACCAGCAATCTGCTCCCCCTGTTTGATGGAGGACGGCATCAGTTCGCCGTTGAATGTGAGTTCAGCGCGGATGGCACGCAGCATACTGTTCGCGCCTATATCGATAAGGTGGTGGTGTTCACCTCAACATCTGCGCTGGCGGCGACACCACCGGGAGAGCCCACGACGCGACGGGTTGGAACGAGCAATCCGTTTCCGTTGTCCTGGACTGGTATGATGTATCGCGCACGGGTTGATGATGTCGGTACATCCGGCCTGACGGCCACCGATATACTGACTGCCGATTACAACCTGTGCGCCTCCAGATTCAGTTAATTACGGCGGGCTGTTCAATTTCCCCCGGTATTCACCGGGGATCATCGCCCTGGCTGGCCTTCATGGTTCTCTTCGAGAGTCCAGATTTACGCTATAGATAAAATCCCTTCATAGCTCTGAGTAACGAGGTCTACCATATCCATTTTTTCGGCCAGAGAGAGTATTCCGCCCGCCCACACCCCTGTCATTGCAATATCCACGGCGCCTAAAAAATCTGACGTGATATAGGAGTAGCCAGCATAAATCGACTTATTCGGAACAGGGATTGCGCGGGCGGTAACAGCGACCTGTTCAGTCGATAACAGCTCACTGTTCGTCATTTTATGAAGCTGAACCATAGAGTTATTCACATCGAGGAAAACCAGATGGAATTTACTGGTGTCCAGTGGAGTCGCGAGGGTGGCGGTTGCTGTCCCGCTTGACCGCCCCACAATCCCCCTGATTTGAGGAATGGCCGGTTCAAAAACAAACGTATCCCCCTGCGGTTGTACAGCAGAGCCGAGATAGTTACCCATGCCCAGCGCTCTGGTAGTGCTTTTAGGCCGGAGTAACACCATCATGGTTTTAACCGGGTTATCCGTGACTTTCAGATCATACCCCCCCGCACCAACACCACCCGTAAACCAGTGCGTGTTGATGACAGGTGCCCCCACTATGGTTGGCTCTTCCCCAAAAATAGCCCCAAAGTTCTGACTGCCAAATGTGGCAATGCTCGCGATAGATGGCTGCGGATAACTCGATCCGATAATGCAGTCATCATCCCAGACAGCATCAACATTAATAGATAAACCCTGATTAGACATAATTACCTCACAACGTGATTTCAAACATGACGCAATAGTTATCCATGCGGATAACCTCGCCATTAAGGGTAAAACTGATGATGTCGCCCTGGCTGTCACGCAGACAGCCGCGCGGCCCGGTCAGGCGGCCAGGTGACTGGCCGGTGGTGCTGCCGTGAAAGGCATACTGAAGAATGGCCCCGGCAGGGATATCCGCTGCCGTTGAGACAGTCACCGCGTCATAACGGATATTGAGGCTGGTCAGCGGGATTATCGCACGTGTGTCAGGGTGCAGCAGCCGGAAACCATAATTACCCGGATCAGAAACAATGCTGGTATCAAAGCTCAGCCGACCCACCGGATTCAGCCACACAGTAGCGGCGCGGCCCTGGCGTTGATGACTAACCGGCATCAGAGGTTTTGCCGCTTTGCCGTCAATCAGCGCCCGCTTTTCCATCACTGAAATATACAGCCCCTGAATATAGGAGCTGCGGGCGGTGAGATGAGCCCCATCCGTGTAGTCGTGAATGTACATCGGGTTAGTGAGGTACACATTTTCGCGTGTCTGCGCCAGCTCCAGCAGCGCCATCGGAATGGTGGGATAGGCTGTGTTCGGCGTCCGGTTTATCCAGCTGCTGAACTGATAGACAAAAATAGGTACATGGACTTCTTCGCCGCAAACAGCCGAGGCGTGGGAATCGATCCGCTGTTGCATGGTGTCGAAAATAGCCTGATAGTCTGCTTTGGTGGTGCCTTTCGTCTGGTCTGCTTCGCCCTGCATCCAGTACATCGCCACAGGCCGGTAGGTTTTCCCGAGCTCCTGAGCGCGGGCGTAACCATAACTGATATCATCGAAAACTCGCTGCATGTACTTTCCGGGATACGCCGCCAGCACATCAATGGGTTGACCGCCCTCCGCCGGAACAGAACCCAGAATGATCAGATCATCCGGGTTAAAGCCATAGTTCTCGGCAATCATCAGTTCGTACCAGCCGCGAATGCTGGCCCCCATTGGGGTTTCCCATGCCTGGCCGTTATCGGTGTTTTTATACGTCTCGACGTAGGGAACCAGCTGAGCATGGTTTTCTGCCGAAGTGCCGGAGCCATCCTGCGCCCGTGCCCCACCGATAAAACGCAATGCGGTATACAGCGCGGCTATCGTAATCAGGGCCTGAGTATTTACGCCAGCGGCAAGCGATTGTCCGTAACCGATTTTATGGGCAATATCCGGCAGGCGTGAGTAAATGGACTGATTAAAATAGCGCAGAAATTCAGGGGAAATAATCGCTTTAACTTCCAGAGTTTCGGCTTTCAGCGATTTTACCTCTCCATGATTCGCTTCAATTTTCCCCGCAGCAAATGCCCCGTTTTTTTTGATACCCACAGCCGGACGATTTAACGTATCACGCCACGCCATAACGAAATCGCGGAATGTCGCAGTAGAAATGCTGGCGTTGGCTGGTAACCCTAAGATACTGGCAATCGTAAGATTGTTGATCTCAGCCTTCCCTGATTTCAGTACCCCTTTTTTATTAATGGCAAAACAAAGCCGTTTAAGGGTGTCATAAACTGAAACAGCGTTACCGTCAGCCACTACTGATAAAGCAGAATTCCCGATATTCAGACGTGATGACGAGATGATCGACGAAATAAATTCATCCGCTGAGAGCTTTTTTAATTCTGCTTTATTCGCCTTAATCCACCCGGCAAGCAACCGGCCCGCCTCATCCAGCCCTACCGAATAATTTTTCCGTTCATCCATAAAGGCAAGAGACATACCCGCTGGCGCATTCTGGCTGAACGTTGCTCTGATCAAATCAGTCATGATATTGACCAGCTCCTGAGATGGCATTTTTCGCCCGGTAGGTTGCAGCGTCCCGCCGTTATTCATGTACTCGTCCGCCAGCGCCCAGACGTCCTGGCTGCGAACATAGGTCGTGGAGCCAACGGGGATATTCGCGATATCTGCCTGCGCTGCCGCCTCATTCATATACTGCTTGCTGAGTGGGATCAGGTTCTGCCTGACCTCATCGTTTTTCGCCATCATCTGGCGCCAGGTATCGAGCGGTTCACCTGCGCGGTCGTTAATCGTTCCGGCCGGACCGTTCACCAGTTCGTCAGCGCGCTTGACGTTATCCAGGAAGATTTCAGGCGTCGTCGTTCCCAACGGCGGGTTAAGTTCGGCCATGTTTTTGCTCCAAAAAAGGTGTTCGCCCAAACGAGGGTTTGAGCGAAAGAGCGGAGCTTTTTACAATCAGCTATTTCAACGGGTTACAACATGCTGATTGGCTATGCACGGGTCTCTACAGGGGATCAAAACCTCGATTTGCAGAAAACAGCACTGTTTCGCGCAGAATGTGAACAGATATTTGAAGACACCGCGAGCGGGAAAAATGCTCGGCGGCCAGGGTTAAAGCGCGCCTTACGCAGGCTTAAGCCCGGCGATGTGCTGGTGGTCTGGAAACTGGACCGACTTGGCCGCAGCGTGCGCGATCTGATTACGCTCGTGTCGGAGCTGCAGGCTCGCGGGGTAAATTTCCGCAGTCTGACCGACAGCATCGATACCAGTACGCCAGCAGGCCGCTTTTTCTTCCACGTCATGAGCGCCCTGGCAGAAATGGAGCGCGAGCTGATCGTCGAGCGTACCCGAGCCGGGTTAGCCGCAGCGAGGGAGCAGGGGAGAGTCGGCGGCCGCCGCCGGGTAATGACTGAAGATGTGGTGGAACGGTGCCGCAGAATGCTGGAGAACGGCGCTACCCGGCACCAGATCGCAGATGTGATAGGGGTGGGAGTGAAGACGATTTACAAATATTTGCCAGTACAATATGGCGATAAAAAATCCCCTTGAGCAGGCACACTCAAGGGGAAAATACTACATAACATCATTGCTGTGTGCGTCTTCGCACACGCCTATCTTCTAAGAAGGCTCCAAAAGCTTCCAGATATTTCTGGTCTGAGTTGTTTCATCATGGAGGCGGTGTCGATGTGATAGGTTAAGAGCGAAGACGGTCTGTAAGTACCTTCCGAAGTCGAGGAACAAGGACCATGAATTTGGGTCTATACCATCCCAATTCATACATTCTTTGTAAGCCTATGAAATATTGAGCAGAGTATTCTGTGCGAAATGAACCATATGGAATAGCCAAAGGCTAAAATGCCCAGCGTAAAAACAACAATCAGCAAGTCCGTCTGTGACATCTTATATCCATTTCGCAGTAGCAGGTTTCGAGAAAAGATAGTTCAAAGCGGGCATAAAGACAACATAATCACTAAGTGAAACCAATATCAGGGGCTCAAAGGTGACTGGTTTTCCCCTCTGTGTTCCTGATTGATAGTTGAAACCTCTATTGATCAGATTAGCGAATAAAACTACTGTATATAAAAACAGTATTTTGTGAGCGAGTTTATTATGCAGTTCTACACGCCCGTTGAGTTACGCCAGATCATGCTGCTCCCGTTGTTCAGTGACCTTGTGCAGTGCGGCTTTCCTAGTCCTGCACAGGATTACGTTGAGCAACGTATCGATCTGAACGAGTTGCTCGTTAACCACCCCAGTGCGACGTATTTTGTCAAAGCCGCCGGCGACAGCATGAAAGACGCCGGCATAGGGGAAGGGGATCTTCTGGTTGTGGATAGCTCAAGGACAGCAGTTCATGGCGACATCGTTATTGCTGCTGTGGATGGGGAATTCACCGTTAAGAAGCTGCAGCTGCATCCGCGGGTTCAGCTTAACCCAATGAACCCTGCATATTCGCCAATAGTCGTCGGTAGTGAGGACACTCTCGACGTGTTCGGGGTGGTTACGTACATCATTAAATCAGCTGGCTAAGATGTTTGCGCTTTGTGATGTGAATTCATTTTATGCATCGTGCGAGACCGTATTTCGTCCTGACCTCAAAGGGCGTCCGGTGGTCGTCCTGTCAAACAACGACGGCTGTGTGATCGCTCGCTCGCCAGAGGCCAAGCCCTTCGTCAAAATGGGAGAGCCATATTTCAAGCAAAAAGATATATTCCGCCGGCACGGCATTATCGCGTTTAGCAGCAACTATGAGCTTTATGCCGATATGTCCAATCGAGTCATGACAACGCTGGAGGAACTCTCTCCACGCTGCGAAATTTACAGTATTGATGAGGCATTTTGCGATCTTACTGGTGTGCGTAACTGTCGCGATCTTACCGAATTTGGCAGGGAAATTCGCGAGACGGTTCTGCGCAGGACGCACCTCACGGTCGGCGTCGGCATAGCCCAGACCAAAACCCTGGCAAAGCTGGCCAATCACGCTGCGAAACAGTGGCAGCGACAGACCGGAGGAGTGGTGGATCTGTCTAATCTTGAAAGGCAGAGGAAGTTGATGGCTTTGCTTCCAGTGGATGAGGTCTGGGGCGTCGGGCGCCGCATCAGTAAAAAACTGGAGGCCATGGGGATTAAAACGGTTCTTCAACTGGCGGATACCGATATCCGTTTTATCCGGAAGCATTTTAATGTTGTTCTGGAGCGAACCGTGCGGGAGCTGCGTGGCGAACCATGCCTCGGGCTGGAGGAGTTCGCGCCAGTAAAGCAGGAAATCGTGTGCAGCCGATCGTTCGGTGGCCGTATCACTGAATACCATGAGATGAGGCAGGCGATCTGCAGCTACGCCTCACGTGCAGCGGAGAAACTCCGTGGTGAGCACCAATATTGCCGATTTATCTCCGCATTTGTCAAAACGAGTCCTTTCGCGCTGAACGAGCCGTATTACGGAAACAGTGCATCAGTAAAGCTTCTTACACCGACCCAGGACAGCAGGGACATCATCACCGCGGCGACAAAATGTCTCGATGTAATCTGGCGAGACGGGCATCGTTACCAGAAAGCAGGAGTAATGCTGGGAGATTTCTACAGCCAGGGCGTAGCGCAGCTCAACCTGTTTGATGACAACTCGCCACGGAAGAACAGTGAAAAGCTTATGGAAGTTCTCGACCATCTCAACGCGAAGGACGGAAGGGGAACGCTGTATTTTGCAGGGCAGGGGATCCAGACTGCCTGGCAGATGAAGAGAGAAATGCTTTCACCTCGCTATACAACCAGATATAGTGACTTATTGCATGTGAGATGATTAATTCAAAATGATTATTATTTTCAATTTCAATAAATTAAAGAAAGTGGCAGGAAATGGAACTAAGAATTTATAATCGTATTATTTTGATGGTTTCTTTGGTTCTGTTATTTTTGTCTGTGTTTGTTATTTGTTATGCAATAAAGTTCAATGGTGTAAAAATCGAACTTGGCAGTTTTTCTGATTGGGTAAGCTCTCTAAGCACTTTTGGAACTCTAATAGTTGCTTTCATGGCTTATAAGAAAGCTCCAGAGTGGATAAATCAAAAAATGAACGAGGATGCATTTTCAATCGCAAAAAGAATAATGCTTGATGATTATCTATTGCTTAAGCGAAAGATAGATCGGGCAGGCGCATGGGTTGGTTATAATTATGCACAGTTAGAGATGATTGGTGATGAATTTAAATTTTTTATTAGCGTTGATGATTGCAAGAAGGCATTGTCTGTCTTTCATGAATTACAACATACACCATCAGAAATTAAGAATAATCTAGAGTCTCTGTCTAAGCTTGGATGGAGCATTAAGCCTGAAGTTTTAACCATACATGAACAACTGGATGTTCATTATAAGGCGATGCAGAAAAATTACGTTATGGCTTATACCGCCATAAACACAATTATTGCAAATCCAGATCGAGCTTTCGCGGTGGAGTATTCTAAAGCTGTAGAAAGGAATTTTAAAAATTTCGTTAGGCATGAAGAGCAGTTTGATATTCACTATGAAAAGCTAAGAGGCATGCATAGAAGTATACTTGAATACTTCTATGTGAAAAGGCAGTGAATATAATAGTTCATCCATTTGGGAGCATTTTTGTCTTATTACATTGGGATTGTAAAGTGGGTATGAGCGTGGAATTAAGGTATTACTTGGTTACTTTTTCTATCAGTTCAGCCCCTTGATTTTTGACATTACCCACGGCACGCCTCACGGCGTGCCAGATAAACTTGTCGGCGGGCACTGCTCCGTCGGCTGCTATCCCTTCCACTTATTTCCCGACTATATCCTGACGCATCCATCCGCGTGCTGCTACGGTCTTAGAACTCGCGGCATAGGTGGTCAAAGTCAATCAGGCGTTTATTGGTCTTAAACTCAACGTCCGTTAAACGCCTTAAAATTCATCACCACTTTCTAATATTCCTAAGTCTCCACAGGGTCCGGCCAACTTACAAATGGTAAGCCATCATTTGAGTAGCCTGAAAAAAGGGGACCCTGGAAGTAAGCGATACCTGCTGACTCCAGCCACATCCATTCTTCAGCTTTCTCGATTCCTGTAGCGCATATTCTGATCTCAAGCATATCACAGCAATTGATTATACTTTGAACTACAGCTTGTTTCGCGCCATCCCTGTGAATATTTCTTATTAGCTCACTATGAATTTTAATTTTTTCCGGCTGGAATTTTGTTAAGAGGAGTAGGCCTGCATGTCCAGACCCAAATTCATTTATAGCAACGCTTATTCCAGCACTTTTAAGTGATCGTAGCGCATGTAAAAATTCATCAATATTGGCGAACAGATCTTTTTCTAAAAATTCGATGATAATTTGTTCAGGGATAAGACCGCTTTGCTCAATATACTTAAGCAGCGTACAAGGGGCATCACTAATCTTGATTATAGTCAATGGTAATAGGCTAATTGAAACCCTTTGTCCAGATTGAAGGAAACTACCAGCTTCAAGAAGAGCAACACGTTTTGATTCCAGATCATGCTGTAACAAGCCCATTCCATACAAACCAGTCGTTACGGGATTACTGAACTGGATCGAATGGACCTTTCTCGCGAGAGGGTCTACCACTGGATTTATAATTAAGGAGCTAGAAAAATAAGGGTTTTCAGGGATTAAAGACTCCCTGGAAAACTGCCATTCAGTAGCGGGCGGCAATTCATAGTATTTTTCTTGTTGTATGGACTCTATGAACGTTCTAAAAAAACGCAATGCTCTATCATTATAAAGAAGTTGGTGTTTTGCTGTTCCACGGTTCAGAATTGTTCTTAAGCAGTCTTCATGACTGTGTAAATCTATATCAATTAGTTCCATCCCGGCATTACCAAATCGTCGGAAAGGTGCAACGTCATTTAAGAGTTCAACAATATTAAAGTGACGAGTATCACTACAGATCCTGGTGTAAATTTCGTTAACCTGAGCCTCAGGGCCTTCCAGCAGTTGTAGAAAGTGAGTTCCATTAAAAATCAATATTCCAGTGACATCACTTTTAACATTACGTGCATTTGCGAGCTCAATCATTTCAATGATTGAGGATCTTGAAATGCTACTATGGGCATGACTACGGTAAATGATAGTTGTAAGCATCTCAGTTCTCGCTATGGTGTTTAAACGAGATTAGCAGACTTATGATCTAAAATTCGAGGAAATTTTCAAAATTCTTGAGCTTGTTACTAATCATAAGATGTCTGAAGGTTTCACGTAGGATTTGGTGGCAAGTCATCAGCACAGACTGATTATTTTACATCACAAGGAAATAATTTCTTGACATTTTAAAATGGAATGAGTGGGGCTAACGTTTAGTTTTGCTCACTTACACCATTCATCAGTGCAGCAAGCCATGTTGCCATAAAGGTCTATACATCCGACTTGTCGCGGAGGTTTCAACATGGGCTTATATGAGCACCGGTTTTTCTCTTAACCCCTGCACATAGTGTCGTGAACGACGTTGGATGTGGCTCTTCATTACGTGCGCTCAGGAGCAAAACTTTAGTCCCTGGCGCCACGTTGTATTGGCCGATTGGTTCTGGATCATAGGCGATATCCCGCTCAGCTTCTTCGGCAAGATAAGCCGGGTATTCTTCGCATGTCTGTGATTGGGCAAATCGTCCGCACATGGTTACCTCCAGTCTTCAGACTGAAAGTATTGAAGTTGTGGAGGAAACGTAGGAAGAGAACTCCGACAGCCATCTAACTGATGACTGTCGGAGATGACGTCAAAAACAATGTGTACAAAATTGTGTATTAAAATCAGAAAAATCGCACAATTTGAAAATCTAACTCATTGTTTTTAATTGACAAAAATATTTATTTTGTAGGTGCTATCGTAGGGCATACCATTCCTTATGTTTCAGTGGGTTAGCCATGGCACCGAGAATATCGGAAATCACGTTGACAATAATCACCAGCGCGCCAATCACCATTACTCCGGCGGAGATCGCCGCGTAGTCCTGCTGACGAATGGCGTTGATCAGCCAGCGGCCCAGTCCGGGCCAGCTGAACACCATCTCGGTGATCATCGCCAGGGTGAGCATGGTGGAAAACTGCAGGCCGAGGCGCGGGATCACCGGCGGCAGGGCGTTGTGCAGCACGTGGCGCAGTAGAATTTTGCGTCGCGACACGCCGCGGGTGGCGGCCGCCTTGACGTAGTTGGTGTCATAGACCTCGCTGGTGCTAATGCGCATCAGGCGGATCACTTCGGTAGTAGGGGCTACCGCCAGGGTCAGCACCGGCAGTACCATATGCCGGGCGGCGCTGACGATCATCTCATGGCGCCACGGCGAGTCCGAAAGCCAGGCGTCGATCAGCGCGAAACCGGTGACGTTTTTCACCTCATACAGCAGGTCGAAGCGGCCGGAGACCGGAAGCCAGCCGAGGGTCAGGGAGAAGAAGAGGGTCAGGAGCAGCGCGAGCCAGAAGACCGGGATCGAAAAACCGACCAGCGCAACGGCGCTGATCAGGGTATCGGGCCATTTGTTGCGCATCACACCGGCAATCATCCCCACCGGAATGCCAATCAGCAGGGCAAAGCCGAAGGCGAGGATGCACAGCTCCATGGTCGCCGGGAACACTTCGCGCAACTGCTCGGAAATCAGCTGGCCGTTGATGCTGGAGACGCCAAAATCCCAGTGTAGTACCCCTTCAAACCAGAACAGCCACGCATTCCACAGGGTCGCGCCCTGCAGCGGGGCATGTGGGGTGAAGTAGCTCAGGCTGAAGCCGACAAAGGTCAGAAAAAAGAGGGTGACCAACAGCAGCAGCAGACGGCGCAGGGTAAAAATAATCATGGTTTTTTCACCTCTTCGTTTTTCTCCCGCGATACGCCAGCAAAGGAAGCGTTACCGAAGGGGCTAAGCACCAGGCCTTTCATATCATAGCGATAGGCCTGCAACCGCAGCGACGAGGCCAGCGGCAGGACCGGCAGTTCACGGGCGAGGATGCGCTGGGCCTCTTTGTAAGCGTCCATCCGCGAGGAGAGCTGTTGCGAGAGCAGCGCTTTTTGCAGCACGTCATCAAATTCCCGGTTACACCAGTGGGCAAAGTTGGTTTGCGAGGCAATCGCCGCGCAGCTCAGCAGCGGCCGGAAGAAGCTGTCCGGATCGTTACTGTCCGTCGCCCAGCCGGAGAGCGTCAGGTCATGGTTCATGTCCATCAGCCGCGCCTCCTGGAAGCGCCCCTCCACCGGCATGATGATTACTTTGACGCCAATCTGCGCCATATCTGCCTGGATAAGCTCGGCTGTTTTCAACGGGCTGGGGTTCCACGCCTGCGAGCTGGTGGGAACCCACAGCTTGAGGGTGAGATTTTCCAGCCCCAGCGCCTTCAGACGAGCACGGGCCTCCTGGGGATTATATTCGGTAATCTTAGCGTCGTTATCGTAGGCCCAGGAGGCGCGCGGCAGCATCGACGCCGCCGTCTCCGCGGTGCCGTAGTAGATGGATTGCATCAGGCGCTGGTTGTTGATGGCCAGCGCCAGCGCGTGGCGTACCTCCGGGTTGTCCAGCGGCGGCTTGGCGGTGTTGAAGGCCAGCCAGGCAATGTTCATCCCCGGACGCAGCGTCAGGCGCAGGCGCGGGTCGTCACGCAGGATCGTCAACTGGCTGGCGGCCGGCCAGGCCAGCACGTCGCATTCGCCGGTCAGCAGTTTTGACAGGCGGCCGGTACCGCCGGAGCCGAGGTCGACCACCACCTGCGGCATCAACGGTTTGCCGCGCCAGTACCCGGGGTGGCGCTGAAGGCGAACATACTGTCCGGAGCGGTACTCGGACAACTGGAACGGGCCGGTGCCCACCGGCTGGCGATCGAGCTGTTCCTGACGATCGTCCTGCGTTAAGCGGGCGGCATATTCGGCGGAGGTAATCGACGCATAGTGGGTGGCAAGATGCCAGAGGAATGAGGCGTCCGGCCGCTTGAGGCGAAATTCCACGGTCTGATTATCGAGCTTGCGGACGCTTTCCACGCTGTCGGCAAACTGCAGGCTGTCGAAGTAGGGGAAGCTGCTGCCGTTGACGTTGTGCCAAGGGTGATCGCGGTTAAAGATGCGGCCAAAGGTAAAGATCACGTCATCGGCGTTGAAATCCCGCGTCGGGGAGAACCATGCCGTGCGTTGAAACGGGACGTGGCGACGCAGGTGAAAACGGTAGGTGGCGCCGTTATCAAGGACTTCCCAGCTCTCCGCCAGCTCGGGGACCAGCCGATAGGTATAAGGGTCGACGTCAAGCAGGCGATCGTAGATCTGCGCAGCCAGCGTATCGACGATCAGTCCGCTGCTCACTTTCTGCGGATTAAAGGTATTCACCTGGCCGCTGACGCAATAGACGAAACCGCTGTCGCGAATATCGGCGCGGTCGGGGAGCGCAGGGGCGGCAAAAGCCTGCCCACACAGCAGGGAAACCGCTGCCAGGAGAGATGACAATTTCAGGCGCATATTTTCTGTTTGATTATAGAGTTGAACTCTATCTTATTAAGATTCATAGACATTCACCACCGCCTTCAACAAGCCTGAGGGATAATGCGGTTACCGGGGGCGTATAGTATTCAGTCAATTGATTAAAATAGTCGCGGAACCGAGTCTGTATAATGAAACATGGTAACTTTTTATCGCCGATATCGCCAGTCAGCTCTGTTTGGCCGCGGTTGACCGGACGGTGGAAGCGACGCTAACGCCGAGGATAAATTCAGTATAGCGGGGAGAAAGCAGATGGTCCGACGGGCGGCTAACCCTACCCGTCGGATGTAATAAAGGAGCGGAACGTCTTTGCTTATTGTGACAACGTCACTTTTTGGTAATCCATATTCCGTAAGTCCTCCAGCAGCCCGGGGCCGACCGGCTGCCACTGCAATCGCTCGCGGGTCCATGCCGAGCTGGCGCGCAGCTCAAGGGCGGTAAAGGGGGCAAACCAGCCGAACCAGGCGTCGGCCTGCGTCTCATCCAACTGGGTCAGCGGCAGATTTAAACCCCGGGCGATGACTGCGGCGATCTCTCGTAACGCGATCCCCTCTTCAGCCACCGCATGGTAGCGTTCGCCCGCAGCGCCCTGCAGCAGGGCGCTGACGTACAGGCGCGCGACGTCATCGACATGGGCGGCGGACCAGCGGTTGTTCCCCTCGCCGCGCAAGGCCACCGCGCCGCTGGTGACCGCGCGCTCGATATAGCAGGTCAGCAGCCCCTGGCGCACGGTGTCATGCACCTGCGGCAGGCGAACCACCCGGACGTCCACTCCCGCCTCCAGCAGCTGCTGGCCGGCGAGCTCTGAAGCGGTGCGCGGGCTGGGGTGCGCTGCGTTAAAGCACGACTCGCGGGCCGGGGCGCCGCTCCCGTCGTCGCCCATCAGCGTGCCGGAGGTGATGACCAGCGGCCGCTCGCTGCCGCGCAGCGCCTGGCCCATGGTCAGGATCGCCTGGCGGTCTTTCTCGCAGTTGGCGGCAAAGCGGCTGAAGTCGTGGTCGAAAGCGGTATGGATCACCGCGTCGGCGCGCTCGACGCCCGCCAGCAGCGAATCGGGGGCATCCAGCGTGCCGCGATGCACCTCGACGCCTGCCGCTTCCAGGGCCTGCGCCGTAGCGTCGCTGCGCGCGAGGCCGATAACCTGATGACCCGACGCCTGCAGCGCCGGAAGAATACGCGAGCCGATAAATCCGCTCGCGCCGGTAAGAAATATACGCATCATGAACCTCCTGAACGGGTTTTCAGGCGTATCCTACCCACGATGTCATACTATAAAAGTAGAGACATTATCGGGGTATAAATTCTAACATGCAGACTCACAGGCAGATGATGAACACTTTTGACAATCATGCTTTAGGTGATTTTCTCCGCGCCAGGCGTCAGCGTCTCGACCCGGCGACGTTTGGCTTCCCGGCGGGACGCCGGCGCACGCCGGGCCTGCGTCGTGAAGAGGTCGCCCAGCTGGCCAGCATCAGCCCGACCTGGTATACCTGGCTTGAACAGGGCCGCGGCGGGGCGCCTTCCCGCGAGGTGCTGGAGCGGATCGCCCGCGGTCTGCGGCTGACCACCCCGGAGCGCGAACATCTGTTTATTCTCGCCTTCGGCCATCCGCCGCAGACCCGTTTGACGGTCACGGATGATATGACGCCGCGGCTGCAGCGGGTGCTTGACGCCTTCACCATTCCGGCGATTATCCGTACCGCCAGCTGGGACGTGATCGCCTGGAACACGGCGGCGGCCAGGGTGCTGACCGACTACGGCCAGCTGCCGCTGGCGGAGCGCAACGTGCTGCGCCGCCTGTTTACCCGGCCTGAGGCCCGCTGCACCCTGGAGGACTGGCAGACGGTTGGGCAGCTTATCGTTAACGCCTTTCGCGCCGACGTCACGCGAATGGGCGCCACGAAAGAAACTGACCAACTGATCGCGGAGCTCAGCCAGCAAAGCGTCGAGTTCGCCCGTTTCTGGCAAAGCCATGACGTCGCCGGCCACGGCGAAGGCTATAAGCGCATTAACCACCCGCAGATGGGCCCGCTCGATCTGGAGTTCACCTCTTTTGCCGTGGAAGGCCGTCCCGATCTGTCGCTGCTGGTTTTCAATTCGGCGACGACGGAGAGCCAGCGCAAAATTCACGGTTTGCTTCAGGCGTCAGGATCCTCGCCGGGGGAGAGCTGAGGGGTAAATTCGTACAGCGCCAGTGCGTTGCTCTCCAGCGAGTCGACCCGCAGCCAGTGGCCATCGAGCCGGGCCTCCTCCACGCTGAGCGCCGGACGAGCCTGATGCATCAGCCACTGATAATCTTCGGCGTCGGGGCCGCTGCGGCTGCGAAAGGCGTCCACCAGCGGGAACAGCGCGCCGTGGTGCTGATCGAACAGGTGCTGTTTGACGCGCCAGCGGCCCTTGAGCCCCTGCAGCCGCACACTGTACGGCTGGCTGAAGCGTTGAATAAAAGCCGCTTCGCTGGAGAGCCATGGGTTGTAGACCACCGTATTGCGCAGCAGTAGCTGGTAGTGCCCCTGATGATGGAGCAGCAGCAGGTTTTTGTCGTGGAACAGGATCTCGCCGCGCAGCCGTCGCCAGAGCCACAGCACCCAGTAAACCGGGCGCGGCAGCCCGTGCAGATAGTGCAGCGCCAGGCTTGAGGTATCCAGCTTGCCGTTGGCGCGGGCTTCGCCCTGAAGGCCGGAATTTAACCAGAAGCCCGCCAGCCAGACCTGGTCAGCGACCCCCAGCAGATTATCCATCAACAGCGCGCCGCGAAAAAAGCGCCCGTTAGTGTCCCGCGTATCGCCGGTCAGCGTATTCCACGAGAGCAGCCATAGCGGCAGGTTGAGCTGCCGTTGACGCAGGGCGCTGTGGATCTGCCGCAGCTTATGCGCCGGATAGTGCTCGCTGGAGGCCAGACTGCTGCTGTCCGCCTGGGCCAGATCGAGCTGTTCGTTGGCATCCGCCTGGCAGGCGAGAAAATCGGCTTCCGCCAGCAGCGGCGAGTGGAACAGGGGATCGTCCCCGGGCGCGCTGGCGGCAAAGCGGTGCCAGATCCCCAGCTGCGGCTGGGGCAGAAGACGGTGAAGAACCTCGCGCTGCTGCCGCCAGGCGGCCTGGCGGGCCGCTTCGCTCGCCTGCGGCGACCAGTGCCAGACAAAGCGCCAACTGCTGAGCGTCGCCGGCGGAAAATGGTTGGCAGCGAGTTGCAGGAAGCGCTGCAGCAGGTCGCTGCGAGTGGTGACCCCGGTATGCAGGATCACCTGCCAGCCCATCACCGCCAGCCAGCTGAAGATCTGCTGCAGGTTGTACCAGCAGGCGTAGCCAGCCATCTGCGGATCGTCCCAGCCGGTGCCGAACAGGCGGCTGCTGAGAAAGGCGTCGTTGATATCGATGGCATACACAGGCAGGACGCGGTGCAACTGCTCCAGCTCGCGGCGCACGTCCTCCCGCAGCAGATCGTCCAGCTCGCGCACGGTCACCACCATCCGGGTATGGCGCAGCACTGCGGCGCGTGCCGGTCGCTGGTGCAGGTTGATCTCCCGGGTTTGCGGCGGATTGATCAGCAGCGGCTGGCTCTCCCTGTCGGGTGGTTCGGGCTCATTAAGGCGGGCGTAGAGCCGGTCCACGGCCACCGGCTGCCAGCGATCGTCCTGCGAGGGGCGCGGTCGGCCAGGCTCCCGGGGGGACTGCTCGCGATACTGGCGCGGCGTCACGCCATGGTGGCGCTTAAACAGATCGCTCATCATTCGCGTGCTGGCGAACCCCTGTTCGCGGGCAATTTGCTGAACGGGTTTGCGGGTGGTTAACAGCTGGTCGGCGGCGTGGCGCAGGCGCAGCGCGGTGAGGTACTGAACAAAACTGACCCCAACCTCCTTGTGAAACAGGCGTGACAGCCAGGCCTCGGAGACAAACTCTGCGGCCGCCACCTCCTGTAAAGAGAGACGGCGCTGATAGTTGGCGTCGATCCGCGCCACCACGCTGGCTATCCTCCGGCTCCATTTTTCTGAATCGCGCCGCGGCGTGGAGACGATGGGCTGGCTGAAGCGCGTGGCCAGCAGCAGCGCTATCTCGCTCAACCAGCGGTTGGCCTCCAGCCGGTAATGGCCGGGATGATTGACCAGACCGCTCACCAGCAGCTGGCGCATCAGGCGGCGCAGGCCGTCATCGGCATCCCGGGTGCGCGGCGATATCTGGTAGTCGACGGCAAAAAAAGTGGTGTCGAGGCGGGCCAGCCAGCTGGCGGCGAGGGTCAGGATCATCACCGCGTTGCCCCCGGCGCTGCGCAGGCTCCAGCGACGGTTGCGGTTAACGATCGCCAGCTCGTCGACGGCAAGCTGCTGCGGCGCACCTTCCGCCTCCGTTAGATTTACGCTCCCTTCCAGCACCCACAGCAGCGTCAGCAGATCGCTTTCCGGCTGGCTCAGCTGACGCACATCGCGCACGGTGACGCTAAAGTCGCCTGAATGCTGCTCCACATGGCTCTCCTCTGTCGACAAAAAGCAACCGGTTGTTTTTTGTCATAACCGATATGTATGAAAAACACTCATTGATTTCTCGTCAATATAAAACAAAAAACCGCGCCTGAAAGCTGTTTCACCCGCATAAACTCGAAAGTGTCGTGCAAACACAACACAGGAATAAAAAAAATGACACATCCGTTGCTTGAAGCCTTGCAGGTCAACGAGGCGCAATTTATTGCCTTACGTCGCCGGTTCCACCAGCAGCCGGAGATCGGCTTTGAAGAGCATCAGACCAGCAGCGAGGTCGCCCGACTGCTTGGCGAGTGGGGATACGAGGTTCACCGCGGCCTGGCGGGCACCGGAGTGGTGGGCACGCTGCGCGTCGGCCACGGAAAAAAACGCCTCGGCCTGCGGGCCGATATGGATGCGCTGCCGATGCAGGAGCGGAGCGGGAAGCCGTGGGCAAGCCAGGTCGAAGGGCGCTTTCACGGCTGCGGCCATGACGGGCACACCACTACGCTGCTCTACGCGGCTGAATATCTGGCGCGCACACGCCAGTTTAACGGGACGCTGCAGCTGATTTTCCAGCCCGCGGAAGAGTTACTGTACGGTGGGCGGGTAATGGTCGAGGACGGTCTGTTTGACCAGTTTCCCTGCGACGCCATCTTCGGCCTGCACAATATGCCGGGTCAGCCGCTGGGTAAAATCGGCCTGCGCGACGGGGCGATGATGGCCTCCTCCGATACGCTGCATATTGAAGTGAAGGGCGTTGGCGGCCACGGCGCGGTGCCGGAGCATACGGTGGATGCCACGCTGGTGGCCTGCCATATTACCCTCGCGCTGCAGTCCATCGTCTCGCGCAATATCACCCCGTTTGAGCCGGCGGTGGTGACCGTCGGCAGCATCCAGGCCGGACATGCGCCCAATATCATTAACGATCACGTGCTGATGAAGCTCACGGTGCGCACCCTCAATGAGCAGGTACGTGAAACCGTGCTGCAGCGGATCCATGACATTGCCGTGGCCCAGGCGGAGAGCTTCAACGCCACGGCCACGCTGACCCACGTCAACGGCAGCCCGGTATTGCGTAACGATCCGGCGGCAAACGCTATGGTGCGGGAGGTGGCGACAGCGCTGTTTGGCGCAGAGCAGGTGGGCGAGGTGAAGCCGTTTATGGGCAGTGAAGATTTCGCTTTCATGCTGGAGCAGCACCCCCACGGCAGTTATTTCACTATCGGCGCTGGCGACGAGCCGGATCGCTGCATGGTGCATAACCCGGGCTATGACTTCAACGACGCGCTGTTGCTGACCGGCGCGGCGCTGTGGTGCGGCCTGACGGAACACTATCTGCGTTAATCACCGGAAACGGGAGGGCCATGCAATGAGCACTGTCACCGTAAGCGACACCCCCTTTGTCGGCAGCGATCGTTTGCTGGTAGGGATTGTGCTGAGCGTTTTAACCTTCTGGCTGTTTGCCCAGTCGGTGATTAACGTCGTGCCGGCGATGAAAAGCAGTCTTGATATTTCCCTTGAGACCCTAACCCTGGCCGTCAGCCTCAGCGCGCTGTTCAGCGGCTGTTTCGTGGTGGCCAGCGGCGGTCTGGCGGACAAGTTTGGCCGCATGCGGATGACCACCCTCGGACTGGGGCTGAGCATCATCGGCAGCGCCATGCTGGTACTGGCCCAGGGGCCGGGGCTGTTCCTCGCCGGCCGGGTGCTGCAGGGACTGTCGGCGGCGTGCATTATGCCGGCGACGCTGGCGCTGATTAAAACCTGGTACCAGGGACGCGCGCGTCAGCGGGCGGTCAGCTTCTGGGTCATCGGCTCGTGGGGCGGCAGCGGCCTGTGCTCTTTCGTTGGCGGAGCTATCGCCACCGGCCTGGGCTGGCGCTGGATCTTCGTCTTCTCCATTGCCGTCGCTCTGCTGGCGCTGTTTTTGCTGCGCGGCACGCCGGAGAGCCGCAGCGCCAGCGCCAGCCAGCATAAGCTGGACGTCGGTGGCCTGCTGAGCCTGATCGTCGGGCTGGTGCTGGTGAACCTGTTTATCAGCAAAGGCCACGGCTGGGGTTGGGCCAGTCCGCTGTCGTTGAGCATGCTGGCGGGGGCGCTGATCGCTGGCGCGGTGTTTATTCGCAGCGGGCTGCGCAAAGGCGAGGCGGCGCTGATCGATTTTGCGCTGTTTCGCAACCGGGCCTACGGTGCGGCGGTACTATCGAACTTTCTGCTCAACGGGGCGATTGGCACCATGATGATCGCCAGCATCTGGCTACAGCAAGGGCACCACCTGACGCCGCTGGAGAGCGGAATGATGACCCTCGGCTATCTGGTCACCGTCCTGGCGATGATCCGGGTCGGCGAGAAGCTGCTGCAGCGCTATGGCGCCCGGCTGCCGATGATGGCCGGCCCGGTGCTGACCGCCATCGCTATCGGCCTGATATCCTGCACCTTCCTCGATAAGGCGCTGTATATCGGCGTGGTATTCGCCAGCAACGTGCTGTTCGGCCTCGGCCTGGGCTGCTACGCCACGCCGTCAACGGATACGGCGGTGGCCAACGCGCCGGAGAACAAAATTGGCGTCGCCTCGGGGATCTACAAGATGGGCAGCTCGCTGGGCGGGGCGATGGGCATTGCCGTGACGGCGTCACTTTTCGCGCTGTTTTTGCCGCTGGGCATGGCCCATGCCGCCCAGTATGCCCTGTGGTTCAACGCCGCCTTATGCCTGGGGGCGATGGCGGTGAGCGCGCTGCTGCTGCCGCGCACTTCTCACAGCTGATGCTTTTTCAGCAGCGCGCGGAGCTGGTGATAGGTTAACCCCAGCAGCTCCGCCGCCTGCTTCTGATGATACTTCGCCTGCTGCAGACTCCGCTGCAGCAGGCGTTTTTCCTGCTGTAGCTGAAAATCGCGCAGATCCAGCGGCAGGGCGGGCAGCTCGTCCCCGGACACGGTCTCCGGCTCGGAGGCGGCGGTCTGACGGAAAGGGTTGAGGATAATGGCGTCCAGCTCGTGCTCGCTGTCGCCGTGGCGATAGACCGAGCGCTCGACGACGTTCTTCAGTTCACGAATATTCCCCGGCCAGCGGTAGCCGAGCAGCGTGGCGGTGGCACGTTCGCTGAAGCCGGGAAACAGCGGCAGGCCGAGCTCGCGGCACATCTGAATGGCAAACTGGTTGGCGAGCAGCATGATATCGCTCTGCCGTTCGCGCAGCGGCGGGAGCTGCACCACGTCGAAGGCGAGACGGTCGAGCAGGTCGGCGCGGAAATGGCCTTCCTCCACCATCCGCGGCAGGTCAGCGTTGGTGGCGCACACCAACCGGACGTTAACCTGCAGCGGCTGGCTGCCGCCCACGCGCTCCAGCTCGCCATATTCAATCACTCTTAACAGCTTCTCCTGCACCAGCATCGGGGCTGTCGCCAGCTCATCGAGAAACAGCGTCCCGCCGTCGGCGCGCTCGAAGCGCCCGGGATGGCGCTTGCTGGCGCCGGTGAAGGCCCCGGCTTCGTGGCCAAACAGCTCCGAATCGAGCAGGTTATCATTCAGCGCCGCGCAGTTCAGCGAGATAAACGGCCCCTGCCAGCGGGCGGAGAGGTAGTGCAGACGGTTGGCGATAAGCTCTTTCCCGGTACCGCGCTCGCCGATGACCAGCACCGGCTTATCCAGCGGAGCCAGTCGGGAAACCTGTTCCAGCACCTCGAGAAAGCTGTTGGCCTCGCCCAGCAGATTATCCTTGTACTGCGCCATGATGAATTTCGCCATTAAATAGTGGGATTAACCAGGTGACTGTAGCAATGCCCTGCGCAATTCGCAACCACTCTGTTTAAAATCAATAAGATAAAAAGTTGGCACGCCATTTGTATTAGCTAACCCACAGGTGAATGCCTGCAACCAGAACTATGAGGACTGAAATTATGGGTATTTTTTCTCGTTTTGCCGACATCGTGAACGCCAACATCAACTCCCTGCTGGAGAAAGCGGAGGACCCGCAAAAGCTGGTGCGTCTGATGATCCAGGAGATGGAAGACACGCTGGTTGAGGTACGTTCCACGTCGGCCCGCGCGCTGGCCGAAAAGAAACAGCTGACCCGTCGTATTGAGCAGGCGGTCGCCCAGCAGGCGGAATGGCAGGAAAAGGCCGAGCTGGCCCTGCGCAAAGAGAAAGAGGATCTGGCCCGGGCGGCGCTGATCGAAAAACAGAAGCTGACCGACCTTATTGCTCAGCTGGACCACGAAGTGCAGCTGGTGGATGAAACGCTGGCGCGGATGAAGAAAGAGATTGGCGAGCTGGAGAACAAACTCAGCGAAACCCGCGCTCGTCAGCAGGCGCTGGCGCTGCGTCATCAGGCGGCGAGTTCGTCGCGCGATGTGCGTCGCCAGCTGGACAGCGGTAAACTGGATGAGGCGATGGCCCGCTTTGAATCCTTTGAGCGTCGCATCGATCAGATGGAAGCGGAAGCGGAGAGCCACCGCTTTGGCAAGCAGCAGACGCTGGATCAGCAGTTTGCCGAACTGAAAGCGGACGATGAAATCAGCGAGCAGCTGGCGGCGTTGAAAGCCAAAATGAATCAGTCCAACCAGTAAGTACGATTGCGCGGCGCGGCGTTGCGCCGCGGCTCACCCCCTGTAAGGAGTACACATGAGCATGCTTTTTCTCGCCATTCCGCTGACGCTGTTTGTGCTGTTTGTTCTGCCGGTCTGGCTGTGGCTGCACTACAACAATCGCGGCGCCAACGGCAGTCTGACGCAAAATGAGCAGCAACGGCTGCTGCAGTTGACCGATGACGCGAAGCGGATGCGCGAGCGCATTCAGGCGCTGGAAGCGATCCTGGATGCCGAACATCCGAACTGGAGAGACAAATAATGGCTGGACTGGATCTGAATAAAAAACTGTGGCGTATTCCGCAGCGCGGGATGGTGAAGGGCGTCTGCGCGGGCATTGCTCAGCATCTTGACGTCCCGGTGAAGCTGGTGCGCCTGATTACCGTGCTGGCGATGATTTTTGGCCTCTTTTTCTTCGTCCTGGTGGCCTACATCATTCTGACCTTCGCCCTGGACCCGATGCCGGACAGTGAGCTGTACGGCCATAAAGCGCCGAGCAATGGCGATCTGTTGGCCGCCGTGGATGCCGAACTGGCCTCCGGCGAACAGCGTCTGCGTGAGATGGAACGGTACGTCACCTCCGACACCTTTACGCTGCGCAGCCGCTTTCGTCAGCTGTAAACCCTGTTGTTAACGAGTGAGGCAACGCATGAATAGCAAATGGCAACGCGCCGGGCAGCAGGTGAAGCCCGGTCTGAAAATCGTCGGTAAGCTGGCGCTGCTGACCGCGCTGCGTTATGGCCCGGCGGGCGTTGCCGGCTGGGCGGTCAAATCGGTCGCGCGGCGGCCGCTGAAAATGCTGCTGGCGGTGGCGCTGGAGCCGCTGCTCAGCCGGCTGGCCAACCGCGTCACGCGCGGGATGAAATAACGCCGCCGTGGGGAAGGCGCAAAAGGATTAACGTTGTCCTGCTTATTCCCGGCGGATAGCTTATGATGACGAGACACACCTTCAGGGCATAACGGACTGGCGATGAAGCGACTGAAAACTGAACTGAATGCGCTGGTCAACCGCGGGGTTGACCGGCATTTACGCCTGGCGGTGACCGGCCTGAGCCGCAGCGGCAAAACGGCGTTTATCACCGCGCTGGTCAACCAACTGCTAAATATTCACACCGGCGCCCGCCTGCCGCTGCTGAGCGCCGCGCGCGAAGAGCGACTGCTTGGGGTCAAGCGCGTGCCGCAGCGGGACTTCGGCATTCCGCGATTCACCTACGATGAAGGGCTGGCCCAGCTGTACGGCCAGCCGCCCATGTGGCCAACCCCGACGCGCGGCGTGAGCGAGATCCGTCTCGCGCTGCGCTACCGTTCCAATGACTCCCTGCTGCGCCACTTTAAAGACACCTCCACGCTGTATCTGGAGATTGTCGACTATCCGGGGGAGTGGCTGCTCGATTTACCGATGCTGGCGCAGGATTATCTGAGCTGGTCGCGGCAGATGACCGGACTCCTGCAGGGACAGCGTGCAGAGTGGTCGGCCCGCTGGCGGCAGCTATGCGCCGGGCTGGATCCGCTGGCTCCTGCCGACGAGGCCCGTCTGGCCGACATCGCCGCCGCCTGGACGGACTATCTGCACGCCTGTAAGCGCGAAGGGTTGCACTTTATCCAGCCCGGGCGCTTTGTCCTGCCCGGCGAAATGGCCGGCGCGCCGGCGCTACAGTTCTTCCCATGGCCAGACGTCGACGCCGTCGGCGAAGCCAAGCTGGCGCAAGCTGATAAACACAGCAACGCCGGCATGCTGCGCGAACGCTATAAGTACTACTGCGAAAAGGTAGTGAAGGGGTTCTACAAAGAGCACTTCCTGCGCTTCGACCGGCAGATTGTGCTGGTGGACTGCCTGCAGCCGCTCAACAGCGGGCCGCAGGCGTTTAACGATATGCGCCTGGCGCTGACCCAGCTGATGCAAAGTTTCCATTACGGGCAGCGCACCTTATTTCGCCGGCTGTTTTCGCCGGTCATCGACAAGCTGCTGTTCGCTGCCACCAAAGCCGACCACGTCACGGTGGATCAGCACAGCAATATGGTGTCGCTCCTGCAGCAGTTGATCCAGGATGCGTGGCAGAATGCCGCCTTCGAGGGGATCAGTATGGATTGCCTGGGGCTGGCGTCCATTCAGGCGACCCAGAGCGGGCTGATTGAGCTGAACGGCGAGAAAATTCCCGCCCTGCGCGGCAATCGGCTGAGCGACGGCCAGCCGTTGACCATCTATCCCGGCGAGGTGCCGGCGCGCCTGCCGGGCCAGGCCTTCTGGCAGCAGCAGGGCTTTCAGTTTGAAAACTTTCGTCCGCAGGTCATGGATGTCGATCGGCCCTTGCCGCACATTCGCCTCGACGCGGCGCTGGAATTTTTGATTGGAGATAAACTGCGATGAGCGAACCGTTAAAACCGCGGATTGATTTTGATGGCCCGCTGCAGGCGGAAAAAACGCCGCCGCTGAAAAGCGCTCGCGCCTTCGACCGACTGGAAGCCGATAACTTCGCGCCGGCGCGTCTGGTGACCGGCGAAGAGGAAGAGGGGGCGGCAGAGGCGGTGGTGGAGTCAGTGCTGCGGCCGAAACGCAGTCTGTGGCGGCGGATGGTCAGCGCTGGCCTGGCGATCTTCGGCGTCAGCGTCGTGGCGCAAGGGGTGCAGTGGACCGCCAACGCCTGGCAGACCCAGGACTGGATTGCGCTGGGCGGCTGCGTCGCCGGGGCGCTGATCGTCGGCGCCGGCGTCGGATCGGTGGCCACCGAGTGGCGCCGCCTGTGGCGACTGCGCCAGCGCGCCCACGAACGCGATGAAGCCCGCGATATGCTGCACAGTCACGCGGTCGGTAAAGCGAAAGCCTTTTGTGAGAAGCTGGCGCAGCAGGCCGGGCTGGATCAGTCGCATCCGGCGCTGCAGCGCTGGTATGCCGCCATCCACGAAACGCAAAGCGACCGGGAAGTGGTCAGCCTCTATGCCCAACTGGTGCAGCCGGTGCTTGATGCTCAGGCGCGGCGGGAAATCAGCCGTTCGGCGGCGGAGTCGACGCTGATGATCGCCGTCAGCCCGCTGGCGCTGGTGGATATGGCGTTTATCGCCTGGCGCAATCTGCGGTTGATCAACCGGATTGCCACCCTGTACGGCATTGAGCTCGGGTATTACAGCCGCCTGCGCCTGTTTCGCCTGGTGCTGCTGAATATCGCTTTCGCCGGCGCCAGCGAACTGGTGCGCGAGGTGGGCATGGACTGGATGTCGCAGGATCTGGCGGCCCGGTTGTCGGCGCGCGCTGCGCAGGGCATCGGCGCCGGCCTGCTCACCGCCCGCCTCGGGATCAAGGCGATGGAGCTGTGCCGCCCACTGCCGTGGCTCGCCGATGATAAACCGCGGCTCGGCGATTTTCGTCGCGAGCTGATTGGCCAGCTGAAAGAAACCCTGCAGAAAAGCAAAACCAGTCCGGAGAAGTAACCTCCGCTCAGAGACATTGCCGGGCGGCGGCTTCGCCTTGCCCGGCCTTGAGGTTATGTTGAATCCCGACTCGCCCTGGCGTCAATTTCACCACTGACCGCCTGACTTTACGGCGCAACGCCCATTTTTCCGCCATGCTGTCAATAATTGTTGACAGTTAGCTTCCCGAAAGTCCATTCCTGGCCTATTATTCTCCGGTCATTGGCACTTTTAGGGTGAACACTCCCATGCGTCTTGAAGTCTTTTGTGAAGACCGCCTCGGTCTGACTCGTGAATTGCTCGATTTGCTGGTGCTGCGCGGCATTGATCTGCGTGGTATCGATATTGACCCTATTGGCCGTATCTACCTCAATTTTGCCGAACTGGAGTTCGCCACCTTCAGCAGCCTGATGGCGGAGATCCGCCGTATCGCCGGCGTGACAGACGTGCGCACCGTGCCGTGGATGCCATCTGAGCGTGAACATCTTGCGCTCAGCGCGCTGTTGGTGGCGATGCCGGAGCCGGTGCTGTCGCTGGATACCAAAGGCAGGGTCGAACTGGCCAACCCCGCCAGCTGCCTGCTGTTTGGCCAAAGCCAGGCGAAGCTGCGCAACCATCCGGTGGCCCAGCTGATCGCCGATTTCAACGTCCAGCGCTGGCTGGAAAGTAGCCCGCAGGAGACGCATGCGGAGCATGTGGTGGTGAACGGGCAGAACTACCTGCTGGAAGTGACCCCGGTCTATCTTGAAGGGGAGCATAACGAGCGAGTGCTGACCGGCGCCGTGGCGATGCTGCGCTCAACCGTGCGCATGGGACGCCAACTGCAGACCATGACCAGCCAGGACACCAGCGCCTTCAGTCAGATCCTCGCGGTGGGGCCGAAAATGCGCCACGTGGTGGAGCAAGCGCGCAAGCTGGCGATGCTCAGCGCGCCGCTGTTGATTGTCGGCGATACGGGCACCGGCAAAGATCTGCTGGCGCATGCCTGCCATCTGGCCAGCCCGCGGGCGGGCAAACCCTATCTGGCGCTTAACTGTGGCTCCATTCCCGAGGACGCGGTCGAGAGCGAACTGTTCGGCGACGCCCTGCAGGGCAAAAAAGGCTTCTTCGAGCAGGCCAACGGCGGTTCGGTGCTGCTGGATGAAATTGGCGAGATGTCGCCGCGAATGCAGACCAAGCTGCTGCGCTTTCTCAACGACGGCACCTTCCGCCGCGTCGGCGAGGATCATGAAGTACACGTCGATGTGCGGGTGATCTGCGCGACGCAGAAAAACCTGGTCGAGCTGGTGCAGAAAGGGCTGTTCCGCGAAGATCTCTACTATCGCCTCAACGTCCTGACCCTGTATCTGCCGCCGCTGCGCGACTGCCCGCAGGACATTATGCCGCTGACGGAGCTGTTTGTTGCCCGCTTTGCTGATGAGCAGGGGATCCCGCGGCCGAAGCTCTCCGCCGACCTGAGTACGGTGCTTACCCGCTACAGCTGGCCCGGCAACGTTCGTCAGCTGAAAAATGCTGTCTATCGCGCGCTAACCCAGCTGGAAGGATTCGAACTGCGTCCGCAGGACATTCTGCTGCCGGACCACGACGTCGCCTCGCTGCCGGTGGGCGAGGAGGTCATGGAAGGGTCGCTGGACGACATTACCCGCCGTTTTGAGCGCTCGGTGCTAACCCAGCTCTATCGCAGCTACCCCAGCACCCGTAAGCTGGCGAAGCGGCTGGGGGTGTCGCATACCGCCATCGCTAATAAGCTGCGTGAATATGGTCTGAGTCAGAAAAAGGGCGACGAATAATCCCGCCAGGCCGGCGACCTATGTCGCCGGCATTCGGCCTGCAAAGCGGGCCAAACCTGTATATACTGGTTTTTTAATTCTTTTTCCGGGGTGGTGCATCTTGGCGTCGCGTCGCGCGATCGGGCAGTGGCTGATATTGCTGCTGCTCTCCGTTCTCTTTTCCTCGCTGCTGTTACGCCTTCATTTGCCGGCAGCGCTGCTGCTGGGGCCGCTGATCGCCGGTCTCATTTTGAGCCTGCGCGGGGTGAAGCTGAGCATCCCTCGCCCCTGTTATCTGGCGGCGCAGGCCATTGTTGGCTGCATGATCGCCAGGGCGATTAATCCCTCTGTTTTTGGCGTACTGTTCGCTAACTGGGCGCTGGTGCTGGCGATCCTGTTGACCACCCTGGCGATCAGTGGTCTCACCGGCTGGCTGTTGGTTCGCTATAGCGCGCTGCCGGGCGCCACCGGCGCCTGGGGAAGCTCTCCCGGCGGGGCGTCGGCAATGGTAGTGATGGCCCAGGAGTACGGGGCAGATGTGCGGCTGGTGGCGCTGATGCAGTATCTACGGGTGCTGTTTGTCGTCGGCGCTGCGGCGCTGGTGGTGCGCTATGCCCTGGGCAACGAGGCGCAGGCAATGAGCCAGGCCATCGTCTGGTTTGCGCCGTTGACCCTCAATTTTCCTATCACGCTGTTGCTGACGGCGGCGGCCTGTTGGCTGGGCGCCCGGCTGCGTATCCCTTCCGGAGCCATGCTGCTGCCGATGCTGTTCGGCGCGCTGGTCCAGGGCGGCGGCTGGGTGATGCTGGAGCTGCCGGAGTGGTTGCTGGCGATGGCCTACGCGGTGCTGGGCTGGACGGTGGGCCTGCAGTTTAACAAAGCGGTTTTTCTACTGGCCCTGAAGACGCTGCCGCAGATTATCGCCTCCATCCTCGGGCTGATCCTGATGTGCGCCCTGATGGCCCTTGCCCTGACTCATATTTTGCCGATGGACTTTATGACCGCCTATCTGGCCACCAGCCCCGGCGGGCTGGACACCGTGGCGATTATCGCCGCCGGTACCCGGGCGGATATGTCGTTCATCATGGCGCTGCAGACGCTGCGGCTGTTTACCATTTTGCTGACCGGTCCGGCGATGGCGCGGACGATTTCCCGCTATGCGCCGCGGCAATAAAAAGCCCCCGCAGAGCGGGGGCTGAGCAAAGCGAATGTCCGCAGGCGCGATGCGCCAGGGCAGTCTGTTATCAGGCTTTCAGGGCGGCCAGCGCGGCGTCGTAGTCTGGCTCTTCGGTGATTTCGTTCACCAGCTGGCTGTAGACGACCTGATCGTTTTCATCGATAACGACCACGGCGCGAGCGGCCAGGCCAGCCAGCGGACCGGCAGAGATGGCGACGCCGTAGTCAGCGAGGAACGATGCGCCGCGCAGCGTGGAAAGGGTCACCACGTTGCTCAGGCCTTCGGCGCCGCAGAAGCGAGACTGGGCGAACGGCAGGTCAGCGGAAATGCACAGCACCACGGTGTTGTCCAGTTCAGCGGCCAGCTGGTTGAATTTACGCACTGATGCGGCGCACACGCCGGTATCAATGCTCGGGAAAATATTCAGTACTTTACGTTTGCCGGCGTACTGGCTCAGCGCGACGTCAGAGAGATCTTTGGCGACCAGCGTAAACGGCTGCGCTTTAGCGCCTGCCTGCGGAATGGTGCCCTGAACAGAAACGGGGTTGCCCTGGAAATGCACGGTTTGTGACATGGTTATCTTCCTGTTTACATATAGTTAACGTCGCGAGTAGTGTATGACATCCGCCAGCTACACGGCAAACCCTATTTAACATTGACCAGAGAGGACAAGGGAATGCGTAACGTGCGAGTGTATGAGGAAGCCTGGCCGCTCCACACCCCCTTTGTGATCGCCCGCGGCAGCCGCAGCGAAGCAAAAGTGGTGGTGGTGGAACTGGAAGAGGACGGTGTGAAAGGCGTGGGCGAATGCACGCCTTATCCACGCTATGGCGAAAGCATCGCGTCGGTCATGGCCCAGGTAATGGCTATCGGCGAGCAGCTGGAGGCGGGACTTACCCGCGAACAGCTGCAGCGGCTGCTGCCTGCAGGCGCCGCGCGCAATGCCATTGACTGCGCCCTGTGGGATCTGCAGGCGCGGCGCGAAGGCAAAACCTTGCCCCAACTGCTGGGAGTGACGTTGCCCGAGCGGGTGATCACCGCCCAGACGGTGGTCATTGGCACGGCGGATCAGATGGCGGCCAGCGCCGCGGCGCTGTGGCAGAAGGGTGCTCAACTGTTGAAGGTGAAGCTCGACGACCGGCTTATCAGCGAGCGGTTAATCGCTATTCGCCAGGCGGCGCCGCAGGCCACGTTGATTGTCGATGCCAATGAATCCTGGCACAGCGAGGGGCTGGCGGCGCGCTGCCAGCTGCTGGCGGACCTCGGCGTGGCGATGCTTGAGCAGCCGCTCCCCGCCGACGCCGATGCGGCGCTGGAAAACTTCGTTCATCCGTTACCGATTTGCGCCGACGAGAGCTGCCATACCCGGGAGAGCCTGCCGAGGCTGCGCGGGCGCTATGAGATGATCAATATCAAACTGGACAAAACCGGCGGCCTGACCGAAGCGCTGGCCCTGGCCGGGGAGGCGGAACGGCAGGGCTTTGAACGGATGCTGGGCTGTATGCTCTGCACCTCGCGCGGGATCGCCGCCGCGCTCCCCCTGGCGCCGCTGGCGCGCTTCGCCGACCTCGACGGCCCGACATGGCTGGCGGTGGACGTTGAGCCGGCGCTGCGGTTCAGCACCGGCGTGCTTCATCTTTAAGTTTAAGCCTGCCAGCGCAGCAGGTCGGTCATCGCCGGCAGGTAACGCTCCGTTGCCTCGTCGGCGGAGACCGGCGGAAACTCGGCGGTGATGCAGGGGAGCCCGATATCGGCGCACCAGCTGCCAAAGGAACCTGGGGTGTCGTAGCCCACGCTGCCCACCAGCGGCAGTGAGAAGGCGTCCGCCAGCCAGTGTCCCAGCGGGCTGTGTCCCGGGTCTTCGATGCAGGCCAGCGGATCGTGAAAGGAGACCACCCACGCCGGATGGATCTGATGGATCAACTGACACAGGGCCTGGGTCTCCCGCTCCGAACCAGGCTGCTCGCCGGTCAACAGCACCACGTCTCGTTCCGCCGCCGCGCTGTTCCAGCGGTACACTGTTTCCCCTTGTCTCCAGTTAGCGGCCGGAAAGTTACGGTTGAGGTCCACGCCGCGGGCGTTGGCGCGCAGCCCGAGCTGACAGCCGTCAGGATTGACCGTCAGGACCACGTGGTGGCGGCGTAGCTCCGCCTTCAGGGTGCGCAGGGCGCAGGAGAGGGTCACAATCGACGAATTCTCATCGCCGTGGGTGCCGGCAATAATCAGGCCGCTGCGGCTGTCGGCCATCGGCGCAGGAAACCACAGCAGCGGCGCGCCCAGTTCCGAGCTGCCGTACTGCCGGGTTCCCGGCGGAAAGTCGCCGCGCTGCGGGCGAGGACGTGAAATAGACATAGGGCTTCCTGTGTGTCGTTATTATTCAGTGTTGGCGAAAAGCGTGTTGGAATCAAACCCATTCCCGGAGGCGTGAAATCCGACGGCACATCAATTTTCTATCATATGTTGTTTGCAATTTCAGGTGATGAAACAAATAATTATCGCTCTGTTGGCGGTGTTTTTTCTCATTTTAAAGGGGATCTTATGAAGTATCCTGTCGCTTTGACATGCGGCGCGCTGTGGTTAGCCAGCGTATCTTCTCTGGCCTGGGCGGCGGACGTACCGCCGGGCACGGTACTGGCGGAAAAACAGCAGTTGGTGCGCCATATCAAAGATGAACCCGCCTCGTTAGATCCCGCCAAAGCGGTGGGCCTGCCGGAAATCCAGGTGATCCGCGATCTGTTTGAAGGTTTAGTCAATCAGGATGCGAAAGGCAACCTGGTGCCGGGGGTGGCGACCCGCTGGCAGAGCAATGATAACCGCGTCTGGACCTTTACCCTGCGCGATAACGCCCGCTGGTCCGACGGTACGCCGGTCACCGCCGAGGATTTCGTCTATAGCTGGCGGCGTCTGGTGGATCCGAAAACCACTTCGCCGTTCGCCTGGTTCGCGGCGCTGGCGGGGATCGCCAACGCGCAGAACATCATCGACGGCAAAGCCGCGCCGGAGACCCTGGGGGTCACCGCCGTCGACGCCCACACCCTGCGGGTGCAGCTGGATAAGCCGCTGCCATGGTTCAGCAACCTGACCGCCAGCTTTGCCTTCTATCCGGTGCAAAAAGCCAATGTCGACAGCGGCGCGAACTGGACGCGGCCCGGCAGCCTGGTGGGCAACGGCGCCTATGTTCTGAAAGATCGCGTCGTGAATGAAAAGCTGGTGCTGGTGCCGAACAACCACTACTGGGATAACGCCAAAACGGTGATCCAGCAGGTCACCTTTGTGCCGATCAACCAGGAGTCCGCCGCCACCAAGCGCTATCTGGCCGGCGATATCGATATCACCGAATCTTTCCCGAAAAATATGTACCAGAAGCTGCTGAAGGATATTCCTGGACAGGTGTATACCCCGCCGCAGCTGGGCACCTACTATTACGCCTTTAATACCCAAAAAGGGCCGACAGCGGACGAGCGGGTGCGACTGGCGCTGAGTATGACCATCGATCGCCGGGTGATGGCGGAGAAAGTGCTAGGGACCGGGGAAAAACCGGCCTGGCGTTTCACACCGGACGTAACGGCGGGCTTCACGCCGCAGCCGTCGCAGTTTGAGAGCATGAGTCAGGCCGAGCTTAACGCCCAGGCGAAAGCCCTGCTGGCCGCCGCCGGCTATGGCCCGAATCGCCCGCTGAAGCTGACGCTGCTGTATAATACCTCTGAGAACCATCAGAAGATTGCCATCGCAGTGGCGTCGATGTGGAAAAAGAACCTCGGCGTGGATGTGAAACTGCAGAATCAGGAGTGGAAAACCTATATCGACAGCCGCAACACCGGCAATTTCGATGTGATCCGCGCCTCCTGGGTAGGGGATTACAACGAGCCGTCCACTTTCCTGTCGCTACTGACTTCCACCCACAGCGGAAATATTTCCCGCTTTAACGATCCGGCGTACGACAAAATCCTCGCCCAGGCGGCGGTGGAGAATTCGGCCAAAGCGCGTAACGACGATTACAACGCGGCGGAGAAGATCATTATGGCCAAAGCGCCAATTGCGCCGATCTACCAGTACACCAACGGTCGGCTGATTAAGCCGTGGCTGAAAGGCTACCCGATCACCAACCCGGAAGATGTGGCCTACAGCCGTACCATGTACATTGTGAAGCACTAATCGGTACTGGTTTCCTGATTACGCCACGTAACCACGTATAAACCCAGAACTGGCGCGGCTTGCGGCGCCAGTTATTTATTAATAAGTAAATCAGCCAATTGAGAATTTGGTGCTTTAAGCTTTGCCAGATCTTAAAAATTAATATCGTCACTTCCTATAATGATGAATCAGAACTAAATAATATTCCATGTTCGAAATATATAAAAAAGCTGTCCTTTGCATATTAACTGTTTAGTAACTGGTCGCACCGAAGAACGACTTAAGTGAAAATACCAGTTTTCTGTAATCCTGAATTACTAACAATGTACATTGATTTCATATGTCCGGTATGTTCGGTAGCACCATAGAATAGACGAGGGGAAACTATTTCTGTTATAACTGTCTGCAATATTATTTGTTAAAGAAGGAAATTAATGATGGCAAATATACTTCGCTCAATACCTATGCTATTAGTGATTGGTTTTAATCTATTGCTGGCCATCCTGTTTAGTTTGATCTATGCCAGGAAGCATCCGGAAACTGATCTATTCATCATCATAATATTTACTGGTATGTTATTAATTTCTACATATATTATAAATTTCTACTCTGTTCCGACCTTTGCAACTAGTGAGAAAAAGAAAATAAAAGGTGTCTTTCCCGGACGAAGAGGTAAGCTAAAAAGAATTATTACAGACTCGATGGTACTAATCCTGGTTTTTTTTGTATCAGGCTCAATAGTATTTTCAGGGAGTGATTTGAATTATGGTCTTACTCTCGTAGCCATTTCAACAGGCTATTTTACTTTCTTGTTTGTTAATTATTATTTTCTGTGTATGTCAAGAGTAAAAGAAAAGATAGTCAAAATAATAAATAAAATCCTTTTTATTGTGTTCTCGATTATATTGTTTTTTTCTAAGATGATTGCAAATGGTTTTGTTAAAGAGTTTTTTGATGTTGATATCGCTAAAGTTCCTTATATTAGTTGGTCATTCTCGATTCTGTTTGCCATTCCATTTTTTTTGATTACTTCCCACGTGGGGGGGATGATTTTAGAAGGTACAACAGATTTATTCCGGATAAGAAAAATTAAAGTGCCTTCGATGATCCATTATTCGATATTATGTTTATCTTGCGTTTTTTTTAGCATTAGTTATATTTCTTATTTGGGTAGCGCAGGTTGGTTATTTAATGCTGTGACGAAAAAGGTTTATTCTTATGATACCAGGAGCTCTTTTCAATGCAATAATAAGTACTGGACGATTCCAGAGTTAGGGAAGGATGCGAGGTATCTCGCTGAAACATCTGATAGTTACCGTGTTATCTATATTAGAGGAAATAAAATTAATGTGGAAGTTGTAAAATGTGAAAAAAAAGAAGGATATATCCGTTTTCCCATTGAAAATGCTAACGATATATTAAAAAAGCCGGTTCCACAGGGAGGCTGACTCACGTAAGGCTGCGAATATTGAGTCTTGATTTAGTGCGGATAGAGGTACATTTTGCCACAGTTCTAAACACGATCCAGGCATCCTCTACTACATTCGCAATGTATCAATGACCGCTCTCAGCGCGGGCGATACATTGCGGTGCGGGTAATAGAGAAATGAACCTTCCAGACGCTGGCTATAACGCTGGAGCACCCGGATAAGCGTGCCCTGCGCTAGATCGTCGGTAATCAGTTCTTCCGGGACATAGGCCAGCCCCAGACCGAGCCTGGCCGCTTTGGCTTCCATATAGCTATCGGCGAAAGCCCACTGTCCCTGCGGCGGATGAGTGATTTTTTTGCCATCCACGTTAAGTTCCCAGGCGTAAAGGCTGCCGTCGCCGAACTGATAGGCGATGCAGGGATGACCGGTTAAATCGGCAGGGGTTTGCGGAAAGCCGTAGCGACGAAAATGCTCCGGGGTTCCGACAACCGCCATCTCCATATCGGGCGAAATACGTACCGCAATCATGCCACTCCCCACTTCCGGGCCCAGACGCACGCCCGCATCGAAACGCTCCGCAATAATATCGACGAACCGGCTTTCGGTGATCAGTTCCAGGCGGATATCGGGATAGCGTTGTTTAAATATCGCCAGCTTAGGCAGCAGAACTTTATCAATAGCGTGCTGGCTGGCATTGATGCGAACCGTACCGGACGGTGTTTGCCGATAATGGGCCAGCGTGGCGAGTCCCATATCTAAGGCGTCGAAACCGGATTCGACATTGTGATAGAGCTGCTCACCCGCCTGAGTGAGCGACAACCGGCGGGTGGTGCGCACCAGAAGCTGAACGCCCAGCCGCTCTTCGAGTTCGCGAACCGCACGGCTGATCCCGGACTGCGCCAGACCCAGTCGTTGCGCTGCGGCGGTAAAACTGCCTTCCCGCACCACCTGCATAAACAGGTAGAGGTCATTATAGTTTTCCCGTTTCGCCATCTTCCGCCTCGTAACAATCGCGCTATTTAGAACTAAATGGTATTAATCTTAGCATTTTTTAGCCTCTAATAAGCACTTTTATTGCTAGCTACAATAAGCGCATGACAACAAAGTCCAGCAGCGTTGTCCTCTGGAGACTGGTTTTTACACGTTTACTTAGGGGGATTTAATGACGGTTTTCAGCAAAAAAATGACAGCCACGATACCCGCCATGCTGCTATGCGCCTTATTAAGTGGAGCCACAACGATGAGTTATGCTGATACAACTAACCCGAACGCACCTGTTTCATTGATTGAACAATGGGATAAAACATTCCCGGAGAGCGCAAAAGTGGATCACCGTAAGGTGACCTTTCAGAACCGCTACGGGATTACCTTAGTTGGAGATCTCTACCTGCCGAAGGATCGCGGTGAACGCAAACTGGCAGCTATTGCCGTGAGCGGTCCCTTCGGCGCGGTAAAAGAGCAGTCCAGCGGCCTGTATGCCCAGACGCTGGCCGAACAGGGGTTTGTCACCCTGGCGTTTGACCCATCCTATACGGGCGAAAGCGGTGGCTACCCACGCAACGTGGCCTCACCGGATATCAATACCGAGGATTTCAGTGCCGCGGTGGACTTTCTGGGCCTGCAAAAAGAGGTGGATCGCAACCGTATCGGTTTGCTCGGCATTTGCGGCTGGGGGGGTATGGCCCTAAACGACGCGGCGATGGATACACGCGTCAAAGCGGTGGCGACCAGCGTCATGTATGACATGAGCCGCGCGATGGGTCATGGGGTAGGCGATGGCAAAGACCGCTACACGACAGCCGACCGCCGAGCGGTACTGCAGTACTTGAACGCGCAGCGCTGGAAGGATGCGGCAAACGGCACTTTCGCCCCAGGTGGGCATGACATATATGTTGATGATAAAGGCAACGTCAGCGCTGCCGCTCGTATTTTGCCGGAAACCTTGCCCGCCAACCCCAACCCGGTGCTGAAAGAGTTCTTCGATTATTACCGTATGCCGCGAGGTTTCCATGCGCGTTCGGTTAATTCAACCGGGGCATGGAATGCGACGATGCCGCTGTCGTTTATGAATATGCCGCTGCTGAGTTACGCCAGCGAAGTGACTATTCCGACGCTTATTGTGACCGGCGAACAAGCCCATTCACGCTATTTTGCCGAAGATGCTTTCAAGGCGATCGGCAGCAAAGAGAAAACGCTGGTGATTGTCCCTGGGGCAAACCATGTCGATCTCTATGACAACGCCGCGGGCAAAATTCCCTTTGCGACGTTCGCGCAGTTTTTCGAAACCAACCTGTAATCGCTCTCCTGTGCCGGAGACATCCCCAAAGCCGCCTGCTGGCGGCTTTGTTTTGTCGGAGATAAATAATGTCTGGATTACATAACACCCGCGCATACTGGAGCGGCGTCCTGGCGATGACGCTCTGCGTATTTGTGCTCATTGCCTCAGAGTTTATGCCGGTCAGTCTGTTGACACCCATCGCGGGTGATTTACACATTACCGAGGGATTAGCAGGCCAGGGGATCGCGCTTTCTGGCGCGCTGGCGGTACTGACCAGCCTGACGATTTCCCCTCTTACCGGGTCGCTGGACCGTAAATGGCTGCTGCTGGGGCTCACGGCGCTGATGGCGGCCTCAGGATTGATGATTGCCCAGGCGTCCAGTTTTCCGGTTTATATGCTGGGCAGGGCGCTCATCGGGATCGTCATCGGCGGATTCTGGTCATTGTCGGCAGCAACGGCCATTCGGCTGGTGCCGCAACGCCAGGTTCCCCGCGCGCTGGCCATTTTTAACGGTGGTAACGCATTGGCCACGGTCGTCGCGGCCCCGCTGGGCAGCTACCTGGGGGCCACCGTCGGCTGGCGCGGCGCCTTTTTATGTCTCGTCCCGCTGGCGATGGTAGCCTTCATCTGGCAATGCGTTAGCCTGCCATCGATGAAAAGTCAGCGCGCACCAGAGCGGCAGGGAACCGTGCTGCGTCTGTTCCGTCGCTCGACGGTATCCCTTGGATTGCTGGCCTGCGGGCTGTTCTTTATGGGGCAGTTTACCTTATTTACCTATGTGCGACCGTTTCTGGAGATAGTGACTCGAGTCAAGCCTTCTGGCCTCTCCCTGATATTACTGGCGATTGGCGCCGCCGGTTTTGTCGGCACGCTGCTTATTACGACCGTTCTGAACGCCCGGTTTTATCCGACACTGGTGGCTATCCCTTTGTTAATGGCCGCGATTGCCGGAACGCTTCTGCTGGCCGGGCACCACACAGGTTCAGTCGCCGTACTGTTAAGCCTGTGGGGCCTGCTGGCGACGGCAGCGCCCACCGGCTGGTGGACATGGATTGCGCGGACGCTGCCCGAGGATGCGGAGGCGGGCGGCGGTCTGATGGTCGCCGTGATCCAACTATCGATTGCCCTCGGGTCAACGGCAGGAGGCCTGGTGTTTGATAGTCTGGGATGGCGCAGCACTTTTGCTCTGAGCGGTCTGTTACTTTTGGGCGCGGCAGGGGGGAGCTTCCTGCTTTCTGTCAAACACAGGAGATATCAGCGCACTGCGATTAATGAGCTGGATGCATAAGTCAAATCACAAATGACGGGGTAATCGCGGCGATGTTTCTGGTCTATCATGAAATTTTTAACAAACTGAGACTGCACCGTGGAATATTGTGTATTAAGTAACAACCGTAAAATGCCGATGCTGGGTTTTGGCGTTTTTAAGGTGACCGATAAAGCAGAGTGTAAGCGGGCGGTACTGAACGCTATTCGTGCCGGCTATCGCCTTATCGATACCGCTGCCGTCTACGATAATGAAGATGCGGTGGGGGAGGCCGTTCGCGAAGCCATCGCCGAAGGTCTGTGTACCCGCGAGGCGCTATTTATCACCTCCAAACTGTGGGTTCAGGACATGGCCAACGCCGGGATGGCGAAAGCCGGTATCGCCGCGTCCTTAAAAAAATCCGGGCTGGAATACTTCGATCTTTATCTGTTGCATCAGGCGATGGGCGATTATTTCAGCGCCTGGCGCGCGCTGGAGGAGGCTTATGAGGCCGGTATCCTGAAAGCGATTGGCGTGTCCAATTTCTACGCCCATGTGTTAGCGAACTTCTGCGAAACCGTCAGAATTAAGCCGATGGTGAACCAGGTCGAACTGCATCCTTATTTCGCCCAGCCCGCGGCGCTGGAAACCATGAAGCACTATCACGTTCAGCCGGAGGCCTGGGCGCCGTTAGGCGGCGGCAGACATAACCCGTATGAAGAGGCAACGCTGCAGGAGATTGCCGATGCCCATCATAAAACCATTGCGCAGGTTATCCTGCGCTGGAACGTGCAGCGTGGCGTCACGGTCATTCCAAAATCCACCCGCCAGGAGCGTATTGAAGAGAACTTTGCCATCTGGGATTTCTCGCTCACCGTGCGCGAAATGGCGCAAATCAGCGCTCTGGATTTAGGCTATGTCGGCGAAGCGGTAAAACACTTTAACCCTGAATTCGTTCGCGGTTGTCTGGGGGTGAAAATCCACGACTGATCGCGGCTCAGCGGGAAGCCTCCTTCATTTCGCTGCCTGAGCCGCGGCGACGGGTTCGCTATGTTGGTTAGCCCCCACGCGTTTGCCGCGACGGTTGTCAATACGGTAGACGATCGTCACGGGCTGCTGGCCGGCGGGGGTGACGGTCAGCTCCCTGACCATCTGGCCGGCGTCGGGCGGCAGGGTCCGCGTGGTTTCCCCCTGGGTCAGTATCCGACCATTTTGCCTGACCTGCCAGGTCAGGCGGCAATCCTCGCAGGCCGTCCAGGTATCGTTAATCGCCCACAGGCGCACCGTCGCCGGGCTACCCTGACGCCAGCTGGCGGTCACCGGCTCGATGGACGGCAGGATCGGCTGATAGGCGCGCTGCAGGGCATAGTAACCCGCCTTTGGCTGGCGCAGATAATCCACCACCCCCCAGTTGATGGAGGGCCATGTCTCGACAAACATAAACTGGAACAGGGCGGTCACCGGCTGATAACGCTGGCGACGATAGCTCTCCGCCGCCAGGGCCACCAGCCTGGCCTGATACGCCTGGGTGTTTTCAATCATCTCCTGAATATTGTTGCCTCGCGGAATCCCGGCGAATTTAAAGGTCTGGAAAGGCTGAAAATTATGGTACTTCCATCGCACCCAGCCGGGATCGTCGGCGGCGGTGGTTTTCGGCCACAGCAGACGGGCCGGGATAATGGTCTTCAGGGTGGAGAGGCGGGGCAGCGCCTGGGCGCCAAACTCGGTAATAATCCCGGTTTTCGCCGGGGCGAGCAGGTCGCGCAGGGTGCCGAAATACCACCCTGCCCAGTAGTGCTCTTCGACAGCGGAAAAGCGATGCACGATGCGGGAGGTGTCTTCCGCCAGCGCATCGCCCACCCGCTGCGTCAGGGTCTGGTTTAAGGTTTTACGCCAGTCGGGGAAGCGTTTCTCCATCCACGGCGAGTTCCACGGCGGCTCGTTGTGACCGCCCCAGACAATAATCGCCGGCGAATTGCCGAACTGGTCCATCATCGCCCGGGTCTGGCGCACGGCGTTATCGGCGAAGGCGGCGCTATCATCATAACCCCACTGCAGCGGGACATCCTGCCAAATCATGAGTCCCATCTCATCGGCCACCTCATACAGCGCGCGGCCCGCCACGTGGCCGTGTACACGGATGGCGTTGGCGTTCATCGCCGTGACCAGTCTGAAATCCCGACGATACTTTTTCCGCGTCATGGTGCTCAGCCACGGCGAGCCAATATAGTTGCTGCCCTTGATGAACAGCCGTCTGTCATTGATGCGCCAGCCCTGATTATCCGCCAGCGCTTCCACCTTACGTAATCCGGTGCGGGTGACGGCGGTATCCATGATCCCCCGCTTATCCACGAGGGTGGCGCGCACGCGGTACAGGTTCGGTTTACCTGTGCCCACCGGCCACCAGAGCTTTGCCGAGGGCATGGGCAGCGAGACGCGCAGAGTGCCTGCGGTATTCTCCAGGGTGACCGCAAAGGCCTGCTGAAAAGGCGGGCCGGAAAAATTGTCCGGGGTGGCCGTCAGGCGCAGCGTGACGGGGCCGGGCGTCACGGCCCGATAGCGGATTTCGGCACGCAGCATGGGCTTCTCCAGCCCCTGTCGCCAGTCCGGGCGCAGGATCACCTCGTCGATAGTGACGCCGCGGCTCAGATGGAGCTTCACCGGCGCCCAGATCCCCCCGGAGTTGGCATCCTGCCCCTGAACCGACCAGGCGCCGCCCGGACGGGTATCGTGCTGATTGAGGATCCCTTTCATCAGCGTCTTGTGCAGTGGCCAGATCTTTTGCGGGTCTTCATAGGGGCTGTCGACCCGCACGGCGAGCTGATTATGGCGGCGAACGGCCCCGGTGATGTCTACCGGGAAGCGCTGAAAATAGCCTTCGTGCCGGGTCAGCGTCTTGCCGTTGAGCGCCACCTCGGCAAAGTAATCGACGCCGTCAAACACCAGCGTAGCCATGGCGTCCGGCGTCAGGCCATGCAGGGTAAATTGATGGCGATACCACAGGGCGCCCTGATGATCGTATCCGGCGCTGTACCAGTTTGCCGGTACCCGCAGCGTGCGCCAGTCGCCGTCCGAAGCCTGCGTGCCGGCGAAGGCGCTGTCGTTGGCGTCATGCACCCGCCATTGTCCGGCCAGTGACCAGGTCACCGGCGCAGAACCGGCGTGCGCCAGCGGCAGGCAAATGACCAGCAGCAGAAGACGTCTAGCGATCACGGGGAACCTCCTGCGTTCTGCGGCGCAGCCACATGTGGCAGCCCGCGATCGCCTCGGTCAGCGCGTCGCGCAGGTCGCCCGGCACGCTTTGGTCTGGCGAGGCCGCCTGGCTCTCCAGCCGCTGGAGCACACTGGCAAGGCGTTGAAAACCTAGGGTGGCCGCCTCGCCGCGCAGTTTGTGGGCGGCGCGGCGCCATGTCTCCCGGTCATTGGCGTCAATGGCGTGGTTGAGGGCGGCGGCCGCAGCATTAAGTCCTGCAGCGAAGAGTCCCAGCAACTCCTCGACAAGCTCAGGATCGTCGGCGCACTGTTTCAGCAGGCGGGCTTCGTCCGGCAGGCCTTCCTCTTCCTCCGGCGCGCTATCTTCCGCCGCGCCGACGCGGGCGATGGCTTCCCGTAGCGCCTCCTGGCTCACCGGCTTGGCGATATAGCCGTCAAAACCCATCGCCAGACAGCGTTCTCTATCGCCCTGCATAGCGTGGGCGGTCATGGCAATCGTGGGCTGATGTTGTCTGCCCTGCGCCTGGGTCTCTTCCCGCAGCAGGCGGATGGCGGTTTCACCGTCCATCTCCGGCATTTGCAGATCGATCAGCAGAAGATCCCAGCAGGCTGCGCGCCAGCGCTCCAGCGCTTCCCGACCGTTGTTCACCACCTCGCAGCGGTGACCCAACTGCTCCAGCAGCCGTCTGGCGACCTTCTGGTTTACCAGGTTGTCCTCGGCGAGCAGGATATTTAGCCCGGTCTGGTCCCTGACCGGTTGCGCAACGGGGGCAGGCGTTGTCGTCACCACCGGCGTGGGCACCAGAATGCCGGCGATAACCTGATGCAGTTCGCGCTGTGCCACCGGTTTATGCAGATAGTGGGCAATGCCGATGCGCTTAAGCATATTGGCGTCAAAATGACGGCTCATGGAGCTGAGCATAATAATCTGGCTTTGCCGGGCTTCAGGCAAAGCGGAGAGCTCCAGCGCCAGGGATACGCCGTCCATATCCGGCATCTGCGCGTCCAGCAGGATCAGCGGCCATGGCGGGCCTTCGGCGGCCCGGCGTAGCGCCTCGCCAGCGTTGTTCACGCAGGTTGGCATCAGTCCCATCTGGCGAAGCATGGCGTCAAGCAGGCGCAGGTTGGTGCTGTTGTCGTCAACCACCAGCACCCGCTGGTGATTGAAGCGGCTCAGCGGGGCGCTACCGGAGGCCGCGGCGTTCAGGCCTTCCAGCGGCAGGGTGAAGGCAAATTCGCTGCCTGCCCCAGGCTGGCTCTCCACCGTCAGCTCACCGCCCATCAGGCTGACCAGGCGGGCCGAAATGGTTAACCCCAGTCCGGTGCCGCCGTAGCGACGGGTGGTAGAGCTATCGGCCTGGCTGAAGGCCTCGAAGATCGCCTTTTGCTTCTCCGGGGCAATGCCGATGCCGGTATCGCGAATGCGAAAGCACCAGCGGTTGTCGTCCTCGGCCGGCGCTATCGCCAGCAGGACCTCCCCCTGATGAGTGAACTTCAGGGCATTACCCAGCAGGTTGGTCAGGATTTGCCGCAGCCGGGGGCCATCGACGATCAGCACCTCAGGCACCGCAGGGGAGATATCCACCAGCAGCTCAATGCCCTTTTCGCTGGCGGCAGGCATATGCGGGCGGATCAGCGACTGAACAAAAGGGCGGATCTCCAGCGGCTCTACGTCCACCTGCATCTTGCCCGACTCAATGCGTGAAAAATCAAGAATGTCATTGATAATGTGCAGCAGCGACTGGGCTGAGCTCATCACCAGCGAAAGGTACTCCCGCTGCTCCGCGGTCAGCGGCGTGTCGAGGCAGAGCTGCGTCATGCCGAGAATGCCGTTCATCGGGGTGCGGATTTCGTGGCTCATATTGGCGAGGAAAGCGCTTTTCGCTTCGTTCGCCTCACGGGCCTCCTTCGCCGCCTCAATGGCCAGCAGCTCTGCGGCTTTGCGCCGGGTAATATCCTGCAAGGTGCCGATCACCCGCTCTGCCTGCTGCTGCATGTTGAGGGTGACGATCTGCCCCGAGAGCAGCATCCAGCGCCAGCCCTGCGTCGGGTGCTGGACGCGAAGCTCACATTCAAAAACCGGCATGTGCTCGTTTTGCGAGGCGATCATCGCCTGCTGCAGAGTGGCGCGATCGTCCTCGTGGACCAGGTTGAGCATAAAGCGCAGCGGAAAGCGCCACTGCGCCCGCGACTGGCCGACCATCGCCAGCAGGGTGTCATTCACCTGCAGGCTGTCGCCGGAGACCTGCCAGTCCCAGATGCCGATCTGGATCGACTCCGCGGTGAATAAAAAGTCATCATGCAGTTGATGACGCGAACGCCGGGCCTCGTCAAGCTCGGTGATGTCGGTATGCAGGCTGACAATCCCGCCATCCGCCAGCCGCTGATGCTGAACGTAAATCCGGCGGTTGCCCGACTGGCGGACCTCGCAGTGGTTCGTCTGGCGGCAGTTGCGGATAATCGCCTCGCGCAGCGTCTGTTGCCGGCCTGGGTCGATGTTATATCCGGCATCGATAAACTTCTCCGCCAGGCTCTCAAGAGAGGCGCCGACGGCGAGCCAGGGCGCGATCGTTGGATAAAACAGCGCCACCTTATCATTCCAGGCCTGCAGTCGTTCGCGCTCATCGTAGATCATCACCGCCGAGGGCAGGAGGTTAAGGTCGTTACGGTTAGCGGCATGCATGATTACTGGCCAACAGTTTGATAGTGCAGCTCCGCCTGGCGGCGCAGATACTCGAGCCCAGGGGCGATGGCCATTGCCCATGCGGTGAGGATCTCCTCATCGCACAGCGGATCGCAGGCGCGGACGGTTTTGAGCATCGCTTCCCGCCAGAGGGCAAAAAACCGCGGCGGTAGACGCAGGCCTTCCTCGCTCTGCGCTCGCGCCAGCCGTTCCAGAAAATCGGGTACAAAGAGGTCGCCGTTGACCGCCAGCATGGCGAAAAAGCTCTTAAAGATCATCTGCTGGCCTTCCTCACCGGAGCGTTGGGAGAAGTGTTGCTCGGTTTCCGGTGACATATGGATAAAGGTGCTGTAGAAGGCCTGGAAGAAGCGCTGTTTGTCGTGCTCTGGTACGACGCGATTCAGGCTGGCTTCAAAGAGATCGCGATAAAACTTCATGGTGCGCTCCTCATGACCCGTTCGCCCGGCAGGCAGCGGCGGGGCGGGTTAAATTCGTCCGTCGCGCGGTGGGCAAAGTAGCTGTTGTCATCCGCGAGGCCGTTTTTGAACAACGGCCCGGCGTTGTGTTTGTAAAACAGCGCCTCCAGCACCATGGCGTTGGTGGAGAGGGTGAGGGTGGCATTGACGTCGCCGGTGGCCTCGACCCGTCCTTCAAACCAGCCGCGCTGCGGGTCGTTAAGATGGGTAGTGACCGCCATCAGCGCATCGGTATACTCGGTTTCCCACAGCGTCCACAGGACAAAGACCGCTTTGGTGGTCACCTGCGCCAGCCGGGGGTAGTACTTCCCGTCGTCCCCGAGCGTATTCCAGGCGTAGCCATTCCCCCAGACGGTGTCTTCCACGTGCCAGGGCGCCTGGGTAAGCGAAAAATCGGCCCGGGCGGTAAGCACCTTATCCTGCGTCCAGCGCGTTTTCTGGCTGAGCCATATCCCTTCCGCCCGCTCGCGCATGGCTTTTTGCGCCATCTCCGGCACGCCGGGCGGCCGCCAGCCGAACTCCAGTCCAGGCAGCATGGCGGGCAGTGTAGAGAGCACCACGGGTTGCCAGGTGGTTCGCGGGTCGCGGTCGTCAACGGCGAGGCGGCGCTGATAAATAATCACATGGCGCGCCGGGGGGGAGAGGGCCTTGCCGGCCGGAAATCCCCACAGGCGAAACGCGCTGGCGGCGTATTCACTGTCTCCCAGCCGGAGCTCCTCGCGGATCGTCCGCTGACCGTTCTGCAGTGAGGCGGACCACAGCTCCCCGTCTTTATCGATAACCGGACAGAAGTTCCAGCGCAGGACAATTTTATCAATGTATTCACCATACTGCGGCGCGCGTTCGGCGGTGAGCCGCAGGGCGAGCATCAGTCGGGCCATATCTTTTGCTGACCAGCCGCTGGCCGCCGGTTTGCCGCTGAAGTCGACAGGGGTCGCCGTCTGAGTGGAGTATAGCCTGCCCGGCGAACCGCCGTCGGTCAGCGTCAGGCGATTGAGGGTGCCGAGCAGGGGCGTCAGGCGGGCGTCGAATTCCGCTTCCTTTACCAACCCCAGCTCTCTGGCGGCGAGCAGGGCGATAAGGGTGTCGCCCATCTGCCATAGCGTTGCGCGGGGCTGTTTGTCGCTGCCGTTGACCAGGCCGGTTTGCGGCTGGGTATTGTTCTCGACGTACCGCCAGGCGATCTGCGCCCACGTGCGCTCCTGCGGCGTCAGGCTGCTGATACGGGCAGTGGTGTGCCAGCCGCCTTTGGTCAGCCAGCGCCACCCCGCGCCTTCGTGACCAAACAGCGCCAGGGCGATAAGAAAAAGGACGACGGCGATGGCCAGCCAGCGGGCTATGGTTTTAAGCATTGCGCGGTCACCGGCGGAAGTTTAACGGGCTCGTCAGCCTTGCAGGCGGCACACTGGCAGGCCTGGCAGGCGGGTTTGGTGCGCTGCGTGGTCCCGGTCTGCTCGCACCATGTTTTGACGGCGGGGGTGTTGCTCAGGAACGGGCGATTGCGCGGGCCGTTATTGGGTTCAAAGAGATCCACCAGCTTCTTGTCCCACAGCGACGGGGCGAAATCGCGGTTTTTCGGATTGTCGCTGGAAAACTGCAGCAGTTTTCCCTCCTTTTTAAATAGCAGTGCTTCCAGCATGATGCCGTTGTTGTTGGCGGTAAACTCATTGATTGGCCCGTCGCCGTTCTCATACAACCCCTCGTAATAGCCTTTTCCCGCTTCGTTCGCGTTTTCAATGGCGTCCAGCAGACGATCGGTATAGGGCGAGTTCCACAGCACCCACATCCCCATCGCCGCTTTGAGCGACACGGCGGCGCTATTCGGTACGAACTGGCCTTTGTCGGTTATGGTGTTCCAGTTAAACCCGTCGCTGAACACGGTGTCATAGACAAAGTACGGGGATTTATCGAGCTGATGCTCGGAGCGGGCGGTGAGGATCCCGGTGATGGCGTAGCGATTCTCCTGGGCCTGGTAGACCCGGTCAGCGAAGTTTTTCATCCAGGGATGGGAGTACTCGCGCGGGCTGTTGTTCCGGTCACCAGGGTTATCAAAGCCAAACTCCATGCCATACAGCACGTAGGATTCACTGACCACATAGTTATGCTGGCTGGTTTGCCGTGGGTCGCGCGAATCATAGGGGACCAGCACGCAGTAAATCTCCGCCAGCTCGTAGGGCTGCGGCCGGCTGGCCTGACAGGTGTTAAATCCCCACAGCTGAAAGCCTGCCGCGCCGTACTCCTCGTATCCCAGACGGCCTTCCTGAACGTATTTGGGCTGGCCGTTTTCCAGATACGCCCCGTACAGCGTGCCGCAGGGATCGACCACATGGCTAAAATCCCACCCCAGCACCACATTATCGATGCTGTTGCTGTATTCCGGATAGCGCTCCTTGATCACCTTCAGCCAGATCAGCATTCTGCCGATATCCAGCGCCGAAAAGCCGATTTCACCCGGCTTGTTCTGGTAGTTAACCTTTTGTCCGCTTATCGTGTTATAGGCTTTGTTGGGTAGTTCGTTACGGAATAAATCGAGCTTATTCAACGTGGCGAGAAACTTCAGCATCCGACGGTCAAACTCCGCCTTATCAATAATCCCCAACTCACGGGCTGCGGTCATCGCGGCCAGATAGGAGGCGCTGTCCCACATGGTGGTGGAGGGGTATTTGTTTACCGCATTCACCAGCCCGGTGGTGGGCTGAAAGTTGGCGACGAAGTATTGCCAGGCGTTTCTGGCGATAGTCATCTCCCTCGGCGTCAGCTCCCCGCTGCGCGGGGCGTATTCCGCAGCCGGCAGACCGGTCGCGGCCTGCGCGCCGGAGAGCGAGAGCCACAGCGCCATGAGTCCGGCCAGCAGGGGAAAACGGGAAAAATAGGTCAGCTTCATGGCGTTGCTCCTGCTGAGGACGAGGATAGAGGGGCAGGGCTCAGGCAGGCCAGACACAGCATCTGCCCCCGGGAAATGTAGGCCAGGCTTTCCAGCACGATCGCGTTGGTATCGCCGTCAATAACGTCGTTGACGCTGCGGTTGAGATTTAACCCTCGCTGCCAGCCCTTGCCCGGGACCTGCAGCGTCTGCACCTGCTGGCGCAGCGCCTCGCTCCAGCTATTACGGAACAGGGCGTACCAGGCAAAGGCGGTGCGGGTGGAGGTGATCGCCGTTTGCTCCGGGGCGGCGCTGCGTGGGGCGAAGGCGCTCTGCGGCTGCCGGTCCGCCAGCGCGCTGGCATAATCCGGCGCGGGCTCGGCGTAGTCAGTGCTGATCGGCGGCTTGCTGACCCTCAGGCTATGACGGCGCTGCTGGATTTGCATGATGCGCCAGGCGATCTCCGCACTCTGCGCGTCAAAGCCCAGCTCAAGTCCGGTGAGCAGGTACGGCAGGCTGATCAGCGAAGGCTGCCGACCCCAGGGCGTGCGCAGCCCCTCATCGGGCACCATGATGCCGTCGATATCGATCATCTGCTGCCCCTGCGGCGGGTTGGTCACCGCCAGCCCCGCCGCGCTGTCGATCAACCGCAGCGTATGGCTGGCGTACAGCCGGTAGCCAAAGCTGTCCCGCGGTTCATCCGCCGCCAGCGCCCAGTGGTGCAGCGGCGCCGCGGCCTGGCTGGCGGGGCTGTTGCTGATGAGCGCGCCGACCCGCCACTGATTAAACAGATCCCGCACCGCGGCGGCGTGCTGAGGATAGCGCCAGAGCAGGGTTTGCAGGGCGGTGAGCAGGCGTCCCATACCGATGGCGGAGGAGTCCGGGTTGCCGAGGATCTGCAGCGTGTCGGCATGGTACTGAGCGGCGGGCAATCCCTGGGCGTTGAGGGGCAGTTGACCGAGGGTAAACAGGGCGGCGGCAATGCGCTCATCACCTTCGGCGGCGGTCACAATATGCAGCTGCTCTGCGGCGACCACGGCGAAAAGATAGCTGCCGACGCTCCACAGGCTGAGCCAGGGGTCGCCATCGTGCGCGTTGGCCAGGCCGTTTGGCTGGGTATTGTTGACATAATACTGCCAGGCCACCCGCGCCCAGATCGCCTCGTCAAAGGTCAGCTCGCGCGGGGGAGGGAGCGGCGGAAAATCCTGGCTCAACGTCATCCCGCCGCTGCTCTCGACGCGCGCGGGCATTTGTTTTTCCACCCACACGACAATCGCAAAACCCAGCAGGAAGCCAATGAGGATAGTGAGATAGCTGCGCGCGGATAGCAGGGCGTCGCGGATCCTCATCGGCTCGCCTCCTGCTCTTCGGGGGGCGTCCACATGGCGGCGAAGATCAGTGGCAGCATGGCGGCAATATTCACCGCGCCCCAGAAAATGTTGATGACGTACCCGGAGGGGTCGTCAACCTGACCGCGCGCCACCTGAATACCGCCCCATATCAGCCCCGTCAGGGTGAGCAAAACGATGGCAATTTGCGGCTTGACGAGATAGAGAAAACGGCCCGTCTGTCGCTCTTTCGGCGTAACGTGAAATTTGATCTGCTCCCCGCGCAAAACGGTGTCCAGCGCCCGCAGATTCATCGAGAAAAAGGAGAGGTAAGAGGCCCGGCCGTCCCAGGCAGAAATGCCCCAGGTGCCGAACATAAAGGCCAGTTCGGAGACAATAAAAAAGGGTAAAAAGTGCAGATAGAAAGGGGTAGACCACGCCGACACCGGCGGAATGCCGGTGAAGAGATAGATAACAGGCGAGATCAGGAACACGGTGTTCCACACGCAGGCCAGATACGACCAGAAGGTGGTCGCGTACATCAGCGTTTGCGGCAGCGAGAGTTTAAAGCGGCGTCGGTTGAAGATGTTGTCATGGAACAGGATATCCAGCGATCCGGCGGCGTACTTAAAGCGCTGGATCATCCACGTCAGCATATCCTGCGGAGAGAGCATTTTCGACTCGATCCGCGGGTGCATTACCGAGCGCCAGCGGCGGGCAGCGTCGCCGTGCAGCAGGATGGAGGTGTAAATATCTTCCGAGACGTGGAACTTATAGGGCGTCAGTTCAGTATCGAAGGCAACGTGGGGGCGCATGGCGTCCTGCAGCGCTTCCCGCGTTGCCGGGTCGCGAATATCCCGCGTATGACGCGCGATTTCGGCGTCAACGCTCCAGACGTAGCTGCGCAGCGCCGCCTGCATCACCGCTTCCCGTCGGTGAACGGAGGCGGCGCCACAGCAGAACGCGGCGTTAGCCCAGTTGCGGCGCCGTAAAATCACGTCGTAAAACATGCGCGGATCGTTGAAAAAAGGATCGCGACCAATAGTCACCGGACCGACGATTTTCTGCGCCAGCCAGCCCACGCCATAGCCTGCACCGCCTGCTTTACGCCGCAGCCAGCTCGCCAGATCCTCTCCTTCCGGGAGATCGAAAAACCATTGTGGGGTCTGCACCCAGGCGACGTCCGGATCGCGAAAATAGCCGAGCGTGTGGCTCAGCAGGGTCGGGAAAACGCGGGTATCGGCATCACAGATGATGAGAAAGTCGCCATCGGTATGTTCCAGCCCGTTGCGCAGGTTACCGGCCTTGTAGCCGATATTGCTCTGACGGGTGATATAGTTCGCCCCCTCCTGCTCGCAGACCGCCTTCATCTCCGGGCGACGCCCGTCGTCAAGGACATGCACTTTATAATCGAGCGGACCAGGATAGGTCATCTGCATGGCGTCACGGATCGACAGCCTGACCAGCTCCACGTCTTCGGAATAGGTGGCGATAAACAGATCGACTTTAATCGGCCTCGACTCCACCGCTTCATCCGCGCGCAGACAGTCGTTGATCTCCGTCGGGGGGACCCCTGGCGGAGGATCTTTTTCCTGCCATAAATTAATGGTGAACAGAACTGTGCCAATCCACGCCAGGGTTTCCGCCAGCACCAGAGGGATCGCATACCACAGGGCGTCCGTGTTTAAGGACGCGGTCCAGCGCCAGTAAATATAATTAGCGCCAAGCACCAGGGCGGCCACAGCTAATACCTGCCAAATCATTCTCACCCAGCGCGGGGTGCTGAGCGGTTCAGGCGGTCGGCGATGTTCAAAACGGGAAAAATAAAAATCCATAGCAAGGATATCCTGATTCCGCGCTGGGTTTGAATGACAGGTCTGTTATCGATTGGGGGCGTTCTGCAAAACGCACAGGGGCTTATAAATAACAGTAAAGTGAGTGTAGATGGTGGCGCAAAAATTTCAACAGCGCGAACTGATAGTCACCGGGATGACTTAACATAGTGTGATGCACGCCGGCGGAATTTATAAAACGAGCATTGCAAGATAGCCCATTCTACACTATCTAAATAATTTGTAATAAATGTTGCAGGGTAGACGGCAGGATCCCTAATGAGCCAGGTTGCTTCAGCGATTTCGCAAAAAGAAACTCATAAATCAATGCCCTGGCGTTACTCTCTGACCGGGGATCGCGACCTGCGTATCGACTTTATGCGCGGTATTGCTCTTGTGATGATGGTGGTGGCGCATACCGAAGTGATGTCGATATTTAATATTTTCAGCTGGGAACGATTTGGTTTGACCACCGGTGCCGAGGGCTTTGTGATCCTGTCCGGCTTCATGTTAGGGATGCTAAATCGTGTCAGATTACAAAAGGCAGTATTACTGACGGTGAGCTGGGGGCTTTATCTTCGCGCATGGAAAATATATCAGGTTAATATTATTATTATTGTCTCTTTTCTTTTGCTGAGATATTTGCCTTATATTAATGTCTATGAAGTCACTCATTTTACCGACCGCTTTTCCGGGACCAGTTGGTCGCTCTATCCGCTCACCCCGCAAATAAAAGAGACGTGGTTTAACATTATCCTTTATCTGCAGATTGGCCCGCATCAGACGCAGATCCTCGGACTCTATATTTTTTTGTTATTGCTCAGCCCGCTGTTTCTGGGAATGTTGCAAAAGGGTCACGTCTACCCATTACTGGGCGCCTCGCTGCTGATCTACGGCTGCTGGCAACGCTGGCCGGTACGGGTCACGCCCTGCGAATTTGAATTCGCCTTTCCCCTGCTGGCCTGGCAATTTATCTTTGTGCTGGGCATGTGCTGCGGCTGGTACAAAGCGGAACTGATCTCTTTCGCCCGCACGCCGCCCGGCAAAGTTGCCGTGGCGGCGCTGGTGTTCATCGCGCTTATCCTTGCGTTTGTCGCCCAGAACCATACCAATCCTTTTATGCCGCCCGCGCTGCTGATGCACGTAATCCCGCCGGCGGATTTTAACGCCTTTTACCATACCTGGGCGGCGAAAAACGGCCTCGGTCCGGTACGGATCCTCAATGATATCAGTCTGATGGTCACCATTTATCTGCTATTGACCTGGTGCTGGCGCCCCCTTAACCGGCTGGCAGGCTGGTTCCTGATCCCGCTCGGGCAGCGTTCGCTCTACACCTTTATTTTGCATGTTTACATCGTGCTCGCCGTAAGCCAGCTGGTCACCTTCGATCTGTGGCGCCAGGCGTGGATAGTGAACACCTTGATCCATGCCGCTGCGCTGGGCGTTCTGTGGCTGATGGCCAAATACCGCGTCGCCGCACGCTGGATACCTAACTAAGGAAGGGCAAATGCGGGAGAAATATATGCTGGCCTGCGCGCTATGGTGCGCCATCGCAGGTGCGGAAGGCGCAGAGAAGAACGACGCACAACCGCTGCGTGATAAAAATGGTGAACCGGTGCAGGCCGGCGTGTTTACCAGCCGCTGGGGACGGCTTTTTTCCGGGAATGACAAGGTGTTTTCGGGAGCGCTGAGCTTTAGTTCGGGTTTAAAAGAGCAGTGGATGACCGTCCCCAACAGCTCAGACAGCGCAGAACAGAAGAAAAAATATAATCAGACTCTGAATCTTAGCCTGCAATACTCGCCCTACAGCTTCTGGTTCGCCAACGTGACATCCCGTTTACCGGTGACTGACACCAGCCGCTATACCGCCGATTTTCGCTATAGTTTTGGCTACGACGACTGGCATGCCAACACCTTCAGCCTGGTTTACAGTAACTATGGCGATAACCACTTCTGGACCTCGGGCAGCAAGCGTCACACCTATTTTGAGCAGGGGGCGATTACCCTGGCGTATAAATTTTCGCTGCCGAAGCCCATGGAGCATGCGCTGTTGATTAACAAAGGCGACGCCATTATCTGCCAGGCAGGCTACAGCTGGGTGCCGCGTTATTACGATCTGGAGAGTAACGATATCCGCAAAAACAAAAATGTGCTGCTTGGGGGGTGTGGATATACCTTTAAACAGCATTTTTTTGTGCGCGCCACCGCGTTCTGGTATCCGGACAGTAGTCAGCAGCAGCCGTGGAATGGCGATTATAGTTACAGTTTTGGCTACGCGGGCTATACGCCGGGATCGTTCTCTGTGCAGTATGCCAACTATGCCGGTACCCGCTACCCGGGGCATGACAGCGGCAGCGGCAAGTTTCGTGAAGGCACGATCAGCCTTATCTGGTTCTTGCCGATTTAGGAGGCGCGATGTCGGCACAGCACGTCCTGATTGTTGAAGATTCGCTGGTTTATCGTCGGCTGCTAAGCCGGATGTTGACGCAGTGGGGCTATATCGTCAGTGAGGCGGAAAACGGCGTCGACGCGCTGGCGATCCTCGAAAACCAGCCTGTCAGCCTGGTGATAAGCGACTGGGAGATGCCGGAGATGAATGGCCTGACGCTATGCCGGGAAATTCGCCGTCGCCAGTTTGGTCGCTATGTTTATCTGATATTGCTCACCGCCCGCGAAGACCCTGGCGATTTAACGCAGGGGTTTGAGGCCGGGGCCGATGATTTTCTCAGCAAACCGGTAGAGCAGAGCGAGCTGCGGGCGCGGCTGCACGCCGGGGCGCGGATCCTCTCCCTCGAGGCTGACCTCGCCGCGCGCAATGCGCGGCTGAGCGAAGCGCTGCGACAGATTGAACAGGATCTGGAGCTGGCGGCGCGCATTCAACAGTCGGTTCTCCCGGCTCATCAGCTGCGCCATCAGGGATTTTTCTCCGACTGGATTTTCCTGCCCTCGGCCTGGGTGTCGGGGGATATTTTTAACGTCTTCCCGCTGGGCGATCGTCTCGGATTTTACTGCGTGGATGTCTCCGGACACGGCGTGGGGGCGGCGATGATGTCGCTCGCCGTCGCCCGCCAGTTTTTGCATGGCAGGGCCGTTGAGCGCTTTCTTTTTACGGCAGACAACCAGCCGGCGTCGCCGGCCGAGGTAGTGGCGATCCTCAATGGTCGTTTTTGCAGTGACGAAACAGAGATCGTCAGCTATTTCACGTTGATCTATGGCGTGATCGACCTGCAGACCGGTGCGGGCAAACTCTGTCAGGCCGGGCATCCCACGCCTTTTATCGTTAGCCCGGACGCTACCGTCCGCCCGGTCGGCAGCGGCGGGGCGCCGGTGGGGTTGATAGACCATCTCTCGTGGGCAGATGTCAGTTTTTCGCTGGCGCCGGGAGAGCGGCTGTGCCTGTTCAGCGACGGTATCACCGAATGTGAAAACCGGAGCGGTGAACAGTTTGGCGAGGCGCGCTTGCAAGCGTGGCTGCAGGACAGCGTGACGCAGCCGCTGCCCGCGCTGCTGCCGCGTTTTGCCCGGCACCTGATCCGCTGGCGCAGCGGCGACGCGCAGGAGACCCAGGCGATGGCCGATGATGTTTCACTCTTGATTATTGAACGTACAGGGGACAGTGATGAAAATTGAAACTGAACGGCAGGCCTCGGTGACGATCCTGACGCCGGCGGTGCGTCGGCTGGATGCTTCCGTCGCGGTAGCCTTTAAGGCGGCAATCGCCCAGGAGATAGGCGAAGATAGCACCGATCTGATTGTTGATTTCAGTAAAATCGATTTTATCGACAGCAGCGGTTTGGGAACGCTGGTTTCCCTGATGAAAATGATGAACGGTAAAGGAGAAATGACACTGTGCGCGCTGAACCCCGGCATTCGCAATATGTTTACCCTGACCAGGATGGATCGTATTTTTCGTATTTGCGAGGATCGCACTTCAGCCCTTGCGCAGTTCAATCCGTGACGCGCCCGTGAATAACGTCATGAATTTTCCTGCCCAACTCAGCTCGCTATCACCGCTGGCGGCGTGGCTGGCTCAACAAATGGCGCCGCTGTCCGTCGGGGAGGAGTGGCGCTTCGCGCTCGATCTTGCCGTCTGTGAGACGGCCACCAATATCATTCGCTATGCGTTGCATGAGGATCGGCAACGTGTTTTTCGTGTCGAATTTATCGCAACGGAAGACCGGGTGACGCTGCGCTTTATTGATGCGGGAGAGGTCTTTCCGGCCGAGCGCCTGGCGCTGGCGCGTGGCGATGAGCGCTTCGATGTCGATCCGTTAGCGGAAAGCGGCAGAGGTTTGCGGCTTATTCTGCGCGCGGTGGACTATTTTAATGTGGAAACCCGCGCCGGGGAGAATGTGACGACCCTGATAAAAGCGTTGCCGGATGCCGTTCTTCGCCATTCCACCGACGATCGCGTCAGGTGAAGGAACAGAGCTTGCCCCCAGGTGAATCCCCGGGGGAATTTTCCCGCCCGCGTTCACCGTCTTCATCCGTCTTATGGCTGTGCCTGAGCGGTGGACAGCGCGCCCAGGTGATAAGGGCGAAGAGTATCTAACGTCATCATGGCCGATTTGCAGAAAATGCATTTCGCACCAAAGGGATTTTTTTCCGTCACGTCAAACTGGGACGTTCTGTACTGGGAGCCATGGCAGCATGGGCATCTAAAATGGATATGTTCAATCATAATGTAAACCTTGTATGGGTAATGTTCTGTTGAAAAGACAATGGTCGTTTTCAGGGAAATTAACGCGGCTGATTTTTGTTAGGAGTAAGCCGGGTATTGGGTCAGTCGGAGGGCTTGTTTAACGAGCCAACAGGGGGCTGACAGGGCCTGTTTACAGAAAAAGCAAAATACTAACGGGACTGCTCAAAGGAAGGTGGTATCAGGGATAACGCCTGGAGATGAGAACACGTACTTAGATAATAACTTTTCGTCTGGTAAATCGACTTAACGATTAACGCACGAGCCGCAAATAATAGCAAACATTATTTTAGCCTTGCGGATGCCTGCTGCGCCAGGGGGCCTTCATCAGCGCCGTCACCCAGTCGATAAATACCTGTACCCGGGCAGAGAGCTGCCGGCTGCTGGGATAGAGCAGGGAGAGCGGCAGGGGGCAGGGCGAAAATCAGCCAGCACCTCCGTTAACACACCGGATGCCAGATCGCGCGGGTTAAAGCTCAGGGCTCGCGGGCGATCGCGCTGCCCTTCAGCGCCGGCGAAACCGACACCTTTGACGGGTTTGTCAGCGCCTTTCAGGAGGCGCTGACGGCGCTGGGGGCCGATCGGTTTCATTACCTGGTTAATAATGCCGGCAATGCCAGCGGCATGGGGTTTCTGAATGCTACCGAAGCGGAGTTCGATGCGCTTTATCGCATCCATGTGAAGGGGGTTTTTTTCCTCAGCCAAAAATTATTGCCGCTGCTGGCGGATGGCGGGCGAATTGTGAATATCTCGTCCGGACTGACCCGTATCGTGATGGCGAACCGGGCGCCCTATGCGATCATGAAATCTGCGGTGGAAACCCTGACCCGTTATATGGCGTTTGAGCTGGGCGGCCGCGGGATCACGGTGAACTGCGTAGCGCCGGGCGCCATCGCCACGGATTTCAGCGGCGGGGTGGTGCGGGATAACCCGCAGGTCGCTCAGGCGGTGGCGAACATGACGGCGCTTGGCCGACCGGGGGTGCCAGAAGATATCGGGCCGATGATCGCCTCGCTGTTATCCGATGATCATCGCTGGGTTAATGCTCAGCGCATTGAAGTTTCCGGGGGAATGCGCATCTAAGCCGAGGAGATAACCCGGCCAGCGTATCGCTGAGCTGGTCAGGTTTGACTGTAGCGGAAACGGCCGCTCGAAAACCGCCGGCCGGTAAGCAAGAGAGCACCTGCGCGGCGATAGTCTATTTGTCTGGTCAGAGAAAATGCGTTACTCCGCCAGCAGGGCGGCGAATTTCGCCAGCCACTGCGGGTGGGCCGGCCAGGCGGGAGCAGTGACCAGATTGCCGTCAACATGCGCCTGATCGATACCGATATCGGCATAATGCCCGCCGCTCAGACGCACCTCCGGGGCGCAGGCCGGATAGGCGCTGCAGGTCCGCCCCTGCAGAATACCGGCGGCGGCCAGCAGCTGTGGTCCATGGCAGACGGCGGCGATAGGTTTACGCGCGGCGTCGAACGCCTGTACCAGTTCAATCACCTGCTCGTTCAGACGCAGATACTCCGGCGCCCGGCCGCCGGGGATCACTAGCGCGTCGTAATCCTCGGCCTTCACCGCGGCAAAATCGGCGTTCAGGGTGAAGCGGTGCCCCGGCTTTTCGCTGTAGGTTTGGGCTCCGTCAAAATCATGGATCGCCGTCATCACATAGTCGCCGGTGGCTTTATCCGGACAGACCGCATCAACCTGGTGGCCAATCATCTGCAGAGCCTGAAAAGGGACCATCGTTTCGTAATCTTCGGCGTAATCGCCGACCAGCATCAGGATCTTCTTGCTCATTATTTTTACTCGTTGTGGGAGAAAGGTGTCATAGATATAGCCTGGCGATCCGCAGAATGCGACCTCCTCAGGATACTGAAGACGGTGGCGTGCGCATCTTGTAACCGGGTTCATGTTTTTTTGGTAACGGCAACTTTTTCGCCAATGCTGATGTCTGTTACCACAGAAAAGCGTCCTGTTCAGGGGCAAACCACGCTGCAGGAAAAACGGCGAGCGCCGCGGCAATATCGTGCCGCAGCAGCTGTGGGATGGCGTGGAAAAGGGGTTTTAATTCTGATCCTTGAGGCACCCGGCGGCGCGGTGGCGCGAGAGGTTTGTTATCTAAGTCTGGCGCTGGGGACGGATCCGCAAAGCGCACCAGTCCCCCGAGGCGAGACTGATCCTCACCGAAGATCGTATTTTATGGCGATCGACAGCCTGGCCTGATGAATCCAGTGGCCATGACGTCAGGACAGCGGCGTGGCAGCGCGCGCGCCGCCGCCGCGGATCATCAGGCGCCAAACGCTCCGTCGATGGTGTGCATGGCGCCTGTGACAAACGACGCCTCCGGACCGGCCAGCCAGGCTACCATGCCCGCCACCTCTTCCGGTCGGCCATGGCGCTTAATGGCCATAAAGCTGTGCATCAGCTCTTTCATCGGGCCGTTCTCCGGGTTGGCGTCGGTATCAATTGGGCCGGGCTGGACGACGTTGACCGTGATGCCGCGCGGGCCAAAATCCCGTGCCAGACCGCGCGCCAGCCCCTGCAGGGCTGACTTGCTGAGCGCATAGGCCGCCATTCCCGGCACCGGCATGCGATCGCCATTGACCGAACCGATGACAATAATGCGCCCGCCTTCCGGCATCCGGCGCGCTGCTTCCACGGAGGCATGGTAGGGGGCATGAATATTGATGCGGAACAGGCGATCGATGGCATCGCTGTCCTGCTCCAGGGCATCGCCAAAAATGGCGATCCCGGCATTGACCACTAACACGTCCAGCGGGCCGCTGTCTCGGACCAGGCTTATCACCGCATCGCGATCGGCGCTGTCCGCCTGCACCGCCGTGCTGCCGGTCTCCGCCGCCAGCCGCTCGGCCGCCTCCGGCGAACCGGAATAGCTGAACCTGACCGACGCGCCGTCGGCGACAAAGCGCCTGACGATCGCCGCGCCAATTCCCCGACTTCCACCTAAAACCAGCACTGATTTGTTGTGAAACGCTGTCATATCCCGCACCTCATGATATTGTAGTGATGATTACAATATGCTGCGGCAAAACAGGCTGTCAAGGATTAATATAGTGACCACTACAAAACAAGGGCGTACCCCGGGGCGCCCCCGTCAGTTCAATGCGGAACAGGCTATTGAAACGGCTCAGCGCCTCTTTCACGCGCGAGGCTACGACGCGGTGAGCGTGGCCGATCTGACCCAGGCTTTCGGCATTAACCCCCCAAGCTTTTATGCCGCTTTCGGCAGCAAGCTCGGCCTGTATACCCGCGTCCTGCAGCGCTACAGCCAGACCGGGGCCATCCCCATAGAGACGCTGTTGCAGGACGACCAGCCGGTGGCGGCGTCGCTCATCGCCGTGCTGCAGGAGGCGGCTCGACGCTATGTAGCCGATCCGGCCGCCGCCGGCTGCCTGGTGCTGGAGGGGGGACATTGTCAGGATGCCGACGCTCGGGTGGCGGCAGGCGAATGGCATGCTGCGGCGAGGGCCAAAATCCAGCAGTATATCGCCCGCCATCACCCGCAGGATGCGCTGCGGGTGACTGACTATATGGATACGCTGATGCTTGGTCTGTCGGCGAAAGCGCGGGAGGGGGATAGCCTCCCGCGTCTTCTGGAGACCGTGCGGCTGGCAGGCGTGGCGCTGGAGCGTATCCTGCCGGCCTGAGTGGTCAGATAGTCTGTCCGCCCGAGACTTCGATCCGCTGGGCGGTTACCCAGCGGTTATCGTCACGCAGCAGGCTGGCGATCATCGGCCCAATATCCTCGGGAACGCCCACCCGTCCCAGCGCCGTCATCGCGGCAAACTGCGCGTTAACCCCCGCGTCGTCCCGCACCAGCCCGCCGCCAAAATCGGTGGCGATAGCCCCGGGGGCGATGGTATTGACGGTGATGCCGCGCCCGCCCAGCTCGCGGGCCATGTACACGCTCAGCATCTCCACGGCCGCTTTGGCCACAGCGTAGGCGGAGAAGCCAGGATATGAGACGCGAGTCAGTCCGGAAGAGAAGTTAACGATCCGTCCACCGTCAGCCAGCAGCGGTAGCAGGGTTTGAACGAGGAAAAACACCCCCTTGACGTGGACGTTAAACAGCCCGTCGAACTGGGCCTCGCGCGTTTCGGCCAGCGGGGCAAATTCGCCGTGTCCCGCGTTATTGATCAGATGATCGAAGGTGTTCCGTCCCCAGACGCTGGCCAGCGCAGCGCTCAGGCTGTCGGCGAAGGCCGGAAAGCGGGTGGTCTGCGCCATATCCAGCGGCAGGGCGATGGCCTTGCGGCCGAGAGCGTGAATGTCGGCCACCACCGCTTCCGCCTGTTCAATATTGCCGCGGTAGGTGACGATGACGTCCCCGCCCTGGCGGGCGATATCCAGTGCGGTCTGACGGCCAAGGCCGCGGTTGGCGCCGGTGATAAGTGCAATCTTAGTCATGTTCGATCCTCTCTGGTATGTGGAGTCCTTACAATAGGGGGGGCCTACCAGACCGGGTTGCCCAATCCTTGTTATTTTTTGCCCATTCCTCTCCATACACTCCCCTCTGGCGGGAAATAGCGCATACTCAGGCTTTAAAACTTGCCTGAAAGGATCTTATGCGCGACGAACTCTTCGCTCTCTGCCGCCGGTATGCCGATGCTCATGTCGATAGCAGCGGGGTGTCGGTCACCCCGGTTCCCGGCATCACCCTGGTGCGGGCCCTGCACCCCGGCGATCTGCAGGCGGCCATCGCCAGGCCGTTGGTGGCTATGCTGCTGCAGGGGCGCAAAAGCGTGACCACCGGCCTGGCAAGCTTTGACTACGGTCCGGGGGAGGCGATGGTGATCGCCGCCGATGTCCCCACCACCAGCCAGATCACCGAGGCCAGTCAGCGCTTTCCCTATTACGCGCTGGTGCTGGAGCTGGACCTGGCTATCCTGCGCGAGCTGCAGGAGGCCGGCCCATCTGGTCCGGATGAGGCGCCCCGCGTCGGTATCGAACCGATGAATGCTGACGTGACGGACGCCGCTTATCGGCTGGCAAGGCTGTTTGATCAACCGGGGGCGCTGGCGGTGTTAGGCGAAGGGCTGCGGCGGGAGCTGCATTACTGGCTGTTGCAGAGTGTTCACGGGCCAGCCATCCGGGCGCTGGGCGCTGTAGACAGCCATTCGGCGCGGATCCGCCGGGCGGTGGCGATGCTGCGCCGGGATTTTATGCAGCCAGTCAGCGTCGACGCGCTGGCCGACGCCGCCGGCATGAGCGTCTCTGTCTTTCACCGTCATTTCCGCGCCATGACCACCTTGTCGCCCCTGCAGTTTCAGAAGCAGTTGCGCCTGATCCACGCCCGCCGCCTGATGCTGGCGGAAGGGATGAGCATTGCCCAGGCGGCCGGCGAGGTGGGCTATATCAGCGTGTCGCAGTTCACCCGGGAATACGCTCGCCTGTACGGTGCGCCGCCGGGCCGCGATCGCCGACGGGAAAAAATGAGCGCCTGACCTGGCGCGCGGGATGGCGGCGGCTCCTCCCTGAGCCGGGTAGCGGTGGTTCAGTTGTCGAGTGTCGCCGTAATATGCACTTTGTTGCCCATTCGCGCCTCAATGATCCGATAGGCGGTTGCGCCCTCGCGGGCGGCCTGCTGGCGAATTTTGCTCTCCGCGTTGTCCAGGGTATCGCCGGTGACGGTGATGGTTCTGGCGTTGACCGCCAGCGGCAGCAGACAACTCAATACGATCAGTGGAAGCAACTTGTTCATCGTCATTCTGTCCTGTGAGAGAAAATCAGCGCGCGGCCTGCAGCCAGCCGGCAATGTCCTGGGTCGGTAGCGCGTGGCGGGCATTCCAGGTGTCGCCCATCGGCCACCACACGCCATCCCCCCGGGCGAAGGCAGCGCGATAGCGCAGCATGGCGTTATCCGGGTCCGTCCGCAGCTGGTCCAGCAGGGCGGGCAGGGTGTGAACGGCTTTGCTGAACGTCTGCTGCGTCACGCGCTCCACGGTTTCCGCCAGCTGGCGATAAGAGGTCGTTTCGCCGGCAACAAACACCACCTCGTTGACGATCCGCGGCTGATGCAGATAAATCGCGGTGGTCAGGCGGCCGATATCCGCCGGCGAGGTGACGGTCACCTGGGTGTCCCAGCCGCCAAGGGCGTGAAGGGTTCGGGTGGATAAATTCACCACATCGAAGTCTGGCTCGAAGAGAAAGCTGGTAAACATGCCGGTGGAGACAATGACCCACTCCGTGGCCTGCTGCGCGCGCAGCAGGGTCCGGACATCATACTGCTCGTCCCACACCGGCTGGCCGCTGCCTTTGCCGACCACATCGTAATTGACGCCAAACTGCCAGGGAAAATAGCGGGGCACTCCGGCGGCCAGCACCGCGCGGGTAATTTTTAGCTGCGTCCCCGGACCGGCGACAAACCCCATGCAGTTAATCACGGTGGTGAATCCGCTAAACTGACCAGCCAGCGTCTCCATGTCGCTACCGGCAATGTCGACGGCGAGAAAGGTGGCCCCGGCGTCGGCCAGCGCCCGGTGGTTTGCCGACCGCAGCTGGCCGGCTTCATCCCAGGCCGCCGGCGAGACGATAACCGAGACCGCGCCCTGGCGCTGGATCACCGCAGGTACCAGCGCATCCAGTACGGCGGCGCCCAGTTGTCCCGCTCCCAGCACCAATACCTTTTCCTCGTGGTTAAGATTATCAGATTTCATTTTAACTCCTTACTCAGTTAAGCCTTGTATTGACTGGCTACAGGCTCAGTGTAGGGGGGTGGGCATCATTCGATAAGAACAGGATTTCGGATTAGACTGTTCGTCTTAATGGGATAATAACCGCCAGTGGAGAACGAAATGGACAGACTGGATGCCATGCAGTTGTATGTTGCGGTTGTGGATGCCCACAGCTTCGCCCGGGCGGCGGAGGTGCTGGGGCAGCCGCGCTCAACGGTGTCGCGGGTAGTGAAGGAGCTGGAGGCCTGGCTGGGGGCGCAGCTTCTTCAGCGCACCACCCGCAAGCTCAGCGTGACGGCCGAGGGACGCCGGTATTACGCGGAGTGTAAACGGCTGCTGGCCGAGATGGCGGCGATGGAAGCCTCCTTTCCCGGCCGCTCGGCCCAGCCCGTCGGGCGGTTCAAGGTGGGGATGCCGCAATCTCTTGCCCGGCACTGCGTATTGCCAAGGATCGGCGAGTTTCTGCAGCAGTATCCTGACCTGGAGATGATCCTCTGCTCAAGCGACAACGTGGAAGATATTATCCAGGAGGGATTCGACTGCGTGATCCGTAGCGGACAAATCGAAGATTCCACCACCCTGGTGGCGCGTCCTCTGGCCCGCTACCGCTGGATGGTCCTCGCCTCGCCGGCCTGGCTCGCGGCCCACGGCCGGCCGCAGAGCATCGACGATCTGCACCAGCACCGGGCGGTGGGCTACCTGAACCACCGTACCGGGCGGACCATCGACTGGCTTTTCTCCCTCGATGACGGCGATTGCGCGATCCGCATGCAGGAGACGCTGGTGGTCGACGATACCGATGCCTATATCCAGGCCGGCGTTCAGGGACTGGGCCTGATCCGCGTCGCCAGCTATCTGGCGCAACCTTATCTGCAGAGCGGCGCGCTGGTCGCCTGTCTGGAGCAGGCCGCTTCTGATCTTCCCCTGTCGCTGGTCTATCCGCAAAACCGCTATCTGCCGCCGGCGGTACGCGCATTTTATGACTGGAGCAGACGTGTTCTGCAACCCCCGCTCAGCGAGGCCTGATGTCGGTGGTATTCGCTCCCGCTATGGTCCGCGCATGGCCTGTTTTATCCTCGTTATCAGCCAGTTCAGCGCCGGATCCTGCGCCCGGCGTTTGTGACGCAGTATACACAGGGTAAATTCCGGGTAGGCCACCGGCGGGGCGTCCGTGCGCAGGGCATACTGCGCCTGCCAGCGCTGCGCCAGACCCTGGGGGACGGTGGCGAAGAGCGGCAGGGTGGTCAGCAGCAGGGGAAAGGTGGAGAAATTCTGCGTGGCAAAGCGCACGCGCCGCGCGAGTCCCTGACTGGCGAGCTGGCGGTCTATTTCCCCGTGGCCGGTTTCGCGATAGGCCACCATCACATGTTCCCAGGCGACGAAATCGCCCACCGACAACGGCCCGCGGCAGGGGATCTGCTGCGGCGACCAGAGAGTGGTCACCCCCATGGTCATCACCGGTTCACTGACGATCTCCCCGCGGCTCTGTTTGTTGAGGGATACCGCGACATCAATGCGATCCTCCTCCAACAGCTGGCGTACCTGGAAGGGGTCGGCGGCTAGTGTCTGGAGCGACACTCCGGGCGCCTCCTGCATCAGTCCGGGTAACAGCTGGGGCATCAGCCAGTGTTCGCTCCAGTCGCTGAGGCCGACGCGGAAAAGCTGCTGGGCGCTGGCGGGGGAAAACTCCCCGGCGCCAAACATTGCCGAATGCAGGTGTTCCATCAGCGGCTGCAGCTCGGTCATCAGCGCTTGCGCCCGCGGCGTCGGCAGCATGCCTCTGGCGCTGCGCACGAACAGTGGATCGTCAAACATCTCGCGCAGCCGTTTCAGCGCCCCGCTGATGGCCGGCTGGCCAAGATGCAGCGCCTCTGCGGTGCGGGTGACGCTGGCTTCGCGGTACAGCACCATCAAGACCGTCAACAGATTCAGATCGATACGACTAAAATCATTTTCAATGATTTTCTTCATTATGATAATCAATTTGAATGTGGGTTATCCCGGCAGCATAGTGAATATCACCCCGATAAATCAACCAGCGCAATGCGCGCGGAGGGAGTGATGCAAACTTACCAGACAGGCGACAGCCTGATATTCAAAGTTCCGGAGCGCGAGATTAGCCTGCAGCCGGCGGCGCTCTATCCCGCAGCGTTCCCTGCGACGGAGGCGGACGCCGATAATCAGCCAATCGCGCTGTCGATCCACAGCTGGGTGGTACAGACTCCCCACGATCTGATTGTTATCGATACCGCCACCGGCAACGGTCGGGAGCGCGGCGGCAATCCGCTCTATCATCAACTTAACACGCCCTATCTGGAGAATCTCCGCGCCGCAGGAGTGAACCCGGAGGAGGTGACCCTGGTACTACTGACTCACCTGCATACTGACCATGTCGGATGGAATACCGTCTGGCAGGACGATCGCTGGGCGCCGCTGTTTCCCAACGCGCGCTATCTGTGTTCGGCAAAAGAGCTGACGCGGGTGAAGAACAGCGAACGCTACCGGGCGCTGTGGCTCGACAGCCTGCTGCCGGTGATCGAGGCCGGCCAGCTGGAGACCGTGGATGTGGCGGCCAGGCCGCAGGTCGGCGGGCGGATCGCCTTTGTGCCCACCCCCGGCCACAGTCCGGACCATGCCGCGCTGATCCTCGCCGCCGGAGATGATTACGCCTGTTTCTCCGGCGATCTTCTTCATTCCCCGCGCCAGTTTACCCATCCGCACTGGAACTCGGCGTTCTGCGGCGATCCCCGGCAGGCGGAAGCCTCCCGACGGGAGATGATGGCGTGGGGAGCCAGCCATCATGCTCAATGGTTCACCGGGCATTTTGCCGGGTCTTCCTGCGGCTGGCTGGAGGAGGATAAGCAAGGTGACTATCGCTGGCGAGAGGCCGGGCAACAAGCTGCAGATAAGGGGAAACAGTGATGAATAATACGCAAAGCGTGTTGGTTTTTGGCGCCACCGGTCAGCAGGGCGGCTCGGTGGCGGGGGCGCTGCTGCACCGCGGCTGGCGGGTACGAGCGCTGGTCAGGGATCCTTTCTCCGCCGGGGCCGTCGCGCTGGCGGCGCGGGGAGCCGAGCTGGTCGTGGGCACCTTTGAAGACCGGGCGACAATGCGGGCGGCGATGGCCGGGGTCGACGGCGTCTTCAGCGTCCAGCCCAGTTCGCCGGGAGGGACGGTGACCGATGAGCAGGAGGTACGCTACGGGATAACCATCGCCGACCTCGCCGTCGAGTGCGGGGTGAAGCATCTGGTGTACAGCTCCGGCAGCGCGGCGGGGGAGACGCCCACCGGCGTAGCGCATTATGACACCAAAGCGGAAATTGAACGGCATATCCGCCGCCTGCCGCTGGCGGCGACCATCGTGCGTCCCGCCACCTTTATGGAGCTGTTGGTGATGCCCGGTTTTGGCCTTGATGAAGGTCATTTTCACTTTTTTATGCTGCCAGAGGGGAGGATGCAGGTGCTGGCGGTGGAGGATATCGGCCATCTAGTCGCGGCAGTTTTTGCCGCGCCAGCGCGGTTTGCCGGCAAGACGTTCGAGATCGCCAGCGACAGCGTGACCGGCCGTCAACTGGAGGCGTTATTCTCCGCGGCGGCGGGACGGCCGATCCCCTATTCGCGATTTTCCGATGAGGTGCTGGCCGCCAGCCCTTTTCTGCACAAGCTGACCGGGCTGGTGGACGACGGGCGGCTGGCCGGGCACGCCGACCTCGACGCCATGCGCCAGCTGCATCCGCAGCTGCACACCTTCGCCGGCTGGCTGGCGGGCCCCGGCCGTCCCGCCTTTGAGCGGGCGCTGACCAGCGGGGCCAGCTGGGCGTTTAATCGTTAAAGGCGATACCTCCTCTGCGCCGGCGTCTCGGTGTTTGGCCCGGCGTGACGACCTGCGCAGGGAGGGCCTACAGGTCGTTAAGACAACTCACGAGGAGTCCGAGTGGAAAATTTTAAGCGGTTTTCACGCACAACGATAGGTAAAAGCGAACATCCGGAATTTTCAGCCGCTTACAATGGAGGAAACACTCTGGGATCGCCTGAATAATGACAATTTACCGATGGGCTTCGGCCTGCCTGTTAAGCATGACCTGCGCCGCTACGGCGGCGGAATTTAAAACCATCGAGGCCGATCTGCTGGCCTCCAACCGGCTGTTCTGTATGACCGGCTATGATCATAAGCCGATCGGCGTGGCGTGGGAGAGCGTCAAATATAGCCGCTATCAGCCGCAGTCGGATGGCGACCGTATTTTCAGCGACACCGTCTCCCGGCGCTTTCTGGAAGAGGAGAATAAGACCGCCTTTTACAATGGCGCCAAATATCGCGTACTGGGTAAACCCGCCAGCGCCTGCTATGACTATTCCGCCGCGCGTATTCAACGCATGGCGGGCTACCTGAAGGTGTAACGGCCCCGCGAGGCGGGCGCTAAAACAGCGCCAGCCGGGCGAGACGGTCCAGCGCGTTGCTCAGCGCGTCGTCCCCAGCCGTCAGACTGATGCGGATAAACCCTTCGCCCCCTTCGCCAAAACCAGTGCCTGGCGCCACCAGAATATGCGCCTCCTGCAGCAGCAGGCGGGCAAACTCTTGTGAACGGTACCCGGGCGGCACGCTCAGCCAGAGGAAGAACGTGCCTTGTGCGGTACGAACCGGCCAGCGCAGCGCGGCCAGTCGACGCAGAACCCACTCCCGGCGCTGATGATACGCCGCCGTCAGCTGCGCAATCCGTTCTGCCGGCAGGCTGAGCGCGGCGATCGCCGCATCCTGAATCGCGCCAAACACCGTGCTGTAGCTGTGGGTGTGCAGCTTTTTAAATGCCCGAATAATCGAGGCGTTGCCGACCGCGAAGCCGAAGCGCCAGCCGGCCATATTAAAGGTCTTGGAGAAGGTGTAGGTTTCCACTCCCCACGCCTTCGCGCCGGGCTGAGAGAAAAGGCTCAGCGGCGCGTCACTGGCCGCGCTGCCGATGGCCGCATAGGCAAAATCGTGCAGGATCGGCACCTGGTGACGGTGGGCAAACTGCAGGGCGCTGGCGAACAGCGCCGGCGTGGCGAGGGCGCCGGTGGGGTTATGCGGATAGTTAAGCACCACCAGCCCGGCCTTGTCAGCCACCTCCCGGGGAAGGTCGTTAAAATCCGGCAGGAAATGGTTCTCAGCCCTGAGCGGCAGGCCATAAAACGTCGCCTGGGACTGCAGCGCCGCTGAGCGATAAATGGGATAGCAGGGATCGGTGGAGATGAGGTATTGCCCGGGACGGAGCAGCGCCCGCGGGATGCCGCCAATACCGATATGCGAGCCCTGAAATACCGCGACTTCGCTGTGCGGATCGAATTCCACATCATACTGGCGACGATAAAAATGGGCGATCGCTTCGCGGACCTGCGGCTTGCCCCAGAATGAGGGGTAGCCATGGTTTTCACGACGATGAATGGCGCTCTGCAGCGCGTCAATCACTTCCGGCGGGGTGGGTTGATCCGGACTGCCGCTGGAGAGGTCGATCAACGGCAGCATGTCGGTGTTGACCTCCGCGGCCAGGTTTTCCAGCAGGCTGAACAGATTCTCTTCCAGGGCGTCCACCAGCGGTGAAGCAGCAAAATCAGGCATAATTTTCCCGGTTTACGTCATCAATAATCTGCCATCTTTAAGGGATTTATGGCGCCTGGTTAAATAACAATATCTGCAAAGGATGATTATTTTTAGGATATGTCGGGATGGCAAAAGGTTATGAGGAATAAGCAAAAGGAAATCCGGCGTTCTGGCTTACAACCCTCTTGCGGCTGTGATTTAATCGCTCAATATCGCCAACCTTCCAGGAAAATACCTTATGAACAAGTCAGTTGCGCTCGGGATGACGCTTGCCCTGTTATCCGCTACCTCTTTTTACGCCACCGCAGATCAAATTATTCGTATCGGCTTCAATCCCGGGCCGTATAAAGAGCAATTTGAAAAAGGGGTCGCCCCCTATTTATTGAGTAAAGGGTATAAAATCGAATATAAAGATTTTAGCGACGGTATTCAGGTCAATGACGCGGTAGCCCGCGGCGATATCGAAGCGAATATTATGCAGCATCCGGTATACCTGAAAGCGATCAATGAGCGGCTGGGGACCGATAACGTGGGCATTGTGCAGGTACCCACACCGCCGATGGGCCTGTATGGCGGCAAACTGACCACCCTGGGCACCCCGGCAGCCGGCACGGTGGTGTCGGTGCCAAACCAGCCGTCGAACGAATATCGCGCGGTGCTGGTGCTGGAAAGTCTGGGCTGGGTGAAGATTAAACCGGACAGCGATCCCGCCACCTTTTCCCAGCGCAATATCGTTGCTAACCCCTATAAAATCGTGCTTAAGGAGATGGACAATGCCCAGCAGGTTCGCGCGCTGCCGGACGTCGACTATGGCCTGATTCAGGGCAATTTCGCCGTCTCCAGCGGCATGGCGCTCACCTCGGCATTAAAGCTGGAGGCCGCCACCAGCCATTTTATTAACGTCGTAACCGTTGCCGGTAAAAATCAGAAGGCGCAGTTTGCCAAAGATATTATCGACGGCTATCACTCTGCCGATTTCAAAAAATATATTCTCAGCCATCCGCAGTATGATGGTTACCTGCTGCCTGATTATTTAAAATGAATAACGCGATGATAGAATTTCGCCATGTCAGTAAAACCTTTTCCAGAAAAGGGCATCCGGTTCTGGCCCTGCAGGATATTAATCTCAGTATCGACCGGGGCGATATTTTCGGCATTATTGGCTACAGCGGCGCAGGAAAAAGCACCTTATTGCGGCTGATTAATCGGCTGGAAACGCCGGGCGAGGGCGAGGTGGTGTTGAATGGTGAGCCGCTACAGGACTGCAGCGGCCAGCGACTGCAGGCGATCAAAAAAGATATCGGCATGATCTTTCAGAATTTTAATCTGCTGAATTCGAAAACGGTATTTCATAACATCGCTATCCCGCTTATTTTGCAGGGCCGCGACAAGGCCTTTATCCAGGCGCGGGTTGCGGAGCTGCTGGCGTTTGTCGACCTGAGCGACAAAATGCACAGCTACCCTAATGAGCTGTCGGGAGGGCAAAAGCAGCGGGTCGGTATCGCCCGGGCGTTGGCCACCAACCCGTCGGTGCTGCTGTGCGATGAAGCCACCTCGGCGCTCGACCCCCACACCACGGTACAGATCTTACTGCTGCTGCAGGAGATTAATCGCCGCTATGGCATCACCATTGTACTGATTACTCATGAAATGTCAGTGATCCAGAAAATCTGTCACAAGGTGGCGGTGATGCAGGCCGGGCGCATTGTTGAGCAGGGGACGGTGTTCGATCTCTTTGCCCAGCCGCAGCATCCGGTCACCGCCAGTTTCGTGCAGTCGGTGGTGCACGATCGCCTGCCGCAGCGGGTGGCGTCGCTCCTGCAGCGCGATAACGGCGCCCGGGCTTTACGCCTCGAATTTATCGGCGCGACGGCCCGGCAGCCGATCATTAACCACCTGATCCGCGAGTATGCTGTCGAGGTGAATATCCTGTTTGCCAGCATGTCCGAAGTTCAGGGCCGGATACTGGGATTTATGATTGTGCAACTCCTCGGCGAGCCTGACGAAACCGAACGCGCTATCACCCATCTGGCCGACGCAGGAGTGAAAATCACCCATGTTTGATCTGATTGATACCGCCATTACCGGCGAGCAGTTTCTGCTGGCGCTGCATGATACCCTGATTATGGTCGCCATCTCACTGGGCTTTGGCGCGCTGATCGGCGTCCCGCTGGGAATTGTGCTGGTGGTTTGTCGTCCCGGCGGCATCGTGGCCAACCCGGTGGTGCATCAGGCGCTGAATCCGCTGATTAACGTGCTGCGCTCGCTGCCGTTTATCATTTTGCTGATTGTGATCCTGCCCTTCACCAGGCTGCTGGTGGGCACGACTATCGGCACCGCGGGGGCCATCGTGCCGCTGATCGTTTTTGTCGCCCCCTATATTGCCCGGCTGGTGGAGAGCTCGCTGCTGGATGTGGATGAGGGGATCCTTGAGGCCGCAGACGCCATGGGCGCTACCCCTCTGCAGACCGTCTGGCACTTTATGCTGCCGGAGGCGGCGGCGTCGCTGATTCTGGCCCTTACCACCGCGACCATCGGTCTGCTTGGCGCGACCGCCATGGCGGGAACGGTGGGCGGCGGCGGGATCGGCGATCTGGCGATCACCTACGGCTATCAGCGCTTCGACGCCTTTGCCACCCTCACCACCGCCCTGGTGCTGATTGTTATTGTCCAGCTTATTCAGACGCTGGGTACCCGCCTGGCTCGCCGGCTGCGTCGCGAATAACCGCTAATCCGCGCCGGGGTTGCCCCGGCTAGCGTGCGCAGACCGCGGCGAAGGCGCTGGCTACCCGCGCAATATTGCCGTGGTTGAGCCCGGCCACACAGACCCGACCGCTGGCGATCAGATAGATGCCGTGCACTTCGCGCAGAACGTCTACCTGATCGGCGCTAAAGCCGGTGTAACTGAACATGCCGCGCTGGGTCAGCAGATAGGAAAAATCCTCCGCCGGCAGGGCTGTCTGCAGGGATTTCACCAGCGCGACGCGCATGGCGCTGATGCGGGTGCGCATGGCCTCCACTTCTTCCTGCCACAGGGCATTCAGCTCGGGATCGTTGAGCACCTGCGACACCACCTGGGCGCCAAACCCCGGCGGGCTGGAGTAGTTGCGGCGCACGGTGGCTTTCAACTGGCCCAGCACGCGCCCGGCGGCATCGGCATTGTCACAGACCACCGACAGGCCGCCGACACGCTCGCCGTACAGCGAAAAAATCTTCGAGAACGAGTTACTAACCAGCGCCGTCAGCCCGGCGCTGGCGATGGCGCGGATGGCATAGGCATCTTCATCCAGCCCACGGCCAAAGCCCTGGTAGGCAATATCGAGGAACGGGATCAGCTCCCGGGCGATCAACACTTCAATCACCCGATCCCACTGCTCGGGGGTGAGATCGGCCCCCGTCGGATTATGGCAGCAAGGATGGAGCAGCACGATGCTGCGCGACGGGAGCTGCTGGAGGGCGGCAAGCATGGCGGGGAAATTGACCCCGCGAGTGGCGCTGTCGAACCAGGGATAGGTATGCACCTCGAAGCCCGCCCCGGCAAAGATGGCCACATGGTTCTCCCAGGTCGGATCGCTGACCCAGACCGCGGAGTCGGGGAAGTAGCGCTTGAGAAAATCCGCGCCCACCTTCAGCGCGCCGGAGCCGCCCAGCGTCTGGATGGTGGCGATGCGTCCGGCACGCAACGCCGGATGATGTTCGCCAAACAGCAGCGTCTGGACCGCGCGGCGATAGGGCGCCAGTCCCTCCATCGGCAGATAGAGGCTGGCCTTTTGCAACTGGCTCTGTAGCCGGTCAGCGGCCTGGCGGACCGCCTCCAGCTGAGGGATGATGGCCTGCTCGTTATAGTACAGCCCGATGCTGAGGTTAACTTTGTCTGCCCGGGGATCCTGTTGAAAGGCTTCCATCAGCGACAGGATAGGATCGCCCGCGTAGGCGTCGACGTTCTGGAACACAGTGGTTACTCCTGAAATGACCGTTAAAGGTGAAGCCATTACACCGCATAGCGTCCGGGGCGGTGGTTCATGGCGATAATCGAATTCAAAATCACGGCGCCGAGGACAGAGACCAGCAGCATCGGCAGGCTAACCACCCACAGGGAGGCGGTGACGATGCAGGCGTCCACTACCATCTGGAATTTACCGGCGCGGATGCCGCTTTTATCCTGCAGATAGAGGGCCAGAATATTGACGCCGCCGAGGCTCGCTTTATGGCGGAACAGCACCACAAAGCCGATACCGACCATGATGTTGCCGAAGAGGGTGGCGTAATAGGGGTTCAGGCGATCGACATGGATAAAGTAGCCGTGCAGGTCGGAGAACAGCGACACCAGTCCGACCGCGCAGAAGGTTTTCAGCGTGAAGGCGGCGCCCATCCGCCGGACGGAGAGCCAGTAGAAGGGCAGATTAATGGCGAAGAAAACCACGCCGAACGGCAGGTGGGTGGCGTAGTGGATCAGAAAGGCCATGCCTGCCGTCCCGCCGGTCAGGGCACCGGCCTGACGAAACAGGATAATACCAAAGGAGATCATTAGCGTGCCGAACAGCAGCGCCAGGGCATCCTCCAGCCAGGTGTGGGTCAGTTTTTCAGGGGAAAGGACGTTATCCATAAATAAGCACTATCTTTTCGTTAACAAGGATAAGCGCTTGTTTGCAAAAATCGCACCAGCGGAGAGTGCCCGGGCGATCGTTTGCGGAAAAAACAGCCGTGGTAAAGCCTAACCTGTTGTTCTGACAGGAAGAGAAGATTGCACGTATCGTGCGTTTTATGGTTGCCTAATGCGTGAATTGTGCGAATTTGCCGCTTGTCGCGCATTGTCTGGCCCCGCGTCTGCACCAGCGCAGGGCACTGTGCCCCGGTTCAGCGCAGCGGGGGCGTGCCCGGCATCAGCTGGCCGTTCTCTTTCAGGCGGTTGAGCACAACGGCAGTTTTCAGATGGGCCACCCCTTTGTTTTGCGCCAGAATATGGCTGATCAAATGGCTCAGACCGGGCAGGTCCGGGACCGTTACCCGCAGCAGATAATCGGCGTCGCCGGTGGTTTTCCAGGCGTCCAGAATGGCGTCCACTTCACTGAGCATCTGATGAAAGCTCTCCACGCATTGCGGGGTGTGATTCAGCAGACGCACCTCAATCAGGCCAAGCATCTCCTGCCCGGCGGCATCCGGCGCCAGACGCGCATGGTAGCCGAGGATAAGCTGCGCCTGTTCAAGGGCGATACGCCGGCGCGAACACTGGGAAGCGGACAGTCCGATAAGCTCGCTCAGTTCCTGATTGGTTAAACGGCCATTGGCCTGCAGCAGGGTAAGAATTTTCAGATCATAGTCGTCGATGTTGTACATAGTGGCCACTAGCGGAACGTAAAAGTGGCTAACAGCCTAACAGTTTTTTGCCTGGCGTGAAGCCTGGGCGGACGGCGGCAAAGCGGATGCACCAAAACGGGTCAGGTTCATGCATTAAGTCGCTCTTTTTCTCATGATCTGTGCGTAATCTGGCCAGTTTTCGCGTGTGATGCGCCAGGTCAGCGCCGCGATGAGCAGCTACCGGAACTGATGTGAAAACAATAATTCAATATAATTCAATGAATTAATTTTTGTCTGCCGCTGCGCGGCGATCCGCTGGCCTGAAAGTTGCTACCGGCGAAAGTGACTTTTTACAGACAGGGGCAGGTCAGAGATGACAACGCAGCAAGAGCATCAGTTAAAACGCGGGTTAAAAAACCGCCACATCCAGTTGATTGCCCTCGGGGGGGCGGTCGGCACTGGACTGTTTTTAGGTATTGCGCAAACGATCCGTATGGCAGGCCCTTCGGTCCTGCTGGGGTACGCCATCGCCGGGGTTATCGCCTTCTTTATCATGCGTCAGCTAGGCGAAATGGTGGTAGAGGAGCCAGTGGCGGGTTCGTTCAGCCATTTCGCCAACCGCTACTGGGGGCCCTTCGCCGGGTTTATGTCAGGCTGGAATTACTGGGTGTTGTACGTGCTGGTAAGCATGGCGGAGCTGACGGCGGTGGGGATCTATATTCAGTACTGGTGGCCGGAGGTACCCACCTGGCTGTCGGCGGCGATCTTCTTCGTGGCGATCAATGCCATCAACCTGACGCACGTCAAAGTGTATGGCGAGCTGGAGTTCTGGTTCTCGATTGTCAAAGTGGCCGCCATCATCAGCATGATCGCCTTTGGCTGCTATCTGTTATTTAGCGGTCACGGCGGCCCGGCGGCGACGGTGGCCAACCTATGGCAGGACGGGGGATTTTTCCCTAACGGCATCACGGGCTTGGTGATGGCTATGGCGGTGATCATGTTCTCCTTCGGCGGGCTTGAGCTGGTGGGGATCACCGCGGCGGAAGCCGATGAGCCGCATAAAACCATTCCCAAAGCCACCAACCAGGTGATCTACCGGATTCTGCTGTTTTACGTGGGGTCGCTGGCGGTCCTGCTGTCACTCTACCCGTGGCGGAACGTCGTGGAAGGGGGAAGCCCTTTTGTGCTGATCTTTCACGCCATTGACAGCAATATTGTGGCCAACGCCCTCAATCTGGTGGTGCTCACCGCCGCGCTGTCGGTCTACAACAGCTGCGTCTACTGCAACAGCCGGATGCTGTTCGGCCTGGCTCAGCAGGGCAACGCCCCGCGTGCGCTGCTGCGAGTGAACCACCGCGGGATCCCATTGACCGCCCTGGCGGTATCCGCCGTCGCCACGGCGCTTTGCGTGGTGATTAACTATGTGATGCCCGGGAAAGCCTTTGCCCTGCTGATGGCCCTGGTGGTGGCCGCCCTGGTCATCAACTGGGCGATGATCTGCATCACTCATCTTAAGTTCCGCCGCGCGATGCAGCGGGCCGGGAAGGTAACGGCTTTCCAGAGTTTCGCCTATCCCCTGACAAACTGGCTGTGTCTGCTGTTTCTCGCCGGGATCCTCGGAGTGATGTATCTGACCCCGGACATCCGCATCTCCGTCTGCCTGATCCCGGTATGGCTGCTGATCCTTGCCGCAGGCTATCTGCTGCGCAGGAAAAGCGCGCTGGAGCCGGTGGCGGCGCTGGAGGAGCGTTAATCTGCGATGCCCTGCGTGGCGGCAGGGCGATATTGTTGCGCTGAAAACATATAGCGCCAATATATAGGATGGTTTATATAATTACGATAAATGATAACTAACAATATCACGCTGAATATAAATGAGAATGTGAGGTGACCGCGCGCTTTTTATTGATCTTGCGTACCGCTTTGCTACTATCCAGCCGGCATTGAGTCTTTATTTTATAATGCCTGGAAATGGAATGGTAAAATACATAATGGAGTAGGGTATGAAGCATGTGCACAAGCTGGCCTGGATTGGCCTGTTCGTCAATATTATTATCTGTTTTGTCGCGCGTAATTTATTACTCGATGAAGGACAACTGAATTTCCATAGTCGGGTGGACAGCATGTGGTCCTGGCTGGTTCTTGCCCTGTTTATCGCCGTGGTGGTTCAGGCGCTCAGCATTATGCTGTCTGGCCGCTATCCTTATATGGCCATTGTGCTAGCCTTTATTGGCGGTATCGTGATGATACCCATCAGCATGATCTTTCTGGTCGGCAGCCTGTTCAGCTTTCAAACGCGGATTAACGCCGGTTTTACCCCGTGGCGGTCAACAACCGGGGCGATGAGCCGCGACGATAATCACCAGCTATTAACCTTTAATGCATCCGCTTTTTATCCGCAGGGAGCGCTGGCGCTCATCGCCGGGATAATTATCTTAATGATTGGCATGGGTATTGGCGGCGTATTTATTGCCGCCGGTATTCTGGCGTTGTGCAACGGCTATCGTCTGCAGAATCGGGTGGTGATTGGCGTCAGCGGCGAGTCGATGATATTTACGCCGGGTCTCTATGCCGACACCTACATTATTCCTTTGCGCGAGGTAGTTCTCGCTGAGCGCGGCAGTCATGATGCGAAAGTCCGGCTGCTCATCCCGTCGACAGGCAGAAGTATCACCTTGCGCAAAAAAATGCTCGCCGGCGATAACGTCAGCGACACCTTCGCCGCGATCCTTGCAAAACTGACCACCGTTTAGCGCCGGCAGGAAGAAAAGCCGCCAGCGACAACGAGGGCCCTGGCGGCGGAAGGGGAAACATCAACGGCAGGCGCGTCGGCCTGGCCTTTGGTATACAGCAACAGGCTGCCTGTTAATCCACGTTAGTAAAATAATCGCGCGCGGCGGTCTCGACGCGCTTCGCGTCCAGCCCGGTCTTCTCAGTGATCTGCTCGATAAACGGTTTAAATTTTTCGTCCATCACGTTCCCTCCTTCCCAGTGGGCGACGTAAAATTTGCACTGATAGCGATAAAAATGGAGAGTGGTATCTCCTAACGTGTAGTACATGAGCTTCTCCTGTCCGGTATTGCGGTCACCGCGTCCACAGCGTCAGCAACCTTTTTCTCATCACGATCGATCTGTTCTCTATCCTCCTCCCAATTGGCTGAAATTTCCAGCGGTGCTTTACGCAAAAAGGCAGGATAAAGAAAGGATAATCTGCTGACAGGCAGTGATTATTTCTGGAGTCAGGGCGGTGACCCGGTTACCTGCGGGCCGCGCAGATAACCGGAGTAGCGACAGGCTTAGCGCAGCGCGTTGCGCTCGTCGGCGGTCAGGTCGAGGGTTTGCGCCACGCCGCTTTCCGCGGAACGCACCGCCGCTTCCAGAACGGCCATTACCGCCAGCGCTTCAACCGGCGGCACCGGATTGGCGATCTGGCCCTTCAGCGCGTCGCGGATCTGCATATAGTACTGGCGCTGATCGCCCGACGGGGTAGGCTGAGTTTGGGTCTGCAGCGAGGCGTCATAGATCACCAGCTTGTCATCATCCTGACCCCAGCCGGCGCTCCCCGGTACCACACCCGCCAGCAGCTGGCTCTCCTGCTGGTCGGCCCGCGCTTTGACAACGCTGCCTTTATCGCCATGCACCGTGAAGCGCGAGGAGCCCCCCGCGACCAGCATGCTGCAGTGGAGGATCGCTTTATGCGCCGGGTAGTTTAACACCACGTGCGCCCAGTCGTTGATCTCCGCGCCGTCGCGCAGGGTGGCAATGTTGCCCTGTACCGACTGCGGCAGACCAAACAGCTGCAGCGCCTGATCGATCAGGTGCGGGCCCAAATCGAACCATAAGCCGCTGCCGGGAACGTTCTGCTCGCGCCAGCGGACGCGGACTTCCGGGCGGAAACGGTCGAAATGGGACTCAAAATGTTTCACCGTGCCGATGGCGCCCTGCTCAATAACCTGACGGATCCCGAGATAGTCGCTGTCCCAGCGGCGGTTATGGAAGACGGAGAGCAGGCGCTGTTTCTCCTGCGCCAGGGCGATCAGCTCCCGGGCCTCCTGCATATCAAGGGTAAAGGGTTTGTCCACCACCACATGCTTGCCGGCGTTCAGCGCCAGGCGGGCCAGCGGCGCGTGCGTGGCGTTGGGGGAGGCGATGACCACCAGATCGACATCCGGATGCTGGACCGCCGCTTCCGGGGAGGCGATCACCGTGACGTCCGGCAGGTCGCGTTTGACTTTTTCTTCATCACGCGAGGCGACGAAGGCTAGGTTCAGGCCCGGCACCGAACGGATAAGCGGCGCGTGGAAGGTCTTACCGACGAAGCCATAGCCAATCAGGGCGATATTTATCGTGTTGTTACTCATCAGGTTCTCCGCGTTGTTAAGCGTCAGCAATATGTACAGAGAGGGCAGGGTCATCCCCCAGCTCAGGCCAGGGACGATCGAGGAAAAGATGGTGAATGTCGCTGAGACCGGCCACCAGCCAGGGTTCGCAATGGTTGACTTTGGTATGGTCCGCCACCAGCCAGTGTTCCGCGCTGGCGGCGAGCATGGCGCGTTTTACGTCGGCATCGGCCTCCTGGCTGGCGCTCAGGCCCAGTTCGGCATGCAACGCGCAGGCGCCGAGAATCGCGATATCGGCGCGGTAGCGCGACACCAGCGACAGCGTGGCGCTGCCGGCGAACAGCCGCTGCTCACTGTCCCACTGGCCGCCAAGCAGGATGAGCTGGATATCGGCGCGGTCGCTAAACAGCTGGGCGATATCCAGCGACGCGGTGATCACGGTCATGGGGCCTTTCAACTGGGTAGCGACGGCCAGCAGGGTACTCCCGGCGTCAAGAAACAGCGTCGAGCCGGAGGGGATGCGCGCGGCGACCTGCTGGCCGAGACGCTGCTTGGTTCCGGGGAGCAGGGCGTTTCTTCCCTTGCGCGTCATCGCCGGGACGTTAAGCGCGATGGCGCCGCCGTGGCTTTTCTGCAGTACGCCCTGGTTTTCCAGCTCGCTGAGATCCCGGCGTATGGTATCGGCCGACACCTGCAGCGCATCAACCAGTTCGCTGATGCTCAGCTGACCGGTTTCACTCAGCCGGTCGAGGATGTGTTTTTGTCGGGCGAGCTTATGCATGACGAGAGACTCCGCAAGTTGACGCAATAAGCGGCATAATACAGCATAAAGTCGCAAAATAAACCGCAAAAAGTCGCACTGAGGCGCGCAAAACCTGAAGAACTTGATTTCACTACACTTTAACGTTAAATGAGGAAGGTGGGCGCGGCCCGGGGGAAAGCGCTTTTTAATGAAGCGATTAGCCCCTTTCACCGGGCAATAAACAGCGAAAAAGCGCGCTTTCGCGTACCTTATACAGAGTGCGTGAAATGTGACAGGCATGGATTAACGGAGGTTGAGTGGACGCGATTAAAGGCTCGGAGTTGCAGATACCGGACGCGATCTTCGCGTGGGTGCTCGACGGGCAGGGGGGCGTGAAGCCGCTCGCCGATAACGATATTATCGACAAAGAGAAGCCCTGCTGGCTGCATCTCAACTATACCCATAGCGACAGCGCCGACTGGCTGGCGGCCACCCCGCTACTGCCCAATAACGTGCGCGATGCCCTGGCAGGCGAGAGCACCCGACCACGGGTAACGCGGATCGGCGACGGGGCGCTGATCACCCTGCGCTGCATCAACGGCAGCACCGATGAACGCCCAGACCAGCTGGTGGCGATGCGTCTCTATATGGATGAGCGGCTGATCGTCTCCACTCGTCAGCGCAAAGTGCTGGCGCTCGACGATGTGCTGGGTGACCTGAAGGAGGGCAATGGGCCGACGGACTGCGGCAGCTGGCTGGTGGAAGTCTGCGACGCGCTGACCGATCATGCCAGTGAGTTTATTGAACAACTGCACGACCGAATAATCGACCTCGAAGACGACCTGCTCGATCAGCAGGTGCCGCCGCGCGGTTTCCTTGCCCTGCTGCGTAAACAGCTGATCGTGATGCGCCGGTATATGGCGCCGCAGCGCGATGTTTACGCCCGGCTGGCCAGCGAGCGCCTGCCGTGGATGAGCGACGATCAGCGGCGGCGGATGCAGGATATCGCCGAGCGGCTGGGGCGCGGGCTGGATGAGATCGACAGCTGCATCGCCCGCACGGCGATCATGAGCGATGAGATCGCCCAGATTATGCAGGAGTCGCTGGCGCGGCGGACCTATACGATGTCCTTGATGGCGATGGTGTTTCTGCCCAGCACCTTTTTAACTGGCCTGTTCGGCGTCAACCTCGGCGGGATCCCTGGCAACAGCTGGCATCTGGGGTTTAGCCTCTTCTGCCTGATGTTAGTCGTTGTCATCGGTGGTGTTGCATGGTGGTTACATCGCAGTAAATGGTTGTAAAGAATCGCCTTTTAGCAGCGACGATGCCGGGAAAACCCGGCAATGTTTGAGCGAAATCAATAAACCCTCTACCCATTCAGGGCAATATCTCTCTCGCAGGTGAATGCAACGTCAAGCGATGGGCGTTGCGCTCCATATTGTCTTACTTCCTTTTTTGAATTACTGCATAGCACAATTGATTCGTACGACGCCGACTTTGTTGAGTCGGCTTTTTTTTGCGCTCTCCTGACCAGCTTCTACGCTTACTAAGACACCCGACGGTCTTCAGGCCGTTTACGCCTGCGGGTACGCCCGTATCACTTTCCGGGAGGCCACTATGCATTACGCTTCAGGGCTGACAGCCCAGTCTATCCCCATCTCGCCCGAGCCGAACGATCCGGTTCCTTTACCCGATCCACGACCGCGTCCGCAGCCGCAGCCCGATCCGCCGCCTGATGAAGAGCCGATTAAATTGTCGCATCAGGCGCGGAGATCTGCGAGGATACGCGCCTGCAGATCGTCTGTCCTTTAATACGAGAATACATTGTGACCGCTTTTTCTACCCTGACTGTTTTACCTGCCGCCCAATTAGCCAACCTTAACGAGCTGGGTTATCTGTCGATGACGCCGGTTCAGGCCGCCGCCCTGCCGGCGATCCTCGCGGGGAAAGATGTGCGCGTGCAGGCAAAAACCGGCAGCGGAAAAACGGCCGCCTTCGGGCTGGGTCTGCTGCAGCATATCGATCCGTCGCGCTTTGAGACCCAGTCGCTGGTGCTGTGTCCGACCCGCGAACTGGCCGATCAGGTTGCCGGCGAGCTGCGCCGTCTGGCGCGCTGCCTGCCGAACATCAAGATTTTGATGCTCTGCGGCGGGCAGCCGTTTGGCGCCCAGCGCGATTCACTGCAGCACGCCCCGCATATTATCGTCGCCACTCCGGGCCGTCTGCTCGATCATCTGCAGAAGGGGACGGTCTCTCTCGACGTGCTGCAGACCCTGGTGATGGATGAAGCGGACCGCATGCTCGACATGGGCTTCAGCGACGCCATCGACGAGGTGATCCGCTTCGCGCCGGCTGACCGGCAGACGCTGCTGTTTTCCGCCACCTGGCCTGCGGCAATCGCGGCGATCAGCGGCCGGGTGCAGCGTCATCCGGAAACGATTGAGATTGACAGCGTCGATGCGTTACCGGCTATCGAACAGCAGTTCTTTGAAGTTTCCCGCCACGGCAAGATTGCGCTGCTCCAGCGTCTGCTCAGCCAGCATCAGCCGGCGTCCTGCGTGGTGTTCTGCAATACCAAGCGCGATTGCCAGGCGGTCTGCGATGCGCTCAACGCCGCCGGGCAGAGCGCATTATCGCTGCACGGTGACCTCGAGCAGCGCGACCGCGATCAAACGCTGGTGCGCTTCGCGAACGGCAGCGTCCGGGTTCTGGTGGCGACCGATGTCGCTGCCCGCGGCCTGGACATCAAATCTCTCGCGCTGGTGGTGAACTTCGAGCTGGCCTGGGATCCGGAAGTGCATGTGCACCGCATCGGCCGTACCGCCCGCGCCGGCGAACAAGGCCTGGCTATCAGCTTCTGCGCGCCGGAAGAGGCGCAGCGCGCCACCATTCTGGCCGACATGCTGCAGTTATCCCTCAACTGGCTGCCGGCGCCGGCGGGCAACGCTATCACGCCGCTGACGGCGGAGATGGCGACGCTGTGCATCGACGGTGGAAAAAAGGCGAAAATGCGCCCGGGGGATGTGCTGGGGGCGTTGACCGGTGATATGGGATTTGATGGCGCCGATATCGGCAAAATTACCGTCCACCCGGCCCACGTCTATGTGGCGATCCGCCAGAATATGGCGCAGAAGGCGTATAAGCAGTTACAAAACGGCAAGATCAAAGGCAAAGCCTGCCGCGTACGACTGCTGAAGTAAGGGCAGAATAGCGCGTCTCAGGCGGCGGCCTGAGACGCTTGCGGGTTACTTCACTTCCACTACGTTCAGACGCAGCTCATCCAACCGGGCGTCCTCTTCCTCCGGCTGCCAGCCGGCGGGCTGCAGGGGAATCTCTTCCCTGTCAAACGCTAAATCGCCGCCGTCCACCACCTCGGAGCCGTGGGTGATGCCTTTAAAATCAAACAGATTAACGTCGCTCAAGTGCGAAGGCACCACGTTCTGCATTGCGCTAAACATGGTTTCAATGCGTCCCGGATAACGCTTATCCCAGTCGCGAAGCATATCGGCGATCACCTGGCGCTGCAGGTTAGGCTGCGAACCGCACAGGTTGCAAGGAATGATCGGGAAGCCCTTGGCCTGGGAGAAGCGCTCGATGTCCTTTTCGCGGCAGTAGGCCAGCGGGCGGATGACGATGTGTTTGCCGTCATCGCTCATCAGCTTCGGCGGCATCCCTTTCATTTTGCCGCCGTAGAACATATTCAGGAACAGCGTCTGCAGGATGTCGTCGCGATGATGGCCGAGGGCAATCTTGGTGGCGCCGAGTTCGCTGGCGGTACGGTAGAGAATGCCGCGACGCAGGCGAGAGCAGAGCGAGCAGGTGGTTTTTCCTTCCGGGATCTTCTCTTTGACGATGCCGTAGGTATTCTCTTCGACAATCTTGTATTCAACGCCCAGCTGCTCAAGATACGCCGGCAGAATATGCTCCGGGAACCCGGGCTGTTTCTGGTCGAGGTTCACCGCCACCAGCGAGAAGGAGATGGGCGCGCTTTTCTGCAGGTTACGCAGGATCTCCAGCATGGTATAGCTGTCCTTGCCGCCTGACAGACAAACCATAATGCGGTCGCCCTCTTCAATCATATTGAAGTCGGCGATCGCCTCACCGACGTTGCGGCGCAGACGTTTCTGCAGCTTATCGATGTTGTATTTCTCTTTCTTTGTAAGTTCTTGATTTTCTTGCATTGTTAACATTCTCAAAATCTAAAAGGGGCATATAGGGGGCAAAACGTGTTAAAGCCCAAGCCGGGAATTCAACATAGAAACCTGGTCGCCGTTCATTTCTTCTATCCATGTACTATAAACGTCGTACACCATTTGCGCGTTTTCATGCCCCATCTGATTGGCTATAAAAGACGGGTTTGCGCCAGCCGTCAGGAGCCAGCAGGCAAAAGTATGCCGCGTATGGTACGGATTCCTGCGGCGAATGCCAGCGCGTTTTACTGCAGCTTCCCATCTGCTGCCTATGCTGCTGTGCGAGTAGCAGGGTTTTTGCTCGCCTTTCCGTCTCCGCGGCATGAAAACAAGTCGCAAATTCTGTTCCTCGCTTGAGCCGTATTCCCTGTGGTGAAACGTGATAGTGGCGACCGGATGTCCAGCTGTCAGTTCATGCTGCGCTTTGAGCGCGTCCAGGGCAGGGCCGAGCAATTGTATCGTCCGGTTTCCTGCTGCTAATGCCATACCGAGGCCTTTTGCTGAGGCGCTGGTGAGAGGTAACTCGCCGGAGATGTGCCGGGCGTGAGAAACCGTAAAAGCACCTGGGAAGCAATAAAATACCCGGCAATCAGTGCCGGGTTTTGGGTCTCACATAAGATTGGAAATCTGGCTGTAAGAGAGGTGTTTACTTAACTTGACCCTAAATGATAAGTCGAAACTCCTCATTTTTTAATGGAATATAGGTGAATGGAAGCGTTATAGGGAAGGAGTAGCCCTGCGGAAGAATGGCGATGCCTCAATCCCCCGCAGAACGCAAAGCGCGCAGCTAACCCGGCTGTGATATATAATCCCCTCCATACCAGCGGGGATGTAGAAGTGGAGCCGCATTCTCCGGCGTTGCATGAAAAAGGCGTATTAGAGATCTATAGACATAAGGAAAACAACAATTGGTATCCGTTATGAAAAAAACATTACTTCTGGTTTGCGCTGTTCTTATATCAAACTTGGCACTTGCTGCAGAAAATAAAGAAGAAGTGGTGCCTGTGCGGATAAGTTGCCCTAATCCTTATTATCCAGTTTCTGCCATGGCTAATCGGATTAGTGGCACTGTAAATTACGCTGCCTCAGTAAATGAAAAAGGGGAAGTAACTTCTGTTGAGACAACTGGTGCTGAGATCTTTTTTAGAGAAACAAGATCAGCAATGAGAAAATGCAAGTATGAGCCCGGAAAGCCAGGCATTGCGCGTGGAACAATAAGATTTCGTCCATCTCAACCGTAAATACTGCTAGCCTACCTGGATTTTGTGTACTGAGAGATCTAGCAGCCTGATGCTCTTGCAATGGGAGTCGAGCCAAGTGATGTTATGTTGGCAAGCTCTAGAGATTTACCTGGCAAAATCACTGGTTAAGGGGAGCAGGTTAGTCATGGTTGGCTGAAAAAAAACTGGAGACGAGTTAGGCTCTCCTGTTCCCAGTGTGATTGCTGAAAAATTTCGTGGCTGTGAGTTTTCGAACTTTCATTCATTCGGAGAGCTTTCAGGAAGGCGGTTTCTGATACCACTGAGCTAACTGAGCGGTTTGACAAGCTAGCTTAGGGGGTATCAAGTAAGAAACATGGTCGTTCATTCGTAAAATGAGCATGTCGGGGGAAGGCTTAAACATGAATTAGAACACGCAAAAGCTATTAAAATACCGGTGATGTGTATGGTATTGAGAACTGGCGAGTTATGATGCACAAAAAGCCATGTCGAAGTTCACTAAGCAATGGTGGTAAATGATGGACAATAAAAAAAGCATTTCTGATTACACTGAATCTGAGTTTTTAGCTTTTGTGAAAAAGATATTTAATCCGGATAATACAACCGAAGATGAAGATGTGCAAAATGTTTTAGAGTTTGAACGTATCACTGAACACCCTGATGGTTCTGATGTAATTTTCTATCCTCCAAAGGGCCGAGAGGATAGTCCGGAAAGGGTTGTTAAGGAAGTGAAAGAATGGCGGGCCAGGAATGGCAAGCCTGGTTTCAAAGAGTAGCTGATCGGTACAGTTGCGTTATCTTAACTATCTTAACGTGATAATAGATGACTTCTGATTGAAACTCGCGCCGGCGGTTTTTTATTACGTTGAATTTATTATCGATGAAAGTAGCTCACAATTTTGATTTTTTATCAACCAGCCCTAAAGATGTCCTCGGAGCCTGAGCAACTTCCTTAACTTATGCGCTTTGAGGGCATTCCCGAAGCAAAAGGCAAGCAGAACACCAAGGTCTGCTTTCAGCATAGTGCGGGTATTATCAGGTTATTGGATTTTAATAGCCTCAATCAATTACGCCCCCTGATTCCTAACGTTGTCCACCGCTCGGAAAACGGGGTGCCATGTGAAATGATCAGCAGGTACCGCACCATCTGCAATTATCTCATTCACCTCTTTTCCTCGAATAGCCTGCCTCATTCATTCCCGGGTGGATTCAGGTACCAGGACCAGCGGCCGGCGCTGTGGGGGCTGGCTGTATGTAAATATAAAATAAATTCAGTTGGTTGGAGGGGGCACAACTTATTGGTGTTGTACATTTTTACTGATTTCTTGATTTTGCAGCATGTAATAGTGGCTCAATTCATAGTGTGGCATCAGAAGAGCACGCGTTCTGCCAGCCGCTGGACAACGTGGCGCTGGCGCGTAGCAATTAATGAGGTCTGACAGACAACCGTGGCGTGTATGGTACGGATTCAGGGGCGGAATGTCAGCATCTTTCCGGCACTTTCCGCTGCGGGCAGGGGCAGAAGTAAAAATAAAAAGCCCGCCGGGCGGCGGGCTGAGGCGTTAGCGAACGACCAGCACCGAGCACTCGGCGTGGCGGACCACCGCGGCGGCGTTGGAGCCCAGCAGATAGGTGGTAATATCCGGCCGGTGCGAAGCAATGATCACCAGGTCGGCGGGTAGCGACTTGGCGAGGGCCAGGATCTTATCTTTTGGCGATCCTTCGGCAACGTGAAAATGTTTCCGATCTTCCGGGATAGAGAACTGTTTCGCGAGTTCTTTAAGCTGCGTTTCCGTTCCTTCACGCAGCTCATCCATACCAGGCAGTTCGGCGGTATAGGCCATTCCCAGTGAGGCATAATAAGGCAGGGAAGGGATAACGGAGAGGAAATGGACCTCAGCGTCGTCAATCCGCGCTTCCGATTCAACGTGACTGATAATGCGTTCAGTAAATTCTTTATCAGAGATATCGATGGGGACAAGAATCATTCTGCTCATAAAACCTCCTGTTTAAGTATCCCCTCATATTGTACGGCATTATGGCACGTTTTGTATCATGACCGCAGTCACACTTTGACATTAACGTGACTTGTGTTCGGGAAATTTTCCCTTTATCACGCCGTCATAAAAGCGACCCTTTGACACCACCTGTAAAAAGTCACGAAAAATACGCGGTGGAACGCCGGTATATTGCAACGGCGGCTGGTGATAAAAACAAATTTCCAGCGTGGCGGAAGCGTCATCATAGGCGACAGAGATAATTCGGGAAGATTTTACCGGGTGATGATGCATGATGGACGTCCTCGGGCAGGCACTGACTGAGCACGACTATATCACTAAATGGACGGCTATTTTAAGCGGTGGGATATATTGTTTTGTTTTAGCTGGTGCGATGCAAAGAGAGAGAAAGCCCGCCGGAACCGGCGGGCTGGCGCATCAGAACTGGTAAACCAGGCCCAACGCGACGATGTTGTCGGTAGAGATACCGTTGTCTTTGTAGAAGCTGTCGTTGTCATCCAGCAGATTGATTTTGTAATCAACGTAGGTGGACATATTACGGTTGAAGTAATAGGTGGCGCCGACGTCCATATATTTGACCAGATCTTTATCGGCGTAGCTGCCGGTGTTATAGAAATCTTTGCCTTTGGACTGCAGATAGGAGATAGCCGGACGCAGACCAAAGTCGAACTGATACTGAGCGGTGACTTCGAAGTTTTGCGTTTTGTTGGCCACGCCGTCGTTGCCGTAAGGGGTCATGTTGCGGGTTTCAGAGTACATGGTCGCCAGGTAGATATTGTTGGCGTCGTACTTCAGGCCAGCGGTCCAGGCTTCAGCTTTATCGCCACGGGCGTTGGTCTGGGTCATCTGGTCGTTGGTACGGTCAGATGAGGTGTAGGCCGCTGCCGCGCTGATGCCCATGCCGAAGTTATAGGAGGTAGAGAGACCGAAACCGTCGCCGTTGTCAAAGCGAACATCGCTGTCGCTGCTGCGGTTGTTGGTGCCGACGTTGATGTCCTGGGCGTTCTGGCCTTCGTTTTTACCCTGATACTGCAGGGCGAAGTTCAGACCGTCTACCAGACCGAAGAAGTCGCTGTTACGGTAGGTCGCGACGCCGTTGGCGCGGCCTGCCATAAAGTTATCCGCATAGGTGTAAGAGTCGCCGCCGAACTCCGGCAGCATATCGGTCCAGCCTTCGACGTCGTACAGCACGCCGTAGTTACGACCGTAGTCGAAGGAACCGTAATCGCCCACTTTGATACCGGCGAAGGCCAGACGGGTCCACGCCTGATCGCCGGCGCTTTCGGTATTGTTGGCCTGAACGTTGTATTCCCACTGGCCGTAACCGGTGAGCATATCGTTGATCTGGGTTTCGCCTTTAAAGCCAAAGCGAACGTAAGTTTGGTCGCCGTCTTTTTTCGAGTCGCTGGAGAAATAGTGCAGACCGTCTACCTTGCCATAGACATCTAATTTATTTCCGTCTTTATTATAAATTTCCGCCGCATGTGCGGCGCCAGCGGCTAATAAAGCCGGAATAACGAGGGCCAGTACTTTTCTTTTCATGAAGAAATTCCTTTAACTGTTTTTATGTTTTAGCTTCCGGGAAGGAAGTGAACTCATGCTAAAGGAGCGGTCTGAGATATGGTAAGACTCAATTGTTACGATATAAGTAAATTCTAAATAAAATAATACTGAAGTAATGGTGATAATTATGATGAATACATCTTCAACTAATATACAAAATAAAAATTATACATGGTCAGTTTGATCGCGTATTATTCGAGCGTTATATGCCTTTATTGTCATGCCAAGCATTTTTATTTGCCGTCTCATTCTGCGGAATGATTTTGTTATCGGTAAAACGACAAGCCCGAACTTCATGTTCGGGCTTTTTTTATGGCTGCGGGATGGAAAATAACCTTAGCTCTCGCTCGTTGATTTCTCCGCTTTGCCAGCCAGCTGGGCGAGGAAGTCGTAGCGCTTCTGCAGGTCGGCGGCAGCATCTTTCCACAGCTGCTCCGCCACTTCCGGCTGCTGCGCATTCAGGCGACGGAAGCGTTGCTCATTGAGCAGCGTCTCAGCCAGGGCGTCTGACGGTGGGCGAGAGTCCAGCGCCAGCGGGATCTTGCCTTCTTCCGCCCGACGTGGGTCGAAGCGGTAGAGCGGCCAGAAGCCGGTGGCGGTCAGCTGACGCATTTGATCGTGGCTGAGCGCCAGATCGTAGCCATGCTCTTCGCAAGGACTGTAGGCGATGATCAGCGACGGCCCCGGATAGGCTTCCGCTTCCTGAATCGCTTTCACCGTCTGGTTCAGCTGCGCGCCCAGCGAAATCTGCGCCACATAGACATGACCATACATCATCATGCTGACGCCAAGATCTTTGCGTGCCTTGCGTTTACCGTGCTCGCCAAACTTAGTGACCGCCCCCAGCGGGGTGGCTTTTGACGCCTGGCCGCCGGTGTTGGAGTAACACTGGGTATCCAGCACCAGAATGTTGACGTTTTCCGTCAGGCTCAGCACATGATCCAGGCCGCCGAAGCCGATATCGTAGGCCCAGCCGTCGCCGCCGATCAGCCAGACGGATTTCTCCACCAGCGCGTCGGCATCGGTCAGCAGCTCTTCAGCGCCTTGCACGCCGGTCAGCGCCTGGCGCAGGGCCGCCACCTGTTCACGGCGCGCTTCCGGCGTCGCCTCGGCATGCAGCGCCGCGTTCAGCTCTGCCGGCAGCTGGTCGGCGAATTCGCTCAGCAGGCGCATCACGCGCTGACGATGTTGATCGACGGTTAAGCGGAAGCCGAGCCCGAATTCAGCGTTATCCTCAAACAGCGAGTTGGCCCACGCCGGGCCGCGGCCGTTGGCGTCGGTCGTGTACGGGGTCGAGGGCAGGTTGCCGCCGTAAATGGATGAGCAGCCGGTGGCATTGGCAATCAGCATCCGGTCGCCATACAACTGGGTCAGCAGTTTGATATACGGCGTTTCGCCACAGCCGGAGCAGGCGCCGGAGTATTCAAACAGCGGGCTGATCAGCTGCGAAGTGCGGATATCAATACGCTCCAGTTTGCTGCGGTCGATTTCCGGCAGGTTGAGGAAGTAATCGTAATTCACTTTCTCCTCTTCCACATGCTCCAGGCGGGACATCATATTGATGGCCTTGATCTCCGGATTCTGGCGATCTTTTGCCGGGCACACTTCCACGCACAGGTTGCAGCCGGTGCAGTCTTCCGGGGCGACCTGCAGTACGTATTTCTGCCCGCGCATATCGCGGGACTTGACGTCCAGCGAGTGCAGACTGGCAGGGGCGTTCTCCATCTCTTCCGGTGCGACCACTTTGGCGCGGATCGCCGAGTGCGGGCAGGCGGCGACGCAGTGGTTGCACTGGGTACATAGCGCTTCCTTCCAGATGGGGATCTCTTCGGCGATGTTGCGTTTCTCCCAGCGCGTGGTGCCCATGGGCCAGGTGCCGTCCGGCGGCAGGGCGGAGACCGGCAGCGCATCGCCGAGACCGGCCAGCATCGCGGCGGTGACCGTTTTGACGAAATCCGGCGCGGCGTCGGAGACCACCGGCGGGCGGTTCGGACTGTTGGCATTCACCGGCTGCAGCGGCACTTCCGCCAGCGATTCGCGGGCCAGGGCCAGCGCCTGCCAGTTGCGTTCCACCAGCTCCTGGCCTTTGCTGCTGTAGCTTTTGGCGATGGCCGCCTGCAGTTCCGCCAGCGCGCTGTCGCCAGGCAGGATGTGAGTCAGATGGAAGAACGCCATCTGCATCACGGTATTAATGCGCGCCCCGAGGCTACATTCGCGGGCGATCTTCGCCGCGTTGACCACGTAAAAACGCGCTTTTTTCTGATTCAGGGTGGCCTGCACTTCCTGCGGCAGGCGGGACCAGACTTCATCGGCGCTGTACGGCGTGTTGAGCAGGAAAATGCCGCCGGGCTTCAGCCGCTCGGCCATCTGGTATTTATCGATAAACTGCAGCTGGTGGCAGCCAACGAAATCGGCCTGCGAAATCAGATACGAAGAACGAATCGGCTTTTCGCTGACCCGCAGATGGGAGACGGTCAGGCCGCCCGCCTTCTTCGAGTCATAGACAAAGTACCCCTGGGAGAACCACGGGGTGGAATTGCCGATGATTTTGATATTGTTTTTGGTGGCCGACACGCTGCCGTCGCTGCCGAGGCCGTAGAACAGCGCTTCGAGCTTGGCCTCTGATGGCAGAGTATTTTCGCCCAGCGGCAGCGACAGGTTGGTCACGTCGTCATAGATGCCGACGGTAAAGCGCGGCTTCGGCTGGGCGGCCTGCAGCTCATGGAATATCGCCAGCACGCATTCCGGACCGAACTCCTTGGAAGAGAGACCGTAGCGGCCGCCGATGGTCCGCGGCAGCGTCTCGCGCTCGCCGCGGTTAAAGGCTTCCGCCAGGGCGGTCATCACGTCGAGATACAGTGGCTCCGCGTGCGCGCCAGGTTCTTTGGTGCGATCCAGCACCGCCACCGCCCGGGCGCTCTCCGGCAGCGCTGCCAGCAGGTGGGCGGCGGAGAATGGGCGATAGAGGCGCACTTTCAGGACGCCGACTTTCTCGCCGCGGCTCAGCAGTTCATCGACCACCTCTTCGCAGGTGCCGATGGCCGAGCCCATAATGACGATCACGCGTTCCGCCTGCGGATGGCCGTAAAACTCAAACGGTTTGTACTGGCGGCCGGTGGCGGCGGCGAAGTCATCCATCGCTTTCTCGACATGATCATAAACCGCGTCGTACCACGGGTTGGTGGCCTCCCGCGACTGGAAGTAGGTGTCAGGGTTAGCGGAGGTCCCGCGGATCACCGGGTGTTCCGGATTGAGCGCGCGCTGGCGATGCTCAGCGATTTTCTCCTGCGGCAGCAGGGCGCGAATCGTGTCATCCGCCAGCGGGGCGATTTTGTTGATTTCGTGCGAAGTGCGGAAACCATCAAAGAAATGAATAAACGGCACCCGGCTTTGCAGGGTGGCGATATGTGAGATCAGCGCGAAATCCTGCGCTTCCTGAACGCTGCTGGCGCACAGCATTGCGCACCCGGTCTGACGGACCGCCATCACATCGGAATGGTCGCCGAAGATCGACAGCGCGTGGGTGGCGACAGTGCGGGCGGCGACGTGCAGGACAAACGGCATCAGCTGGCCGGCCAGTTTGTACAGCGTGGGGATCATCAGCAGCAGGCCCTGCGATGAGGTAAAGGACGTGGAGAGGGCGCCAGTCTGCAGCGCGCCATGTACGGCGCCAATGGCGCCTGCCTCCGACTGCATTTCGACCACGCGGGGCACATCGCCCCAGACGTTTTTCAGCCCATTGCCGGCCCAGGCGTCAGCCTGTTCCGCCATCGTTGAACTGGGCGTGATCGGGTAGATGGCGATAACTTCACTGGTGCGAAACGCGACGGAAGCGACCGCGCCATTACCATCAATCGTAATCATATGAAGACACCCTTACATTGCGCAAAAGAATGGACGCGTGAAACCGCGACGCGCCCTGTAATTATATAAGAGCTAGTTTAGCAAACCGTTGGCGCCGCCATTTTTGCATTTGTGTCCTCAATACGACGGCTACCCGTGACCAGATCAATATTTTGCGCGGTTCGCGGAGAAAGTAGCTTTTCTGGACGTGAAGGCGAGCCATCGCCCGGTGAGTATCCCTGTGCAGATCAACCTTTACGCAGAAATTTGCTAGAAAATGTTAATGAGACGCATAAATACGTACTTCCCCTCTCGACGCCGCGCGCCACGCTGCCTATTATTCTTGGGTTTGCTATTTAAGACGTTTCCGAGGGGAGAGAAAATGCGAGCTGCGATGTTAGTGGGATGTGCGGCGCTGTTGCTGTCGGCGTGCAGTAGTGAACCCGTTCAGCAGGCCACGGCGGCGCACGTCACGCCAGGAATGCGGGCGGCGATGAGCGACGCCGGTCAGGCCAACTGCGCCATGATAGGCGGCTCGTTATCGGTGGCTCGTCAGCTCGATGGTTCAGCGATTGGCATGTGCGCGCTGCCGAACGGTAAACGCTGCAGCGAGCAGGCGCTGGCGGGCGGAAGCTGCGGCTATTAATGGCAGCCCCGCAGCGGGCTCAAAACGCCGGCTAGTGCATCAGGTCGGCGAGCTTATAGACCAGCGTCTGGTCGGCGGTCGCCAGCGTCAACTGGTTTTCCGTCAGATCGACCTGCGCGCCCTCGCGCAGCATCTTACCAATGGTCGCATCAAGGGTATTAAGCTGGGCATCGTGGCACAGCATCCGGGTCATCGCCAGCGATTTGACCTTCAGCTCGCCGTCCGACACCTTACCTTCCCCGCTGAAGCCGTTGCACATATTGCCCGAAACATACATATTGCCGGTAATAGCCATCTTCTCGCCGAAGCTCAGCTCCAGCGGCCGGTCGCCAGCGTTTACCGCCTGGCCGTTGACGCTGGTCAGCACGAAACGATGATGCTGTAGCTGTTCCGCGCCGGTGGACACCTTACTGTTATAGACACAGCCGGACAGCAGCAACCCTGCCGCCAGTAATGCCGCAAATTTGTTCATTTTCACTCCAAAACATTCACATTACTAATAAAACAAAGCCAGTGTAACGGTATCGCAGCGGGGATCTGTGGGGATTATCTGAATGTGCTCCCCCCGGGGAGAGGAGCACAAAAGGGAAAGGAATCAGACGATAGCGTTTGGGCAGGTTTCACCGTTGGCGACCTGCTGCAGATTGCCCAGGGTGGTCTCCGAAATGCTGATCAGCGCCTCGGCGGTGAGGAACGCCTGATGGCCGGTGAACAGCACGTTGTGGCAGGCGGAGAGGCGACGGAAGACGTCATCCTGGATCACGTCGTTGGATTTGTCTTCGAAGAACAGATCGCGTTCGTTCTCATAAACGTCCAGCCCCAGCGCGCCAATTTTTTGGTGCTTCAGGGCATCGATGGCCGCCTGGGAGTCGATCAGCGCGCCGCGGCTGGTGTTAATCACCATCACTCCGTCCTTCATCTGATCGAAAGCCCCGCGATTGAGCAGATGGTAGTTTTCGTCGGTCAGCGGGCAGTGCAGGGAGATCACGTCCGACTCCTTGTACAGCGTGGCGAGGTCGACATATTCCACCCCCAACTCCAGCGCGGCGGCGCTTGGGTACGGGTCGAACGCCAGCAGACGCATGCCAAAACCTTTGAGGATCCGCAGCATCGCCACGCCAATTTTCCCGGTGCCAATCACCCCGGCGGTTTTGCCATACATGGTGAAACCGGTGAGTCCTTCCAGGGAGAAATTAGCATCACGGGTACGCTGGTAGGCGCGGTGGATGCGGCGGTTAAGCGACATCATCATGCCGATCGCATGCTCAGCCACCGCTTCCGGCGAGTAGGCTGGGACGCGCACGACGCGCAGGCCAAGCTCTTTCGCCGCCTCGAGGTCGACGTTGTTAAACCCGGCGCAGCGCAGGGCGATATACTTCACGCCGTGGGCCTTCAGCTCCTCCAGCACCGGACGGCTGCCGTCGTCATTGACGAAGATGCATACCGCTTCGCAACCGTTGGCGGTTTTGGCGGTTTTCTCTGTCAGCAGGAAGTCGAAGAATTCCAGTTCAAAGCCGTAGGTATCATTCACGTGCTGCAGGTACTTTTTATCGTACTGCTTCGTACTGTAAACCGCGATTTTCATAAGACTTTTCTCCAGTGATTATAACGTCACGGTAGCATATTTAAAATAATCGTACAATTATTAAAAAATAGTTTAAATGGCAGGTGCTTATCCTAATTCTAGAGCATATCGCGGATTTGAGGAATCTCTTTGAAAGACAAAGTTTTTTTTACCACAAACTCAGGCTTAAAGCGCCGGGGGAGAGCAGCAGAAACGGCCACAGCAGACCGGAGCTGACGTTAGCCAGCTGAAACGACCACAGCGGCAGGCCGCTGGCGCCGCTGACCAGGGGCAGGGTGGCGCGCAGGGGAGAGAGAAAGCGGCTGAAAAAGACCGCCCACAGCCCGCGGCGCTGAAAAAAGAGTCGGCTGCGGGCCAGCCGCTCGGCGGTCAGCCAGCGTAACTGCGTAAGGCGGTGACGATAGCGAACGCCCAACCACCACGAGAGCCAGAATCCGCCGATGGCGCCGAGGCTGGCGCTGGACCACATTAGCAGGAAATGACCGAGGCTGGCGGAAGCGAATGTCCCAAGCAGCAGCAGGCCGGAGGTGCCCGGGATGGCCAGCGACACCAGCGCGCAGGATTTAGTGAAAGTGAGCAAGAAAACCATCAGTAATACCAATGGATAGTGGCCCTGTGCGCTCTCAATGAGCGAGATAATTAACGACACCGTCTCTCCCGCAAGCAATACCTATCTTTCTGGAGTGTGGCAGGGGGTGCTTAAACAAAAGTTAAATGGTGACGGCCGATCGCCGCGCCGCGATACCGGCTGGCAACTATGCTTTAACAGGTCGCAAACTTTCACTCACTGGTCGAACGTGTCACAATGGGCGCCTTTCGGCTTTTACTTATGTTGAATCAGGATATTAACTGCCCATGAAGGGTAAATATAAAGCCGCCATCGCGCTGGTGTTAGCGCTGGTGTTACTGCCGCTAACCCTGCTGTTGACGCTGACCCACTGGGTGCCGACGCTGGCGGGCATCTGGCTGCCCGTGGGCACTCATATCGCTATGCAGGAGAGCCCGCGTCTTACGCGTTCCGCCCTGCTGATCCCCGATCTGCGCTATCTGGTGGGCGAGTGTGAACTCGCCAGGGTGACCGATGCCCGTCTCTCGCGCCCCAGCCGCTGGCGGCTGCATATTGGCCAACTTGACATCAACAGCGCCTGCCTGAGCAAACTGCCGGCCAGCGATCCCACGCCCGGATCGCCGCGCACCCTTGCCGAATGGCAATCGATGCTGCCCTACAGCTGGTTAACTATTGATAACCTGCGGCTGTCGCCGTGGGAAAAATGGCAGGGGCGGCTGGTGATGTCACTGACCCCTGCGCAGCAGGATATCGGCTTTGCCGGTAACGATTTGAGCCTGCAGGCGCGCTTGCGCGGCCAGGCGCTTACCGTCAGCCAGTTCAGCGCCCGGCTGGCTGACGATCAGCCGCCGGTGAAGCTGGTGGGGACCTTCCATCTGCCGCTGGTGCCGGATGGCCTGCCGGTCGATGGCCAGATGCAGGGCACCTTCGAATTCCCGCAGACTGCGGAATGGATCGATGCCGAGCTGACGTGGCAGCATAATCGCGGCCAGCTGCTGGTCACCCCACGCGGCGAGGTGGAGCCCATTCTCGACCTGCCGTGGGAGATCACTCCGGAGCGGATCACCATCAGCGACGGCCGCTGGCGCACCCGCTACGAGGCGTATCCGCTGAGCGGCCGCGTGGCGCTGTCGGTGGGTAACTGGCAGCAGGGCACGGAACAGATGATCGTCAGCGGTCGCTTGAATGTTCTCACCGAGGGGCATGCCGGAAAAGGCAACGCGGTGCTGAATATCGGCCCGGGCAAGCTGAGCATGGATAACAGCGACCTGCCGCTGCGACTCACCGGCGAGGCCAAGCTGGGGGAGATGATCTTTTACGCCGCGCTGCCGGCCCAGCTCAGCGGGTCGCTGGTCAGCCCGCAGCTGGCGTTTCACCCCGGGGCGCTGCTGCGGTCGCGCGGGCGGGTGATCGACGCGCTGAACATTGACGAAATTCGCTGGCCGCTGGCCGGGGTAAAGGTCACGCAGCAGGGCGTCGATGGCCGCCTGCAGGCGATCCTCCGCGCCCATGAGCAGCAGATGGGCGATTTTACGTTGCATCTGGACGGTCTGGCGAACGATTTTCTGCCCGACAGCGGCCGCTGGCAGTGGCGCTACTGGGGCGAGGGGCATTTCACGCCTATGCAGGCGCGCTGGGATGTGAAGGGCAGCGGTGAGTGGCGGGACAATGCCATTACGCTGAGCAGCCTCTCCACGGGTTTCGACAAGCTCGAGTACGGCACGATGCGGGTCAGCACGCCGCGTCTGACCCTCGAGCAGCCGATCCGCTGGCTGCGCGATGCTGAGCATCCGCGGCTGACCGGCGCGCTGTCGCTGGATGCGGCAAAAACTACCTTCACCGGCGGCAGCTATCTTCCGGCATCGACGCTGAAATTCGCCCTCGACGGCCGGGACCCGACGTGGTTCCAGTTCACCGGCGCGCTGCACGCCGATACCATTGGCCCGGTGCGGTTGACCGGGCGCTGGGATGGCGAACGGCTGCGCGGCCAGGCGTGGTGGCCAAAACAGTCGCTGACGGTATTCCAGCCGCTGGTGCCGCCGGACTGGAAGATGAACCTGCGCGAAGGCAGTCTTTATGCGCAGGTGGCCTTCTCGGCGGCAGCCGGGCAGGGATTTGAGGCAGGCGGCCATGGCGTCCTGAAGGGCGGCAGCGCCTGGATGCCGGATAACCAGATCAACGGCGTCGACTTCGTCCTGCCGTTCCGCTTCAGCGACGGCCACTGGCAGCTGGGCACCCGCCGTCCGGTCTCCTTACGCATTGGCGAAATCGTCAACCAGGTCACCGCGCGCAACCTGACGGCGGACCTGCAGGGCACCTGGCCGTGGAGCGAGGCCAATCCACTGCAGCTTAGCGACGTCAGCGTCGACCTGTTAGGCGGCAAGCTGACCCTGCTGCAGCTGCGCATGCCGCAGCGCGACCCGGCGCTGATCCGTCTGCAGCACATCTCCAGCAGCGAACTGACCAGCGCGGTCAAGGTGAAGCAGTTCGCCATGTCCGGGGCGGTGAGCGGCGCGCTGCCGCTGTGGCTGGAGAACAATCAATGGATTATCCACGACGGCTGGCTGCGCAATGACGGACCGATGACCCTGCGGCTGGATAAAGACACCGCCGATGCGCTGGTGGCGGACAACGTCTCCGCCGGGGCGGCGATCAACTGGCTGCGCTATATGGAGATCTCCCGTTCATCGACGCAGATTAACCTGAACAATCTGGGCGTGCTGACGCTTAAAGCCGCCATCAACGGCACCAGCCGGGTGGACGGGAAAAGCAGTACCGTGCATTTAAACTACGCTCATGAGGAGAATATTTTCGATCTGTGGCGCAGTTTACGCTTCGGCGACAATTTACAGGCGTGGCTTGAGCAAAATGCCACGCTGCCCGTGCGGCGCTGTACGGACGGTAAGACATGTAAGGAACCTAAATGAAGAAGCTGTTACTGGCCATAGTGGCGTCGATGCTGCTCGCCGGCTGTACGCCGCGTATCGAAATTGCGGCGTCGAAAGAGCCCATCACCATCAATATGAATGTCAAAATTGAGCATGAGATCCATATCAAGGTCGATAAGGATGTGGAAAACCTGCTGAAATCCCGCAGCGATTTGTTCTGAGGCGACGATGAGAAAACGACTGTTAACCGCGGCGCTGGCGCTGACTCTGCTCAGCGCGCCCGCGCTGGCGTTAACCCTGAGCGAAGCGCGCCAGCAGGGGCGGGTGGGGGAGACGCTGAACGGCTATCTGGCGCCGCTGCGTCAGGATAAAGAGACGCTGGCGCTGGTGAAACAGATCAACGCCGCGCGCAGTGAAAGCTACCAGCAGCTGGCGGATGACAACAATCTGCCGGTGGATGAGGTAGCGAAAATGGCCGGACAGAAGCTGGTTGCCCGCGCTCAACCCGGCGAGTACGTTCAGGGGCTAAACGGCCAGTGGCTGCGCAAATAATTAGCGGCAGCGCTTGCGGTATTCGCCCGGCGAGACGCCAAAGCGCTGCTTAAAGGCGGTGGAGAAATGGCTATGGTCGCTGAAGCCCCAGCGGTAGCCGATCCCCGCCAGCTTTTCGTCATCGTGGACGTCCTGTAACGCCCGGGCGCACAGATCCAGCCGCCGGTTCTTAATATACTGCGCCACCACCAGCCCTTTGTCGGCAAACAGCCGATAGAGGCTGCGCACCGACATTCCCATCTCGCTGGCCAGCCACTCCGGCCGCAGATGCTCCGACTGAATGGATGCGTCGATTAACGCTATTATCTTCTGAAACTGCTTGTCCCGCCGGGACGGGGTCGGCTCACGCTGGCGCAGCACCGGGCGCAACAGGCAGGCGATCGCCTCCAGCGCCGCTTCACTTTCGCTGGCGGAGAGCGCCGTGCCGCCCATACTCTCCAGCAGCAGTCGCTGGCTGAGCTGCACCATCGGCAGAGACTTATCCAGCCGGCAGGCGGTAACTATCTCGCCCGTCGGCGCCACCCGCTGGCGCGGCAGCAGCAGCGAAGCCTGACGCGAGGTCTGCTGCCAGACGATAGAGCACGGGCGGGCGGCATCGATCAACGTGATATCCCCCGCCGCCAGGGTCACCTGGCGATCGTCCTGTTCGATCACCGCTTCGCCGGCGAGCTGAAACACGGTATAGAACCAGGCGTCGTTATCGCGTTTTATCTCATTGCGCGTGCGGTAGAGATTGACGCCGGCGGCGGTGACCGTGCTGACCTTGAGGCTGCCGGCGTAGCGGGCGTCAATCTCGCCGTGAAAGCGGCCCTCCAGCGGCCGGGCGGCGAAATGGCCGCAGACCTGATTGATCGTCGCCAGCCAGCGCTGGTACGCCAGCCCCCCCTCAGCCGTGGTCATCATTCGCCGTTCTCCTGTAATAATAATGTTTCTGCATTGTTGCATTTATGCCGCCTCAGGCAAGGGCGCGATGGCGGGTATATGAAAGAACTATTACCTGCGGCACATTTCTGTCAGGGCAGGCGACGGAATTGCGGCGACTGTCACAGCGGCGCAAACGAATGTCACAGAGAAAAAAGCGCCAGCCGCCAACCGGACATAGACTGAAAGCACTATCCGCGAAGAATAAGGAAAGGGTATGTCCACCTCTCAGATAGCGCTGCTTGCCAGCGTCCAGCAGTTTTTAGACCGTCAGCATGGCCTGTATATCGACGGCACCCCCTGCGCCGCGCAGAGCGAAAACCGGTTAACCGTCTGGGATCCGGCCACCGGGCAGGCAATCGCCACCACCGCCGACGCCAGCCCGGCGGATGTTGACCGGGCGGTGATGTCCGCCTGGCGTGCCTTCGTCGACCGCCGCTGGGCCGGGCGCACCCCGGCCGACCGCGAGCGCATCCTGCTGCGCTTTGCCGATCTGGTGGAGCAGCACGGCGAGGAGCTGGCGCAGCTGGAAACCCTCGAGCAGGGTAAATCCATCGCCATCTCCCGCGCCTTCGAGGTCGGCTGCACCCTGAACTGGATGCGCTACACCGCCGGGCTGACCACCAAAATCAGCGGCCGGACGCTGGACGTCTCGATCCCGTTCCCGCAAGGGGCGCGTTATCAGGCGTGGACCAAAAAAGAGCCGGTGGGGGTAGTGGCGGGCATCGTTCCGTGGAATTTCCCGCTGATGATCGGTATGTGGAAGGTGATGCCGGCGCTGGCGGCGGGTTGTTCGATCGTCATTAAACCCTCAGAAACCACCCCGCTGACCCTGCTGCGGGTGGCGGAGCTGGCGACCCAGGCGGGCATTCCTGACGGGGTGTTCAACGTGGTCACCGGCAGCGGCGCCGGCTGCGGCGCGGCGCTGACCGCCCATCCGCAGGTGGCGAAGGTGAGCTTTACCGGCTCGACGGCCACCGGGAAACAGATTGCGCGGGTGGCCGCCGACCGCCTGACCCGCGTGACGCTGGAGCTGGGCGGCAAGAACCCGGCGATTGTGCTTAAAGACGCCGATCCCCAGTGGGTCATTGAGGGGCTGATGACCGGCAGCTTCCTTAACCAGGGGCAGGTCTGCGCCGCCAGCTCGCGGATCTACATTGAAGCGCCGCTGTTTGACACCCTGGTCAGCGGCTTCGAGCAGGCGGTGAAATCACTGCAGGTGGGGCCGGGGATGCTGGAGACGGCGCAGATCAACCCGGTGGTCTCCCGGGCCCACTGCGACAAGGTGGCGGCCTACCTTGAAGAGGCCCGACAGCAGAAGGCGGAGCTTATCAGCGGCAGCGCCGGGCCGGATGCCGGGGGGTACTATATTCCGCCGACGCTGGTGGTCAACCCGGACGCCGGGCTGCGCCTTACCCGCGAGGAGGTGTTTGGCCCGGTGGTGAACCTGGTGCGGGTGGCCGACGGCGAGGAGGCGCTGCGCCTGGCCAATGACAGCGATTTTGGCCTGACCGCCAGCGTCTGGACCCGCGACCTGACCCAGGCTCTCAATTATACCGACCGCCTGCAGGCCGGGACGGTATGGGTCAACAGTCATACCCTGATTGACGCCAACCTGCCGTTCGGCGGCATGAAGCAGTCCGGCACCGGTCGCGATTTCGGCCCGGACTGGCTCGACGGCTGGTGCGAAACCAAATCCGTCTGCGTGCGTTACTAGCCCTCCGTCGGGGAAGGCGCATCGCTTTTCCCGACGTCCCGCTTGCCGACCTCCGCTCTTTCTCGCTACTGTGAAGGGCAATCTTTGCCCGCGCAGGGCGGAGAATGATGAGGAGGACTTCGGCATGACTGCATTTCCTGAAGTTGCACTAATTGGTCCCGGCGCCATCGGCACCACGATCGCCGCCGCCCTGTTTGCGGTGGGGAGGGCGCCGGTGGTCTGCGGGCGCACTGCCCATTCGTCGCTGGTGCTGCGCACTGATGAGGGTGAGATCGTGGTGCCCGGCCCGGTGCTCACCGACCCGACGGCGATAGCCGCCCCCTTCGACCTGGTGTTTGTCGCGGTGAAGGCCACCCAGACGGAGGCCATCGCCCCGTGGCTGGCGGCCCTGTGTTCGCCAGACACCGTGGTGTGCGTGCTGCAAAACGGCGTCGAGCAGCGCCAGCAGTTTGCCCCTTTGACCGGCGGCGCGACGGTGCTGCCGTCGGTGGTCTGGTTTCCGGCGCAGCGCGACGCCGATGCTTCGGTCTGGCTGCGCGCCGCGCCGCGACTAACGCTGCCGGATCTGCCGGGGGCGGAGCGGGTGCAGCAGGCGCTGGCGGGAACCCACTGCGCGGTGGAGCTGGCGGCGGATTTTACCAGCGTCGCCTGGCGTAAACTGCTGCAGAACGCCGTCGCCGGACTGATGGTGCTGACCGGACGACGCGCCGGGATGTTCGCCCGGGAGGAGATCACCGCCCTCGGACTGGCCTATCTGCGCGAATGCCTGCAGGTGGCGCGGGCGGAAGGGGCCGTCCTGGGCGACAGCGTGCCGGAGGAGATCATCGCCGGCTTTCATCGGGCGCCTGCCGACTTAAGCACCTCTATTATGATCGATCGCCTGCATGGCCGACCGCTGGAGTGGGATATTCGTAACGGGGTGGTACAGCGTCGCGGGCGTCAACACGGCATACCGACGCCGCTCAGCGATATCATCGTGCCGCTGCTGGCGGCGGCCAGCGACGGCCCGGGCTGACCCCGGGCTGGCGCGGGGTTAATCCACCAGGGAGGGATCGAGGTCGATCATCAACTGCTTCATCTCGGCAAAGTGCTGCCGGGAGAAATCGGCAATTTTCTCCCAGTCCTGGGCGGTTTTTTCCGCCACCGCGTCCGACAGCACCTTCAGCGGCTGGCCGGTTGACCAGGCGGTGATCAGGATCTGACAGGCGCGCTCCAGGGTCCAGATATCGTCGAACGCTTCGCCGATAGTCGGGGCGGTCACCAGCACCCCATGGTTGCCCATCAGCAGACGGCGATTATCCGCCAGCAGCCCCGCCAGCCGGGCGCCTTCTGCCGCGGTGTCCGCCATCCCGCCGTACAGGGTATCGACGGCGACCCGGTTAAAATAGCGGGCCGTGTTCTGGTCAATGGGCAGGATCTGCGGCGTCGCCAGACAGGCGAGGCTGGTGGTGTACACCGGGTGCAGATGCAGCACCACCCGCACGTCGGGTAGTCGCTGATGGATCTGCCCGTGAATGGCCCACGCGGTGGCATCGACGTCAGGTCGCGCGGCGCAACGTTCATCATCGGCGTGCAGCACCAGCAGATCGCTGGCGCGGATGCGCGAAAAGTGTTTCCACTTCGGGTTGAGTAAAAACGTTTTCCCGTCAGCGGAGAGCGCGGCGCTGAAATGGTTGGCCACCGCCTCATGCATGCCGAGATGGGCAATGATGCGAAAGGTGGCCGCCAGGTCGATGCGGATCTGCTCTTCATCGGAATCGCGCATGGGCATTACTCCGCTTTCGGCATCAGGGTCTGCAGATCCTCTGCCGTCGGCGCCTGGAAGTGATATTTCTTCAGCAAGGCGGCATATTCCGGCGTCGCGCTGTATTTTTTCAGCGCCTGTTCGAGGGCGGTTTTCACCTCCGTGTTGCCTTTTTTAACGCCAAAGCCGTTCAGCACCGGATAGATCAGGGTGTCAGAGGAGATCGCCACCCGGTCGCCCAGCTTTTCCACCACCCCGCGCGCCACGGCGGCGTCGGTGATCTGCGCATCCACTGCGCGGGACAGCAGCGCCTGGGTGGTCTGCGGGTCGGTGGTATAGACGCTCAGCGCAATTGGCTTCAGCCCTTTCTTCACGCAGTAGTCGGCGGAAAGCTTCTGCAACTGCGCCAGCCACGAGGTGGCGCCCATCGAGCCGATTTTATGCCCGCAGAAGTCTTCCGGCGTCTTGGGCTGGTAGTCGCTCCCTTTGCGGGCGAGGATCGCTTCCCCGCTTTTCAGGTACGGCACCATGTCGATCACCTTCAGGCGCTCGGCGGTAATGTACATCGACGAGTTGGTGATATCGAAGCGCCCGCCCTGCAGTCCGGGGATCAGGTTGGGGAAGCGGGTGTCGATATTCACCGCCTCGCGGCCCATGCTCTTCGCCAGACCGTCGAGCAGTTCAATATCAAACCCCGCCGGTTTGTTGTTCTCCATGTACTCGTAAGGGAAAAAGGTCATGTCCGAACCGGCGGTGATCTTGCCGCTTTGCTGGAAGGCCAGCGCGTTCAGGGATGTCAGAGCCCCCGCTGCGCAGAGCAGCAGAGCCAGCGGGCGTGGTGCGAAAAAGCGTGTCATAAAACCTCCGGAGTGTGGGCGAATTACATGCTGGCGCGATCGGCACCGGCCTGCTGAACAAAAAACGAAGCGCCGCGCGGCTTCTGCGGCAGGCGAAGCTGGTTATTGGTGCTGCGCACCAGACCGCTCTCTTCCCCGGCCACCAGCTGGCCGGCATGGCGGCTCGGCAGCGGGTTTTCGCCGAAGGGCAGCGCATCCTCAGCGGCGTAGACGCTGATGAACAGGGTGCGCGGCAGGGCGGTTTCGTTGGGGCTGGAGGCGTGCAGCAGGCGGGTATGCATAAAGCAGACTGAGCCCGCCGGGCCAAAACAGGCCTGCGGCTGCTGGCACTGAGCCGTCACCACCTCGTCATCCACCGCCCCGGTGAAGCGACCCTCCTGCCAGTGGGACCACAGCGGCCCCTGATGGCTGCCCGGCACCACATTGAGCGGGCCATTTTCCGGCGTCACCTCGCTGACCATCAGCAGGGCGGTGATAATGTCGTCATTGCTGTGCGGGGTGAAGAGGAAATCCTGATGCCATTTCACCTCGGTGGCGGTGTGCGGCAGCTTGGAGTTAATTTTGCTGTGGTGAAAACGGGTGCCGTTGCCGCCGATCAGCTGCCCGGCGATGGCCGCCATCCGCGAATTCAGCGCAGTATGGCGATAGGCCTCGGAGATCTCCGTCGGGGAGGCGACCCGGCGCAGCGACGGATGGTCGGGAGCATGGTCGCGTTCGATATCGAAACGCGGCCGCCCGTCGAGGGTTTCTCCCCACGCCGTCGCGTGACGGCGGCTCTCCTCGACCCAGCCGTCGAAATCGCTCTGCAGCGTGGCGATGTCGGCGGCGGAAAGCACCCCTTCGACCACCAGATAACCCTGCTGATGAAACTGCTCAATTTGCCACTGCGCAATCATAGTTTTTCCTCTTCACGTCCCGATAATTAAGCCAGAGAAACATCTTTCAGAAAGGCCTCGACCCGCGGGTGTTGCCCGCTGCGCATCGCCTGCGGCGTGTCATCGCACACCACCCGGCCTTTCTCCATAAACACGATCCGGTCAGACACTTTGAAGGCGAAGTTCATCTCGTGGGTGACGATCACCATCGTGATGCCTTCGTGGGCCAGGGATTCGATAACCTGCAGCACCTCATTCACTTTTTCCGGATCCAGCGCCGAGGTGGGCTCATCGAACAGCATGATCTGCGGACGCATCATCAGGGCGCGGGCGATCGCCACCCGCTGCTGCTGACCGCCGGAGAGCTGGTGCGGATACTTCCAGGCGTGTTCCAGCATGCCCACCTTGTGCAGCAGCTCGCAGGCATGCTGGCGCAGCTCCGTGTCGCTCGCCAGATGGTGATAGCGCGGGGCCAGCAGCAGATTGCCGAACACGGTCAGATGCGGGAACAGGTTAAAGCTCTGGAACACCATGCCGATATTCAGACGGTGTTCGGCATTCTCCATAAAGCGCGGCTTCTGCTGCCCCTGACGGTCGAGATGAATAAAGGGCTGGCCGTTAATCTGAATTTCGCCGTTATCGATCTGCTCAAGACCGTTTAGCAGGCGAATGAGGGTGGTTTTCCCCGAGCCCGACGGGCCGATAACCGAGACCACTTCGCCGGGCTGGATCTGCAGGCTCACCGCCCCCAGCACTTCGACATTGTTGTAGGCCTTATGCAGCTTAGAGGCCTGCAGCGCCGGCTCCTGGCCCTGGGAGACGCTGCGCGCCATCGCCGGGCGCCGGGCGGTCGCCAACTGCTGCATCTCGGCATCCACCGGCCGGGCGGTGTCGCGTCGGGTGACATCGAGGTAGTTCTCCAGCCGTTTCAGCAGAAAATCGAACACCGTGACGATAAAGATGTAATAAAACGCCACGGCGGTCATGGTCTCCATGACCAGAAAGTTCTGCGAGTAGAGCTGCTGGCCGACCATCAATATTTCGGTCAGGGAGATCACCGACACCAGCGAACTGAGCTTCACAATGGCGATATACTCATTGGCCAGCGCCGGTAGGGCGACGCGCAGCGCCTGGGGAATGATCACCCGCCACTGGATCCCGGCGTAGCGTAAACCCAGGGCCCGCGCGGCTTCACTCTGCCCGCGGGGGATGGAGAGCAGCCCGCCGCGATGGATCTCGGCAATATAGGCCGCTTCGCTGAGGACCATCGCCAGCAGGCCGGCCCAGAAGGGATCGTTCAGCACCGGCGCGAAGGAGGGCAGCGCCTGCGGCATGTTGTAGACAAAAATCAGCAGGACCAGCAGCGGCATACTGCGAAATAACCAGATATACAGCCGGGCAGGGGTGGATAACCAGCCGCGCGGCGACTGTTTAGCCAGCGCCAGAATAAAGCCGAGCACAATACTGCAGCCCCAGGTCAGCAAACTTAATTTAATGACGGTCCAGGTGGCCCACCAAAAATCGGCATCGCTGAGCAGGCTTAACATGTAGTTCCAGTTAAACGTCATGGGCTATTTCACTCGTCATAATTAACCTAAATGAAAGCGGCTCGGCTGTGCATTAATGGGGAGCCGCCGGTGTTCATCGTGCGAATACACTATGCTGGCGGGATGCTTTCAGAGGCAATTAGTAAATTTTTGGTCTCTAAGTTTAAAAAAACTATACAGCGTTATTAACGATATGGAATTTAAAGTGATTATCAGGATACTTTGCGTAAACAATTTAAAAACAATAGCTGCAATTGAATAACGATATTTTATGCAGACAGGTTATTTTGCGCGAAACTGGGGCGACCGCTGCCTGCTCAATGTGCAGCGTGTTGCATGATGGTGCAAAAGCGGAAATAAACCGTGCCGGCGCGGGAGGAGAATAAATAATATCGCCCCCTGGCGGGCAATGCGCCGCCATTTTTCGCGGGTGGCACGCGGATTGCTTGGGACTTAGAGGAAAACTATTTCCTGCGTGCGCCGGACCATATTTTATCAATGGTGATGCTATGAACCGATTTACCCTGAAGCAGCTCAAATATTTCGTCACCGTGGTGGAGACGGAGAGTATCGCCGAGGCCTCCCGCCAGCTGCACATTGCGCAGCCGTCGATTTCCATTGCCATTAAGAATCTGGAGAGCACCTTCGACCAGCAGCTGTTTATTCGCCACCACGCGCAGGGCGTCTCGCTCACCTCCAGCGGTCGGCGGATCTACGATAAAGCGAAGGAGCTGCTGCGCCTGTCGTGGGAATTTGAGCAGAATTCGCGGGCGGATAAAGAGCTGGTTTCTGGCATGATCTCCATCGGTTGCTTTGAATCGGTAGCTCCGCTGTATATGCCGAAGCTGGTGGCTGGATTTAAGAAATGCTATCCGGAAATTACGCTGCATCTGTATGACGGCGAACAGCATGAGCTGATGCATGGCCTGCACCGCGGCCGCTTTGACCTGGCGCTGGTCTACGATCTGGAGCTTGGCCACTCGATCAATAAAGAACGGCTTAACGCCCCGCATAAACCCTACGCGCTGCTGCCCGCCGCGCATCCGCTGGCGCAAAAGGCGCAGGTGACGCTGCAGGAGCTGAGCCGCGAGCCGATGATCCTCCTTGATGCGGTCCCGAGCAAAAATTATTTCATCTCCATCTTTAAGGAAAAAGGCTATCACCCGGAAGTAGCTTACAGCTCACCCTCTATCGAAATGGTGCGCTGTATGGTCGGTCAGGGGCTCGGTTTTTCGGTGCTGGTCACCCGGCCTTGTTGCGATATGACCTACGATGGTGAAAGGGTGGTGCAGCGGGATATTGCCGACGATATGCCCGCCTCAACCTTAATTATGGCGCATCTCGCGAATAATGAGCCGACGCGGCCAACGCAACTGTTTATGGATTATTGCCGCAGTATCGAATTAACCCCCTCTCACGGCTGAAATAACGCCTGTCGATCCGGCAGGCGTTATTTTTTTGTCGTCAATCAGCCTCGTAAAATTCTATTCAGTCGATCGTTTTATAATATTTTACCAATTCGTCACAGTTAAATAACCTGAAAGCCGTCAATTCCGGCGACCTCGTCGGCAACTGTGCTTGAAGGATAGAGAAATGACTGAACAGATAACCGAGATCGATACCCTGGTGGTCGGCGCGGGGCAGGCGGGCGTCGCCATGAGCGAGCATCTGACCCGGCTGGATATCCCCCACCTGGTGCTGGAGAAACAGGGTATTGCCCAGGCCTGGCGCAGCGGGCGCTGGGATTCGCTGGTGGCCAACGGCCCGGCCTGGCACGATCGGTTTCCGGGGATGGTGTTCCCGGACTGCCCGCCGGATAGCTTTGTCGGCAAAGAGCAGGTTGCGGACTATTTTGCCGCCTATGCCCGCAGCTTCAATGCGCCGATCCGTACCGGGGTGGAGGTGTACAGCGCCGAACGCCTCGCCGGGCGACCGGGCTTTCGTGTTGACACCTCCCAGGGGGTGATTGAGGCGCAGCGGATCGTAGCGGCCACCGGACCCTTTCAGCGCCCGGCGATCCCGGCTATCGCCCCGCAGAGTCCGGCTATTCAGCAGCTCCACTCGGCGCACTATCTTAATCCGCAGCAGCTGCCGGAGGGCGGCGTGCTGGTAGTGGGGGCCGGATCCTCCGGCGTCCAGATTGCCGATGAGCTGCAGCGGGCCGGACGCGCGGTGTGGCTGTCGGTGGGGGCGCACGACCGGCCGCCGCGTCGCTATCGCCAGCGCGATTTTTGCTGGTGGCTCGGGGTGCTGGGAATGTGGGACGCCGCGGCCAATGCGCCGGGGAAAGAGCATGTCACTATCGCGGTGAGCGGCGCGCGCGGCGGCCATACCGTCGATTTTCGCCAACTGGCGCATCAGGGGGTCACCCTGGTGGGGCAGACCCGCGGCTTTGACGGCGCCAGGGCGTTGTTCCACCCCGACCTGGCGGAGAATATCCGCCGCGGCGATGCCTCTTATCTTGCGTTGCTCGACGCCGCCGACGACTGGGTAGCGCGCAACGGTTCTGATCTGCCTGAAGAGCCCTTCGCCCGTGAGTTTCTGCCCGATCCGGCCTGCGTCAGCGACCCGCTGCTTAGCCTCGACCTGGCCGAGGCCGGGATCGGCGCCATCATCTGGGCGACCGGATATACCACCGACTATCGCTGGCTGAAGGTCAACGCCTTCGATGACGCGCAGCGGCCGCAGCATCACCGCGGCGTGTCGACGGAGCCGGGGGTCTATTTTCTCGGCCTGCCGTGGCTGTCGCGGCGCGGGTCCACCTTTATCTGGGGCGTCTGGCACGATGCCAAATATATTGCCGACCAGATCGCCATTCAGCGCCAGTATCAGCGTTACCAGCCGTCCTGATAACCGTTTCCTGAAGGAGTGCTTTGATGCCAACCCATACCCGTATTCGCATGTTTAACACCAAAGAGACCTACCCGAACCAGGCGCTGAACAACGATCTGTGCCAGGCGGTGCGGGCCGGGAATACCGTCTACGTTCGCGGCCAGGTCGGCACCGATTTCGCCGGCAACCTGATCGGCCTCGGCGACCCGCGAGCCCAGGCGGAACAGGCGATGAAGAATGTCGAGCAGCTGCTGAAAGAGGCCGGCAGCGACCTCTCGCATATCGTCAAGACCACCACTTATCTGATCGACCCCCGCTATCGCGAGCCGGTCTATCAGGAGGTGGGAAAATGGTTGAAAGGGGTCTTTCCCATCTCCACCGGGGTGGTGGTGTCGGCCCTGGCGCAGCCGCAGTGGCTGATGGAGATTGACGTCACGGCGGTGATCCCTGACGACTGGCAGGGGGAGGCGGCAGAATGACCCTTTCCCTTACCGCCCGTTGCCCGGAAACGGGTCAGTTGGGCATCGCCATTAGTTCATCGAGCATGGCCGTCGGGTCGCGCTGTCCGTGGCTGCTGCCCGGCGTGGGGGCGGTTTCCAGCCAGAACATTACCCTGCCGTCGCTGGGGCCGCAGATCCTCAGCGCGCTCGAAGCGGGAGCCAGCGTTGAGCAGGCCCTGAAGCAGGCGCTGGCGGAGGATCGCTTCCGCGAATATCGCCAGGTCGCGGCGATTGACGCCAACGGCGACACGGCGGTGTTCAGCGGGGAATTCACCCTCGGGATCGGCGGCGCCCTGGCGGGGGATAACTGCGTGGCGGCGGGCAACATGCTGGCCAGTGAGGGGGTGATCGCTGCGATGGTGGGCGCCTTTGAGGCCGCCACTGGTGAGCTGACCAGCCGGCTGCTGGCCGGACTGCGCGCCGGGATCGTCGCCGGGGGCGAGGCCGGGCCGGTCCACTCGGCGGCGGTGAAGGTGGTGGACGATTACCCGTGGCCGGTGGTCGACCTGCGCATTGACTGGGCGGAAGCGGATCCGCTGGCGGCCCTTGAGCAGCTGTGGCTGGCGTGGGAGCCGCAAATGGAGGCCTATATTACCCGGGCGCTCGACCCGCGTGAGGCGCCGGCCTATGGCGTGCCTGGCGATGAATAACACGCCGGGAGCGATCCTTGCCGCGCTGCTGGCCTTTGATACCACCAGCCGCCATTCAAACCTGGCGATGATCGACTGGATCGCCGATTTTCTCGCCGCCCGCGGCGTGGCGTCCCGCCGCTTTTATGACCCGTCCGGGGGAAAGGCCAATCTCTACGCCCGGCTGGGGCCGTCCGGCGGCGGCGGGGTGATGCTCTCGGGCCATACCGACGTGGTCCCGGTGGACGGGCAGGACTGGAGCGTGCCGCCGTTCAGCCTGACCGAGCGCGATGGCCGCTACTACGGCCGCGGCAGCGCCGATATGAAGGGCTTTCTCGCCTGCGTGCTGGCGGCGGTGGATGACTTTCTGGCGGCGCCGCTGCGGATGCCGCTGCATCTGGCCTTCTCCTATGACGAAGAGGTCGGCTGCCTCGGCGTGCGCAGCCTGGTGGATTTTCTGCAGGCCTCGCCGGAGAAACCGGCGCTGTGCCTCATCGGCGAGCCGACAGAGATGCAGCCGGTGTTCGGTCATAAAGGCAAACTGGCCATGCGCTGCTGCATTGAGGGCCAGGCCTGCCATTCGGCCTATGCCCCGCAGGGGGTGAACGCAATCCGCTACGCGGCCAGGCTGATCAACCGCCTGGATCGGCTGGGCGAGCGTCTGGCCCGGCAGCTGGACAGCCGCTTTTCGCCGCCTTTCAGCACCCTGCAGGTGGGCACCATTCAGGGCGGCGCCGCGCTGAACATCGTTCCGCAGTCCTGTCGCTTTGATTTTGAAATCCGCTACCTGCCGGGGATGCGTCCCGAAGCGGTTACCGAAGCGCTGGCGGCCTACGCCCGCCGCCGGCTGCTGCCGGAGATGCGCCGGGTCGGCGGCGGAAGCGACATCCAGTTTCAGCTGTTGAGCCACTACCCGCCGCTGCTCAGCGATCCACAGTCCGACTTCGCCCGCTGGCTGGCGCAGTGGTGCGGCAGCGATCGGTTTTCCACCGTGGCGTTCGGCACCGAAGGGGGACTGTTCGACGAGATGGGCGTTGCGACCCTGGTCTGCGGGCCGGGCAGCATGGCCCAGGGCCATAAGGCCGATGAGTACATCAGCATCGACCAGACCGAACGCTGCATGGCGATGCTGGGCCAGCTTTGCGCGTGGATGCGCGCCGAGCCCGCAGAACCGCTTACCTGATCCACCCACACAGGAACCCAAGCGATGCACAACCAACACTCTCACCATATCGATCAAGCGACAGTCGACCGCTGGCAGGCGGATGGCGTGGTATTACTGAAGGGCGTTTTTACCCCCTGGGTTGAGCGCCTCGCCGAGGGGGTCACGGCGCTGATGACCAGCCCCAGCGAATATGGTCATGCGCGCACGGTGATCCCCAAAGATGGTTCGCCGCCTTTTTTTCAGGATTACTGCAACTGGGCGCGGATCCCGGCGTTTAGCGAGTTTGTCTTTCAGTCGGCCGCCGCCGAAATCGCCGCGGCGCTGATGCAGTCGCAGACGGCGAAATTTTTCCATGAGCATACGCTGGTCAAACCCGCCGGGGGCAGCACGGTCACCCCCTGGCATCATGACCAGCCTTACTATTGCGTCTCCGGCCGACAGAACGTCAGCTTCTGGATCCCGCTGGACCCGGTAGCAGAGGCCACCTCGCTGCGCTGCATTCGCGGGTCGCATCGCTGGGAGGCGGAGTACAGTCCCACCCGCTTCAATGGCACCAGGCTCTACGAGCACACCCGGTTCAGCGCGCTGCCGGATATCGACGCCCATGAGGACGAGTACGATATCGTCAGCTGGGCGCTGGAGCCGGGGGATGCGGTGGCCTTCCATTTTCGCACCGTCCATGGCGCCCGCGGCAACCCCGGAGCGCGGGCGCGACGGGTCTTCTCCGCCCGCTGGGTGGGGGATGACGCCGCCTTTGCCGACCGCGGCGGCGTAACGTCGCCGCCGTTCCCCGAGCTGGCCCTGCGGGACGGCGACCCGCTGGATTCTCCACTGTTCCCCCAGGTCTGGCCACCAGCGTAAGCGGCTTCGGACGGGATCTGCTATGATCCCGTCTTTCGTTGTCTGGAGCCAGTCGATGTTCAACGACGCCATTGTTTATGACCGCTACGGGCCGCCGGCCGCGGTGCTAACGCTGAAACGCGCCCCGCTGGCGCCGCTGGCCGGTGGACGGGTGCGGGTCAGGATGCGCTATGCCCCGGTGAATCCTTCAGATCTGATCCCCATCACCGGCGCCTATCGCCACCGTACCCGACTGCCGGCCGTCCCCGGCTACGAAGGCCTTGGCGAGGTGGTCGCCGCGCCATTCGGCAGCCGGCTGACCGCGGGCCAGCGGGTGCTGCCCCTGCGCGGGGGCGGCACCTGGCAACGGTTTATCGATCTCGATGAGACCTGGCTGGTGCAGGTTCCCCCGGCGGTGGACGATCTGCTGGCCGCCCGCGGGTATATCAATCCGCTGACTGCGATGCTGATGCTCAGTCGCTGGCCGGTTGCCGGGAAACAGATCGTGCTGACCGCCGCCGCCTCCTCCTGCGCCAGCCTGCTGGGGCAGTGGGCGCTGGCCATGGGCGCCCGTTCGGTAAGCGGGATTATTCGCTCGCCGCAGCATCGGGCGCGTCTGGAGCAGGCCGGGATCTATCCGATTCTCGACGCCGACCGGGCGCTGGTGGAGAAGGTCAGCCAGCACAGCGATCTGGTGTTTGACGCGGTGGGCGGGGAGCTGGGGAACACGCTGTTGTCGGTGCTGCCCGCGTCGTCGACCCTGGTCTCCTACGGCTTATTATCCGGGCGGCCGTTGATCCAGACGCGCGCCAGCGCGGCGGTGCGCAAGTTTCATCTGCGGGAGGCGCTGCCTGGCCTCAGCGTGGCGGCATGGCGGGCGGCGTTCGATGAGATCTGGCAGCTGCTACCGACGACTACGCAACCGCCGGCCCAGCGGGTGGCGTTGAACGACTGGCGCGAGGCGATTGCCGCCGCCGGCCAGCCGGGAAGAGGCGGTAAAATCCTGCTCGATTTCACCGTGGGTTAAGATTACTGTTTCTTCTCGCCGAGGGTCGGCGTTTCGTCAAAGAAGTTCCATGGCTTCAGCAGGGCGTGCGCCCACTCGGTCGGCATGATCGGCCACTCTTCGGCGCGCGCCACGTGGGTGGTGCCGGTGGTGATCCACACGACGTCGTCGTGGTTTGTCAGCGACTCATCGTCCTTCGCGTACTGGCCCAGGCCGGTATCGTGGGCGGAACGGTTAGGGTATTTGCCTTCCGGATAACGCTCTGTCGGGTGGTAACGCGTCACCCACAGCTGTTTATCCATAAAGCTCAGACGATGGTAGATCCACTCGTCGGGGGCGAACTTAGCGCCGGTCGCCGCCGGATGGGTGCCCCCAGCGTAAGGGATGATCTGGTAAGAGACGGGGTTACCCATGCGGTTCTCTTTGCTGGTGTTGCTCAGCAGGCGAATCGTACCCGGGTCGAATTTCTGCGCCGCTTTCTGTTCGCTGTCAATCGTGTACTGATTCACCTGCATGGTGCTGGTGCGCGGGCCGCCGGCGGTGTTGGGCTTCACCTCCGGGTCCATCGCCACCAGAGTGTTGTTTTCGCCGTCCACGTCGAGGTCGAGGCGGAAGTTATAGATATGCTGGTGGGTGGTGCCGACAATATTATGGTCGATCAGCGTTCCGTAGCGGGTATCTTCTTTGGCGCTCGGGTCGTGCATGGTTTTCGCCAGCACGCCTTTCACCGCCTCAATCCCGGTGGCGCCGGCATCGATGCCGATGGTGCCGTTGTCGTGGAATACCCAGTCAAAGATATAGTCGTAGTTGCCGACGGTGCTGATCCAGCGCACCACCAGCTCCCGGCGCTCGGTACTGACGTTGGGCTTGCCCATCTCCAGGTGCTTATATTCCGGCCCGGCGTAGCGCTCGAATATGGCGACGGCGTGCGGGATGGTGGTCGGCGCGCCGGTGTAGTCGGCGATGGTTTCATCCAGCAGCACCGCATTCGACGGCGCGTCTTTGCCGCGTACAATCGGCGAGGTCAGGGTGCCCATGCCGTAATCGCCGGAGTCCAGATAGGCTTTGAAATACCAGCCGACGTCCGGGTCGCCGTAGGGGACGATCATCCCGCCGAGCGAACCTTCATACATCACCTGGCGTTTTTTGCCGTTATCGTTGTAGGTCACCGTCGAGAGGATTGGCCCGACGCGCGAGTTAAGACGCAGATGGAAATCCCAGTTCCGCCAGTGAATGGTATCCCCGGTAATGGTATAGTTTTTGCCTTCCGGTTCAGTAATATCCAGCGGTTTCACCGCCGGGGCGTTGCGGTCGCGGCCATCATACGGACGCGGTTCCATCGGCACCGGAATCACCGGGCCTTCCTCGATTTTGATGATTTTCTTTGCTTCCAGGTCGACCACCGCCACCAGGTTTTCAATCGGGTGCGCCCAGTAGTTGCCGTCGCCGGTATCGAGATAGCTGACCACCTTCAGCAGACGCGCATCCTGCTGCAGGCCATCTTTGCCATCGAAGTAGCCGACGGTGAGCGGGGTGGTGACCACCTTGCCAGGATCGGTAATACCGTGTTTTTTCAGCACCGCCGCGAATTCGCTGCTGGCGTTGATGATGTTCTGCACGCTGGCGAAATCATCGAGCAGCACCATGCCGTGCGCGCCTTTGATCGGCGTCCATGAGAGGATTTTTTTGTTTTGCAGATCGACGACGGCTTCAATGACATGTTTGCCATCGAGCATCACCACATCGGCAGTGCGGGGGGCATCAACGGGCGTTCCCTGCAGGGCAAAGGCCCATACCGCCGCTTTATCCGGCTCGTGCAGGGAAATCTCAGTAAAGCGGGTATTCGGCTGGAACTCCGGCGCGGTTTTGACAATGGTCACCGCTTCGCTGATTTCCGCCGCCGAGAGCGAGTTTAACGGGTGAGGGCGTTTTTCCACCTGGAAGGTCTGGTCGAGACCGGACTGGAACACGTCGTTGATAAAGGTATCGGAGACCCAGGCTTTACCTTCCTTCATCACCACCGGCACCGGTAGGTCAAGGGATTTACCGTTGACGATCGCCGTTTTGGCGCCGGGCTTCACTTTGACGTAAGCGCCATCTTTTATCAGGGTAAACATTTGCGCATAGTCATCCCACTGCACGTCAGCGCCGAACGCCTGCAGCGTTTTATCCAGCGGTACCATGTGGGCTTCGCTACCGTGAGCGAAGACCGGTGATTGCCAGGCGCAAACCACCGCGACAGCGAGAGCCAGTGCGGTTTTACGAGGAGAAAATTTCAAGCCGTTTGCCATTGTGACCTCATCTTATTGTTGTGTTGTCTTATGCCGCTGCGAATGTCGGCTTTGTCACCCTTAAGCTACCAGCCCGCGGCGCCGTAGCGTTTGTTTGCTCTTGCCAGGTTATTTGTCAGTTTTGCCAGAGGGACGTAAAAAATGCCTCCGCAGAGGCATTGAGCACGAGCGCCGATTTTTTTGCCGGGTGGCGGCTAACGCCTTACCCGGCCTACAGTCCCAAATCACTGCTGGCGCTAGCGCTGGGGCCGCTGAAACTGTCGGTGCTGGCGGCCTCAAAATCGCTGAGACGTTCCCGGCAGGCCGGGGCAGCCCGCATGGATGCGGGCTGAGGGCCGTGTTTTGCATGGACGCTACCTCGGCCCGACCCGAAGCCTGCAGGGATAAGTCGAAGGGACCGCGCAGCGGCGATTTTGCTGGCCGGAGCCCGGGGGTACAGGGGGCGGCGGCGACTGGCCGCCCCCTGTGCGCTCCCTGCGCCACGGAAAACAGAATGAAGAAAAATTAACCGGGAGCGCAATGTGCGCTGAAGCCACAGATAACATAAAGAACCACACTTCAGTACTTCCCCTCACCCTGACCCTCTACCGGAGGGAGAAGGAACTGTCCGGTAGCTGTTTTCGCCCCCTGCGCCTTGAGATAAATCACACAGAACAAACGTTTTCCCGGGGCGAAACCGTTGCAAACCATAGCTCAAGGACCGGCCAACAGCGCGCCAGCGGTCTATTTTCCGCCATTACGCCGGGAAATCCCCCTGCTGGCGCGCCACCAGGGTGAGAATGGAATACAGCGCCACCGCCTGCTGGTGCTGGTTGAAAATCTCTACCGCCCATTCCACCACGCCGGTGGCTTTCTCCTCAGCGCTGCGCTGCCGCTTGACCGTTTTCCGCTTACAGGTCAGACGCACCTGGATGGTGTCTCCCGGCTTGACCGGTTCAATAAAGCGCAGGTTTTCCATCCCGTAGTTGGCGATAACTGGCCCGACGCCGGCATCGACGAACAGACCGGCCGCCGCGGAGATCAGGAAATAACCGTGAACCACCCGCTCGCCGAAAATCGACTCGGCGGCGGCGATTTTGTCCATGTGGGCGTAGAAATGGTCGCCGCTCAGGCAGGCGAAGTTAACGATATCCGCTTCGGTCAGTGTCCGGCGCGGGGTCAGCAAACTGTCGCCGGGCTGGATCTCTTCGAAATATTTGCGAAACGGGTGAATGCGATCTTCGCTCACCTGGGCGCCGCGTACCCACTGCTGGCCGATGGTCGCCAGCATCGTTGGGCTGCCCTGGACGGCGGTGCGCTGCATATAGTGTTTCACCGAACGCAGTCCGCCGAGCTCCTCTCCGCCGCCTGCGCGGCCGGGGCCGCCATGCACCAGCTGCGGCAGCGGCGAACCGTGGCCGGTTGATTCTGCGGAGGATGCTTCGTTCAGGATCTGAATACGGCCATGCGCGCGGGCGGCGCCGAGGATAAACTCCCGCGCCAGTTCGCCGCTGGCGGTAACCAGCGTCCCCGCCAGGCTGCCGCCGCCGGCGCGTGCCAGCGTCAGCGCATGCTGGCGGTCCTGGTAGGGCATCAGGGTCGCCACCGGGCCAAAGGCTTCAATGGTGTGAACCGCCGGGGTTTCATCCGGCTGCGCGCAGTAGAGCAGCGTCGGCGGGAAAAAGGCTCCGGCCGCGCTGAGGTCTGCCTGTCCGCCAAGCAGCGCTTCGCAGCCGGCGGCAATCAGTTTATTGACGCTCTCCTGTACGTCCCGACGCTGCTCGTGATTAACCAGCGCCCCCATCTTAATCCCTTCCTGCGCCGGGTCGCCGACGGTCACTTTATGCAGGCGGGCGATCAGCGCATCGCTAACCGCATTGATCTGCGCCAGCGGAACGATGATGCGGCGGATAGCGGTACATTTTTGCCCGGCTTTCGCCGTCATTTCGCGAACCACTTCCCGGATAAACAGCGCGAACTCCGGTTGCTCCGGCGTGACGTCTTCGCCTAGCACACAGCAGTTGAGCGAATCCGCTTCCATGGTAAAGGGAATCGATTTGGCCACCAGGTTGGGGTGCGACCGCAGCTGCTGGCCGGTGGCGGCAGAGCCGGTAAAGGTCACCACGTCCTGGCTGTCGAGATGGTCGAGAAGATCGCCCGCGCCGCCGCAAATCAGGTTGATGGCGCCCTCCGGCACCAGGCCGCTGTCGACAATGGCTTTCACCATTGCCTGGGTGAGCTGGGCGGTAGCGGTGGCCGGTTTAACGATCGCCGGCATACCGGCAAGCCACGTGGGGGCCAGTTTTTCCAGCATTCCCCAGCAGGGAAAGTTGAAGGCGTTGATATGGACGGCGACGCCTGATTTTGAGGTCAGCACGTGACGGGCGGCAAAACCGCCCTGTTTTGAGAGCGGGATCAGCTCGTCTTCCGGCCACAGGATATCGTCCGGCAGTTCGCGACTGCCCAGCCCGGCATAGGTGAAAAGGGTACCGATACCGCCTTCAATATCCACCCAACTGTCGGCGCGGGTGGCGCCGGTTTGCGCCGAGATGGCGTAGAACTGGTCTTTCTGCTCCAACAGATGTTTCGCCACCGCTTTTAACATCGCGCTGCGTTCAATAAAGGTCATGGCTTGCAGCGCCTTCCCGCCGCGCTCAATCGCGAAGCGGCGCGCCTGCGCCATATCCAGACCTTCACTGGTCACCTCCCACAGCGCCGCGCCGGTGATGGCGTGATGAATAGTACGGGCGCGGCCCCGGCCGGTCTGCCAGGCGCCGGATAAGTAGCTGGCTAACTGCTGCATCGCAAATCTCCAAATGTGTTACGTGTGATATCTATAAATAGTTCTTTTATGAATCATAAAATGCAAGCCCGTATTTAATAAATTATTAACATTGTGATCGCGATGGTGTTACGCTTTATGCTTAACTTACTGTATTTATTGTGGTTTACAAAAGGTTTTGCGGAGATTATCACAAAAAGAGCAAACAAATTTGTGGTTTTATTTAACCAATATGTAACCTTCAATAAACAAAGTGATTCACATAAATGTTTTTGTTGTGAATATCGGAATCATAAAGGTGATGACGTGACAGAAGAACAACGCTTTGACCAGCGCATCGCGCAGGAAACGGCCATCGAACCGCAGGACTGGATGCCGGATGCCTACCGTAAGACCTTGATTCGGCAGATAGGCCAGCACGCGCACTCGGAGATCGTCGGCATGCTGCCGGAAGGCAACTGGATCACCCGCGCGCCGACGCTGCGCCGCAAAGCGATCCTGTTGGCTAAGGTACAGGATGAGGCTGGACACGGGCTGTATCTCTATAGCGCCGCGGAAACCCTTGGCTGCGCCCGGGAAGATCTGTATCAGAAGATGCTCGACGGGCAGATGAAATACTCCTCCATTTTTAACTACCCGACGCTGAGCTGGGCGGATATCGGCGTGATCGGCTGGCTGGTGGATGGCGCGGCTATCGTCAACCAGGTGGCGCTGTGCCGGACCTCCTACGGGCCCTATGCCCGGGCGATGGTCAAAATCTGCAAAGAAGAGAGCTTTCACCAGCGCCAGGGATTCGAAGCCTGCATGGCGCTGGCGCAGGGCAATGACGCGCAGCGGCAAATGCTGCAGGACGCCATTAACCGCTTCTGGTGGCCAGCGCTGATGATGTTTGGCCCCAACGACGACAACTCGCCAAACAGCGCCCGCAGCATGGCGTGGAAAATCAAACTGCACTCCAACGACGAGCTGCGTCAACGCTTCGTCGACAACACCGTGCCGCAGGTGGAGATCCTCGGCATGACCGTCCCGGACCCGGATTTGCAGTTTGATGCAGCCAGCGGGCACTACCGCTTCGGCGAAATCGACTGGCAGGAATTTAACGAGGTGATTAGCGGCCGTGGCATTTGCAATCACGAGCGGTTGGCCGCCAAGCGTAAGGCCTGGGAAGAGGGCGAATGGGTGCGCGAAGCCGCGCTGGCCCATGCGCAAAAACAGCAGGCCCGCAGCGCGGCATAAGGAGAGACAACATGAGCAAAGTTTACTGGCCGTTATATGAAGTGTTCGTTCGCAGCAAACAGGGGCTTTCCCATCGTCACGTCGGCAGCCTGCATGCCGCCGACGATCAAATGGCGCTGGAAAACGCCCGCGACGCCTACACCCGCCGCAGCGAAGGCTGCTCAATTTGGGTGGTGAAGGCCAGCGAAATCGTTGCCTCGCAGCCGGAAGAGCGCGGCGAATTCTTCGACCCGGCGGAAAGCAAAGTCTACCGCCATCCGACTTTCTATACCGTGCCGGACGGCATGGAACATATGTGAGGCGGCGATGAATAACCCGAATCCCATCGCCACCTATGCCCTGCGGCTTGGCGACAATGGTCTGGTGCTGGCCCAGCGTTTAGGCGCCTGGTGCGGCCATGCCCCGGAGCTGGAGATCGATCTTGCGCTGGCCAACATCGGCCTCGACCTGCTCGGCCAGGCGCGCAACTTTTTAAGCTATGCCGCCGAGCTTAACGGCTGCGGCGACGAAGATACCCTGGCCTTCGGCCGCGATGAGCGCCAGTTCAGCAACCTGCTGCTGGTGGAGCAGCCCAACGGCAATTTTGCCGACACCATCGCCCGCCAGTTCTTTATCGACGTCTGGCACGTCGCCCTGTACCGCCGGCTGGTGAACAGCCGCGATGCGCAGCTGGCGGCCATTGCCGCTAAAGGGCTGAAAGAAGTGCGTTACCACCAGCGCTTCAGCCGTGGCTGGCTGGAGCGTCTTGGCAACGGCACCGAATTATCAAATCGCAAAATGCAGCAGGCGGTCGACAATCTGTGGCGCTTCACCGGCGAACTGTTCCTTGCCGATGATCTGGAGCTCAGCCTGGCCGGGCAGGGCATTGCGGTTGATCCGCGCGAGCTTCAGGCCGAATGGCAAAGCACCGTGCATACCGCGCTGCTTGACTCAGGCTTATCGATCCCGCAGGAAGCGGCCTTCCGCAGCGGCGGCAAACAGGGGCTGCACAGTGAACATCTCGGCCCGCTACTGGCGGAGATGCAATATCTGCAGCGTTCGCATCCCGGCCTGCAGTGGTAAGGGAGGAGAAGATGCAACGTTTAGATGACATCGCTCCCGCCGAGGTGCGTGCTATCTGGGGATTGTTAAGCGCGATCCCGGACCCGGAAGTACCGGTGCTGACCATCACCGATCTCGGCATGGTGCGCAGCGTCGCGCGCCACGGCGACGGCTGGGTGATTGGCTTTACCCCGACTTATTCGGGCTGTCCGGCGACGGAGCATCTGCTGGGGGAGATCCGCGCAGTGATGAGCGAGCATGGTTATCTGCCGGTCCACATCGTCCTGCAGCTGGATCCGCCGTGGACCACCGACTGGATGAGTCAGGATGCCCGCGAGCGCCTGCGCCAGTACGGCATCAGCCCGCCCCAGGGGCACGCCTGCCATGCGGATATGCCCGCCGAGGTGAGTTGTCCGCGCTGCGGCAGCACCCATACCTCGCTGCTTAGCGAATTCGGTTCCACGGCCTGCAAAGCGCTCTATCGCTGCGACAGCTGCCGGGAACCTTTTGATTACTTTAAATGTATTTGAGGTTGCCATGACGACGTTCCATTCGCTTAAGGTGGCGAGAGTCGAGCCGGAAACCCGCGATGCGGTGACCATCACTTTTGCGATCCCGCAAGCCCTGCAGGCGGAATACTGTTTTCGCCCGGGCCAGCATCTGACGCTAAAAGCCCGTCTGGGCGGTGAAGAGCTGCGCCGCTGTTACTCCATCTGCCGCAGCCGCACGCCGGGAGAGATCAGCGTCGCGATCAAAGCCATCGACGGCGGGCGCTTCTCGCGCTACGCCCAGCACGATATCCAGCAGGGGATGGAGCTGGAGGTGATGGTGCCGCAGGGGCATTTCGGCTATCAGCCTCAGGCCGAACGGCAGGGCGACTATCTCGCGATTGCCGCCGGCTCCGGGATCACGCCGATGATGGCGATCGTTAGCGCCACCCTGGCCACCGAGCCGTACAGTCGCTTCACGCTGATCTACGGTAACCGCAACAGCCACAGCATGATGTTCCGCCAGGCGCTAGCCGATTTAAAAGACCGCTATCCGCAGCGCCTGCAGGTGATACATCTGTTCAGCCAGGAGTCGATGGACAGCGATCTTTTACAGGGGCGCATTGACGGCGACAAACTGCGCCAGCTCGCTGACCATCTGCTGGATTTCAGCCGTTACGACGAGGCCTTTATCTGCGGTCCGGCGACGATGATGGACGAGGCGGAAGCAACGTTACGTGAACTTGGCGTAGCGGAGAAATCGATTCATCTCGAACGCTTCAATACGCCGGGCGGCAGCGTTAAGCGCGCCGCCGGGGTGCAGGCGGAGGGACGCACGGTCACCATCCGCCAGGACGGGCGCGATCGGCTGATCGCCCTCAGCGCCGAAGACGACAGCATCCTGGATGCCGCATTGCGTCAGGGGGCAGACCTGCCGTTTGCCTGCAAGGGCGGGGTGTGCGCCACCTGTAAATGCAAAGTGCTGCGCGGCGAAGTGGCGATGGCCGCCAACTATAGCCTCGAAGCGGATGAGCTGGCGGCGGGTTATGTACTGAGCTGCCAGGCGCTGCCCACCAGCGGCGACGTAGTTGTCGACTTTGACGCGCGGGGGATGGCATGAGCGAGCTGCTGATCCACCGCCATGGCCGGGTGCTGCAGCTGACGCTCAACCGTCCGCAGGCCCGCAATGCACTGAACAATGCCTTATTAACCCAGATTGCCGAGGCGCTGGAGGTCGCGGCCGCTGATAACCGCGTCAGCGTCTGCGTCATCAGCGGTAACCCGCGCTTCTTTGCCGCCGGGGCCGACCTGAATGAGATGGCGGAGAAAGATCTCCCGGCGACCCTGGACGATATCCGCCCGCGGCTGTGGGCGCGTATCGATGCCTTCCCCAAACCGCTGATCGCCTCGGTCAACGGCTACGCCCTCGGCGCCGGCTGCGAGCTGGCCCTGCTGTGCGATCTGATTGTCGCCGGGGACAACGCCCGCTTTGGCCTGCCGGAAATTACCCTCGGCATAATGCCGGGCGCTGGCGGCACCCAGCGGCTGATCCGCAGCGTTGGCAAGGCGCTGGCCAGCCGGATGGTGCTGAGCGGCGAGAGTATTGACGCCCGTCAGGCGCAGCAGGCCGGGCTGGTGAGCGATGTCCATCCGGCGGCGTTAACCGATGAGTATGCCCTGCAACTGGCGACCACCATCGCCCGCCATGCGCCGCTGGCGCTGCGGGCGGCGAAACAGTCGCTGCGCCTGTCGCAGGAAGTGAGCCTGCAGGCCGGTCTCCAGCAGGAGCGCCAGCTGTTCAGCCTGCTGAGCGCCACCGAAGACCGCCGCGAAGGCATCGACGCCTTCTTACAAAAACGTAACCCGGACTTTAAAGGACGCTAATCGTGGAAGCTTTCATTCTCAGCGCAGTGGAACAGGGCGTCATGACCATCACTCTCAATCGCCCGGACCGCCTCAACAGTTTTAACGATCGGATGCATCAGCAGCTGGCGGAATGTCTGAAGCAGGCCGAGCGCGACGACGGCGTGCGTTGCCTGCTGATCACCGGCGCCGGCCGCGGATTTTGCGCCGGCCAGGATCTGAATGACCGCAACGTCGACCCCAGTGGGCCGCCGCCGGATCTCGGCCTGTCGGTGGAACGCTTTTACAACCCGTTAGTGCGCCGTCTGGCGGCGCTGCCGAAACCGGTTATCTGCGCGGTCAACGGCGTAGCCGCTGGCGCAGGCGCCACCCTGGCGCTGGGCTGCGATATCGTGCTGGCCGCGCGTTCGGCCAAGTTTGTGATGGCGTTCAGCAAGCTCGGGCTGGTGCCGGACTGCGGCGGCAGCTGGTTCCTGCCGCGGGTGGCCGGCCGCGCGCGCGCGATGGGGCTGGCGCTGCTGGGCGACAGCCTCAGCGCGGAACAGGCCGCGCAGTGGGGGATTATCTGGCAACTGGTGGACGATGCCGAACTGGCGGATACCAGTCTGCAGCTGGCGCGCCATCTGGCGGCCCAGCCGACGTTTGGTCTTGGGCTGATTAAAAAGGCGCTGCTGGCGGCGGAAACCAACAGTCTCGACGCGCAGCTGGATCTGGAGCGCGATTATCAGCGCCTCGCCGGGCGCAGCGATGATTACCGCGAAGGGGTCAGCGCGTTTCTGGCCAAACGGCCACCACAGTTCAGCGGGAAATAGATGATGACGACATCCTTAGCCAACGTGGCGGTGATCGGCAGCGGCACCATGGGGGCCGGCATCGCCGAAGTGGCTGCTGCCGCAGGACATCCGGTGCGTATTTTTGATATTAACCCTAAGGCTGTAGGCCAGGCGATTGAGGGCATCGCCGGGCGTCTGGCGTCGCGCGTTGCGCGCGGCAAACTGGTCCCTGAGCAAGCTGATGCGCTGCTGGCGCGGCTGCATCCGGCCCACGATTTAGCCGCGCTGGCCGACGCAGATTTAGTGATCGAAGCGGCCTCTGAACGGCTGGAGGTGAAAGCGGCGCTGTTCGCGCAGCTGGCGGCGATCTGCTCGCCGTCAACATTGCTGACCAGCAACACTTCGTCGATTTCGATTACCGCCATCGCCGCCGGGGTCAAAAACCCGGAGCGGGTGGCCGGGCTGCACTTTTTTAATCCGGCGCCGGTGATGCAGCTGGTCGAGGTGGTGAGCGGCCTGGCGACGTCTGCGGAAGTGGTGGAGCAGCTGTGCCAGTGCGTGAGCGGCTGGGGGAAACGGCCGGTTCGCTGCCGCTCGACGCCCGGCTTTATCGTTAATCGCGTGGCGCGTCCGTTCTATGCTGAAGCCTGGCGGGCGCTGGAGGAGCAGGTGGCCGCCCCGGAGGTTATCGATGCCGCTTTGCGTGACGGCGGCGGTTTTCCGATGGGACCCCTGGCGTTGACTGACCTGATTGGCCAGGACGTCAACTTCGCCGTGACCTGTTCAGTGTTTAACGCCTTCTGGCAGGACCGGCGTTACCTGCCATCGCTCCTGCAGCAGGAGCTGGCGCTGGCCGGGCGATTGGGGAAAAAGAGCGGTCACGGCGTCTATCGCTGGCCTGCGGAGACGCAGCCGGAGGTGACGCTGCCGCCGGTTGCCACTGGCGCGCAATCCGTGATGACGGTAAGTGACAGTGTCACCGAGCTGGACGAGCTTCTGTTGCTGGAGACCGAAGGCGAAACCGCCCTGGCGCTGAGCGTTAAGCATCGCCGTCCGGTGGTGGTGTATGACCTGTGCGCCAGCGATACGGTGGTGCTGGCCGCCGCGGCGACCAACGCGCCGGCGGCGACGGACAAAGCGGTGCACTATTTCCAGCAGCAGGGCAAGAAAGTGCTGCGCATCGCCGATTATCCCGGCCTGCTGGTGTGGCGCACGGTGGCGATGCTGGTTAACGAAGCGCTGGACGCACTGCAGAAAGGGGTGGCCAGCGCGCAGGATATCGATACCGCCATGCGTCTTGGCGTCAACTACCCGCAGGGCCCGCTGGCGTGGGGGGAAAGCCTCGGCTGGCGCCGCGTGCTGCGCCTGCTGGAGAACCTGCACCACCATTATGGCGAGGAGCGCTATCGCCCCGGTTCCCTGTTGCGCCAGAAGGCGCTGATGGAGAAGCACCATGAGCAATAACGCCTGGCGCAACGCGCGCGCGATGTACGAAAAAGATACCTGCGCCAGAACGATGGGGATCGAACTTATCGAAATGGACGACGGTTTTGCGCAGATGACCATGACCGTCTCGCCGGACATGCTTAACGGCCATCAAACCTGTCACGGCGGTCAGCTATTTACCCTTGCCGATACCGCTTTCGCCTACGCCTGTAACAGCCAGGGGCTGGCGGCGGTGGCTTCGGCGGCCAGCATTGATTTCCTTCGCCCGGCGTTTGCCGGGGACCGGCTGGTCGCCACTGCCCGAGTCAAACAGCAGGGCAAGCTGACCGGGGTCTACGACATTGAAATTGTTAATCAACAGCAAAAAATTGTGGCCCTGTTTCGCGGCAAATCGCACCGCATCGGCGGCACAATCACAGGAGAAGTCTAATGCGCGAGGCCTTTATTTGTGACGGGATCCGCACGCCGATTGGCCGCTACGGCGGCGCGCTGGCCAGCGTGCGCGCCGACGACCTGGCGGCGATCCCGCTGCGGGCGCTGCTGAGCCGCAACCCCAGGCTTGACCCGACCGCGATCGATGACGTGATTTACGGCTGCGCGAATCAGGCGGGCGAAGATAACCGCAATGTGGCGCATATGGCGACGCTGTTGGCCGGTTTCCCGCATACCGTACCGGGCACCACGATTAACCGTTTATGTGGGTCTGGTCTGGATGCGATCGGCTTTGCCGCCAGAGCGATCAAAGCCGGCGATGCCGATCTGCTGATTGCCGGCGGCGTAGAGTCGATGTCGCGCGCGCCGTTTGTGATGGGGAAGGCCAGCGCGCCGTATCAGCGTCAGGCGGAGCTGTTTGACACCACCATTGGCTGGCGTTTTGTGAACCCGCTCATGGCGCAACACTTCGGAACTGACAGCATGCCGGAAACGGCCGAGAATGTAGCTGAATTGTTAAATATTAGCCGCGCCGATCAGGATGCTTTCGCCTGGCGCAGCCAGCAGCGCACGGCGCAGGCCCAGCGCGATGGCATTCTGGCGCAGGAGATCGTGCCGGTGCAGATTGTCGGCCGGAAAGGGGCGGTCAGCGACGTGCGCGAGGACGAGCATCCGCGCCCGGAAACCACGCTTGAGCAGCTGGCGCAACTGAAAGCGCCGTTCCGCCAGGGCGGCGTCATTACCGCGGGCAATGCTTCCGGCGTCAACGATGGCGCCGCGGCGCTGATCGTCGCCAGCGAACAGCAGGCCGCTATCCAGGGGCTCACGCCGCGCGCGCGTATCGTGGCGATGGCGACGGCAGGGGTCGAACCGCGGCTGATGGGGCTGGGGCCGGTACCGGCGGTGCGTAAAGTGCTGGAGCGGGCGGGACTCAATATCCACGATATGGATCTGATTGAGCTGAATGAGGCCTTCGCCGCCCAGGCCCTGGGCGTGCTCAGACAGCTTGGCGTGCCGGACGATGCGGCGCATGTGAATCCCAACGGCGGCGCCATCGCGTTAGGCCATCCGCTGGGCATGAGCGGCGCGCGTCTGGCGCTGAGCGCCAGCCTTGAGCTGCAGCGCCGCGGCGGGCGCTATGCGTTGTGTACGATGTGTATTGGCGTGGGTCAGGGCATCGCCATGATCCTCGAGCGAGTGTGAGCTAATTTACCTGCGAGTACCCTACAATGATAACTACTACAAAATTAGATCCGATTGAAACCGCCTCGCGTGATGAGCTGCAGGCCCTGCAAACCCAACGGCTGAAGTGGACCCTGAATCATGCGTATAACAATGTGCCGATGTATCGTCGCAAATTCGACGCCGCCGGCGTGCACCCTGACGACTTTCGCGAACTGAGCGACCTGACCAAATTCCCGTGCACCACCAAACAGGATCTGCGCGACAACTATCCCTTCGATACCTTCGCGGTGCCGATGGAGCAGGTGGTGCGCATTCACGCCTCTTCCGGGACCACCGGCAAACCGACGGTGGTGGGCTACACGCAGAACGATATTGATAACTGGGCCAATATCGTCGCCCGTTCGCTGCGCGCCGCCGGCGGCACGGCGAAAGATAAAATTCACGTCGCCTACGGCTATGGCCTGTTCACCGGCGGCCTTGGCGCGCACTACGGCGCGGAACGCTTAGGCGCGACGGTGATCCCGATGTCCGGCGGACAGACCGAAAAACAGGCGCAGCTGATCCGTGATTTCAAGCCGGATATGATCATGGTGACGCCGTCCTACTGTCTGAATCTGATTGAAGAGCTGGAGCGCCAGATGGACGGCGATGCCCGCGGCTGTTCATTACGCGTCGGCGTCTTTGGCGCCGAGCCGTGGACCCTGGCGATGCGCGCGGAGATCGAGCGCCGGCTGGGGATCACCGCCCTGGACATATACGGTCTGTCGGAGGTGATGGGCCCGGGGGTGGCGATGGAGTGTCTGGAGACTGTTGACGGCCCGACCATCTGGGAAGACCACTTCTTCCCGGAAATCGTTAACCCGGACGACGGCACGCCGCTGGCCGATGGCGAACACGGCGAACTGCTGTTCACCACGTTGACCAAAGAGGCGCTGCCGGTGATCCGCTATCGTACCCGCGATCTGACGCGCCTGCTGCCGGGCACCGCCCGCACCATGCGCCGTATGGACCGCATCAGCGGACGCAGCGACGATATGCTGATCATCCGCGGGGTTAACGTCTTCCCGTCGCAGCTGGAAGAGGAGATCCTTAAGTTTGAACATCTGGCGCCGCACTACCAGCTGGAGGTCAATCGCCGCGGCCATCTTGATTCGCTGGCGGTGCGCGTGGAGCTGAAAGAGAGCGGGCTGGCGCTGAGTCACGAGCAGCGCTGCCAGATTTGTCACCAGTTGCGCCACCGCATCAAGTCGATGGTCGGGATCTCCACCGATATCACTATCGTCAACTGCGGCAGCATTCCGCGCTCTGAAGGCAAAGCCTGTCGGGTATTTGATCTGCGTAAAGCGGTGGTCAGCGGTTAAACCTCTCCCCGGTGGCGCTGCGCTGACCGGGGCTACGCGGTTAGCCCGGCTGAGGCCTTTACGCCCTCAGCCGGGGGAATTCCTGTGCTATGATTCATAAAGGAAAAATATAACAACAGCATGAATCAGATGAGTAAACTCGACGCCTTTATTCAACAAGCCGTGACGGCGACGCCGATCAGCGGCACGTCATTGATCGCCTCGCTGTATGGCGACGCCTTATTACAACGCGGTGGGGAAGTGTGGCTGGGCAGCGTCGCGGCGCTGCTGGAAGGATTAGGCTTCGGCGAGCGCTTCGTCCGCACCGCGCTGTTTCGCCTCAATAAAGAAGAGTGGCTTGATGTCGTCCGTATCGGCCGCCGCAGCTTCTATCGTCTGAGTGACAAAGGGCTGCGCCTGACCCGTCGTGCGGAACATAAAATTTATCGGGCGAACGCCCCGGAATGGGATGGTACCTGGCTGCTGTTGCTTTCAGAAGGCCTGGAAAAAAATGTGCTGGCCGACGTCAAAAAGCAGCTGCTGTGGCAGGGATTTGGCGCGCTGGCCCCGAGCCTGTTAGCCTCGCCGTCGCAAAAGCTGGCGGATGTCCAGTCGCTGCTTCACGAAGCAGGCGTCGCCGAAAACGTCATCTGTTTTGAAGCCCACTCGCCGCTGGCGCTCTCCCGGGCGGCGCTGCGCAGCCGGGTAGAGGAGTGCTGGCATCTCACCGAACAAAACGAGATGTATGAATCGTTCATCTCGCTATTCCGGCCGATACTGCCGCTGCTCCGTGACTGCGACCCCGCGGAGTTAACGCCGGAGCGCAGCTTTCAGATCCAGCTCCTGCTGATTCATTTCTATCGCCGGGTGGTGCTCAAAGATCCGCTGCTGCCGGAAGAGCTGCTGCCGGCGCACTGGGCGGGGCAAACCGCCCGCCAGCTGTGTATCAATATTTACCAACGGGTGAGTCCCGGCGCGCTGGCGTTCGTCAGCGAGAAAGGTGAAAGCTCGGTCGGCGAGCTTCCCGCGCCGGGCCCGCTCTATTATCAGCGCTTTGGCGGTTTGCCGGGCGCATAAGGAGGTTGCATGCCGATTTATCAGATTGATGGACTGACCCCGGTGGTGCCGGAGGAGAGTTACGTCCACCCGACCGCGGTGTTGATTGGCGACGTGATCCTCGGCAAAGGGGTCTATGTTGGGCCCAACGCCAGCCTGCGCGGCGATTTTGGCCGCATCGTGGTCAAAGACGGGGCCAATATACAGGACAACTGCGTGATGCACGGCTTCCCAGGCCAGGATACGGTGGTGGAAGAGGAGGGCCATATCGGCCACGGCGCTATTCTGCACGGCTGCGTAATTGGCCGCAATGCGCTGGTGGGGATGAGCGCGGTGATTATCGACGGGGCGACTATCGGCGAAAACAGCATTGTCGGCGCCTCGGCCTTCGTCAAAGCCAACGCCGAGATGCCCGCCAACCATCTGATTATCGGCAGCCCGGCAAAAGCGATTCGCGTCCTGAGCGAACAGGAGCTGGCGTGGAAAAAGCACGGTACCCGTGAATACCAGGTGCTGGTGGAACGCTGTAAGCAGACGCTCCACCAGGTTGAGCCATTACGGGAAGTGGAGGACGGGCGTAAGCGGCTGGAGTTTGATGAAAACCTGTGGCCAAAATCCTCCACCTGAGGGGTAAATATAATGGCAGAGAAATTATCCGCTCACTGTCACTGCGGTGCGGTGGCCTTTACCGTTGAGCTCAGCGACGGCTTCAACACCGTTCGGCGCTGTAACTGTTCATATTGTCGAATGCGTGGGGCGGTCGCGGTCTCTTCGCCGCGTTCAGGAATCGATGTGGTACGCGGCAGGGATAAGCTCACAGAGTATCGCTTTAATACAGGGGAAGCCGTGCACTTTTTCTGCTCGGTATGCGGGATCTACACCTTTCATCAACGGCGATCAAACCCACAGCAGTATGGGGTGAATGTGGCCTGCATTGACGGCGTTTCACCTTTCGATTTTCCTTGCGTGGAAGTCAACGACGGCGTGAATCATCCAAAAGATGGCGGCGGAGGCGTGGTGGGGTATTTGCGCTACGAGAAAAAACAAAAAAAATCTCCTCCCGCCGGCAGCGAGAGGAGTTAACTATTAGGCTGCAACCACGCTGTCGATGGCCGCTTTCGCGTCAGACTGCGCTTTGGCCGCGACTTCCGGGCCGTAAGCGATACCTTCGGCGAACACGAAGTTCACGTCGGTGATGCCGATGAAGCCGAGGAAGGTGGACAGGTACGGGGTGACCAGGTCGGTCGGGGTATCTTTATGGATACCGCCGCGGCTGGTCACAACGACCGCGCGTTTACCGGTCACCAGACCTTCCGGCCCTTTTTCGGTGTAGCGGAAGGTCACGCCGGCGCGAGCCACCAGGTCGAAATAGTTTTTCAACTGCGTCGGGATGTTGAAGTTGTACATCGGCGCAGCGATAACAATCACATCGTTGCCTTTCAGTTCAGCGATCAGCTCGTCGGAAAGGGCCAGCGCTTCCTGCTGACGCGGAGTCAGCGGCGCGTCGCTCGGACGCAGGGCGCCAACCAGTTCACCATCCAGAACCGGGATCGGATTAGCGGCCAGGTCACGCACGGTGATCTCGTCGCCCGGGTGTTTTTCCTGCCATTGTTCAACAAAATAGTCGGAAAGCTGACCAGATTGTGAGTACCCTGCCAGAATACTGGATTTCAGAACTAATATTTTGCTCATGGGTGTTTCCTTTTTTAATGTGATTGACGGGTCAGTGCCCTGGTGCTTGATGACACTGTATTCACAATCGCGCCACAGAGATAGCGCAATATATCGAATCCTATGTTCAGATTTTTTGAAAAAGGCATGAGTGGCGCAGATGTGGTACTCTAAGGCAATACTTCAAAAGAGATTTTCCCGGCAGAGCTCTGCCCGATAACGCTATGACAGAACAACAAAAAATCACCTTCCCCCAGCTTTATCAACAGCTCGACGGCCTGATGCTGCGCGACAAAACGCGCTTTGCCCGCCGTCTGCACGGCGTGAAGAAGGTTAAAAATCCTGAATCGCAACAGGCCATCCTTCAGGAGATGGCGCAGGAGATAAGCCAGGCAGCCAGTAAAGTCCTGCTGCGCGAAGCGGCGCGTCCGGCCATCACCTATCCGGAAAATCTGCCGGTTAGCCAGAAAAAACAAGAAATTCTCGAGGCGGTACGCGATCACCAGGTGGTGATTGTCGCCGGGGAGACCGGTTCGGGTAAAACCACCCAGCTGCCAAAAATCTGCATGGAGCTGGGCCGCGGGCTGAAAGGGCTAATCGGCCATACCCAGCCGCGCCGTCTGGCCGCGCGAACCGTGGCCAACCGTATCGCCGAGGAGCTGCAAACGGAGCCGGGCGGCTGTATCGGCTATAAGGTCCGCTTTAGCGATCACGTCAGCGACAACACCATGGTCAAGCTGATGACCGACGGTATTCTGCTGGCGGAGATCCAGCAGGATCGCCTGCTGATGCAGTACGACACCATCATTATCGATGAAGCGCACGAGCGCAGCCTGAACATTGACTTCCTGCTCGGCTATCTGAAAGAGCTGCTGCCGCGCCGTCCTGACCTGAAAATCATCATCACCTCGGCGACCATCGACCCGGAACGTTTCTCAAAGCATTTCAATAATGCGCCGATTATCGAAGTCTCCGGGCGGACTTACCCGGTGGAAGTGCGCTATCGGCCGATAGTGGAAGAGGCGGACGATACCGAGCGCGATCAGCTGCAGGCGATCTTTGATGCCGTCGATGAGCTCGGGCGCGAAGGGCCCGGCGATATTCTGATCTTTATGAGCGGCGAGCGGGAGATTCGCGATACCGCCGATGCGCTGAATAAGCTGGATCTGCGCCATACCGAAGTGCTGCCGCTGTACGCTCGCTTGTCCAACAGCGAGCAGAACCGCGTCTTCCAGCCGCACAGTGGACGACGCATCGTGCTGGCGACCAACGTGGCGGAAACCTCGCTGACCGTACCGGGCATTAAGTACGTTATCGATCCCGGTACCGCGCGTATCAGCCGCTACAGCTACCGCACCAAGGTGCAGCGCCTGCCGATCGAGCCAGTTTCCCAGGCGTCCGCCAACCAGCGTAAAGGCCGCTGCGGTCGCGTCTCGGAAGGGATCTGTATTCGTCTTTATTCAGAAGACGATTTCCTGTCGCGACCGGAATTTACCGATCCGGAAATTCTGCGCACCAACCTGGCGTCGGTCATCCTGCAGATGACCGCCCTGGGCTTAGGCGATATCGCCGCCTTCCCGTTCGTTGAAGCGCCGGATAAGCGCAACATTCAGGACGGCGTGCGCCTGCTGGAAGAGCTGGGCGCCATCACCACCGATGAGCAGGCCACCGCCTACAAGCTGACCCCGATGGGCCGTCAGCTTAGCCAGTTGCCGGTAGACCCGCGTCTGGCGCGGATGGTGCTGGAGGCGCAGAAGCACGGCTGCGTGCGAGAAGCGATGATCATCACCTCCGCGCTGTCGATTCAGGATCCGCGCGAGCGGCCGATGGACAAACAGCAGGCCTCTGACGAAAAACACCGCCGCTTTCACGATAAAGAGTCTGACTTCCTCGCCTTTGTGAACCTGTGGAACTATCTCGGCGAACAGCAGAAAGCCCTGTCGTCGAATCAGTTCCGCCGTCAGTGCCGGGTCGATTTTCTGAACTATCTGCGCGTGCGCGAGTGGCAGGATATCTATACCCAGCTGCGCCAGGTGGTGAAGGAGCTTGGCCTGCCGATCAACAGCGAGCCAGCGGAATATCGCGAGATCCATACCGCGCTGCTGACCGGTCTGCTGTCGCACATCGGCATGAAGGATGCCGATAAACAGGAGTTTACCGGGGCGCGCAACGCCCGCTTTTCCATTTTCCCGGGGTCCGGTCTGTTTAAAAAGCCGCCGAAGTGGACGATGGTGGCGGAACTGGTGGAGACCAGCCGGCTGTGGGGCCGCATTGCCGCCCGCATTGAGCCGGAGTGGGTGGAGCCGGTAGCGCAGCACCTGATCAAACGCTCATACAGCGAGCCGCACTGGGAGCGGGCGCAGGGCGCGGTGATGGCGACGGAAAAGGTCACCGTCTACGGCCTGCCGATCGTGGGCGCGCGTAAGGTCAACTACAGCCAGATCGATCCGGCGCTGTGCCGCGAGCTGTTTATCCGCCACGCGCTGGTGGAGGGCGACTGGCAAACGCGCCACGCCTTCTTCCGGGAGAACCTGAAGCTGCGGGCGGAAATCGAAGAGCTGGAGCATAAGTCGCGCCGCCGCGACATTCTGGTGGACGACGAGACCCTGTTCGAATTCTACGACCAGCGCATCAGCCACGACGTCATCTCCGCCCGCCACTTCGACAGCTGGTGGAAGCAGGCCAGCAAAGAGACGCCGGATCTGCTCAACTTTGAGAAGAGCATGCTGATTAAGGAAGGGGCGGAGCAGGTTAGCAAGCTGGACTATCCGAACTTCTGGCATCAGGGCAACCTTAAGCTGCGGCTTAGCTATCAGTTTGAGCCGGGCGCCGACGCCGACGGCGTGACGGTGCATATTCCGCTGCCGCTGCTGAACCAGGTGGAGGAGGCCGGGTTTGAATGGCAGATCCCCGGCCTGCGTCGTGAGCTGATTATCGCGCTGATAAAATCGCTGCCGAAGCCGGTGCGGCGCAATTTTGTCCCGGCTCCCAACTATGCGGAAGCGTTTCTTGGCCGGGCGACGCCGCTTGAGCTGCCGCTGCTCGATTCCCTGGAGCGCGAGCTGCGTAAGATGACCGGCGTGACCATCGACCGCGAAGCCTGGCAGTGGGATCAGGTGCCCGATCACCTGAAAATCACTTTCCGGGTGGTGGATGATAAAAACAAGAAGCTGCAGGAAGGGCGCTCGCTGCAGGCGCTGAAAGAGGCGCTGAAGGGCAAAGTTCAGGAGACGCTGTCGGCGGTCGCTGATGATGGCATCGAGCAGAGCGGGCTGCATATCTGGAGCTTTGGCACCCTGGCGGAAAGCTATGAACAGAAGCGCGGCAACTATAAGGTGAAAGCCTGGCCGGCGCTGGTGGACGAGCGCGACAGCGTGGCCATCAAGCTGTTTGATAATCCACAGGAACAGCAGCAGGCCATGTGGCGCGGTCTGCGTCGCCTGCTGCTGCTTAACATTCCGTCGCCCATTAAGTATCTGCACGAGAAACTGCCGAACAAAGCCAAGCTCGGGCTCTATTTCAACCCGTACGGCAAAGTGCTGGATCTGATTGACGACTGCATCTCCTGCGGCGTTGATAAGCTTATCGACGAGGCGGGCGGTCCGGTATGGACGGAAGAGGGCTTCAACCAGCTGCACGATAAAGTTCGCGCCGAGCTCAACGAGACGGTGGTGGAGATCGCCAAACAGGTCGAGCAGATCCTCACCGCGGTGTTCAATATCAACAAACGGCTGAAAGGCCGGGTGGATATGACCATGGCGCTGGGGCTGTCGGACATCAAAGCGCAGATGGCGGGGCTGGTTTACCGCGGCTTTGTCACCAGCAACGGCTTCCGTCGTCTTGGCGATACGCTGCGCTACCTGCAGGCGATTGAAAAGCGCCTGGAGAAGATGGCTATCGATCCGCACCGCGACCGCGCGCAGATGCTGAAAATTGAGAGCGTGCAGCAGGCGTGGCAGCAGTGGCTGAATAAGCTACCGCCGAACCGCCGTGAGGACGACGATGTCCGGGAGATCCGCTGGATGATCGAGGAGCTGCGGGTGAGCTTCTTCGCCCAGCAGCTGGGGACCCCGTACCCCATCTCGGACAAGCGTGTCTTGCAGGCGATGGAGCAGGTGACGCCGTAATCCCACCCTTTTCCCTGCCCGGCGGCGCAGTGCTTGCCGGGCAGGGGAAACCCGGGAGCGGTCGCGAAGCCGTACGCCGTACCCGGTTATCTCCCCGCCCTGATGCTTCCCCGCCGAATGAAAAATGAACGGAATCTGAAAATCGACCTGCCGGCTTGGGTCATCGGCCGTCTTCGCGTATTTTTAGCCTTGTTTCGCAGGAAAACCAGAACACGGAGTCTATTTTTACCCTTCTTGATATGGACAAATTCCTCATGCTGGCGCTGGCTATCCTTGTGATGCCCGCGTGTAAACCCTTCGTTGACGCTTCCTCCTGCGATGAAACACAGCGGGCGATCAACGATGCGAACTTTTTTATTTTGACCTCCCTTCCGCCGCTGAACGGCGAAGTGCAGAGCGTGCAAATCGTCGGCAGCCAGAATAACGAATATGGCGCCCTTCGTTTCGCGCGATGCCGCCGGCTGGCAAGCTATGAGCGGGCAAAAACCCTTAACACCGCACATGGCTCAACGATCGTCAGAGATAATGTTCGCTGGCGAAATGATAAAGGATGGATGCGGGAATATATCCGGCAGACCCGGAGCGCGACGGGAAATATCAGCAAGATGGTGATGCGCGAACAGTTTTATACCGATTCTCTCGGGCGGATTGTGCGCGCCGAAAATGTGTCCGCGACGCAGCAACCGCCCAAAGTCCTGCATACGACCACCTATCAGTATGACGACCGGCACCGCCTGGTCCGTAAAACGGTCAACGGCGGTATGATGGTCATGCTTGCTGTCGATTACCGCTATACGGATGGGCGCCTTAGCCGCATGGCTGACTCGGACTCCACCTCGACGCTGCGTTGGGATGAAAAAGGGCGCTGGATATCCCGGGAAACGACCTCAACGTATAGTGGACCACGCCAGGCCCGTTGTTTAGGGTGGGATCCCGAGGGGAACTGTACTGCGGAGTATGGCGAGCAGCCTGCTGCAGGGGCAATGAAAGATCAGTCTCTGCACTACCAGTATACCTATTATCCTCGATGATCCTCCGCGGCAGAAAGCCCCGCGGGCCCGGCAGCATAGGTTCATGCAGGCTGGTGCTGCCGGGCAGGAGAGCGGGGTTTCTCCGTCTCTCTGGGGGAGAGGGCCGGGGTGAGGGCATCAGGCCGCCCGGATCTCAGCCATTCACCAGCGCCAGCGTAAAGCCATCCCATCCCTTAATGCCCACCGTCTGCAGCGCGGTGGCGGTGAGCCGCGGGTTATCGCCGATCATCTCGATAAACCGACGCACGCCCTGCACACGCGCGTCATCGCTTTGCCCATTAATCACCTCGCCATCGCGCACCACGTTATCGCCCACGATCAGCGTCCCGGGGCGGGAATAGTGCAGCGCCCACTCCAGATAGTGAGGATTATTAGGTTTATCGGCATCAATAAAGATCAGGTCGAATGGCGGCGTGTTCGCCAAATTTTCCAGCGTGTTCAGCGCGGGTCCTTCAATAAGCTCAATGCGCTCGTTTAGCCCGGCGAGGCGGATATTCTGGCGCGCCACCCCCGCATGCGTCGGGTCGGCCTCGAGGGTAATCAGCTTTCCGTCGGCGGGCAGCGCACGCGCCATCCAGATGGCGCTATAGGCGCCGAGCGTGCCAATTTCAAGGATCCGCCGCGCCTGGGTCATGCGCACCAACAGCGCCAGAAATTGCCCCTGATTGGCCGCAACATCATGTTCAGGTAGCCCGGCGCGTTTGTTGTTTTCCAGAACCTGTCTCAGCACGTCATCATCAGGAATAAGCGAAGAAATCATGTAATTATCGACAGCAGACCACTGTTGTTGCATAGATTAACTCCCTGGTGGTAGTAGTGGACGGGTGGCGCAACGCTATCCCGGCCTGAATACTGGCTTCCGCGCTCCGGACGGTGGCGGACCGACGCGCGCAGGCTTTCACGCGTTCATCCAGCCGCCTCCCAGCGCCCGGTACAGATCGATCTGCGCCAGCAGCAGGTTATTCTTCACCTGGACCACGCTAAGCTGGGTGGAGAACAGCGTGCGCTGGGCATCAAGCACATCCAGATACGAAGAGTAGCCGTTACGGTAGCGATTCTGCGCAATGCGCAATGTTTCCTCCGCTACCGCCACCTGTCCCTGCAGCTCGGTCAACTGTTCGCCGTAGCGGCTAATGGCGTCAAGGCTGTCATTGACCTCTTTGAACGCGCCGCGCACCGTTTTCTCATAGCTGTACAGCGCCTGGTTGCGCTGGGCCATGGAGACATCCACCTGGGCGTTTAACGCCTGGCGGTTAAGCAGCGGCGCCAGGATGCTACCGCCAATGCTCCACAGTCGCAGCGGATCGTCGAGCAGATCCGGCAGCGTCCGGTCCTGCAGGCTGCCGGTGGCGGTCAGGTTGATAGACGGCAGCAGCTGCGCCTGCGACGAGGCCAGGGTGGCATCGGCGGCTACCAGCTGACGCTGGGCCTGTACGATATCCGGGCGGCGGTTGAGTAGGGTGGACGGCAACTGCGAGGGCAGACGCAGCGGGGTGAGCCCGGCGAATTCGCCGCGTTTTACCGCGCCGGGGTTATCCCCCAGCAGCACGCTGAGGGCGTTTTCCTGCTGCGCAATCTGGTGCTGCAGCGGCGGGATCTGCGCCCGCGTTGAGCGCAGCTCCGAATCCGCCTGCATCAGCTCAAGGCGCGAGGTATACCCGGTTTCAAACTGACGTTTGGCCAGCCGCCAGGCGTCTTCCCGTGATTGGAGCGTCTGCTGCGTGACCCGCAGCTGCTCATCCAGCGACAGCAGCGTCACGTAGCCCACGGCCACCGAGGCGGCGACGCTCAAATTGGCCGCGGCGGCAGCGGCTTTCTGCGCCTCGAGGCTGGCCCCGGCGGCGCTGGCCGCGCTGCGGTTCGCGCCCCAGATATCGACATCATAGCTGGCGGTCAGGCCGCCTTTGTACAGCGTGCTGTGGATCGGCAGGCCGGTGGCGGCGGACTGCGCGCGGGCGCGGGTGCCGGTCAGGCTGGCATCCAGCGAGGGAAAAAGGCTGCTGTCGGCGGCATACGCCCGCGCCTGATACTCATTGACCCGCTCGCGGGCGATCAGCACATCGCTGTTATAGCGCAGCGCCCGGTCGACATACTGATTCAGCGCACTGTCATGAAAATTGCGCCACCATACGCCTTCCACCGGGCTGGCAGGGCCAACGTCGGCCCGCCAGGCGGCAGGGATGGTCAGGGTCGGCTGCGCGCGCTGGACATCGGCGGACTGACAGCCGACCAGCGCCAGGACGATGACAAGGGTGACCGGGCGGATCATGGCTGCTTCTCCGCGCGGGTATCAATGGTCACCTGCACCGACATGCCGGGGCGCAGGCGCTCGCTGTTGCGCTGCCCCTCGTTAACCGTGATGCGCACCGGGATGCGCTGGGCGATCTTGACGAAGTTGCCGGTAGCGTTGTCCGGCGAAATAGCGCTGAACTCCACCCCGGTCGCCGGGGAGATACTCTGCACCTTGCCGTGGAAGGTCTCGCCGTTGAGCGCGTCAACGGTGAAGGTAACCGGCTGGCCGATACGCACATCGGCCAGCTGGGTCTCTTTCAGGTTGGCGATCACCCAGTGCTGCGGCGGGACCAGCGAAGTCAGATGGGTTCCGGCGCTGACGTAAGCGCCAAGACGCACCGATATCTGCCCCAGCTGGCCGCCGGTGGGGGCGATGATCTGCGTATTCTGCAGGTCAATCTGCGCCAGTTCGAGGGCGGCTTTGGCGCTGGCCACGTCGGCCTCCAGCGAATCGCGATTGACGATGGTCGATTCGAGATCCTGGCGCGACATCTCCAGCGCCGCTTTCGCCTGTTCAATATCCGCTGCCCCCTGGGCGGCGCTGGCGCGGGCGGAATCACGCTCGCGGATCGACAGCGAGCCATCGGCGGTCAGTTCCTGCACCCTTTTTAAATCGGCCTGGATTTTCAGATTCTGCGCGCGGGCGTTTTGCAGCGCGGCTTCGTTTTTGGCGATCGTCGCCTCGGCGCTTTTGCGCTGCTGCAGGTTGTTGCGCAGCGCCGCCTCCTTCATCGCCAGGGTGGCCTGGGCCTGGTGCACCCGCTGCTTATAGATGCGATCGTCTATCTGGAACAGTACCTCGCCCGGCTGAACGATGGCGAAATCCTTGACGTTGACGGCAGTGATGTAGCCGTTGACCTGTGGGCTGATAAAGGTGGTCTGCCCGCGCACGTAGGCGTTGTCGGTAAACTGGCTATGCCGGGTGAACGGCGGTAGCTGCCAGGCATAGAGGATCACCAGTACGCCGACGAGGCCTATCGCCGCGGCGGTAAAAATGGAGACCACGCGAATGTTGTTTCGGGTATTGGCCTGTTGTTTGGCCGCATCCTGCTGACTCATAACGACTCCAGAGATGAAATGATGATAATTATTTGCTGCCAGTGGCGCGTTTTAATGCGATACGGGCGGTTAGTCGTAAGCGAATTAAGCGCCAGAAAACCCACACTAACGTCCCGGCGGAGATCGCCGCCGTCAGCAGATAGGTATCATTCCAGGCGAGAATATTGGCCTGCAGCGTCGCGGCGTTTTGCAGGAGCGTCGTGGCCTGGACGTTAAGCAGCGTGCTGTCGCCGATCTGGCTCTGGTACATCTGACTGTACTGCTGCAGACGCTCGACGATCAGCGGGTTGAGGGTGGTGATCTGATCCGCCAGCTGACTGGAGTGAAATTTCTCCCGCCAGGTCTGGAAAGTACCGAGGATCGCCGATCCCAGCAGGCCGCCGATGTTCTGGCTCATGCCGAACAGCACCGAGAAGCTGACCAGGTTGCGCGGATCGGCGAACACCCCGCCAATACCGGCGAGCATCGCCGGCGCCAGAAAGAAGGCGCTGCCGAAGCCAAGCAAAAACTGGCTGAACATCAGTTGTTCCGGGCGGGTGAGGGCGTTGGACTGACTGTCGAGCAGCGAGGCCACCATGATCAGCGCCAGGGCGGTGGCGGTCGGCCAGTAGAGCTTCTGCGGGTTAAGCGTCAGGCAGCTGGCAATGATCCCGCACAGAATGCCGGCGAAAATTGACCACGCAAGGTTGGTCATCTGTTCGTTTTGCAGGCCAACGTACTGCAGCCAGCCGATCACCCCGGTATTCTGCTCCGCCAGCACGATGCGGATCAGCAGCATAATCAGACCGAGGCGCAGGATACTGCCGCTGGAGAGCCATTTGGTATTGAGCAGGGGATTGCTGCGGTTATGCTCGAAGGCGATGGCAGCGACGATCAGCACCACCGCCGCCGCCAGCGACCAGCCGATCCACGGCGCTTCGAACCACCACTCGAGCCGCCCCAGCGAAAGCACCGCGCACACCAGCGCCATGCCGGGGGCCAGCAGGAAGAAGGTGATAAAATCCTTCTTCTCGAACACCTTTTTACGATCGCTCGGCGGCAGCTTCAGCGCGATGACGCAGGCCAGCGACACCAGCGCCAGCCCCAGTTCAAAGAAGTAGAGCCCGCGCCATTCGTCGCTCTGCAGCAGCTCGGTGGAAAAGAGGCGCGCCAGCGGAATGGCCAGCGACGAGCCAGTGATACCGATGGTCAGCCCTTTAAGGCGGTGGCGTGCGGGCCAGGCCTGCACCTGATAGTAGATCCCCAGCGAGCTGAGCGCCGCGGCCACCATGCCGTGGGCGGCGCGGACCATCATCGCCGAGCTGAGATCGTTGACGAACAGGTGGAAGAAGGTGACCAGCACATAGAGCACCAGAAAGCCTTCGGTAAAGGCGCGCAGCCCGAACTGCTGACGAAATTTCACCAGCAGCAGGTTGATGGAGACGTTGGTCATGACATACACCGCCGGCAGCCAGGCGATCTCCGTCGACCAGGCGGCGAAGGTGCCCTGCAGCAGCTGCAGATTGGCGGTGACTACCGCGTTGCCCAGCGCGCCGGTGAGGCACACCAGCAGCCCGACCACCCCGTAGGCCAGGCGCTTCGCCGGGCTGTGCAGCGGCGTCGATGGCGAGCCGAGCAGGGCCGGTTTTTCATGCGGCGCCCAGTCATGGGGGGCGTAAGGGTTACTCTGACGACGGGGCATTATTTCTTCTCCACTTCACGCAACAGCTTTTCCAGCACCCGCTGAGTTTGTTCCCGCTCCTGCGGAGTAATCGCCGTCAGGATCTCTTCACGCAGATCGTCCGCCACCGTTTTGACCTGCTCGAAGAGGGCCTGCCCCTGGTCGGTGACCACCAGCAGCCGCTTGCGTTTATCGCGGTCGGTGGTGACGCGCTCCACCAGGCCGAGGGTCACCAGGCGGTTGATCAGCGGCACAATTGTCGCGCTCTCAACTCCCAGCTCCTGCGCCAGTTCGCTTTGCGACAGCGGCTGGTGATGGCGGGCGATAGCGGCGACCGCTACCCAGCTGGCCTGGCTGAGGCCGAGGTTTTTCAGCCGACGATTAACCGCCAGCCGCCAGTGATGGGCGGTCAGATATAAAAGATGGGAGAAGTTAAGCTGTCGATGGTCCATAGGTCGTCTGCCAAAATCGTTAGAGCTCTAACGAGTTTATGCCTGACGACCGACGAAATTCAAGGGAAAGGATAAATAAGGGTTAACGGTGTGTGCGTTTATTGTAGCGAACAGGAGGATACCCCCTCAGGCCATTTACTCATGGAGGATGCTCTTATTCTGCGCCATCACCCAGGTGATAAAAGCGCGCAGGGGCGCGGGAATATGTTTGCGACTCGGATAGTAGACGCAGAAATGATCCGCCGGGTAGCGGTAGCTGGGCAATAAGCGGATCAGGCTGCCGGCGTTCAGTTGCGCGGAGACCAGCGACTGATAGACAAAGGCGATCCCCAGTCCGCTCTCCGCCGCCTGGATCATCGCCGTATCGGAATCGACGACCAGATCGCCTTTGACTGCGACTTCGCCTGGCTCGCCGTCGGGGCTGATAAACTCCCACCGATACTTTTCGCCGCTGGGAAAACATCGGTTGATACAGCGAAAATTGATCAGCGACTGCGGGGTGTCGGGCGCTCCGGCCTGGCGGAGATAGTCCGGGCTGGCTACCGGGATCAGCGACAGTTTCTCGCCAAAGGGGATGGCAATCATATCTTTGGGCACATCCCGGGAATAACGAATGCCAGCGTCAAAACCGGACTCGATAATATTCACTTTCCGATCGGTGGTAAACAGCTCCAGCGTCACGTCAGGATAGGCGGTTTTAAAAGCAATAAAATAGCGCTGAAAGAAAAGGTCGAGAACAATGCGCGGTAAATTGACTTTCACCACCCCTTCCGGGGTCAGACGGTGATAATTCAGACTGTCGACTACCCGGCGATAATCATTAACCACCGGCGTCATATTATTAAGAAATTCCTCACCCACGGCGGTTAAAGACAAACTGCGCGTCGAGCGATTGAGCAGGCGCACGCCTAATTTTTCTTCCAGATGATTAATAGCGCTGGTGAGGGCCGGCGGTGAAAGATTTAATGCTCTGGCAGCTTGTCGAAAACTACCATGTTTCACTATGAGTATTAATATTTCAATTTGTTGCAAATCAGGCAACGTTTTCATTGTTAATTTCCAGCTAACACCGCGTTCGGAATAGATTAATTGTTATCAATGTAAAAGGGAAGTATATATTTAATAACATTCAGCACGTAAGGAAAATAAGGTGAAAACACGTTATCTCGGAAAAGAGAAGTTCCAGGTTTCCGCATTGGGTCTCGGGTGTATGGGAATGAGTTTTGCCTATGGCGGCGCTGAGGAGTCGCAGGCGATAAATACCATCCATGCCGCAGTGGACATGGGCGTGACCTTCCTCGATTCCGCCGAAGTGTATGGGCCATTTGACAATGAAGTCCTTGTCGGGAAAGCGATTAAAGGCATCCGCGATAAGGTGCAGATTGCCACCAAATTTGGCTTTCGTATTCTGCCGACCGGCCAGGGGCTGGAGCGGATGGCCGGCGTCGACAGCCGTCCGGAACATATTCGTGAGGCGGTGGAAGGGTCGCTGAAGCGGCTGAATATCGAGACCATCGATCTGCTCTATCAGCACCGCGTCGATCCCGCGGTGCCGGTGGAAGAGGTGGTGGGCACCATGGCCGACCTGGTTAAAGAGGGTAAAATTCGCCACATCGGGCTGTCGGAAGTGTCAGCCCAGACGCTGCGCCGGGCCTGCAAGGTGCATCCGATTACCGCGGTGCAGACGGAATACTCGCTGTGGACCCGTGAGCCGGAGGGCGGCATCCTCAAGGCCTGCCGCGAGCTGGGGGTGGGCTTTGTCCCTTACAGCCCGCTGGGGCGCGGCTTCCTGACAGGCAAAATCACCGACCCCAGCCTCTTCGCTGCCGATGATTTTCGTCGCAATCTGCCGCGCTTCCAGGCCGAAACCATGCGCAAAAACCAGCAGTTGCTCGACCGTCTGCAGCAGGTCGCCGGCCGCTACGATGCCACCCTGGCGCAGATGGCTCTCGCCTGGGTGATGAGCAAAGGCGAAGATATCGTGCCGATCCCCGGGGCACGAAAAATCAATCACCTGCGCGATAATGCCGCTGCGGCCGATATTATGCTCTCGCCTGAAGATATTCTCACCATCGATCATATTTTCGCTGCCGAAAACGTCGCCGGCTTACGCTATAACCAGGGCGACTTTAATTTAATCGATAAATAATCTCCTGAATACGTTCCTCCCGCCGTTCTGGCGGGAGATAAGGTAACTTATGACTATTGCTATTTCCCGTCCGGCGGGATTGCCTGCGGCGGTGTATGCGCTTTCCGTGGGTTCATTTGGTATTGGCACCACCGAATTTGTGATTATGGGTTTATTACTCGATGTGGCCCATGATTTTCATATATCCATTACCCTTGCCGCCTGGTCTATTACCGCTTATGCCTGTGGGGTGGTGATTGGCGCGCCGCTGCTTACGCCGCTATTAAGCCGTTATCGCAAAAAACCGGCGCTGTTATTTTTGATGATCTTATTTTCCATTGGAAATTTAGGCTGCGCGATCGCCGGTAATATGACCATGCTAATTATTGCCCGGGTAATAACCGCTTTCGCTCACGCTTCGTTTTTCGGAATAAGCTCAGTCTATGCCGCGGAGCTGGCGCCGGTAGATAAACGAGCTTCGGCGGTCTCCGCCGTGTTTCTCGGCGCCACCCTGGCCAATATTCTGGGCGTGCCGCTCGGCGCCTGGGTGGGGCAGTACCTTGGCTGGCGCTATACCTTCTATATGGTCACGCTGATCGGCGTTCTCTCCGCCCTGGCTGTCATTGCCCTGGTGCCTGGCCGTCAGGCGCAACCGTCGGCCCAGAGCCGGATCCGTGATGAGCTAAAGGTGCTCCGCCATCCCGCGGTGCTGCGCAGCCTGCTGATCACTGCCCTCGGGTTCTCCGGCGTCTTCGCCGCCTTCACCTACATCGCGCCGATGCTGAAAACCGTCACCGGGATGAGCGAACACCTTATTCCGCCGGTGCTGATGCTGTTCGGCGTTGGGATGGTCGCCGGGAATCATCTTGGCGGCCGACTGACCGACGGCGGCGTCCGCCGGGCGCTGCTGCTGACTCTCGCTTTGCTGAGCGTCGTCCTGTGCCTTTTCCCGTTGGCTATTCAGACGCTGCCTGGTGCCTGCGCGGCGGTGTTTTTGCTGGGGGCGGCGATGTTCTCCACCATTCCGCCGCTGCAGATGCAGGCGCTGGACAGCAGTGAGAGCGGTAAAAGCATGGTCTCCTCGTGCAATATCGCCGCCTTTAACCTCGGCAATGCCGGCGGCGCCTGGTTTGGCGGGCTGCTGCTCGCCTCCGGCGTCTCTCTATCTCACATTCCTCTGGCCGGTGCTTGCCTGACCGCCAGCGGATTGGTTATCGCTAGTGTGACGTTGTCACCTTTAAAAGGAAGTCAAGCATGAAGTATCGGTATTTAGGTTCCACCGGGCTGTCGGTTTCGGAGCTCTGTTTCGGCGCCATGACGTTTGGTGAGAAAGGGGCCTTTCTCGGCGCGCCGGGGCGCAACTGGTCGGAATTCGGCGTGGTGCCTGAGCAGACGGCCTACGATCTGGTGTACAAAGCGCTGGACGCCGGGATTAACTTTTTTGATACCGCGGACTGTTATAAGAACGGCCAGGGCGAAGAGCTGCTCGGCAACGCGCTGAAGGGAAAACGCCAGCAGGTGATTATCGGCACGAAAGGGCGCTGGCAAACCGACCCCAACCCGAATGCGCTGGGGGCGTCGCGCTACCATATCATCAATGCCGTCGAGGCCAGCCTGCAGCGGCTGAAGACCGATTATATCGATATCTATCACCTTCACGGGTTCGATCCGCGCACCGCACTGGAGGATACCCTGCGCACGCTGGATACCCTGATCCGCGCCGGGAAAATTCGCTATATCGGGGTCTCCAACTACGCGGCCTGGCAGCTGGCGAAGGCGCTGGGGATCTCGGAGCGCCTTGGGCTGGAGAAATTCTGCGTCTATCAGGGCTATTACAATATCGCCGCGCGTGAACTGGAGCATGAGATTATCCCCCTCAGCGTCGATCAGAACGTCGGCATCACCGTCTGGAGCCCGCTGGCCGGGGGCTTTCTCACCGGCAAATACCCGCGCAATCAGGCGTTTCCCGAAGGTAGTCGCCTGGCGAACGCCACGCCGTTCGAATCCGCGCCGATCGCCAACCGCGAGCAGGCCTGGCAGACCCTGGAGGTGATGCAGGAGATTGCCCGCCAGCGCAACGCCAGCGTCGCGCAGGTGGCGCTCAACTGGCTGCGTACCCGTCCGGGCATCGCTTCGCTGGTGATCGGCGCGACCAAACTGGCCCAACTGGAAGATAACCTGGCGGCGCTGAACTGGACGCTGAGCGACGAGGAGACGGCGATCCTCAACAGCGTGAGCGAGAAAGAGAAACCATACCCCTACTGGCATATCTGCAATGTCGCCGGCGATCGTCGTCTGGCCGATGATATCTATCCCTAATCACCCTGCACCCAGGCAACACGCGTATGCCCCACATGGGGCATACAGAGAGGCTCGATCGTGAAAAAAGTACTCATTGTTGGCGCCGGCCCGGTAGGGTTAATCATTGGCTGCTATCTGAATAAGTATGGAATTGATTTTGATATCATTGATAAAAATACCCACAGCACCACCTGGTCCAAAGCGCTGAGCGTCAGTCCGGCGACCATTAAAGCCTTCCACGGCTTAGGCCTTGCCGGGGAACTGATCGCCCAGGGAAAACAGGTGCAGTCAGTCTACGCTTACTATAAAAACCGCAAATTTCTGCATATTGATAACCGCCGACTCGCCACCTGCTATCCCTTCCATGTCAGTATCCCGCAGCCGCGGACGGAGAAGATCCTCGAAACGGCATTAGCCGCCGCCGGGCGGCAGGTGAGACGCGGGCACCAGCTGGTCTCCTGGCGCCGGGAGGGGGAGCGCTATCACGTCTCCCTGCTCGACGATGCCCGTCGGGCCTGTTCCGCCGCTTATGACTATATTATTGGCGCCGACGGCGCGGCCAGCACCGTCCGGGAGCTGGCCGGGATCGGCTTTAGCGGTCATGACTATCCGCTGCATTTTGTGATGGCGGATGTGCAGTTCGACCCCGCGGCGGCGCTCCCGGGGACCTCCTACCATATTGATGAGCAAGGCTTTCTGATTTTCCTGCCCATGCCGGACAATCAGGTCAGGATTGTGATTAAAAAAGCCGGGCGCTTGCCGTCGCCGCGTCCGGTGCCGGACCTGCAGGAGATTAACGCCGCGCTGGCGCGCTACTGCCCTCAGGTGCCGCCGGCGCAGAGGCTCACCTGGTCCTCCAGCGCCAATTTCTATAACCGCATCGCCGATGACAATCTGCAGCACCATATTATGCTGGCGGGAGATGCCTTCCACCTGTTCAGTCCCATTGGCGGGCAGGGGATGAACACCGGCGTCCAGGATGCGGTGAACCTCGCCTGGAAGCTGGCTTTCTGTCTGCACGGCGTGGCCACTGACCGACTGCCGGCGTCCTATCGCACCCAGCGCTTCGCCGCGGTGAGCGGTGTGCTGCGCTCCACCGACCATGATACTGGCCTGATCGCCGGTCTGGTGCCGAGAAATCATATCGATGGGGTCTACTTTCCGGAGTTTTGCAACCGTCACTACTATCGTCACCAGCTGCCGCTGCAGTACGCCGGTTTCACCGCGACGCAGGCGCAGGAGCCGGACGGCCTCGCAGGACACCATGTTCCCTGGTACGTTTTTGCCTCGCCGCAGGCGACGTTTCGCAACAGCTATGACGCCTTCGCCAGCGGTAAGGTGGTGATCTTTTCCGCCCGCGCCGCCTGTCCTCCTTTGTCCCGCCTGAAGCAGGCCGGCTGGTTTATGTTCTGCTCCCTCGAACCGGCGGACAAGGCGTTTCTTGAGGCGCTACAGATCGGTCCCGATGACTACGCGGTGGTTAATCCCGATGGCTATGTGGGCTTTACCGGCAGCGAAGCCGGGACGCGGCAGTATCTTTCCTCGCTCTACGTAATGGAATAATCATGAACAAAGTCTATATCGTCGCGGCCTGCCGTACGCCGGTGGGGCGCTTTCTTGGTGCCCTGAAAACGGTCTCCGCGGTGGAGCTGGCAGCGCTCACCGTCAGGCACAACCTGCAGCAGGCCGGCATTGACCCGGCGTGGATCGATGAGGTGATCTGCGGCTGCGTCCTCGCCGCCGGGCAGGGAATGGGACCGGCGCGTCAGGTTGCGCTGCGGGCAGGGATCCCGGTGCAAACGCCGGCTTACACCCTGAATATGATCTGCGGTAGCGGCATGAAAAGCATGACCGAAGGGGCGATCCATATCCAGAGCGGTTATGCCGACCTGGTGGTCGCCGGCGGAATGGAAAATATGAGTCAGGCGCCGTTTTTGCTGCAGGGAGAGATAAGGGGCGGGATGAAATTCGGCGCATTCAGCAGTGAGGATGTGATCCAGCGCGACGGGTTAACCGATCCGCTGCTGCAGATTCCGATGGGGGAAACGGCGGAGGCCATCGCCGCGCAGGAGCAGATCTCGCGCGCGGCGCAGGACCGGTATGCGCTGGAGAGCCATCAAAAAGCCTCCGCCGCCAGCCGTGCCGGCTATTTTGCCGATGAGATTGTGCCGGTGACGGTCAGCGCGAAGCGGGGCGTCAGCACGGTCCGCGAGGATGAGCCGATCCGCCATGATCTTAGCGCCGGGCAGCTGGCGGCGCTGAAACCTGCTTTTCGCGCTGACGGCAGCGTCACGGCGGGCAACGCCTCCGGGCTGAACGATGGCGCCGCGTCGGTGATCCTCGCTTCGGCGCGCGCCGTTGCCCGCTATGGCCTGCAGCCGCTGGCGGAGATCGTCTCCTTTGGCGAAGGCGGCGTCGATCCGTCCATGATGGGGCTCGGCCCACTGCCGGCGATAGCGTGCGCCCTGCGCCGCGGTGGTTTTCAGCTCAGCGATATGGCCCGGCTGGAGATTAACGAAGCCTTTGCCGCGCAGGTATTGGGGGTGGTCAGGGGACTGGCCAGAGAGCATCAGATGACGGAGGAGGAGATTGCTTCCCGCCTGAACGTCCACGGCGGCGCGATCGCCCTCGGTCACCCGCTGGGCAGTTCCGGGACGCGGATCGTGGTCAGCCTGGTGCACGCGCTGCGCCGGGAGAATCAACCGACCGGCCTGGCGTCGCTGTGCATCGGCGGCGGGATGGGGATTGCGTTACTGGTGAAAACGATCTGAGGAGACAAGCGCCATGGAAAAATTAATTGTGGTGGGTGAGAAATTTACCGATTTTGCCCGGCGGCATGAGAATGTGCTGACGGTTAATGAGTTTGAGCGGTTTGTCTGGAGCGGCGAGCTGGCCGGCGTCGATAAAATCGTTATTGGTCAGGGGGTACAGCTCGACGACATCTCCCGCACCATCTGCATTATTCGTCAGCACTATCCGGATAAAATCCGCCAGATCGTCAATCTGCAGGATCTCTATTATCAAAACAACCGCGATCATCAGCGGCTGGTACATAAACGTAAAAAAGCGAATATCCTCATCACCTCGCCGGAACAACGCGATGAGGATAGCTATTGCGCGCGCCTGATCCTGCAGGATGCCTCGGAGTTACTCTGCGACCACCAGACCGGGCAACATATTCAGGGGATGGTGCTGATCGAGGCGGCGCGGCAGACCATCATCGCCACCTCGGAAAAATTCCTGCTGGCGGAGGCCGGCGTGGCAATGGCGGAGAAGTACTTTACCCTGAGCTCGCTGCAGGTGGCCTTTTCCTGCTTTGTTTTTCCGCTGCCGGTGACCATCGTCCTCAATGTGGTGTCACGCAAAAGTTCAGCCCATGGCCGCTTCACCTGCGAATGCTCGGTGGGGTTTGACCAGACCGGCACCCGCAAAGCGGAAGTTGGCTTTAGCTTCAGCGTCTATGACCTTAACTACATCACTCGCAAAGAGTGCGAGCAGGCGGCGCAGTGCCATCAACATTATCTGGTCAGTATTGAGCAGGGGGACGGGGATGAGCATCGCCTTTTTTGATGTGGATGAAACGCTGATTACCGGCAAAAGTATGTTCCTGTTTCTGCACCGCTATGCCGAGGAATATCCGCTGCAGTGCGGTTTGACGGCCGCGGCGATTGTCCGCCAGCTTCAGGCGCTTAGCGAAGCGGGTCAACCGCGGGAAGCGATCAACCGCTACTATTACTCGCTGTTTCGCCACGAGTCGCGCCCCCGGGTGCGGGCGGTCGCCGAGCGTCTGTATCGCGAAGGCGGATATGGTTTTCACCACGAGGTGGTGGCGCGCCTCAGGCAGCATCAGGCGCGGGGGGATGACGTGGTGTTTGTCTCCGGGTCGATGACCGACATTCTCTGGCCGGCGATGGCGGCGCTGGGGGTGGAACATGCCCTGTGCTCGGAGCCGGTGGTGGTGGATGACCGCTATACCGGCGAGCTCTGGCGGACCGCCATCGGCGAACACAAGGCGACGCATGCCCAGTGCTATGCGCAGAAACAGGGCCAGCCGCTGGCGGCGTGCTACGCCTTTGGCGATCATATCTCGGATCTGCCGCTGCTCACCGTGGTTGGTCACCCCTGCGCGGTGAATCCCTGTCCGGGTCTGCTGGCGGAGGCGCAGCGTCGGGGATGGCCAGTGCTGTGGTCCACCGTCGGCTGACGGCGCGACGGCAAAAAAAAAGGGGCGGCGCAATGCCACCCCTGGTGCACTTTCTGACGGGGATCAGCCCGGGTAGATGCCGCGGTCTTTACGCGCCATCAGGATGCGCTCGCAGGCTACGATATAGGCGGCGGTACGCAGCGTACATTCTTTCTCGGCCGCTTTATCGCAGACGTGAATGATGGCGTCGGTCATGATGCGGTCCATCTTGGCGTTGATCTCCTCTTCGCTCCAGAAGAAGCTGGCCATGTCCTGCACCCACTCAAAGTAGCTGACGGTCACCCCGCCGGCGTTACAGATAACGTCCGGCACCACGATCACCCCGCGCTCGGCCAGCACATCGTCCGCTTCCGGATAGGTTGGGCCGTTGGCCCCTTCCAGCACCAGTTTGCAGGTCAGCTTCTCAGCGCGCTCGCGGGTGATTTGCCCTTCCAGCGCCGCCGGGATCAGGATGTCCATTGGGGTGGTCCAGAAAGCCTCTTTATCAATCTCCTGGGCGCCCGGGAAACCCGCGATCTGCTTTTTCTCCGCCTGCCAGGCGGTGAGGGCGGCCATATCAATTCCGCCTTCGTTGTACAGGGTGGCGGTGTGATCCTGAATAACCACGATACGGGCGCCGACGCCGGCGAACAGGCGCGCCGCTTCGCTACCGACGTTACCAAAGCCCTGCAGCGCCACTTTAGCGCCTTCAATTTCGATGCCGGCGCGACGGGCCACTTCCCGGCCGGTAACGAACACGCCGCGTCCGGTGGCTTTTTCACGACCGAGGGAGCCGCCGAGGTGGATCGGTTTGCCGGTGACCACGCCGGTGATGGTGGTGCCATGGTTCATGGAGTAGGTGTCCATCATCCACGCCATCACTTTGCCGTTGGTGCCAACGTCCGGCGCCGGAATATCTTTCTGCGGCCCGATGATAATGCCGATTTCGCTGGTGTAGCGGCGAGTCAGGCGTTCCAGTTCACCTTCCGACAGCGAGAAGGGGTCGACGCGGATGCCGCCTTTGGCTCCGCCGTAAGGAATATTGACCGCGGCGCACTTAATGGTCATCCAGGCAGAAAGTGCCATGACTTCGTTAAGATCGACATCCGGATGGTAGCGAACACCACCTTTACCCGGTCCACGCGAAAGATTGTGCTGAACGCGATAGCCCTCGAAGTGGCGAATGGTGCCGTCGTCCATCTGCACAGGGATGTCGACGATCAGCGCACGCTTCGGATGGCGCAGGGTTTCCACCCAGTAGGCAAGATCGCCGAGATAAGGCGCGACACGGTCGATCTGGCGCAGGTAGGTGGTCCATGGAGATGTACTACTTTCAGATGCGTAAGATAACTTTTCCATAAGAGTCCTGTTTCTCAGTGTTATTTATGTCGTGTAAAACCGTGGAATAGCTACAGCAGTAAACTCTGTGCAATGAATGGTATCACCAATTTTATAAAGCGGTATTTGACGGCAATTCCGATTTTTAAATTTTTGTTAGATTTTTTATTTTTTAAGTGAATAACTACGCACAAGAACCACCCGCAAGCTGTGCATTTTAATTCACTTTTTATTCACTTAAGTGAATGGGAAAATATTTTTTCTATGTTTTTCATTATCTTGATGATCTTCAAAAAGTGAATAAATTGCGTTTCCCCGTATTGACAATCTTATTGTTCACAGGCCAGCATTAGCCCACACAACAACATGGCATTAACCATGAATTAACAATTACACGCACAAAGAATAGGGCTTAACTTTTCTGTGGTGAATATTTTTACCATCGCAGCGGGCGCGCTCGTGCCCAAAATAAGCCGAGGGTCAGGGTTAATGTCGATTGTCCAACGCGACGGGAGGGTTTTCCGTCGCCTTACGTTCCGGAGATAAATTATGTCAGGCAGCATGACTCGCGAAGATTTTGACGCTTACCTGGTTCCCTGTTTTGCCCCCGCGCCGTTTATTCCGGTGAGGGCGGCGGGCTCCCGCGTCTGGGACCAGCAGGGGAAAGAGTATATTGATATGGCGGGCGGCATCGCAGTGAACGCCCTGGGCCATGCTCACCCGGCGCTGGCAGAGGCCCTGCAGGGGCAACTGGCGAAACTGTGGCATATCGGCAATGGCTATACCAACGAACCGGTGCTGCAGCTGGCGAAAACCCTCGTGCAGTCCACCTTTGCCGACAAGGTGTTCTTCTGCAACTCCGGCGCCGAAGCGAACGAGGCGGCCCTTAAGCTGGCGCGGAAATATGCCCACGATAAGTTCGGCGGTGAAAAAAGCGAAATCATCGCCTTCAACCACGCCTTCCATGGCCGGACGCTGTTCACCGTCTCCGTCGGCGGCCAGCCGAAATATTCCAGCGATTATGCGCCGCTGCCGCAGGGCATTACCCATCTGCCCTATAACGATATCGAGGCGGTGACTGCGGCGATCTCCTCGCGCACCTGCGCGGTGATTGTCGAGCCGATTATCGGCGAAGGCGGGGTGATCCCGGCGGACCCGGCGTTCCTCCAGGCGCTGCGCGCCCTTTGCGATCGCCATCATGCCACCCTGATATTTGATGAGGTACAGACCGGCGCCGGGCGTACCGGCCATCTCTACGCCTACCAGCATTACAACGTCGTCCCGGACATCCTCACCAGCGCCAAAGGGCTGGGGGGCGGCTTCCCGATCGGCGCGATGCTGGCGAAAGAGGCCTGGGCGCAGGTCTTCCAGCCAGGCACCCATGGCACCACCTTCGGCGGCAACCCGCTGGCGGCGACCGTCGCCAACGCCGTGCTGGCCCATCTGGATGCGCCGCTGCTGGCGGGCGTCGGCGAGCGCCATGCGCTGATCGTCGACCAGCTGAATGCCCTCTCTGCCCGTTACGATGCGTTTAGCGCCGTGCGCGGCGCCGGTCTGCTGATCGGCGCCGAGCTGGCGGGACCGCTGCGCGGGAAGGCCAAAACCCTGACCAACCTGGCGGCGGAAGAGGGTGTGATCGCCCTGATTGCCGGTCCGGACGTGCTGCGCTTCGCGCCGGCGCTCAATATCCCGCTGGCAGATATTGCGGAAGCCTTCGTGCGCCTCGATCGCGCCGTTGCCCGCTTAACCCGCTAACCGGGAGGACGGCCTGTGATGCTATTTCGTCCCGTACGGGAAAACGATCTTGACGACATCGTCCGCCTTGCCGCGCGGGCGGGGGTCGGCATGACCTCCTTACCCCATGATGCCGGGCGCCTGGCCGCCCGGATCCGCCGCAGCATTGATACTTTCGCCGGCGCGCTGCCGCGCGGCCAGCAAGGCTTTCTGTTTGTGCTGGAAGACACCGCGCTGTCGCGGGTGGTGGGGGTCAGCGCCATTGAGGTAGCGGTAGGCCTGGACGAGCCGTTTTACAATTTTCGCATTCAGAAAACGGTCCGCGCCTCGAAAGCGCTGGGGGTCTACAAGCCCCAGGAGCTGCTCAATCTGAGCTATGACCACACCGGCCACAGCGAGCTGTGTACGCTGTTTCTCGACCCCGAGTATCAGCGCAACCGCAACGGTCTGCTGCTCTCCAAAGCGCGGTTTTTGTTTATCGCCGCCTTCCGCGAGTGGTTTTCGCCGCACCTGTTTGCCGAACTGCGCGGCTGCAGCGATGAGCAAGGGCAGTCGCCGTTCTGGGATGCGCTAGGCCATCACTTCTTCGAGATCCCGTTCGCCGATGCCGACCGGCTGACCGGCACCGGCATGAAAACCTTTATTGCCGAGCTGATGCCGGCGTACCCGATCTATATCTCGCTGCTGCCGGAGAATGCCCGTCAGGTTATCGGCCAGGTGCACCCCAACACCGCCCCCGCGCGGGCGATCCTCGAGAAAGAGGGGTTCAGCTGGCGCGGCTCGGTGGATATTTTCGATGCCGGTCCGGTGCTGGAGGCGGAGACCGATCAGATCCGCGCCGTGCGCGACTGCCAGTGCCTGCCGGCTCAGCAGTTGGCGGGCACGCTGTCGGTGCCGACGCTCGTCGCCAACGGTCAGTTCGACAATTTTCGGGCGCTGCTGGTGGCCCACGAAGAGCAGGTCTCACTGGACGCCGCCGCGCTGGATGCGCTGCAGGTCACTGAAACCGACCGCGTTTATACGGTAACCCTGAACCCAGAGGAAAACAGATCATGGCGGTAAAAGCACAGTTCATAGCCGGGCAGTGGCAGCCGGGCAGCGGCGCAACGATGAGTAAACTGGCCCCGGAGGATCAGTCTCTGCTGTGGCAGGCGGCCAGCGCGGGGGGCGACGACGTCCAGGCGGCCTGCGCCGCGGCGCGCGCCGCGTTTTATCCCTGGTCGCACCGCCCGCTGGCCGAGCGTATTGACGTCGTACAGCGTTTCGCCGCGCTGCTGGAGACGCATAAAGAGGCGCTGGCGACCCTGATTTCCCGGGAGACCAGCAAGCCGCTGTGGGAGACCCGCACCGAAGTGCAGGCGATGATCGGCAAAGCCGCCATCTCCATCGAGGCCTATCACCAGCGGACGGGCTTTCATGAGTCGACGCTGCCGGACGGTAAAGCGCTGCTGCGCCACAAGCCGCACGGCGTGATGGCGGTCTTCGGCCCTTACAACTTCCCGGGCCACCTGCCCAACGGGCATATCATTCCGGCGCTGATCGCCGGGAATACTATCGTATTTAAACCCAGCGAGCTGACGCCGGCCACTGCGGAACTGACGGTCCAGCTGTGGCAGCAGGCGGGCGTCCCCGACGGGGTGATTAACCTGCTGCAGGGCGGGAAAGCCACCGGCCAGGCGCTGCTGGAAAACCGCGATATCGACGGCGTGCTGTTCACCGGCAGCGCAGCGGCGGGTTTCCACTTCCATCGCTACTTCGGCGGCCAGCCGGAGAAGATGCTGGCCCTCGAAATGGGCGGCAACAACGCGCTGATCGTGGCTGATGTGGCCGATGTCGATGCGGCGCTGCATGTGATTATCCAGTCGGCGTTTATCTCCGCCGGACAGCGCTGCACCTGCGCGCGCCGGCTGATTGTTCAGCGCGGCGAGCAGGGGGATGCGCTGCTGCGGCGGCTGGTGGAGGCCAGCGCGCAGATCCGCGCCGGGAAATGGGATGACCAGCCGGCGCCGTTTATGGGTGGAGTGATTTCCCTTGAGGCGGCGCAGAACATGCTGGCGGCGCAGCAGAAACTGGAGGGACTTGGCGGCAAGGTGCTGCTGCGCCTGCGCCAGCCCGACCCGCACTCCACGGTGCTGACCCCGGGGATCGTCGACGTCACCGGTATCGAGGTGCCGGATGAAGAGTACTTTGGCCCGCTGCTGACGGTTATCCGTTACGACGACTTCCCGGAGGCGATTCGCCACGCCAACCAGACCCGCTATGGCCTGGCCGTGGGGCTGATCTCCAGCGATGCGGCACAGTTTGACCAGCTGGCGGACGAGGCGCGCGCCGGGATCGTCAACTGGAACAAGCCGCTGACCGGCGCTTCCAGTAAAGCGCCGTTTGGCGGGGTGGGCGCCTCCGGTAACCACCGCGCGGCAGCGTGGTACGCCGCCGATTACTGTGCCTGGCCGATGGCCTCTCTGGTCAGCGACACGCTGACGCTTCCGGCGAACGTATCGCCGGGCCTGCCATTCTGATAACGGATCCTGTGAGGACATATGTCTGGTTTTGAAGCTAACTTTGATGGCCTGGTCGGCCCGACGCACCACTATGCCGGACTCTCCGTCGGCAATGAAGCCTCGCAAAATAACCGCGATGGTCTCTCTAACCCTAAAAAGGCGGCGCTGCAGGGGCTGTATAAAATGAAAGCCCTTGCCGATCGCGGATTCGTGCAGGGGATTCTGCCGCCGCAGCCGCGGCCGAACCTGCGTCTGCTGCGCGACCTGGGATTCGAGGGCAGCGATGAGCAGGTCATCCGCCAGGCGGCCCAGGCGGCGCCGCAGCTGCTCTCCGCCTTCAGCTCCGCCTCGTCGATGTGGACTGCCAACGCGGCGACCGTTTCGCCGTCGGCGGATAGCGCCGATGGCAAAGTTCATTTCACCGTCGCCAACCTGAACAATAAACTGCACCGCATGCAGGAGGCGCCCACCACCTCGGCGATCCTGCGCGCCACCTTCGCCGATCCGCGCTACTTCGCCCACCACGCGGCGCTGCCGCAGCATGGCGACCTCGGCGACGAAGGCGCGGCCAACCATAACCGCTTCTGCCGGGAGTACGATCGTCAGGGCGTGCAGCTGTTTGTCTACGGTCGACGCGCCAGCGGCGGGATCGCCCCGGTGAAGTATCCGGCGCGGCAGACCCTCGAGGCCAGCGAAGCGGTGGCCCGTCTGCACCAGCTGGATCCGCGCTATACGGTGTTTGCCCAGCAGGCGCCGCAGGCTATCGATCGCGGCGTGTTTCATAACGACGTTATCGCGGTCAGCAATCGCCATGTGCTGTTCCACCATCAGCAGGCGTTTGTCGATCAGTCGACAGTATTGGCGACGCTGCGGGCAAAAAGCGACAGTCTCAATATTCCGTTTACCAGCGTGGAAGTGCCGGACGAGCGGGTGTCGCTCGATGACGCGGTGGCCTCCTATCTGTTCAACAGCCAGCTGCTGAGCAAACCCGACGGCAAGATGCTGATTGTGGTGCCAGAGGAGTGCCGCCAGCGGGAAAACGTCTGGCGTTACCTGAGCGATCTCGCGGCCGACAGCGCGTCGCCGATCGATGAAGTGGCGGTTTTTGACCTGCGGGAAAGCATGCGCAACGGCGGCGGCCCGGCCTGCCTGCGGCTGCGGGTGGTGCTCAACGAGTCTGAACGTAAGGCGGTCAACGCCCACAGCCTGATGAACGACGAACGTTACCAGCAGCTGACGGCGTGGGTGGAAAAACATTACCGTGACCGGCTGCACGCCCGCGATCTGGCAGACCCGCAGCTGCTGCGCGAGGTTTATCAGGCGCTGGATGAGCTGACGCAGATCCTGCGTCTGGGCGCTGTCTATGATTTTCAGCGTTAAGGAGCGGCAGATGGAGCATCTGGTTAACGATTTACTGCACTGCCGCCTGCAGGCGTGGACCTTTCCGGCGGACATCGAGGCCCGCTGGCTGGGCGAGGGCATCCTGCAGTTGCTGCCGGCCACGCCGTGGCGTCAGGCGACGATCCTCTCCGCTGGCGTCCATGGCAATGAGACCGCGCCGACCGAGCTGCTGCTGCAGCTGACTCACGATCTGAGCCAGGGGCGGCAGCCGCTCACCCAGGCGCTGCTGATCGTTTTTGGTAACCTGCCGGCGATCCGCGCCGCGCGTCGCTATCTGCACAACGACCTCAATCGCCTGTTCGGCGGCCGCCATCTGGCGGTCACCCCGGGCAATGAGTCGCGGCGGGCTTTTGCTCTCGAGCAGGCGGTGCAGGCCTTCTATCGCGCCGCCGATGCGGCGGGGCCGGTCAGCCGTAGTCATCTCGATATGCATACCGCCATTCGCGGGTCGCTGTATCGCCAGTTTGCGCTGCTCCCGGCCCACGAGGAGGATTTTTCGCCCGGTTTCTATCAGCTGCTGCAGGCCAGCGGGATGGACGCCATCGTGCGCCATACCGAAGCGGGCGGGACCTTCACCCACTTCACCTGCGAAAAGTTCGCCGCGCAAAGCGCCACCCTTGAGCTGGGAAAAGTGATGCCGTTCGGCGCCAACGATCTTAGCCTGTTCGCCGCCGCCGACGCGGCGATCCGGGCCTGGATTTCTGACGCGCCGCTGCCGGCGCGCGATAAAGCGCCGGTGGATTACTTCCTGGTCGAGGAGAGCATCATCAAGCGCGAAGGGGAATTTACGCTCAATCTGGCGGCCAACGTCGAGAACTTCACCGCGCTCCCGGCAGGGTATGAGATCGCCCGCCAGGCAGAGAAACGGTGGGTGGTGCAGGCCCGTGCCCCCTATATCCTCTTTCCCAATGCCGGGGTCGCTACCGGCCAGCGCGCCGGGCTGCTGCTCCGCGCCGCGGCGCTTCACCTCCCGCAACCAGCCTGAGGAAACACCATGACTGAACATCAACATCAGGCGCCATCTGCCGCCGGAGGTGAAGGCGCGTCACAGCTTAAGCGCGGGCTTGGCGCCCGCCATATCCAGATGATTGCCCTCGGCGGCGCCATCGGCACCGGGCTGTTTATGGGGGCGGGGCGCAACATCGCCGTCGCCGGCACCTCGATCCTGGTTATCTATGTACTGGTCGGGTTCTTTACCTATATGGTGATGCGGGCGATGGGGGAGCTGCTGCTCACTCGCCATGACTACCGCTCGTTTGCCGACTTTGTCGGCGAGTATCTCGGACCGCAGGCCAGCTTTTATCTCGGCTGGACCTACTGGCTGAGCTGGGTGGTGACCTGCATCGCCGACGTGGTGGTGTGCGGGAGCTATATGCAGTACTGGTTCCCCGAGCTGTCGGCGTGGATGCCGGCCCTCAGCATGCTGGCTATCCTGTTCCTGCTCAACCTGCTGTCGGTGAAGATGTTTGGCGAGGCGGAGTTCTGGTTCGCCCTGATCAAGGTGATCACCATTATCGCCCTGATCGTCACCGGCGGCTGGATGATTGCCACCGGCTGGACCTCTCCGGACGGCGTGACGGCTTCCCTGAGCCATCTCACCGACCCGACGGCCTTTATGCCTCACGGTATCACCGGCTTTTTCGCTGGCTTCCAGATAGCGATCTTCTCTTTTACCGGTATCGAACTGCTGGGGACGATGACGGCGGAGACCCGCGATCCGCAGCGCATTTTGCCCAAGGCGATCAATGCGCTGCCGCTGCGGATTATCATCTTCTATCTGCTGTCGATGGTGGTGATCATCGCTGTCGCCTCCTGGCCGGGGGTGTCGGCGGAGACCAGCCCCTTCGTAACGCTGTTTGCCAAAGCCGGGCTGCCCGCGGCGGCGGCGGTGATTAACTTCGTGGCGCTGACCTCGGCGATGTCCTCGGCCAACAGCGGGGTCTTCTCCAGCACCCGCATGCTGTACGGCCTGTCGGTGGAGAAGCATGCGCACTGGCAGTTCCGCATTCTGTCGCGCAGCACCCGCATTCCGGTGCGCAGCCTGCTGTTCTCCTGCTTCTGCATGCTGATCGGTACGCTGCTGCTGTTCCTGGTGCCGAATGTGATGACCCTGTTCACCATCGTCTCGACCCTGGCGGCGATTATGGTGGTGTTCAGCTGGGGGATGATCCTCGCGGCCTATCTGGTTTATCGCCGTCAGCGTCCGGACCTGCATGCCGGTTCGATCTTTAAGATGCCCTTTGGCGTGGCGATGAGCTGGGTGAGCCTGCTGTTCTTCGCCTTCGCCATCTTCATCATGATCTTTGACCCGGACACGCTGCTGGCGCTGCTGGCTTCTCCGCTGTGGTTTATCGCGCTGTGGGCCTTCTGGAAGCTGAAGCAGCGGCGCGAGGGGCAGCTTCAGCTGGACAATCAGAGCGCCTGACACCCGCCGGCCCTGGCGGCCGGCTAAAGGGGGTGGCCAGGGCGTCTTAGCCGTTGTTCCCGTTCGTCTGCCCGGTGGCGGCTGGCGCCTTACCGGGCCTACTGTCTTACTGAGCCTGGGATGAGCGGTTTCCCCCGCGGCGTGATCCCCCTGTAGGCCCGCGCAAGCGCAGCACCCGGGCAGGATGGTCGGCGCCGAGGTAGCCCGGACCGGCTGCGGTTAGGCGCTTTCCGCCCGGGAGCGCGCCGCGCCAGGGACGGATTTCATCCGGCTGGCGCAGAATATCGCCAGCAGCGAAATCGCCACCGTCACGCCCAGGTAGACGGCCACCGGTCGCCAGTCACCATCGTATTTCGCCAGCAGACCGGTGGCGATAAGCGGCGCGGTGCCCCCGGCCAGCGCGGCGCCCAGCTGGTAGCCGAGGGTGATCCCGGTATAGCGCACATTGGCGCTGAATATCTCTGAGCACAGGGTGCCCAGCACCGCGGTCACCGGCGCCCACAGGATGCCGAAGGCAACGATCGTCGCCAGCATAATGCCCCAGCTGGTGCCGGTGTCGAGCAGCAGGAACCACGGGACGATAAACAGCCCCAGCAGCACCACGCTCAGGGTGTACATTTTTTGCCGACCCACCTTGTCGGACAGCAGCCCCATCAGCGGGATCATCACGGTGGCCACCAGCGCGCCCAGGGTGACGGATTCCAGCGCCTGCGACTTCTGATAGCTCAGGGTGGTGGTGGCGTAGCTGACCACAAAGGTGGAGAAGATATAGAAGGGGGCGGTCTCCACCACTTTCAGACCCGCGGCGATCAGCACTTCCCGCCAGTGGTGTTTGAGCGTCTCGCGCAGCGGAGCCTTCGCCACCTGGCCAGACTGTTTCACCTGCTTAAAGGCGGGCGTTTCGTCGATGTCTTTGCGGATCCACAGGCCGAGGAAAACGAGGACGGAGCTGAGCAGGAACGGAATGCGCCAGCCCCAGGCGAGAAACTGCGCCTCATCGAACAGGGTCATCAGCGAGACGATGAAGGTTGCCATCAGCATGCCGATGGTCACGCCGGCCTGGGGAATACTGCCGAAAAAGCCTTTCCGCTTTTCCGGGGCGTATTCGTAGGCCAGCAGCAGCGCGCCGCCCCATTCGCCGCCGATACCCATGCCCTGAATAATGCGCAGGGTAATCAGCAGGGCCGGCGCCCACAGGCCCACCATCTCGTAGGTGGGCAGCAGGCCAATGGCCACCGTGGCGCTGCCCATCAGCGACAGGGTGAGCACCAGCGTCTTCTTGCGACCGATGCGATCGCCGATATGGGCGAAAATGACTCCGCCGATGGGGCGGATAAAAAAGGTGAGCGAAAAGGAGAGCCAGGAGAGGATCAGACCAATGACCGGGTCGACCATCGGAAAGAAGATTTTGTTAAACACCAGCGCGGCGGCGGTGCCATAGAGAAAATAATCGAACCATTCGATGGCGCTGCCGGTCAGGCTCGCGATCAGTACCTTCTTGTTTTTCTGCAGAATGGATGCAGTGTTGCTTGCTGGATTGCTCATTACGAAACGTTCTCCCGCCACGGTAAAAGGTCAGGTGTCACTCTGTGCGTGCAGGGTGCAACCTGATGTGAAAAAGGTTGTGTAATTGTTAAGCAACTTAGAGTTGATGGTTACAATTGGCAAGTTATCCCTCGGCAATGCGGGCAAGAAAACGCGCTTTTATCTGGTGTAACCGCGAGGTAAATTTTTATTTTCCACCTGTTTTTGCTGTTTTTTGTTATTTTCATGGTCAGTTATTCAGGTGCAACCTGCGTGTTTTTAGATGTTTCTTGTTATTTCAAAATAGTTACAAATCAGCGTCGCTTTGCGCCCCGGCAGGCGGCGTTTATGATGGCCAGACTATTCTCTCTGCGCGGCTGAGAGGTGATTAAGGAGATCAGAATGGCAGAACACTTTCCCCCGCTGTCGGCGACGACGCTGGCGGCGGCAAACCTGACCGGCGGCTGGCTGGCGCAAAACGATCTGGCGACGCTGACCGCGCCGCCGGCGGTGGATGTGGTGGTGCTGGCTGGCAACGCCGTGATCCCTACCATCGACGCCGCCTGCCGACTGGCGGTGGAGCAGGAGGTTCCGCTGCTGATCAGCGGCGGCGTAGGGCACTCTACCGGTTTTCTGTATGAGGCGGTGCGCGAAGATCCGCGCTACCGTTCGCTCGCGGTGGAGGGGCGTCCGGAAGCGCATATTCTGGCTGATATTGCGCATGACTTCTGGCACATTCCTCGCCCGCGGCTGGTGGTGGAGGATCGGTCGACCAACTGCGGCGAAAACGCGCGCTTTACTCGCACAATGCTGGAGAGTCGGGGGATCCCCCATCGTCGCGGGATCGTCATTCAGGACCCCACCATGCAGCGGCGGACGATGGCCACCTTCGCCCGCGTCTGGCAGGGGGCGACGACGCCGCCGCAGTGGCTGAGCTTTCCCGGCTGCACGCCGGTGCTGCAACAGACCGACGGCCAGCTGGGGTTCGTGGGCGGCGGGGCGGGGCTGTGGCCGGTGACCCGCTACCTGGCGCTGCTGCTCGGCGAACTGCCGCGTCTGCAGGATTCCCCTGAAGGGTACGGTCCACGGGGGAAAGACTTTATCAGCCACGTGACTTTCCCGCCGGAGATCCTCGACGCCTGGCGACAGCTGCGGGAGGATGACCGGCTCGCCGGGGCGCTGCAGGCCCGCATCCTCGGCTGATAAATGCCCGTTTGCGGCAGATTTATCGCAAACGGGCAATTTGTGTTATTGAAATGTAACCTCAACCGGGTATTTTTGGCCCGGTTTTATGAATCAGCTCACAAAACTGCGCCAACGTGCTGCGAAGCCACGGCTTATCCGCCCGATATTTAACAAAAAAATCACTTGTTAAATACAAATGCACCACAGGAGCAGCCATGACAGCACCCGTTCAACACCAGATGTATATTGATGGCCAGTTCGTTTCCGGTCACGGCGACGGCTGGATCGACGTGCTTAACCCGGCGACCGAAGCGCTGCTGTCGCGGATCCCGGACGGGACCGCGGAAGAGGCGCGGCTGGCGATTGACGCGGCGGAGCGCGCCCAGCCGGCCTGGGAGGCGCTGCCGGCCATTGAGCGCGCGGGCTGGCTGCGCAAAATTGCCGCCGGCATCCGTCAGCGTGCCGATGACATCGCCGGGCTGATCGTCGCTGAAGGCGGCAAGATCCAGCAGCTGGCGGCGGTGGAGGTGGCGTTCACCGCCGACTATCTCGACTACATGGCCGAATGGGCGCGGCGTTATGAAGGGGAGATCGTGCAGAGCGACCGTCCCGGGGAAAATATCCTTGTCTTCAAACGCGCGCTGGGGGTGACCACCGGGATCCTGCCGTGGAACTTCCCGTTTTTTCTTATCGCCCGCAAGCTGGCGCCGGCGCTGATCACCGGAAATACCATCGTCATTAAGCCCAGCGAATTCACGCCCAATAACGCCATCGCTTTCGCCGAGATCGTCCACCAGGTTGGGCTGCCGAAAGGGGTCTTTAACCTGGTGCTCGGCCGTGGGGAAACCGTCGGCCAGGAGCTGGCCGGCAATCCGAAGGTGGCGATGGTCAGCATGACCGGCAGCGTGGCGGCGGGGGAGAAAATCATGGCCGCCGCGGCGAAAAATATCACCAAAGTGTGCCTTGAGCTTGGCGGCAAAGCGCCGGCCATCGTCATGGACGATGCGGATGTGGAGCTGGCGGTGAAGGCGGTGGTGGACTCGCGGGTGATCAACACCGGGCAGGTGTGCAACTGCGTCGAGCGGGTCTATGTTCAGCAGGGGATTTACGACCGCTTCGTCAACCGCCTCGGCGAGGCGATGAAGGCCGTGCAGTTTGGCGACCCGGCGGCGCGGGATGACATCGCGATGGGGCCGCTGATCAACGCTGCCGCGCGGGATCAGGTGGCGCGCAAAGTGGCGAAGGCGGTGGCGCAGGGGGCGCGGGTAGCGCTGGGCGGTCAGCCGCAGGAGGGGAAAGGCTATTTTTATCCGCCGACCCTGCTGCTGGATGTGCGTCAGGAGATGGATATTATCCATGAGGAAACCTTCGGGCCGGTGCTGCCGGTGGTGGCGTTTTCGACGCTCGATGAAGCGCTGGCGATGGCCAATGACAGCGATTATGGCCTGACCTCCTCGATCTATACCCGCGATCTTAATGTGGCGATGAAGGCGATTAAGGGGCTGAAGTTCGGCGAAACCTATATCAACCGCGAGAACTTTGAGGCGATGCAGGGATTCCACGCCGGCTGGCGTAAATCGGGGATCGGCGGCGCAGATGGCCGCCATGGCCTGAATGAGTACCTGCAGACCCAGGTGGTCTATCTGCAGGCCTGAGGCGCTCAATGCAGAATCGGCGGGCAGCGCAGGCTGTCCGCCGTTCACTTAGCGGGCAAATTTCTCCAGCACGCGGATCAGCTGGGTGACAAAGCCGTATTCGTTATCGTACCAGGCGACGGTTTTCACCAGCTGTACGCCGCCGGCCTCCACAATCTCCAGCTGGGTGGCATCGTAGATTGAACCGAAATGGCTGCCGATGATATCGGAAGAGACAATCTCTTCTTCGGTGTAGCCAAAGGATTCATTGCCATCGGCAGCCTGCTTCATCGCTTGATTGACCTCATCCGCAGTTACCTTTTTCTCCAGCACCGACACCAGCTCTGTCACTGAGCCGGTTTTGGTCGGTACGCGCTGGGCATGGCCTTTCAGCTTCCCGCTCAGGGCGGGGATCACCAGGCCGATAGCCTTGGCCGCGCCGGTAGTGTGCGGGATGACGTTTTCCGCCGCCGCCCTGGAGGCGCGCAGATCTTTACCGCGCGGCCCGTCCACCAGCGACTGGGTGCCGGTATAGGCGTGGATGGTGGTCATGGTGCCTACGGTGATGCCGAAGGCGTCCTGCAGCACTTTGGCCATTGGCGCCAGGCAGTTGGTGGTGCAGGAGGCGACGGAGATGATGGTGTCATCCGCCGTCAGGGTGTCATCGTTGACGTTATAGACGATGGTTTTCATCTCGCCGGCGGGGGCCGAAATCAGTACCTTGCGTGCGCCGGCCTGAAGATGGGCCTGCGATTTCTCTGCCGAGGTGTAGAACCCGGTACACTCCACAATCACTTCCGCGCCCGCCGCCTGCCACGGAATATGCTGCGCCTCTTTTTCGGCATACACGGTGATGGTCTTGCCGTTGACGATCAGCGCATCTTCCGTGAAGTCGACGCTCCACGGGAAGGGGCCGTAGTTTGAATCATGCTTTAACAGGTAGGCCAGCACTTTTGGCGAGGTGAGGTCGTTGATGGCCACCACCTCGAGGCTGCTGTCGACTTCTAATAAACGGCGTAACACCAGACGTCCGATACGACCAAATCCATTAATCCCAAGTTTACTCATGGACATTCTCCGGTTGGTAAAACGACTCGATGTGATAAAACTCCTCCAGGCTTAGTCCTGACTGGCAGCCAGGTCAACTGACAATCTGTGCGGTTCGCTGTCAGGCTCGCAGCATGAGGCAAAAAAGTGGATGTTTTGGCGGACTTTTTTATCCGTGACGGCAGAAAATAATTTTTGTTACCGGAGATGAGGGCGCTGCCTGCTGGCGAAGCGGTGAAAAGCGTCTATGCTTAACTATTGAATAGCTTAGTAAAATGTTGACATTAGATGAAGGGAGAACTTATGGGATTCTGGAGAATCGTTTTTACTATCATTCTGCCGCCGCTGGGGGTTCTGCTGGGGAAAGGTTTCGGCTGGGCGTTTATTCTCAACATTATTTTGACCCTACTGGGCTATATTCCAGGCCTGATCCACGCCTTTTGGGTCCAGACCCGCGATTAAGGGCTGGCCCCGCAAACCAGACTTCCCCCCGGGACCCGCTCAGGGGGGAATCAGGCTCTCTTTATACAGCAGCCGGTTATCCTTCGACCAGTAGTGGCGAGTCTCCTCGTCCAGGTCGACGCTCCACTTAAACACCCCGGCGCTGGCGAGATCCTTACAGTATTGTTCAAAGTTGATGGCGCCGGCAAAATGGCGGATGACCGCAGCCGAGGTCAGCTGCTGGTTGGGGGCGCTGCGCACGCGCAGCAGGCTGCGGGCGCTTTTTATCGTGATCACCTTGTCGTTTGCCATCACGAAATTCATATTGCCGGTGGAGACAAAGTAGATGTAACACGAGACCTGGTGCCGACGTAGTTCATTGGCGAAGGTGGCAAAATCGGCATCTGCACGCACTTGCTCAAAAAAATAACCCAGCCTGGCCAGCAGTTCCATTTCTATCCTTATTGTATTGCTGTGTGCGGCTTTGGCCGGTAGCGGCAGAAACCATTCACGAAGTTACTTATTCGTATTTTAATAATATAGCCGCGTTATATTAATGGTTATTTGATAACTGGAACACCGTTTCAAGTGTTACAATCTATTGCAATCGTTTGCCTGCACGGCCCATCTGATGGTGAGGACATGGCGAGACGGGGAAATCCATGCCGGCGATGAAGGTCGCCGGCGGGAAAACGGGATTACTTCTGGATCAGATAGCGAATGGTCGGGCCATCCTGCTGAATATCCAGCACCGTATAGCCATGGTTCCTGGCATCGAGCGGAATGTTATTGATCGACTGCGGACAGTCGCTGATCACTTCGAGGATCTCGCCTTTTTGCAGGGAGGGCATCGCCTCCAGGGTGGCGACCGCCGGATAGGGGCAGGGCTCGCCGACCATGTCCAGGCGATAATCAGGGATGATGTTTTTCATGCACTCTCCTTCACGGTCCGGACCGCTGCCGACTGGCGGCGGAAAAAATGTCTCTCCCAGGCGATCACCAGCAGCAGGGCGATCAGCAGCAGCAGATAGGTCGCCAGCAGTCCGCCGAAGGGACCAAAAGCGTTCAGCAGGTTGACCTTTTGCCAGTGGGTGGCGAGCGGGGCGGCGATATCGTCCCAGCACCAGGCGAGCAGCGTGGAGCCGATGACGTTGCCCAGCCCCACCCACCAGTAGTGAACCTGACCTTCCACCGCCCGGTACATCCAGCCGGTTTCACAGCCGCCGGCCAGCACGATGCCAAAGCCGAACAGTAGCCCGCCGATCGCCGCGTTGGGACCGGCCCACATGATTTTCGGCGCCATCCCCAGTTGCACATAGCTGAAGATGCCGATGGCGCTCGCCGCCATGCCGAAGATTATCGCCTTCGCCATCACCGTCCGGCCGGTGATCCACATATCGCGAAAGGCGGAGGTAAAGCAGATCTGCGCCCGCTCGATAAGCAGACCGAAGCCGATGCCGAACAGCATCGCCAGGCCGAGCGCAGGGTGGTCTGCGGCGGTGAGCAGGCCCCAGCCGATCATGGCGAAAAAGACCACCATGCCCAGGCGGAAACGGCGGCGTGCCTGCAGCGGTTTTTGGGTTAACGGCGAAGCGGCGGATACCTTTTGCATTTTTACCGGGATGCGAAATAGAGGCAGCAGGGTGAAGCGAGCGCCAAACCAGGAGCCGATGGCGGTGGCGATGGCAAACAGCCAGGCGTGCAGGGAGAACTGCGGAATGCCGGTGAAAAACGCCGCCAGGTTGCAGCCCATCGCCAGCCGCGCGCCGAACCCGGCGATGATGCCCCCGGCCACGGCCTGCACTATGCGGATCCGGCTGCGTGGCAAGCGCAGTTTGACGTTATTGGCCCACAATGCCGCGGCCAGGCAGCCGCCGAACATGCCGATGATCATCCTGCCGTCGATGCGGGTCAGCGGCGTCCCGTCGAGATGGATCAGCTGATAATAGCCCCACTGTTCGCTGTGGACCCCCAGCAGCTGCAGCAGCTGGCCACCCCAGCGGGTAAATTCGCCGGTCACCGCCCAGAAGGTGCCGGTGATGCCAAAATAGTAGGTTGAGAGAATGCCCGCGGCGATGACCGCCGGGACGGGAGACCAGAACCGGATAAGCCAGGCCTGTTTGAAGGATTGCCATGTCATAAAAATGCCTCTGAACTCAGAAGGTATTAACGGTCGATGACCGACCGAAGGGGGCACATAGTATCCGCCTTAGCGCCTGCTTTCTCTGTTTTGGATCAAGACCCTACGCCTGCGCCAGCACCGCAAGCAGCGCCAGCAGCGCGGGCAGCGCCTGAATATAGAGAATTTTGCGGCTGGCGGTCAGCGCGCCGAATATCCCGGCGGCCAGCACGCAGGCGAGGAAAAAGATCACCACCTGCACGCCCGATGCCCCCAGCCACAGCCCCCATGCCAGGCCGGCGGCCAGGAAACCGTTATACAACCCCTGGTTGGCCGCCAGCACCCGGCTTTCCCGGGCGAAATCGGCGCTGAGGTTAAAGGCCCGGCGCCCGGCGGGCGCTTCCCAGAAAAACATCTCCAGCACCAGGATGGCGAGATGAATAATAGCGACCAGCGCAACGAGGAGAGTGGCTAACACAGCAGTCCTTAATCAATAAGATGAATGTGTCAGCAGTATAGCCGCTGGCGCTCACCAGGCGAGAGGGCGACTGCTATAGTGCTTATAGCATCATGTTTGCCTGCCGCGAAAAGCGTCGGTGTATCTGATTGCCCTTTGGTTTAGCTTCGCGGTGATAGTATGCCGGGTTCTTTTTTTACAGGTGTGGCGTAGATTACTGAATGTTAAATAAATTATGGATTTTGTTATCCGGGCTATTGTTGGTTGCCATGCCGTCGGCGCAGGCCGGGGAATTCAATCTTTATTCGATGAATACCGGCTCCTATGTTTATCACATGACCGGTAACCACGGACAATATAACGAGCATTTCAACAACAACTTTTTCTCGGTGGAGCGCAAGTTTTCAGCGGATTCAAAATACAGCGCGCTGGTCGGCACCATGAAAAACAGCTTCGACGATCGCTGTCTGACCCTCGGCGTGCGCCGCGACTGGCTGAAAAACGACACCGGCTGGCTGCTGAAAGGGGTGTATGCCTATACCGGGGAATTTTTCTTTGACGCTTTCAGCCACTGCGGCGACTCAGGCACCTACCGTACCGCTAAAAAAATCACCGGCGTCGGTTTTTCGCCCTATATTTATCATGGTCTGCAATACAACTTTACCGATTACTTCGGCGTCGAGGGCGGGATTATTATACCGGCGATCTTCGTGATGAGTATTCAGTGGAGCTTTCGCTAAACTCCTGTATCAGCCTGAAAAAGAAGAGGCCACGCTGGGTGGCCTGCTCATGGTGCCTTGACGGCAGGGATTAATGGAAACCGAGACGGATCAGATCTAACGGGCAGAAGCGTCCCTCGCAGCCGTCGATTTCCACGCAGTCCGCCCGACGCAGCTGCTCGGCGGTTTTCCCCTCGCCATGGATCGCTTTAATCACGCCCGTCGTACCGTTACCAGCGATCATGACCATACTGCCGGTAGCAATAGCGTTACGATTACGGTCATAGGTTTTCATGGTCTCCTCCTCAATAAACCAGTGTAAGCAATGATTAAGCGGCCAAATTAATACCGCTTCCCGCCTAAAAAAGTTTTGAGGAATATCAAAATTATTTTAATAGTGACAATAAAAGCACAGCGAGAAGGCCAGATCGTCGCGCGATGCGCTTGGTCAGCACGCCGGGTATGACTCAGGCATGCTGCCCGAAATATGTCCGTCAGATGACGGTTTTGCGGCAGGATTATTAACCTTGCCAGTCCGCGAAAAATAGCGAAATATGGCGCTAACTGGGCATCAACGGTGCCAGTGCCTGTCCTGAGGGAGCCATGAGTCAAGACGTCACCGCGAAGATGTTAAAGCCCGATTTTGATATGGAAGTGTCCGGCCTGGTGTATGGCTATCTGTTTCATGAAGATCACCCCCCACAGCCTATTGCCTCTGCTGAGGTATGCGCCAGCTATCAGGCGCTGGCTGACGATAAGGCCTTTATCTGGCTGCATCTTAATCTCAATCACGCCACCGCCGAAAAATGGCTAATCAGTCACTTTCCCGTGGCGGACTTTTTCTTTGAGGAGATCCGCAGCGGTTCGCATACCACCCGTATTGAACGGCAAGGGGAGAATCTGTTCGCCGTGCTTAACGACGTGCTGTTTCGTCCGCAAGACACCAGCGCGGAAACCGCCACGCTGTGGCTCTACTGTAGCCCGAAGCTGGTGGTGACAGCGCGTTTCAAACCATTGCGGTTTATCGAATGGATGCTGCCGCGTCTGCATACGCTTAAGGTGCATACCTCCGCTGAACTGCTGGCCTTTTTGCTGGAGGAGCAGGAGGAGGTGCTGGAGCAGGTGGTGCGCCAGGCCAGCCGCCACGTCGACCTGATTGAAGAGCGGCTCCTGAGCAATCACGTGCAGCGTAATCGGGCCGATCTGGCGCGGCTGCGGCGGATGCTGCTGCGTTTTCAACGGCTGCTGGCGCCGGAACCGGCGGCAATGTTCCGGCTGCTTAACCGGCCGCCAGCGTGGATGGATCGCGCGGTGGTGCAGGCATTTCGTCAGTTCACCGAAGAGTTTAGCGTGGTGCTTAATGACCTGTCCGGCCTGATCGAGCGCATCAGCCTGCTGCAGGAGGAGATCGGCGCCCGCCAGCTGGAGCAGAGCAACCGCACCCTCTACACCCTGACGGTGATCACGGTCCTCGCGCTACCGATTAACATTGTGGCCGGTTTCTTCGGCATGAACGTCGGCGGGATCCCGCTGGCGAGCAATCACCACGGGTTTATCCTGCTGGTGGTGATTGTCGGCATCTTTACCCTCGGCGCCGGCTACCTGGCGTTCCGCCGGCGTGACGATCTGTAGTCAGTGCCGCGCGTCAACTGAGGCTGCGCAGGGCGGCTATCAGCCCTGCGACACCGCGCTCCAGCTTCTCGCGTGGACAGCCGACGTTGAGGCGCAGAAAGCCATTGCCTTCGTGACCATAGGTATATCCCGGCATAATCGCCACCTTCTGCCCGGCGATCAGCGCCTGCTGCAGTGCGCGGTCGTCAATGTTGAGGGGGCGCAGGTCGATCCACGCCAGGTAGGTGGCCTCCGGCGGCTGCCAGCGCAGCGCAGGAAAGGCTCGATTGAGCGTATCAGCCACAAAGCGCAGGTTCTCCTGCAGGTAGTCGCGCAGGGCGTCGAGCCAGGGCGCCCCATCGCGGTAGGCGGCGATATGAGCCACCAGCGCCGGCACCGAGGGCGACGAGAGTCCGTCCCGCGCTTTCAGCGCCTGCAGATAGCTGTCGCGGCAGTTTGCCTCGGGGATAAAGCCATAGGCCCCGGTAAAGGCCGGAATATTGAAGCTCTTTGATCCGGAGGTGAACAGCGCCCACGGCCCCTGAGCCACCTCGCTCCACGGGATATGACGGTGGTCGCCCCAGGTCATGTCCATATGAATTTCGTCGCTAATCACCCTGACGCCATGCTTTTGGCACAGCGCCGCCATGGTCTGGAGCTCCTCGCGGCGCCAGACTTTGCCCGTTGGGTTGTGCGGGCTGCAGAGCAGCAGCAGGGTATTCTTCGGCTCCGCCAGCGCCGCTTCCAGGCGCGCCATATCGCAGTGCCATTGATTGTTCGTCAGGGTCAGTGGCACCGGGGCGATCTGTCGGCGGTTAGCGGTGATAGTGTTATAGAACGCATCGTAGGCGGGAGTATGGACGACGACGCCGTCGCCTTCTTGCGACCACTGGCGGATGGTTTCCGCCACCATATAAATAACCGACGGTCCGTAAACCACCGTTTGCGGATCGATGACGCTGTGAAAGCGGCTGGCGTACCAGTGGGCAATCGCCCCGAGAAACGCCTCGTTCTGCCAGCGGCTGTAGCCGAACACGCCGTGGGCCAGCCGCCGGCTGACGGCGTCGAGGATGCAGGGCGCGGTGGCGAAATCCATATCGGAGATGGTGAACGGCAGCAGGTCGGGGACGCCAAAGCGGTCTGCGACATAGTCCCACTGCGTGCACCAGGTGCCGTGGCGGTCGATGGGTATGGAAAAATCAAACATCGGAACTTCCTTAGCAAGGGTCCCCTTCCGTGCCGGAAGGGGACCGGTGGGATCAGGCCTGAACGGTATTCATCAGCGTGGCCATTTCATCTTTTACCGACTGCACCTGCGGGCCAATCACCACCTGCAGATTATGCTGGTTGAGCTGAACCACCCCGATGGCGCGGTGGGCTTTCAGCGCGGCAGCGTCCACTTTGCTCATATCTTGTACCGACAGACGCAGACGGGTAATGCAGTTATCCAGCGAGACAATGTTGTCGGCGCCGCCGAGGGCCGCCAGAATCGCCGGCACGTTATACCCGGATTTACCAATGGTGCCAGCGACCGCTTTCTCCACGCTGGCGGCGGTGTCGATATCGCGGCCCGGCGTTTTCAGATTGAAGCGGGTGATGGCGAAGCGGAAGATGGCATAGTAGGCCGCAAACCAGATTGCCGCCACCACCGGCACCAGATACCACTTGGTCGCCAGACCATGCAGGATGCCAAACACCACGAAGTCGATAATATTGCCGTCGGTGTTGCCGATGGTGACGCCGAGCACCGCCATGATGGTAAAGCCGAGACCGGTCAGCAGGGCGTGGATGACATACAGGACCGGCGCCACGAACAGGAACAGGAACTCCAGCGGCTCGGTGGTGCCGCCCACCACGCAGGCGATCACCCCGGAGATCAGCAGGCCTTTAATTTTATGCCGGTTTTCCGGACGGGCGCAGTGGTACATCGCCAGCGCGGCGCCCGGCAGACCGCCGAGGAAGGCTGGCATCTTACCCTGCGACAGGAAGCGGGTGGCGCTTTCGGCGAAGCCGTGGGTGGTCGGGCAGCTCAGCTGCGCCTGGAAGATGGTCAGCGCGCCGCTGACGCTGTGGCCGCAGACGTCGAGGGTGCCGCCGGCTTCCGTGAAGCGGATCAGCGCCACCAGGATGTGGTGCAGGCCAAACGGCAGCAGCAGTCGCTCGCCGGTGCCGAAGATCATCGGCCCAAAATCGCCGGCGCTATTGATCATCTTCCCGAGGGCGTTGATCCCCATGGCGAAGACCGGCCACACCAGCGGGATCGCCAGCCCGACCAGACCCAGCACCACAGTGGTGACGATCGGCACGAAGCGGGTGCCGCCGAAGAAGGCCAGGGCGTCCGGCAGGCGAATGTTGTGAAAGCGCTCATGCAGCAGCCAGACGATAATCCCGGCGATAACCGCCCCGAGGATCCCGGTATCGATCGATGGAATACCGATGATGTTCTGGATATTGTTGGCCTTAAGGATCGCGGCGTCGGTGGTGGGCAGAATGCCTTTCGCCGTCAGCCAGAAGTTGACCGCCAGGTTCATGACCGCGTAGCCGACAAAACCGGCGAAGGCGGCGACGCCTTTGTTCTCCCGCGCCAGCCCCAACGGGATGGCGATACAGAACATCACCGGCAGGAAGCTGAAGGCAAAGGAGCCGACTTTGCTCATCCAGATAAAGATGGCCTGCAGCAGCGGCATATCCAGCCACGGCAGCAGGGTCAAAACATCGTGACTGCTTAACGAGCTGCCGATCCCCAGCATGATCCCGCAAAACGAGAGCAACGCCACGGGCAGCATAAAGGTTTTTCCCAGCTGCTGGAAAAATTCCCACAAGGTGATTTTTGGTGCGGTTTTCGCCGTCATAGCACGGTTCCTGATTCTCAAGTGGTCGGGAAGAACTAACGCCACGGCAAGATAAAACGTTTTACCACTTTTTAGTGCGATAAAAATCACATATTCAAGCGATAATAAGGTTTATAAAGATCGCACAATGATAAAACGTTTTATCGACAGGCAAGGGAGTCAGCCAGCAGGTTATGGCAATCGCAAAAAAGATCACCATCAATGATGTAGCGCTGGCCGCCGGCGTCTCCGTGAGCACCGTTTCGCTGGTGCTGAGCGGCAAAGGGCGCATCTCCAGCGCCACCGGCGAGCGGGTTAATCAGGCCATCGAGCAGCTGGGATTTGTGCGCAACCGTCAGGCCGCCTCGCTGCGCGGCGGACAGAGCGGGGTGATTGGCCTTATCGTCAGCGATCTCTCTAAACCGTTCTATGCCGAGTTAACCGCCGGCCTCACCGATGCCCTGGAGAGGCAGGGGAAAATGGTGTTTCTCACCCAGGGGGGACGCAGCGGCGAGAAGATGGCACAGCGGTTTGATACGCTGGCGGCGCAGGGGGTGGACGGGGTGATCATCGCCGGGGCCATCGACCGGGGCAGCGAGCTGCGCGAGCGGGCGGCGGAGGCGAGGGTGCCGCTGGTGTTCGCTTCCCGCGCCAGCTACCTCGACGATGTCGACCTGATCCGCCCGGACAACATGCAGGCGGCGCAGCTGGTGACCGAGCATCTGATCCGCCGCGGCCATCAGCGGATCGCCTGGCTTGGCGGCCAGAGCTCGTCGCTGACCCGCGCCGAGCGGGTCGGCGGCTATTGCGCCACCTTGCTGAAATACGGTCTGCCGTTTCACAGCGAATGGGTGCTGGAGTGCGAGTCGAGCCAGAAGCAGGCGGCGGAGGCGATGACCGCGCTGCTGGGGCAAAATCCGACCATCACCGCGGTGGTGTGCTACAACAACGTGGTGGCGACCGGCGCGTGGTTCGGTCTGCTGCGGGCTGGAAGGCAGAGCGGGGAAGATGGCGTCGACAGCTACTTCGAGCAGCGGGTGGCGCTGGCGGCGTTCGCCGATGTGCCCGAGGCCGCGCTTGACGACCTGCCGCTCACCTGGGTCACTACCCCGGCGCGCGAGATGGGCAAAACGCTGGCGGAGTCGATGCTGCGGCGGCTGGAGGAGGGCGCGGGCGAGACGCGAAACCAGATCATGCCCCCGCGGCTGGTGACGAGAAAATGACGGAGACGGCGCGCGGTGGCCGTCTCCTGAGCCGATACGTTACGGCTGCGGGGCGGCGTCGTCCTGCTGAGGCGCGGCGTCATCCTGCTGCGGCTGGCCGTCCTGCGGCGCGCCGTCCGGTAGCGAAGGCGCTTCCAGACCAAACATCGCGGCAAAATCCTCCAGCGGCATTTTCTGGCCGTTCAGCGTCACCTGGCCGTTCGCGTACTGCAGGCTGCTGCTGATGGCATTATCTTCCATGGTGGTGATGCGGAACATCTGGCCCATCGCCGCCAGGCCTTTGACCTGCTGATCGGCGAGTTTGGCGGCGTCGGCTGGCTGGTAGCCTTCCAGACCGGCGATCTTAGTCATAAACTCCGTCGCCATATCCACCGGGATCACCACTTTGCCGTCAAGGGACTGCACCACGCGATCCAGGCTGTCCGCCAGCGTCTGCGGCGGAGCGGTCACCTGGGCCGGATCTTTCAGCAGAACCGAGAGGTTGAGGGTGCTTTCGCCTTTGGCATTGCGCCAGCTCAGCGGGGAGATGGTCACCGACGGATTGCCCTTAAGCAGGATCGGCAGCGCATTGAACAGGGTTTCGGTAAGCGCCTGCTGGTACAGCTCCGGGTTCTGCGCCAGCTCTGGCTTCGCCAGCAGCGCCTGAGACTGCGCGCTGTACTGCTGGCTGAACTGGTGCCACGCCTGACCGTCGACGTTATCCACTTTCAGCGTCAGTTTGCCGCTGCCCATATCCTGACCCTGCAGCTTAAGGCTGTTGACGGTGTAGTTCACCTGGCTGTTCACGCCTTTGCCGTCCTTGGTCAACGTCGAGCCGCCGTCCAGCGCCATGCCGTCAACCAGCGCCAGCTCTTTGCCTTCGACGCTGATGGCCAGCTTATCGAGGGTCATTTTTTGCTGGCCGATACGCTCGTTGAAGCTGGCCAGCTCGGTGGCGCCGTCGGTGGTCAGGTTGACGAAGCGCAGTTGCACCTTCTGGTTATATTCGTTGAGGGCATCGATCTGACCGCTGCCGGCCTGGCCCTTCAGGCTGATGTTTTTGCCGTCGCGGTCGGCGTCGAGCTGGAACTGGCCGCCGCTGAAGGTGACTTTCTCATCCCCTTTGGCGTAGTCGAGGGCATTGAGAACGATCGCCGACTGGCTGTCGCCGCTGTAGGCGATGCGCGTATCAACGGTGAAGGGGGTAGTGCCTTTGGCTATCTCGAACAATGCCTGGCTGGCGTCGTTTTTCACCAGCGTGGTGTGGACCGAAGCCATCGCCGGAGCCAGATTAAAGGTTTTTAACGAGGCCAGCGGGAAGGGGCCGTGATCGACCACCTCGTCAAGCACCACGCTCTGTCCGGCGGCCAGCCAGCCGTTAGCCTGACCGGCGATGGGCTTCACCACCAGCTGCAGATGGCTGCTGAACAGCCCGCGCTGGTAGTCCTGATAGCTCAGCTCCAGACCTGACTCCGGCGCGCTGCTGCGTAGCTGTGCGTTAGCCTGCTGCACCATATCGGCAATTCGGCCTTCCAGCTGTTTACCGGTGTACCAGGCGCCGCCTGTCCATACCACGCCCAGCGCCACGATGATTCCTGCTGCGACCAGCGATTTTTTCATAGCATTTGTCCATAAATGAAGCCAGGCGGAGAGACCGCCTGGCTGAGTTGTCATAATCAGTAAGCGCGACCTGAAAGGTCAGTCGTTTACTGGAGCTTATTGAACACGCGCGCCACGCGGCCATGGCCGCTGACCTGCACCGGCGATTCATTGGCGGCCACAAAGGCCGATTCGCCCGGCTTGAGGGTCAGGCTCAGGTCGCCTTTGCGCAGCACGGCTTCGCCGTCGACGCAGAAAACGATCGCCGCGCTCGCCTGGGCCAGATCGCTGGCCTCGGTGGAGAGATCGTGCAGCGAGAAGGCAAAATCTTCCACCGGGATCGGGAAGTCCAGTTCCGCGCCGTGGCGCTGCGGCTGGGTCAGCAGCTCACCCGCCGGTTTAGCCTCGAACTTAACGTTGGCCACCAGCTCAGGGATATCAATGTACTTCGGCGTCAGGCCGGCGCGGAGCACGTTATCCGAGTTGGCCATCACCTCCAGCGCTACCCCTTGCAGATAAGCGTGCGGCGTTTCGGCAAACAGGAACATCGCTTCGCCAGGATTCAGCTTCACCACGTTCAGCAGCAGTGGGGAGAAGAGGCCGCTGTCGTCGGGATAGAATTCCGCGATCAGGCGGATGGTCTGCCACGGTTCGCCCTGCTCACGGTCCAGCACCTCGCGCAGCGCCTGCAGCGCCTGGGCTTTTTCCTCGCCCTGCATATTCAGCAGGCTGGCAAACAGCTGGCTCAGGCGAGTCGCGTCCGGCTGCTGCAGGAAGGCGCCGATCGCCGGGTGTGCGTTGGCCACCGGCTGCAGCAGGCTGACAATTTCGCTGAACTCGCGAAAAGCGTTCATCGCCAGGAACGGGGTCAGGGCGAAAACCAGCTCCGGCTTGTGGTTCGGATCTTTGTAGTTACGTTCGGCGGCGGAGAGGGGGATGCCGGCGGCGTTCTCGCGGGCGAAACCCTCTTCGGAGGCCTGCTTGTTAGGATGGACCTGAATGGAGAGAGGCTGCGCGGCGCACAGCACTTTAAACAGGAACGGCAGCTCACCGAAGCGTTGCGCCACTTTGTCGCCGAGCAGGGCGGCTTTATCCGCGTCAATCACCTCGCGCAGCGAACGCGGCTGGCCATCGGCCGTCAGGACCTGCGAGCTGCTCTTCGGATGCGCCCCCATCCACAGCTCTGCCATCGGCTGGTTGTCCGGGTTGGCGATGCCATACAGTTCAGTTAAGGCGGTGTGGCTTCCCCAGGCATAGTTCTGTACGGCGTTGATCAGCTTTTGCATTCTCATTCCCTGTATCAATCAAATTAAAATTATCACCCTATTAAACCAGCAAACGCTGGAGAAGCAACTGCTGAAAGAAAAAGTCGTCCCTGTCTCAGTTTTTGTTAAAAAATTGTGTAAGATTGATCGACTCGCTTTTCTACAGGCACATGGAGTCCCTGCCTGAAACATAATCAGCCAAAGCAGTAAGTGAGAGTACAATGTCGAATAAACCGTTTGTTTACCAGGATCCTTTTCCCCTCAAAAAGGATGACACCGAGTATTATCTCCTCAGCAGTGATTACGTCTCCGTCGCCGAATTTGCCGGCCAGGAAGTGCTAAAAGTTGACCCTCAGGCGCTGACCCTTCTGGCGCAACATGCCTTCCACGACGCCTCCTTTATGCTTCGCCCGGCGCATCAGCAGCAGGTGGCGGATATCCTGAACGACCCGGAAGCCAGCGAAAACGACAAATACGTCGCCCTGCAGTTCCTGCGCAACTCCGATATCGCCGCCAAAGGCATTCTGCCCACCTGTCAGGACACCGGCACCGCGATCATCATGGGTAAAAAAGGCCAGCGCGTCTGGACCGGCGGAGGCGATGAGGCCGCCCTGGCGCAGGGGGTGTACAACACCTATATCCAGGACAACCTGCGCTATTCGCAGAACGCCCCGCTGGATATGTATAAAGAGGTTAACACCGGCACCAACCTGCCGGCGCAGATTGACCTCTATGCTACCGATGGCGATGAGTATAAATTCCTCTGCATCGCCAAGGGCGGCGGCTCGGCTAACAAAACCTATCTGTACCAGGAAACCAAAGCGCTGATCACCCCGGCGAAGCTGAAAAACTATCTGGTCGAGAAGATGCGCACCCTGGGGACCGCCGCTTGTCCGCCGTACCATATCGCCTTTGTCATCGGCGGGACTTCGGCGGAAGCGACGCTGAAAACCGTCAAGCTGGCCTCCACCAAATACTACGATGGCCTGCCGACCGAAGGTAACGAACATGGGCAGGCTTTCCGCGACGTGCAACTGGAGCAAGAACTGCTGCTGGAAGCGCAGAACCTCGGCCTCGGCGCGCAGTTCGGCGGCAAATATTTCGCCCACGATATCCGCGTGATCCGTCTGCCGCGTCACGGCGCTTCCTGCCCGGTAGGGATGGGCGTCTCCTGTTCCGCCGACCGCAACATCAAAGCCAAAATCAACCGCGACGGCATCTGGATTGAGAAGCTGGAGAGCAATCCGGGGAAATATATCCCTGAGCATCTGCGCCAGGCTGGGGAAGGCGAAGCGGTGAAAGTGAATCTTAACCAGCCGATGAGCGAGATCCTGGCGCTGCTGTCGCAGTACCCGGTGTCCACGCGTCTGTCGCTGAGCGGCACTATTATCGTGGCCCGCGATATCGCCCACGCCAAGCTGAAAGAGCTTATTGATAATGGCGAAGCCCTGCCGCAGTACGTCAAAGATCACCCGATCTACTACGCCGGCCCGGCCAAGACGCCGGACGGTTACGCCTCCGGCTCCCTCGGCCCGACTACCGCAGGGCGCATGGACTCTTACGTCGATCTGCTGCAGTCGCACGGCGCGAGCAAGATCATGCTGGCGAAAGGCAACCGCAGCCAGCAGGTCACCGACGCCTGCCACAAGCACGGCGGCTTCTACCTCGGCAGCATCGGCGGCCCGGCGGCGGTACTGGCTCAGCAGAGCATCCGCAGCCTTGAGTGCGTGGCGTATCCGGAACTGGGGATGGAGGCTATCTGGAAAATCGACGTGGAAGACTTCCCGGCGTTTATTCTCGTCGATGATAAAGGCAACGACTTCTTCCAGCAAATCCAGACGTCGCAGTGCGCCCGCTGCGTGAAGTAAACCTGGCCGCCCTTCGGGGCGGCTATGGCCGATGACAAACCGGTTTTCGTTATTGTGATCGCCTTTCTGCCGGGTGGCGGCTTCCGCCTTACCCGGCCTACGAAAAACAGCAATATTAAACAGTTAGGCAATTCTCTGTAGGCCCGTGCAAGCGCAGCGCCGCCGGGCAATCCCGACGATTGCATTTTGTCAGCGGTCTGGGCCGCCCTTCGGGGCGGTTTTTTTATGCCGCTCCGCGGCACGAACCACCAAAACAACTTTTCAATCTGGCCAATACTTACTCTTTTAAGCAGGTGAGCTTTGTCGCTATGACGCACTTTTCATCCAAGGAGAAAGTAATGACAACGCATCGCAGTGAAAAAGACTCGATGGGCGCCATCGACGTCCCGGCCGATAAACTCTGGGGCGCCCAGACCCAGCGTTCTCTGGAGCATTTCCGCATCTCGACCGAAAAAATGCCCGGGGAACTGATATATGCCCTCGCGCTGACCAAGCGGGCGGCGGCGAAGGTCAATCAGGATCTTGGCCTGCTGACGCCGGAGAAAGCCGGGGCGATCGTCGCCGCCGCTGACGAAGTGCTGGCCGGAAAACACCCCCAGGAGTTTCCGCTGGCTATCTGGCAGACCGGTTCCGGCACCCAGAGCAATATGAATATGAACGAGGTGCTGGCCAACCGCGCCAGTGAACTGCTCGGCGGTGAGCGGGGGATGGCGCGAAAAATCCACCCCAATGACGATGTCAATAAAAGCCAAAGCTCGAATGATGTGTTCCCCACCGCCATGCACGTCGCGGCGCTGATTGCCCTGCGGGAAAAATTGCTCCCGCCGCTGCAGGCGCTGCGGGCCACGCTCAACGAAAAAGCGGTGGCCTTCAGGGATATCGTTAAGATCGGTCGCACCCATCTGCAGGACGCCACGCCGCTCACCTTAGGCCAGGAAATCTCCGGTTGGGTGGCGATGCTGGACCATAACCTGAAGCATCTTGACGCCAGCCAGCCGCATCTCGCCGAGCTGGCGCTGGGCGGGACGGCGGTGGGTACCGGGCTGAATACCCATCCGGAATATGCCGTGCGGGTGGCGGCCGAACTGGCCTCGCTCAGCGGACAGCCGTTTGTCACCGCGCCGAACAAATTCGAAGCGCTGGCCACCGTCGATGCCCTGGTCCATGCCCACGGCGCGCTGAAAGGTCTGGCGGCCTCGCTGATGAAAATCGCTAACGATGTCCGCTGGCTGGCCTCCGGGCCGCGCTGCGGGATAGGGGAAATCGCCATCCCGGAAAACGAGCCCGGGTCATCGATTATGCCCGGCAAGGTCAACCCGACGCAGTGCGAAGCCCTGACCATGGTCTGCTGCCAGGTGATGGGTAACGACGTGGCAGTGAATATCGGCGGCGCCTCGGGTAACTTCGAGCTCAACGTCTATCGGCCGATGGTCATTCACAACTTCCTGCAGTCGGTGCGTCTGCTGGCGGACGGCATGGCGAGCTTTAACGAGCACTGTGCGGTGGGGATTGAGCCGAATCGCGAGCGGATCAACCAGCTGCTCAACGAGTCGCTGATGCTGGTGACCGCGCTGAATACCCATATCGGCTATGATAAAGCGGCGGAGATCGCCAAAAAAGCGCACCATGAGGGGCTGACCCTGAAGGCCTCGGCGCTGGCGCTGGGCTACCTGACGGAAGCCGAATTCGACAGCTGGGTGCGCCCGGAGCTGATGGTCGGCAGCCTGGCTACTCGCTAGCCAGCCAGAGGTGCAGGCGAGGGATCAGTAATCTCAGCGACTGCGCCTCCGGTTTGTAGCGGTATTGCACGTTGTCGGCATCGTAGTTGAGCAATTTGCCAATATCCGGCACGCTGACCCCCTGGCTGCCGGATATCAGGGCGATCAGCGGGCTGGGGCAGGCGTACTGCACCTGTTTCTGCTCGCTGGCATACCAGACGCGGGCAATCGGCTGCACTTTCACCGGCCGTTTAATTTTCAGCCGCGCCCGCTGCGGCAGGGCGGCGATATCCTGATACTCCCTCTCCAGTTTGCTCTGCCACTGCTCGCGGGTCCAGGGCGGCACCGCCCGCGGCGATTGCAGGCTTTTCTCCAGCATCATCAACACCTGGTCGCGGGTCAGGTTTTTGATCACGTGCTTATTGGCCCAACCGAAGCGGATAGTGCTCGGGTCGAGAAGGGGCGTTAGCGTGCGATAGGCGCTGAGGGTAATTAATCCAGGCAGATGGCGATGCACCCACTCAAAGCGGGCGGTGGGGGGCAGGCCAGAGTCGACGGTGACGATTTTCTCGAAGGTGGCCTTAAGGGTGTTGATCTGCTGAATGCGCGCCAGCAGCGCCTGCTGTTCCGCGGCGGTGACCTGCAGGCAGATAGCACCCGGCAGGCGGACGGCGGCTTTGCTGCTGCGGGTTTCCGATTGCTGCTGGATAAACAGATGGCCATAGTGTCGCAGGGCGAGATCCAGCGCCGCCTCGCCGGTGTGCTGGACGACAGTAATGTTCGCCAGCGGGTCATGCTCGGCATCTTTACTGATTGCCGGCAGCTCAAACACCCGGCCCGCCAGCAGTCGACAGGTCGTTAACGCCTGGCGCAGCGCCTGCAGCTCCAGCTCGATCTGGCGAAAGGTATCATTCAGACGTTCAACGAGGTCGTAGCTGGCCATCGCATTCACCTTAGTTACAACATACTATTCGATTTTTACAGCATACCCAGTCCGCGGCCGCTGTGCAACTTTTATTCAGGCAGAGGTAAAATCGGGCAACTGATGATAGACCGGCCAGCTAAAGCAGAAGCGGGCGCCGCCGAGAGGACTGGCCTCGCAGCGAACCTCGCCTCCCATCGCCTGGGCGATACTGTGGACGATGGCCAGGCCGAGGCCGCAGCCTCCGGTCGCCCGATCGCGGCTGGGGTCAAGACGAACAAAAGGCTCGAACACCCGCTCGCGCTCCTCGGGGGCAATGCCCGGGCCGTCATCATCGACCTGCAACGACGCGCGGGAACCCTGCAGGGTCAGGCTGACCGCCACCCGCTGACTGCTGTAGCGCAGGGCGTTATTCACCAGATTATCCAGCACCCGCTCCATCAACCGCATATCCAGCGCGCCATAGTTGCCGCGGGTCAGCGTCGCCAGGCCGACCTCGCGCTGCGGGTTGACCATCTGGATATCCTCGACGTGGTCGCTGATCCAGGCGGGAAAATCGGGGGTGGTCAGGCTGAGCTCCGTCTGCGGGCGGTCGAGACGGGCGTAGGTCAGGAGCTCTTCAATGAGCGCCTCCAGTTGGCCGATATCACGGTTCAGCGCCTGCGATTCCGCCTCGGTGAGGTTTTCGCTCATCTCCAGACGGTAGCGCAGGCGCACCAGAGGCGTCCTGAGCTCATGGGCGATGCCGTCAATCAGCTGCTTTTTGCTGGCAATGAGGGCGTTAATGTTGTCGGCCATCTGGTTAAAGGCCACCCCGAGCCGCTCAAAGCTGGACATGCTGTCAAAATGAATACGCTCGCTGAGGTGGCCTTCGCCAAAGCGCTGGGCGGCGGTCTCAATGCGCAGCATGTCCTGCCAGTGCGGACGCATCCAGATAAACACCGGGAAGGCCAGCGAGATAGCGATAAACGCCATCAGCGCCACGTCCAGCAGGCGCATTTCATGCAGAAAATAGAGATAGGGTACCGGGCCCACGGATAACACATAGTGGCTGCGGGGGATGCGCTGGATAAAGGTGTACTGGTCGTCGAGCGCAACAATATCCCCAGCGCGCAGGTGCTGCATCGAGCTTTCCGACAATTTAAATTTGCTCATCGGCTCGATGTGCAGGTCGAACGACAGATTAAGGTCCAGCTCTTTAAGCGTCTTGCTCCAGTCGCGAGGCGGAATTTCCCGCAGCTCGCTGCGCATCAGATACAGTGAGCTTTTCATCAGATCGTCAAGCGACTGCCTTCCGGCGCGTTCAGCGGTAAATTTATAGACCAGGCCCACCAGCATGGTCATCACCAGAAAGCAGACGAAGAGCAGAAGATAGAACTGCACGAACAGCTTTTTCATTACATTACCGCATATTCAAAAAGAGAAACCTGCCGGCGCCCCGGACCATCTGCAGGGCAGGGCGAAAACGTCACGGATTTACCGGGGCGAGCCGAAGCCCGCGCGGGCATAACCGATACGCTATCAAAGCAGGGTTTATGCCCCCTGACAATAGCCAGCCGGGGGGAGCGACGTCGTTAAAAATGTGACAGTGTCACTCATTGCGGGCTTACGTCTGCATGAGGCCAGGATTGTGGCCAGCGTATTCTGCGCGCCGCTGGGCGCTACTCGCGATAGTAGGGTATATCCACCGGATAGAGGGTGGCCAGGCTCAGCAGCCGACAGCGCACCAGCTGTTCTGCTTCGGCATACCAGTAAGCAAATTCGCCGGTGGTCTGGTGGTAAATCATCTGATCAAGATTAGCAAACGGGATCACCAGCAGCGGCCCCTGGCGCACGTATCCGCCGCCGGTTTCGAAATGGTGATCTCCCCAGGATTGCTGGGTATGTTGATAGCGGTGAAGAAGCACCTTAATCTGCCCGCGCTGTGGACAGAGGAGCCGGATATCGGCGTTGTCGAGAGAAAAAGCCCAGCCAGAGAGTGACGTGAAGAGAGTAAGTGCCAAAAGTACAACGTATTTCATCATGCAAAAGTCCTGTGTTTTCAGGCTTTATGCCACTCTGACAACGCTAAGTCCTTGAGCACAATCATATTGAGGGGTTATGTGATGGGCTTCTGTACGGCGAAACATATTGATTTACTCAATATGACAAATGGGCGGCGGTCAGCCAGCGCGAAGGTGGCGAAAAAATGCGATGCGCTTGCCGCCGGGGAACAGGCGGTGAAACGGGCCCCTTTCAGGGCCGCAGACTGACCGCTCAGTTATCCCAGGCGTGGGGGGCGAAGAGGTAGCCTTTGTTGCGTACCGTCTTAATCCGGTAGGGTTCGGTGGCGTTGTCGAGCAGTTTTTTGCGCAGGCGCGAGATAGCGACGTCAACGCTGCGATCCATCCCGTCGTAGGTGACGCCGCGTAAATTTTTCAGCAAGGCGTCGCGGTCCATAATCTGCCCGGCGTGGGTGGCCAGTTCCCACAGCAGGTCGAAATCGGCGGTGGACAGGGCGATGCTTTCTCCGCCGAGCAGCACCTGGCGGTTGACCGGGTCAATGGTCAGTGAGCCAAAGGAGATGGTCTTGTGCGGGGTCAGCGTCGAAGGCGCGCCTGTACCCGCCGGGGCGATATGCTGGCGCAAATGCAGACGCAGTCGCGCCAGCAGCACCGCCGGCGGTGTGGTCTTCAGGATATAATCGCTGGCACCCATCTCCAGGGAGAGGATATGGTTCATATCGCTGTCGAGCGAGGTCAGCAGAACAATCGGCCCTTGCCATTGCCCACGCAGATCGCGACAGAGGGTCATTCCGTCCTTGCCGGGCAGCATAATGTCCAGCAGCACGAGGTCCGGTTTCTCCCGCGCGATCACTTCCTCTGCGCGGTCGCCGCGAGGCTCGACCACCACCTCCATATCATGCTTGCCGAGATAGGCGGCGATCAGCGCTCCTACCTCAGGATCATCCTCAACAAAAACGATTTTATTCATGTCTATTGCACATCAGTAAAAGAAGTAACATACACCGCGGCTATTTTACCCGCCATTCCTGTTTTATAAACAGCGCTAATTCCGCTATGCTGCGCTAACTTGTTGATTCATTGTTAAGGCATATGGACATGGGGCTGTTACTCAAAGGGCTGCTGGGCGCGCTGGTGGTGGTGCTGATTGGCGTGCTGGCGAAAACCAAAAACTACGCCATCGCCGGGCTTATTCCGCTGTTTCCCACCTTTGCGCTCATCGCCCACTATATTGTTGCCAGCGAGCGTGGTATTGAAGCCCTGCGCGCCACTATCGTGTTCGGCATGTGGTCGATCGTTCCCTATTTTATCTATCTGCTGTCGCTGTGGTACTTCACCGGCATCATGCGCCTGCCGTTAGCGCTGGCAGGCGCAGTGGGGTGCTGGGGGCTGTGCGCCTGGCTGTTGATTGTTGGCTGGAGCCGCTTCCACTAACGCAGAGGGCGACCGCCGTCGACGGCGTATGACCGGCCGGTCACGTAGCGGCTGGTAAACAGATAGTCGATAAGGTCGCTGATCTCTTTCTCGCCCGGGGCGATTTTCATCAGCGATTTATCCAGCGCCTGCTGACGATAGGCCTCGTCGTCACCTTCATTGAACATGATCAGCGACGGGGCTATAGCGTTGACTTTGATCTCCGGCGCCAGCTTGCGGGCGAAGGAGCGGGTCATGTTGTCCAGCGCGGCCTTGCTGGCGGCGTAGGCGATATGTTTATCGCTCCCGCGCTCCACCACGTAATCGGTGATATGGATAATGTCGCTGGCGGCATGGCCGTGGCCGCGCAGGAGTTCTTCCAGCGCGTGGTTGAGCAGATAGGGGGCATGGACGTGGATCTGCATCATGCGGTTGATCACCGTGCTGAGCGGTACTCCCGGCTTCTCCGCCATCCAGTCGCTGGCGTTGTGGATGATGGCCCGCAGGCCGCTGGTATGCGATTTAACCGCTTCGGCAAAGGTCAGAATGCCGTCATCGCTGCTGAAGTCGGCCTGCAGACAGAGAGCGCCTGCCTGGCGCAGGTCATCGATCGCCGGATAGGGCGTGCGATAGCTGACGATGACCGGCTGATGTTGCTGCAGAAAATGGTGCGCCAGCGCGAGGCCGATGCGGCGGCCTCCTCCTGTGATCAGAACCGGGCGGGGCTGTATTTCAGCCATGGGTATCTCCTTTGATTTAGGCGGCAGGGCGACCGCTTACCCCACCAGCATCCACGTTGCCGGCACAGCGGCAACCAGCAATAAACCAATTAGCGCCAATTCGCGGCGTTTGAGCGAACGATCGTGCTGGTGCGTACGCCGCGCGTACAAAAAGACCAGAAGACCCGGAGCGTAAAGTACCACTGACAACAGCAAATGCACAGGTCCCGACGCGTATAATAACCATAAGCCATAAATGCAGGCGCCGATACCCACCGCTTGATGCAGCGGACGGGTGGCGATTTTCAGCAAAAAGGCGCCGACCAGCAGATAGGGCACGAGGATCATCTCTGACGCAATAGTCAGCAGGGTGCCGTAGTCCGAACCGGTCAGCCAGATCAAAACCAGCGACGCCTGAACGCTGATATTGGTCAGCCACAGCGAGGCGGAGGGGGCGTTGTTGCGGTTCTGACGGGCGAACAAGCGCGGGAAGGCTTTGTGGGTGGCCGCGAGGTAAGGCACTTCGGCGGCCATGATGGTCCAGCTGAGATAGGCGCCGCACACCGACACGATAAGCCCGGCGGCAATCACAATTTCACCCCACGAGCCCATCAGTCTGACCATCAGTCCCGCCATCGACGGGTTGCGCATTTCGGCCAGTTCGCTACGCGGCACCACACCCAGCGACAGCAGGGTGACCAGCAGATACACCGCGAGGGCCGAAAGCACCGCTAGCAGCGTCGCGCGCCCAACGTCGCGCTTGTGACGCGCGCGTGCGGAGACCACGACCGCGCCTTCGACGCCGATGAACACCCACAGAGTGATCAGCATCGTGTTTTTAACCTGCTCCCACACCGGTACGTCCAGCGCCAGGCCGCTGAAATCGAGGCGGAACGTATCCAGCTGAAAGGCCAGGGCGGCGAGGGCGACAAACGCCCCCAGCGGCAACAGCTTGGCGAGGGTCGCGACCAGGTTAATCCCCGCCGCCGTCTGCACCCCACGCAGGACCAGAAAGTGGACTACCCACAGCAGAACTGAAGCGCCGACGATCGACTGCCAGGTGTTGCCATCGCCAAACAGGCGCAGCTCAGGGGTATCGGTGAAGAAACTGAGCGCCGAAAAGACGATCACCAGATAAGAGACATTGGCAATCACCGCGCACAGCCAGTAGCCCCACGCGGAACAGAAGCCGATCAGCTCGCCGAACCCTTCACGGGCGTAGGTGAAGATCCCGCCGTCGAGGTCGGGGCGAATACGGGTCAACAGCAGCATCGCGAAGGCGAGGAACAGGATCCCGACGCCGGTGATCGCCCAGCCGATGAGCAGAGCGGAAGGGCTGGCCACGGCCGCCATATTTTGCGGCAAACTGAATACGCCAGCGCCGAGCATTGAGCTAAGGACCAGGGCGGTCAGGGCGCTCAGGCCCAGTTTCTTTTCCATTGCATTCCCGAGGTGAAAATGGCTGTTCCAGAATATTTATTTTGCGAAATCGCATAAAAATGGAGGATTGCGCTAAGGCGCGGGATTTTACGGAGTGTCCGGGGGCCATGCAATGGCGGGGGATGAAAAAAAATGAAAAGGCGGCGATGCGCCGCCTTTTTAGCCAGTCAGCAGCGATTATTTGTACAAATCGGCGCTGATGGTGATGTTGCCGCCGCGTTCCTGCCACTGGCGGGTAATGTGGTAGTACTTCGCCCCTTTCTTCGCCGCGCGTTTCGCCGTCTGATAAGAGATTTCCGTCATGTTGCCATAGTTGCCGGTGAACTTGATGTTATCGAACGGCACCATTTGCGCCGCGGTCACTTTGTTCACTTCTTCAACTTTGGTGCCGTCCGGCAGCGTGACAGTGTAACGTCCGCCTTTCGACGACTGGGTCTCGAAGAAACGACCTACACCGGTGCCGGAGCCAACCGCCGCGGTGGTGGCGACGCCCGGGATTTCGACGTTTTTCGCCGCTTCGCCGCCTTTGGCCAACGCCGCGCGGCCGGCTTCAGAATCAGCCGGGATAGCGTCCGGGCTCTGCAGAACGCGTTTCTCCGCATCTTTTTTATAGATATACGCGGTAATGCGCTGGTTGCCGCCCTGGTTGGCGTCCACCTGGCGGACGATGAAGAACGCATAGGCGCCTTTCGCTTTCGCCGCTTTGGTGATGGCGTCGTTCACTTCCGGCTGACTGCGATAGAAGCCCTGGACGGTGACGGTGTCGTAAGGCATCAGCTCAACGGCCTGATCTTTCGGCAGCTCCATCACGCCATTGATGATGCGATTTTTCGGCGCATCCGCTTTCGGCGCGTCGTCTTTATAGAGGTCAGCCGTGACGCGCCAGTTGCCGCCATTGCCGTAATCCGACGTGTCGACAACATAGAATGAGGCCGCGCCGTCTTTGTCAGCTTTGCGCGATACCGCTTGCACCGCGTCGCCAATGGCATTAAACCGGCCGGTGACGACAACGCGATCGTAGGGCTTCAGCGCAGCCGCCTGCTCCGGGGTCAACTCGGTCGCTGCGTGGGCAGACAACGTGGCGGTTGTCAGGAAAGCAGACGCCAGGAGGGTGTTTTTAAGCTTCATAAAAATAATCCTTTGCCTTGCGCAAACCATATACTGGTGTTGTTGTTGACTGAAAACGTTTGATTATTGCATTTAATCGCTGTGACTGTCTGCGTCATTTTTTGCTTGCCGCCCGAATCGTATACCACGGAAAGATAACATTTTTCGATATGTTGAAAAAACAGCCGCTTGACCAGCAAAAACGATAATCGATACCACTTTTATTAGTTAATGTAATGTTAATACAATGATCTCAATGGCGATAAATGGCGTTTTATACCACTGGATAAGCGGATTATCAGGCCTGAAAGGCAAATTCAGGTAAATATTGCTGCCCGGAACCATCTGTGCTGACAATAAGCAATAAAATCAAAATTTCTGTTTTATCGCTGTAGATCACAATCGCTATTTTCAGTAGGTTATAAAAAGTTTGTTACTGTTTCATTTTGCAGACAGCGAAAGACGGCGAGGACGATTTTGCCGTCCTGTCGTTGTTGGTCAGAAAAGTAAACCATCATCAAAAACCGATGGAAGGGAAAACTATGCGTATTGGTGTACCACAAGAAAGGCTAGCCCAGGAGACCCGGGTCGCCGCCACGCCGAAGACCGTTGAGCAGTTGCTCAAACTCGGCTTTAGCGTCGCGGTAGAAAGCGGCGCCGGGAAGCTGGCCAGCTTTGACGATGAGGCCTTCGCCCAGGCGGGGGCTGAGATCGTGACCGGCGACGAGGTGTGGCAGTCTGATGTCATTCTCAAGGTCAATGCCCCGAATGACGATGAAATTGCCCTGTTGAATCCAGGAACCACGCTGATTAGTTTTATCTGGCCGGCGCAAAATCCGCAGCTGATGGAAAAACTGGCGGCCCGCAATATCAACGTGATGGCGATGGATTCGGTGCCGCGTATCTCCCGCGCCCAGTCGCTGGATGCGCTCAGCTCAATGGCCAATATCGCCGGGTACCGCGCTATCGTTGAAGCGGCCCATGAATTCGGCCGTTTCTTTACCGGGCAGATTACCGCGGCAGGCAAAGTTCCGCCCGCCAAGGTGATGGTTATCGGTGCCGGGGTGGCCGGTCTGGCGGCGATTGGCGCCGCCAACAGCCTGGGGGCGATTGTTCGCGCCTTCGATACCCGTCCGGAAGTGAAGGAGCAGGTGCAGAGTATGGGCGCCGAATTCCTCGAACTGGATTTTAAAGAGGAAGCGGGCAGCGGCGACGGCTATGCCAAGGTGATGTCCGAGGCCTTTATTCAGGCCGAAATGGCGCTGTTCGCCGCCCAGGCGAAAGAGGTCGATATTATCGTCACCACGGCGTTAATTCCGGGCAAGCCGGCGCCGAAGCTGATCACCCGGGAAATGGTTGACGCCATGAAGTCGGGCAGCGTGGTGGTCGATCTCGCCTCGCAAAACGGCGGCAACTGCGAGTACACCGTGCCGGGCGAAGTGGTGACCACCGCCAACGGCGTGAAAATTATCGGTTATACCGACCTGCCAGGCCGTCTGCCGACCCAGTCCTCCCAGCTCTACGGCACCAACCTGGTGAACCTGCTGAAGCTGCTGTGCAAAGAGAAAGACGGCAATATCGTCATCGATTTCGATGACGTGGTGGTGCGCGGCGTGACCGTGGTGCGTGAAGGCGAAATCACCTGGCCGGCGCCGCCGATTCAGGTCTCCGCTCAGCCGCAGGCCGCGGCGAAAAAAGTGGAAGCGCCGAAAGAAGAGGTGAAACCGGCGTCGCCGTGGCGCAAATATGCGCTGATAGCGCTGGCGATTATTCTCTTCGGCTGGCTGGCCAACGTGGCGCCTAAAGAGTTCCTCGGCCATTTCACCGTCTTCGCGCTGGCCTGCGTGGTGGGTTACTACGTGGTATGGAATGTCTCCCATGCGCTGCATACGCCGCTGATGTCGGTGACGAACGCCATTTCGGGCATTATCGTGGTTGGCGCGTTGCTGCAGATAGGCCACGGCGGCTGGGTCAGCTTCCTGAGCTTTATCGCGGTACTGATCGCCAGCATTAATATTTTCGGTGGTTTTACCGTGACTCAGCGCATGCTGAAAATGTTTCGCAAAGGATAAGGGGTAGCACATGTCTGGTGGATTAGTTACAGCTGCATACATTGTTGCTGCAATCCTGTTTATTTTCAGCCTGGCGGGTCTGTCGAAACACGAAACCTCGCAGCAGGGCAACTATTTCGGCATCGCCGGGATGGCCATCGCCCTGATCGCCACTATTCTGGGTCCGGACGCCGGCAACGTCGGCTGGATTATCCTCGCGATGGTGATCGGTGGGGCAATCGGTATTCGTCTGGCGAAGAAGGTCGAAATGACCGAGATGCCGGAGCTGGTGGCCATCCTGCACAGCTTCGTGGGCCTGGCGGCGGTGCTGGTAGGGTTTAACAGCTACCTGCAGCATGAAACCGGCATGGAGCAGATTCTGGTCAATATCCATTTGACCGAAGTGTTCCTCGGCATCTTCATCGGCGCGGTGACCTTCACCGGTTCGGTAGTGGCGTTTGGTAAACTGCGCGGCAAGATCTCCTCCAAACCGCTGATGCTGCCTAATCGCCATAAGCTTAACCTGGCGGCGCTGGTGGTTTCCTTCATCCTGATGGTGATTTTTGTGCGCTCCGATAGCACCGGCACCCAGGTCCTGTGCCTGCTGGTGATGACCGCGATCGCGCTGGCCTTCGGCTGGCACCTGGTGGCCTCCATCGGCGGCGCGGACATGCCGGTGGTGGTCTCGATGCTCAACTCCTACTCGGGCTGGGCGGCGGCGGCGGCGGGCTTTATGCTGAGCAATGACCTGCTGATCGTCACCGGCGCGCTGGTGGGCTCTTCCGGCGCCATTCTCTCTTACATTATGTGTAAGGCGATGAACCGCTCCTTTATCAGCGTGATCGCCGGCGGCTTCGGCACCGATGGTTCCTCCAGCGGCGGCGATGAAGAAGTGGGCGAGCACCGTGAAATTAGCGCCGAAGAGACGGCGGAGATGCTGAAAAATTCGCACTCGGTCATCATCACCCCGGGCTATGGTATGGCGGTGGCCCAGGCGCAGTATCCGGTGGCAGAAATTACCGAGAAGCTGCGGGCGCGCGGCATTAAGGTGCGCTTTGGCATTCACCCGGTCGCCGGCCGTCTACCGGGACATATGAACGTCCTGCTGGCGGAGGCTAAAGTGCCTTACGACATCGTGCTGGAGATGGATGAGATCAACGATGATTTCAGCGATACCGACACCGTGCTGGTCATCGGCGCTAACGATACCGTCAACCCGGCGGCGCAGGACGATCCGAAGAGCCCGATCGCCGGCATGCCGGTGCTTGAGGTGTGGAAAGCGCAGAACGTGGTGGTCTTTAAGCGTTCGATGAACACCGGTTACGCCGGCGTACAGAACCCGCTGTTCTTTAAAGAGAACACCCATATGCTGTTCGGTGATGCCAAAGCCAGCGTCGATGCGATCCTGAAAGCGCTGTAATGTAACATTATTGTTTTACAACGTTTGTTTATAAGCCGTCTCCTGTGAGACGGCTTTTTTATATGCACTGGGATACCAGGGATTGTTCATAAAATAAGCGGTAAAAGGTGATATAATGTTCCGGTTATTACATCAGACAGAGGATATTATGGATACCGAGTTAACCCCAACGCAGATGGCCATCGAATTCTTACGCCGCGATACCACCGTCATGACTCCAGCGCAGTATCTGAAAAAACTTAAACTGCTGGAACTGGAGTTTGCTGACCTGATGGCGCTCTCCTCGCTGGAGCTGAAAGAAGAGATCGATCTGGCCTGGCGTCTGGGTATCCACTGAGTCGTTCAGGGTCGCCATGCCATGACGGGGCCGCAAGCGGCCCTTTTTTGTGCCTGAGGGAAAGCGGGCAAAAAAATCCCCCGCGAGGCGGGGGATGATGAACGTTCCGGGAGGGAAGATTAATCGTCGTCGTCGTCCAGTTCCACCGGCGTCTGATAGGCCTCTGGTTTAAGCACCAGCAGATCGCAGCGCAGGTGGTCGACAACCTGCTCCGCGGTATTGCCAAGGAACGCCGCGGAGAGGCCGGTTCGTCCGACCGTACCCAGCACCACGATCCCCGCCTGCAGATGCTCGGCGAGATCCGGGATCACCTCCTCAGGCAACCCTTTTTCCACGTGGGTGAATTTCTCGTCAATGCCAAACTTCTGCCGCAGGGCTTTCATCGCCAGCAGATGCTGGCCGCGGATGGCGTCGTTGTAGACGCTGGGATCGAAATCCGGCAGCTCAATCGCGATATTGATCGGGGTGACCGGATAGGCGCCGATAAGGTGCACTTCAGTGTGGTTGACTTCTTCCGCCAGCGACAGGGTCTCGCGCACCAGCTTCTCGTTGAGGGTGTTGTGATAATTTTCTTCACTGGCCAGATTGACGGCGACCAGCGCTTTACCGCCTTCTGGCCATGGCTGGTCTTTCACCATCCAGACCGGGCAAGGGCACTTACGCAGCAGATGCCAGTCGGTCGGGGTGAAGATCACCGCTTCCAGCTTGTCGTGTTGGTGGGCCATCTTCAGCAGCAGGTCGTGTTTCTCACTGATCACTTCCTGAATAATGGCTTCGAAGGGGCGGTTGTGCCACACCACCTTCACGTCAATCGGCACACCGGATTCAAGATAGAATTTCGCCTGCTCGCGGATCCAGGCCGTTCGTTGGGCAATGACGCCCTGACGCATCGCCGTCCGTTCATCCGGCGACAACAGGGTGGTCATTTCATAAGAAAAATCATAGATCGGCAAAAAGGCTTTGATGCGTCCACCAATCCGTTGGTGCAGGTACACCGCTCGCCTTAGCGCCGGCTGGTCGTCCTGGTTAGGATCGATTACTACCAGCATGCTCTGATACTTCGCCATACAGGGTCTCCTTACAACTGCAGCTACCGTCAGTTATTAAAAAGATAACCTATATGGATGAATTGAAACAGGGGAGGAGCCTGGTCAGATCAACAAATCTGAAAAAATTGCCGATCCTGACCAGGTGTTGCGCGGAGATTAAGCGACGTTACGCGCCTGACCGGCCAGCTGGGCCAGCAGGTCGCCGTTTTCAATGGTGATGTATTTGCCTTTCACCGCCAGCATGCCGCTCTTCTGGAAACGCCCCAGCAGACGGCTGATGGTTTCGACGGTGAGGCCGAGATAGTTGCCAATGTCGCCGCGGGTCATGGTCAGACGGAACTCACGGGGAGAGAAACCGCGCTGCGCGAAACGGCGGGACAGGTTATAGATAAACGCGGCCAGGCGCTCTTCGGCGTTCTTTTTGGAAAGCAGCAGGATCATATCCTGGTCGCCTTTGATCTCACCGCTCATCAGACGCATCATCTGCTGACGCAGATTCGGCATTTTTCCGGAAAGATCGTCGAGGGTTTCAAAGGGGATCTCGCATACCATCGACGTTTCCAGCGCCTGGGCGAAGCTCGGGTGCAGGCCGGTGCCGATGGCGTCAAAGCCCACCAGATCGCCCGCCAGGTGGAAGCCGGTAATCTGCTCATCGCCTTGCTCGGTGATGGTGTAGCTTTTGATGGTCCCGGAGCGAATGGCATACAACGATTTCAGCTCATCACCGGCTTTGAACAAGGTTTGACCTTTCTGGATGGGCTTTTTCCGCTCGATAATATTATCCAGCTGATCAAGCTCGTGCTCGTTCAGAGTAAAGGGGATGCAGAGCTGGCTGATACTGCAATCCTGACAATGGATAGCACAACCGCCAGACTGAATGCGTCGAATAATTCGCTTCTCAGGGATCATATGTCTGCTCAGGCCTTAATTGATATTGGTCAATTTTAACATCTTTTTGATGAGCAGGTAAGTCTTCAGGCTCTGAAACACGTAATATCAGCAGGGGAAATCAAAACAGGCTGATATCTGCTTGATTAAAAATAGATTATTCAGCCACATTTGATTGTAAAATTACCTGAAAATTCCAGAAAAGGCATTTTCAGTCAAAGCAACAGATAGCCCTCGTGGCGCAGAAGCCACTCTTTACGCTGCACGCCGCCGGCATAGCCGGTCATCGTACCGTTACGTCCGATGACCCGATGGCAAGGCACCACAATACTCACCGGGTTGGCGCCATTGGCGGCCCCCACCGCGCGTGCCGCGCCGGGACGACCGAGCGCTTCGGCCAGCTGACCGTAGTGCATCACCTGGCCGCAGGGGATATCGCGCAACGCCTGCCAGACCTGGCGCTGGAAAGGGGTGCCGGCGGTGGCGGTAGGCAGGGTCTCGATAACGGCCAGGTCGCCGGCAAAATAGTCGTTCAGCTTACTGCTGAGACCGCCCGGATTGCGGCAGTCGACGCGCTGATAGCCTTCCCGGCGATAGTGTACGTCGAGCAGGGTTTCCATCCGATCGCGGTGCTCGTCCCACTCGACGGCGCGTAAATTAAACTGTTCGTCGCAGAGTACCCACAGCGCCCCCAGCGGGGTATCCATTTTATCCTGCAGCAAGGTCAACATCGTTTCAGTCATCCACCATCGTACACGAGGGCCACACGATACCACGCACCGGCGGCGGTCAACTATACTCCCAAAAGATAAACCCGTATCCCCGGCCGGCTTCCTGCGGCCTGTACGTTGATTTATTTTTGGATCGATCCTGGCGGGTTATCGGGCATGGTTTTTGCTACTTTTAAGCTGACGACGCCGGTCCTCCGCGCCGCTTTGCGCGCCCGGGAAGGTGCCACCGCGTCGTCGCGGCGCGGTTAATAACTCAGAGGTGGGGCTATGCAATATATACTGACTGGTGTAATCGTATTGATCTTCAGCGGCCTCGTTATCCACGGCCTCACGCTGTTGCTCGAACGCGGGTATCGCGCGCTTTTCGGCTTCTTCGCCGGAGCCGCAGATGTCCCCCGTAAGGTCAAAATGAAGGTGCCGCGTTAAGAGTAAGCAGCCGTCCCTGGCGCTTCAGCGGCTTAAGGGAGCCGCGGATAAATGCCAGGGCCGATGGGCAGTCCTGCCAGATACCAGCCCACCAGCAACAGCAGCCAGACGGCGAGAAAAATCAGCGGGTAAGGGAGCACCAGCGAGTAGTAAGTCCCGAGGCGGGCGTCGGGTCGGTAGCGCTGTAAAAAACCGAGAAACAGCGGTACAAACGGTGAAACCGGCGCCAGCGGCAGCACCGATGAATCGGCGATGCGAAACAGGATCTGCGCAAACGCCGGGTGGAAGCCCAGCAGCATAAACATCGGCACGAAGATCGGCGCCAGAATCGACCAGATGGCCGAACCGCTGGCGATAAACATGCACAGAAAAGCCGACAGCAGCGCCAGACCGACAAACGCCGGGACGCCGTTCATGCCGGCGCTCTCCAGCAGGTCCGTCAGGCCAACGGCCATAAACTTGCCCATATTGCTCCAGTTGAACATGGTTTATATAAGTAGCATAATCATATGCTTATATCATTATGGGGTTCTATTGGGGTGCTTGGTGATGCAAAAATAAAACCGGATACTGCATAATGGGCGGTATCCGGAAATTGAGTTACAGTATAACTAACTGCCACTTTTCATCTGTTCCAGGAGGTCGCGGCCTTTCTTCAACTGCGCATCTATGTGATTAGCAAGGTCCTGAATATGGATCATGCGTGGTGCTTTTTGGCTTTCTGCCGCCCGGAAGGTTGGAATGGGAATCTCGCCCATAGCCGCGCGCTTTTCTGCGGTTGCCGGTTTCAGCCCAAAATACTTTTCGCACACCTGGCTGAGTGGAACCGTAGCAGACCCATATTCGGCCATTAACAAAAACATTGTGTTCATTTTCACCTCACACCACTTTCAGGCCACGATAGTGGCACCAAGTCTCATACATCCGCTTAAGCTCTTCCCTGCATTGTTAGCCGCGACTGTCGGACGGTTAATGATGGCAATCCCTACGCTCATGCTGCACCGCCTGTTTTTAAGGTCTCAACGAAACCTTTGGTCTTTATGTCTTGAAGGATTACGTCAACACACAGAGCCACGCAGTCATTGCAAATCGCTGCCACATCGGAATGGGAGGTAAACATCTTGGCCACCTTGTCCTGGTGTTTTCCGCAGAAGTCACAAACAAACTCCCCGGTCTCTTGGTTTTTCATGCTGCACCGCCTTCAACGCGCTTAAACGAAATAACCCAAACCCAACTGTTAGCTTTCCAGCTTTCCTCGCCGTAGATGGATTCCCACAGACGCTGGAATGCAACCTTGGCCGTTGCAAAATCACCCTTCGGAGTCAGGAATGTTCCCGGGTAATCAGGAAGCAAACTCCCTGCAGGCGGAACGCCTTCGGCAGTGGCATCTTCCTCGCTGATAGCGTTCAGCCGCTCAACCCGCACGTCGGTTATTTCCAGCAGAATGCGGCTGGCCCAGCGCGGCATGTGGATTGATGGCGTCCAGCGTTCATAGTTATAAATAGTTGGGTTGTACTCCGCAGGAGCAAGCTTATCCATTTGCACGCCATCACGATAAGCTATATTCCACATAGTTTTTCGTGGCGGCGCGGACTGCATTTCCAGCGGAGCCGGGAAAAAAGCTTCTCTTACCCAAATGCGATCTCCTACAGCGCCGAACGGGCATAAAAAGAACTTTGAACGCACGTGGTTACCAGTAGCGTTAGATTCTGCCCAGTGGTATTTGCCAATGTCACTGTGCTTGGTTGAGTCAGTGATAAGCAGTAATCCAAGCCGGTTGGATTCCGGCTGTACTTTCATAATCCGCCGTGTCTGCGTTTTCCGACCTTCGAGGATGGCCCGCACCATCTCAGCGTTAAAAATCATTCCGCGTTCTTTCATGCTGTACGCTCCGCCGTGATGTCAGCATTCTGCTCATCGGTGAGAATGTCATCTGATACGATGGCCGCTCGCTCGCCGCCGATCCACGATATTGGCCCGCTTTCTTTGATGGCCTTATTCAGCGCTTCAGCCGCATCACGTATTGCCTGTGGCAGGCAGAAGTAATCATCACCTTCCGGCATAATTTCTTCGCAGTGTTGCGCCAGATCGAATTCTGGAGGGTAGTTTGGTTCGCAGATGAGTAATTGCAGCTCGCTCGGAAACACCGAGTTTTCCCAGCAGTAATCAACCAGCGATTCCACGTCAAAAAAATAGGTATCGTCGTCAAAGATAACGAGGGGCTCGCCAGCCCACACGGCGCGCTCAAGTGCAGCGAACTTGGCCTGACGACTTTCTCGATGGCACTCTTCGCAATAGCTATGAGTTCTATGAATAGGATGATCGTCGGGTTTATTTTTGCACTTACGGTGCGTCGCACCACTCCAACGAGCCATGCTCTCGTCATCACCCCAAAATCTACCATCACGCGAAACCCAGCCAGTTAAGGTCTGGATGCTGGCCGCTTCATCACTGTCCATCATCACGATTTTTTCAGTTTGCTTAGTCATTCCAGGCCTCCAGTTCGTTCTCGATCTCTTCGTCGATTTCGTCGTTGGTAGCGTCTTCGTCCAGGTAGTCACGCGCTTCTTTCAGGTACTGCTCATGGCGTTCCCGATACCATGCCGAAAATTCTGGCGTCCATCCGTTCGGCTCACCGTCATAGTCAACCTTGGCGTTACGTTCAGCCATGCTCTCGACCATGCTGTAAGCAGTGGTAAGCGCCGCTTCGCGGATATACCCGCGCAGGTCACTTTTGCGCCAGTAGGGGTTAACTTTTGAATCGCAGACAGATTTAAATTTCACTTTCCAGCGGCGGATACAACGCGCATTTAAGGATTTGCTCATCGTGATGCCTCCGCTTTAATCGCTTTATACGCACGCAGTACGTGAGAGGTTTTACCGGTAATAACCGTTTTTAAAACAAAAAAACCGCTACGCTTAGCACGAACCGAAGGAGCAAGAAATAGCGCCGTATCAACAGCGCGGTTGTGAAGGCGAAATTCAAAAACCGTGCTGGTAATCGTAGTGATGGCATTGAATCCATCATCATAAAATTCTATTTTCATGATTGTGATTTCCTGTCTTTGAGTTGATTGTATTTTTCATGGCTCATAACTTCCCAGCATGTTCCGTTATTGCGGGATAATAAGCGCCATTTTCTGCCAATCTTTAAACTTAAATTCCCGCATTTGATTCGGCATGGTTTTAAATCTCCCTTGCTGTACAGGCTCAGAACATGCGATGCCTTTTCATTTACATGCGATGGAATACGGTTGGATGTGATTATCATCCGTCACCTACCAGCGCTTGTGGGCAAGGTGTCCGGGGCGTGATGGTAAGGTTTTACGAAACGAGGAAGCAGCAGCGGAGAGAGCGATTTTCTGCTTTTCTTTCTCATTGCATACCGGGCAGAAATAAAAGTTTCTCCGATAAGCACCCCTGCCAGATGGACGATATTGCAGCTCATCGCGAGCAAAAGAACCGCCGCAGCCATGACAGTGCAACTTTAATTCTTCCATTTATCTATCTCCGGTTAAATTTAATGTGTGTTTATTCCTGCCAGTTAAGGCATTAAATAAAAAGTGATGGTATTAGTAAGAAACTTCTGTGTTTATTTTGTAACGTGCATTGCCAGAATCTGCGTTAACAGAAATCAAATCGCCATACATGTCATAATTCAAAATAACGTCATTGAATTTCAGGGTTGAGAGAGATTCTTCGCGACCGCAAAACATAAAATCTTCTGCGTGCTTAGTTTCCTCATAAACATCTTTCATTGAGGAAAAAGCCTCTGACCACATTTCATTATTACCAATAAATTGCGCAATAGCCAGCTTGCTTTGTGCCGCTTTAAAAGCCGGGTTGCCATGCAGTAAATTAGCCATTGAGTACCCCCGCAGCGTGCAGAATTTTGATAACCACCGCTGTCCAGATAACGCCGCAGATCAGCAGGCAGTAAATCAGTGAACGAATGCCATTTTTGCTCATGAGGCACCCCAGCAAAATTCAAAGCTTACCCATGCGACTGCAACCACAAGCAGAGCAACCTTTATGCAGAACCGGTGCCACGCAGGTACTTCATGTTCGCGGATCATTTGCTACCCCTCACTGTCATGTGAATTTGAGTACCAACAGACCTTGCAATGCAGTGCCGGGTGCCTCCCGGTGATACCAGCCAGTTAACAACTGGTATCGGCAGCTTTCTTTCCACCCCACTTTAGGAAACAAGTGGTACTGCTTTAACTGAACCGCGTGCGCATAGCCGCATTCACTGCATTGCAAGGTCTGTAGCTTTTAGCCTTCAGGCGGCCAACCGAACGTTTTTGCTTATCAACCACTGTGCGGTGATTGGTGTTGCTTGGATGGATTGATAATAGCAATGGGTATTAGCCATAGCAATACGTATTGATATTGATTAATAGCTATAGGAATTAAATTGCTGATAGCTAAACGAATTTATTTTTTATGCACGTGCTGTTATGCTTAAAAAAACATCAATAGGGGGCGGCTATGTTGAATGAGGATGAATTTTTCGCAGAGATGCACCCGCAGATAGCGCAGGTTATCGGGATAGCGGTTATGCAGCTTCTGGTTGAGAAGCGCGAGCCATCAAGAGAGGCGCTGATAGAGATGATTCAGGTGTTGTGGCAGGGTGACCAGGTAGATCTGGCTGTGGAGTTGGCAGTGGACGTGCTGATGCTGAGGGAAGAGTAGGGCAGTAAAAACCCGGCGCGGTGGCCGGGGTTGTTTTTTTTGCTTAATGCTTAAAGATGGTTTGCTAAGCCACGAAAAATAATTAGTGGTGTTATACCAAAGGATCCTACAGGTCTCCCCATTATATTTCTCATCATGATTAACATGCTATTCATGGCATCTTTTAAATCATTGGATACTGTAGGGTATGGTGCGGTTGGATTATCCAGTTTTGTATCATCAGCATAAGCATCAACAATACATAGTATATGCCACTCACCGGGAATGAAGGGACCGTACTTTAAAGAAACATCGCTCAAGGTAGTTGTCAGGTTGGATGGTTCAACCGACATCCAACTGTAGTTTCCATAACTATCAGCAAAGTCAATGTGCGTAGTTGGAGGAAGCATCTTTACTAACTCCTCCGCATTTTCAAATTCTGAGATGCTTTCCTTCAGCAGGCCCTTAGCTTTAGGATTTTTCTCATTCTTCATCTCGTTGATTTTTATCTTTTTAACTATTGGCATGCACAAGTGAACCATTTGTGCATCGAATATTTTCATCATGCCTTTTATTAGGACTATGTCGCCTAGTCTAGCATCATTTAAGCTCGCTTTTATCCTTCCTGATTCAGAAAGTTTATCTAAAAGATTCAGCGGGATGCTCCATGATGAGTCAAATAATCTTTCTTGACTGCGATTCCAAGATTCAGAGGCGTTAGTTTTAACGCCTATCAATGACAGCCCAGCCTTAAGCTCTTTAAGGTCTTTTTCAGACTCTCCAGACGTCTGCTTAATACTATTAAGAACTCCAGAAGGGAAAAGCTGCGCAGTTATAGCATTTACACGCTCTTTATCCACATAAAAATAATCAAATAGTGAATCTGTGCTTTGTGAGTCTTGATCCATCACTACGTTCCTCTTGTATCTTTTCTTTTTCCCGAGCTATATTCTTCTGGGTTTCTTCAATTTCGTCATTGATGATCTGCAGCTCATCAATGCCTGCTTTCGGTTTGGCATTTTTGAGGTGTTTCAGCATTTTACGTATCATGACGATTCTCCAAGGGAACATATGATTAAATTATGTTCTCTTTAAGCCATTAAATCAATTGATGCGGCCTTATATAGCGTACTTCAACGCCTGCTCACCCTCCCGGTGTCACATAGCCACCAAAGACAAACCAAGTCAAAAACGCCACCGCTACGATGAATACGACCACGGGGAAAACTATCCCAATTTTCATAATCAATCTCTCATTTACCCATGCTTTCTGTACGTCTGCGGCATGCTGCCTATCACCTTACCGAACACGAACACCCGATTCATCTCGTCTTTCTCGATCGGGTCCCATGCTGCATAGCTCTTGTTGTCTGAGATAACCAGCAGCTTGTCCTTCATCTTCTGAAGGCGCTTGACGTGAGCAGTGTCGTCGTACAGGAACGCGTATATCCCGTCGCCGTCGAAGCTCTTAACGCTGATGTCGACGAACAGCAGATCACCCGGCTCAATCGTCCCAGACATGCTGTCGCCCCTGACGTTGATGATCCTGATGTTCTCAGCCTTACGCCCATCGAACATGTGGCGGGCTTCCGCTGGCGCATATTCAACGGAGTGGAGAATCTCCACGAACTCCTGATTAACAATGCCCGGTCCTGCGCTGACCATAAGATCCAGCACATCAATCCTGAATGCATCAGCCACCTGACTTTTAACCTCGGTAGTTCGAAGCAGTCGGCCATCATCACGCATCGGGCCATTACCGGTTGACAGCCATTCAGACCTGACACCCAAAGCATTAGCTATCTCGACGATCTTTGTTGACCCTCTGGCGTTTCCACTAACCAGACGCCAAATGGTCGGCTGAGCAATACCTGAGGCTTTCGCAAGTGCCCCTTGGGACATTCCAGCCAAAGACATGGCTTCGTTTAAACGATCTGCAAGAGTTTCTTTTTTCATAGTTTCAAATTTATACGCTTGCGTATTGATGGTCAAAACACGTTTTGCTATTGCTATAATCAATACGCATTGCTATTATCTCGATGAACCAATACTTATAGGAATTGGAATATGACAAATAAAACCATCCAGAAGGCAATTGATATCGCTGGCAGTCAGAAAAAATTGGCCGATCTGTGTGGCGTAGCGCAGCCGACAGTTTGGCGTTGGCTGCATGGCGGCGGAATTGATGCCCGCTATGTGATGAAAATCGTGTCTGCGACTAACGGCAAAATTAAGGCGGCAGAGATTCGGCCTGACCTTGCACAGTTGCTGAGTGCAAATTCACCGGCCGCCTAACCAGCGGCCTTTCAATCAACACCAGAGGAAGTATCACAGATGGAGAACGCAATAGCCCGAAAGTTAGAGCCGCCGATCCTCAACCCGATTGAGATAGAGGGCATTTTGTTAAACCGCCTTTTGTCCATTAGCCAGAAGACTTTTGCAGAAATGCGAGGGGTCAGCGAATCAACGATTAGTCGCCGTAAGAGCGAAGGGTACTACGCCGAGATGGCGAAAGAGATTGCTGCGTTAGGCCTGCAGGTTGTTCCGCCTGAGGCGGTTGTAGTTTCTCGTCACTACCTGCAATCGGTAGAGACGCTGGCAGATATCGGTTTACGTGCGGAGCGGTGCCGTCCTGGTCCGCTTGGGTGGGACTGATGAAGAGTAAAAAAGGCGAAAGCCGCGGTGGGGGAACACCAACGGCTTTCGGGTGCAAAAACGAAGAGGTAATTGCGAGGTAATTATGCCTGACCACAAACAAAAATCAAATACACCCCGATGCTCTGCATACCGCAGGGCTAATCAATCCGTTGCTGTTAAAGCGCCGTAACTCCACTAACTCTGGAGGTGACTATGTGTAACCACTCTGCTGCTGAACTGATTGCGCGTCTGAAACGTGCTTATCCGGCATATGAGCCGTCCGAAATGGGTAATGCCTGTGATGGTATCCCTAAGGCCGGATCTCGCTTCCAGCACAGGCACAAGAGCCACATGGTGACGGTAATTAGTGCAACTGACAAAGATGTGTCCTATCGCAAAGCTTGCGGGAAAGTTGGCTGGATGGGGTTACGTGAGTTTTTACGGCTACACAATGAGGTTTTGGTATGAGCAATCAGGTATTTGAAATTGTTCAGGCCATGTCAGGGCAGGGGAACTGCATAACGATTCCCGGCCCGTATCTGGATTTCTTTGCAGGAGACAGGCAGCAGCATTTGCTGGCAGCGATTCTCAATCAGCTGGTGTTCTGGTCGGGTAAGTCGAGTCTGGATGATGGCTGGTTTTACAAGGAGCATGCGGCGCTCGCGAAAGAGGTTCGTGTTCTTGAAGGTGATGTTGTTAGAAGGGCTATTTACAAAATCACTGAGCAATATTTGCCTGGTGTTATCCAGGAAGATACCCGTCAGGTGAACGGCACACCGAAGAAGCACTACCGCATCGATCAGGAAGAACTGATGCACAAGATTTTCCCGGCAATACTGGATTCGGCACAAACGCCGAATCGGAATAAGCCATTGAAAGAATTGGAAACGGCACAAACGCCGAATGCAAACGGCACAAACGCCGAATGCATTCGGCATAAACGCCATATCCAGGATTCGGCACAAACGCCGAATGGAAACGGCACAAACGCCGAATCCTATCTCTATACAGATCTTAAAAATACAGATCTTAAAACAGATCTCAAAAACCACTCGGGAGAGATTTCTCCTGTGGATAACTTTTCTGAATCGACTCAGAAAACTGTCATCCCGGAAGCAGTCATTCCTGACGCTACCGATGACGATTTCGATCTCGCTACGTGGTTCTGGTCGACCATCATCGAGCTGTATGAACGCGCAGCAGAGTTCGACGGCACTCTGGCAAAACCGAGAGAGCCGAACTTCGCAGCCTGGGCGCAAGAAATTTGCATGCTGCGCCAGGAGCACGGCTGCAGCCATGACCAAATCCGCACCATGATTGAGCGCATTCAGCGCGATCAGTTCTGGTGCTCCCGAGTTCAATCCGTGAAAACCCTACGCAGCAAATGGCAGGAGCTGGCTCTGAAGTTATGCCCGGCAAACCTGGCAACCGGCAGCTCGTTCGGTGTGAGCAGCAAACTGGATACCGACATCCCGAAAGGTTTCCGGGGCTAACAAATTTAACCGTGAGGATATCTCTGATGGAAAAAATTACTGACGTGCTGAAAGAGCAGGAGAAAGTCACCTGCCGTGAGCTGGCGGTCTATTTCGACCTGACAGCACCTGAAATGCTGGCCCGCCTGATGGTGCTGGAGCGCGAAGGCAAAGCGCAAAACCTGAATGGCTACTGGATGCCGGGTGGAAGCACCGAGCCCGCAGCGATAACCAGCAAGCTCACAGAGCTGGATATCAAGTTGCTCCAGTCGGTGCCGGTTGGCGTCTGGTTTGAGTGGCAGTCCCTGGCTGGTTTCGTTGATCGCCCTCGCTACCGCTGTGAACGTCTGGTGGCCGCCGGGTTTATGAATTCAAAGGTTACTAATCCTGGCAATCCGCACCACGGCATTAAATTCCAGAAAATCCGCGAGGTGACCCGGTGATGCGAGAGATACCTGATTGCCCGGTCTGTGGTTCCGCTGCTGAGTTTTATTTTCGGGATTACCCAGCTGGCGCCTGTTCCGGGGCCCTGAAATGCCCTTACGGACATATCCGCGTACAGGATAGTTACTGGGCTGGTGGCATGAGCAAATCGAAAATCCGGCTGATTGAAAAATGGTCTCAGCAGGTCGAACAGAAAAAAGGTGAAGTGAAAAATGGCTAAAAACTCGATCGACGCGTATGGCGCCAGCGGCAAAACCAACGTTCTGATGTTCGAACCGGAAAACCTGCACCTGGTTACCGACAAAACGCACCCGCTTTACGATGAGCGTATCCACCTGCCTATCAGCGAGGCAATGGTGCTGAACATCATGGACCAGGGCGTTCTTGAGCCGATTATCGTCTGGAAAGACCCCGAAAGCGGTCTGGCCTGTGTGGTGGATGGTCGTCAGCGCGTGCGCCATACACTGGAAGCCAACAAGCGTCTGTCCAAAGAGGGTAAAGAGCCGTTACTGGTTCCGGCAGTCACTAAACGTGGCTCCGCCATTCGCATGGCGCAGGCGATGGTAAGTGCTAACGAAATCCGCCAGGCAGATACGCCACTGGGCCGAGCAAAGAAAATGGCTGATGCGCTGGAACGCGGGCACGACGAGGACGATTTAGCGCTGATGTTTGGCGTGAGTGTCCAGACCGTACGCGCAACTCTGTCACTGCTGGATGCCACCCAGGCTGTTCGCGATGCAGTGGAGTCCGGAACGGTCACCGTTACCCAGGCGCGTCAGCTGGCATCGCTTAAACCCGAAGAGCAGCGGGAGAAGGTCTCTGAAATCGAAGCGGCAACTGCTGGCACAACCGGTCATGAAAAAGCCCGGCGTCAGCGTCAGATCCTCGGTGATGCAAAGCCACGCCTGAAAACCCGCAAAGAAATCACAAAAGCCCTGGAATCAGCCGAGGGTGAGTATGCAAGCGCACTTCGTTGGGTGCTTGGGGAGGAATCATTATGAGCAAAATAGGCGATCATTTCTTTGAATTTCCGGCGTCGCGTGGAACTCAGGGGGATTCAATTGTCCTTATGCTGACAGTACCTGCACGGACACTAACGCGAGTCCTCGCCAGCGATAATTACGGGGACACCCTTGATCGATCTCAGCGAGAACTGAACCCCACCAGGGCGAAAAAGTTTTATCAGTATCTCCTTGAAGCATACGAGAACAAGGAGCCGTTCATTATTCCGCCACTTGTGGGTAACTGCGACTCGTATGTTGAATTCGAAGAGTTCGGAAACACTAATGTCGGGGTGGCCCGTTTCCCGATGGATGCCGAGATTAAATTGTTTGATGGTCAGCATCGTGCAGCCGGTATTGCGGAATATTGCCGCACCATTGATGAACCTATCCATGTTCCGATGATGCTTACTCTGCAGTTGCCACTGAAGACGCGGCAGCAGTTTTTCTCGGACATTAACAACAATGTTTCTAAGCCATCTGCGGCTATCAACATGGCCTATAACGGGCGCGATAAGAACGCGCAGGAGATGGTCAGCTTTATCAGTTCACACGACGTCTTTTCTGAAGTCACCGATTTTGAGCATAACGTCGTTCCCGCTAAAAGCGATAAGTGGGTGAGCTTCAAGGCCCTTAGTGATGCCACGGCAAAATTTTCAGATTCCTGCTCGCAGGATGATCTTGAAGGATTATGGAATGCGTGGCTTATGCTGACAGGTTTAGATGATATTCGCCGCGGCACGAATCAGGCCGAATATAAACGCGAGTATATCCAGTTCCATGCTGTGATGATCAACGCCTTCGGCTACGCAGTGCAGCGGTTAAGCGAAGGGCGGGGAATTCGCGGTGTCACGCTGATGATTGAGGACTTGGTAATGAATACCGGCATTGCCGAGCGTGAAGATTTTTTCCTCATTTCATCATGGGACGGGATTTGCGCCAGCTGTGAGAAAGCCAGGCCAACGGTCATTGCGAATGTATCTGCTCAAAAGGCGGCTGCAGCACGTCTGATGGATGCCATCGTGAATAAAAACTTGTCTGTTAGCCGCGGTAAGGAGGCCAGCCATGACTGATATCACCGAACTGGCGCAGCGTATGAAGACTGCTGCAGAGAAAGCGACGCCGGGCGAATGGTGGGCCGACGAAGTTAAAAACGAAGGATGCTACGGGTCTGGCGATGGCTGCGTGGAGGGATTCACCTCATACGCAATTTATGGCTCTGACGGGCAAACCCTCTTTGATTCGCTCAACAGTGACGCCGCCTGCATCTGTGAGGAATACGACGGCGAGGGGCATGTGGCATGGGATGAGGCGGCGCAGCGTAATGCCGAATTCATCGCCCTGGCTAACCCTGCCAACGTCCTCGCGCTGGTAGAGGCGCTGGAGCGTAAGGAAGAGCAGCGCGCTAACTGGTTCCAGATGGCGCAGAAATTAGGGGAAAACTTGGATACGGCAGAGAAGCGCATCGCCGAGCTGGAGTCCCGCTCCGTGAAGCTGTCCCCTGAGCTTTACACAATCGGTGATCTTATCAGGACGCAGGACAACCGCATTACCGATCAGCCCATGTTCGTCGTTTTCCAGAAGCGTGAAATTATCGGAAGCGACGAGCACTCGCCTAGCCGAATTTGCTGGGTATGGGATGGTGAAGAGGTCAGCGAACTGAGAGCCAAGCGGCTGGAAGCGCTTTATCAGGATGGTCGCGACACTCGCGGATATGACCGATACGCGATGCAGGAAGTAGATGAGTTTGTTACTGCCTGCTTTACCGAGCATGGATGCAAAGACTACCTGCGCCAGAACGGCCATAACCTGCGGTTGCCGTACATTTACGCCTGCGGTTCTTTCCGAAATAACGAATATCAGCTGGTTAGAAATTGGCTCGCTGGCATCAAGGTGGAGGCTGAGTGATGGCTATAGAAAACCCGAGTTCATGCCCGCACTGCGGCGGTGAGAATGGATTCCACACGAAAGAGGTTGTGGATTTCAAGCAGTTTTATGCTTGGGATGGTTCATTCCTTGAGGGGCAGCACACCAGCGGCATTCGCGGCGGGAAAGCATTCTACTGCTGCGACTGCGGTCGGAATATAACATCGCGCATCAATAAGCCAGGAGCCAACCAATGACCAGCAAATTAACCAGAGAGCGCCTGCAGGAAATCGCTGAAGATGGATTCCTGAAGCATGGTGAAAGCAAAGAACTTGCCCGCATGGTTCTGGCTGCAATGGACAGCGAGCCGGTGGCGTGGACATGGCACTATCGTGAGCAATGGCATGTCACAAACGATAAACGCCGCGCAGAATTTGTCGCAAAAGATGGTGATGTGTCTGTGCTGCCACTCTATCGCCACGCGCAGCCGGTGCCGGTAGTCAGCGCGGACCTGCTTCATACCGCAGCCTCAGCGATAGAGGACCTGTTGGAGCATACCGACCCTAACACTAGTTATTATTCTGGCGTGTGGGCTGATGTACCTGGTAAGTTGCGCGCCGCCATGCTCGCAGCCGCCCCGCAGGAGGTGAAGTGATGGTTTACTCATTAAATATAAAGAAATATCATCACTTGCCAATATTAATGGTTCAAAATTAAAAAAGAGGTAATCATGCAAGTAGATATTTATAATAGTAATATCAAGAAGTTGAAATTTTTAGTTGTACCAAATGGTGCCACTGTTTCTGGCGCTGCGTTGAACTTGACGGATACAGACTTCTCGAGCGTATCATTGTTTAAATCTAATGTTACGTTGCAACAGGGCTTGGTGGGGCTTAACTTTGCCAAAGCTACATCTGATCTTGCAAGTCAGGGCTATCATATTGTTGAAATTTCGGTAAATATAGAAGTCAGTTAATTGCTTTGATTTTCTACAATCAACCAGCCATAATTACCTCGTCAGCCTGAGCAACTGACGACTTACTTCCGGCGCCAAGTGGGGACACATGGCGCAAAAAGTTAAAAACACTCGGATCAAAGATTTGTATGCAATAACGTTGCTGATTTTAATAATTGTGCAAGTTGTTGTAGTGAATGCGGTATTTATCTGTGTGGGGCTTGGGTTTCTGGGACTATCTGATGAGGTTCTGAAGATTTTCGCTGGATGCTCGATGCCCCATATCTGTGGTCTTGTCTACTGCGTCGTCAATTCTGTTTTCCGAGCAAAAAAATGAAAAGCCTTCTCTTCGGAGAGGGCTTTTTTATTGAGTGAACCTGACCTATAATCTCTGTGGGCCTGAACAACCCAGCTTATCGACTACTGTGCCACGGAGAAAAACCGATGGCGCAGAAGAAACACCCTCAAAAGATTTACACCCTGACACCGGCTATCACTAACGCTGGTGTTTCTGCTTGTCTGTCGCACCAGGGCGGTGCGATATGAGCAAATCCAAAACCAAGGCTGAAAAACTCCATCTGAGCCGCGTAGCTGCGCTGGGTTGCATCGTATGCCGGAACCTTAATTACGGCGAATCGCCTGCTGAAATCCATCACTGCAGCTCTGGTACTGGCTTATCTGTCCGCGCTGATAACTTCCATGTCATTCCGCTATGCCATGCCCATCACCGTACTGGTGGCTACGGCGTTGCTATTCATGCTGGCCGTAAGTCATGGGAAGAAAAGTTCGGTACTGAGGCTGAGTTACTGAGTCAGGTACTCCTGGAGTTAGGGGAGACCGTGAATGACTAATTTTTACTGTGAAGCCCTTACGGCGCTGCGTTCAGCACCCCATCACTATTTAAAAGAAGTCGGCGATCAGTGGCGAACTCCGGATCCGCTGTTCTGGGGTATTAACGCGATGTTTGGCCCGCTGATGCTGGACCTGTTCGCAGACGACAGCAATGCAAAATGTCCTGTCTGGTACACCGCGGAAGATAACGCACTGACGCAGGACTGGTCGGAAATGCTTTCCTCAATCGGCGGCGCAGCCTACGGAAACCCGCCTTACAGCCGCTCTCAGTACCACGAAAAGCAAGCTATCACTGGTATGACGCACATCATGAACTATGCAGCTGCGCAACGAGAGAAGGGCGGTCGCTATGTCTTCCTGGTGAAGTCAGCAACAAGCGAAACGTGGTGGCCGGAAGATGCGGATCACGTCTGCTTTATTCGTGGGCGAATTGGTTTCGATCTGCCCGAGTGGTTTAAGCCAGCTGACGACAAACAAAGGCCGACCAGTGCGTTTTTCGCTGGCGCCATTGTCGTGTTTGATAAGTCATGGGCTGGAGAGCGGTTTAGTTACATCAGTCGAGCGGTGCTTGAAGCAAAGGGCCGCGCATTTATGTCACTGGCGCAGTTTGCTGCTGGTAAGGGAGATATTGCATGACACCACTTCAACGCCGCAGACAAAACACCGCTATGTCAGAGGTCGCGATCGCCACGCACAAACGATACCTTGGGCGCCCTGAGTTATTGACTGGCATCCAGTCAGCCTGGATTAAGTCACTTCTTACTGTATGGGGGGAAAGCCAGAGAGGGGAGGTATACCCGCGTAAGCCCACAGTGCACTCTTGCTGGTGGTCAGTTAAGGGGGAAAGATGGTCAGATAAAGCGTTAGAGCGCTTTACCGCGGCAATTGAGCAGGCAAGGGCAGAGGGCTTTCGTGGGCCCAATGCTCTGAAGCGTGCGCAGGTAATTCTCTGGCCGAAGCAGGAGAGCAGCGTGATAGATACCGCCATCAGTAACGATGACGCTGACTTTATGGAGAAGTGCGTACTGGATGCTTTTGAGGTTACCGACCCGATTTACATCGTCGGAATGAATTACTACACAACCAGAAAAAAAATATCGGACATAACCAGAGAGCTTCAGAAGCTGGCGCCCTGGCTGACGGCGGACCAGTCGAGAGAGCGTGTGAAATGGTGCCTCAAGATATTTCAGGGTAAGGCATTTTTAGCCGCCCGCAAAAACCTGAGAAGTTAGCTGTTTTAGCTTTTTGTGCTCTTTATTGAAATTGACATTGATTTTCACCCAGAAGTTTAGATAATTCATTCATGCTTGGCAGAGCTGCGCCGCGATGGCAGCGATGAGAAGCGACAATTTGAACATGACGAAAGCCCCGCCCTTGCGGGGTTTTTGCTTTCCGGCGATACGACAGGGGTATTCGCGAGATGCATTGCATCAGTACCCCTGTCACATCGTCGTAGAGCAATACCCACAACTCCTAAGCCTCGGTACTCGCCGGGGCTTTTCTATTTTGGAGTATCTATGAAATTTAAAGAACTCAGCCCAGCGACGGCTGATGCTGCCAGAAACGCTCTGACAGCAGCGATTGTTAATGCTTCCCCGACAACTAAAGAGAAGCTTGAAATGATCGCTGAGGGAATTGCTGCGGCATTTATTAAACTGGAGCACTTTGATGGTGCTCCGGATGAGTGTGATGATGGTATTCGATAGACCCTATACTATCTTCAACCCTCTGATCGCCCTGCCAGCAGATTTAGTTACAAGTACCCGGGAGTAATTTTTTACAGAATCAGCTATTGCTTTGACCTCATCTGCCACCTGAGCCTCATTTTTGGTTGAGTTTGTGTAGGTATATTCAGCATCAGGTAATTGATAAGTTGTCCCCGAGCTTGCTGTAACTTCACGAGAGTAACCTTTCGCAGCCATCTTTTTGTGCAAGGTGTCGTAATCATCCCTGTCAGCATTTTGCATTTCGACACGAACAGTAAAAACGGACATAGAATCCTCCATACTCGATGTTTTATTTCTGTACAACTGAGATTATTTTGAAATTTGGAGCACTATAGAACTTAGATTTAATTTGCTCCTTTGCTTGTGCGGCGCTGCTTGCAGTGACGGTAACGGTGGCAACACCGCTACCATTTTGAAATTTAACTTCGAATCGTTTATCGCTCATTTAAATTAACCTCTCACCCATGATTAATGTGTTGATCTTCGCAAATCAACGATATCAGACTGGTGAAAAAGTCGCCATACGGCGACAGCCAATAAAGGCTCGCATTCGCGGGCCTTTTTCATATCCGCACCTGTGCCGGTGCATATCATCCTCAGAGCCTTAACAGGGTTGAGCCACAGATGGGTCGCGTGACTTCTCTGAGGGCGATCACCTCTGGGCACTGGCTCACCCCTGTAAAGGAAAGTCACATGAAAAAGTTAGTCATGGCCGCCATTGCGGTCGCTTCGTTGTGCCTGAGTAATGCCGCTTCGGCTGCTGAAGTCGTCATTACTACCGGCCAGCAGGGTCTTACCTACAATGCGGTGTACGGCGTGAACCTCGCCAGCGCCATGAGTGAGTATGGTTATAGTTCGACGGTGATCCCCAGCAAAGGCTCTCTGGACAACCTCGACAAGGTGGCCAGCGGTACCGCCCAAATCGGTTTCACCCAGGCTGATGCTTTCCAGTTCTGGCGCAGTCGGCACAGCAACGAAGCGCAGAAGGTGGACATCATCGGCGAACTGGCTGATGAATGCGTTTTTGTCGCGGTGAAGAAGGGCGGCAAGATCAGCGATGAAGGGGATTTAAAGGCTGGTGTGAAAATCGCAGTTGGTGAGCCAACCAGCGGTTCTTATGCCTCCTGGCAATATCTGCAGGGGCTGGAAAAAGACTACGCAAAAGTCGAGACCTACGCCAAAGGCGGTGTGCGCTCTCTGGCGAAAGTCACCACTGGCGAGTATGACGCCTTCCTCTGGGTATCAGCGCCGGACCGGTCGAATAAGTTTCTGGAGGCGGTTAATCAGGAAGGCAGCGGCCTGACGATGATCGACATAAACGGCTGGCACGTAGACGATAAGTTGCCTAACGGGAAGCCGGTGTACGAACTGAAAAAGGCGGTGACCGAATCCGGTTGGCTGAGCGATTCGAAGGTGAAGGTTCCCTGCACTAAGACGCTGGTGGTCGCCAATAACGATGCGGGTGATGACATGCTGGAAACGGCCTCGACTGTCCTGTTGAAAAACCTAAGCCGGGTGCTCGGCACCAACGGTAAATAACCATGCTGCGCAGGCTGTGTTTCTGGGTGTTGTTCACTATCGCGTTACTTGTTGCCTGGCGACTGGCGGGGCTGCTGCTAGATCTGGTGCTATTAGTCGTCATTGTTGTGGCGCTGATACTCAGATGAGATTCGTAGGGTGCGCGGTAGATCCCTCAACCCAATGACTGTTTGTTCTAGGGCTGTTTTGGCTCTCATATTCCACTCGAAAGGTTTTGCTGCATACCCTATAATCCGCCTCAGTAATCGTAGGGGAACGCAATGAAAAGCATTCGACTGTTTATAGGTGTTGTGATTATAGGTGCTCTGTCGGGGTGCGCAGCAGTCCAGTATAATGATGGTGAAAAGGTCAGTATTCAGTCCGATGCTTGGTACGGACTGGATAGTTTGCATAACACAGCTGTTAAGGCGTGCCAGCAATATGGCAAATCGAAAGCAGTTTATCTCCATAGCGCTAATATGAACCCGAACTTACCGAAAGGTAGTGGGGTGCAAAATACTATCTGGAAATGTGAGCCATAAGCATGTCTAATTTTAATATCGCATCTAAATCGAAAGATGAGCAAGACAAGGTTAACGTCGACCTATATCGAGATGGCAAAGCATAACACCAAAAAAAGGTAGTAGACCAGCCCTGCTTATTGGTTTTTCAAATCCCAATGTTCCGTCGCTGAATATTTCTAAATCAATTTAGGGCTTGCCATCGTGCAGGCTTTTTTTATTCCCCTCGCTTATGAGAGGACTCACAGCAATAGAGGGGGCTAAATGTCCGATCCTGTCTCTGGTACTTCAGTTGCGGCCGGCGGCCTGATGGGGGCCAGCATGTTCGGCCTGGCTACCGGAATAGATTACGGCGTTGTATTTGGTGCGTTCGCCGGGGCGGTTTTTTACGTGGCCACGGCAGCTAACATATCCCGCGGAAAGCTGGTGGCTTACTTCATGACGTCATTCATTGTTGGCGTTCTCGGCGCCGGACTGGTGGGCTCAAAGCTATCAAGCTGGACCGGCTACAGCGATCGCCCGCTTGACGCACTGGGCGCCGTGTTGCTTTCGGCGATGATCATTAAAGTGCTGACGTTCCTTAACAGCCAGGACCTGAATAGCTTGTTCAATATGCTTACCCGGTTCCGGGGAGGAGGTTCAAGTGGTAAATGATCCTTCAGCGCTGGCGAATGTAGTCATTTGCGCAGTAATTGTTCTGGCCCTGATGTTCTACCAGCGTGGTGGCTCCCGGCACAGACCGGGAATATCTGTTCTGGCTTATCTCATGGTGCTGGTTTATGCCAGTATCCCGTTCCGCTTCCTGTTTGGTCTATATGAGTCATCCCACTGGCTGGTGGTGCTGGCAAACATTCTTATCTGCGGTGCCGTTCTCTGGTTCAGAGGGAACGTCGCACGTCTGGTTGATGCACTGAGGCACTGATGAACCAATCACAATTTCAAAAGGCGGCTGGTATAAGCGCCGAGTTAGCTGCGCGCTGGTATCCGCATATTACAGCCGCGATGAAAGAATCCGGTATTACCACTCCCCTGGCTCAGGCGATGTTTATTGCTCAGTGCGGGCATGAAAGCACCGGGTTCAGCCGTCTGGTCGAGAGTTTTAACTACAGCATTGCAGGTCTGGCTAATTTTGTTAAAGCCAAACGCCTTACGCAGGATCAGGCCAATTCACTTGGGCGCCGGCAGAGCGAACCTTCACTCCCATTACAGCGTCAGCGTGCAATTGCCAATCTGGTGTACAGCAAGCGGATGGGTAACAACGCCGCCGGTGATGGTTGGCTCTATCGTGGTCGCGGAATTATCCAGGTCACGGGGCTGAACAATTACCGAACCTGCGGTGACGCCTTAACGGTCGATTTAGTTGCTCAGCCAGAACTACTGGCTCAGGACAATTATGCCGCTCGCAGCGCAGCATGGTTCTTTGTGACGAATGGTTGCCTCAAATGGGGCGGAGACCTTGAGCGAGTGACCCAGATTATCAACGGTGGGCAGAATGGTATTGATGACCGTCGCGCTCGCTTCCTCAAAGCTAAATCAGTTCTGGTGTGGGGTTCTGATGGGGATTGAAATGATTATGGGTCTGGTCGCCGCCTTGCTGGCCATTATCGCTGGTGCATTTGGGTTAGGACATTCACGCGGAACCAGTAAAGCAGAAGCTAAAGCAGAGCTGCAGCGCACCGAAGAGAACGCAGCTGCCAGCGTCGCAGCGGCAGAACGCAAAGCGGAAGTCACGAAAGGGGCCAGCAATGTACAGCAGACTGTTAGCCATATGCCTGATGACGATGTTGATCGGGAGCTGCGCGAAATCTTTACCCGCAAAACCTGAAGTCATCGACACCGCCTGCGACTGGGTGCGGATCATCTACCTGACCGACCACGATATCGACGTGCTGGACAAGCAGACCAAGCGCGACATTCTGGCGCACAACAAATCAGTGCTGGTGAACTGCCCGCAACAAACCGACAAGGCTACTAATAGCTAATAAAAACTGTTGCATCAACACAGCATGAGCATTATATCAGGGAAGACGACACAGTAAGGAGTGCTGCAAGATGAACTTAATGATGGGTGTATTCGGTTCCAGCAACAGGGGAAAAAGTGAAACGCTAATATTTCTGATAAAACTGTTTGAGCAAAGTGATCGCTATGCATCCTTTATGGCAGCAAAACCCCACCCTGGTGGAGAAAAGGATCTTATAGCTGTATTTGAGCGTGATGGACTTAAGATTGGGATATCCACTTTGGGGGATTTGGGCTCTCAGGTTGAAAAATCTACCAAAGAGTTAGCTGAGATGGGATGCAACGTGATCATCACTGCTACACGAACTCAGAAGAAAACAGTTGTTGCTTTTGAAAAGGTTGCTGAAGAGTTCAGTTTCAAAAAACTGTGGTTTGAAAAAAACAACAATATGAATGATTGTTGCAATAATTGGCCTAGTAAGCAGGAAGGGTTTGAGGCAATAAAAAGAAGCCGCTTTAATCAAAGTAATATGATGGATGCCAGTTTTATATTTAGCTACATCGACGGATTACCAGGTTGATTCGTTGGCAATAAATATCAAATACAAGTAAATACGATGCCTCGCAATAGCGGGGCTTTTTATTACCAGAAGCAGGAGAAGAAAATGTTTACCGTTAAGCAGATTATTAACAACGCCACCTCATTGTATGAGGCAAAAGAAATCACCGTTGCTCGCCCTGGCTCTGAGCAATGGCGTCAGGCTTTTGCTCTTGCTGATGAACTGGATGTTATGACGCCTGACATCATTGAGCATATCCCGATGTCCTATGAGGACCAAGATATGACGAAACCAGTTGGCGATGAGCATCAATTAACGGTCGAGCGTACTGGAGCAAACCGGGCTGATTGCATTGCCATTATTTGTTCAGGGATTCCTTCGCCAGCTTTCCCGGACATCCCTGAGCTTGGTGGTGTTGGATACCAATTCCTGTACAAGGGCGATCAGATTTACATCACCAACAGCCACGGTTCGACCATTGAAACCGTGAAGTAAGGCATTACAGAGCCACTTCCAGAGGTGGCTCGATAATATCTCCCTTCCTTGTGTTAATATTAATCAACACATTAAGACATAGGTGCGGATATGGAATGGATTAACATTGAAGATCAGGTCCCTGGGCCATTTGAAATGGTCATATTTGATACGGATAAAGGAATTGCCATTGGTTGCTTTGATGTTTTTGGGAAGCCAAAAGAAGCTATTTTCGGATTCACTGGCACCATAGCTCATTCTCAGTTCGAAGTGTTACGATGGATGCCATTGCCTACAAAGTGACGCATATAGCCATCACAAAGGCCACCTCTAACCAGGTGGCTTTTTTGATGGCATTACAGAAGACACTTCGAATAGTGGCTTCGATAATGCTCCCCACATCGCACAGAGGTAAGACATGTCAGAGATCACACCAGCAGAACAGATCCGACAGAATCTGTTTTCCACCCTGAACTACGACACAGCAGCCGCAAAAGAGGCGATTGCGTTCGTTCAGGATAGCCAGCTCAAATATCAGCTGTTCATCCAGCAGTACAGTCGCGTGACAACTGAATCCGAAGTGGTGGCGCGGACCATCAAAGCAGTTCAGGAATCGACCGAGGCGCTGGCGTTGTTTGATACCAGCACAGAAGCGAGCGGCTAAGGCTCAGGCTATTTTATAAAGCTCTGCAAATGGTGTCGGTAAAGCGCCATTGACAGAGTTTTATATAAGTTTTAAGGGGTGTTGTTTTCCGGGTTCTCGGGAATGTATCAGAGGAATCCAGCGGATTATTCTTTTTTGACAATCAATAGGCCGGAAGCATGAACAAAGAGCCCCGCATCTACGGCAGCAAGTGGGACCGTGAGCGTCTTATCTTCCTTCGTGCACACCCCTTATGCGTCATGTGCCAGGAGCAAGGCAGGGTGACAGCAGCTACGGTGGTTGATCACATCACCCCTCACAAACTGAAAGAGGCCCTGCGTTCTGGTGACAGCCAGGAAATAGCGAAAGCGCAAAAGCTTTTCTGGAGCCGGAAGAACTGGCAAGGGCTGTGTAAGCAGCACCATGACTCCACGAAGCAAAGAATGGAGAAGCGCGGCACCGTCATCGGCTGTGATGAAAATGGGATGCCACTGGACCCGGCTTCTCATTGGTTTAAGTGATAACCATTATCAATACACTTCAAAAGTGATTGTCATTTGAAATCATTAGCATTCAAATGATATCGATTCTCATCTGAGCGGGGCGGGGCAAAAGTTCAGAACCTCGAACCCAAATGACCGCCGCCAGTCCTTTTTGTGCACAACCGCGAAATGAAAAGTTTTTTTCCGGGAGGTTCCGATGGCAGGACGACGCCCGAAACCGACCCACCTCAAAGTGGTTACCGGCAACCCGGGCAAACGAAAACTCAACGATAAAGAACCCACGCCAGCTAAAGAAATTCCAGGCCCCCCAGCTCATCTTACCGACTGGGGTAAAGTGGCATGGGGTCGGCTGACTGTGCTTCTCGATGGTATGGGTGTTCTCACCGTTGCAGATACTTTGGCGCTTGAAAGGCTTTGCGATATTTATGCCGATATCCTGCAACTGCGCGACACCATCGCTGTAGAGGGCAGAACTTATACCGTCCAGACCGAGGGTGGTTTTCTGATAAAGGCCAACCCGGCAGTTTCAATGCTGGCTGATGCTGACCGTCGTTTTAAAAGTTACCTGGTTGAATTCGGTCTGACACCAGCGGCAAGGACGAAGGTGAAAGTGAATGGCGAAACCCCCGAAGAAGACACGCTCGACAAGTTCTTCGGTTGATCCGGCAACGCAGTATGCAAAGGATGTAACCTCTGGAAAAGAACTGGCCGGTCCTGACATTCGAAATGCCTGCCAGAGACACCTCAGGGATCTTGAATCTTGCCATGCACGAGGGCTCCATTGGGATGTTGAGGCAGCACAGCGCTCCATTGATTATTTTGCGAAAGTCCTCAAGCTTAACGGGGGCGATTTTGAAGGTGCGCCTTTTGTTCTGCTTCCATGGCAGTGTTTCATCGTCGGTTCGATTTTTGGCTGGAAAAATGCCAGAGGTTTTCGCCGGTTCCGAATGGTTTACGTGGAATCAGGAAAAGGATCTGGCAAATCCCCCCTTTCTGCCGGGATAGGTCTTTACTGTCTTACTGCAGATAAAGAACCTCGTGCTGAAGTTTATGCTGCTGCAACGAAAAAAGACCAGGCAATGGTCCTCTTTCGTGATGCGGTGGCTATGGTCGATCAGTCTCCGGCTCTTTCCGCACGCATACAGAAATCTGGCGGCGCCGGAAAAGAGTGGAACCTGGCTTTTCTTCAGGCTGGTTCATTCTTTCGCCCAATTAGTTCAGATGACGGACAGTCGGGTCCACGACCACATTGCGCTCTTATTGATGAAGTTCACGAGCATAAAAGCAATCAGGTTGTTGAAATGATGCGCGCCGGCACTAAAGGTCGCCGGCAGGCACTCATTTTTATGATCACCAACAGTGGACACGATAAAACCAGCGTCTGCTATGACTATCACGAATACGGTAGAAAGGTATCTGCCGGTTCGATAGAAGATGACAGTTTTTTCGCCTTTATTTGTTCACTGGATGAAGGTGACGATCCTTTCAAGGATGAGTCCTGCTGGAAAAAGGCTAACCCCTCGCTGGGTCACACGTTTGAAGAAAGCTATCTTCGTGAGCAGGTGACTCAGGCCCGGGGGATGCCTTCGAAAGAGAGTATTGTCAGGCGTCTCAACTTCTGTCAGTGGGTTGACGCGGCTAACCCGTGGATGAGCAGTGATGTCTGGATGGGATGTGAGGAAAACTTTGATCCAGATGAGCTGGAGGGTGAGGAATGCTACGGTGGCCTGGACTTGTCCGGATCCCGTGATTTGACTGCCCTGGCGCTGTTTTTTCCAAAACAACGCAAGTTGCTGGTGGAGTTCTGGACACCCAAAGATACCTTGCTCGAACGGGCTAAAACGGACCGGGTGCCTTATGACGCCTGGGAGCGCGATGGTCACATCCACACTACGCCAGGCAAAGCGGTGAAATACGGCTTTGTTGCCCAGCGTATTGCCGATCTGACGGAGAAGTTCGATATCAAGGCCATCGCCTTCGACCAGTATCGCATTAAATATCTTGAGCCGGAGCTTGAGGAAGCATCTGTTTCTGTTCCCTTAATCCCTCATGGGCAAGGGTATTACAAAGCGAAAGATTCCGGGCTGTGGATGCCTCACTCCATCGAATTGTTTGAAGAGTTGCTTGATGACAGCGTCATTATCATCAGGACGAACCCTTGTCTTCGCTGGAATGCGGCTTCAGCAGTGACGGAGGCTGATCAGAAAGAAAACCGAATTTTTGCCAAGAAAAAAAGTACCGGGCGTATCGATGGCATTGTAGCGGGCGCTATGGCAATCGGTGCCTCCGAAGGCTATGAGGATGATTCTGGCGATATCGACGACTTTTTCAGTAATCCCATCATTGTGTGAGTCACCATGAATAAAGAGAAGAAGCCAGGCCGGATAAAAAGCGCCGTTCGCCGGTGGCTCGGCGTACCCATCTCCCTTACCGACGGTGAATTCTGGGCTGCTTATGCTGGTGGGCAGTCCGCAGCAGGGAAATCCGTTACGGTTGATAAAGCCCTGCAGTTATCGGCAGTGTGGTCATGTGTAAGGCTGTTATCCGAAACCATCGCGACGTTGCCTGTTGGTTTTTACGAAAAAACGGCTGACGGTCGCCAGAATGCAAATGATCACCCGCTTTATGAGCTCCTCCATAATCAACCCAATGCTGATATGACTGCAGTGGAGTTCTGGGAAATGATCATGGCCAGCCTGCTTTTGTGGGGGAATGCTTATGCAGAAATCGATCGAACCGGAAAGCGCATTACCTCGCTGGTGCCTCTCAGGCCAGAAAGGATGAAGGTTGATTTAAGCAAGAGCGGAGATCCAATTTATACCTACCGTGACTGGCCTTCAGGTACATCCCGAAACATTGATGAACGGGATATCATGCACATCCGTGCGTTCAGCACCAATGGAGTCATGGGCCTGTCACCAGTCAGTTATGCCCGACAGACACTTGGTCTGGCAATGGCAACAGATGAAGCCAGCGCCAAAGTTTTTAAAAACGGTATGCGGCCCAGCGGCGTTCTCTCAATGGATCAGATCCTGAAAAAAGAGCAGCGCAATGAAGTACGTGAAAGCATGGTTGAACAATTTTCTGGATCCATGAATACCGGGAAAATGATGGTTCTTGAAGCGGGAATGAAGTTTCAGCCTGTTGACCTCAACCCGGAAGACGCCCAGATGCTGCAGTCCAGAGCCTTCAATATCGAAGAGATTTGTCGGTGGTTCAGAGTATGGCCGGGGTTGATTGGACATACCGCCCAGGGGCAGACGATGTGGGGAAGTGGCGTCGAACAGATGCTGATTGGCTTTTTAACGTTTTCACTTCGTCCATGGCTGACCCGTATTGAGCAGGCGATTCGTAAAAGTCTCCTGGCTCCGGGAGAAAGAAATAAGTACTTCGCAGAGTTTTCCATCGAAGGTCTCTTACGTGCTGACAGCGCCGCCCGTGCAGCTTTTTACTCAACGATGACCCAGAACGGTCTGATGACCCGCAATGAAGCACGGCAAAAAGAAAACCTTCAGCCAAAACCTGGCGCTGACCAACTAACCGTTCAATCCAACCTGCTGCCGATAGATCAGCTTGGCAAGTCCGGCGACAGTGAATCAGCCAAAAACGCACTGCGGGAATGGCTTGGCATTAAATCAGAGGAGACGCCGGAATGTACCGGAAAAACGCAGCCATGAAAGTAAAGGCATTCGACTTCGATATTAAGGCTGTCAACGATGACGGCCTTTTTTCTGGATACGGTTCTGTCTTCGATGTGGTGGATAGCTACAACGAAGTCGTGGCGCCGGGCGCATTCCTCGAAAGCATCGAGGAAACGCGGGCTAAGGGGAGGACGTTCCCTGTTCTCTGGCAGCATCGCACCGGTGAACCCATCGGGAACTGGGATATCTCAACCCTGAAAGAAGATAAGCATGGGCTTTTTGGTGAAGGCGCTTTGTGGCTGGACGACGCCGCCTACGCCAAAACGGCATGGAGAGGCATGAAAACCCGTGCCATTACGGGCCTTTCCATTGGCTATTACGTTCGGGAATCGAATTACGATGAGAAAACCCGGATCCGCACATTAACGAAGCTCGACCTGGTTGAAATCTCCATCGTTACCGTACCAGCCAACGACGATGCCCGCATCGACGTCATTAAGTCGAAATTGTCACACGGTGATCTTCCTTCCTTACCTGAATTTGAGAAGTTCCTGCGAGAGGCAGGTTTCTCGAAAAGTCAGTCCGCTGCGGTCGCCTCCCGCGGACTGTCCTATCTGCTTGACCGGAGTGAGTCCGGGGGCGAAGACGGCGAAACCAAAGCGGCTATTGCGGCGATGCGCCAGCAACTGAGCCAGTTTTCTCTCCCAAAAATTCTCTAAGGGATTTATATGTACCAGAAAAAATCGGCTGATGATCAGCCACAAAGTATTGGCGAAATCTCTACTCAGCTCACCATGGTGATTGATCAGGTCAAAAACTTTGGCGAAGACGTGAAGAAAAAAATGGAGGCAGGAGAAACCGTTTCGCTGGAACTGAAACAACGAACGGACGAAAGCCTTAATCAGATGAACGAGCTGAAAGAACGTCTCACTGAGCTGGAGCAAAAAGGCGCACGCCGCCCGAACGATGCACCTGCACAGCGAAAATCGCTCGGTGAGCTGGTGGTCGAAAGTGAAGAGTTCAAAGGCATGGACAGTTCGGCCCGTAAGAGCATCCGCGTCAAACTGGAACAGAAAGATATTATGAACGTGCCGGCCACTACGGGCACAGGCGTGAGCCCAACCAACAGCCTGGTGGTCTCCGATCGTGTTCAGGGCATTATCGCCCCGCCGGAACGTACTCTGACCATCCGTAATCTGCTTATCCCCGGCACTACCGCATCTAACGGTATTGAATTCGTTCAGGAAACGGGGTTTACCAATAATGCTGCAGCTGTGGCGGAAGGTGCCCTGAAACCAAAATCTGACATTCGGTTTGATCTGAAAAGTGCGCCGGTTCGTACTATTGCGCATTACTTTAAAGCGTCCCGTCAGATCCTGGACGATGCGCCCGGTCTGGCCAGCTATATCAATGGCCGCGCTCAGTATGGCCTTCGTTTCAAAGAAGAGCAGCAACTGCTGAGCGGCGATGGCACCGGTGCGAATATCCTCGGTATTCTGCCGCAGGCAACAGAATTTGCACCAGCCTTAACCCTGTCCAATGCAACGCCGATCGACCGTCTTCGCCTGGCTGTTCTGCAGGCCGTTCTTGCGGAATATCCGGCGTCTGGTTTTGTCCTGAACCCGATTGACTGGGCAGGCATCGAGCTGACCAAAGATAACGAAGGTCGCTATATCATCGCGCAGCCGGTCAATGGTGGTGTTCCTCGTATCTGGGGTCTCCCTGTTGTTGAAACACAGGCCATGGCGCAGAACAACTTCCTGACTGGTGCCTTCAACATGGCTGCGCAAATCTTCGACCGCATGGATATCGAAGTGCTGCTCTCCACTGAGAACGAAGATGACTTTATTAAAAACATGGTCACCATTCGTGCGGAAGAGCGTCTGGCGTTAGCGGTTTATCGCCCGGAAGCATTTGTCACCGGTACTGTAACCGCTTCTGGCGGCTGACAATTCAGGGCCGCTTAGCGGCCCTCTCTTTCTGAGGAGATAGTGATGGCCAGAAAAAATGTGGCTGAACCGTCTGTATCCGACGGTATAAATGCGGCGCCAGAACCCACAGAGTCCGGGACTATTCAGGTTCAGCCTGTCCGGCGTTTTATGGATGGCGACATTTTCAGGACGCCAGCTGATGATCCGTTTCATGTCTCTCGCTTACGTGCTGCCGAGCTCAAAGGTAACGGGCTGGTGACCATAGTTGGTGAAGTCCCTGATAACAAAATGAACCGCGCCCCCGAAACCAAAGGGTAATGGTTATGACGGTAATCAACACTGAAACAGCCATGGAACATCTCAGGCTGGATGATGAAATCGATAAAACGATGGTGGAGGGGTATCTTGCCGCTGCGGAGGATGCTGCCATGCAGTTTCTCAACCGACGCTTTTTCGCTGACCAGGCTGCTCTGGATAGTGCTGTTGAGAATGAAAGCGCTGGCGATCGTCCGCTTATCATCACGCCCTCCATTCAGAGCGCGGTTCTTCTTATCGTGGGCTGGTTGTATGAAAACCGCGGGGATGATCTGAGTACTGATATTCCAGGGCCCGCACGCTGGTTGCTGAATCCCTGGCGAATTCAAATGGGTGTTTAGCCGGAGGGGATGATGAAAATTGGACCAATGCGGCATCGGATCACCATCCGTAATTTTATTACTACACGAACACCGAGTGGTCAGCCAACAGAAGAGTGGTCTGACGGCGCCACTATCTGGGCAGAGGTTAAGGGAATCAGTGGGCGAGAGAGCCTGACAGCAGGAGCAGAAAGGGCGGATGCTACCATTCGTGTATGGGTTCGATATCGCAAAGATATTTCGGCATCATCGCGGCTTCTTGTCCTGAATGGCCCCTACAAAGGAGTGACATTGAATGTCACCGGGCCTCCGGTGCCAGATAGCAAAGGTACCCGGCTGGAAATTCTCTGCAAACAGGGGACACAAAAATGATTGATGTGAATCTGGATTTTTCCGGGCTGCAGGATATCACACGCGATCTGCAAACGCTCAGCAAGGCCGAAAATAATAAAGTTCTCCGGGAGTCGACCCGTGCTGGGGCCGAATTGCTACGCGAGGAGGTTATTGATCGCGCGCCGGAGAAAACCGGAAAACTGAAGAAAAACGTTGTTGTCGTCACCCAGAAAAGCCGCCGTCGTGGTGAAATCTCATCGGGGGTGCATATTCGTGGCGTTAACCCGCGAACGGGGAACAGCGACAACACCATGAAGGCCAGCAACAAGCGGAATGCGTTTTACTGGCGCTTTGTGGAGCTGGGGACAGCTACGGCGCCAGCACATCCGTTTGTTCGTCCTGCCTTTGATACCCGCATGGAAGAGGCTGCGCAGGTGGCTATGCAGCGGATGAATCAGGCTATTGATGAGGTGCTGGCTAAATGACAGAAGATGATCTCTATGACCTGCTGTCGCCGCTGGCAGACGGGCGGGTTTATCCGTATGTGGTGCCGCTAGGCAGCGACGGACTTCCTGCAGTTTCCACTCCCTATGTCATTTTCTCGATACCGACTGATGTTGCCGGGGATGTTTTCTGCGGACAGGCAGAGTCGACACTGCGCATTCAGGTTGATGTATGGGCTGAAACGAATGACGAAGCCAGAGCGTTACGCCTGGACGCCCTGGCTCGCCTGCAGGTGCTTTCACCTGTCGAGGTGACAAAAATTCCTGGCTACGACACGACAACCCATCTTCATCGGGCAACCCTCGAAATAACGGTTATTGCCTGACAAAAACCAATCCAATCCGACCGCCGCTGGCGGTTTTTTCATTTATGGAGGCTGCGATGTCAGCACTATTTGAACGTGCCCAAAAAACGGTAGTAATGATTACCTCTGTGCCGGTCACTGCGGCAGAGCTGGATACGGCAACCTGGTTAAACCTGAGTTGCACTATCAAACAGGCTAGCTTTAGCGCTGGTCAGAAAAACGATATTGACGTGACAGTGCTCTGTTCGGATGAAACGGAAAATATCAACGGCCTTCCAGCTCCGTCTGAAATGTCACTTTCCGGTAACTTCTACCGCAACCCGGCGCAGGATGCACTTCGTGCAGCATACGATAACGACGGGGTTTATGGATTTAAGGTTATTTTCCCGTCTGGTAATGGATTCCTGATGCGCGCTGAGGTACGTCAGCACACCTGGGATTCTCAAACCAACGGTGTTGTTGCTGCAACGTTCTCGCTGCGTCTGAAAGGCAAACCCACCAATATTAACGCCCCAGGAGTCCTGTCTTTTGCTACAGACCTTCCGGCGTCCCAAACGGTCGCGGCAGAAAGCGCCCTGACTATGGGCGTGGTCGTTCAGGGCGGTACGGCACCTTATACCTACGTCTGGAAAAAGGGTTCCTCGACGGTCAGCGGCCAGACCAGCGCAACGTTTAATAAGGCCAGCGCTGTATCCGGTGATGCCGGGGTTTATTCCTGCGTGGTTACTGATGCCGATGGCACTGTGATCACTTCTTCTGATTGCACCGTCACCATCAGTTAACGGAGCGCCGGGCGACCGGCGATAAACTTAATGTCAAAACCGAGTCTTAAAGCACTGGCACTGGCACCAATGGCGGGCTTTCGAAAAAAAGAAGTCTCCGTTCCGGAGTGGGATAACGCCAAAGTCATTATTCGTGAGCCATCAGCAGAAGCCTGGATTCGCTGGCAGGGCATTGCCAGCCCGGAACAACCCAAACCACCGGAAGGGCAGGAGCCCCAGGAGGCACCAGAACTGACCCCTTCAGAACGAGCCTTCCGTACGATGCGGGCCGACGTCACGCTTTTCATCGATATTTTGCTGGATACCGACCTGCAGCCCGTCTTTACTGTCGATGACACTGAACAGGTTGAAGCGATCTATGGCCCTGTGCATTCCCGGCTGTTGAAGCAGGCACTTGATCTCATTCGTGACGCGGATGATGCTAAAGCAAAGTAAAAATGCCTGGCATGCAGTTCCTGATGGCGCTGGCGCTCCGGATGGGCCGCACGCTGGGCGAACTGCGACAAACCATGACGGTTGGCGAATTCAGAATGTGGGCTGAATACGATCGTATCAGCCCAATCGGCGATATTCGCGGCGATATTCTCAATGCTCAGCTGGTATCTGCGGTTTACGGAGCCCAGGGCGGTAAAGTCACCATTGAAGAGGCTCAGCTTCAGTGGGGCACAGAAGAGGATGAGGTAAGCGACAGCGGCGATCCCTTTGCGGGGCTGGAAGCGGCGCTGCTGGCTGCGTCAGCATAGCCGGTAATAATTCGTGTGGATGCCACTTATAACAGGTGTTATGTTGTTTTTTTGACACACGGAGTGCTTTAAATGACTACTACTGGCTGGATATTATTATTTGTTTTTGCTCGCCTTATTGATCTTGTTATCTGGTATTTCCTGAACAGAGGAAGCGTAAGAGCTAATGATCAGATCGCTATGCTTAAAGAAATCTCTGAAAAGCAAAGTGCTCAAATTGATCTTCTGATTGCACTTGCTCATAAAAAAGAGGAACCAGAAAAAGATTATCTGGAAGAAGCAAGGAAAAAAGCTGGTTTAATTTAATAATATTAAAATCATAAAAAGCCCCACAATGTGGGGTTTTTTGTTTCTGAGGAAATGAAATGGCAACCCTGCGTGAACTTATCATTAAAGTTTCTGCTAACTCTCAGTCATTCCAGACCGAGATAGCCCGCGCGTCACGTATGGGGGCTGATTATTATAAGACAATGCAGAATGGCGGCAGGCAGGCTGCGGCTTCAGTTCGGGAAACTCGCCGTTCTGTTGCTGAGCTAACTGACCAGATGGAGTCAGCAAAGGCTACCGCACTGGGATTAACCGGGGCATTTGCTGGTGCTTTTGCTACGGGGCATTTGATATCCCTGGCTGATGAATGGAATTCAGTAAACGCCCGCCTAAAACAGGCATCTCAATCAACTGATGATTTTACCAGCTCTCAAAAACAGCTGATGGATATCAGTCAGAAAACGGGTACATCTTTTTCTGACAACGCTAATTTATTTTCCCGCTCAGCAGCCTCAATGCGGGAATATGGTTACAGCTCCAGCCAGGTGCTGGATATTACTGAGGCTATTTCTACTGGTTTAAAACTTTCTGGCGCGAATGCTCAGGAGTCCAGTTCGGTCATCACTCAGTTTAGCCAGGCTCTGGCACAGGGCGTGCTGAGAGGCGAAGAATTCAATGCCGTCAACGAGAGCGGCGACAGGGTTATACGGGCGCTTGCGGCAGGGATGGGGGTTGCGCGTAAAGACCTTAAATCTATGGCGGATCAGGGGCAGTTAACCATTGATAAAGTAGTTCCGGCCCTCATCAGCCAGCTTGGTAAGCTCCGGAATGAATATGGTGAGTTGCCGCAGACCGTTTCATCGTCGGCAACAAAAGTTGAAAACGCGTTTATGCAATGGGTCGGTGGAGCTAATGAAGCGAGTGGCGCGACAAATACCCTGACCGGATTACTTGATGGCGTAGCCAACAATATTGATCAGGTCGCCACTGCTGCCGGAGCGCTTGTTGCCGTTGGTGCTGCCCGATATTTGGGAAATATGGCTCTTGGTGCCAGCTCTGCAACGGCTGGGATTATTAACGCCGCAAAAAGTGAAGTAGCTTTAGCTGAAGCCCAGGTCAGAGGGACACAGGTTTCGACAGCTCGTGCGCGTGCTGCAGTTTATCGTGCCCAGCAGGCACTGGCAGCGGCGCGGGGTACAGACGCGCAGGCCGCCGCAGAAAAACGGCTCTCACTGGCGCAGGAGTTACTTAACCGTAATATTCAGGCCAGAGTATCCGCTCAGACTGCACTGAACTCGGTTACTGCTGTAGGTTCCCGGCTCATGGGGGGAGCATTAGGCCTCGTTGGCGGTATTCCTGGGCTGGTTTTGCTTGGTGCCGGCGCCTGGTACACGATGTACCAGAATCAGGAGCAGGCCAGATTATCCGCTCAGGAATATGCAAACACCATTGATTCTGTCCGTGAAAAGACAAAATCAATGTCCCTGCCCGAAGTTTCTGATAATGAGACCAAAACCCGTCAGGCGCTGGAGGAGCAAAACCGTCTTGTTGATGCCCAGGCATCTAAAGTAAAAAGCCTGAAGGAAGAGATTGCTGGCTATCAGTATGTCCTGTCTAACCCCGGCCCGACAACCAGTGGTGGTTTCATGATAAACCACCTGACTTCGGTCGAAACGGTCACCCGTGGTCTGGAAGAAGCGACTTCCGCTCTGGCCGTTGAACAGGAGAGGTTAGCTCAGATGCTGGCTAAGTCTGAGTCGATCCAGTCGGTACTGGAAGGGATAGAGAACAGGCGAATAGCATTAATCCGGCAGCAGGCTGCAGAACAGAATTCAGCATATCAATCGTTATTAATGATGAACGGTGAGCATACTGAATTTAACCGTTTGCTGGGTCTCGGAAATAATCTTCTCATGGCCCGACAGGGGCTGGTAAACGCACCAGTACGCTTACCACAGGTAGACCTGACAACCCAGCAAACGGCTGCACTTGAAAAAAGCCGTCGTGATCTGGCGCTTTCAAAACTCAAAGGTGAGGACAAGGAGCGCGCACGACTGGGTTATGCTGCGGATGACCTGGGGTTAACTAACGACCCACAGTTTCAGACCGGACGGCAGGAGTTGATTAATAACGGCCTGAATGAATGGAGAAACAACCAGGAAAATAAACCCAAGCCAAAAGGAAGGCATGGGAAAACCGAGGCGGAGAAAACCGAAGATACCTATACCCGGCTGATTAAACAGCAACGGGAGCAAATTGCTCTTTCCAGCCAAAACACTGAGCTGGCAAAGATGAAATATCAGGTTACTCAGGGGGAATTATCTTCGCTTGAAAAATCCAAAAAGGAAACGTTGCTGCACAATGCGGCGCTTATTGATCAGAAAAATATCGCTGAACAGTTAAAAACATTCCGCGAAGGTCTGGCCGACAGTAATGCTGCCGCCCGGGAAAGGGGGAATATCGATTTCCTCGGCGCGGGACAGGGGGATAAAGCCCGTGACCGAATGAAGGAAATGGCGGATATTCGCGCTGATTTTCTCAGGCAGCAGCGTGATTTACAGCGTGATTTCAGTCGTGGGCAGATTTCCGAAGACCTGTATAAAAAGCAAACGGAAGCACTTAAAACAGCGCTTGCCGAACGCCTGGATATTCAGGAGGAGTATTACAAAAAAACCGATGAACAGCAGTCAGACTGGCGGGCAGGGATCAGCGATTCCCTGATGAACTATGCCGATCAGGCTTCTGATCTGAGTTCAATGGCTGCCACTGCAACCAGCGAGATTCTGGATGCCACCACTAACTCTATCTCCAACAACCTGACAAACGTCCTGACGGGCGCCACTTCGTTTAAAGATGGTATGTCGAATATTTTCTCTTCCCTGGGAGAAACGGTGATTAAGACACTCATCCAGATGGCAACACAGGCGTTGATCACCAAAGCGATTATGGCTTCATTTGGCGGCGGAGCGGGTGGGTTGTTCGGTAGTCTTTTTGGCGGTGCGGCAAGTAGTGGTACCGCTATTCAAAGCGCGGGAGCTAATTTTTCATTCAACGCTCTCGGAGGCGTTTACGATTCTCCGTCACTTTCTGCCTACAGCAATGGTGTTTACAGCACTCCCCAATATTTTGCGTTTGCGAAAGGTGCGGGTGTATTCGGCGAGGCCGGGCCGGAAGCCATCATGCCGCTTACCCGTGGCGCTGATGGTTCGCTGGGGGTCAAAGCTGTTGGGCGGGAATCGCCGGCGGTACAGAACGCTGCGAGGCAGCAGCAGGAAAGACAACTTCTTTCAACTGGTGACATCAACGTCAATTACCACCTCACTGGTAAACCGGATGATGTGATGATGCAGACACTGGATGCCCACGGCCGCCGCCTGGTTAAACAGATAAAATCTGAACTGACGAGCGACGTAAACAATCCTCAAAATGCCTTCGGTAGAGCACTTTACTCCAACCTTCAGCCCAAAAAACCACGATAACCTGCCCGGAGGGAATATTCATGGCAGATATTTTCTACCCGGACGAATACCTGCCCATGCCGCTGATGGACGGGTACGGGTTTAAGCCCATATCACCTTTACTGCGAACGGAGATGACGTCCGGTCGCGCTCAACAACGAAGGCGATATACCTCAACACCCACCCAGGCATCGGTTAAATGGATTTTTAAAACTGATGCTCTGGCACAGGTGTTTGAGGCGTTTTTCAGGGATGCGCTTAAAGATGGCCAGTCCTGGTTCTATCTGAAACTCCAAACCCCAATAGGGGTAAAGCCCTATAAAGCCAGGTTCGTGGATATTTACGAAGGGCCGACGCTGGTCGCGCCAAAATACTGGCAGTACAGCGCAACGCTGGAATTATGGGAGCGCCCGTTACCGCCTTCAGGCTGGGGAAATTACCCGGAATGGCTGGCGGGCCAGTCGTTACTGGATATTGCGCTAAACAGAGAGTGGCCGAAGCATGACAATTCTTGAGCGACTATATGCCAGCAGCGGATCGGAGGTTATTCACGATACGCTGCAGATATCAGCAGGCGATGATAACTACTGGCTAACCAGTGGTTGGGATGACGTTTCAGTGACGCTGGAAAATGGTCAGCCGGTGACGTTTGAGGCCAGCGCGATAGATATCGCCTTACCAGCCAGGAACGCCGACGGGACACAGGATTTAAAGTTTGCTATCAGCAATATTGACGGACGGGTTTCAGAGGCGATCGATAAAATTCTGGATGAAATGAAATCAGCCACGCTGACATTCCGGCGGTACATTTCATCCGATCTGTCTGCTCCGGCATCATCACCGTATACGCTCGATATCAAATCCGGCTCCTGGACCCCGACAGCAGTTCAGGTCACGGCAGGCTATATGAATGTCCTCAAAACAGCCTGGCCCCGTAAACGTTACAACCTCGCCGAGCATCCGGGCTTACGTTACTAACCTGAGGCAAATATGTTTAATCCTGATAAATACCGTTCAGTCACCTGGCTGAAGGGCGGGCGCGTATTTCCGCAGCTCGACTGCTTCGGCATTGTAAATGAGATACGTCGCGACCTTGGGCTACCTGAATGGCCGGATTTTGCAGGTGTGACCAAAGACGGCGGGGGCCTCGACCGGGAAGCGAGAAAGCTGATGCTTTCGCTGAAACGTTGTGCCCCGTGTGAAGGCGCCGGAGTGGCCTGCTATTCGGGCTCAACGGTTTCCCATGTTGGGATTGTTGTGATGCTCGATAACCAGCTGCAGGTCGCGGAATGTAATCCAGGCTCGGGGGTTACGTTTCTGCCTCTGTCGCGATTTATCCGCCGCTTTAACAGCGTGGAGTTCTGGCAATGACGATAAAGTTTTACCCGTCCCGGCTACCGGGTGAACCCCTTGAAACGCACGAGCATGGTGTGCTGACGCTGCATGAGTGGATGAGCAGAAATGTCCCGAGCTATTCACAGGATAAAACTCATCCTGTCGTGATCGAGCTGAACGGCCAGGCAGTCCCCCCGGCGGAATGGCCGTTATGTTTGTTGCGGCCAGACAGTGACGTGCGGATATATCCCATTCCTTATGGCACGGGTCTTGAAATTGTCGCGTGGGTTTCGGTGGCCGTATCCATTGCGTCTACGGCCTATGCATTATTCTTTGCCCCAAAACCAGAGCTGGGCGGTTTTTCATCCAGTAACGCTTCATCGCTGGATCTGAACCCGGCGCGGGCAAACACCGCAAAACTCGGTGATCCCGTTAGGGAGGCTTTTGGGCGAAACCGGATTTATCCGGATTACCTGGTGCAGCCGGTAACGCGATTCGACCCCGCTGATCCCACCAGAATGACGGTAGAAATGTTTGTCTGCCTTGGATATGGGCGTTTCTCCTATACCGGTGGAGATTTTCGGGTAGGGGAAACTCCGGCGTTGACCTTAGGCGAGGGCTTTTCATATACCAGCTATGGGCCCGGCGATAATGTGGCCGGGGATCGTCGCAGTGAGATATGGTTCAACTCAACGGAAGTTGGTGGAACGTCGAGCGGCAGCGGCCTCGATATGGCTCAGACTGCCCCTGAAGCCAGTGATATCGTTGCTGATGCCATGACCGTCAGCGGTGCCTCTGTCTCGTTTTCTGGCCTCGATGTCGATGATGATAATGATGAAGACGAGGATGAGAACAAACTTCCTCCTGGCTGGATCGCCGGTGCAATTGTCACCCTGAAAGCGCCAGTGAATTATCAGGTATCCATCGAGGGCGGTTTTAACGTGCTGACAGGCGACGTCGTGTCAGAGATTGCGCCATTCAGCGGAATGCCTGTCACCCTAACGTTTAACGGTACTGACTATGACCTGCAGATCGCCACGTATACCCCTCACCAGGACGCCGTTCCGGGAACAGGGGGAGCGACTGCGGTATTACGCGCCAGTGCCTCGCCGTCAACGTATGACTTTACGACAACCAGCCAGACCTTTGCTCTGACCTGGCAGGGTATCACCTATACCATATCTCTGGTCGCCAACTACGGCACAATGTCTGGCTTGCTCGCAGCGATTAATGGCGGGTTGAATGGTTCGGGGCTCATTGCTCAGGATGATGGCGGCGTGATACGTATCGTCGAGATCTCCAGCCCCTGGCGTGGCGGTTCCATTACGTCATCTTTCCTGCCTGCGTCAGTATTTGGTGACAGCCCGGTATTTACTGCTGGTGCAGCCTCCAGCGGCGGAAGCCCTGCGGTAACAGCCAGCGTCACGCTGGCATACGATTCTGGCACTGCCTTTTCCGGATTGCCGGAAGGAACCCAGCGGATTTCCCTGGCGCATCGTGGCAACGAATACCAGATAGCGTCTACTGATGGCCCCTCTGCGACCGTACAGCGTGTGGTTAACGGTGTCGTTGACAGCACCTGGTCAGGCTTTATGACCCGTACCGTCGTGGATTTTGCCGCGTCTGGTATTAACGATAATGAAACCTGGCTAGGCCCCTTTCTGGCCTGCCCGCAAAATGAAGTTGTGGACGCCTTCGAGGTCAACTTTGCTTTCCCAAACGGAATTTGTGGGTTCCAGAACAACGGGAATAAGCGGGTCCGCCATGTCGAGTATGAAATCCAGTATCGCGTTTATGGTTCCGGATCAGGGTGGACGAGTAAGCCAGGGGTTTACGCGCTTAAAAACGTTAATGGCCTCGGTTTTACAGAGCGTTTTGATCTGTCCTCTCCCGGGCTGGTGGAGGTTAGATGCCGCCGCCGTAACGAGCAGGGGAGCAACAACGCGAGAGACAGCATGTTCTGGCAGGCGCTCAGAGGTCGTTTGCTTTCCCGTCCAACCTCCTACGCAGGGATATCAACAATAGGGATCACGGTTGAAACCGGCGGCCAGCTGGCGGCGCAGTCAGACAAGCGTGTGAGTGTTGTCGCCACGCGAAACTATGATGGCGGTGGTGACAGGACAATCAGCGGTGCGTTCCTGCATCTTGCCCGCAGTCTGGGATATCGCGACGACCAGATCGACATTGCGGGGCTCAGTACGCTGGAGGCCACCTACTGGACGCCAAGGGGAGAATATTTTGATCACCAGGCAAGCAGTGACAGCACGTCAGCAAAGGATATTTTCGACAAAATAGCCGAGGCTGGCATGGGGTATTTTCTGCTATCTGACGGGTTGCTTTCTGTCGGGAGAGAGGGAGTCAAAAGCTGGACAGGGATCATTACACCTCAGGATACCGTCGAGGAAATGCAGACGTCATTCAGGGTCCCGTCGGAGGATGATTTTGATGGCGTGGATGTGAAATATATCAACCCTGTGACCTGGGCGGAGGAAACCGTACAGTGCCGGACGCCGGAAAATCCTTTTCCGCGCAAAACGGAGGCATATACCATTGATGTTGCCATGACTGCAGATCGCGCCTGGCGTATCGGGATGCGTCGGTTAATGAAATATCTCCACCAACGCCGAACGTATACGGCTACGACTTCAATGCTGGGATGGTGTCATGACTTCGGTGATCACATCATTTTGTCCGACGACATTCCAACCGGGAAAACCCAAAGTTGCCTGATTGACGCGATGATTTACGACTTCCAGGAAATTACGCTGCACGTCACGGAGCCACTGGACTGGAGCTACGCGAATCCTCGCTGCTGGATACAGTTTCAGGACGGTCGACCATCATCGCGAATGCTCACGCCGCAACGGGTAGATGATTTCACGCTGACGGTGCCGTACAACGACGACCTGCATCCCGGCGACTGGATTATGGACGACCCAGATATTGATCTGCCGAAGTTATTGTTCTGCGACAGTGAAAAGGGTGCGCGGCATGGGGTAGTCCAGGAGGTTGCTCCATCGGGTGACAGCAACTGCCAGATTACTGCACCTGAATATAAAGAAATTTTCTACCAGTACGACGACGCCACATACCCCGGCGACGCTGCTTAATACCGAAAAAATCCCTTTCAACTTTTCTTTCGCTCAAACCCTCGTTTGGGCGAATACCGTTTTGGAGCAAAAAACATGGCCTTTGATCCGCCACTTGGGAGCACGTCGCCCGCGGTGCTGCTCGATAACGCCACTCGCCTGGATAATTTGCTGAATAGCCTGGCACTGGTTTTCCCTGACCGCTCCGGGGCTGATCTGGATACCTGGCGAGGTATCATGTCGCGGATTTTGACTACGCTGGACGATATCCGGCGCAACCTGGTTCCGTTGAGCCGTCAGTATATGACCCTCCCGGAAGCGCAGGCGGATATCGCAAACATTCCGGTTGGCTCTGCAACGTTCGTTCGTAGCACAGCCGACGATGCTCTCGCAGATGAATACATCAATATCAGCGGCACACTCACCGCGACCGGCAGGCGTATGCCCTCCGATATAGTGGTCAGTAAATTGACCCCCCTGGTTGCGCTGTCTGAAACCACGACGTTCAGGACGATGACAGAATTAAATGATGAATACGATTCTGTTGTGGTGGACAGCGAATACAACATTCTGGTCGCGCTGAAAAACGGCTTATTTGATTTCTGTGGCCTGTCAGTTAACGGGAAGAGTATTAATCCTGCTGGTATCCTGGGAACGATGGATAAAACAAACCTCGAAGTGCTCAGCGGTACAACGGAATTCAGCTCCGCATCGGGTGAGTATGAGCTGAACCCCGCGAGATATGTCATCCTGGACGAAGATAAAAACATTCAGTTTGATCTGGATGAATACATACAGCGATCCATCGGATGGCAACAGGCTTATCTGTTTTCTTTACAACCGCCAAAAGTTAACCCCTACGCACCATTCACGCAGATCGACGCCAGCGGGAAATCACAGGTTCGCGTTTATGATACTGAGAATAAGAAAGAAATCGCCGTAACGACAGGGAGCAGCAACGAAACGAATCCCCGGCCGGATATTCTGGACCGGATCGTATGGACGTCAGACAGAGCCGACAATGCCCCCGGCGGGTTGTTTTATGCCGAGGGCCCAGGCTTTAAAGAATATCCCTATATCGCCAGGCCAAAACTGGTTGGATGGGGTCACAGTTTCATGGAGAACGGCCGCTTTCTTTCACGGCTCGCCCAGCTGACAGGCCTTTATACCTACAACTTTGGCAAGTCTGGACTGACATCTGAAGGTATCGCCAGCCGCCAGGGAGCTGCCCGAACGTTTTACACTCCTGCTGGCGGTGTCATCCCCGCCTCTGGTGCAGTGACGTTAAGCCCCGCTAAACCCGGCCCAAATCGCATTTTTGGTAATGCTGCCGCCACCAGTATTGCCTGCTCCTTTGCGGGTATTGACGGGATGTTTGGCTGGGACGGGACGAATGCGACGTTTACCAGGACTGCTGCTGGCGCTGCGGTGACAGTCAGTGTGCCCACTCCGGTGATCGTTTATCCGATAACAGGGTTTTCAGTAACAAACGGTGCGCCGGGCGGAACCAGGTACGATCAGCATGATGAGTGTATTAATATTTTCTGGCTGGGTCGAAATAACATTTCTGAGATTGATTTGATAATCAGTAACGCGCTGGCGATGGTGTCATGGCTTAAATCGGTGGGAAAACGATTTGTGATATTGCCTGATTTTCCTGGTGGGACTGAGCCAACGGGTTCAACCAATAATAATTACGTCCGTATTTTAAATAACTTATATAAACAGAATTTTCCAGATAATTATTGCCAGATTAATGGTGTCGATCTGCTGCAAAACTTCATGAATCATTATAATCCGACGTCACCAGGAGATGTCGAAGATATCAATAATGGCGTAACCCCGAGATCGTTACGTTACGACAATTTGCACCCCAGCCAGAGTATATCGGGTTCAGTCACACCAGAGTATGCGCTGTATGCCGGAGCAGATGTTAATGCCGAGTTCGTTTACAACTTTATGAAATTAAAAGGGTGGGTATTGTAATGAGCGGAAGAATTGAAGTGTTAAAGGGAGTGGTTAACGATACCGGGAAGAAATTTTATCGCGATAAAAGCATTAACAAAGGTACCCGTAGCGTATTTGATATGGCCGTCGACGCAATGGGAGGAGGTAAAGATTTAGCTGCTGGAGCGATAATCCACGATCTAACCTATAACGATCACACCGGGGTGTTTTCCCTGGCTAAAACCTACAGCGCAGCAAATAAAGGCATGGTGTTCGCTGGCGTAAAAAACGACGGGTTTGATCTGGATGCCGCCAGCTGCATGAAAGTCAGCGATACGCACTGGCTGTTTGTGGCGTGGGTAAAAGTAACAAAAGCCGGGTCCCTGTCCACGTTCAACAACCAGCTCCTGCATTTTTCCACGACCGAAACAAACGGCTATGCGAATGCGCTTTTATCAGTTGTGCCGACGACCGATGCAACCGGACAACCGACCAAAATAGAGCTGGCCGTACGTGGTAAAAACTACGTAGTGACCAGCAATCTGCTACCCCTGTTTGATGGAGGACGGCATCAGTTCGCCGTTGAATGCGAGTTCAGCGCGGATGGCACGCAGCATACCGTTCGCGCCTATATCGATAAGGTGGTGGTGTTTACCTCAACATCTGCGCTGGCAGTGACACCACCCGGAGAGCCCACTACGCGCCGGGTTGGAACGAGCAATCCGTTTCCGTTGTCCTGGACAGGTATGCTGTATCGCGCACGGATTGATGATGTCGGTACATCCGGCCTGACGGCCACCGATATACTGACTGCCGATTACAACCTGTGTGCCTCCCGGTTCAGTTAATTACGGCTGGCTGTTTAATTTACCCCGGTATTCACCGGGGATCATCGCCCTGGCTGGCCTTCATGGTTCTCTTCGAGAGTCCAGATTTACGCTATAGATAAAATCCCTTCATAGCTCTGAGTAACGAGGTCTACCATATCCATTTTTTCGGCCTGCGACAGTATTCCGCCCGCCCACACCCCCGTCATTGCAATATCCACAGCGCCTAAAAAATCTGACGTAATATAGGAGTAGCCAGCATAAATCGACTTATTCGGAACAGGGATTGCGCGGGCGGTAACAGCGACCTGTTCAGTCGATACCAGCTCACTGTTCGTCATTTTATGAAGCTGAAGCATCGAGTTATTCACATCGAGGAAAACCAGATGGAATTTACTGGTGTCCAGTGGAGTCGCGAGGGTGGCAGTTGCTGTTCCGCTTGAGCGCCCCACAATCCCCCTGATTTGAGGAATCGCCGGTTCAAAAACAAACGTATCCCCCTGCGGTTGTACGGCAGAGCCGAGATAGTTACCCATGCCCAGCGCTCTGGTAGTGCTTTTAGGCCGGAGTAACACCATCATGGTTTTAACGGGGTTATCCGTGACTTTCAGATCATAACCCCCCGCACCAACACCACCCGTAAACCAGTACGTGTTGATGACAGGTGCCCCCACTATGGTTGGCTCTTCCCCAAAAATAGCCCCAAAGTTCTGGCTGCCAAATGTGGCAATGCTCGCGATAGACGGTTGCGGATAACTCGATCCAATAATGCAGTCATCATCCCAGACAGCATCAACATTAATAGATAATCCCTGATTAGACATAATTACCTCACAACGTGATTTCAAACATGACGCAATAGTTATCCATACGGATAACCTCGCTATTAAGGGTAAAACTGATAATGTCGCCCTGGCTGTCACGCAGACAGCCACGCGGCCCGGTCAGGCGGCCCGGTGACTGGCCGGTGGTGCCGCCGTGAAAGGCATACTGAAGAATGGCCCCGGCAGGGATATCCGCTGCCGTTGAGACAGTCACCGCGTCATAACGGATATTGAGGCTGGTCAGCGGGATAATCGCACGTGTGTCAGGGTGCAGCAGCCGGAAACCATAATTACCCGGATCAGAAACAATGCTGGTATCAAAGCTCAGCCGACCCACCGGATTCAGCCACACCGTAGCGGCGCGGCCCTGGCGTTGATGACTAACCGGCATCAGAGGTTTTGCCGTTTTGCCGTCAATCAGCGCCCGCTTTTCCATCACTGAAATATACAGCCCCTGAATATAGGAGCTGCGGGCGGTGAGATGCGCGCCATCCGTGTAGTCGTGAATGTACATCGGGTTAGTGAGGTACACATTTTCGCGTGTCTGCGCCAGCTCCAGCAGCGCCATCGGAATGGTGGGATAGGCTGTGTTCGGCGTCCGGTTTATCCAGCTGCTGAACTGATAAACAAAAATCGGCACATGGACTTCTTCGCCGCACACAGCCGAGGCGTGGGCATCGATCCGCTGTTGCATGGTGTCGAAAATAGCCTGATAGTCTGCTTTGGTGGTGCCTTTCGTCTGGTCTGCTTCGCCCTGCATCCAGTACATCGCCACAGGCCGGTAGGTTTTCCCGAGCTCCTGAGCGCGGGCGTAACCATAACTGATATCATCGAAAACTCGCTGCATGTACTTTCCGGGATACGCCGCCAGCACATCAATGGGCTGACCGCCCTCCGCCGGAACAGAACCCAGAATGATCAGATCATCCGGGTTAAAGCCATAGTTCTCGGCAATCATGAGTTCATACCAGCCGCGAATGCTGGCCCCCATCGGGGTTTCCCATGCCTGGCCGTTATCGGTGTTTTTATACGTCTCGACGTAGGGAACCAGCTGAGCATGGTTTTCTGCCGAAGTGCCGGAGCCATCCTGCGCCCGTACCCCACCGATAAAACGCAATGCGGTATACAGCGCGGCTATCGTAATCAGCGCCTGAGTATTTACGCCCGCAGCGAGCGATTGTCCGAATCCGATTTTATGGGCAATATCCGGCAGGCGTGAGTAAATGGACTGATTGAAATAGCGCAGGAATTCCGGGGAAATAATCGCTTTAACTTCCAGAGTTTCGGCTTTCAGTGATTTTACCTCTCCATGATTCGCTTCAATTTTCCCCGCAGCAAATGCCCCGCTTTTTTTGATACCCACAGCCGGACGATTTAACGTATCACGCCACGCCATAACGAAATCGCGGAATGTCGCAGTAGAAATGCTGGCGTTGGCTGGTAACCCTAAGATACTGGCAATCGTAAGATTGTTGATCTCAGCCTTCCCTGATTTCAGTACCCCTTTTTTATTAATGGCAAAACAAAGCCGTTTAAGGGTGTCATAAACTGAAACAGCGTTACCGTCAGCCACTACAGATAAAGCGGAATTCCCGATATTCAGACGTGACGACGAGATGATCGACGAAATAAATTCATCCGCTGAGAGCTTTTTTAATTCTGCTTTATTCGCCTTAATCCACCCGGCAAGCAACCGGCCCGCCTCATCCAGCCCTACCGAATAATTTTTCCGTTCATCCATAAAGGCAAGAGACATACCCGCTGGCGCATTCTGGCTGAACGTTGCTCTGATCAAATCAGTCATGATATTGACCAGCTCCTGAGATGGCATTTTCCGCCCGGTAGGTTGCAGCGTCCCGCCGTTATTCATGTACTCATCCGCCAGCGCCCAGACGTCCTGGCTGCGAACATAGGTCGTGGAGCCAACGGGGATATTCGCGATATCTGCCTGCGCTGCCGCCTCATTCATATACTGCTTGCTGAGTGGGATCAGGTTCTGCCTGACCTCATCGTTTTTCGCCATCATTCCGCGCCAGGTATCCAGATCATCGCCAGCGCGATCCGGCTCAGTCAGCGCAGGCCCATTGACCAGCTTATCCAGGCGCTCAGCGTTATCGAGCAGCACCGCGGGAGACGTGCTCCCCAGCTCAGGGTTAAAGGCCATGTTTTTTGCTCCAAAAAAGAGGCTTCGCGCAAACGAGGGTTTGAGCGAATCGCCGCGGCTTTTTACAATCAGCTATTTCAAGGAGTTAGATCGTGCTGATTGGCTATGCGAGGGTATCAACCGGGGATCAAAACCTCGATTTACAGAAAAACGCGCTGATCCGCGCAGAATGTGAGCTGGTTTTCGAGGATATGGCCAGCGGGAAGAATGCCCGGCGGCCAGGTTTGAAGCGAGCGCTGCGACGGCTCCGCCCGGGTGATGTGCTGGTGGTCTGGAAACTGGATCGGCTGGGCCGCAGCGTGCGCGATCTGATTACGCTCGTGTCAGAGTTGCAGGCGCGTGGGGTGAATTTCCGCAGCCTTACCGACTCGATCGACACTTCGACGCCAGCAGGGCGATTCTTCTTCCACGTTATGAGCGCCCTGGCGGAAATGGAAAGAGAGCTGATTGTCGAGCGTACGCGAGCGGGTTTAGCCGCAGCTAGGGAGCAGGGGAGAGTAGGCGGACGCCGCCGGGTAATGACTGAAGAAGTGGTGGAGAGATGCCGCAGAATGCTGGAGAACGGCGCAACCCGGCACCAGATCGCAGATGTGATAGGGGTGGGAGTGAAGACGATCTACAAATACTTTCCTGCTGCCGTCCGCGATCAAGAATTCCTGCCCTTCCCGTGATATGTAACATTTGAGATAATAAGTTATTTCAGTTTTGAAAACAGTTTGGTTTGTTCGTGAACGGTAAGAAAACAATAAGTTTTGAGCAATTTTTAACTATTAACAGCAATCTTGTTTCCATCTCAGATACATGGGCTGACTTGTGGGCGTTAATTTTTCACACGGGTTTAAGCGCTGGAAGGCTGCTGAGTATTCGATATGATGATATTGATGGTGACTTGCTACTGATACGAAAACAGGGTCACCTGAAGGAGCTACGTATTGAATCAACCCCTCCAGTGGAGGCGATGATTGCTCGTAGAAGAGAACGCTATCCAGAAGATGTTTATTTATTTCAGAGTCATTCTAACCGTGTGAAGTACCATCGCCGGCCGGTCACTATAATTGCTTTCAACGCCGCTTTACGTCGCGCCGCTAGATCATTACCAGACGTTAACGTAAGCAGTAGTAGCGCGAGAAACATACCGGACTAAGCGCCTGTCCAGTAGCGTGTGGCCGATGTGACAGGCGTGGGAGTGAAGACGATTTACAAATATTTGCCAGTACAATACGGCGATAAAAAATCCCCTTGAGCAGGCACACTCAAGGGGAAAATACTACATAACATCATTGCTGTGTGCGTCTTTGTGCTCGTCTATCTTCCAAGAATATGCCTAAAGCTTCCAGATATTTCTGGTCTGAGCTGTTACATCATGGAGTAGGTGCCGATGTTATAGGTTAAGAGCGAAGATGATCTGTAAGTACCTTCCGACGTCGAGGAGCAAGGACCATGAATTTGGGTCTATACCATCCCAATTCATATATTCTTTGTAAGTCTATGAAATATTGAGCAGAGTATTCTGTTCGAAATGAACCATATGGAATAGCCAAAGGCTAAAATGCCCAGCGTAAAAACAACAATCAGCAAGTCCGTCTGTGACATCTTATATCCATTTTGCAGTAGCAGGTTTTGAGAAAAGATAGTTCAAAGCTGGCATATAGACAACATAATCACTAAGTGAAACCAATATCAGGGGCTCAAAGGTGACTGGTTTCCCCCTCTGTGCTCCTGATTGATAGTTGAAACCTCTATTGATCAGATTAGCGAATGAAACTACTGTATATAAAAACAGTATTTTGTGAGCGAGTTTATTATGCAGTTCTACACGCCCGTTGAGTTACGCCAGATCATGCTGCTCCCGTTGTACAGTGACCTTGTGCAGTGCGGCTTTCCTAGTCCAGCGCAGGATTATGTTGAGCAGCGTATCGACCTGAACGAGCTGCTGGTTAACCACCCCAGCGCGACGTATTTTGTCAAAGCTGCCGGTGATAGCATGAAAGACGCAGGCATAGGGGAAGGTGATCTTCTGGTCGTGGATAGCTCAAGGACCGCAGTTCATGGCGACATCGTTATTGCTGCTGTGGATGGGGAATTCACCGTTAAGAAGCTGCAACTGCATCCAAGGGTTCAGCTTAACCCAATGAATCCTGCATATTCGCCAATAGTCGTCGGTAGTGAGGACACTCTCGACGTGTTCGGGGTGGTTACGTACATCATTAAATCAGCTGGCTAAGATGTTTGCGCTTTGTGATGTGAATTCATTTTATGCATCGTGCGAGACCGTATTTCGTCCTGACCTGAAAGGGCGTCCGGTGGTCGTTCTGTCAAACAACGACGGCTGTGTGATCGCCCGCTCGCCAGAGGCGAAGCCCTTCGTCAAAATGGGTGAACCTTATTTCAAACAAAAGGACATGTTTCGCCGGCACGGTATTATCGCGTTTAGCAGCAACTATGAGCTTTATGCCGATATGTCCAACCGAGTGATGACAACGCTGGAGGAACTCTCTCCACGCTGTGAAATTTACAGTATTGATGAGGCATTTTGCGATCTTACTGGTGTGCGTAACTGTCGCGATCTTACCGATTTTGGCAGGGAAATTCGCGAGACGGTTCTACGCAGGACGCACCTCACGGTCGGCGTCGGCATAGCCCAGACTAAAACCCTGGCAAAGCTGGCCAATCACGCGGCGAAACAGTGGCAGCGGCAGACCGGAGGAGTGGTGGATCTGTCTAATCTTGAAAGGCAGAGGAAGTTGATGGCTTTGCTTCCGGTGGATGAGGTCTGGGGCGTCGGGCGCCGCATCAGTAAAAAACTGGAGGCCATGGGGATTAAAACTGTGCTGCAGCTGGCGGATACCGATATCCGTTTTATCCGAAAACATTTTAATGTTGTGTTGGAAAGAACCGTGCGGGAATTGCGTGGGGAGCCTTGCCTTGGTCTGGAGGAGTTCGCGCCGGTAAAGCAGGAGATTGTCTGTAGTCGCAGCTTTGGGCAGCGGATTTCCACCTACGAAGAGATGCGCCAGGCGATATGCTTGTACGCATCCCGCGCCGCGGAGAAACTCCGTGGCGAGCATCAGTACTGCCGCTTTATCTCTGCATTCGTCAAAACCAGCCCCTTTGCGCTGAACGAGCCGTACTATGGGAACAGTGCATCGGTAAAGCTGCTAACTCCAACCCAGGACAGCCGGGACATCATCACCGCGGCGACGAAATGCCTCGATGCAATATGGCGAGACGGACATCGCTATCAGAAAGCAGGCGTGATGCTTGGGGATTTCTACAGTCAGGGCGTGGCCCAGCTCAACCTCTTCGACGACAATGCACCACGGAAGAATAGCGAGAAACTGATGGAAGTTCTCGATCATCTCAATGCGAAAGGCGGAAGAGGAACTCTGTATTTTGCAGGGCAGGGGGTCCAGACTGCCTGGCAGATGAAGCGGGAAATGCTTTCGCCTCGATATACTACGAGGTTCTGTGACCTGCTCAAAGTTAGATGATTCGGCCATTATCGGTAGTGGTTATGCTACTACAGTCCGCTTATAGCGAACAGCGGACATTCACAATTATTCTTGACGCTCAGATTGCATTACTAACATTGCCGTATATTAATCAACGGCTAGCAGATCATACTGACAACGGCAACAGGGAAAAAAGAAATTTAGTGTTACCTCTCGAAGAAGTTTTCTGACTCGGGAGTAAATTCTGAGCTGATTTTGGTAATCCTCAATACCATAAACTTACCTTGGGGGGGATCTTTCCAGTATTGATTGCTTGCAATATTATTCTGGTGTTTACCGGAAATTGTCTGTTTAAATAATGATTGATTCAAACTCAACAGAAAGTTAGTATAATATTTTTTTTGGATGAGTGTTGGCAGATGTTGGGTTACAAGCTGTAAATAAGTTCCTTGCATTCTGGTAGGGATGGTACGACCACTCCATCCTCTATTCGTCCAGCCAAGGCCCACCGCCATTAGTATTAATCTAACCAAACGAGCCCATTATGGATTAGAATTAAGTTCTGCGCCAACCTGATAGCCATTAACTAACATGCCGGATTTAAGCGCAAGCAATAACTCTCCTGTGGAAATATCGCATTTTTCTGATAGTTGCGACGGAGCTCCCATCCAATGACAGGGCCAGTTTGAATGTCTTGAGTAAGATTTTCTTGCTGCAAGGTAAAATGCATACGGATACGGGTTTTTCAAATAATTTAGTGCTGGAAGATTGAATTTTTGCGTGTAGGATTTTCTCCGCTTTAGGCGGAACGTTGGCCATCGACTGTAAAGTGCAAATTCTTTATTTGAGGAATCACCAAAAGTCACTGTCACTTTGGGTTGCCGGGATTTGTTTTTCGTAATCTTTGCTTGAATGATGACAGCTCGCTCATGAACTGTACCGAGATACTTCCACGAGCTGTCTATCAGATGGTTGTTGTATAAGATCAGAGCATCCCCGAGCTCAACTCTTTCGAATAAACTCTGGGCTGCGTATTCAGCAATCGGCTTTTTATCAATCCAACCCACGTCTACAGCATAATGATACGTATGCATGTTGCCCAAAACATGTCGATCAGATATGAAAAGTAATTTAGCAAGCTTATTGAGATGCTCGGTATTAAAGAGTGACGCAAATTGATGAAGCTCATATGTTTTAGTTGCTCGGTAGGCTTGCTTCCTGAAATGTGTGCGAGCTATCTTATTGATAGCCATATCCACAATTTTAGCTTCGCGCATGTTTAACTCCTTACCTTCGAATTTTTCCATTTATACCAACACCGCACGAGATTAGCAACGACAGCTTGTCACAGAGCGGAAAAGCACAAAGTGCTGTGTGTATTCAGAGCGAAAAGTGGACGTTGTTATTTTCTAATACAGTATAAAAGAAGGGCCTTATCAAAAAGACCCTTTTAGTTTAATCAACAGTGAAAGACCTCTAGTGGAATATATTTATCTGTGTATCCTTTAAAAAATCTGAGGGACTTTGCTAAGCCTATTTTTAAACCAAGAATAGCTATTGAGAAAATCATCTCTATCGATTGGTTGTACAGGTTTTGCATGAGCTTCATATCGCCTTGCTATATTTATTGTATCCATATTCATCTCAAATCGCTCAACTTTTTTATCAAAAATAGCCCCTACATCTTCCCAGTTTGATTTAAAAATACTTTTTAAATCCGACAAAAATATTTCATTAATCGCCTCCTGTGGCCTTCTCCCAATAAAAAGATCACTCAATTCCTTGGCTTGGGGTCTTTGTTTTAAGCTTTTAATAATTCTATCAGATATTAGTTTGTCATCAAACCCATACTTAAAGCCAAGCAGCATTATAATATATTTTCTCAATGCGATCTCTATTTCAGTTCTTTTATCAAATAAAAGTGCTAGGTCGGCAAGATTTGGCTCTTCAGGTAGTAATTCGAGAGGTAGATCTCCTCTTTTAAAAGGGGAGATTTCATTTTTATATGAAATCCCATAATCCCTCAGGAAAATTAGAAGGTCTTTTATGGCAAAGTTTCCATTATCATCACGAACTAAACCATATTTTACAAACTGGACAGTTTTTTCCGGGCTTTCTTTTAAGTATGATAATACGAAGTCAGTATCACCATCAGCTAATATCAACAATAGTTCGTATTCGTCTGGATACCACCAAACTAATGATAACAATATGTCTTTTATCGGTCGTGAAAGACGTTGCCTAATAGAGTTTTGTGCTTTTTCAAAATCATCAACTGTGATTTTTATTGTTCTGTCTGTGGGTACGGCTCCCTTGGAACGAATAACTTCACTACATGCCAGGCGAACTAAGTAGGGATGTCCGCCATAAGCTGATTTCAAAAATTCATAGCAATCTTCTTCGTAAGTGAAGCCAGAATACTTTCCTATCGTTCTGACCATTTCTCGAATGAAATCTTTTGAAAGTGGTTCCAAATAATACGGAATGGCTAATTGGAATATTGGATTCTGTACTTTTAAGAAGTGTGATTGCTCAACACTGGAAGGGTTTACCCCAGCAGTAACGAATACCAATTTACTGTTTATTTCCTGTGAAACAGAACGTACAGTCTGCCAAAATGGAACAAAATCATCATCCCAATGCTGTCCGAGGTTATTGCTAACTCCAGGAGTTATAAATTCAATCTCATCGAATAACAGGCAGACTTGTTGTATTTTTTGATAACCAAGTATTCTTTTTATAATATGGTTGAAACTATTTGAAGCATTATCCCTATCATAGATTCCATCATCTTTCACTTTGATACCAAATTTCAGATCCATTGAGGAACATAATCTACTGGCTATTTCTCTAAGTAACTGCCACCAACGGGAACCATACAATCCTGGGCTTTGGCAGTCCATATATTCGACTAAAACATTTTTATCATGAAGCCGTCTCTGCAATGCAAAAAGAACTGAGGTTTTACCTGTTTTCCTTAAGCCAAAAATCCCAGAATTCTCCCCTCTCGATGTAACTCTTTGTATTATCTCCTGAACAAGTCTGTCTCGGCCATAAAAATATTTATCATGCTTAATTGGTGATGAAATGCCATATAAATCAAATGAACCGATTCTTTCTGCCAATCTTGCACGTAGGAAAAAAGTACCTCTTTGTTTATTTCTTAATTCATTTGCATGGACGGCAATTATAATCCAATCAACCGTTTGATTTAACAATTCAGTAGTGCTCTCAGCATCACCCTCATGAATTACAAAAGCTACAACCTTATCAACCCTATGCCTAAAGTCAGGGGAGGAGGAAAAATTTTCGATATTAGTTAAAGTTCTTGCGTCAGTTTTGTTATGTGGAGAATAGAATGCTATGATCTCTTTTTGCAAGCCAAATCTTTCAATAATCTGTTGTTTTGGCTCCAAAAGCCAAACAAACATTCCTCCGTGTTGGTTTCCAAAAGTAACATTAAATGCTTCATCTAAGCTGTCAGCAAGCTCTGTTTGTTCAGGGTGCTTATGAAAAAATCTTTCATTCGCCTCATTTTTTATACTCATTCTTCGGTATCCTTCTATATCAATCTGGACTGACCCCACGACAGTTGACAAATTCTGTCCTCACGACGAGGCTTGCTCAAAGGCCTCCGGACTGACACCGCCGAGATGACTGTGGCTCCGGGCCCGGTTATAGAACACTTCAATGTAATCCAAGATGTCCGCCCGGGCCAGACCCCGGGTTTCGTATATTATCTTCCTGATGCGATCTTTTTCAGTGAACTGAAGAACGATTCATCCACCGCATTATCCTAGCGGTTGCCATGGCTGGCTCATGCCCGAGGCGAGGTTATTGGCCCGGCAGAAGCGCTGCCTGCCATCACTGCCATACTGGCTACCTTTGATCGCTATGTATAATGACCTCGCTTTCAGGTTTTCAACGCCAGACGGTCATCATCAGCGCGTCGAGCGAGAGAGTACGCATGAGAGAGTGGGCCTTATCGATCAGCTGAACACATTACGGGCGAAGAGATCGATAACCACCGCCAGATATAGCCATCCTTACAAGTGCGGATATAAAGGATGTCTGTGACCCGTACCTGACTGGCCGAACAACGGTAAACTGCGGCTGCACACGATTAGGAGCGACCACTGATGGTCGGCCAGCGACACTACATGGTGCTTTATAGCCACGTACCGCTTGAATTCGATTCAATTGCATGATGTGGCCCACGCGCTTTTGACTGCAGGTTTCCCCGATTTCGTTCAAATTGCCATGATTCCGCCGATAACCGTATACGCCTCCTCTCAGTGAATATGAGCCGCGGATAAGCATCATCAGGCTTATGACACCCCAGACTGGTTTATGCAGCTACGTACTGAACACAGCCCGGGCAACATTCAGTAACCGACAAATTGTCATCATACTCCATACAGTGCGGTGTTCCTTGATAAAACATACTTCAGTCAGGTTCCCTTGCAAAGTACCGCGCGGACTTTTCTTTGTAGAGGCTGTGCGCAGAAACGCTCAGACGGTCGGATACTTCGGCAACGGAAAAACCGAGTTCCGTTATCCTACGGACGGCTTCTTCCTGAAATTCAGGAGTAAATCATGGTGTGTCCCTTTGCTCTTCATATGCTCAAATATAGTGAAGGATCTTCTGCGGGGGAGTCAGCCCAAACTTCCGCTTCTGGCACAGAGCGGACAAGCGAACTGAGTCAAAGGTCCGCCATGAGCGAGGAGCGGACACATCTGTCATGGCGGGGTAAAGCAGAGCCGGTCATCAAACTCGTAACATTCCCCCCTTCATTATTAGTTTTAAATCTTGTCAACTTTCTTCTTTCAAGAATATGCTTGCATCAAGCAATCACGGCTTTTACTTGGCTTCGAGTTTATCGGCGACATCTGGAACAATACTAAACTCGGTTACTGATGCAAGTACCTGGTTTTTCCATTGGGTCTCACAGATGATCTCTCCATTGTGTTCAAACCAATGTGTTGCCCCCGGCAGGAAATCATGGGACATTGGATGAGCAGCATTAGGGTTATGAAATACTTCAAGTTCAAAACACCAAAATTCTTTGCCATCGCAAAGATTAATATATTCAGGCGATTGAATATCTAGGTCGAAGTCAATTGGTTCCAAGGCCCCTTCAGTCCTATCAAATAAAATCCCAATCCTGCGGGCTTTCACAATAGGTGAGGAAAATTCAGCTTGGATTGCCATTCGCTGGAATTTTGGCAATGTTCCAGCATTACTAAACAAGATAGCAGATAAATTTTCAATCTCTGGGTGGTTAAATAGTCCTGCCGGAATATTTTTATGACCTAAAAGCTGTTCAATTGATAATGCAGCAGCCTTAATACCTTTGGATGTTTTGACTGTATGTGCGGTTTGCCCATACAAATAGGTTGGAAGTGACTCGCGAGACCAGACCATAGTGCCCCCACCGCTAAAATCCGCTATAGCGATTGCAAATGGGAATCCTTTAACATGCGGTAGTTCTTCATACTTTCTCTGGAGTTTAGATCTGATGGTCTTAGCGAACCGTGCTGCCATATCACCTGCTGTGCGAGCTAATCGATCTCCGGGGGGGAATTGTGTTTGAGGCAACTTTAGGCTGCCCGGACCAGTTGGATTCGCGGTGACCGCCTCAACATATGCTTTGTTATTACCGTTCATGAGCATAAAATCCGGAGATGGATAATCTTGAAAAACTTTAATTCCCTGCTCTTTAAAACATGCGAAAAGGTATAGCTCCCAGATTCTAGAGTTGAATCCTTGGGTCTGGAGATCGGTTCTGAAGTTATCATCAGGTTTTGGTAATGCCAGATAGAGCTCGACAATTAAATGAAATGCTCCTCGGTACTTTATCGTGGACGATAATTGTATAAATGCCTGACAAACATTCCGCTCACCAACATGATCCAGTCGGGCTCTACGTGATTGCCCAGATGGAATCGGTAATAAATTCCCTCCGGCTGAAAGGTGCTTATCAAGATGCACCAATGCCTCCTGCTCGGTAAAACACATCTTATGCTCGAGAGGTACCAGCACATAATCTTCCCGTCGCCTGAGCACGACAAGGCCATATGAATTTTTGCTGTATTGAAGGACTGCACCATATCCAAGCCCTTTTTCATTTGACCAAGCGGAAAGGAATGCTGCATTACCATAATTAGACCCATGTGGCAATGACATTGCAAATATCTTAAATGCTTCAGCAGGCATTCTTAGTAGGCTATAGATCTTATTAGACATTTTTCATCTCTCCATAGATAATCCTAAAATTCAGTTAAATTGAAGCTTCCTTGATTTAGATGACATATTTCTGGGACGACCGATTCTGATATACCTTCACTTTCATGAATCTCTAGTGTTACTACTGTACTAAGCTCAGGAAACAATCTTCTCTTTGTTTTTGGTTTAATTTTTATATGTGAGATCATCTCCAAAAATCTGGAGGTTGTATAAATTGTGTTATAATGAGCAGATCCTTCGCCATCGTCATACCATGAGCCTGTATCCACTACTACAGTGTTAAGTAATGGTGCTATTAAATTGAAATTATCAGTGCGAATAGAGACTGCAAACTTGAAGGGATAAGAATCTTGCTGTGCAAAGTAATCCTCCCCACGCCCGTATTGCCTAGTAATTTCAACTATTCCGCGCACCAAAAGATAAATATAATTTTCGTCAAGGTTCAGCAACTCAATGGATTCAACATTGCACCAATCAACAGTTGTTTGTGAAGATAATATATCCAGTTCGTCAGGGATATTATTCATTGTGATATCAGTAACTTCATTCTGTACTTCCTCGATTATTGATTCGGTAATAACACGCTCAAGTTCATCGAAGGTATCGAATATTTTGTTACACAGTTCTATTATCAGTTTAGCACTCTCAAAAAACTGTTTGGGGTTACTATCAAATGAATGTTCGCTAATATGGGTGTAATCGTTTAAAGAAGAATAGTTTTTATTGAACCATGCTATACCTTCATCTAGTCTTTCGATAGCTACATCATCAAGAAGTTGGTCGGGTATATGCTTCTGGGCGATGTATTTTGCTTGCTGTTTACGGGTAATAGTGGCGTTATTTTTGTTTTTAGTGAACCATGGAGACGCCATAACTCTGTCATTTGGTGCCAGTCGTTTCAGCACATGATTTATTAGCTCACGTATTGCAAATGCAAAGTTGTTGAAGCGCAGAGGATTACCATGAGAACAATAGTTGCGAAGACTGGCATGTAAGAGTTCATGCTCAAAGTCAGTTTCTAGGTGCTCTTGGAACTCCTTGATGAAATCCATTTCAAGCATTTTTTTTAGTTTCATATAAGTGCCTAAGTATCAATTGATTGTGGGCTAAATAGCCTGCTTTTATGTTACAGAACATACTGGTACATTGGATAGTTGAAGCTGGATAAAAATGTACGGTTACTTAGATTAAGTAATCAAGAATCAAGAATCAAGAATGTCGGACTTTAAAAGTAATAGTTTCCCATATCTGTATCCAGTCACTGCATTGTGCATTATTCACTATGGCTAACGTCCGCTTCTGGCACATTTCGGACGTCATTAAAGCTACAGGCTTTTGATAGCCTCAATCAAACCAGCCCCCTGATTCTTCACGTTACCCACCGCGCGTGAAACTGGGTGCCATGTGAAATGGTCTGCTGACAGAGCGCCATCTGCAATTATTTCCTCTGCCTCTTTCCCTCCAAGATCCTGCCTCATCCATTCACGGGCTGCTTCAGGCGTCAGTACCAGCGGCCGGCGGTCATGAATATCGACCAGCCCTTGATCGGCCGCCGCGGTGACAATCAAAAATCCCTCAGATTCATCCCCGCGCTCGAAAGGGATACTGCCGATAGCCGCTATGAAGATGGGCTGGCCATCAACACGATGAATGAAATAGGGCTGCTTCTTGTCTCCTTCTCGCTTCCATTCAAACCAGCCATCGGCAAAGCAGATCGCCCGACCATGCTGCCAAAGCGGTTTAAACATCCTGCTGGTGGCTGCGGTCTCCACCCGGGCATTAATCAGCGGTGGTTTATCCCACCACCTTGGTGCGTAACCCCAGTGAACCGGGTCGAGGTGCAACTGCTCGTCGCGTTCGCTTAGGAGCAAAACTTTAGTGCTTGGCGCCACGTTATACCGGCCGATTGGTTCTGGATCATAGGCGATGTCACGCTCAGCTTCTTCGGCAAGATAAGCCAGATATTATTCGCGTGTCTGTGATTGGGCAAATCGTCCGCACATGGTTACCTCCAGCAGTCAAATTGAAAGTATAGAAGGCATGGGGGAAAACAGGGACATCGAGACGATATAGAGCTGATGGTAATTGTATTGGGTACCTCCTTAACGGAATAGTGTACTTGTAGGAAATGTGAGCGTGTAGATGCAAACCAAACCAAGTAATCATGGGAAGCCGGTAGTAATTTTATTCAACCAGAATAAAAGTAAAATATGTTTTATATGCTGGTTATAAAATTAATTAATATTATCTTGTATCCAAATAATAATAAAGAAGAGTAATGTCCATTACAGTTTTCGATAAGGAGTGCTAGAGCTACTTACATATAGGGTGTAGTCATCTTTAGAGTGTGTTTTTCTAACTCTGCTGGTTAATTTGGTTGCGAATTTCTCAAGCGATGAAACTGATAAATACTGATTTTCTATAGGTCCTACTGTTATGGACATAATAGAGCAGGGGTTAATATCGAGTGAAATATATGGGATTAATAAATCACCTTTAACACGGAAGTTAATGATTGTATCGTCATTTTTGCATGCAATTACTAGTCTTTTTTCATGTTCGCTTTCAAAGGCTTTGTTTTTAAATGAGAGTGCGTATATTTCTATTAACAATCTAAGCCAATAATCCATAATTTGGATATTGTTGTGTTTAGATAGAGAATAAAGTTGTGGGATGATAATGTTTTCTAACAAAGAATTAGCATGTGCTAAACCATCCACAAAATCCATGGCGTAAAAACAGTCAAACGCAAAAAATTCATCTTCGATTAAACTTGGAGAAATAAAATCCTCTTCAAATCCAAGCATAAACATACCATAACTACGCCATTGACTCAAAGAATCAGGCGTGTGACTAAATGATGCAACGAAAAGATTTTCTGCAGCGTCAGGTGATGTTAATTCAGATGTAATCAAGTAACTAATTGAGTTTTCTATTTTTTCTGAGAACTCGATAGGGTAGTGGTTTTTATAGCCATTATATGATTCTAGAGCATGTTTGAAAAATAATAGCCCCATTGTAAATTCTTCTTTATCATTAAGATAGCGACATTCAGTAAGCCATATTTTTTCATTTTCAACTATAGATTTGGCTGCTGTTAAATCTGTGTAATGATATATCATACGATTTCCTTAATCAGCTTTATTTTTGAGTAACATATTAAATTTCTCATGTAGAGACTTTGGAAACAACTGCGTGTAAACCTGCCATAGTATTGAAAGAGAACGGTGCCCGGTAACTTGTGCAACATCTTCAATGCTGAAACCTGCCTCAAATAATCTACTTGCACCCTCGCGGCGTAAATCGTGATATCTCAGATCTTCAATCCCTAATTCTTTACGAACACGTCTATACATGGCTGTTATAGTTTTAGGATTGAAAGGGAATACCCGCGGATCAGTTTTAGACTGCATCTTAAGAATTCTCCATGCATCACCAAGCAAGGGAACTAACATATGGTTTCCTGCTTTCTTTCTCGGATCTTTACGGTCTCTCACGAGAACGGAACGTTGGGTTTCATCAACATCATCCCAGAGAATGCGACACACTTCACCTATTCTCATACAGGTAAGAATGGAAAACATAAATATTTGATGTAATGGTGCACCTGTATAAGCTGTTTCAGCCTTCATCTTGAGTACTTCATATAATTGATCAACTTCTACAGAACTTGCTCGTCGAGTGCGTCGCTGTGATGGGCCTATGATACCCATATTTCTCAACCAAACTTTGGCATCTGACAATTCGTTTATATTAGCGTTAGCTCCAAAGAGAGGTCTGGCAGCTTCAAGCGCAACGCTTAAATAGGATACGTCCTGAGAAATAGTAGAAGGTGCAAGCCCTTGCGCTTTTCTGGCTTGGCAATGCTCGATAATATGCTTTGCCGATAACTCCGAAAGTCTGATGTCTGCCAGGAAGGAACGACCAAGTGTGCGGAGAGAGCTTCTTTTTGATGCGCCAAGCGTTATGTTTGGGTGGTTCTCATACTGAGTAAGCAGGTCACCAACAGTTATAACAGCGTTCGTCTGCGCATTGCGGGCGGGATCTTGGATGCCATGCTCTTCAATGTATGCTACACGTTTAGCACCCCAGGACTTCGCAAGGGTGTTCTTGGAGAAGGTTTTGTTCTCCCGGTGGACGTACTTACCATTTTGTTTAACGGCTACAGTACAGCGATAACGGGCAGTTCCATCACTGCGTAATCTTTTCTCTATGGTGAAGAAAGCCATATCCAAACCTTCAACTGTGGGGTGCTGTATGGGGTGCTGATAACAACAGAATGGGTTAAAACGGGTAAAAATAGACTAAAATATAACTGGCTAAACATCCAGTGTAATTTTATATATAACTGATATTATTATATATATTTTATAGTGTCTGATTTGTGGCTACGATTGAACATCGCCACGAACTGCGCCAGCGGGAAGACCATCACGATAAATCCGGCCATCTCTTTCATCGGCTCAATCATCAACTGCGGCAGATCGGCCTGACGGCGAATTTTGCCAGTGGCGATGCCGTAAGCCAGCGACACGACAAAGAAGAAAAAGATGATCAGCGGCACGATGCCTTTGATAAACGGCGAGGGCATCACCGTGTGCTGAACCGGATCGCGAAGAATGCCGTTTTCAGGAACCACCATCAGGGCGATGACCGCCACGAACGCCAGCGTTGCTACCCCGGCGATGCGCAGGCCGAAACGCTCCTCAGTGGTCAGGGTTTGCAGCTTTTCGTCGCGGCTGCCTTGCCACTGTCCGAGCCTCGGCTCCACCAGCTTGTCAGTGATTAAACCGCCGACGAGGGTCAGGAGGATCACCGAGGTCGCCATAAAGTACCAGTTGTCGATCACGCTGACGTGCAGAGAGGCATCGATGGATTTGGCCGCCTCGGTGCTGATCCCGGAGAGCAGCACGTCGGTGGTGACGATCAGTAAATTGGCGGTAAAGCCGCAGCCCACGCCGGCTATCGCCGCCAGCAGGCCGGCGACCGGATGCCGACCGACAGCGAGAAACATCAGCGCCCCCAGCGGCGGCATGATCACCAGCGCGGCGTCGGAAGAGATATGGCTGAAAAAGGCGATGAATAGCACCATATAGCTGGCATAACGGGCGCTAACGTGGGAGGCCATCTTGACCATCAGCGCGGGCAACAGGCCCACCCGCTCGGCAAAGCCGGCGCCCAACACCAGGGCGAGGATCGCCCCCAGCGGCGCGAAACCGCTGAAGTTTTTAATCACGTTCGGTAAAAACCAGTGCAGCCCTTCCACGCTGAGCAGGTTTTTGACCACCACCCGCGACCCGTCCGCAGGGTTTTGCACCCCGACGTTGAAGGCGGAGAGTATCGCCGTGGCGGCGATCAGCGCCACGATAAGATAGATAAACAGCAAAAACGGGTGCGGGACCTTATTACCGATCTTCTCTACCCAGCCATAGCGCTTTCCGGCGGGGGAAGGCGACGGTATGGATGACATACTCATGGGCGTTCCTCTGTTGTCGTTGTTGTGTTGGGCAGGCCTGCTCCCGTACTGCCGGCGATTATTATGGTCGGTGCGTGCCGCTATGCCGGTCAGCGTCTGTCAGGAGCGGTCTGGTCTTATGGTTATCGTAAAACCGACGGTCTCACCTCCGCCGGAATCGGGCAGCGGTAAGGATGTTCGGCCAGCGCCTGCCTGAGCTCTCGCTGGCTGGCCTCCAGCAGCGCGCGGTCGCTGAATAAACGGATCGCCGTCGCCGCGAGGACTTTCCCCGCCAGCAGCATCCCTTTATGGGCGATGGCGGTGCGTCCCTGGCTCACCAGCTGCCAGCTGTGCAGCGGGGTACCCACCGCGAAGCAGGGGCTGAAGCATTGGGCCACCGGCGCTTTCCAGCTGACGTCGCCGACGTCGGTGGAGCCGGCGAGAATCGTATCCGTGGCCGCCCACGGCGCCACCTCATCAATCAGCAGCGTATCGCGGTGGCGACGAGCGAAGGTTTTCCCCGCCTCGCCGCCGGTGCCGGCGATATTGTTCAGGCTGTTGTTGATATCGTTGGCGCTGAGAGTGGCGCGGATCGCCGCGGCAAAGGCGCGATCGTCGTCGCTCCATGCCGGCGTGCCGTAATGCGCTACCGCCTGATACATCGCCGCTTCGAGCGTGCGGTTGGGCAGATAGCTGGAACAGGCTTTTTCAAAGCGGCAGCTGACGTGGGTCTCGGTCATTAGCGCGGCCCCCTGGGCAATCTTCTCAATGCGGGCGAAGATCTGTTCTACATCTGCCATCTCCGGGGCGCGGATCAGATACAGCACTTCCGCCTGGGCCTGGACGACGTTGGGCGAGACGCCGCCGGTATCGGTAATGGCGTAATGAACCCGCGCCTTTTCGATAATATGTTCATTCAGGAAGTTACTGCCGGTGGTCATCAGGGTGACCGCGTCCAGGGCGCTTCGCCCCAGGTGCGGCGAATTGGCGGCGTGGGCGGCGGTGCCGGTAAAGCGCCACGCCGCCTGAATGTTGGCGAGAGTGCGGGTGCTGAACATCCCGGCCCAGGCCTCCGGATGCCAGGTGAGGGCCGCATCGACGTCATCAAACAGCCCTTCGCGCACCATGAACGTTTTGCCCGAGCCGCCTTCTTCCCCCGGGCAACCGTAGAAGCGCAGGGTGCCCGCGCCGCCGTGCTGCTGCAGCCATTTTTTGGCGGCAACCGCCGCGGCGAAAGCCGCTGTCCCGAGCAGATTGTGCCCGCAGCCGTGACCGTTGCCCCCCGGCGTTGACGATGTCGGCTCCGCGCAATGGGCCTGTTGGCTGAGACCCGCCAGGGCGTCAAACTCGCCCAGCAGGGCAATAACCGGTTGGCCCTCGCCGACGCTGGCGATAAAAGCATTGGGGATCCCGCCAGCATCACGGGTCAGCTGGAAACCTTCCGCTTCCAGGGCGTCCGCCAGCCGCCGGGTGGACCAGAACTCCTCAAAGCGCGTCTCCGGGTGGTCCCAGATATCATCGGCGATGGCGCAATAGGTCTCGCGGCTTGCCTCAATTACCTCTTCAACAAACTGAAAAATCGGGTCCATCACACCCCCCGCTGCCAGGGAAAGTTAAGCGCGACGCGCGCCAGGGTGTCGACCGCGACCGTCATTACGCTCTCGTCGAAGTCAAACTTCTCGTTGTGATGACCGGCGCTCAGTTCGGTGCCGAATATCATGTATGACGCAAGGCCGCCGCGCGCCTGGACCCGGGCCATCATCAGGGTGGCGTCTTCCGATCCCGCCGGGGCGGCGATGCGATCCACCGCCTGCTGCACGCCGGGCACCCGCGCGGCCTGTTCGCGCAGGTACGCCACCCACGCCGGCGACGGGGCGCTGGCGGTGGCGGCCCCCATCATGCGTAACTCGTACCCGGCTTGATACATCGCCGCGGCCCCGGCGATGACGTGCTGCGCCCGGTCAAAAACATACTGGTTGATGGCTTCGCTTTCGCCGCGGGTTTCCACTTTTAACAGAGCTGAGGAGGGCACCACGTTGCGTCCGGTGCCGGCCTGCATCACCCCGACGTTGACCCGCGAAGCGCCGGCGCTGTGCGGTGGGATGGCGTGCAGGGCAAGGGCGGCCTGGGCGGCGGCGAGCAGCGCGTTGCGCCCATCTTCAGGCTTGCCACCGGCATGAGCGGCCACGCCGCTGAACTGCACATCGAATTTGGTGGTGGCCATAAAGTTGTCGCCACCGCACACCACGGTGCCGACCGGGACGCCGGTGCCGATATGGATGGCGGTAAAATAGTCCACCTCGTCCACCACGCCGGCGGCCACCATCGCGCGGGCGCCGCGGGTACCCTCTTCAGCAGGCTGGAAAATCAGTTTAATGACGCCATTGAGCTGGGCGACATACTGCTTGAGCACATGCGCCAGCCCCAGCCCGATGGCGGTATGCCCATCGTGGCCGCAGGCGTGCATCATGCCGGCGTTGCAGGAGGCGAAATGGTCGCGATGGGGGCGATGGCTGTCATCGTGCTGCTCATTGAGGTCGAGGGCGTCCATGTCGACGCGAAAGGCCAGGGTTGGGCCGGGACGTCCGGTGTCGAGCGTCGCCACCACGCCGGCGAACCCGCCTTCAAACGCCGGCAACCAGCGTTCCGGCGCCCCTTGCTCGCGGGCGCGCTCGAAAGCCTTGGCCAGGGTCTCCTCATCCGGCAGCCCCATCCGGCTGTCGGCATCGATGACGTCGCGCCCCAGCGCCAGCTGGTAGCCAAGCCCGTCGAGGATCTCCGCCACCTTACTGGCGGTGCGAAACTCCAGCCAGCCGGATTCAGCGTGCAGGTGAAAATCGCGGCGCCATTGGGTCATGGCTGGCGCCAGCTGGCGCAGGTATTCATCAAGTTGCGGCATAGCTTATCCTGTCATAAGTAAAAAATGTGATGGCGTTCACGATGTGATAGCTTTTATTTATCACTGACACGCTACAGGCCTTAACGCTCTTAACCTGCCACAGCCTGATGGATTACAGTAGATGTCATTTTCTTGCGTCTGATAAACAAGGGTTATCACCAAAAGCATGGCCTTTCAGATCAAATTTCATCAAATTCGCGCCTTCGTCGAGGTGGCCCGGGAAGGGAGTATTCGCGGCGCCAGCCGCTCGCTGGCGATCTCGCAGCCGGCCTTGACCAAAGCGATTAAAGAGCTCGAGGAGGGGCTTTCCGCTCAGTTGTTCGTCCGCCGCCGCCAGGGGGTGGCGCTGACTGACAATGGCGAAAGTTTTTATCAACATGCGAGCCTGATCCTTGAGGAGCTGCGGGCGGCGCAGGATGAACTGCTGCAGCGTCAGGGAGAGCAGGCCGGGCAGATCAATATTGGCCTTGGCGCCAGCGTCGCCCGGTCGCTGATGCCGTCGGTGATCTGCCGCTTTCATCAGCAGCATCCTCAGGTGAAGGTGCGGATCATGGAGGGCCAGCTGCTGGCGATGATCAATGAGCTGCGCCAGGGAGAGCTGGATTTCACCATCAATACCTACTATCCCGGGCCGTACGACCATGAGTTCAGCTTTGAAAAACTGTTTGAGAAACCGTTCGCGGTGTTCGCTCGCGCGGGGCATCCGGCGGCGCAGGCCACCTCGCTGGTGGAGCTGATGGATCACCACTGGACCATGCCGACGCCGCGCGGCAGCTACTTTAAACAGCTGCAGGACAGGTTTAATCAGGCCGGGCTGGCGCCAAAGGTGAATATTGTGTGCGAGACCTTCTCGTCGTGCATCAGCCTGGTGGTGAAAAGCGATTTTCTCAGTATCCTGCCGGTGGAGCTCGGCAACGATCCGCTGATGGCGGACAAGCTGATGATGATCCCCGTCCGCGAAGCGTTGCCGACGGCGGCCTATTTTCTGATCCAGCGGCGGGACACCCGACAGACGCCGCTAACGGCGTCATTGATCACCCTGTTTCGCCGCCAGAGTCGACAATGGTTTCCTTAACCGCCCGTCGCGCTCACTTTGCCAGCAGACGGGGATAAACGCATTGAGGGGGGAGCGCGAGGCGGCTATAGTAGCTGGCGACAGCCGCTGGAGGAGAGCCCATGAACCTTGATGACAAATCCCTGTTTCTTGACGCCATGGAAGATGTCCAGCCCCTGAAACGTAACAATGACGTGCACTGGCATCCCGGGCGCAACAGTCGCGCCCCGCAGCGCGTCGACACCCTGCAACTGGATAATTTTCTCACTACCGGCTATCTCGATATCGTACCGCTCGCCACGCCGCTGGAGTTTAAGCGCGAAGGGCTGCAGAGCGGCGTGCTGGATAAGCTGCGGCGGGGGAAATACGGCCAGCAGGCGAGCCTCTCCCTGCTGCGCCAGCCGGTGGAGCAGTGCCGGCAGATGCTCTTCGCCTTTATGGTGCAGGCGCAGAAAGAGGGGTTACGCAATGTGCTGATCGTTCACGGCAAAGGCCGCGACGATCAGTCCCACGCCAATATCATCCGCAGCTATCTGGCGCGCTGGCTGGAAGAGTTGCCGGAGGTGCAGGCCTTCTGCGCCGCGCTTCCGCACCACGGCGGCAGCGGCGCCTGCTATGTCGCGCTGCGTAAATCGGCCGAAGCGAAGCAGGAAACCTGGGAGCAGCACGCCAAGCGCAGCCGTTAGCGCATCAGCAGCGTCAGCTCGCGGGCGGCTTTTTGCAGCTCCGGCAGCACGCGGTCGATCATTTCGCGGGCCGACATCTGGCCCGCATGCACCCCGACGTTCAGCGCCGCCTGCACCTGACCCTGGGCGTTAAACAGCGGTACCGCGAGGGAGCGCAGGCCCATCTCCAGCTCCTGATCGTTGAGGGCATACCCCTGTTGATGCACCCGTTTCAGCTCGGCGCGCAGTTTCGCCACCGAGTCCACCGTCTGCGGGGTATAGCGGATCATGGTTACCCTGGCCAGCATATCGTTGAGCTTCTCCTCTGGCTGATGGCTGAGCAGCACCCGGCCCATCGAGGTCGCCCACGCCGGAAGGCGGCTGCCGATATCGAGGTCGATGGTCATGATCCGCGAGCTGGAGGCGCGGGCGATATACAGAATATCGTCGCCATCGAGAGTGGCGATGGAGCAGGACTCGTTGAGCATTTCGCTCAGATGCCGCAGCACCGGCTGCGCCGAACGCGCCAGCGGCGTCGAGGCCAGCCAGGCGTGACCGAGGGCCAGGATCCGCGGCCGTAGCTGAAAGTTTTTACCGTCTTCGGCATAGACGAACCCCAGCTTGCTCAGGGTATACAGGCAGCGGCGCACCGCGGCGCGCGGAATACCGGTCTTCTGACTGATCTGTGAGATAGACAGCAGGGGCCGCTGCGGCGTGAATGCCTGAATGACCTCCAGGCCGCGCGCCAGCGAGGCCATAAAGTTAGGATCGCCCTTAAACGGATCGCCGTCGCCGGTCAGTAAATCGTCTGGATGCTTATCCATTTCTGTTCCCCATATTTGCCATCGATCACATTCTTTCGCTAAAGATAACCGATGTTCGATTATCGCACCATATTTCGATTATCGCCCTTGACCGACATCGTTAAGCGGGTCACATTTTGTGCGAACAACGAATAAAAGTGCGATTACCGCACATCAATGGAGCGACCTGATGATTGATAAAAGCGTATCGACGCTGAGCGAGGCCATCGCCGGGATCCACGACGGGGCGACTATTATGATCGGCGGCTTTGGTCCTGCCGGCCAGCCGACCTTTCTGATTGACGCCCTGATTGACCAGGGCGCCCGCGACCTGACCATCATTAACAACAACGCCGGCAACGGAGAAGTGGGGCTCGCGGCGCTGCTGAAGGCTGGCCGGGTGCGCAAAATGATCTGCTCCTTCCCGCGCCAGGTCGATTCACAGATTTTTGATGACCTCTATCGACGCGGCAAAGTGGAGCTGGAGCTGGTGCCGCAGGGCAACCTCGCGGCGCGGATCCAGGCCGCCGGCGCCGGGCTGGGCGCGGTCTTTACCCCCACCGGCTACGGCACGCCGCTGGCGGAAGGGAAGGAGACACGGGAAATCGACGGCCGCCACTATGTGCTGGAGTATCCGATCAAAGCCGATTTCGCGCTGATTAAAGCTCACCAGGGCGACCGTTGGGGCAACCTGGTGTATCGCAAGGCGGCACGCAACTTTGGCCCGATTATGGCGACGGCGGCGAAAACCACCATCGTTGAAGTCTCGCAGCTGGTGTCGCTGGGCGACCTCGACCCTGAACACATTATCACCCCCGGCATTTTCGTCCAGCGCCTCTTCTCGCTGGAAAACCTGACTGCCGCACAACGTGCCTGAGGAGCCCGAGATGCAAAAACTGACCCGTGACGAAATGGCCCAGCGCGTGGCCCGCGATATTCCCGAAGGCGCTTACGTTAACCTCGGCATTGGCCTGCCGACCCGGATTGCCAATTACCTGCCTGCCGACAAAGAGGTGTTCCTGCATAGCGAGAACGGCCTGCTGGGCATGGGGCCGAAACCGCTGCCTGGCGAAGAAGATCCGGAGCTGATCAATGCCGGAAAAGAGTACGTCACCCTCCTGCAGGGCGGCTGCTATTTCCACCATGGCGACTCCTTTGCCATGATGCGCGGCGGCCATCTCGATATCTGCGTGTTGGGGGCCTATCAGGTCTCCGCCAGCGGCGATCTCGCCAACTGGAGCACTGGCGCGCCGGACGCTATCCCGGCGGTCGGCGGGGCGATGGATCTGGCCATCGGCGCTCGCCAGGTGTTTGTGATGATGGACCATCTGACCCGCGACGGCGAGTGCAAGCTGGTGGAACAGTGCAGCTATCCGCTGACCGGGGTCGGCTGCGTTAGCCGGATCTATACCGACCTGGCGGTGATCGACATTACCGACCGCGGCCCGGTGGTGCGGGAAATCTTTAACGGTCTCTCTTTTGAAGAGCTGCAGCGCATCACTCCGGTGACGCTGACCTTTGAACAACTGGCGGAAAGCGCGTAAGGAACCTATGATGAATCAGGCATTTATCTGTGATGCGGTGCGTACACCCTTTGGCCGTTTTGGTGGTACTCTGGCGACGATGCGCGCCGACGACCTCGCGGCGCTGCCGCTGAAAGCGCTGCTGGAGCGTAACCCGGGGCTGGATCCCTCGCGCATTGACGATGTGATTCTGGGCTGCGCCAACCAGGCCGGGGAAGACAACCGCAACGTGGCGCGCATGGCGCTGCTGCTGGCCGGGCTGCCGGAGAGCGTGCCCGGTAGCACCATCAACCGCCTGTGTGGCTCCAGCCTCGACGCGATCGGCGTCGCGGCGCGGGCGATTAAAAGCGGTGAAACGCAGCTGATGATCGCCGGCGGGGTGGAGAGCATGTCCCGGGCGCCGTTTGTGATGGGTAAAGCGGAGAGCGCCTTTAGCCGCAACATGCAGATGGAAGATACCACCATCGGCTGGCGCTTTATTAACCCGCAGATGAAAGCCTTGTACGGTGTCCATTCCATGCCGGAGACGGCGGAAAACGTCGCCGATGAGTTTGCCATTTCCCGCGCCGATCAGGACGCGTTCGCCTTGCGCAGTCAACTGCGCGCCGCCGCGGCCCAGGAGGCGGGACGTTTCGCCGATGAGCTGATCGCCGTCCAGGTGCCGCAGCGCAAAGGCGAGCCGCTGCGGTTTAGCCGCGATGAACACCCGCGCAGCACCTCGCTGGAGGCGCTGGCTAAACTGCGCGGCGTGGTGCGCGCCGACGGCAGCGTCACCGCCGGGAATGCCTCCGGCGTTAACGATGGTGCCTGCGCGCTGCTGCTGGCCAGCGAAACCGCGCTGGCGGCCAACGATCTTCAACCGCTGGCCCGGGTGGTCGGCGTGGCGACGGCGGGGGTGGCGCCGCGCATTATGGGCTTTGGCCCGGCGCCGGCGGTGCGGAAGGTGCTGGCGCAGACCGGCCTGACGTTAGCCCAGATGGATGTCATCGAGCTGAATGAAGCCTTCGCCGCCCAGGCGCTGGCGGTGACCCGCGATTTGGGCTTACCGGACGATGCCGCCCATGTGAACCCCAACGGCGGGGCGATCGCCCTGGGGCATCCGCTCGGCGCCTCCGGCGGCCGCCTGGCGATGACCGCGGCTTACCAGCTGAAACGGACCGGCGGCCGCTACGCGCTGTGCACCATGTGCATCGGCGTCGGGCAGGGGATCGCCCTGATTATTGAACGTGTTTAAGGAGCCAGAATGAGTTTGTTGACCCCGATGTTGCGCAGCAGTCCGCTGACCGACTGGTTCAGCGACGCGCAGCGGGTGCAGGGCATGCTGGATTTTGAAGCGGCGCTGGCCCAGGCGCAGGCCGCCTGCGGCATGGTGCCGACGGCGGCGGTCGGGCCGATTGTCGCCGCCTGCCGCCACGAGGCGATCGATTTTACCGCCCTCGGCGAGGCGGCGGTGGGGGCGGGTAACCTGGCGATCCCGCTGGTGAAACAGCTGACGGCCCAGGTAAAAGCGCGCGATCCGGACGCCGCGCGCTACGTTCACTGGGGCGCCACCAGTCAGGATGCCATCGACACAGGGCTGGTGCTCCAGCTGCGCGGGGCGCTGGAGGCCGCTGAGACCCTGCTTGAGCAGCTGTTGGCGGCCCTGGCTCTCCAGGCGGATCGTTATCGCGATACCGTGATGCCGGGCCGGACCTGGATGCAGCACGCGCTGCCGGTGACCTTTGGCCTGAAGCTGGCGGGTACCCTCGACGCGCTCCTGCGCTGGCAGCAGCGGCTGCGCGAGATGCGTCCGCGTCTGCTGGTGCTGCAGTTCGGCGGCGCCGCGGGGACCCTGGACGCGCTAAAAGAGAAAGGGCCGGCGGTTGGCCAGGCGCTGGCGCAGAATCTTGGTCTGACGCTGCCGGATACCCCGTGGCACAGCCAGCGCGATCGGCTGCTGGAGGCGGGCGCCTGGTTCGCCGGCGTCTGCGGCACCCTGGGGAAATTCGCTAACGACTTCTCCCTGCTGATGCAGACCGAAGTGGCGGAGGTGGGCGAGCCGGTAGCGGAAGGGCGCGGCGGCTCGTCGACGATGCCGCATAAGCGCAATCCGGTGGCCTGCGCGGCGATCCTGACCGCCGCCCAGCGCACGCCGGGTCTGATGGCGACCCTCTACGCCTGCCAGATTCAGCAGCACGAGCGGGCGCTGGGCGGCTGGCAGGCGGAGTGGGAGACCCTGCCGGAGCTGATTACCCTGGTGGGCGGGGCGCTGGCGCAAAGCGAGGCGCTGGTGCGCGACATGCAGGTCTTTCCGCAGAAGATGCGCGCCGATCTCGATATCACCCACGGGCTGATCATGGCTGAGGCGGTGACCCTGGCGCTGGCGGAATTCATCGGCAAAGCCGAGGCGCATCATCATATTGAGGCGCTGTGCCGTCAGGCGCTGGACCGCCTCTGTCCGCTGGTCGATCTGCTCGCGGCGGATCCGCTGGTCAGCCAGTATCTCTCCCGCGAACGTTTAACCACGCTGCTGGAACCGGCAACGGCGACCGGCAGCGCCGAATGCTTTGTGCGCCAGGTGCTGGCGCGTTATCAGGAGCAACATGATGAATCTTGATTATCAACTCGACGGACCGGAAGGTGCGCCGGTTATCGTTCTCTCCAACTCGCTGGGCACCACCCGGGCGATGTGGCAGCCGCAGATTGAGGCGCTAACCGCCCATTTCCGGGTGCTGCGCTACGACACCCACGGCCACGGTAAAACGACGAAAAATGGCAAAGTGACCCTCGCCCAGCTGGGGGAAGATGTAATTGCGCTGCTCGATCATCTGAATATCGACCGGGCCTGGTTCTGCGGGATTTCGATGGGCGGTCTGACCGGTCTGTGGCTGGGCCGCTTTGCGCCAGAGCGTTTTTATGGTCTGGCCGTCGCCAACACCGCGGCGCGCATCGGCGATCAGGCCAGCTGGCTGTCGCGGGCGCGGGCGGTACGCCAGGAAGGAATGGCGGTGGTGGCCGCCGGGGCGGCGGACCGCTGGTTCACCCACGCGTTTCGCCAGAAGGCGCCGGAGGTGGTGGAGGCCCTGTGTCACCAGCTGACCCATACCGATGCCGAAGGCTATGCCGCCTGCTGTGAGGCGCTGGCCGCCGCCGACCTGCGGGGCGAAGCGGGGAAGATCCCGCTGCCGACATTAATCATCGCCGGGGAAAGTGACCCTGTCACCACGGTCGCTGACGCCAATTTTCTGCAGCAGCAGATCCCCGCTTCCCAGGTGGTGGTTCTGCCGGCATCGCATCTGTCAAACATTGAGGCGGCGAAAAGCTTTACTTCAGCGCTGCTGAGCTTTTTCCAGGGAGAACGCCATGGAGGATAAACAGCGCTACCAGGACGGAATGGCGGTGCGGCGCAAAGTGTTGGGCGACGCCCACGTCGACCGTACCCTGCAGCATCTGACGCCGTTGAATGACGAGTTTCAGGACTTTATCACCCGCTACGCCTGGGGTGAGACCTGGACGCGTCCGGGGCTCGACCACCACACCCGCAGCATGATCACCATTGCCATGCTGATCGCTCTCAATCGCGAGGCGGAGCTGAAGATGCATCTACGCGCGTCGTTTAACAACGGGGTGACCCGCGATGAGCTGAAAGAGCTGATCATGCACTCTGCGCTGTATTGCGGACTGCCGGCGGCCAATGCCACGATGCATCTGGCGCAGCAGGTGTTTGACGACATCGACGCCGGGCGGGGTTAAGTCGTCGTCCGAGTCGGATTGCCCGGCAGTTGTTGTAGGCCGGGTAAGGCGCAGCCGCCACCCGGCGAAATAACGGCACAACCGGAAATGTCCCTGTTCGCACTATGTTTGGCAGGGCTACAACGTCTATGTTAATTTCGGGCAGATTGCGCTCCCGGTTGATCTTCTGCGTTATGTCTCTTATGGCGCAGGGAGCGCACAGGGGGCGGCCAGTCGCCGCCGCCCCCTGTACCCCCGGGTTCCGGCCAGCAAAATCGCCGCTACGCGGTCCCTTCGACTTATCCCTGCAGGCTTCGGGTCGGGCCGAGGCAGCGTCCCTGCAAAACACGGCCCTCAGCCCGCATCCATGCGGGCTGCCCCGGCCTTCCGGGAACGTCTCAGCGATTTTGAGGCCGCCAGCATCGGCAGTTTCAGCAACAATGGTGAATAAATTAACGGCAGGTCGTACGTACGTAGGCCGGGTAAGGCGTAGCCGCCACCCGGCATAATGGCGGGTACGGCGCCGATAGATTGCACAGCGGCGCAGCGCTTGCCGGGCCTGCGAGGTGTAAGCCTGTGAGAGGATCCTGTAGGCCGGGTAAGGCGTAGCCGCCACCCGGCGACATTCCCGATACGTTAACCCTTATTTCTCAGGCTCCTGCGGCGCGACAGCCGGGGCGGCGTACCAGGCTTCCTGCGGCACCACCACTGCGGCTCGGGGCTGCATCACATAGTTCGGCGACATAATCTGCACCCCGAATTCGTTAAACACATCAATAATGCAGCTGTGTAACGCGTTACGGCCATCTGGCAGCTTCGTCGCGGGTAATAAGCGCACCTGCAGCTCATACGAGGTGTACCAGTCGAGCAACCCCAGCTTACGCACCACCGGCGCAATTTGCTGATCGACCCCGGGGGTGCGTCTCGCCGCCAGCTCCAGTAGCGCATGAACCTGGCGCCAGGGCGTATCGTAGCCGATGGTGACGCTGGTAGTGAGATTGAACCCGCCGTCGCTGCTCTCGGCGCTGAGATTGACAATCTTGCCGCTCACCACCACCGCGTTCGGTACCGTCACGATGTAATTCTCACGGGTGAGGATCTTGGTCGCCAGCACGCCAATCTCGCTGACCTGTCCCTCATTGTCAGCGAGGCGGATCCAGTCGCCTTTACGCAGCGCCCTGGAGTAGATTAGCACCAGGCCGCTCATCGCATGGTTCATTACCCCGGTCGAGCCGAGGGTCAGCATCAGGCCGAAGAACACGCTGATGCCCTTGAAGGCAAGGGAGTTGGCGCCGGGAAGAAAAGGGTAGGCGGCGGAGAGGGCGAACAACCAGATGACCACCGAGATAAGCCGACGGGTAGCGCTCACGGTCTCCGGATGAATGCCAGGAACCTGAATGCGGCCGGCGGCGACCTGGTCGAGAACCACCTTCACCAGGCGAATGATGAGCCAGGTAATGAGAAAAATAAGCACCACGATCATCAGCCCCGGCAGGGAAGCGACAATCGACAGCGAGATATCGCGGATCACCCCCAGCGACCAGTCACCCAGCGATTCACTCCATACGCGCGTCCAGGGAAACAGACTGAAGGCCCAGCTCAGCCAGATGTAACAGGCCAGGACACCGACGAGGATCGCCAGCGCGGCATACAATCGGACCTCGATATTGCCGAGAAAGCGCCGCCAGTGCTGGGGAATAGCGCTGCGCTTTTCGAGGATCCGCAGCTGGAAAAAGCGCCGTACCCGCCGCCAGGTGCGGAAGGCGCCGTAGTAAAACAGCGCCAGCAGCAGCGCCCCGGCGAGGGCCTTACTGGCGGAGATCAGCAGATAGCGTTGATTGAACTGTTCCTGCAGGCCGGTGCGCTGGGCTTCCATCCGCGCCAGCACCCGCTGGGCCGCCTGGTCGAGGGTTAAATCATCACCTTCGTCGAGATCCGCCTGGCTCAACAGCAGCACCGGTTTGCCGTTCATCAGAAACAGCCGTCCTGGCTGACCATAGCGAATAACCGGCACGATCCGCAGCGGCTGGCGAATATCATCCTCGGTAAATGCGCGCAGGGCGCTGCGGGTGCGCAAAACGCGCTCTTCTGGCGTGGTCTGGCCAAAGGTCGCCTGCAACATCACTACCGGCTGGTGGAAAATATATACCGTGCGCGCTTTTTCGCGAGCGGTTGGCTGCTGCCGCGGCTCTGCGGCCAGCGCCGGCTGTAACGCGAGCAGCGCCAGTACCCAGAGGATAACCACGTTTATCCTGTTCATAGAAGCACCTGAGAAAGAGAATTATTGTTATTTTTCAGCAAGCAAGGGAGGACTTGTAGTTGAGCATAGCCTGGCAGGAAGTGAATTCAAGCTGGCGCGGCGCGGGCATAAAAAAAGCCGTCACCTGAACGGCGACGGCCTGCTGTTAGCGCCAGAAGGGGGTGTTAGCCGTGCTGTTTACAGCCAGCGCACTGCTTGTTCTGGATCTGCTGGAAGAAATCGTTGCCTTTATCGTCGACGAGAATAAACGCCGGGAAATCTTCCACTTCGATTTTCCAGATAGCCTCCATCCCCAGTTCCGGGTAGGCCACGCACTCGAGGCTCTTGATGCTCTGTTGCGCCAGCACCGCCGCCGGGCCGCCGATGCTGCCGAGGTAGAAGCCGCCGTGTTGGTGGCAGGCGTCGGTGACCTGCTGGCTGCGGTTGCCTTTCGCCAGCATCACCATGCTCGCACCGTGGGACTGCAGAAGATCGACGTAAGAGTCCATGCGGCCAGCGGTGGTCGGGCCGAGGGAGCCGGAGGCGTAACCGGCAGGCGTTTTGGCCGGGCCGGCGTAGTAGATCGGATGATCTTTCACGTACTGCGGCAGTTCCTCGCCGTTGTCGAGCAGCTCTTTCAGCTTAGCGTGCGCGATATCGCGGGCGACGATAATGGTGCCGTTGAGGCTCAGGCGGGTGGAAACCGGATGGGCAGATAGTTGCGCCAGGATCTCGCTCATCGGCTGATTCAGGTTGATGCTGACCACCTTGCCTTCGCCCTGCTGACGCAGATGTTCAGGGATATATTTCCCCGGATTGCTCTCCAGCTTCTCAATCCAGATGCCGTCGCGGTTGATTTTGGCTTTGATGTTGCGGTCGGCGGAGCAGGAGACGCCCATGCCGATCGGACAGGAGGCGCCGTGGCGCGGCAGGCGGATCACCCGGATATCGTGGGCGAAGTATTTGCCGCCGAACTGCGCGCCGAGGCCGAGGTTCTGCGCTTCCTGCAGCAGTTCCTGTTCAAGCTGCACATCGCGGAACGCCTGACCGTGCTCGTTGCCTTCGGTCGGCAGGCCGTCGTAGTAGCGGGTGGAGGCCAGCTTGACGGTCTTCAGCGTCGCTTCCGCCGAAGTCCCGCCGATGACAAAGGCGATGTGGTACGGCGGGCAGGCGGCGGTACCGAGGGTGCGCATCTTCTCGACCAGATAGTTTTTCAGCTTCGTCGGGGTGATCAGCGCTTTGGTTTCCTGATAGAGATAGGTTTTATTGGCGGAACCGCCGCCTTTCGCCATGCACAGGAATTTATATTCGTCGCCGTCGACGCTGTAGAGATCGATCTGCGCCGGCAGGTTGGTGCCGGTGTTGACCTCTTTATACATATCCAGCGGAGCGTTCTGGGAGTAGCGCAGGTTATCTTCGGTATAGGTGTTGTACACGCCCTGTGCCAGGGCGGCTTCGTCGCCGCCGCCGGTCCAGACGCGCTGGCCTTTTTTACCCATGATGATGGCGGTGCCGGTGTCCTGACAGGTGGGCAGGACGCCTTTGGCGGCGATTTCCGAGTTGCGCAGGAACTGCAGGGCGACATACTTATCGTTATCGCTGGCCTCCGGGTCGAGCAGAATCGAGGCCACCTGCTGCTGATGGGAGACGCGCAGCATAAAGGCGGCATCGTGGAAGGCCTGTTGCGCCAGCAGGGTCAGCGCCTGCGGTTCCACTTTCAGCACTTCCTGGCCGTCAAACTCGGCGACGGAGACGTGCTCTTTGCTGAGCAGATAGTATTCGGTATCGTCGTGCGCCAGCGGGAATGGATCCTGATAAACAAACGGTTTAGTCGACATAATCACTTACTCCATAAAGATAAAAACCGCCGGGGTGCTCCCGGCGGTTATGAATCAGAACATCATGGACATCCACGGATAGCCAATCAGCAGCAGGGCGGCCAGGAAGATGGCGCCAAAGATGGTGCCGAGGCGCCAGTAATCTTTGGTCGGCAGATAGCCGCTGCCGTAGTAGATCGGGCTCGGGCCGGTACCGTACGGGGTGATGATCCCCATCACGCCCAGCGAGGTCACCATCAGCAGAACGAACACTTCCATATTCATTCCCGGAATGGTGGCGGCGATGGTCAGCATGGCCGGCAGCAGCGCGGTAGTGTGCGCGGTGGTGCTGGCAAACAGATAGTGCAGCAGGTAGAACGCCAGCAGCAGGACGATGGTCGCCATCCCCGGGGAGATACCGCTCATCAGCGCGCCGCCCTCTTTACCCAGCCAGGCGATAAAGCCGGTGGAGGAGAGGCCGTCGGCCAGCGCCACCAGGGTGGCGAACCAGACAAAGGTGTTCCACGCCGCTTTATTGTTGGTGATATCGCTCCAGGAGAGCACGCCGGTCCACAGCATCAGCACGATAACCAGCAGGGCGGCCAGGGCCGGTTCAATCCAGTCGGCGGCGAAGATCCACATCATCAGCGCGAAGCAGACGAACACCAGCAGCAGGATCTCATTGCGCGACAGTTTGCCCAGTTTTTCCAGTTCACGAGCGGCCCACAGCGGCACTTCGTTATTGACTTTCACTTCCGGCGGGTAGAACCAGTAGGCCAGCAGCGGCATGGTCAGGATCAGCAGTACGCCAAGCGGCAGGAAGGCGATGAACCAGGTGCCCCAGGAGATGTTGATACCGACGATGCTTTTTACCAGCGCCAGCGCCAGCAGGTTCGGCGCCAGTGCCGACAGGAACATCGAGCTGGTGATACAGGCGGCGGTGATCGCTACCCACATCAGATAGGAACCGATTTTACGCGCGCTCGGATCGTTTGGTTTTGAACCGTACAGCGGCGGCAGGTTGGCGATAATTGGGTAAATGGTGCCCCCGCTGCGCGCCGTATTCGACGGCGTAAACGGCGCCAGCAGCAGATCCGCGAAGGTGATGGCGTAGCCCAGCGTCAGGCTGCGACGGCCGAGATATTTCACCAGAATCAGCGCCAGGCGGCGGCCGAACTGGGTTTTATCGTAGCCGGCGGCGAACATAAAGGCGCCGAAGATAAGCCACACGGTGGAGTTGCCGAAGCCGCTCACCGCCCACTTAAAGGAGGCGCCAGCCATTTTGAAGCCGGGTGCGGCCATCTGTTCCGGGCTGAACAGCAGCCACTGACTGCACAGGGCGATGACCACCACGCCGGTGATGCCGATAACGGCGCCAGGCAGTGGTTCAAAAATCAACCCGACGATCACCCCGACGAAGATAGCGAAGTAGTGCCAGGCGTACGGCGGCAGGCCGTCCGGGACCGGGACGAAGAGTAACAGCACAGCAACGATAATCGGCAGCGCCATCATCAGGAGACGTTTTTTATTCGCAGTCGTTGGATTGACTGCACCGGCAGGCGGTATGGTTGTCTTTTTCTCTTTCATAATGAGTATCTGCAAGTTGTTGAAAATAACGTTTCCGCCAGCGATGCGCTCAGTGATTTCTTTAATTACAAAAGTTACTTTAGTTTTTATTTTGCGTTTCTGAGTATCGTCTTGGCGATTATTTAACGCGGTTTGATGGGCGTTAAATTAAATTTGTTGGTTATTTATATATTGCGCTTTCAATGGTCGTTGCAATTGATCGAGATCAATAAAAGCAGGCGATTTCACTATTTTTTTATTTTCGATATAACCCTGTCTGATGAGGTGTTATTTTGGCGAAAATATCGATAAATGTTAAAATAAAAATGTACAATTAATGCTGTTTTTACTCGATATATGTGTATGTCTATGAAATAAAAGCAAATAATTTTGATTGCTGGTCGCTTTGAATGTTAACGGAAGTATCTAAAATGTTATCCTTTATTTGTATTATGTAAATGCCATTTATTATTTTAATAATACAATAGGGGTAGCGATGTTATTGCTGGGGTTAAATAGTTTTATAACTAACGTAATTGATTTAGTAACTAAAAAAGTCGCTATATTATTAGCATGACAACAGGAATTAAAAAACCACAACCATTAATGATTCCGTCACCCCATTCTGAATTTTTAATATTTCAAAATCTGGAGCGTAACTTATGACCAGTAACGAACGTATTTTGCAGCCATTTACTTTACCAAATGGTACGGAGCTGAAAAACCGTTTGCTGATGGCGCCGATGACCACCTGCACCGGTTATTTCGACGGGACTGTCACCAGCGAGCTGGTGGAGTACTACCGCGCCCGCGCCGGCAGTATCGGCACCATTATTGTTGAGTGCTGCTTTATTGATGACTACGGTCTGGCCTTCCCGGGCGCTATCGGTATCGATAACGATGAAAAAATCGCCGGCCTGGCGAAAATCGCTGAAGCAATTAAAGCGGAAGGTTCGAAAGCGATTCTGCAGATCTATCACGGCGGCCGCATGGTCGACCCGCAGCTGATTGGCGGACGTCAGCCCGTGGCGCCGAGCGCCATCGCCGCCCCGCGTGAGGGCGCCGCGATGCCGCGGGCGCTGAGCGGAGAAGAAGTGGAGGGGATGATCGCCAAGTTTGGCGAGGGCGTCCGCCGCGCTATCCTTGCCGGCTTCGATGGGGTCGAAATTCACGGCGCCAACACCTACCTTATTCAGCAGTTCTATTCGCCAAACTCCAACCAGCGCGACGACGAATGGGGCGGTAGCCGCGACAATCGCGCCCGCTTCCCGCTGGCGGTTCTCGACATCACCCATAAAATGGCCCGCCAGTACGCTGACGATGCCTTTATCATCGGCTACCGCTTCTCGCCAGAAGAGATGGAGGTCCCGGGGATCCGCTTCGATGACACCATGTATCTGCTGGAAAAACTGGCCGCTCGCGGCGTCGATTATCTGCACTTCTCGGTGGGCGCGACCCTGCGTCCCTCTATCGTCGATACCAGCGACCCGACGCCGCTGATCGAGAAATACTGCGCCATGCGCTCTGACACTCTGGCTCAGGTGCCGGTGATGGGCGTCGGCGGGGTGGTTAACGTTGCCGATGCCGAGCTGGGCCTCGATCACGGCTATGACCTGATCGCTGTGGGCCGCGCCTGCATCGCCTATCCTGACTGGGCGGCTCGTATCGCCGCGGGTGAAGAGCTGGAGCTGTTTATCGACAGCACCCAGCGCGAAGCGCTGCACATTCCGGAACCGCTGTGGCGCTTCTCGCTGGTGGAAGCGATGATCCGCGACATGAGCATGGGCGACGCTAAATTTAAGCCGGGGATGTTTGTTGAAACCGTTCAGGATGACGCCAATGAACTGGTGATCAACGTCAGCCTCGAAAATGACCATATCGCCGATATCGAACTGGCGGCGAGCCCGGTGCAGACCGTGGAGTTCACCACCAGCTTCGAAGAGATCCGCGAACGTATTCTCACCGCCAATACCCCGCACGTCGACGCCATTTCCGGGGCCACCAGCCAGAGCGAGGCGGTGAAAAAAGCGGTCGCCAAAGCGATGCTGAAATCGAGCAAAGCGCTGGCGGCGGAAGAGGGCGGCAATGACGCCGCGCCGAAAAGCTATGATGTGGTGGTCGTCGGCAGCGGCGGCGCCGGCCTGGCGGCCGCCATTCAGGCTCACGACGAAGGCGCCAGCGTGCTGATCGTCGAGAAAATGCCGACCATTGGCGGGAACACCATCAAGGCTTCCGCCGGGATGAACGCCGCGGAGACCCGCTTCCAGCGCGTGAAAGGCATTCAGGACAGCAAAGAGCTGTTCTATCAGGAAACCCTGAGGGGCGGGCACAATAAAAACAATCCGCAGCTGCTGCGCCGCTTTGTGGAGAATGCCCCGCAAGCCATTGAATGGCTGGCGGACCGCGGCATTATGCTCAACGATATCACCACCACCGGCGGGATGAGCATTGACCGCACCCACCGTCCGCGCGACGGGTCAGCGGTCGGCGGCTATCTGATTAGCGGCCTGGTGCGCAACATCACCAAACGCGGCATCGACGTCCTGCTGGATACCTCGGTGGAAGAGATCCTGATGAGCGGCGATGAAGTCAGCGGTGTGCGTCTGATCAACGACGAAAACGAGATCGTAGAGATCCAGACTAAAAGCATTGTGGTGGCCACCGGCGGCTTCAGCGCCAACAGCGCGATGGTGGTGAAGTATCGTCCTGACCTCGAAGGCTTCGTCACCACCAACCACAAAGGGGCCACCGGGAGCGGTATCGCGCTGCTGGAGCGCATTGGCGCCGGTACCGTGGATATGGGCGAAATTCAAATCCACCCGACCGTTGAACAGCAGACCTCCTATCTGATTTCCGAGTCGATTCGCGGCGGCGGGGCGATCCTCGTCAACCAGCAGGGTAACCGCTTCTTCAACGAAATGGAGACCCGCGATAAAGTCTCCGCGGCGATTATCGCCCTACCGGAACACTATGCGTACATCGTCTTTGACGAACATGTGCGGGCGAAAAACAAAGCCGCCGATGAGTACATCGCCAAAGGCTTCGTCACCAGCGCCAGCTCGCCGCGTGAACTGGCGGATAAACTGGGGATGGATTACCATGCCTTCCTCGCCACCCTCGAGTGCTACAACGGGGCGGTGGAAAAACAGCATGATGAACAGTTTGGCCGTACCACCGCGCTGCGCGCGCCGATTAACGAAGGTCCGTTCCATGCCATCCGTATCGCCCCGGGGGTGCACCACACCATGGGCGGCGTGACCATTAACACCGATGGCGAAGTGCTGGACGTTGCCCGGCAGCCGATCCGCGGCGCCTACGCCGCCGGTGAGGTGGTCGGCGGGATCCACGGCGGCAACCGTATCGGTGGTAACGCGGTGGCGGATATCATCATCTTCGGCACCCTCGCGGGTCGCCAGGCGGCGAAACGCGCCAGAGGATAAGACGTAATTGCTGATGCCGGGCTGGCGCTCTCGCCGCCCGGCTTATCCCTTCTAAGGAGAGCCCGATGTCTGATAACCGCGTCTATAGCTACTCCACCGTTCTGATGGGTTCTCCCATCTTGCTCAAACTCTGCAACCATGATGAGGCGCTGGCCTCCCGCGTATTTCAGTTAATCAAACGCTACGAAGATCTGCTTACCGTTAACCGCGCCGAGTCGCAGGTAATGGATATCAACCACGCCGCCGGACGTCACCCGGTGACGGTCAGCCGCCCGGTCTTTCAGCTCATTCAGTGCGCCAAAGCCGCCAGCATGGTGCGCGACAGCGCCTTTAACCTCGCGATTGGGCCGCTGGTGAAGCTGTGGCGAATTGGCTTTCAGGGACACAGCGTGCCTGACGCCGGCGAAATCAGGGCCCGGCTGGCGCTGACCCGCCCGCAAGAGGTGATCCTGGATGAGGCAACCTGCAGCGTGTTTCTTCAGCAGCCGGGGATGGAGCTGGATCTTGGGGCGATCGCCAAAGGCTATATCGCTGACCGGGTGCGTGATTATCTTCGTCAGCAGCAGGTGGAAAAGGCGCTGATCAACCTCGGCGGCAACGTGCATACCCTTGGCGAATGGGCCATTGGCCTGAAAAAACCGTTTGCCGATGCGCAGGCGCTGATCGGCTCTCTGACGGTTAACGGACAGTCGGTGGTCACCTCGGGCACCTACGAACGTTATTTCGAGCAAGATGGCAGGCGCTGGCACCATATTCTCGACCCGCGCAGCGGTTACCCGCTGGATAACGAACTCGACAGCGTCACGGTGATTTCCACTGATTCTTTAGACGGCGATATCTGGACCACGCTGCTGTTCGGCCTCGGTGTCGAGAAAGGCTGCGCAGCGCTGCGTCAACGGCAGGATATCGACGCGATTTTCGTCACCAAAAATCGCGACATTATACTTTCATCGCCGCAGCGATTGCGCTTTGCGCCGCTGGATAGCGGCTACCGCGTTATTGACTGTACTGCTTAAGCAAACTGTACTGTTCGGCCACCAGCCGGTAGCGATAGACCGGCCGCCCGGTGGCGCCGTAGTGGATAGTGGTATAGAGAATATTGATCTGCGCCAGCCAGATCAGATACTTACGGCAGGAAACGCGGGAGATATTCACCGCCGCCGCCAGCTCATCGGTAGAGAATTCAACGTCCGGGTGGGCGTCAATCCACTGGCACAGCGTGCGCAGGGTTTGCGCGGTCAGCCCCTTGGGCAGCTTGCGCGCGTCGCTGGCCTCCGGCGTGCCGCCGTGCAGCAGGCGGTCAACGTCGGCCTGCTCGTAATAGGGTTGGCCGGTTATCAGCTTGCGCTTCTCCCGCCAGGTAGTGAGCGCCTCTTCAAAACGGGGAAACTGGAAGGGTTTGATCAGGTAATCGACTACCCCGTAATGCATGGCGGTCTGCACCGTGGCGGCATCCGCCGCTGAGGTGATCATGATGACGTCGATGGCGCGCCCCGATTGACGGATAGTCGGCAGCAGATCGAGCCCGCTGTCCTGCTGCATATAGACATCCAGCAGCACCAGATCGATCTCCTGCTGCGGATCGTTAATCATCTCCTGGGCTTGACTGAGCGTCGAAGCGCTCCCGCTGCAACGAAAGCCGGGAACCCTTGCCACGTACAGGCGATTCAGTTCGGCCACCATGGCATCATCGTCAACAATCAACACATTTATCACGCACGTTTCCTTTTACTATCCCAGGGGAGATGAACAAAAAATTGAGTAAATACGCCGGGTTCCGACTCGACGGCGAGGGTGCCGCCCAGCTCGCGTAATTGCTGGTTGGCGAGAAACAGCCCGACGCCGCGATTCTCGCCTTTGGTGGAGAACCCTTTGTTAAAGATAGCGTCGATGTTGTTTTCCGGGATCCCCGGCCCGTCGTCGCTCACTTCACCGCTTAGCCAGCCGTCCTGATAGTGCAGCAGCAGGCCGATCTCGCCCTCCGCCTGACCGTTCATGGCATCCAGCGCGTTCTCAATAAGGTTGCCCAGCACCGTCACCAGCACGGTGACCTGCTTCTCATTCGGGCAATCCGGCACCAGGCTCTCTTCCGCCAGCTTAAGGGTAAAGCCGCACTCGGTGGCGCGCTGCATTTTACTTATCAGAAAGCCGGCGACCACCGGGGATTTTATGCGGTGCTGAATATCGCCGATGTCCGCCTGGTAGCGATGGGCGGTCTGCAACACGTACTCCTCGAGTTTGCCATAGCTTTTCATATTCAGCAGGCCGAGGATCACGTGCAGTTTATTCATAAATTCATGGGAGGTGGTGCGCAGGGCATCGACATAGCTCATCATACCGTCCAGCCGCTGCAGCAGCTGGCTGACTTCGGTCTTATCGCGGAAGGTACAGATGGCGCCGACCACGGCCTCCTGGCTGCGGATAGGCACCGTGTTGCTGATTAGCAACAGGCCATTGCATCCCAGCTCGCGGTCGTACATCGGCTCGCCGCTGTGCAAAACCGTCTGCAGGTCAGCGAGCAGCGGGGTATGAGCGAGCGTCTTGTCCGGCCCGGAAAAGAGGATCTCGCGCGCCGCCGGGTTGATCAGGTTAACCTCACCATGGGCATCGACGGCCACCACCCCCTCCTTGAGGGCGTGAAGCATGGCCTGACGCTGCTGAAACTGAGTGGAGATTTCTTGCGGCTCCAGTCCCAGCAGGACGCGCTTCAGGCCGCGCACCAGGCTCCAGGTGCCGAGGGCGCAGACCAGCGCGCTGAACAGGATGGTCAGCAGCACGTCCCAGCGGCTGTTGGCGATCTGCTCGTCCACTTTACTCAGCGAAATGCCGACCACCACCACGCCAATCTGCTGATGCTGATCGTTGAACACCGGGGTAAACACCCGCAGCGCCGGGGCCAGCACGCCGTGGTTAATGGCCACGTTCTCTTTTCCCTGCAGCGTCGGCTGGATATCGTGGCCGATGAAGGGTTTGCCAATAATTGAGCTATCCGGATGCGAATAGCGAATACCCTGCATATCGGTGACGATAGCGTACAGCAGGTCGTTGCGCCGGGTGATGGTCTGCGCCAGCGGCTGAATAATTTGCTGCTGCGGCGGCGCCTCCAGTCCGCGCTTCACCTGCGGCATATCGGCCATGGTGCGCGCCACCGCCAGCGCGGTCTCTTTCAGACCATCGCGAGTGGCATTGCTGATCTGCATATACCACAGGGCATAGACCAGCAGCAGCACGGCGCCGATCACGCTGCCAATCATCAAGGAGACGGCGGTGCTCAGCTTTAGCGGTAAGGGGCGTTGACGAACGCGAGGCGGGTGCTCTGATGCCTTCATGACGATCCCGGATAGAGTCAGTAAATGATTATTATCGCTGATAGCGTGGCATTCATAAAGCCGTGTAATCAAAGCAAAAGGCCGCTTTTGCTACGGTAGCCTCGTCCCGTCCACGATAAACTCTCGCTTTTCGCCACAGGCTTAAGGCAGACATGATGGAACTGGCATCTCTGGTCCGGGATATTCTCCGGCAACAGCACGTTGAACAACTGGCGCAGCATCGTGAAAAGGACCATGAAGCGGAAGCAGAGTGGGAGATCGCGCGCTGGCGACATCGCAGCGGGGTGGTGATCCAGCACCGCTACGAACTCGAACTTCCGCAACAGGATGCCGCCTCCTGCCCGGAGTGCTGGATCGAGTGGCAGGTTATCGATAGCGCCGGCCTGGTGGTGCAGCCAATGCGCAAACAATTTTATAACCTTTGTCAACAATCTTTCTGGCTGGCCATGCAGGCGGACGGCGAAGATGAGAGCTGAGACAGGATTGTTCAGATAATCGGCAATTGCCCGTGAATGGGCGATCGGGACGGTAAACTGTGACCCCGACGGCGGTAAAGCGCGGAAGATTCCCCTTATAGTGGCGACAGAGGTTAAATAGTCCTGATGAATATAAGGATATGCATCAGGCCGCTGATTTCGCCGAGATGCGCTTTTTCTGTCGTAAATGGAGGTTGTTATGAGCAGTTCGCTAACCGCGTCAATGCAGGCACGTCGTCACCCGGATACCACCCACATCGATCGCCTCGCCACCGCCGACATGCTGGCGATGCTGCATCAGGATGATAAGCAGATATCGGAGGCGGTTGGCGCCTGTTTGCCGGATATCGCCCGGTTGATTGATATTGCCACCGCGACAATGAGCCGGGGAGGGCGTCTGGTTATTATCGGCGCCGGGGAATCAGGCCGCACGGCTGTCCAGGCGGTCAGCGACTACTCTCCGGAAGGCAAACACGCGCTGGTGGGGCTGATTGCAGGTGGGCAGACGCCGGCGATGGCCGAGCGGGAGACCGCGGCGAATAATTACGATCTAGGCGCCTTCGAGCTGCAGTCGCTGGACTTTTCCAGCCACGATATGCTGCTGGCGCTTACCGTTAGCGGCAAGACCCCATGGGTCTGGGGGGCGATGCGCCACGCCTGGTCGCTGGGGGCTCCGATCGCGGTGGTGACTCAGCAGGCGGCCAGCGAGGCGGCGCAGCTGGCGGATATAATTATTGCTCCGCAAACCGGGCCGGAAGCGGTGGCGGGCTTGACCAATCCGAAGGCCCGGCTGGCCCAGCGGCAGATCCTTAACATGGTGTCGACGGGCCTCGCTATCCGTGACGGCCGGGTGTACAGCAACCTGCGAGTGGATCTGCAGGCTGACAGTCCACACTGGGCGGAGCGGCAGGTGGCGATTGTCATGGCGGCCACCGACTGCACGCGCAGCGAAGCGAAAGCCGCGCTGACCAGCTGCCACCACCATTGCCGCACCGCCATCCTGATGCTGCTCAGCGGGCTGGACGCCTGGCACGCGCGGGAGCTGCTGACCAAACATCACGATCATCTGCGTCTCGCCCTGCGCGAAGCCCAGCGCAGCGCTGTCACTCCCGCCCATTAAGCTTTTAGCCAGGCGCGCACAAACGGTATGCGCGCCTGCACTTTATTAACTAAAGAAATTCCTCTCTTCTATTTATTCCGGTAATTGCGCTGAATTTTCAGTGAGATTTTACGCCGACGCTTATTTTTTAGTGCCGCTCTGGTTTTTTAAGTTAAATAATTATTTAATTAAAAATGCGAGAGTGTAAATGATATTTTAAAATAAAGTAAAAGTGCGTTAATATGCTGCCTCTTATTACCGTGTGCTACGTGATAATTCTATTATGCCTGCAATGAAAAAAACGATTATTTCCTTTACCGCATTAGCGATGTTCGTCAGCGCGGCGACGCATGCTGAAGCGGATACCTCTAAAAAAACCGACTTCCTGCTGATTGGCGGCGGGATCATGAGCGCCTCGCTTGGCACCTGGCTGCAGGCGCTGCAGCCGGACTGGAACCTGACGATGGTGGAGAAACTGGACGGCGTGGCCCTGGAATCCTCCAACGGCTGGAATAATGCCGGTACCGGTCACTCGGCGAATATGGAGCTGAACTATACGCCGGAGCGGGCGGACGGATCGATTGACGTCAGCAAAGCGCTGGATATTAACGAACAGTTCATGATTTCCCGTCAGTTCTGGTCGGCACAGGTGAAGCGCGGTATTTTGCACGACCCGCACTCCTTTATTAATTCCACGCCGCATATGAGTTTCGTCTGGGGCGATAATGTCGACTATCTGCAGAAGCGTTATACCGCGCTGCAGCAGACCACCTTATTCCAGGGGATGAAATTCTCCACCGACCACGCGCAAATTAAACAGTGGGCGCCGCTGGTGATGGAAGGCCGCGATCCGCAGCAGAAAGTGGCTGCCACCTGGACGCCGGTGGGTACCGACGTTAACTATGGCGAAATCACCCGGCAGCTGATCGGCAGCCTGAAGAAAAACAGCCATTTCACCCTGCAAACCTCCTCTGAGGTCACCGATTTCAAACGCAATGCCGATAACTCCTGGCACGTGACCATTAAGAACGTGCAGAGCGGCGAGGCGCAGACCATCGATGCGAAATACGTCTTTATTGGCGCCGGCGGCGGTGCGCTGAAGCTGCTGCAAAAAACCGGTATTCCGGAAGCGGACAACTATGCTGGCTTCCCGGTGGGTGGTTCGTTCCTGATGACCGAGAACCCGGCGGTCACCGCGCAGCACCTCGAGAAAGTGTATGGCCAGGCTTCGGTCGGCGCACCACCGATGTCGGTACCGCACCTTGACGCCCGCTACCTCGATGGCAAGCGCGTGGTGCTGTTTGGGCCTTTCGCCACCTTCTCGACCAAGTTCCTGAAAAACGGTTCCTTCTTCGACCTGTTGAGCACCACTACCACTGACAACGTGCTGCCGATGACCCACGTCGGTCTCGACAACTTCGATCTGGTGAAATATCTCGTCAGCCAGGTGATGCTCAGCGATGATGACCGCTTCGCCGCGCTGAAAGAGTACTACCCTGACGCGCGTAAAGAGGACTGGAAGCTGATCCAGGCCGGCCAGCGCGTGCAGATCATTAAGAAAGACGCAGAGAAGGGCGGCGTGTTGAAACTGGGCACCGAAGTGGTGGTCGATCAGCAGAAAACCATTTCCGCGCTGCTTGGCGCGTCGCCGGGGGCTTCCACCGCTGCGCCGATCACCCTCAATGTGCTCAAGCAGATGTTCCCGACGCAGTTTAACTCGCCGGAGTGGCAGACCCGTATCCACCAGATCGTGCCGAGCTACGGCCAGAAGCTGAACGGCAACGTGGCGCTGACCCAGCAGGTTTGGGATGATACCGCCGCGACCCTGCAGCTGACGAAACCGCCGGTGATCCAGATGCCAGCGGCTGCGCCCACCGCGACCGCGAAGCCGGTTGAGCCTCAGCGCGACGCCTCGCCGCAGCATGATATGGCGCTGTAAAAGCAAACTTGAAAGTGAACAAAAGGGAAGACCACGGTCTTCCCTTTTTTGCGTCAATTCCCCGCCTGCGCCGCGCTCTGCCTGCAACTTTGCCGTCATAAACGATATACTGATTTGAATTGAAAAAGAAAAGCAAATCAGGAGTGTGGAAGGGCTATGCAAGACGATATCAACCAGGAGATCACCTTCCGCAAGTTGTCGGTCTTTATGATGTTTATGGCGAAAGGCAATATCGCCAGAACCGCCGAAGCGATGAAGCTTAGCAGCGTCAGCGTCCACCGCGCGCTGCATACGCTGGAAGAGGGGGTGGGCTGCCCGCTGTTTGTTCACAAAGGGCGCAATTTGCTGCCGCTGCAGGCAGCATGGACACTGCTGGAATATTGTCAGGATGTGATGAGTCTGATGAGCCGGGGGCTTGAGGCGACGCGCAAAGTCGCCGGCGTCGGCCAGGGGCGGCTGCGCATCGGCACTCTTTATTCCCTGACCCTGGAAACCGTCCCGCGCATTATCATGGGCATGAAGCTGCGGCGCCCTGAGCTGGAGCTGGATCTGACCATGGGCTCTAACCAGATGCTGCTGGATATGCTGGAAGACGACGCTCTCGACGCTATCCTGATCGCCACCAATGAAGGGGAGTTCAACAATACCGCTTTCGACGTGGTGCCGCTGTTTGAGGACGATATTTTTCTCGCCGCCCCGGCGACGGAGCAGCTGGATGCCTCACAACTCGCCGACCTGCGCGATTACGCCGATCGCAAGTTTGTGTCGCTGGCGGAGGGGTTCGCCACCTATGCCGGATTTCGGGAAGCATTCCATATCGCTGGTTTCGAGCCGGAGATCGTCACCCGGGTGAATGACATCTTTTCGATGATTAGCCTGGTGCAGGCGGGCGTCGGGTTTGCGCTGCTGCCGGGGCGAATGAAGAAAGTCTATGAAAAAGATGTACAGCTGTTAAAGCTGGCGGAACCGTACCAGATGCGCCAGCTGATCTCGATTGTCTATTCACACCATCGCGAGCGCGATGCCGACCTGCTGGCGCTGGCGGCGGAAGGAAGGATGTACGCCCGGAGCCTTATTCGTTAAGCCGCTGCGCCAGATGGCGGGCAACGTCCACGCCGCTGCGTTCCAGCGAAAGGGTCTCCCCGCGCCAGCCCGCCTGGCGGGTCAGGCAGGTGAGCACGCCGCCGGGCGGCATCTCGATTGCCAGTCTCGCGTCGCGTTCATCGGCGGCGATCATCGCCTCCTGCCAGTGGACGGTGCGCGCCATGTTCATCGCCAGATCGTCGGCGATCCGCTGCGGATTCCACAGCACGCGCGCTGTCGAGCCGCTTAAATAGGCGCACTGCGGGCGCGTTAAGGTCAGGTTGGCAAAGGCTTTTGCCAGCGCTGCGGCGGGTTTATCCAGCAGCGCACAGTGCGATGGCACGCTGACCGCCAGCCGCTGCGCCTTGCTGGCGCCCGCCTGCAGCGCCAGCTGTGCCACTTCGGCCATGGCTTCATCGCGTCCGGCGATCACAATCTGCGTTTCGGCGTTGAGGTTGGCGAGATAGACCTCGTGGCCCTGCATCAGCGCCTCAACCCGCGGGCGGGTCAGGCCCATAATCGCCGTCAGCCCGTAACCTTCAGGATAGGCCTGTTCCATGAGATCGCCGCGCAGGGCTACCAGCCGCAGCGCGCTGGCGAAATCGAGCGCGCCGGCAATGACCGCTGCGGGAAAGGCCCCGATGGAGAGGCCGCTGACCATCTGCGGATTAACGCCCTGGCGCTGTAGCTCGCGCGCCCAGGCTACCCCGACGATCAGCAGACAGAGCTGGACCGCACGGGTGTGTTTTAGCGCATCAGCGCTATCGAGAGTCTCGACTTCATCCCCCAGCACGGCGCGCGCCTGGCTGAGGATCGCTTCGCGGTCGGGGATAGCCGCCAGCATGTTGGGACGCTGGGCGCCCTGTCCGGGAAAAGTAAACAAAATCTTCATCATTCCTCCCTGCGCCACGGCGCAGTAGTTAAGCGCGCACCGTGTGACGTTTTCAGCAGCGCCCGCCCATCGCGTAGCCACTCATTGAGGGCGAAGGCGCCGTACGGCGTTTCGACCTGGGTATCGGCGCGGCACGGGAGCTTGGCCACCCGGGACTGCCATTCCAGCAGCGCCTCGCGGGCCAGCGGCTGCGGCGCGCGGATCAGCAGATCCAGATCGCTTGCTGCATGGAGTACCGGGATTTCGGTCGCCAGCGCGTAGCCAGTGCTGCCGGTGACGCCCCAGCGCCAGGGCCAGTCGTCCAGCGTCAGGGCGATAGCCGCCTGCACCGGCGGCTGCGAAACAAAAGGAGAGCCCAGCAGGCGCTCGCGCTCCACCAGCATCTCCGGGGTGACGCTGCGCACGATATTCTGCGCCTGTACCCAGCCGGCGGCGCGCTGCTCGCGCTTCATGCCCCGCACCCCAACCGGGATGCGGGCCAGGCCGTCAACGTCGCGCCTCACCACCACCGGCAGCGCGGTTCGCCATTGCTGAACCACCCACGGCTCGGCAATATCTTCCAGGGCGCTGGCGTGGTTTAACCAAACTAAATCGTGGGGACGCGGCGTTGATGACATGGTTTACAGTCCTGAAGTCAAAGAGATAAACAGCGGTAACGACAGGATACACAGAACCGAGCTTAACAACAGCACGGCTTCAGCATCCGGGGACTGCACGCCGAAGCGGTTGCCGAACACCACGCCGAAGAAGCCGGCGGCCAGGGCAATCATCAGGATCGCGGTAATCGCGATGGAGCCATGCAGACCCAGCAGCATCACCAGACCCCAGGCGATAAACGGCTGTACCAGCAGTTTTACGAGGGTGGAGGTGGCGATCAGCGCATTGATCTGCAGTTTACGCGCCGAGAGGATCACCCCGGTGAGGAACAGCGCTGCTGCGGTAGCGGCCAGGCCCAGCGGTTTGATGGAGGCCAGCAGCAGGTCCGGCATGTTAATGCCGATAGCGGAAAGCACCACCCCGAGCAGCGGGCCCCAGACGATCGGCTTTTTCACCGAACGCCACATCAGCACCGGCAGCATCGCCAGCGTAGAACCGGTGTTTTCCCCCGCGGCGCGGGCTTTTTCACGTTCCAGAATCAGCAGGCAGAAGGGGGTCATCAGGACCGAACCGCAGGCGATAGAGACCGCCACCGACAGCGAGGTCGATGCGCCTTCGCCGAGCACGCTGCCAAGGATCGGCAGGCCCAGCGCGGCGTAGTTCGGCAGCGCGACGGTGAGGGTCAGCACCGCGGCATCCTGCGGGGTGCGTTTGAACACGCTGGTGGCGAGGAAGTAGATCCCGGCGTAGGTGATCCACATCGCGCCGGTCAGCACCAGCACCAGCGGCGACTGGGCGACGATACCGGCCCACGGCGTTTGTACCGTCGCGCTAAACAGCGTGGCGGGTAAGGCAAAATCCATTACAAAAATATTAAGCAGCGAGACGTTTTTGTTATCTACCATACTGGCCTTACCGGCCCAGAAGCCCAGCAGCATAATGACGAAAATCGGGGCAAGAGCATGAATAATCACATAAGTCATAAATCACCTGTAAATAAAATAGAGTACTGGCGCGATTGTTATTTTTTCTAAAAGCCGTCCCTGCCCGGCGCGGTTATTACGCGCTCCGGGGGACGGCTTCCGGCAGGTTTTCTTCTACTACTTACGTACGAACGAACGTCTTACCAGCTGGCGCGCATAAGGTCGCGGACCTGCTGCGAACTGCGGCGGTTTTCCGCACCCAGGCGGCACTTCAGCGAGGGATCCTGGCGCGCGTCAGCGATGGCGTCGCGCAGGGTACGGCTGACCAGTGACAGATCGCCTTCGTCTGGCGCATCCGGATGGTTGATATCAAGCAGGGCGGAGAGCAGGCCGAGCGTAGCGTAGTTGCTGACGTCGTAGGCCATCGGCGGGATGGTCGCCGCCAGTTTCTCCAGCGCCTCTACGGTACGCAGCGTAATGCGCGCTGCCGATTCTTTACCCATCGCGTGAACCAGCACGCCGCTATCGTTAAAGGCTATCAGGCGGTTGGCCTGATAGCCGTGGGCCAGAAACGCCCCGGACATCGCTTTGCCGACAATCAGGCCAATCACCGGGTGGCCGGCCAGACGGGCTTTGGCGTAGGCGCCTGCCGCTCCGGCCAGCGCCTGGTGAATACCAAAAGCTTCCTCGCGACGGCCATAGGCCTGGCTCGGCACATCGATCACGGCGACGATTGGCCGTTTACCAGGCTGGTCGGCGTCAGCGGCGATGGTTTCGTTGACCACTTTCGCCAGCGTCCAGCCTTCCAGCAGGCCGACTTCGCCGCCGGCGGCGCGCGGATAGTGGTTGTTAGCGTCAGGCACCACGGCGATAAAGCGGACGTTTTCGCCATCAATCTGGCCATCCGCGACCTGTACAGAGGCGCATAACCCGTTCATCAGCGGCGCGTTGGGCGCCAGTTTATTCAGCCATAGCGCGGCGCGGTTTGGGAACTGACTCATTATTTATCCTCCCGGGCAAAAAGCTGTTTAATCTGCGCGGTATCCGCCTGCTGGCGGGTATCGAACTGGCTCAAGCGACGCAGATAATCGTCATAGTTGTCGCTGCGGTGCTGTGCCGGTACGCCTTTGGCGATCGCCTCATTCATTGCGGTTTTAACGGCGTTGACGCCATCGTTAACCAGCGCGTCGACCAGGCCGCTGGCGGCGCGAATTTCGCCGCCGGTCATGCTCCAGATAAATGGCCGGTTGCGGGAGTCGTACTCTTCAATGCCGGCTTCCTGCTCGATAACCTGCGGGCCGTTGAGGCCGAGACGGGCTTCACGGGTGACGATAAGATAGCTGCACAGCGCCGCGGCGATGGACATACCGCCGAAGCAGCCGACGGTACCGGTAATAATGCCGACCACCGGGGTGTAGCGGCGCAGGTCGACAATCGCGGCATGAATATCGGCGATGGCGGCCAGACCGAGGTTGGCCTCCTGCAGACGTACGCCGCCGGTTTCGAGGCACAGCACCGCCTGGGTCGGGATACCGTTGCGGTTATCTTCCGCCGCCAGCTCCAGCGCGGCGGCCATTTTGGCGCCGGAGACTTCGCCCATACTGCCGCCCTGGAAGGTGCCTTCGATGGCAATCACCACTGCAGGTTGGCCGTTGATCGTGCCTTTGGCGACCACCATACCGTCGTCGGACTGTGGGACGATGCCCTGCGCGCCGAGCCACGGCGACATAATGCCTTCAAACGGATCCAGCAGTTCGCGGTAGCTGCCGTCGTCCAGCAGGGCGTGGGCGCGTTCGCGAGCGCGCAGTTCGATAAAGCTGCGATCGTTACGCATGAGCGGCCTCCTCAAAGACTTGTTCAATACGAATACGGGCGACGCCCGGCGTGGCGCCGAAGTCGTGAATAACCAACTGCCCGGCGGGCAGGCCGTTGATCAGGTTCAGCCGGTCGAACAGCGCCTGCCAGCGCGCCTGGCTGTTATCCACCGAGGTGGTAATTTGCACGCGGAGCGTATCGTTCCCGGCGGCGGTATAGAGCACCTCCATATCGCCTGAACCTACAACCCCTGCCAACGCTCTGCCGCTGAGGGCGCGGCTGGCAGGAAATGACAATGTAATCTGTTCCATAACATCCTCTGAATGCGTTAGCCGGCAACCCGGTCGAGAAACAGGGTGGCGGCAAGGAGATCGGCGGCGCCGCCCGGCGAGGCGTTGTGCGCCAGCATCTGCGCGTCAAGCCGCGCCAGGGCGGCGCGTCCGGCGACGCTGGCGCAACCGCCGGCAGCCAGCACCTCGCGGGCGCCCTGCTGCATGGTCTGCAGGCCGCTCATGCCGGCGCGCGACAGCACGCAGGTATCGCTCAGCGAGGTCATGATGGCCATCAGCGCGTCAAGTCGCGCCTGCGGCTCGCTGGCGCCCCGGGCGCGGCTTTGCTGTAACTGCGGCAGCGCCAGGGCGGTGATATGCGGGAAACCGCGCTGCGCCTCTTCGCGCGCGCCAGGCACCTGCCAGCGGCGGCTGGCGCGCAGCCCTTTACTGAAGCTTTTCGGCGCCAGGCTGTCGGGCAGGCGGGCGAGGGCGGCGGCGGTGTCGGCGATCGTCTGTGATTGCCCCTCTCCACCCAACATCGCCACCGCGCTGACCAGCAGCCCCAGCGCCCAGATGGCGCCGCGGTGGGTATTGACCCCGCCGGTGGCCTGCATCATCTGCGCTTCGCCTTCGCGACCGAGGCGGCCGACGGTTTCGCGCAGCGCGATATCCGCCGTGCGGCGCCAGCTTTGCTGGGCCAGCGCGTGGAAGGTCGGCTGCAGGCTGCGGGCGGAGCGTTCCATCAGCGCCAGCGTGAGGTCCTGATGCGCGCCGCTGCCGCGGCTGTCGACCAGACCCGGTTTCGGGCTCAGACGGGCTTCGTCAATCAGGCAGGCGCTGGCGGTGTCCGCCAGCCAGCTGACAAGACTTTCGGCGTGCAGGGGAGAGAGAATTTTCATTACCAGCTCCGGAATTTTGCCGGTGGGTTGTACAGTCCGTCGGACCATTCCACCAGGTCGGCGACGCTGCCGGCGGCCAGCAGTGAACGGGTTGCCTCGCTGCGGCGAATACCCAGATCTTCCGGGTAGACCACTTTGCCGCTCTGACGCAGGGCAGCCACGCGTTTTGCGTCCACCCCGAGGCCAATATCGGTGATCCCGGCCACTGCGGCGACCATCGCCCGGCGCTCTTCCAGGCTTTCCGCACGATACAGATAGGCGATACCCTCTTCGGTCAGCACGTGGGTGACGTCATCGCCGTAAATCATCACCGGCGCCAGCGGCATGCCGGAGGTTTTAGCGACGTCGACCGCGTCGAGGGTCTCAACGAAGGTCGGTTTCACGCCGGCCTGGAAGGTTTCGACCATCTGCACCACCAGTTTTTTACCGCGCTGCATTGGGTCCGGCTCGGTGATCATATTGAGCCAGGCAGGGGTAGCGTGGCGGCGGCCGTGCGGATCGTGGCCCATGTTCGGCGCGCCGCCGAAGCCGGAAAGGCGGCCGCGTGTGACGGTCGAGGAGTTAGCCAGTCCATCCACCTGCAGGGTCGAACCGATAAACATATCCACCGCGTACTGACCCGCCAGCTGGCAGAAGGCGCGGTTGGAACGCATGGAGCCGTCCGGGCCGGTAAAGAAGATATCCGGGCGGGCGCGGATGTACTCTTCCATCCCCAGCTCGCCGCCGAAGCAGTGCACGCTCTCCACCCAGCCGCTCTCGATCGCCGGGATCAGGGTCGGATGCGGGTTCAGGGTCCAGTGTTTACAGATTTTGCCTTTCAGGCCGAGCTGTTCGCCGTAGGTCGGTAGCAGCAGTTCGATAGCGGCGGTGTTGAAGCCGATCCCGTGGTTGAGGGACTGCACCTGATGCTCTGCGTAGATGCCCTTGATCGCCATCATCGCCATCAGAATGTGTTCTTGCTTAATCAGGCGCGGGTCGCGGGTGAACAGTGGTTCAATAAAGAACGGCTTGTCGGCGACCACCACGTAATCAATCCACGAGCCGGGAATATCGACGCGGGGCAGATCGCACTCGTCGTCCACCAGTTCGTTGACCTGAGCGATAACAATGCCGTCGTGGAAGGCGGCGGCCTCCACCAGCGCCGGGGTATCTTCGGTACTCGGCCCGGTATAGAGGTTTCCTTTGCGGTCGGCTTTGTAGCCGGCGATCAGCGCGACGTTAGGCGACAGATCGACGTACAGGCGGGAGTAGAGTTCGATATAGGTATGAATGGCGCCGATTTCCAGCAGCCCATCTTCCAGCAGCTGCGAAATGCGCAGGCTTTGGGTACCGGAGAAGGAGAAATCGAGCTTACGGGCGATGCCTTTTTCAAACAGGTCAAGGTGCTCGCTGCGCCCGACGCTGGGCATGATCATATGCAGATCGTGGATTTTCTGCGGATTGACTTCCGCCAGCATGCGGGAGAGAAAATCGGCCTGCTTCTGGTTGTTGCCTTCCAGCACCACCCGGTCGCCGGGGGCGAGCAGGTTTTCCAGTACGCTGACCAGCTGGTCAGTGGGGATGACTTTGCCCGGGATGTTGGCCTCGGCCAGCCGCCGTTGCTTTTCCGTCCGGCGACGGTTCCAGACCCGCCCCGTCGTTTGTTCGGCATTCATTATTAACCTCCTGATTCGACAAATCGTTTTGTTTGTCCTGGTGGAGGGTAGTGTGCGACGCGGGGCGCGGAGCATCAATTAAGCACGGCGGCCAATCGTTAGCCTGAGAGTAACAATGGTGAGTGGCCCTTTGTGATGAGGATCAATAATACAAAAGGCGTAGTGGTCTACTGCAGGTGACAAGGAGAGGAGGGCCGGTCAGCCACCGGCCCGGGGAAGGGTTACTGTTTGCTCACATCACTTAATAAGAAGGCGATGCTCTGCCCGCCGCTGGTCTGCTCAAGGGCAATTTTGACGATAATCGTCAACGGCACCGACAGGAGCATACCGACCGGACCCAGCAGCCAGCCCCAGAAGATCAATGACAGGAACACCACCAGGGTGGAGAGCCCCAGGCCGCGCCCCATGATCCGCGGTTCGAGAATATTGCCGAACACCAGGTTAACGATCAGATAGCCGGCCAGCACCACCAGCGCCTCGTACAGGCCGCCGAACACCAGCACCTGCAGGATCGGCGGGATGGCCGCCAGTACGGAACCGATATTGGGAATATAGTTCAGCGCGAAGGCCAGTAGCCCCCACATAAAGGCGAAGCGCACGTCCAGCAGAACCAGCATGCCCCAGACCACCAGCCCGGTGACCAGGCTAATCGCGGTCTTCAGCACCAGATAATGCGACACGCTGTCGATGGCGCGCTGAATGGCCCCCATGCCTTCTACCGGGCGGGACATCAGCTGCTGCAGTTTGGCGGGCAGTTGCGGAACCTCCAGCAGCATAAACACCACCGTCAGCAGCAGCAGAAAAATCGAGGACATGGCGTTCGACAGCTGAGTGAGCAGACTGGTGACCAGGGTCATCACGGCGTTGGGGTCGATGTATTTGTTAAGCTCCACCACCGAGACGGTAAAACCCAGGCGCTGCAGCCAGGGGGCGATGGTTTGCATCGGTTCGTAGAGATAGTTGCGGTACTGCGGCAGGGTGCGCGCCAGCTCGTTAAGCGAGGTCCCCAGCGAGGCCAGCAGCACAACGGCTAACATCACGATAAGGCCGATCAGCAGTGAGATCGCCAGCACACGCGGCACCCGGCAGCGGACCAGCAGCTGCACCAGCGGATTAAGGATCACCGCCAGAAAAATCGCGAGAATAAACGGGACAATAATGTCTGCCGCAAAGCGAATGCCGGTCAGGATGATCACCAGCATGCCCAGCATGATGACCATCTTTAGTCCGTTAAGTGTAATAATAGGTTTAGCCATAGGATCCCGTCCTCAATCTTCCTTGCCTGTTAACAGGTTGCGTTACATTAGCATAATGACGTTTTTTTTCAGAAAAAACGCATTGCTGCAAAACCGCGGCGTAAAGAATTGCAAAGTCTTTGAATTAAATGTAGCACTATGCTACAAATCTACCTGTGTTTAACTACTGAGGACAATTTCCATCCGCACCGGACGAGAAGCAACACCGCGGATAATTGTAATTTTATGGACAATCAGTTCAGGATGTATATTTTAAATCACCCCGCAGTATCCCTCACTTTTTCCCGTTTTGCCGGCGAACAGCACTGGCATTCGGCGCTATAGTCACCTTCTTTCTGCCTGAGCTGGCGCCAAGCGCACAGCGAAATCTACGTCAGAAATTTTCCGGTTTACGCGTCGCGTAAACGGTAATGGATTATATTCTCAAGCAGGAGAAGGGATCATGTTTTATTGGATTTTATTAGCTTTAGCTATTGTTGCTGAAATTACCGGCACGTTGTCGATGAAATGGGCAAGCATCAGCGGTGGGCATACCGGCTATATTTTAATGCTGGCCATGATAGCTCTGTCATATATTTTTCTCGCCTTTGCAGTTAAAAAAATTGCCCTCGGCGTGGCTTACGCGTTATGGGAAGGGATTGGCATTTTGCTGATCACCCTGTTCAGCGTTCTGTTATTTGATGAAAGCTTGTCGCTGCTGAAAATAGCCGGTCTGACCACACTGGTGGTGGGGATCGTCCTGATTAAGTCCGGCACCCAGAAAAAAGCGTCGTCGAAGCAGGAGGTGGCTCATGCAGCAGTTTGAGTGGATCCACGCCGCCTGGTTGGCTATCGCCATTGTTCTGGAGATTATTGCCAACGTCTTTTTGAAGTTTTCCGACGGTTTCCGCCGCAAGGTCTATGGCATCCTGTCGCTGGCGGCGGTGCTGGGTGCGTTCAGCGCCCTCTCGCAGGCGGTAAAAGGCATCGATCTGTCGGTTGCCTATGCGCTGTGGGGCGGCTTCGGTATCGCGGCGACCATTGCCGCCGGCTGGGTGCTGTTTGGCCAGCGCCTGAATAACAAAGGCTGGGCGGGAGTCATCCTGTTGGTTGCCGGCATGGTGTTAATTAAACTCGCCTGACGTCGCGCCGCCTGCAAAGCCAGGCGGCAAAACGGGTCCGCTGTAGTATGCTTACCTCAAGACCGGCCCCGCAGTTATTGTGCCCGGTGACGATGAGGACTGCGCATGTTCACAGCTTTCGGCTGGCGGAAAATTCCTTCCGCCAGGACGTTGTCAATAATGATTTTTCTCGCCGGGCTCGGCCTCACCGCGTCGGTGATCTCCCTGCTTTACCTGTCGCAACACCTCATTGCCAGCAAATCCAATGAAATTGACCAGCAGCGTTCGGTCCTGTCGGTGGAAGGGGCGGTGCAGACATCGGTCAACCGGGTGCTGTCCCTGGTGCTGGACAATGCCATCTGGGACGATGCGGTGACCCAGACTTACGCCCCCAGACTGGATCAAAAATGGCTGTACGACACCTGGGGATCGGGCTTCAAAATCAATAACCTGTACGACGGCACCTTTGTCCTTGATGAACATTATCACATTCTGTGGGGCGCCTTTCAGAGTCAGGTGATGCCCCGGACAGACCTTTCATTTCTCGGCGCCGGGCTGACCAGCCTGATCCGTTATCATGCAAAGGCTCTGCGCGAGGGCAAAAACGCCTTCGCCGGCATCACGCGCACCGAGGCAGGGATCGCTTTCGTCGGCATCGGCCTGATCCGGCCGACGACCGGCCGGCTGCAGGTGGCTGACGATACCCGGCGCTATCTGGTCATTACCCGGCACATCAGTCCTCAGCTGCTGCAGCGTTTAGGCGACACCTTCCAGATAAGTCATCTCCATCTCAGCGACAGCCCCGGGGAACACCGTATTCCGCTGCGCACGCAGGGAGGCGAGGTGCTGTGCTATCTGGCGTGGCAGCCGCGTCTGCCCGGCGCCGAAGCGGCCCTGGCCTCATCAGGCAGTATGCGGCTGATCGCCGGGGTGGCCGCCAGCCTGATCCTGCTGTTTATTCTGTTCAGCAGCCTCGGCATGTATAAGCTGGCCCGCGGCGAACGTCAGGCGCGGGAGATCGCCCTGATTGACTGGCTCAGCCGGCTGCCCAACCGACGAGCGCTGCTGCTGCGGTTAAGCCAGGTGTGCGACACGAGTAAGCACGACATGCAGTGCGTGGTGTTTATCGATCTGGACGGATTTAAAGATGTGAATGATAACTATGGCCACGATGTGGGCGACGCCCTGATCCGCCATATCGCCAGCGCGCTGCAAAAACGGGTGCCGGCGGAGGCCATGCTGGCAAGAATGGGCGGGGATGAATTCGCCATGGCGGTGAGCGGCGAACAAGCGATCGACCGGGCGGCGGCGTTCGCCTGGGCGGCGCTGGAGCTGCTGAAAGCGCCGGTGGCACTGAGCAAACGCAAAATTTATATCGGCGCCAGCATCGGCATCGCCAGCGGAACCCCGGCGGAATGCTCCAGTACCGAACTGTTTCGCCGGGCGGATATCGCCATGTACCACGCCAAGAAGAGCGGCAAGGGGCAGACGGCCTGGTATGACGATGCGCTGGATGCCGTGCGACGTCATCAGCTGATGATCGAGAATGGCATCCGTCAGGGGCTGGAGCAGGATGAATTTGAGGTCTGGTATCAGCCGGTAGTCGATGCCGATACCCTGACGATGACCGGCGTTGAAGCGCTGCTGCGCTGGCCGCGTCGCCCGCAGGGTGCGCTGGCGCCGGATGCATTTATCGCCATTGCCGAGAGCAGCGGCCTGATTGACACCCTCGGCCAGTTCGTTCTGCAACGTGCCTGCAGCGATCTGCAGCCGGTGAGCGATCTGCTGCTGTCGGTGAATATCTCCCCGGCGCAATTTCGCGATCCGGCTTTTGAAAGCCGGGTGATGGAGACGGTCGCTGCCTGCCGCTTTCCGCCGTCACGCCTGCAAGTGGAGGTGACGGAGAGTTATGTGCTGGAAAATCCGGAACGTTCGCAGGCGGTGGTGGAGAATCTGAAGGCCCAGGGCATCGCCGTGGCGCTGGACGATTTTGGCACCGGTTATTCGAGCATCGGCTATTTACGCCGCTTTCGTTTTGACAGCCTGAAGATTGACAAATCCCTCGCCGGGCGGGTGGACTGTGATGCGCAGGCGGCGGAGATGGTGCGCGGCACGGTGCGCATCGCCCGCGCGCTGGGGATGACGGTCGTGGCTGAGGGGGTTGAAGATCCGCAACAGCTGGCGCTGCTGCGGCGGGCCGGTTGCGACCGGCTACAGGGCTTTTACTTCAGTAAACCGATGCCGATCGCCGACCTGCTGCAGCGGCGCCAGCAGCAGGGGTAATTACTCTCCGGCCAGCGCCTCCAGCTTATCGCGAAAGCCGGTCACCGCGATGGCGCGGTTGTCCGCTCGCCAGCGATCCTGCGGGCCGGGAGCCGAACTTTGCACGGCGATCACTTGCCAGCCGTCCGCGGTTTTCAGCAGCAGCGGCGAGCCGCTGTCGCCGGGCAGGGTGTCACACTGGTGCGACAGGACGCTGTTTTGCGCCCAGCCGGTGACGATGCAGTCCTGGTGGCTATAAAGATTATCCAGATGATCTTCAGGATAACCTGACTGGGTCACTTTCCGGTCCGCCGCCTTCAGCGCCGCGGTTAAATCGGCCTTACTGCCGGGGAAGAGCGGGATCGGCGTGATGCCTGAGGGAGCATAGCGCAGCACGATCAGGCCAAAATCCGAGGGCGCCGCGGCGGAGGGAACGATCCAGCCGTCGCCGTCGGCTTTCAGGCGCTTGCCTAAGCCGGGATCCACTCGTCCGTCAATGCCGTGGATCTCATACACCCAGTTCCCCTTGCGGGAAATAAAGCGCAGAGCGACCGCTTTATCCGGCTTGCCGCGCGGGGGTGTTAACAGGCAGTGGCCCGCGGTCAGCGCCAGGTTGGGGGAGATGAGCGTCGCCGTGCACAGATTGCCGCTGGCGGTCTCCAGCTGGCCAATCGCGTCCCACGGGCTCTCCTCCGGACGGCTCACCGCTTTACGGTCATCGTGACCGAAAAACAACGTCTTAATATCTTTGGCGCTCAGTCCGTTATCATCGGCATGTGCGCCCAGAGGTAACAGATAAAATGAACACAGTAATAACAGAACGTTTCTACGCATATCACTCTCTGGGGAGGCTATGATGTCTATTGACAGTAGCAGGAGATTTAAGTTTATGAAAGTAAACAATAATTCTTATCAGGCCAAACGGCATGTCTCATCTGCGCTCGGTGGGCTCTGGCGCGGGTAAAACCGTCTGATTTCAATCGGTTAATACCAGTAACCTTCTGCTGCTATTTCCGCAGAAAGCGCGGTCTGGCGCAAGAACATTCGTGTATCAGAACGTACTGAAATTGGCGAATAATGCAGCAACACTTCTTTAAGGTTATTCCTGGTTTATCAGCGGAATGCGCAAAAATAATACGTTTACCCGCCAGAACTTCACCAGAATTCGCACTTCTTTACGCCTCACGTAATAATTTTCAATGCGAAACATTTTCTCACCGAAAACATTGTTACCGTCACCCCGCCGTTGAGTAAATAGAGAGGTAATACCGGCGATGATAGCCTGAATTCTATTTCCCCGGCGTTCGGAGGGTATATGTCTAAAAAAGGTATTCGCGCACTGGTCTATGTTTCCCTGGTCTCCGTGGCCATCTGGGGCGCAACCGGCTATCTGGTGATGGAAGCGGTACGTGCTTTGTGATGAGTCTGGCCGCCGCATGGGGGCCAGGCGCGCGATGGTTTCTTGCTAACGTGTCTGGCGTCTTCGGGCGCCGGGCGTTATTTGCACCGCTGGCAGCGGCAGGATACAGAGAGTGGTAAGAGGCAGGCAATAATATTTGCGCGACATTCACCTTCCGGGAAGTCTGCGCCAGGCGGCAAAACGGGAGAGGGGGCGAAACAATTAATAGAGGAAAAAGCGGGTCGCAACCACTGCGCAAATGATTAACAGGATCAGGATGAGCTCAAAACGATAGCGCCGCAGCATAGTGCTCTCCAGAAAAAACGGCGCTGAAACAGCGCCGATTATTTAAGAAGGTTGGTTCACCGGGAGGAATTATGCTGCCGGCTGTGCAGCAGGTTTAGCGGCCTGGTGTTTGGTGGTTTTGTGGTGTTTTTTCGCTGCCTGGGCTTTCTGGGCTACCGGTTTAGCGGCAGCTTTGTGGTGCTTTTTAGCGGCCTGGGCTTTCTGCGGAGCGGCTGGTTTAGCTTCTGCTTTTTTGTGTTTTTTAGCGGCCTGGGCTTTCTGGGCAGCGGCTGGTTTCGCTTCTGCTTTCTTGTGTTTTTTGGCAGCCTGAGCTTTCTGCTCTGCAGCTGGTTTTGCTGCGGCTTTATGGTGTTTTTTGTGATGGGTGGTCTTGGCAGCAGTGCTGTGGGTAGCAGCAGGCGCCTGAGTGGTGCTTACTGCGTCAGCAGCGAAAGCGGCGGAAGAGAGACCCATAGCAGCGGCAACGACCAGAGCTAATACTTTTTTCATTCTGATATCCTCGAAAAGTTTTCTTAATTTCAACCCCACTGCGGGGCCGGTGAAATTACTATATGCTTGTCTTTTCGGGCTTTCCGTGAGTGTTTGGTATCGGCGTGTAACCGAATGTACAAGGCGGGGAGCGAAGGACGCGCCGGGCAGCCCGGCGCGGACGATTACAGATAGCGGGCGGTAAGGTGGTCGCGGAAGTAGCGGCTGTTAAGATCCTCTCCGGTGGCCTGCTGGATCAGCTGCGAGGTGGTGAAGCGGCTGCCATGCTGCCAGATATTCTGCCGCAGCCAGTCAAACAGGGCGCTGAAATCCCCTTCCGCGATATCGCGGTCTAACGTCGGCAGCGCGCGGCGGGCGGCGGCCATCAGCTGCGCGGCGTACATCGCCCCCAGCGTATAGGAAGGGAAGTAGCCGAACCCGCCGTCGGTCCAGTGAATATCCTGCATACAGCCGTCCCGGTAGTTGCCGGTGGTCGACAGTCCCAGCCAGTGCTGCATTTTCTCATCCCACAGCGACGGAATATCTTCCACCTCGATCTCGCCGTCGATCAGCGCGCGTTCAATTTCATAACGCAGGATCACATGCGCCGGGTAGCTGACCTCATCGGCATCAACGCGAATAAAGCCTGGTTTCACCCGCTGGTTCCAGGCGACAAAATTCTCCTCGCTAAAGGCCGGCCGATCGCCAAAGCGTTCGCGCACCGCCGGCAACAGGCGGTGGAGGAAGCGCTCGCTGCGTCCCAGCTGCATTTCAAAGAACAGGCTTTGCGACTCGTGAATGGCGGTAGAGCGGGCCAGTCCTACCGGCTGGTCGATCCACGGGCGGGGCAGGTTCTGCTCATAGCGGGCGTGGCCGGTCTCGTGGATCACGCCGAACAGGGCGCTGAGCAGGTCGTTTTCGTTGTAGCGGGTGGTGATGCGCACATCCTGAGGGACGCCGCCGCAGAACGGGTGGGCGCTGATGTCCAGACGCCCGCCGTCAAAGTCAAAGCCGAGGATGCGCATCGCCTGCAGACCCAGCTCGCGCTGCTCAGGGATCGGGAACGGCCCCTGCGGGGCAATCAAGGTTCGCGTCGCCTGCTTGTCGACCGCTTGCCGCAGCAGGGAAGGTAGCCAGGACTTGAGGTCGGCAAACAGGCTGTCCAGCCGGGCGCTGGTCATATCCGGCTCGAAAATATCAAGCAGCGCGTCATAGCGTGAGCCTCCCCGGGCGTCGGCGCGGATCTGCGCTTCCTCGCGGCTCAGTCTGACCACCTCGCGCAAATTTTCGGCAAAGCCAGCCCAGTCGTTAGCCGGCCGCTGGCTGCGCCAGGCATGTTCGCAACGGCTACCGGCCAGTGATTTGGCCTCCACCAGGCTTTCCGGCAGCAGCGCCGCCTGATCGTACTGACGCTGCATTTCCCGCAGGTTGGCCTGTTCGAGGTCGTTGAGATCCTGCTGGCGGGCCGCCTGCAGCCATTGGCCCACTTTTTTATCGGTCAGGATCTGATGCTGTAGCACGCCGAGTTCCGCCAGCGCTTCGCCGCGGGCGGCGCTACCGCCCGGAGGCATCATGGCGAACATATCCCAGCCGGCGATGGCGGAGAGATGCGAAAAGCGCGACAGGCGCTGAAACGTGCGGGTAAGCTGCTGATAAGGCGTATTTTCAGTCATAGTAGCGTTCGGTCCGTGACAGGTGAATGAACAGATTATCGGTATGCCTCTACACTATCCTGATACGCCTGGCGGGTCGAGCGTTGCGCGCAGGAGGCGTGGTATAGCATCAGCCGGGAGATAGCAGGAAAAAAAGCGTGGCTCTGTGAGCGGTATTGCAGAAATCGGCAACGTATCGTGACTAAACTGTGATCGATTACACAGGTCTGGAGGTTCGGGGGTGGTTTATGAATCCGTTCACCTGGCTGTTTATTGCCTTACTGTCCGTTGATGCCGTCAGAGAGCTGATGGGCTTGTCATCTATCATGGGCATGTGGTGAAACGTGGCCCGCAGGCCACGTCACGGGCGATTATTTTAGTCGGCGATACAGGCAAGTGCCGGTCAACAGCGCGGCAAGGAGCAGCAGCGCGATAAATCCGCCGACGCCGTTCCAGCCGTAGCGGTGCCAGAACACCCCGCCTAACGTCCCCGCCAGGCTTGAGCCAAGATAATAGCTGAACAGATATAGCGATGACGCCTGACCGCGGGCGCGGCGCGCGCGTGGGCCAATCCAGCTGCTGGCGACGGAATGCGCGGCGAAGAAGCCGGCGGAGAACAGCAGCATGCCGATGAAAATCAGCCACAGGGAAGAAAAGAGCGTCATCAGCAGGCCGCAAAGCATCACGCCGGTAAAGCCGAGCATCACCGGACCGCGGCCATAGCGTACGGTCATGGCGCCCGCTTTCGGCGAGCTCCAGGTTCCGGTGAGATACGCCACCGACAGCAGACCCACCACCGCCTGGCTTAACGACCACGGCGACATCATCAGACGGTAGCCAATGTAGTTAAACAGAGTGACAAAGGCCCCCATCAGCAGGAAACCTTCGATGAACAGCAGCGGCAGGCCGCGATCGCGCCAGTGCAGGCGGAAATTAATCAGCAGCGTTTTTGGCCGCAGCGAGGTCGGGCGGAAATGGCGCGACTCGGGCAGGATACGCCAGAACATAATCGCCGCTGCCAGAGCGAACCCGCTGATCACCGCCAGCGCCACGCGCCAGCCGAAGAAATCGGTAAAGACCCCGGTGAGCAAGCGGCCGCTCATGCCGCCGATGGAGTTGCCGCTGATATAGAGTCCCATGGAGAAGGCCACGAAGCTGGGGTGGATCTCCTCGCTCAGGTAGGTCATGCCGACTGCCGCCACGCCGCTCAACGACAGGCCGATCAGGGCGCGCATTATCAGGATGCCGTGCCAGCTGGTCATCATGGTCGACAACAGCGAGCAGCAGGCGGCCAGCAGCAAGGCGGTGACCATCACCGGCTTGCGGCCAATGGCGTCCGATAGCGGGCCGGTAAACAGCAGGCCCACCGCCAGCATCGCCGTGGAAATGGAGAGAGAGATACTGCTGCTGGCCGGCGATACGCCGAACTCGTTCGACAGCACCGGCAGGATCGGCTGCACGCAATAGAGCAGGGCAAAGGTGGCCAGACCGGCGGAGAACAGCGCGAGAGTGACGCGCATAAACTGCGGGGTGCCGCGCTTAATAAATTGATCCGGGCGGGATGCACCAGCGACGCTGACCTCGTCCGCCGGCACGGTGTCAACGGTTGTTGTACGACTCACAGAGAATTCCTTGGATAGAAGTTGCTGCTTACCAACAGAGTGTTGTGACCATTCAGCTCACATTTTTAGGGTATGAAAATGTAAATATTCTGTCTAATATATTAATAATCTCAAATAAGACGTTTTAAATATGAATATCGAGTTGCGTCATCTGCGCTACTTTGTCGCCGTCGCCGAGGAGCTGCATTTTGGCCGCGCCGCGGCGCGACTGAACATCTCTCAACCGCCGTTAAGCCAGCAAATTCAGATCCTCGAGCAGCAGACCGGCGCCCGCCTGTTCGCCCGCACCAACCGCAGCGTCAGCCTGACGGCGGCGGGCAAACAGTTTCTCGCCGACAGCCGACAAATTCTCGCCCAGGTGGAGGACGCCGCCGCCCGCGCCGCCCGCCTGCACCATGGGGAAACGGGCGAACTGCGTATCGGCTTTACCTCCTCGGCCCCTTTTATCAAGGCGGTATCCGATACGCTGTCGCTGTTTCGTCAGCGCTACCCGGATGTGCATATTCTCACCCGCGAGACCAATACCCGCGAACAGATTGTCCCGCTGAGCGAGGGGGCCCTCGACCTTGGCCTGTTGCGCAATACCCAACTGCCGGACACCCTGGCGTGGCAGCGGGTGCTGCGTGAGCCGCTGCTGGCGATGGTCCCGGCGGACCATCCGCTGGCCCGCCTGCCCTCGGTCAGCCTGGCGGCGCTGGCGCGGGAGCCGTTCGTCTTTTTCGACCCGCATGTCGGTACCGGCCTGTATGACGATATCCTTGGCCTGCTGCGCCGCTACGGCCATACGCCGGTGATTGCGCAGGAGGTGGGGGAGGCGATGACCATTATTGGCCTGGTGGCCGCCGGACTGGGGGTGTCGATCCTGCCGGCCTCCTTTCAGCGCGTGCAGCTCAGCGAAATGCGCTGGCTGCCGATCGACGAACAGGATGCGGTGTCAGAGATGTGGCTGGTGTGGTCGAAACACCATGAGCAGGGAGCGCTGGCAAAACGCTTTCGTGACACGCTGCTGGCCTGGAAAAGCGAGCGCAATTGAAGCAAAAATGGGCTGGAAATGTGCGGTAAATCACAAGGCTAAGCAAAAATTTGACGTTCACCATCGAAGTGCTTCACCATAGCCGAAAGTTTATTTCGAAGCGCGAAAATAAAGGGAGTCAATGGTGGTAGCGGATAGTCAACCAGGCCATATCGATCAAATCAAGCAGACCAATGCGGGCGCCGTCTATCGCCTGATTGATCAGCTCGGCCCGGTATCGCGTATCGACCTCTCCCGATTTGCGCAACTGGCGCCCGCCAGCATCACCAAAATTGTCCGCGAAATGCTGGAAGCGCACTTGGTGCAGGAGACCGAAATTCAGGAGCCCGGCAGCCGCGGGCGGCCGGCGGTGGGGCTGATGGTGGAAACCGAGGCATGGCACTATCTGGCGGTGCGCATCAGCCGCGGCGAGATCCACCTTTCGCTGCGTGATTTAAGCAGCCAGCTGGTGGTGGAGGAGCAGCTGGAGCTGGCGCTTGCCGACAGCACGCCGTTTCTGACGCGGATTATCGACCATATCGATCGCTTCTTTATTCGCCACCAGAAGAAGCTGGAACGTCTCACCTCCATCGCCATCACGATGCCGGGTATCATTGATACTGAAAACGGCATTATTCATCGCATGCCGTTTTATGAAGAAGTCAAAGACGTCCCGTTGGGCGAAACGCTGGCCAACCATACCGGGGTGCCGGTCTATATTCAGCATGACATCAGCGCCTGGACCATGGCGGAATCGCTGTTTGGCGCCTCGCGCGGCGCCCGGGATGTCATTCAGGTAGTGATCGATCACAACGTTGGCGCCGGGGTTATCACCGATGGACGTCTGCTGCACGCCGGCAGCAGCAGTCTCGTGGAGATCGGTCATACCCAGGTCGACCCCTACGGCAAACGCTGCTACTGCGGCAACCATGGCTGTCTGGAAACGATCGCCAGCGTGGAGAGCGTGCTGGAGCTGGCGCAGATGCGGATGGCGCAGTCGATGAGCTCGCTACTGCATCAGCGTCCGCTGAGCGTGGAGTGGCTATGTCAGGCGGCGCTGCAGGGCGATCTGCTGGCCCGGGACATTATCAGCGGCGTCGGTAATCACGTCGGCCGCATTCTGGCGATCATGGTCAATCTGTTTAACCCGCAGAAAATCCTGATTGGCTCGCCGTTTAACCTGGCGGCAGACATTCTTTTTCCGGCAATTTCCAGCTGCATTCGGCAACAATCACTCCCGGCCTACAGCCAGCATATCGCGGTTGAAAGCACCCAGTTCTCCAACCGCGGAACGATGGCTGGCGCGGCGTTGGTCAAGGATGCGCTCTATAACGGATCCTTACTCATACGACTGTTACAGGGTTAACATTTTTTCATAGTCACACCAAAAATTGCGCTATCTCAAGCTGACCCCCAGCGGCTTCACGTAGACTTTGCCCACTGTTGATTATTTCTCTCCCGTATATTTCATCGACAAAACTGTGGGGTTAGTGATGTTTAAGCGTTTCTTTATTACAGGTACAGACACCTCTGTCGGGAAGACAGTGGTTTCCCGTGCGCTGTTGCAGGCACTTGCTGCCAGAGGCAAAAGCGTGGCCGGGTACAAGCCTGTGGCGAAGGGCAGCAAAGAGACGCCGGACGGTTTGCGTAACAAAGACGCGCTGGTGCTGCAGAGCGTCTCCACGCTGGCGTTACCCTATGAGGCTGTCAATCCCATCGCCTTAAGCGAAGACGAAAGCAGCGTGGCGCACAGCTGCCCGATCAACTACGGTCTGCTGTCGGATGGTTTGCAGCGGCTGACCGGGCAGGTTGAACATGTGGTGGTTGAAGGCACCGGCGGCTGGCGCAGCCTGATGAACGACCTGCGACCGCTCTCCGAATGGGTGGTACAGGAGCAGCTCCCGGTGCTGATGGTGGTGGGGATCCAGGAAGGGTGCATCAACCATGCGCTGCTGACGGCCCAGGCGATCGCCAATGACGGGCTACCGCTGATCGGCTGGGTGGCCAACCGCATTAACCCCGGTCTGGCGCACTACGCCGAAATCATCGATGTGCTCAGCAAAAAGCTGCCGGCGCCGCTCATTGGCGAGCTGCCGTATCTGCCGCGCGCCGAGCAGCGTGAGCTAAGCCGCTACGTCGACTTAGACATGCTCGGCAACGTGATGGCGATAGATCGAATCCCGGCGTAACGTCCGCGACAGCACCGACGCCACCACGCAGGTGATCAACAGGCCGGGAAGCAGCGTATACTGCCCGGTCATCTCACAAATCATCAGGGTCGACATAATGGGCGCATGGGTGGTGGCGGCAAGAAACGCCGCCATGCCGGTCAGTCCCATCATCAAAGCCATCTCCTGATCCCCCGGTAGCCACAGCCCGCTGAAGCGGGCAAACAGCATGCCCATCGCCAGACCGACAAACAGCGTGGGGGTAAACACCCCGCCCGGCGCGCCGGAGCCACTGCTGGCCAGCACCGCCAGCAGTTTGCACAGGAATACCGCCACCAGCAGCGCGCCGGGCGGCGGCAGCAGGAGATAGCTTTGCACCACGCTGTAGCCGTTGCCCCACACCGCCGGAGTGATGAGCGATAAGCCGCCGACTATCAGCCCGCCCAGCGCCAGCTGCCACGGCGGCGCCAGCTTCAGCCTGACGAACCCGCGGTGGCTGTATGCCATCAGCCAGATAAACAGCGGCCCGCACAGCCCGGCCAGCAGTCCGGTGGCGAGCATCAGGCCATAGTGCAGCGCGCTAAGGTCCTGCTGCAGGACGACATGGTACAGCGGCGCGGCGCCGCCGTTGAGAAACTGGGTGAGCAGCAGGGCGATCACCGCCGAGATGACAACCGGCCCAAGCGAGGCCAGCATCAGCGTGCCAAAGAGAATTTCAGCGATAAACAGGCTGCCGGCCAGCGGGGCATGATAGGCGCTGGCCATCCCGGCGGCGGCGCCGCAGGCGACCCACAGCTTCCATTCTGCCTGCGGCGTGAAGCGGCGGGCGAACAGCGAGGCCGCCAGCGCGGCCAGCAGGATCATGGCGCCTTCCCGGCCAATCGCGCTGCCGGTGACCACCACCAGCAGCGAGGCCAGCGACTTCACCAGGCTTGCCGGCGTATCGAAGCAACCGTCCCCGGTTTCCAGGGCTTCCATATAATCGGTGGCGGCGTGCGGGCGGGCAATGCTGCGCCGCTGCCAGAGCCAGAGAAGTGTCCCTGCCGCCAGTCCCCCCAGCGCCGGGGTAATCAGCCGCCGCCACGCCGGCAGCGACTGCGCGGCGTTGACCAGGCTCCCGCTGTCGTTACCGAGAAACAGCGTTTCCAGCACCACCATGGCATGGCGAAAAAGGGCCACCGCCAGGGCGGCGAGCAGGCCAATCAGCGTGGCGATCAGCAGGCGACGAAACATCACCTGCACGTCAGGAAAGGGATGAAGACGGTGCATCGGTCATGGCGAGAGTCGGAAAACATGGCCTTATTGTGATAGGGAATAACCTTATATGCAAAAGCGATAAGTGCGGGTCACGGTCAGGCGTGCAAATAAGGAAACCGCGCCGACTACCGGCGCGGTAAAGGGATTAGCGATAGAGCGGCTTTTCCGCCACGGCGATCGGCAGATTCTCCTGCCACTGCGCCAGGGTCGCCTGCGCCAGCTGACCCAGCGCCTGGTAGAAGGGGTGGGCAGCGCGTTCGACAAAGACGCTCAGGAAGCGTCCGGACCACGGCAGCAGATGCCAGGCCAGCAGCTGGCCAAACAACGCCTCCTGCTCCGTTTCGCACAGCCACGCCGCCAGCAGCAGCAGGGTGCCGAAATGGTCTTCCGGCTCGTTGCGATCGGCGTCCAGTGCGATGCCGTTCGCGCGCATCCATTCGCGCAGGGCCAGCGTGGATTCGCCGAACAGCACCGATTCTTTATCCAGCCAGACGGATCCCCATGGCGGCGCCGGCAGGGCCCATGGTCCGATAAACAGGCGCTGCCAGGCTTCCGGCAACGACTCTTCAGCCGACGCGGCAAACCCCGATGCCAGCGGGGCGGCAACCGGGTAGGGCCACTGTTGCTGCCAGCTGCCGTCCTGGAAGGCGGCGACCAGCGGCGCGATTTGCGCGTTATTCGGCGCATAAGAGAACAACGCGCCCAGGGTACGGGCGCTTAACGCGACGGCGTCGCGGTGTGGGAACGGCATCATCACTTATTCCTTTCTGCGGCGCGCGCCGGCGCGCCGTCTCATTAACCGGCAACCGCCATACCGACGGTCATATGTAGCCCATAAAACAGGCCGCGGCCAATACATTCAGCAATCAAGACCAGCACCAGACCGGCCAGTAGCCCCACCGCGCGCGGCGGCTGGCGACGGATCAGCGGGCACAGCCAGCAGCCGAGTCCCAGCGCCAGCAGGATCAGGCGTAAGGCCTGCAGTCTGCCGTAATTCGGCAACAGGCTGGCCGCCTGCTGAACGGAGCTGTGAATAGTACTGAGCCCGGCGCTTTGCATGACGATCACCGCGGCGCTGATGACCAGCGCGGCCATGCTCAACCCAGCAATAAACCAGCCGTTAACGTCGACTTTCGCCATTTGCAACAGCAGGGCGGCGAACAGCGGCCCGCTAAGGAGTACCGTCAGGAAGAAGGCGCTGGTGGTGTAGCCAGTGTACCATGTCGGTACAGTATCGATTTGATAAACCCGGGTCATCGCGAGGATAAACAGCAGCCCCAACAGCAGGGTGATCACCAGCCAGATTTTGCCCAGCGCCGCCGGCATTTTTTCCAGCACTGCCAGCAGCCACCAGAATCCGCCCACAGCGAAAAACAAGGCGCCGCTGGCGATTTCGTTGCTCAGCGCCGAGGCGCCGACGCGGTTCAGCGAGTTAAACGCGCGCAGTGGCGAACCGAGATGCATAACTGAAGCGAGAAAGCCGATCCCCATCAGCAGCCAGATAAAAAACATGCTGCGCACCAGACGCTGCCGCGCTTCGCGCTGATCCGCCAGCTCGAGCCAGACCAGACCACTGATGAGTGTCGCGCCCACCACGCATTGCCCCAGTACCGTAAACAGCACCAGCGGCCATTCATGCCATCCGCTTCCCATCTCACACCTCCTTCGGGTTTGCCAGATAACCGGTGGTATCGCCACACGGCCGGGCGTTGCGGTTAGGGTTGATCGCGATGCTCGGCTGAGTGAAGTGCGCCGAGGGCAGCGGGGCTACCGCCGCCAGTTGGCCGTGCTTAGCACGCAGTTCAGCAATCGGCCCGAAATCGAGCGCCCGCAGCGGGCAGGACTCGACGCAGACCGGCTTTTTCCCCTCGGCGACGCGCTCATGACAGCCGTCGCACTTGGTCATATGGCCTTTGTCGGCGTTGTACTGCGGCGCGCCGTACGGACAGGCCATATGACAGTAGCGGCAGCCGATGCACACCTCTTCATCCACCACCACAAAACCGTCTTCGCGCTTGTGCATCGCCCCGCTCGGGCAGACTTTGGTGCAGGCCGGATCGGCGCAGTGGTTACAGGCGATGGAGAGGTAATAGGCAAAAACGTTCTGCTGCCAGACGCCGTTGTCCTGCTGCCAGTCGCCGCCGGCATACTCGTAGATGCGACGGAAACTGACTTCCGGGGTCAGGTTTTTATAGTCCTTACAGGCCAGCTCGCAGGTTTTGCACCCGGTACAGCGAGCGGAGTCGATAAAGAATCCATATTGCGTGCTCATGGTTTACTCCTTAAACCTTCTCGATATCGACCAGGTTGGTATGCTGCGGATTCCCTTTCGCCAGCGGCGACGGGCGATGGGTGGTCAGGGTATTCATGCAGGCGCCATGGTCAACCCGGTCGCCGGCCATATTGGCGTCGTGCCACGCGCCCTGGCCCATCGCCGACACGCCCGGCATGATGCGCGGCGTCACTTTCGCCGGCAGCCGGACTTCGCCGCGCTGGTTGAACACCCGCACCAGATCGCCGTTATTAATCCCGCGTTTTTCCGCGTCAAGCGGGTTGATCCACACTTCCTGACGGCAGGCGGCCTGCAGCACATCCACGTTGCCGTAGCTGGAATGGGTGCGCGCCTTATAGTGGAATCCAAATAGCTGCAGCGGATACTGACTGCGCAGCGGATCGTCCCAGCCTTCAAATGTGGAGGCGTAGACCGGCAGCGGGCTGATGACGTCGTCTTTCTCCAGCTGCCAGCGGGCGGCAATCTCGGCGAGCCGGCTGGAGTAGATCTCAATTTTGCCGGACGGGGTGTTGAGCGGATGCGCTTCGGGATCGCGGCGGAAGTCGCGATAGGCGACGAAGTGGCCGTTCGGATCCTTGCGTTTGTAGATGCCCATTCGCTTCAGCTCCTCGTAGGCCGGCAGCGCCGGATCTTTCGCCACCATTTTGGCGTACAGATGCTGCAGCCACTGCGCCTGCGTGCGCCCCTCGGTAAAACGCTGGTAGACATCGTCGCCGAGCCGTTTCGCCACTTCGCTTAAGATCCAGTAAATCGGTTTGCGTTCAAACTTCGCCGAGGTGGCGGGCTGGATGAAAATCAGATAGCCCATATTGCCGGCGTAATCGTTGGGAATGATATCCTCTTGCTCAACGGTCATCAGGTCGGGCAGCAGCAGGTCGGCATATTTCGCCGACGAGGTCATAAAGTTGTCGATGACCACGATGGTTTCGCACTTGCTCTCGTCCTGCAGAATATCGTGGGTCTTATTGATGTCGGAGTGCTGGTTGATGATGGTGTTGCCGGCGTAGTTCCACAGGAATTTGATTGGCACATCCAGCTTCTCTTTGCCACGCACACCGTCGCGGGTGCCGGTCATTTCCGGACCACGGGCGATGGCGTCGGTCCAGGTGAAGCAGGAGATGGCGGTTTTCACCGGATTTTCCAGCACCGGCAGACGCTCGATGGTGATGGTGTAGGTCGATTCGCGGGCGCCGCTGTTGCCGCCGTTGATGCCGACGTTGCCGGTTAAGATCGGCAGCATGGCGATTGCCCGGGCCGAGAGCTCGCCGTTGGCCTGGCGCTGCGGCCCCCAGCCCTGGCAGATATAGGCCGGTTTGATCATGCCGATGTCGCGCGCCAGTTTAATGATGCGATCGGCTGGGATGCCGGTGATACGCGAGGCCCACTGCGGCGTTTTGGCGACGCCGTCGTCGCCTTCGCCGAGGATATAGGCTTTATAGTGGCCATTCTCAGGCGCCCCGGCCGGCAGCGTCTTCTCATCGTAGCCGACGCAGTATTTATCAAGGAACGGCTGATCCACCAGATTCTCGTTAATCAACACCCAGGCGATACCGGCGACCAGCGCGGCGTCCGTGCCGGGGCGAATGGGGATCCACTCATCTTCGCGACCGGCGGCGGTATCGGTGTAGCGCGGATCGATAACGATCATCCGCGCGTTGGAGCGCTCGCGGGCCTGTTCCAGATACCAGGTAATGCCGCCGCCGCTCATGCGGGTTTCCGCCGGGTTGTTGCCGAACATCACCACCAGCTTGCTGTTTTCAATATCCGAGGTGCTGTTGCCGTCGTTACTGCCGTAGGTGTAGGGCATGGCGCAGGCGATCTGCGCGGTGCTGTAGGTACCGTACTGGTTAAGCGAGCCGCCGTAGCAGTTCATCAGCCGCGCCACCGGCGAAGCGGAAGGCGAGGAGCGAGTGATGTTCCCGCCGACAATTCCTGATGAGTAGTTAATGTACACGGCTTCGTTGCCATATTCCGCGACGACGCGCTTCAGGCGGTCAGCAAGGGTATCCAGCGCTTCCTGCCAGCTGATACGCTCAAATTTACCTTCTCCGCGTTTTCCCACGCGCTTCATCGGATAGTTAAGGCGATCCGGGTGGTTGATGCGCCGGCGAATCGAACGCCCGCGCAGGCAGGCGCGGACCTGGTGATCGCCATAGCGGTCGTCGCCGGTGTTATCCGTTTCGACATACACCACTTCATCATCACGCACGTGTAACCGCAGGGCGCAGCGGCTGCCGCAGTTGACCGAACAGGCGCCCCAGACAATGCGGGTGTTGTCGCCGGCAGCCTGTTGTACTGCCGCCGCGGCGCTGCGCAGCGTAAAGGGGAGGGGAAGCCCGCCGGCGGCCAGCGCCAGAGAACCGAGGGCTGTGGATTTAAGTAACGCGCGTCGGGTGACGCCGCCGGAAGATTCCTGATTCGACATTGCTCACTCCATGATGGTTATGCTGGGCGGAGAAGGGCCGCCGCGTCATTAACAGACGCCGGGGTGAGCGATAATACGTTATGGGTAGCCGGCAGATCTTATCCCTGGTCAATGCAGGGATAAGATCTTTCGTTTGAAAGCAAAGAGGGCTTACTGAGCGTCGTTTTCGGCGAGACTGTCGCTGTTACGGGTGTAGGTGATTTTGAAGGTGTCATTGGCGCAATGACCCACCACCTGAGCGCCGGGCTGGTCCGCCTGGTCGTTGGGCACAATGGCCAGACTGAAGGCCGTTTCCTGTACGCCATTGTTCATGATCTTCTGTTGAATATCATTTTTGACCCGTTCACAGGAGTCGGGGGCCGCCAGTACGGTCGTGGAGCACAGCAGCAGCGCGGCGCCTGTCCAGAGGGATAGTTTCATCTTACGCTCCTTATCGATGTTATCCAGATTTAAGCATAGCAGAACTGGTGTAAACAATTGTATTTGCTAATATGATTGGATGTACACAAAAGGAATCACCTGTGAAAAGACTGTATTGGCTGATCCCGACCGCACTGTTGCTGACGGCGTGCGACCGCGAAAGCGTCCCGGAAGCCTTCACCCCGGAGATGGCGAGTTTTTCCAATGAATTTGAGTTCGATCCGCTGCGCGGACCGGTGAAAGATTTTAGCCAGACGCTACTGGACGAACACGATGTGGTGGTCAAAAAGGTGAGCGCGCAGCTGTCAAAAGAGGGATGTTTCGATCTGTTGACGCTGGAGGATGTGGAGAATAACACCGGCGCTACGCTGCTGCTGGACGCCAACTATTACGTCGATGGCCGCACCCATGAGAAGCGGCTGCGTCTGCAGGGGAAATGTCAGCTGGCGGAGATGCCCGCCACCGGCGTTAGCTGGGAAACGGATGATAACGGCTTTATTATCAGCGCCCGCGGCAAAGAGACCACCGCCACCTACCGCTACGACAGCGATGGCTATCCGCTGGGGAAAACCACCACCGCCAAAGAGGAGCGATTTACCGTTGCCTCCACGCCGTCGAAGGATCCGCGCAAGAAAATGGACTATACCGCCATCAGCACCTTCAACGACCGCACGCTGGGCACAGTGCGCCAGACCTGCGACTACGATCGTCATGACAATCCGCTGAGCTGTGAGCTGCAGGTGATCGATGAAAGCGTCCAGCCGCCGCTGACCCGCCACTACACGATTAAAAACCGCATTGATTATTACTGAGCCGTCGGCTTCAGCAGGGACGGCCCCGGCGTTTTGTGTTCCGCCAGATACTGATGCTGGAACAGACACATGCGGATGGTGTTGCGATACTCGCCGTTAATGAAAAACTCATGGATCAGTTCACCCTCGACCATAAAGCCGAGCTTGCGGTAAATATGGATCGCTTTTTCATTCTCTTTATCGACAATCAGATACAGCTTATACAGATTGAGCACGGTAAAGCCATAGTCCATCGCCAGCCGCGCGGCGCGGGTGGCGAGGCCTTTTCCCTGGAAGTCGGGCGAGATGATGATCTGGAACTCGGCCCGGCGGTGCACATGGTTGATTTCAACCAGCTCCACCAGTCCGGCTTTATCGCCATTGCATTCGATCACAAAGCGACGCTCGCTTTGGTCGTGAATATGCTTGTCGTACAGATCGGAAAGCTCAACGAAGGCTTCATAGGGCTCTTCAAACCAGTAGCGCATCACACTGGCGTTGTTGTCGAGCTGGTGAACAAAGCGCAAATCTTCGCGCTCAAGGGGGCGGAGTCTGACGTGTAGCGCGTCGGTCATGGGAATTCCTGTGGTCAAAGCGGAAAAGAGGGGACGGAAAGGCGGCGCCCGCAGGCGCCAGCGTGCTCAGGGATTGATCGCCCGGCCGGTACGGCGGTCAAGGCAGCGCAGGGTGTTTGGTTCCCAGTAGGCATTGACGTTGGCGCTCTTCTGGCAGTTATCCTGCGCGTCAAAGGCGACATCGGTTTTGTCCCACTCTTTTTCCGCCCGTTTGTTCACCTTCTGGCGCAGGCTGCGGGTGTCGTTCCATTGCTCTTTTTCCATCGACGCCTGCTGACGGCTTTGCGCGCTGTCGCCTGACTCAATCACCAGCCGGTCGGTGGCTGCGAATGAGCTGGAGGTATAGACCACGGCGCTTAACGCCAGAATGGCGGTCAGGCACCAGCGTTTGTTCAGTGTCATGTTCATCACGATTTCCTTTAGGTGATGGGTTAACCCTCAGGTTAAGTTTACTACAGCTGTTTTGCCGGGCATAGCCGACAAAACAGCATAGGGAAAGGGCTATTATCGCGTAGAATAGTTCAACGCTTTGTCTCTTTTACGAATCTTTTAATGCTCAAAACCACGCTGCTGTTCTTTGCCACCGCTCTGTGTGAAATCGTCGGCTGCTATCTGCCGTGGCTATGGTTAAAACGCGGGGCCACGCCGCTGCTGCTGATCCCCGCCGGCCTGGCGCTGGGGCTGTTCGTCTGGCTCCTGACGCTCCATCCAACCGCCAGCGGGCGGGTATATGCCGCCTACGGTGGTGTGTATGTTTGTACCGCATTGCTCTGGCTGCGGGTCGTTGACGGAGTCAAACTAACCCATTATGACTGGGCGGGGGCGGCCATCGCGCTGTGCGGGGTGCTGATCATCGTGGCGGGCTGGGGACGGGCATAAGCCCGTCTAATGTGATCCCTGCCACTTTTTTAAACCCTAATTCTTGTATGGTAGTCGACCTGTTGCCTTACTTATCAGACATCATATTGGGTTATGACTCTGTAAGGAACAACGATGGCTATTGAGACATTTGCCCCACAGGCGGGTGCAACGCCGCTGCGCATCCGTCGGGTGCAGAAGATCACCCTGACGCTGCTGTTTATCGCCGGTATCGTTAACTTTCTGGACCGCTCTTCCCTGAGCGTCGCCGGGGAGGCGATACGCGCCGATTTGGGTCTGAGCGCCACCGAGTTCGGGGTGCTGCTCTCCGCTTTTTCGCTCTCCTACGGCTTCGCGCAACTGCCCTCGGGCATTTTGCTGGATCGCCTCGGACCGCGGGTTGTGCTGGGCGCCGGGCTAATATTCTGGTCTGCGATGCAGGCCCTGACCGGGATAGTCAATTCGTTCTCGCATTTTATTCTGCTGCGCATTGGCCTCGGGATCGGCGAAGCGCCGTTTATGCCCGCCGGCGTGAAATCGATCAACGATTGGTATGCGCAACGAGAGCGCGGCACGGCGGTGGGGATATTTAACTCCTCGACGGTACTGGGTCAGGCCGTCGCCCCGCCGGCGCTGGTCATCATGCAGCTGGCCTGGGGCTGGCGGACAATGTTTGTGGTGATTGGTTTAGCCGGTATCCTGGTCGGCCTGTGCTGGTATGTGGGATACCGTAACCGGCGGCAATTCACCCTGCAGGAGGAGGAGCAACGCTATCTGGCCAGCGAGGAGGCGGCACGACCGGCGCTGAAACTGAGCGAATGGCTGGCGCTGTTTAAACGACGTACCACCTGGGGGATGATCCTCGGCTTCTCCGGGGTGAACTATACCGGCTGGCTGTATATCGCGTGGCTGCCGGGTTATCTGCAGGCGCAGCAGGGATTGAGCCTTGCTAAAACCGGCTGGGTGGCGGCGATCCCGTTTCTCGCTGCGGCGGTGGGCATGTGGGTCAATGGGCTGGTGGTCGATGCGCTGGCGCGCAGAGGCTACGATCTGGCGAAAACCCGCAAAACGGCGATTGTAGCCGGACTGGTGCTTTCCGCGCTCGGCACACTGTTGGTGGTGCAATCAAACTCGCCGACCCAGGCGGTGGCGTTTATCTCCATGGCGCTGTTCTGCGTCCATTTCGCTGGCACCTCGGCCTGGGGATTGGTACAGGTGCTGGTGGCGGAACATAAAGTGGCGTCGGTGGCGGCGATCCAGAACTTTGGCAGCTTTGTGTTTGCCTCCTTCGCGCCGATCGTCACCGGCTGGGTTGTGGATACCACCCACTCTTTCAATCTGGCGCTGGTGATCGCCGCCGGCGTGACCTTCGCCGGGGCGCTGTGCTACTTCTTTATCGTCAAAACCCGCATCGATTAACCGGCCTGGAAGCAACAGGCCCGCAGGAAGGCGTGGCCTGTGCCATGTTCCGTCTTCTCTTACCGCTTCGTGGCGGATTTTCTCCTGTCATCTCAGAGATTTTGTGACCGCTCGCCAGCGAGCACAACCCGGCAAAAGCTTCTTGTATGGTAGTTGACAGAAATCAAAGATGTTATACCAATTGCGTGAGATGGTTGAGGCACAAAGGCATTCTCCTCGAGAGTTCTCCCAGAGAATGGTTGATGAGCCACATAACAACGAGAGTTACCATGGAAAACACCCTCTTAACCGCTAACGCCATCCTGCCCGGCTACGATCGCCACGCGCTGGTCCCCCGTATCGTCCATCTGGGTTTTGGCGCGTTTCACCGCGCCCATCAGGCGGTATACGCCGATATACTGGCCAGCGAGTACGGCAGTGACTGGGGCTACACTGAAGTCAACCTGATTGGCGGCGAGCAGCAGATCGCCGATCTCCGGCAGCAGGATCTGCTGTATACCGTGGCCGAAATGTCCGCCGACGCGTGGACCGCGCGCGTGGTCGGGGTGGTGAAGCAGGCGCTGCATGCCCAGGTCGATGGTCTCGAGGCCGTGCTTTCGGCGATGTGTGAGCCACAGGTGGCCATTGTCTCCCTCACCATTACCGAGAAAGGCTATTGCCATTCGCCCGCCAGCGGCGAGCTGCAGCTCGATCACCCGCTGATCGCCGCCGATCTCGCTAACCCGCGCCAGCCGAAATCGGCAGCGGGCGTGGTGGTGGAGGCTTTAGCGCGCCGCCGGGCGGCAGGGCTGCCTGCCTTTACCGTGATGTCCTGCGATAACATGCCGGAAAACGGTCATGTGATGCGCAACGTCGTTTGCGCCTACGCCCGGGCGCTGGACGCGGACCTCGCGGCATGGATAGAACAGAACGTCACCTTTCCGTCGACCATGGTGGACCGCATTGTCCCGGCGGTGACCGCGGAAACCCTCGATAAAATTGAACAGCTGACCGGCGTGCGCGACCCGGCTGGGGTGGCCTGTGAGCCGTTCCGCCAGTGGGTGATTGAGGATAATTTTGTCGCCGGACGTCCACAGTGGGAGAAAGCGGGGGCGGAGCTGGTCGCCGATGTGGTGCCTTTCGAAGAGATGAAGCTGAGGATGCTCAACGGCAGCCATTCGTTCCTCGCCTATCTCGGCTATCTGGCCGGTTATCAGCATATCAACGACTGTATGCAGGATGACAACTACCGCCGCGCGGCGCTGGCGCTGATGCTGGACGAGCAGGCCCCGACCTTAAAAGTGCAGGGGGTGGATCTGTCACACTATGCCAGTCTGCTGATTGACCGCTACTGCAATCCGGCGCTCAAACACCGTACCTGGCAGATTGCAATGGACGGTAGCCAGAAGCTGCCGCAGCGCATGCTGGACTCGGTACGCTGGCATCTGACGCACCAGCATGACTTCACGCTGCTGGCGCTGGGCGTGGCGGGGTGGATGCGCTATGTCGGCGGTGTTGACGACGCCGGCCAGGCAATCGAAATTTGCGATCCGCTGCTGCCGGTGATCCAGCAGGCGGTAGCCGCCAGCGCCGATGGCGAAGCGCGCGTCAAAGCGCTGTTGGGCATTGAGGCCATCTTTGGCCGGGAGCTGCCGCAGGAAGCGCGGTTCGTCTCGGCGGTGACCCGCGCCTATGTAGCGCTACAGCGTCAGGGGGCGAAAGCCACCGTTGCCGCATGGGCTGAGGCGCAATAATCATTTGTTCCCGGTGTCGGTCATGGGGTCGACACCGGCTCTTCTGCTGTTTCTGCACGGTTCCGCTGATAAATCTTTTTTGCTGTTGATCGCTTTTAGCAGGCTAAAAATATGATCGAACGCAATGTCCTTACATAACTCTATATTTCCCTGATTTACTAAAGATAATTAGCTGTTATTTTTCCGAATAATGGCTGGTCATTCACCGCAAAAATGGCATAGTTAAGTTATTGAAAAATCATTTTCTCTGGAAAAGGAGTGCGGGCCATGTATAAAAAGATTTTATTGCCTGTTGATGTTTTTGAAATGGATTTAAGCGATAAGGCAGTGCGTCACGCGGAATTTCTCGCATCGGCGGAAAATGGCGAGATCACCTTGCTCAACGTCCTGCCGAACAGCAGCCGTTCGTTATTACGCGGATTTACGGCGGATATTCGTAAATTCGAAGCCTATATGCAGGAAGAGTCAGAGAAAAAGATGCGCGAGGTGGCGCGACTGTTCGACCTGCCAATGTCACGGATCCATACCCGGGTCGTGTTTGGTAACGTGCGCGATGAAATTCTGGCTATCAGTAACAACGAAGCGTTCGATGTGATAGTGATTGGCTCCCGCAAACCGGGGATCTCCACCCATCTGCTGGGCTCCAACGCCGAGTCCATTTTGCGCTACGCCAAAACGCCGGTGCTGGTGGTCAGATAATCCCCTCCGTCACGACGGCTGCGTCAGCCTTATTTCGCAGCCGTCTGGTCCTTACTCTTCGCTAAACCAGTCGCGATTCTCCTGGCGGATCAGCAGCACAGATTCGCTGATTTCATGCAAATGAATACTCATGGCTTTCTCGACTGCCTCAGCGTCGCGTTTTTCCAGCGCGGTAAAAATTTCGTGATGCTGGCGCAGAAGCATCTCCGGGGAGGAGACATGGTCAAGGCTCATGTAGCGCACGCGGTCAATGGCGGCTTTGATGTTTTCCACCGTATCCCAGGCCAGCTGACAATCGGCAATAACCGATAGCTTCTGGTGAAATTCATCATCAAGCAGGAAAAAATCGTTTAACTGCTGGCGGTCGACGGCAATACGCTGCTGATGGAGATTCTGCTCCAGCTGATAGACTTGCTCATCGTTAATCATGCCAGCGGCACGGCGGACCACCGCGCACTCAATCGCCTGGCGGACAAAGCAACCATTGCGCACCTGAGACAGGGAGATTTTGTTGACGTAGCTGCCGCGCTGGGGACGGATCTGGATAAGTCCATTCTCCGCCAGCTTAATAAAGGCCTCGCGCACCGGCTGACGAGATACCGCAAAACGCACGGAGACTTCTTTCTCCGACAGCGGCGTGCCAGGCGGGATGAGGCAGTGAACGATATCCCGGCGGAGGATGCGATAAATTTGCTGATTAACGGGTTGCGTCGGATTCAGTTGCGATTCTGCGGCCATTGATGGTTACTTTTTATGGGGTTATGCGCACTATTTTACGCGTTTTTTGCGGTTCCGCCCATACCCGGCCAGCAGGCCGGGTGGCTGACGGTTAGCCCTGGCGGTGAACGCTGAGCCCGGCAAAGCTCTGGCTCACCGGCATCATCTCCAGGGTGTTGATGTTGACGTGTTTCGGTAGGGTGGCCACCCACCAGACCGCCTCGGTCACATCTTCCGGCGTCAGGGCTTCGGTGTTCTCGTAGGTTTTACCGGCTTTGGCGTCATCGCCTTTAAAGCGGACGTTAGAGAACTCGGTGCCGCCCACCAGGCCCGGCTCGATGTCGGTGACGCGCACCGCGGTGCCGTGCAGGTCAGTGCGAAGATTGAGGCTGAACTGGCGCACAAAGGCTTTGGTCGCCCCATAGACGTTACCGCCGGCATAAGGCCAGCTGCCCGCCGTGGAGCCGATGTTGATGATATGGCCGCGATTGCGCGCCACCATGCCCGGCAGGACGGCGCGGGTCATGTACACCAGCCCTTTATTATTGGTGTCGATCATATCTTCCCAGTCTTCCACGCTGGCGCGGTGCGCCGGCTCCAGGCCGAGCGCCAGACCCGCGTTGTTCACCAGCACATCGATAGCCTGCCACTCGGCGGGCAGGTCGGCAATCAGCGTCTCAATAGCGGCGCGGTTGCGGACGTCCAGTTGCGCGATATAAAGATTATCGCCCAGCTCGTCTTTCAGCGTCTTCAGGCGCTCTTCGCGACGTCCGGTGGCAATCACTTTATGACCGTTAGCGACAAAACGGCGAGTAATACTTTCACCAAAACCGGCAGTGGCGCCGGTGACCATGATAATCATCTTACTGTTCCTCAACGCTTTTTGTGTTTTCATACCATAGCACGCACAGGCGGCGACCGGTAACGGAAATCATTGCGACCCCTTAAGGAGAAGCCTAATCTTACAGGATTAGCCTGTGCAGGAGAGAAAGATGTCCGAACAAAACCCCTTTTTTAGCGTCAGTCTGTTGCCTTACCAGGCGCCGCGGTTTGACCTGATCGAAGACAGTCACTATCGGCCGGCGTTTGATGAGGGCGTTCGGCAGCAGCGCGAGGAGATCCGCGCCATTATCGACAATCCGCAGCCGGCCAGTTTCGCCAACACGCTCGAGGCGCTGGAGCAGAGCGGACAGCTGCTGGCGCGGGTGACGCGGGTCTTTTTCGCCATGGCCGGCGCCCATACCAACCCTTATCTTCAATCACTGGATGAACAATTTTCCGCCGAGCTCGCCGGGCTGGGGAATGACATCTGGCTCAACGAGGCCTTATTCCAGCGGGTGAACAGCGTCTACGAACAGCGCGAGACGCTCGCGCTTGACGGCGAATCCCTGCGTCTCCTGACCCTGACATGGCAACGTTTTGTTCACGCCGGGGCAACGCTGGACCCGGCGCAGAAGGCGGTGCTGCGCGCGCTGAACACTGAAGCGGCCACTTTGCAAAGTCAGTTCCAGCAGCGGCTGCTGGGGGCGGCGAAAAGCGGCGGCCTGGTGGTCGATGACCGGCATCAACTGGATGGCCTGAACGATGAGGAGATAGCGGCGGCTGCCGAGGCGGCGCGCGAAAAAGGGCTCAGCGATCGCTGGCTGCTGACGCTGACCAACACCACCCAGCAGCCGCAGCTGCTTGCGCTGCGCGACCGGCAAACGCGGGAAAATCTTTTCGCCGCCGGCTGGACGCGCAATCAGCAGGGCGATGAGCATGATACCCGTCGTCTGGTGCTGCGGCTGGCGGCGATCCGCGCGCAGCAGGCGGAACTGCTGGGGGCGGCAGATTACGCCAGCTGGGCGCTGACCGATCAAATGGCGGCTTCCCCGGCGGAGGCATTGGGCTTTATGCGTCAGATCGCGCCGGCGGCGCGGGCGAGGGCGGAACGTGAGCTGGCGGACATCCAGCAGGTGATCGACAACGAAGGCGGGGCGTTTCACGCGCAGGCATGGGACTGGCTTTACTACAGCGAGCAGGTGCGGCGGGCTGCCTATGCCATTGATGACGCGCAGCTTAAACCCTATTTTGCCCTCGAGCGCGTGCTGCAGGACGGCGTCTTCTGGACGGCATCGCAGCTCTTTGGGCTCCGCTTCGTGGAGCGCTTTGACATCCCGGTGTACCACCCGGATGTGCGGGTCTGGGAGATCTTCGACCACAATGGCGAAGGGATGGCGCTGTTTTATGGTGATTATTTCGCGCGCGATTCAAAGAGCGGCGGCGCCTGGATGGACGTGTTTGTCGAACAGTCGACCCTGCGGGAGCAGCGCCCGGTTATCTATAACGTCTGCAACTACACCCGGCCGCAGTGCGAGCAGAGCGCGCTGTTGTCATGGGATGAGGTGATCACCCTGTTCCATTCTGAGAAAAAACGATACCGGCGATATTTCCGTCGCAGTAACGGGGCGGCACAGGTGACAGCGACTTTGTCCGTTTTCCAAACACAGAAAAAGAGGACATCAGGCGCCACTTATTTCCCTGCAAACACGGGTGTTAAGGTTTAATTAACAAACAGGCAGGATACTGACCTCGCCAATCCTCTCATAAAATGGCCAAATCATGAACGAACAGTTACGTAATGCACTACCGCATAAAGACACCCCTTTTTTCCGCATGCTGCATATTATTGTCGCCACCCTGATTCTGCTGCAGATTATTAGCTCTAATTTCACTGAAAGTGAGGCGCTTCGCGACCTGAATATTACCGGGGTCGTCACATGGTTTCATATTGTCTCGGGATTAGCGCTGATTGCGCTTGGTGCGGTGATGCTGGTTTGGATGCTTAATACGCGCGGGTTTCGATACTATTTTGCCTGGTCGACGTTTGATTTTCGTGGTGTGGTTGAAGACAGTAAACAGCTGATGACATTTCGTCTTCCTGAAGCCCATGCCGGGGGCATAGCGGCAATGATTCAGGGGCTTGGCGTACTGGCACTGTTAGCGGTCGCACTCTGTGGTGGACTCTGGTTTGTACTGGACACCGCGTCATGGGCGTCACCGTCGCTGGCGGAAACAGTCCTTCATTGGCATAAGTTTCTGACGGTGTTCATTGAAACCTATTTCTGGGCACATGGTGCGATGGGAGTGCTGCATATCTTTCTCTCCTTTCGCCGTCAAAGGAAACAAGCGATTATTGATTAATGTTCTGCACTTTCTAATTCCGATGAGGATGCGTATTTAAAGGGAAACGACATGCATCTTGAACGACACAGCATCGAAACCGTCGGCTGGCTAAGGGCTGCGGTTCTGGGAGCAAATGACGGGATTGTCTCAACCGCAAGCTTGGTGCTCGGCGTCGCCTCTGCAAACAGCGGCTCTTCGGGTGTACTACTGGCGGGGGTCGCCGGGCTGGTTGCTGGCGCCATGTCTATGGCCGCAGGAGAATATGTTTCGGTATCATCCCAGGCGGATACCGAAGCCGCGGCGCTTGCCCAGGAAAAAAGCGAGCTTGACGCCGATTATCAGGGAGAGGTGCGGGAGTTGACATCACTTTATATCCAACGTGGTGTGGAGCCAGCGCTTGCCCGGCAGGTAGCAGAGCAGCTTATGGCTAAAGACGCTCTGGAGGCTCATGCCCGCGAAGAACTGGGGTTAACGGATGTCCTTTCTGCGCGACCTTTGCAGGCGGCTCTCTTTTCGGCAGTGAGTTTTTCCGTCGGGGCGGGGTTGCCTTTGATCGTTGCCTTGTTATCGCCAGCAAAATTGATATCCATCTCTATCTTCTTTTCTACACTTTTTTCACTGGCTGCGCTGGGCTATCTCTCTTCCGTTGTGAGTAACGCACCGCCTGTCAGGGCGATCATCAGAATTACGTTCTGGAGCTCGCTGGCCATGCTTTTTTCGATGGGGATTGGGCGTATCGCCGGGCAGATACTATTGTAGAATTGTCGAGGGTCTGTTCCTCGACCGCTCCTCATCACTGGTTGAGCTCATCGTGGGGTTTTGATCGGCAGGGAGGAGCACTGCCCACCTCATTCGTCAAGGAGATACGTTTGCATATTGAGACTCATCGCCTGCGTCTTCGCCCTGTCATGGCTGAAGATGTTGTCGATCTATACCGAATTTATGGCGATCCGGCGACAAATACCTTTAACCCCGCAGGGCCCTATCCGGATATTGACTATGCCAGTACGGTTCTCCAGCGCTGGCTTGCCCACTGGCACGATCGCGGATTTGGCAACTGGGCCATATCGGCGCGTGATACCCCGGAAAAAATCATTGGCTTTGGCGGCGTAAGTCTACGCAGTTATAACGATGTCACCATTAACAATCTCGGATATCGGTTTTCCACTGAGGCATGGGGAAAAGGACTGGCCACCGAGTTTGCGATTGGCGCGATAAGATATGGCTTCGAGGCGCTTAAACTTGCGGAGATGTCAGCGGTTGTCCGGGCTAACCATCTGGCTTCGCAGAAAGTTCTCGAGAAAGCCGGGATGAGGTACATTAACGATATTGCTGATGTAAAAGATGCGCCGCCGAGTCTGCTCTATTCGTTGACCTTAAGCGAGTGGTTAAGCCAGTCGGGGTAACCCGCGGGCGCTTATTCGCAAGGCTGGATCGCACCGCAGCCGGCGCATCAGGTGGGGATTGCTCACAGAATCATGCGTTCATTCTACTGGCTCAATTAACTCTGGCCCTTGATTGTTCACATTGCCGACCGCCCGCGATACCGCATGCCAGATGAAATCGTCGGCGGTGACGGCTCCGTCCCAGGCAATCTCCACCGCTTCCGCGCCGGTGACTTCTTGCCTCATCCATTCCCGGGCGGCTTCCGGCGCCAGGACCAGCGGCCGGCGGTCATGAATATCGACAAGACCGCGATCGGCGGCAGCGGTCACCAGCAAAAATCCTTCGGCGCTATCCCCGCGTTCGAAGGGCGTGCTGCCAATAGCGGCCATAAATATCGGCTGACCATCCTTGCGCTGGATGAAGTAGGGCTGCTTTTTCTCTCCGGCCTTTTTCCACTCAAACCAGCCGTCGGCGAAGCAGATCGCCCGCCCGTGCTGCCACAGCGGTTTGAACATCCTGCTGGTGGCTGCGGTCTCAACGCGGGCGTTGATCAGCGGGGGTTTATCCCACCATCCTGGCGCATAACGCCAGTAAACGGGATCGAGGTGGAGTTGCGCATTCCTTTCACTCAGGAGTAACACTTTTGTCCCGGGTGCCACGTTATACCGCCCAATCGGCGCCGGGTCCCAGGGGATATCGTATTCAGCCTCTTCGGCAAGATAAGCCAGATATTCTTCCCGCGTCTGTGCTTGCGCAAAACGTCCGCACATCGCCACCTCCAGCATAATGTCTAAAGGAAAGTATAGTTCATCAGGGAGGGGGCGTTGTGAGAAATGATTTTGAAATCATGCGATTGTGATCCCTTCCCTCAGGCGTAAGGCTGACGCCTGGGCACATACTGTTTAAGTTGCCGATATTGCAGGCCATAATTCTGGCCTGAAATATATTAATTGAAGTTACGTATTCACCATGTGAATTGCTATTGCGAAAAATGTACGCAGGCGCAAGTACTGAGTATATGTCGCCTGAACAAGGCGTGTAGATGGAGTTGAAGGTGGGGTGTTTACCCGCCGCTGCAACAGACGAAAGGCAACGGCGTAGAAAAAGATTAGTTATCCGGGTTGTTGGAGATGCCTCTCCATACCATCCCCAGACCGATCAACATCGACGCGAAGAGGGCGAACAGGGTGGTAGAGATAAAAATGCTGGTCATTATGATGCCTCAGAAAGTGCGTATGCAGATTATTAGGCACGGGGGGACGAGAAAGGTTCCTTCCCTGGCGGATTATCTTTTCACCAGCGTCTTTCCGTCTGGCGCCAGCGAGGCGGATGTCATATCGAGGCACCGCTCTTGACGGAGGGATAATGCGGGGAGCCGTGTTTCTCCCTGCGCTGTTGCAGGAAGCCACTGGCAGGGGGATGCGTCGTGTTTCGGGCGTTGACATCCCATTGTACAAGTTATATATACATGTCGCTTCTGTTTATTGAATGTTAAACAGCATCAGTTATGGGACTCAGAAGCACCACACCCCCGCCGTCGGGCGGGGGTTACTTTGCCACCTGACCTGGTTATTTCTCACGGTGACTGACGAAGAAAATTTTTATTTCAGGTCTTGAAAAACGCGCTTTAGCTATTATTTTATATAGCGGACAAGCAATGCTTGCCTTTATGTTGAGCTTTTGAATGGATATTCAGGAGGTTAATGATGGCACTCAAAACCTTGTCAGCACTCCCGGTATTTGCTGATTCCCTTTTTGCCGATCGCTTTAATCGTATTGACCGTCTTTTCAGCCAGTTAACTGGCGATACGCCGGTGGGTACCTTACCTGCCTACGATTTACAGAAAGTGGATGACAGTAATTTTCTGCTCAGCGTCAGCGTACCAGGCTGGAAAGATGATGAACTGGAAATTGAGACCGTAGGCGGTAATTTACATATTACCGGCAAACGCGCGCAAACCGAAAATCATTCCGGCGGCAGCCAGGGCTGGATTTATAAAGGCATTCGTCGGGCTGATTTCCAGCTCAGTTTCTCGCTTCCTGAACACGCCCAGATTAATCAGGCGCAGCTGGATAGCGGGATCTTAAAAATTGCTATCCATCAGGAAATACCCGAGAGCGAAAAACCGCGCAAAATTGCGATTGAGAATCAAGGCAGGGTGATCGAGCATAAAGTTTGATTGCGCCTCTGTCCTAAAGTTGTTCATTTCAAGGCCCGCGCTGCGGGCCTTTATATTATCCGCTAAAGGAGGCGTAAACGGTCTCCCGGCGATCAGAGAAATCGATATGCTATCCTGTAAACAGGGCCTGTGAGGCTGTGTTCCTTCTAAAAGTCGGCGAGGTGTCAGAATGATGGACCAAATCGATAAAGACGCACAAAATACCCATGAATTGACCGCTCGGGTGGCCCGGGCGCTTATTGCGAGAGGCTGGCGACTGACCACGGCGGAATCCTGCACCGGTGGCAATCTGGCGGCGGCGCTCTGTGCTCAGGCTGATACCGCGGCCTTTTATGATACCGGCGTGGTTACCTTCAGCGATGAAGCCAAGCGCAACGTGCTCCAGGTCCGCGCGGAAACCCTGGCGGTACATAGCGCTGTCAGCGAAGCGTGCGTTCAGGAAATGTCGACCGGTATTTTGACGTTAGCCGGGGCCGATATCGCCATCGCCATCAGCGGCTATGCGGGGCCGGAAGGAGGGGAGGATGGAACTCCCGCCGGGACGGTATGGTTTGCATGGAACTTTCGCGGCCAGATCGAAACCCAACGGATGCGCTTTACCGGTGACTGCGAGGCAGTGGTGGCACAAGCGGTGCGCTTCGCCATGGCAGCGCTGGGCGAAAAACTCGCCCACTGGCAGTGACGCTACCGGACGCTGCGCCCTTACAGATCCGCAGCCTGGCGCTCTACCGGCCAGAGAATCTCCCCGATGCCATTCAGACAAGGCCGGGAGAACAGGAAGCCCTGAAACAGGCGAATGCCAACCGACTGTAGCCAGCACCACTCCTCCAGGGTTTCAACGCCTTCCGCCACGACCGTGATGCCTAAATCCTCGCAGCAGCGGACGACCGAGGCGACAATCGCCTGCTTGGTGCCGCTGATATGAATGTTGCGCACCAGCTCTGCGTCCACTTTAATTTTGTCAGGCTGAAAGCGGGTCAGTAACGACAGGCCGGAGTAACCCGCGCCAAAGTCATCGATGGCCAGCTTCATGCCCGCGACGCGCAGCGCTTTGAGCACCTTGCGGAACTGGTCGAAGCAGGTGATCACCTCCGTTTCGGTGACCTCTATCAGCACCTGATCCGGCCTGAGGCCGGCCGCCAGCAGGCTCTTCATCAGCCAGCCGACGGCGTCAGGATGGTTATACAGCGAACCGGGCAGCAGGTTAATGGCCAGTTGGTGTTTGCCAAGCGGTAGCTGACCTGCGAGAGAGAAGGCATATGCTTTGCTCTCGAGGTCGAAACGGTAACGATCCTCCGCCGGGATGGCGGCAAACATCTCCACAGGGGATCCGCCGGTAGGGCTGCGGATCAGCGCTTCAAAGGAGGAGATTCGCTTTTTCGCTGGTTCGACGATAGCCTGCAAGGCAAACTGGCAGGGTTGATCGGGCAGATGACGCGGCGTGGCTGTGCCCGCGGCGGCCTTCATCGTCCAGCGAGAAGGCTGCAACGGCTCGGGGAGACAATAGCGCCCACCGTTAGCGATAAAGGCGTTAATCAGTCGGAACATCCGGTCGTTGATTGGCTCGGTGACCCCGAACGAGCTAATGCGCAGGATCTCCTCCAGCGCGCCATCGTTATCGTAAAGACGGAGATCCAACATGCGCATCCCGGTGCCGCGAAAGCGACGGTAGGCCGAATAGTCGCGCATCAGCTCAACCACATCGCGATGGCGCGGATCGCTTTGTATTTCGTGGAATAACGACTCCAGACTCTCTTCGCTCCCTTCCAGCACCTGGAAGAACTGCAGGCCGTTAAACAACAGAATGCCGGTGATGCCAAGGGGCGTATTTTTCCCGCAGGCGCGATGAATTAAAGCGTCGAGATCGGTGAGCGGGCGGTCAGGATCAACCTGGCTGCGATAAATCAGGGTGGTTAGCATTAGTCATTCCGGTCGCTGCAGCAAAGCTGCGATGGCCTGTACAGCGCATGTTGAGAAAAGTATGGCCTGCCCCCCAAATAGGGAGTCTGTGTTTGGTGCCCTTTAACTAACCGTGATGTCCGCACGCAGAACGTGAGTTTCACTTGGTGACTACCTTCACTCTACAGGGAATCTAAAGTTTAGCTATCTTTTTCGCATGCTCAATGCAAAAAAGGGCAAACAGACCGATCGCCCTTTTTGAAATATTGGCTCAGCGTATTAACTAGCCGGTTAATACTCGTCACCAGGAATTATCTTACCATTCTATTTCACGCTCTCAAAAAGCGATGCTGGTCTTGCCTCGATAAAATAGAATGCATAATATCAGTCCAGGTTAAATTTCTTTTTTTAGGTCTGCTACGAGTGACTTGTTTATTATTTTATGCCTGATTCTCTGTCCCGTTATTTCTTTGTGGAGTGGTGTTTCTTACATTCGGGAAAGACGCAAAAGACGCTACGTCTTCCGTTCCAGAAGATAATCTGCAGAGGTAATACAATGGCGATTGTATTAACGTCTTGCGAGTAGTTTTACGAGGTTGTTAAATTGCTGGCGGCTGTTTAAATTGAACTTGCACATAATATTCTTTTTATGCGAATGAATTGTTTTATGGCTAATTTTAAGCGCCGCGGCGACTTCATGCGGACTTAATCCAATACTGAATGCGTAAATGACTTTGGTTTGCGCATCGCTGACCGTCTTGCAGGCGCAATTGATGCAACGCCGCAGGCGATTGAAGGATGGGTCATGATGAGGTGGCAGGGAGCGCTGAATCGCGCTGGCTATCTCATCTTTAAGAAGCTGAACGGGAGCGTGGGGAGGCATAAACACCGCCTGCCGCAGACAGTTGGGTAAACCCTCTTCGGCGGTAGCTTGTTCATTATCCTGAAAAATAAAAAGCGTGTATTGCTCTGGGGCATGCTGAAACAGGTCATGACACAGGTACCATTCTCCCGCCACCATTTCCGTGAAGATCACATTAGCTTGCGCCATCCCATCCGCGTTCCATTGTTGAGAAAACTGATACTCTGATCCCCCGTAGGTCTTCATCGCTTCATCCACCAGTTCCGCAATAGCAACCCGCAAATAGTGATTTTTTATATTGATCAAAAAATTCGTCATATAACTTCCCTGTTGGGTATTAAAAAAGGTGTCAGAATAAATTAAAGAATATAATGGTGAGGTGCAGACGTTTTTTAGCCGGGGTAATCTAAGGGATGTTTTTCATTAATGCAATATCTGCCTGGAAAAGTGAGATATCGGTGTATTGGTATGCGAAAGTTCCTAATAAACAAAATGTTAAGGATATATCGATCAGCGTTTTAAGCGTTTTGATGATTTTTTATTTTTGCGATGCATAAAAAGCTTAGTGATAGCCAGTATCTGTTGTTAGAATTAGCGGAGGACAAGATTACAGGAAGTATGTAGTGCTTATGAAGCAGAAGCTCTATTTAAAAATGTTGGCGTGGCTGGAGGATAATATCTACTGTAACCCGGCGATCGATGACCTGGCACAGTATATGGGCTATTCGCGTCGGTTTGTGTACGAGGTGTTTTATCAATACGGCCGGTTACCCATCGGGCAGTATATTCGCCTGCGGCGCTTGACCATCGCAGCGGTCAGTCTGCGCTTAACGCGGCAACCGATCGCCGCTATAGCCTGGCAGTTAAGTTACGATTCGCCGCAGACCTTTTCCCGCGAGTTTAAGAAACGGTTCTCGCTTTCGCCACGGGAATACCGATGCGCAGCGCACTGGGATACGGCAAAACTGTTAAAAAAATTCTCCCCTGATGATGAACGTCTGCCATTGGCGCGGATCTGTTCCCTGCCGGAGCGGGTCTATTATGGCTACCCGATGAAGTATGAACTGCGCCTGTCGGATATGGTGCTGCAACGCACCGCCAAGACGGCTATCAGACAAAAGGTTGACCGTTTTTTTACCACCGGAGAAGGCTCGCTTTCCATACTCTCTGATTACGCCCCGGCGCGTCAAAATGAGCTTAACGTCGAGATTAACGCCTTTGTTGGTTGTCATGAGACGCGAAAGCCATCGTCCACGTTGACCGCCCGGTCGGGACTCTATGTCGGAGTTGATTTCTACGGCAGCTGGTCACGCTATGCCCGTTTGTCCAGCGATCTCTATCTGGATCTGCTGCCAACGCTGGGGGTAAGCCGTCGCGACGGGTATGACATAGAATGTTTCATGGCACGCCATACGGAAGGCGGAGATACAGAAGAGAGGTGCTATCACGTACGCTATTTTATACCGGTGACGCTGAAAGCGGCGGCTCAGCAGCCGGGCAGCGATAATGAGTCAGTCCCCGCGAGGGGGACCCAATAAGGTGGCCGGAGCCACCCAAATAAACTTCACAGTAAAAACCACAGCAGCCAGGTAATGAGGAAGCCCGTCACCCCCATGATGGTTGTCAGTACGGTCCATGTTTTGAGTCCGTCCGGCACCGAGAGCCCCAGATAGCGCGTGACCACCCAAAATCCGGCATCGTTGACGTGTGACAATCCGAGTGAGCCGAAGCAGGTCGCCAGCGTCACCAGCACCAGCTGGAGCGGCTCCAGCCCGGCAACCGCCTGTGACAGCAGGCCGGAGGTGGTGAGGATCGCCACGGTGGCCGAGCCCTGCGAGGCCCGAAGCACCAGCGACAGCAGGAAAGCGGCGGGCATCAGCGGCAGATGAATCGTCTCCAGCGCCTCGGCTAAGGCATTGCCGATGCCGGAGGCGACCAGCACCCCGCCAAAGGCGCCGCCGGCGCCGGCGACAAGGATAACGTCCGCCGAGGAGGGGATCGCGCTGCCGGTCACTTCTCCCAGCTTTTTCAGGTTCATACCCCGCCGGATGCCTAGCGTCCAGCTGGCCAGGCCCAGGGAGATCAGCAGGGCGACGGGCGGGGTGCCAATGACGGTCATCAGCTGGCGAATCGCGTTTTCCGGCAGCAGCAAGGCCTGACAGAGCGTTCCGGAAACAATCAGCACGATGGGCACCACGATCAGCCCGCCGATAACCAGCGCATTCGGCGGCGCCAGTCGGGTCTGCTGCGCGTTGACGGAGAGGTCGGGCACCTCGGCCGTTTGCTGCTGTTCCAGCACGTTAATCGACAGATGATAATGGCGCTGATTGATCGACCGGGCGACAAAATAACCCACGATACCCACCACGACCGACACCCCAATCCCCGCCAGCATCAGCCAGCCGACATCGCTATGCAGAATACCTGCCGCGGCCGCCGCGCCAGGGTGGGTTGGCAATGCCACGTGGACGGTTAACATCACTCCGGCCATTGGCAGGCCAAACTTCAACGGCGACATATGAGCGACTTTACTGAAGCCGTAAATTAACGGAATGATGATAATAAAGCCGACTTCAAAGAAGACTGGCGTGCCGAGAATAAAAGCGACGATGGTTAAGGCGGCAATCGTCCGTTTAGAACCCAGCACGCCGGTCAGCGTTTTCGCCAGCGATTCGGCGCCGCCGGATATTTCAATGAGCACCCCCAGCATTGATCCCAAAATAATAATGCTGGCGATATGGCCGAGCAGGCCGCCCATCCCTTTTTCAATGGTGGTAATGATTTTATCCGCCGGAATGCCGGTGGCGAACGCCACCAGCAGGCTGACGATCAGGAGCGCCACAAAAGGATGCGCCTTCGCTTTGATCACCAGCAGGAGCAACAGCACTACGCTGGCTAACGCAATAAGTAACAGCGCCGATGTCGACATAGTTTTGCCTCGGGTATTAACAGGTATACAGAGAGTTATATTTTTAGAACTGCGCTTTATTTTTTCCGGTAGGGCGAAAACCATTCCAGTCCGGAAAGGGTATCCCCCCTGGGGATATATTCGCAGCCGATCCAACCGTCATAGCCCGCTTTATCCAGTAACGCATAGATCCATGAATAATTAATCTCGCCCTCGTCCGGTTCATGGCGGTCGGGCAGGGAGGCTATCTGAATATGGCGGTACTGACCGGCATACTCAGTAATAAGATGGCTTAAATTACCGTCCACTTTCTGCGCATGAAACAGATCTAACTGCACCGCGATGTTCGGCCGGTCGACCCGCTGCGCTATCTCCAGCGTCTGATATTGGCTGTGGTAGAGATAGCCCGGTTTGGTCTGCGGATTCAGGGCTTCAATGAGCACTCGCTTGTCGTGGCGGGCAAAGCACTCGGCGGCGTAGCGCAGGTTATCGAAAAGCTCGGCCTCGCAGGCCGCGCGATCCATCCCCGGCGGCACCACGCCGGCCATGATATGCACCTGCGGACAATCCAGCTGGCAGGCATACTCCAGCGCCAGCTCAATATCACGCCGGGCCTCGGCGCTCCTGCCCGGCAGGGCGGCGAGACCCCACTCCCCGGCGTTAACGTCGCCGGGCGGGGTATTAAACAGCACCAGCTGCAGCTGGTTTTCCTGCAGGCGCTGTTTAATTTCCCCGGCGGCATACTCATAGGGGAACAGAAACTCCACGGCTTCGAAACCGGCGCGGGCGGCGGCGGCAAAGCGGTCCAGGAACGGCAGTTCGGTAAACAGCATGGATAAATTTGCAGCGAATTTTGGCATGGTTTTATCTCAGTTCATCCACTTCGTCAGCGGTCAGGTAACGGATCTCGCGATTGCCGAGGGTAAACATCAGCCGCGCGGTCTCTTCCAGCTCTTCGGTATTGTTGGTGGCTTCGCGCAGCGATGAGCCGGTGACCACCGGACCATGGTTGGCCAGTAAAAAGGCGTTATAGCGCGGCGCCAGCCCGGCCAGCGCCTCGGCAATGCGGTCGTCACCCGGTCGGTAGTAGGGAACCACCGGGACGTCGCCGACCCGCATCACCACGTAGGGAGTAAAGGGGCGAATACAATTGTGCGGATCGAGCCCCTGCAGGCAGGAGAGCGCGGTTAAATAGTGGCTATGCAAGTGGACGATCGCCTTGCAGGCCGGGTTATGCAAATAGACCGCCCGGTGAAAAGCGACCTCTTTCGACGGTTTGTCGCCGGCGAGCCATTCGCCTTGCAGGGTGACCACCGACAACCGCTGCGCCTGCAGCTCGCCCAGGCAAGAGCCGGTCGGCGTCGCCAGCAGGTTGCCGTCCGGTAGCAGCAGCGACAGATTGCCGGCGGAGCCGGTGGCATAACCGCGGTTAAACAACGAGGCGCCAATTTGCACCATTTCATCTCGCAGCTGTCGCTCAGTCATGACAAAACTCCTGCTGGGCACGGGCAAAGAACGAGATATCGCCGAAATTCCCTGACTTCAGCGCCAGGGAGAGCGGCTGGCGGGTATCACGCACCCAGGGAACCCCAGGGGAGATCGTCGGCCCGATATGGAACGCCTCGACCCCCAGCGTCTGCGCCACGATGCTCGACGTTTCCCCTCCGGCCACAATAAAGCGGGTGAATCCTTTCGCTTTCAGCGCGGCGGCGAGGGCGGCGAACAACTGTTCCACCCTTTCGCTGCTGGCCTTGTCGCCATACTGCGCCTGGATCCGCTGCAGCGTTTGCGGCTCGGTGGTGGCATAGACCATCGGCGCCAGCGGCGCATCGCGGTTTGCGTCCACCCAGGCTGCCAGCGTCCCGACATAGCCTTCGAGATCGGTAAAGCAAGCGCTTAAGTCAACGGCGCGGGCGGGAGCCTGTTCACGATAGGCCGCCACCTGGCTGTTGGTCATCAGCGAACAAGAGCCCGAGAGCACCACCGCCGGGCCGGGCAGCGGCATGCCCGCCAGGGATCCTTCACCCTGGGTTCCGTGGCGCTGCGCCCAGTCGCGGGCGAGGCCGATGGCGAGACCAGAGCCGCCGGAGACCAGCTTCATCTCCCGCAGCGCCGCCCCCTGGCTCAGCAAATGCTGTTCACTAAGGGCATCGAGCACCACATAGCGCACCGCCGGATCGCTGATGGCCGCCAGCGCGGCAACGACCGCTTCCGGCCCCTGATCGATAATTGGCCAGGCTATCAGCGCCGCTTTACCGCCGCCCTGGCGTTCGATTAAGCGGCCGAGGTGGGCATCCTCCATTGGCGTCACCGGATGGTGGCGCATGCCGGACTCATTGAGCAACTGCTGGCCGACAAACAGATACCCCTGATAGACCGTGCGGCCGTTCACCGGCAGCGCCGGTGATATCACCGTCCGCGTCTCGCCCAGCTCTGCCAGCAGCGCATCCAGTACCGGGCCAATGTTACCCTGCGCGGTGCTGTCGAAAGTGGAACAATACTTAAAATAAAATTGCTGACAGCCCCGGGCTTGCAGCCAGCGCAGGGCCGCCAGGGACTGGCTGACGGCGGTTTCCACCGGGCAGGATCGCGTTTTCAGACTGATCACCACCGCTTCACTGGTCAACGGCAGTTCGTGGGGCGGTACGCCGTTTAGCTGCACCGTCGGCATGCCGTTGCGCACGAGGAAGCTGGCGATATCCGTGGCGCCGGTAAAGTCATCGGCAATGACACCAAGCTGCATCTTGTCTCTCCTCACTGTTTATGGCCCGGCAGGGTAATGCCGTTGAAAATCTTGATCACCGCGCTGTCATCTTCCCGGCCGAATCCGGCGTTGCTGGCGGAGGTGAACATATTCAGCGCGGTGGTCGCGAGCGGCAGCGGGAAGGTCAGCGCCCGGGCGGTGTCATTCACCAGACCGAGATCTTTGACAAAAATATCGACGGCGGATTTTGGCGAGTAATCGCCATCCAGGACGTGCTGCATACGATTCTCAAACATCCACGAATTACCCGCCGCGTGGGTCACCACGTCGTACATCGTCTCCAGCGGGATGCCGGCGCGGGCGGCGAGGGCCATCGCTTCGGCGGCGACGGCGATATGCACCCCGGCCAGCAACTGATGGATGATTTTCACCGTCGAACCGAGGCCAATGTCGCTCCCGATGCGGTAGACTTTGCCGGCCACCGCATCCAGCACTGGCGCGAGGCGGGCAAAGGCGGCATCGCTCCCGGAGGCCATTACCGTCATGTCGCCGGCGGCCGCTTTCACTGCGCCGCCCGATACCGGCGCGTCGAGCATCAAGAGCTGATATTCTGCCAGCGCTACGGCTATCGCCTGGGCATCGGCGGCGGCGATGGTTGACGACACCATCACCGCGGTGCCCGGCTTCAGATGGGCGGCGAGGCCGCTCTCGCCGAACAGGATCCCCCGCACCTGGGCGGCATTGACCACCAGCAGTACGACCGCATCCAGCTCAGCGGCGAAAGGCACCGCGCTGGAGCCTGCGCCTTTGGCGCCCGCCTCCAGCAGCGCGCGGCAGTTGTCGGGGTTGATGTCCACCCCCCAGGTGTTCAGGCCCGCCTGCAGGCAGGCGCGGGCGGCGCCCATGCCCATCGAACCCAGTCCAATCACGCAGACGTTAGTGTGTGCAGTCATGACGGTCTCCTTGTGAATATTCGTTAATTAATGTTATTTAATGATAGATTAAAGCGTTATCATGTGAATTTATGTGAGAGTTATCACGAATAACCCACATGAATATAAAAAATTCACAGGCGGAAAGTGGCTGCGCAATGGCGATTCTTGCCCTAAAATAGCGTAAAAACAGCGGTCAAGCGCGATAACAGTACAGGGTATCGTCAGGCTCCCGGCGTGAGTGGTGTGGTCTGGTGTGAAAAAATGGTAAGGGGAGAGCGGTGATTCCAATTGAACGTCATCAGCGTATTTTAGCCCTGGTGGAGCAGCGTGGGGCGGTAAGCATTAATGAGCTGACGGAGATCCTCGGCGTGTCCCATATGACTATCCGTCGGGACGTCAGTAAGCTGGAAGAACAGGGGCTGCTGGTCAGCGTCTCGGGCGGCGTGCGCGCCGTCAGCCGGCTGGCCGCAGAGCCCAGTCATCTGGTGAAAAGCACCCTGCAGAGTGAAGAGAAGCAGGCCATCGGCGCGCTGGCGGCCAGTCTCATTGCCAAAAACAGCTGCATCTATCTCGATGCCGGCACCACCACTCTGGCGCTGGCGCGGGCCATCCTCGACCGGGACGACCTGCAGGTGGTCACCAATGATTTTGAGATAACCCAGCTGCTGATAGATGCCAGCCAGTGCGGGGTGATCCACACCGGCGGCACCCTGTGCCGGGAGAACCGCTCCTGCGTCGGCGAGTCGGCGGCGCGCACCTTGCGCCACCTGGCTATCGATACGGCCTTTATCTCCGCCAGCGGCTGGGACAGCCGCGGAATTTTCACCCCTGATGAGAACAAAGTCACCGTCAAGGAGACCGTCAGCCAGGTTAGCGCCAGAAGCATCCTGCTGTGCGACAGTTCGAAATACAATCAGGTGGCCACGTTTATGGCGTTGCCCTTGACTCGCTTTACCACCATCATTACCGACCGGCATCTCTCCGATGCCGCCGCCGCCCATATCACCCGGCACGCCTGCGAGGTGCTGCGCGCCGGGTAAGGCGCGCGGCCTTCGCCGGGCTAGCGCTGCCAGTGCTCGATCAGCGCCGCGCCTATCACGGCGATCTGCTGGTTACGTTCGGCCATGGTCGCTGCGGTATCCCGCAGATAGATCACCACGATACGCTCCGCTTTGCCGTCCGGGCCGAGCAGGGCGACAATGCCGCGTGAGCCCCGCTCACCGGCCCCGGTTTTATCGGCGATAAACCAGCCCGCCGGCAGCTCGGCGCGGATCAACGGGCCGGCCACCCGGTCGTCAACCATCCACTGCAGCAGCTGCTGCTGCGAACGGGCGCTCAGAGAGGGGGTGGTTAGCAGCCTGCGCAGGGTGGTGGCCATGCTGGCCGGGGTGGTGGTGTCGCGCACGTCGCCGGGAAGCGCCTCATTGAGTTCCGTTTCCCAGCGGTCAAGACGGGTGACGTTGTCACCGATCTGGCGCAGAAAAGCGGTCAATCCCGCAGGGCCGCCGACGCTCTTCAACAGCAGATTGCCGGCGGTGTTGTCGCTCATGGTGATGGCGGCGGCGCAGAGTTCGCCAACGGTCATCCCGTCGGCAAGGTGTTTTTCGCTGACCGGGGAGTAGTCCACCAGATCCTGCTGGCGGTAGTGGATCCGCCGATCCAGCTGTTCGTCGCCGGCATCCACCCGGGCCAGCACCGCGCCGCAGAGCAGCACTTTAAAGGTGCTCATCAGCGGAAAGCGCTCACTGGCGCGCCAGGCGGCCAGCGTGCGGCCGCTGGCCAGATCCATTTCAACATAGCCCACCCGGCCCGCCAGCTGACTTTCGCTGATTTTAATCTGCTCAAGCGGCTGAGGGCTGGCGAATACCGCCAGTGGCAGTGCGGCAATCAGGGAGATAAGGCACAGGCGAACATAACGCATAACCGTAATACTTCCTTGTGTAAGGGCCGATAAAGGCGAGAAAAAGTGTGGCGAATAAGAATAACCCGGTATTTTGCTGATTCACAATTCCTCTTTTTTCCTTCATCATTTGTCATCTTTTATTTCGAATAATCAATATTTAGCTCAGCCTAAGCACGCTATTTTTTGACTCAAGGCCGCAATGAACTATAAGAAAGTACTTAAGACCGCACGCTGGCTGGCGCCGCTGATTGCTGACGATACGCCCGCCGCGCTGCGCGGTTTGCCAATGATCTATGCCATCCCGGGAGGAACTGGTGCACCCGATAATTAAGGTCATGCTGGTGGGCGGTAAGGCGGATGGACTGCTGGTCAGCGTCGCCGACGATGCGACCGAGGTCTCGGTGACGCCTGCGCAATACGGTGCGCCGTCCGGGCAACCGCTCAGCTATCGTATCGTAAGTCAAACCATTGACGATGAACGCTATTTCTTTGGCGTCTTTAGTGACGCCCATCAGGATAGCGATAAGCTGACGCGGGTGGCGCTGACCCGCGGAATGAAAAAAATGTTCTGTTGAACCCGGGCGGAGTGAGGGGATGCGATAGTATCCATGCCGCGGCTTTGCTACTGTGGCAGCCTTCTCTCTCCGGGCCAGGACGCATCATGATTCAGTACATCCATATACAAAACTTTCGCTCAGTCAGGGATATCGAACTGGAGCTGGGGCCATTGAACATTGTCTTCGGTCCTAACGGCTGCGGCAAATCCAATATTTACAACGCCATCCATCTGTTGACCGCGGCTGCCGACGGCAGGCTGTCGGGGTTTATCAGCGCAGAGGGCGGCCTGGAAAATATGATGTGGTCCGGAGATCGTTCCCCCCTCGATCGCCATCCCCGCCGGCTGCAAATCGCCTGTCGGACGGAGAGCTTTGATTATGAACTACAGGTAGGTTTCCCGGAAAAATTACCCTATCCGACGCAGTTCATGCTCGATCCCATCGTCAAAGAAGAGCACATCTGGCTGGCAGGCTACTCCCGTCGGCCTTCCTCCCGCGTACTGCAGCGCAAGAATCAGGCGGCGTTCCTCGTCGATGTCACCGGGGAGAAAAGCACCTTCACCGAGAGTATTTATGAAAACGAGTCGGTGTTCGGTCAGCTTGGCGAGCCGCACCGTTTTCCCGAAGTGTCGCGGGTGCGGGAGACCCTGCGCCGCTGGCGGTTTTACCATGAGTTCGCCATTGGCCGCCACTCGCCGCTGCGCCAGCCGGCCGTGGGGTATCGTTCGCCGGTACTCGACAGCGATGGCCATAATCTGGCCGCCGCCTTTCAGACCATTGTCGAGATTGGCGCGGAGGAGATGTTGCACGAGATCCTCGCCGACGCCTTTCCCGGCTGCCAGTTTTACTGTGAAAACGAGCACTCGCGTTTCGCCCTGAAAATGCGCCGGGAGGGGATCCGCAGGCCGCTGCTGGCGGCGGAGATGTCCGATGGCACGCTGCGCTTTCTCTGTCTCGCCGTCGCGCTGCTCAGCCCGCGCCCGCCGGCGTTTCTGGCGATCAATGAGCCGGAGAACAGCCTGCATCGCGACATGCTCCCGGCGCTGGCCCGGCTGATAATCGAGGCCTCCCCCTACAGCCAGATCTGGCTGACCAGCCACTCGGCTGAACTGGCGGAGCTTATCGCCGCTGGGGCGCCCTGTCAGCGCTATGCGCTGGAGAATAGCGGCGGAGAAACGCGCATTGTGGCGTAAACCCCGTCATCCCTGACGGGAGCGCCGGGATCAGGCGGGGGTCTGCGTCTCCGCTGCTGGCAGCAGGCTTTTGCCGCCGCGTAAGGTGATGAACGAGAGCAGGGTGAAGCTCAGGGTGATGCAGCCGAGGATCAGATAGGCCTGATGGAAGCCGACGGTGTCATACATCCGGCCCACCCAGGCGGAAAGGACCACCCCGGACAGCTGTTTCGACAGGTTAAAACCGATCAGGAACAGGGTGGCCGAGAGCCGCGGGTTAAAGGCGGAGGAGATATATTTAAAGGTCCCGACCAGCAGGAAGGGGATCTCAAACATATGCAGCATCTTGAGGATCACCACCTCTACCGCCGATGAGGCGAACGACGATCCGAGAATGCGCACTGACATGATCATCCCGGCGGTCAGCAGGGCGTTTTTGGCGCCGATGCGGTTAACGATGGCCGGGGCGCAGAACATAATTAGCGCGTTGAGCAGCTCGCCGCCGGTGGTGACGAAGCCAAACACTTCGGTACCGCGCTGCGGACTGGCGAAAAAGCTTTTGAAAAAGTTGGCGAACTGCTGATCAAACACGTCGTAGACGCTGGCGACTCCCACCACATAGACGATAAAGCCCCAGAAACGCGGCATACGTAACAGCTCGGCCGCGGTGCGCAGCGAAAAGGCCTGGCGATTGGCTCCCAGCGCCTCAATAACCTGGGCGCTGTTGCTGCTTTCCGGGCGCGACAGCCAGAGCAGAAGACCTAGCACCAGCGCAAAGCCGGAGGCGATCCAGAAGGTAATATTGGGGTCGATGCCGAACAGCACGCCGGTTATCGAGGCGCACAGCGCCCAGCCGACGCAGCCAGCGACCCGCACTTTGCCATATTCAAAGCGGTTTGCCCGGCTGACGCGCTCGATATAGGCTTCCACGGCCCCGGAGCCGCTGGAGAAAACAATCCCCAGGTAGATCCCGCCCACCAGCGAACCGGCGATAATATTCATCTGCAACAGCGGGGAGAAAACGAAAATAAAGAACGGCGCGAACAGAATTAACAGTACCGTGATGGTCCACAGCAGATGTTTGCGCAGGCCAAGCTTATCCGACATCAGACCAAATACCGGCTGAAAAATAATCGCGAACAGCGAGATGGAGGAGAAGACGATCCCGGTTTCCGTTTTGGTTAAATGGTTAACGTCCGCCAGCCACACCGGAAAAAAAGGAAAATAGGCCGACATAATGAAATAGTAAAAGAAAAAGAACAGCAGGAAATAGAAAAAATTATGCCGTTCTCGCGGCGCCAGTTCAGAGAATTTCATCACCATGATCCCTTGTTATTCTGTTTGTAGGGTGGGGGCTGCCGCCCCCACGGATTAAAGGCAACGCAATGAGACCTCGTACTGCCAGCGCGTTTGGGTCAGGAGCCACTGCGGCAGCACGCTTGGGGTCCAGGAGTCATCGCCCCCCACTCCCATATGCAGGCCGTCGAGGGTGATCCACACCCCGTCTTCGGCCTGGATCTTGTGCCAGTGGTCGGTCTCCATTAGCTGACGGGTGCTCCATGGCTGAACGGAGAAGTGGAAATGGCCGCTGACGTGCCAGCGTCCCCAGTCCAGCGCCTGGGTATCACAGCGCAGGCCGTTTTCCGTCGGGAAGATGTAGGGCGTGCTCATCGCCGCCAGCGGCTGCTCCCAGCGGGCGAAGCAGGCGCTGCTCCGCCGGTCGGGGTAGTTCTCATGCGGTCCCAGCCCCAGCCAGCTCACCGGCGCCTGCTGATCCGCCACCTGGAAATGCAGTCCGACCCGCGGCAGCGGCGGCAGCGTTTCCGCGCGCTCGCCGTCCACCGTCAGCCGTACCGTTCCGTCCGCAGTAAAGCGCATGCGCCAGTGGCTGACAATCACCACCTCGTCGCCGCGCAGGTAGTGCCAGCGGCTGTCGACAAGGGTCTCATTCGCCAGGCGCTGGGCATCGCACTGCACGCAGCGCGCCTCAAGGTCGAACAGGCCGGCGCTTTTCCAGCGCTCCACCCAGGCGTTGGGATCGATGCGCTCCACTTCGCTGACCCCGATGTCATTGTCGAGCGGCGCGCGGATAAACTGATCCTGCAGGGGGGTCAGCAGCTGCTCCTGACCGGCAAGCGACCAGCCACTCAGCAAACCGGTCCGCCGATCGACGGTCCAGCACTGCGTGCCGGCGCGGATCTGCCAGGCCTCCTCGCTGACGACCAGATCCGGGGCGCCGGCAGGCACCGTGGGCGCCGGCAGCGCCAGCGGGGCGGGCAGGGGAAACTGCTGCCAGGCGACGCGATGGTCCGCCGGGGACCAGTCGGTCGCCCGGGGCTGGACCACCTCCAGCGTCAGCCACACCGCGCGGGCGCCTGGCGGTATAATCAGGTCATCAAGCAGCGTTATCTCGTCACTGCCCTCCGGGGGAAGCGCCAGCGTCAGGTTGCCGTGATACAGGGTTTCACCGGCCGCCTGCACCTGCCAGCGCAGCGCTTCGTTATCGCTCTGGCGGAACAGGTATTCGCTGGCGATGCGCACGCGCAGCGACGAGGTCGACAGCAGGGCGAACTGGAAATACTGCTGGGCGTGCTTCGCCTCGATCAGCGACGGATGCGGCGTGCGATCGGGGAACACCAGGCCGTTCATACAGAACTGGCGATCGTTCGGCTTATCGCCAAAGTCGCCGCCGTAGGCCCAGCCGACGCTGCCGTCGTCAAAGGTTTTGCAGATCGCCTGGTCGGCCCAGTCCCAGATAAACCCGCCCTGCAGCCGCGGATACTCGCGGAAGGCCTGCCAGTAATCGGCGAAGTTGCCGAGACTGTTGCCCATCGCATGGGCGTACTCGCAGAGGATCAGCGGCCGCTGCTCGCCGGGCAGGCTGATCCATTTTTTGATCCCCCACTTCGGTACCGCCGGGATCGGCTGGTCGCGTTCGACGCGGGCGTACATCGGACAGATAATATCGGTAGCGGTGGTATCCGCGCCGCCGCCCTCGTACTGCACCGGACGGCTCGGGTCGTTGCGCTTCAGCCAGTGGTACAGCGCTTCATGGTTGCCGCCGCCGCCAGATTCGTTACCCAGCGACCAGATGATAATGCATGGATGGTTGCGGTTGCTCTGTACCATCCGGGTGACGCGGGCGCTGAAGGCTGGCAGCCACGCCGGATCGTCGGACAGCCGGTTCATCGGCACCATGCCGTGGGTTTCAATATTGGCTTCATCGACCACGTACAGACCGTAGCGGTTGCACAGCTCATACCAGCGCGGCGCGTTGGGGTAGTGTGAGCAGCGGACGGCGTTAAAGTTGTTCTGCTTCATCAACAGAATGTCCTGCACCATATCCGCCTCGCTGACCACCTGACCGCGCAAATGGTGGTGTTCATGGCGGTTAACGCCGCGGATCAGCAGCGGTTTGCCGTTAAGGCGCAGCAGACCGTCGGCGATCTCGATGCGGCGAAAACCGATATCCCACGCCTCGGCCTCCAGCAGTTCGTCGCCACGCCACAGGGTGACCACGGCGCGATAACAGTTCGGGGTTTCCGCGCTCCAGTGCGCCGGCGCCGCTACCGCCAGGGAGAAATCGACCCGTTCGGCATAGTGGCCGCGCTCATCCACCGCCGGGGTGCCTAACGGCTGACGATGGGCGGCGACAGGCTGCTCGCCGCGCCACAGGCTAACCCCGACGCAGAGCCCGGCAAGCGCCGCCTCTGTCGCTTCGACGGTCGCCTGAACCTGCAGAGCACCGTCGCGGCAGAGGGCGTCAAGGGTCGGCGTCAGCTGCACGTCGCATAGCCGCTGGTGCGGCTTATTCAGCAGCCACACCGAGCGAAAAATACCGCTCATTCGCCACATATCCTGGTCTTCCAGCCAGCTGCCGGCGCTCCAGCGCATGACCATCACGCACAGGCGGTTGTCGCCCGGGCGCAGGAAGGGGCTGAGATCGAACGCCGCCGGCAGGCGGCTGTCCTGGGAGTAACCGACCCAGGCGCCGTTGCACCACAGATGAAACGCTGAGTTGACGCCGTCGAAAATAATCTGCGTCTGTCCGTCCGTGCGCCAGGCGTCATCGATCGCAACGTGCAGGGAGTAACAGCCGGTTGGGTTATCCTCCGGCACCCGCGGCGGGATGGTGTCGATGGGGTAGCGGACGTTGGTGTAGATCGGCGCGTCATAGCCCGCCATCTGCCAGTTGGAGGGCACGGGCGTCCCGCGGCTGCCTGGCAGGTCTTGCGTCAGCCACTGTGCATCGACGGCAAACGGGCTGCGGGCGTAAGCAAATTGCCATTCGCCGTCCAGCTGACGACGTCGAGGCGAAGGGCGATTATCGCGGGCGGCAAGCTCATCGCGCCAGCTGGCGAACGCGGGATGCGCTGGCAGGCGGTTGAGATGGGTAATGGTCTGGTTCTGCCAGTCTTCGCGGGCGAGGACGGCGTGGAAGTCAGGCGCGTGGCGGCGACTGGTATCGCTTATTGGCATAGTAATCCCCGGTAAGTCAGAAAATGTCGATCGCTAAACAGGATAAAGAACGTTATCGGATAATTTGTTTTGTCCAGCAACGACGGCGGAAATGAAATTAACAGACGATCACGAAAGCGAGGGTAAAGCGCTGTTTTTTGTCGCGCGTTAAACATAAAATGTTAGCGCACGACATTGTTATTGCTGAGGAGAAAAAATGCCGCGTCGTACCGCTACCCTGGAGGATGTCGCTCGCGCGGCCGGGGTTTCCCAACAGACCGTCTCCCGGGTCCTGAACCGTCCTGAAGTGGTGTCAGCCCGCACCCGCGAGCAGGTAATCCGCGCGATGCAGGCGCTGCACTACGTACCTAACCGCTCGGCGCAGCTGCTCGCCGGCAAAGCAGCGCCCTCCATTGGGCTTATCACTGCCTCGCTGACCTTGCATGCTCCCTCGCAGATCGCCGCCGCGGTAAAGAGCCATGCCAGCCTGCACCAGCTGGAGGTGGCGATAGCGATGCCGGCGCAGGCCGACTTCGCCGCGCTGCAGGCCCGGCTGGACGAACTGCGCGCCCAGCATATTCGCGGAGTGATCGTTAGTCTGCCGCTGGAAAGCGCTACCGCCGAGCGACTGGTTAAAGAGAACCCGGATATGGCCTGCCTGTTTCTGGACGTCTCCCCGGAGGCCGATGTCTGCTGCGTGCGCTTCGATCATCGCGACGGCTGTGGGGCGTGCGTGCGCCATCTGTGGGAGCTGGGGCATCGCGAATTTGGCTTGCTGGCAGGGCCGGAAAGTTCGGTTTCCGCTCGTCTGCGTCTCGCCAGCTGGCGCGAGGCGCTGCACAGTCTGAATATCGCCCGTTCAACCACGGTGTTCGGAGACTGGAGCGCCGCCAGCGGCTGGCAGAAAACCTTTGAACTGCTGCACCTGCAGCCGCGGATCAGCGCCATTGTGGTGGCGAACGATCAGATGGCGCTCGGGGTACTCAGCGCGCTGGCCCAGCTCAATCGCAGCGGCAGCCAGGCGGTATCGGTGACCGGCTATGACGACACCGCCGACAGTCTCTACTTTCAGCCGCCGCTCACCACGGTGGCGCAGGACTTCGATCTGCTGGGCAAGCGGGCCGTGGAGCGGCTGATTGCTCTGATGGCGGCCCCGCAGCTGCGGATCCGCGAGCTGCTGCCGACCCGGCTCATCGTGCGCCAGTCGGCGTGGCCGCTCGCCGCCGCGGAGGACCGGCAGCAGACCCTGGCGCAGCTGAAAGCGCTGGTGGAGAAGCTCTAGCCGCAGGCCGTTGAGGATTTATTGAGGTTGACCATGCTAACCTCGGGATCAAACGTAGAGAGGTCAGGATCCTCTGCCTGCGAAAAATGCAAAATACAATCTATCCATGCAAGCATTGATTTACCGCCAGTCACATGGCGGTTTTTTTTGCCTTCCTCCGTTTCCCGCTTTGTTCCGTTCGTTTTTTCGCCTGGCATCCCCTGCGGCGGCATGCTACATCTGTCTTTCGGGATAGATGCCGAACACAACGGGAGTCAAGGTCATGATGGTGATTGAGGGGAAAGAGGCGATTGGGCGGGTAGACTGGCGGCGGGTGAGGACCATCGTCGCCGAGGCCGGGCTGAATGAACGTGATGTTCAGCAGCTGGAGCAGGCGTTTCTCCATAGCACCTTCTGCTGGTTTGGCTATGAGCACGGTCAGCTGATTGCCGTGGCGCGGGCCATCAGCGACTGCACCTGGAGCAGCTATTTGTCGGATGTGGCGATCGTCCCCGACCGCCAGGGGCAGGGTTACGGACAACAGCTAATGCTGGCCATCCGGGAGCAGCTGCTGCCCTTCGGCAAAATCTTTATCTATGCGGTGGCCGATAAAATCCCATTCTATCAGCGCTTTGGTTTTGCCATGCTGACCACCGGGATGGTCTGCGCCAGCGAGGAGGGCATGCGCAACATGCAGGAGCAGGGCTATATCCGCCAGCCCTGAGCGCGGATACCGGGCAACGCCTGGCTTAAGCGGTTAAACCAGGCGCAGGCACCGTCAGAGGGGCCGTTCAAGCACAAACAGATACGCTTCCCGCGACCAGAACAGGGCGGTACGGCGTCGCTCCACCGACATGGTTTTTACCTCCCAGCCTTCGCGGGTATAGCTACTGAGAAACTGGCTCATTTTGTCAGGGTCGGCTTTGGCTTCGCCAAAAAACAGGCTGCCCAGCAGGCCCTCTTTATAGATCACTACCCGACACTCTTTCTTCATCATCCACCATCCTGGCGACCGGTTTACTGTGGCCGTCTATTGTCCGCGGCTGGGACGATTTTGCAATCGGAGAAGTTGCAAACTGTTTACGGTACTGCAGTGGGCTTAGCGCGAAGCGCTGGCGAAAATGGTGGCGCAGGGTGCCAGCGCTGGCAAAGCCGCAGCGCTCAGCGATCTGGTCGATGCCCATCGTGCTCTCCGTCAGGTGCTGACGGGCGCGCAGCAGACGCTCCTCCAGCAGCCAGCGGGCGGGGGTTTTACCAGTGGCCTCTTCAAAGCGGCGCAAAAAGGTGCGCGTCCCCATGCCGGCGCGCTGTGCGAGGGAGGCGACGGTGTGGCTGGCGGCGAGATGCTGGTGCAGATAATCAAACAGCTGGCCAAGGCGCAGACTCTCCCGGCTGCGGGCCACCGGACGCAGGACCTGCTGCGCCTGACCGCCGTCGCGATGGGGAGAGACCACCAGGCGGCGGGCGACCACATTCGCTGCCTCGCTGCCGAAATCCTCGCGCACCAGATGCAGACAGAGGTCGATCCCCGCCGCGCTGCCGGCGGAGGTCATCAGCAAATCATCGCCCACGTACAGGACATCCTCCACCACCTGGATCTGCGGAAAACGGGACTGCAGCGCGGCGGTGTAGCGCCAGTGGGTTGTCGCCTGGCGGCCATTGAGCAACCCGGCGGCGGCGAGAACGAACACCCCGGAACAGATGGAAATAATCCGGCACCCGCGGGCGTGAGCGGCGGCCAGGGCGGCGCACAGCGCCTCGGGGACCGGGGCATCGATGCCGCGCCAGCCGGGGACCACGATGGTCTGCGCCTGGGCGAGAAGCTCAGGGCCGCCGTCGGTCATCAACCGGACTCCGCCGGTGGCTCTCAGAGGCCCTTCATCGACGGCGGCGACGGCGAACTGGTACCAGCGCTCGCCCATTTCCGGGCGCGGCAGGCCGAAGATCTCCACGGCCACGCCAAACTCAAACGTGCACAGGCCATCGTAGGCGAGGGCCACCACGCGGTGAGGTGACAGTGTCACCGAAGGGGTTGTCAGGATGTTAGCGTTTTCTGTCATGGTTGCCGGCAGATAAGGGTGATGGGCGTCAGTAAAGTAGTGTTATCACAGACAAGGAGAAGACGCCATGAGTGTAGTAACCCAATTTACCCCCGCCACCTCCGCCGAGGCTATCCGCTGGTTCCGCCATAAGCTGCATCTCGAGACCGACTGCGCCGATGTGCACAGCGCCCAGCGTGCCGGCGAGGTCGACTTTGTCCTGCTGCACGTGGTCGGCAGCGAGGAGGCCTTCGCCAGGCGCCACCTGCCCGGCGCGCTGCATCTCCCGCACAGCCAGATCAGCGCCGAGAGAATGGCGGCCTGGCCGGCGGAGACCCTGTTTGTGGTCTATTGCGCCGGGCCGCACTGCAACGGTGCCGACGTTGCCGCGCTAAAGCTGGCCGAACTGGGGCGGCCGGTGAAAATGATGCTCGGCGGGATCACCGGCTGGGAAGATGAGGGCTATGCGTTTGTCGCCGGTAAATGAATATTTTTCATGTCCCATGAAATATTCTCGTTTGCGGCCCGCCGGCCTGCATGCCAGTATCTGGACATATAGCCATCCAGAAGTCTAAAAATTCAAATAATGAACTATCACGGTGGGCAACTAACGCGCCCACCGCTAAGGAGACAGCATGCAACGTCAACAGGCCCCGTTCCGCGCAGACATCGTCGGCAGTTTTTTGCGCCCGGACAGCATCAAACAGGCGCGTCAGCAGCTGGCTGAGGGGATTATCGACGCCGCTCAGCTACGCGAGATTGAGAATAACGCGATCCGTCATCTGGTCCAGCAGCAGTGCGACTGCGGCCTGCACGTGGTCACCGACGGCGAGTTTCGTCGCGCATGGTGGCATTTTGATTTCTTCGACGGCCTGCAAGGCGTTGAGCGTTACGATGCCGAGCAGGGGATCCAGTTCAACGGCGTGCAGACCAAAGCGCACGGCGTGCGCGTTACCGGCAAGCTGGCGTTTGGCGACCACCCAATGCTGGAGGATTTCCGCTATCTGAAAAGCATCAGCGGCGACGCGCAGCCTAAGATGACCATTCCCAGCCCGAGCGTGCTCCACTTCCGCGGCGGTCGGAAAGATATTGATGCCACCGTTTACCCGGATCTCAGCGACTACTTCGACGACCTGGCCACCACCTGGCGCGACGCGATCCGTGCGTTTTATGACGCCGGCTGCCGCTATCTGCAGCTGGACGATACCGTCTGGGCCTATCTGTGCTCCGATGCCCAGCGTCAGCAGGTGCGCGAGCGCGGCGACGATCCGGATGCGCTGGCGCGCATTTATGCCCGGGTGCTGAACCAGGCGCTGGAGGGCAAGCCGGCCGATCTGACGGTGGGCCTGCACGTCTGCCGGGGCAATTTCCGCTCAACCTGGATCTCGGAGGGCGGTTACGAGCCGGTGGCTGAGGTGCTGTTTGGTGGCGTCAATGTCGATGCCTTCTTCCTCGAGTATGACAACAACCGCTCCGGGGATTTCGCGCCGCTGCGCTTTATTCGTCCCGGCCATCAGCAGGTGGTCCTCGGGCTTATCACCACCAAAAACGGCGAGCTGGAGAACCCGCAGGGGGTAAAAGCGCGCCTCGCTGAGGCGGCGCAATATGTTCCGCTCGAGCAGATCTGCCTGAGTCCGCAGTGCGGTTTCGCCTCCACGGAAGAGGGTAACGCCCTCAGCGAAGACCAGCAGTGGCAAAAAGTCCGTCTGGTGACCGCCATCGCCGCCGACGTCTGGTAATTGCTTTCTTAGCGCAGCGTTGCACCGTGATGAGGCAACGCTGCCATCTCCTTCGCCTCCGCCCTCCGCCTGCGCCGCATCCCACTGTTCTCACAACCTGGCACCGTTTTTGCCTTATCACCTCTGGTTAGCTGTTAATTCTTTATTTTTGCGCTACTCAGGAGTGAATCATGCAACGTAGAACGTTATTAAATGCTTTTGCACTCTCCGCCTCTGTTATGGCTATGGGTCTCTCATTCCAGGCCTATGCCGCCGACACTATTAAAGTCGGGATTATGCATTCGCTCTCCGGGACGATGGCGATTTCCGAAACGCCGCTGAAGGACGTCGCCCTGATGGCCATCGACGACATCAACGCCAAAGGCGGGGTGTTGGGCAAGAAGCTGGAGCCGGTGGTGGTCGACCCGGCCTCCAACTGGCCGCTGTTCGCCGAGAAGGCGCGCCAGCTGCTGGCCCAGGACAAGGTGGCGGTGGTGTTTGGCTGCTGGACCTCGGTCTCGCGTAAATCGGTGCTACCGGTGTTTGAGGAGCTGAACGGCCTGCTGTTCTACCCGGTACAGTACGAAGGGGAAGAGATGTCCCCCAACGTCTTCTATACCGGCGCGGCGCCTAACCAGCAGGCCATCCCGGCGGTGGAATACCTGCTGAGCGAGGACGGCGGCGGCGCCAAACGCTTTTTCCTGCTGGGAACCGACTACGTTTATCCGCGCACCACCAACAAGATCCTTCGCGCCTTCCTGCATGCCAAAGGGATCCAGGACAAAGATATCGAAGAAGTCTACACCCCGTTCGGCTATAGCGATTACCAGACCATCGTCGCCAATATCAAAAAATTCTCCGCCGGCGGCAAAACGGCGGTGGTCTCTACCATCAACGGCGATTCCAACGTGCCGTTCTACAAAGAGCTGGCTAACCAGGGACTGAAAGCGACCGACGTGCCGGTGGTGGCCTTCTCGGTGGGGGAAGAGGAGCTGCGCGGCATCGACACCAAACCGCTGGTCGGCAACCTCGCGGCATGGAACTACTTTGAGTCGGTCGATAACCCGACCAACAAAGCCTTTGTCGCCGATTATCGCGCTTACGCCAAAGCGCACAAGTTGCCGAATGCCGATACGGTGGTGACCAACGATCCGATGGAGGCGACCTGGGTGGGTCTGCATATGTGGGCGCAGGCGGTGACCAAAGCCGGCACCACCGACGTGGACAAAGTGCGCGACGCTATGGCCGGACAAACCTTCAAAGCGCCGTCCGGTTTCACCCTGACGATGGATGCCACCAACCACCATCTGCATAAGCCGGTGATGATTGGTGAAATTGAAGGCAACGGCCAGTTCAACGTGGTCTGGCAGACCGATGAGCCCGTCCGCGCGCAGCCGTGGAGCCCGTGGATCCCCGGTAATGATAAGAAACCTGACCATCCGGTGAAAACCGTCAGCCAGTAAGCGCCAGGGCCGACGGAGCGGGAACGTCGCGTCCGTCGGCCGCTGACCAGAGGAGAACGACATGAACGCATTGCGTCTCATGAGTGTGTTGACGCTACTGCTGATCCTGCTGCCATGGCGGGCACAGGCCGCGGAGGCGGACGACTTCGTTGCCGCCAGCCGCAGCCAGCAGGCGCAGCTGTTGACCCAGTGGGCGGCAGCGCCGCAGGCGGATCGTCTGCCGCTGCTGCGGGCGTTGACCACCGAGAGCCTGGTGATGGACGACGGAAAACATGCTTTCCGCACCCGACAGGGCGGATTACAGCCATTGGGTGCCGTCGCCGCGCCCCAGGGCGAAACCCGACCGGTGCGTCTGACCAACCGCCTGCGCAATCTGGCTGCCGGCGCGCTGGCCAGCCACCTTATTTTAAGTGACAACGTCACAGAGCGAGCGTCCGCCGCACGAACGCTACAGCGGGAAGCGACCCCGGCCATGGCCGCGCTGCTGCAGCAGCGGCTGAAGGCGGAAAGCGATGATAATGTGCGGGGCCTGCTGGAGGTGGCGCTGGCCCGGCTGCAGCTCACTCAGCCTGAGGCCAGCGCGCGGTTGGCCGCCGTGACGCTGCTCGGCCATTCTGTGGACCCGGAAACCCAGGCGCTGCTGATCCCCTTTACCGATGCCCAGCATGAGCCGGATGCGGCGGTGCGCGAGGCGGCCAGCGACAGCCTGCAAAAGATCAAACATCGTCTGCTGATCGGCGATCTGCTGGGCCAGGCCTTTATGGGACTGTCGCTGGGATCGGTGCTGCTGCTGGCCGCGCTGGGGCTGGCGATCACCTACGGCCTGCTGGGGGTGATTAACATGGCCCATGGCGAGATGCTGATGATTGGCGCCTACAGCTGCTGGCTGGTTCAGCAGGCGCTGGCGCAGCTCGCGCCGCAGTGGCTGGCCTTTTATCCGCTGGTCGCGCTGCCGGTGGCGTTTCTGGTGACCGCCGGGATCGGCATGGCGCTGGAGCGCACCATTATTCGTCATCTGTATGGTCGGCCGCTGGAGACGCTGCTCGCCACCTGGGGGATCAGCCTGATGCTTATCCAGCTGGTGCGCATGCTGTTTGGCGCGCAGAACGTCGAGGTGGCGAACCCCGCCTGGCTCTCCGGCGGCGTGCAGGTCCTGCCGAACCTGATCCTGCCGTGGAACCGGCTGGCGGTGCTGGCGTTCGTCCTGCTGGTGCTGTGCTTTACCTGGCTCATCCTGAACCGCACCCGTCTGGGGATGAACGTCCGCGCCGTGACGCAGAACCGGGCGATGGCCGCCTGCTGCGGCGTACCTACCGGGCGGGTGGATATGCTGGCCTTTGGCCTCGGCTCCGGTATTGCCGGGCTGGGCGGCGTGGCGCTGTCGCAGCTCGGCAACGTCGGGCCCGAGCTGGGTCAGGGCTATATCATCGACTCATTCCTGGTGGTGGTCCTGGGCGGCGTCGGCCAGCTGGCCGGCAGCGTGGCGGCGGCCATTGGGCTGGGCATTTTCAACAAAATTCTCGAACCGCAAATGGGCGCTGTGCTGGGCAAGATCCTGATCCTGGTGATGATTATTCTGTTTATTCAGAAACGCCCGCAGGGTCTGTTCGCGCTGAAAGGGAGGGTGATTGACTGATGAGCCAACCTGTTACCTTAACGCTGGCGCAGCGCGCGCCGCGGCCTCTGCGCTGGCTGGGGATCCTGCTGGTGCTGGGGCTACTGAGCATGCCATTTCTGGCGCTGCTGCCGGCCTCCCATCCGCTCGCGGTACCGAGCTGGCTGCTGACCCTGAGCGGTAAAATCCTCTGCTACGCCATTGTGGCGGTGGCGCTGGATCTGGTCTGGGGCTACGCGGGTATGCTGTCGCTGGGGCACGGGATTTTCTTTGCCCTCGGCGGGTACGCTATGGGCATGTACCTGATGCGCCAGGCGGCGGGCGACGGTCTGCCGGCGTTTATGTCTTTTCTCTCCTGGAGCGAACTGCCCTGGTTCTGGTGGGGCACGCAGCATTTCGCCTGGGCGATGGCGCTGGTGGTGCTGGTTCCCGGTCTGCTGGCCCTGGTTTTCGGCTGGTTTGCCTTTCGCTCGAAGATCAAAGGGGTCTATTTCTCGATCATGACCCAGGCCCTGACTTATGCCGGTATGCTGCTGTTCTTTCGCAACGAGACCGGGTTTGGCGGCAACAACGGTTTCACCGGTTTTACCACGCTGCTGGGTTTTCCGGTCACCGCCACCGGCACCCGCGCCACCCTGTTTATGGCCACGGTTTTGCTGCTGTTGCTGACCCTGTGGCTGGGCTCGGCACTGGCGCAGAGTAAGTTTGGCCGGATCCTCACCGCGGTGCGGGATGCCGAGAACCGCCTGATGTTCTGCGGGTACGACCCGCGCGGCTTCAAGCTGCTGGTGTGGACGTTGTCGGCGGTACTCTGCGGCCTGGCGGGGGCGTTATATGTCCCGCAGGTGGGGATCATCAACCCCAGCGAAATGTCGCCGACCAACTCCATCGAGGCCGCCATCTGGGTGGCGCTCGGCGGGCGCGGCACCCTGATCGGCCCGGTGCTTGGCGCCGGGCTGGTCAACGGCGCGAAGAGCATTTTCACCGTGGCGATGCCGGAGTACTGGCAGCTGTTTCTCGGCCTCATCTTTATCATCGTAACCCTGTTTTTACCCCGCGGGGTGATGGGCCTGCTGCGTCGAGGAGACCGCTAATGCAACCGGATGAAGGACTGTTTACCCGCCAGCTGCCCGGCGATCGCTTTCGTGCGCAAACCGACCCGGTACTGCAGCTGGAGAACATTAACGTCAGCTTTGATGGTTTCCGGGCGCTGACGGACCTGTCGCTGGCGATTGGCGTCGGCGAGCTGCGCTGTGTGATCGGCCCCAACGGCGCGGGCAAGACCACCCTGATGGATGTGATCACCGGCAAAACCCGGCCGCAGAGCGGCAAAGCGATCTATGACCAGTCGGTGGATCTGACCACCCTCGAACCGGTGGCCATCGCCCGCCAGGGCATCGGGCGCAAGTTTCAGAAGCCGACGGTCTTCGAAGCGCTGACGGTGGCGGAAAATCTCGCCCTGGCGATGAAGGGAGATAAATCGGTGTGGGCCAGCCTGCGCGCCCGGCTGAGCAGTGAACAGGACGATCGACTGAATGAGGTGCTGCGCCTGCTGCGTCTTGACGGCGAACGCTACCGCCAGGCGGGGCTGCTTTCCCATGGCCAGAAACAGTTCCTTGAGATCGGCATGCTGCTGGTGCAGGAGCCGCATCTGCTGCTGCTTGATGAGCCAGCGGCCGGCATGACCGATGCGGAAACCGAATATACAGCGGAGCTGTTTCGTACGCTGGCCGGACAGCACTCCCTGATGGTGGTGGAGCACGACATGGGATTTGTCGAGACTATCGCCGACCGGGTGACGGTCCTGCATCAGGGCCAGGTGCTGGCGGAGGGATCGCTGCGGGAGGTGCAGGCCAATGAGCAGGTCATTGAAGTTTATCTGGGACGTTAAGGAGCGCCAATGTTACAGGTGAGTCAGCTACATCAATACTACGGCGGCAGCCATATTTTGCGTGGGGTGGATTTTTCCGCCCGCCAGGGCGAAGTCACCTGCCTGCTGGGGCGCAACGGCGTCGGCAAGACCACCCTGCTGAAATGTCTGATGGGGATGATCCCGGCGCGCAGCGGTGAGGTACGCTGGCAGGATCAGAACATTACCCACCGTAAACCGCATCAGCGGGTGCAGGCCGGGGTGGCCTACGTCCCTCAGGGACGCGAGATTTTTCCGCGCCTGACGGTGGAGGAAAACCTGCTGATGGGGCTATCGCGCTTTCCCGCCCGCGAGGCGCAGCAGGTGCCGGAGGAGATTTACCAGCTTTTCCCGGTGCTCAAGACCATGAAGCAGCGGCGGGGCGGTGACTTATCCGGCGGCCAGCAGCAGCAGCTGGCGATCGGCCGGGCGCTGGCCAGCCGTCCGCAGCTGCTGATCCTCGATGAGCCCACCGAGGGGATCCAGCCCTCGGTCATCAAAGAGATTGGCGAGGTGATCCGTCAGCTGGCGAGCCGCGGGGATATGGCCATCCTGCTGGTGGAACAATTCTATGACTTTGCCGCCGGGCTGGCGGACCACTACCTGGTGATGTCGCGCGGCGCCATCGTCCAGCAGGGCAAGGGCGGAGATATGGAAACCGACGGCGTACGCGCCCTGGTGACTATCTGAACGGACCGGCGGCGTTCGCGCCGCCGGTTTCCTTGCTATTTACGCAGCAGCCGCTGCAGGCGCGCCTGGCGCCAGTTTTTGATCCATTCGCCGAACACGAACAGGCGTAATCCTCTCACCGCCAGCAGAGCGCCCCAGATCAGGGCGACCCAGCCGGACCAGGTGTACTGCGGGTTAGTGTACCGGTTGAGCAGCGCCAGCAGCACGCAGACCACCAGCGCCACCGACAGCGAACGAAAAAAGCGGCTCTCCTGCTGCACCCGCGCTTTCGCTTCCTCTATACGCAGATCCAGCGAGGCTTCCGGGCCCGGCGCGCCCTCCCGCGAGGCTTCGCCGCCGATCTCGGCCACCGTCACTTCAAAGACCGCGGCGAGGGCGCTGAGAGTCTCCAGCCCCGGGCGTTCGCCATTCTCAATGCGCTGGATCGTGCGGACGCTGAGACCCGCCAGTTCGGCCAGCTGTTCCTGGGACCAGGCGCGCTGCAGCCGTAATTGTTTGACCTGATTGTTGCTGTTCATATTTGTATGCTCCATAACGTTCTGCGGATGTAAACCTGTGATGGAGTATGGAAAAGCGGGCCGCCAGCCACCACGACAGCGACCCGACAACGGCCCGACAGCAACCTGACAGCCGCATGCCAGCTGGCGTCAGGCGTTGGCCAGCGGAGAATCCGGTTGCCAGGGGCGGGCATTGATCCCGCGGAAAATCATCAGCCAGGCGGCGACAATGGCCCCGATAAGAATGACAAAAAGCGACCAGTGCGGCAGATGGGTGAGGATCAACCCCGTCAGCATCGGGTTGAATGCCGCGCCCAGCCATCCCAGCGATTGAGCGGAGAAGTAGCTGGCCTTCATCCCCGGCGGGGCGATATGGTCAATCAGCATATACTCGCCGGGGGCATAAATCACCTCGCCAAGGGTGAAGACTGCCGCCGAGATCCCCCATGCCCACAGGCTGGCGCCGGAGAACATAAAGCCCACGAGGCCGATCACAAAGCAGACGGTGCCGAAGGTCATCAGCGGGCGGATATTTCTGGCGCTCAGTCGCCGGCCAACCGCATACTGCAGAGCGACGACCACCGCGGCGTTAACCGGCAGCACCACGGCCACCACTTTTTCGGCGAAGTCGCTGCTGGCGACCACCAGTACGTACTGCGAGATACAGGAGGCGAAAGCGCCGCCGACGAAGGAGGCCAGCAGCCCTGAACAGGTAAACCACAGGAGCGCGCGGTCGCGCAGCAGCACCGAAGGCGTCCAGACGGCAGCCCCTGGCTGGGCGGCGGCGGCGCCATCTCGCTGCAGAAACAGCTGAATAAACACTAACGGGAAGGCGGCGCAGGCTGCCGCCAGCCAGAATGGCAGATTAATGCTGTGCATCACCAGCAGCGTGCCGATGGGCGGTCCGACGGTCCAGCCGATGTTGAGGATGGTGTAGTTCAGCGAGAAGATGCGCGCTTTTTTCTCCGCCGTCAGCCGGTCGGCGAACCAGGCTTTCAGCACGGTGGAAAAGACCGAGTAGGCGCAGTTGATCAGCGCAAAGAAGATCACCACCAGGATAGCGTTATTGACCAGCGGTATCGCGCTGAAACCAAGGATAAACACCAGCACTGACCACACCATATAGCGCTTTTTGTCGAACTTGTCCGCGAGGATGCCAAAGCCCATGCTAAACAGCACGCCGACCACGAGGGCCAGCGACAGGGCGTAGCCAATCACATCCACCTCCAGCTGATAGCGTCGGGTGAGGTAGATGGTCATAAACGGCAGTGTGGCCCCGCGGCCGATAGTCAACAGTAGCGACGATGCCAGCAGCGCGATGGTGGAGCGCCGGAGTGTGGTGATCATGATTTCCTTGCCTGTCATGTTGTTATAATTTTATGTCTTCGATCACAAATAACACGGCCATCACGCCTTGTACAGGTCGCCCCGGTGGCGATAGGCACTTCCGAACCTGCCAAAAATAATGATCTATCCTGGCGACCGCTTTTTCGCTACTTTGATTTTGTTCACAAAAATTCTAATAACGACAGAGGCAGGGTATGACGAGGAAAGATGGACTGCTGGCGCTGCTGGTAGTGGTGGTGTGGGGGCTTAACTTCGTGGTGATTAAGCTGGGATTGCACAATATGCCGCCGCTGATGCTGGCGGGCCTGCGCTTTATGCTGGTCGCCTTCCCGGCGCTGCTGTTTGTCGCCCGGCCGGCCATTCCGCTGCGCCTGCTGCTGGGCTATGGCCTGACCATTAGCTTTGGCCAGTTTGCCTTTTTGTTCTGCGCTATCGGCCTGGGCATGCCGGCGGGGCTGGCGTCGCTGGTGCTGCAGGCGCAAGCCTTTTTTACCATCATTCTTGGCGCCTTCGTCTTTGGCGAACGCTTACAGGGCAAGCAGCTGGCGGGGATCGCGCTGGCGATCTTCGGCGTGCTGGTGCTGGTGGAGGGGAGCCTCGGCGGGGAGCATGTCCCACTGGTGGGCTTTATGCTGACCCTGGCGGCGGCGCTCAGCTGGGCCTGCGGCAATATTTTCAACAAAAAAATCATGTCCCAGGCGACCCGCCCGCCGATCATGTCGCTGGTGGTGTGGAGCGCGTTGATCCCGGTGCTGCCGTTTATGTTTGCCTCGTGGCTGATCGATGGCCCGCAGCTCATGCTGGCGAGTCTACGCCAGATCGATATGCTGACGGTTCTCTCGCTGCTTTACCTGGCGTTTATCGCCACCATCGTCGGCTATGGTATCTGGGGCTCGCTGCTGGGGCGCTATGAAACCTGGCGGGTGGCGCCGCTGTCGCTGCTGGTGCCGGTAGTGGGGATGGCCAGCGCCGCGCTGCTGCTGGGGGAGACGCTGAGCGGACTGCAGCTCGCCGGGGCGGCGCTGATCATGGCCGGGCTCTATATCAACGTTTTCGGTCTGCGTCTGGTGCGGCCGGGCATGGCGCGCGGGTAAAAAAAAGCCCCGGAGACGGGGCTATACACAAGTATGCGTGTAATGGCATCACAGGTCGTGCTGCTGGTAGTACGGCACGCCTAGTTCGTCAGATTTATCATTGCCGGCCGCCATATGATTGAAATCAAACGGCGAGTCGTTATGGTCCGAAGGGAGAATCATTGTGTCACGCTGGTTTTGCCGCACCGGCGTGGTGGTTTGCTCCGCAAAGCTGAAGCTGGATGCCAGCGACAGAAGGACGATAGCTGCGGCAGCGAATAGTTTCATGATTTCCTCAATACGTCTTTGATATTACAGGCGATTAACATCAGTTATTTAGCGGATGCAGATAGCGGGATTCGCCAGGTACATTCGTTATGCGATATTTGTGGGGCGGAACATCAAAATAGTTTTTAAACGTTCGCGTCAGGGTCTGCTGCGATTCGAAACCGTAGCGTTCCGCCAGGTACAGGATTGGCTCATTGCTCTGCTTGAGCTTTTGCGCAATCTCCGTCAGCTTACGGCTGCGGATGTACTGGCCGAGGGAATGGCCAGTCTCTTTCTTAAACATACGTTGCAGGTGCCACTTGGAGTAACCTGAGCGCTCAGACACTTTTTCCAGCGACAGGGGCGATTCCAGGTTATCCTCGATCCACGACAAAATACTATGGATAGTGATGGCGTCATTATTACGTCTGGACATCATCTTACCTCTTCTTATTTTTACGGCAGGACCTTCTTGAGGAGTTGCTCAAGCATGGCGACTTCGTCCGCCGACAGATTTTTTGTTAACTCCTGGTGTAACTTCTGACCCACAACCTGATGACACTGCTCGCAAAGGGCTGCGCCGTCTGGCGTCAACTGCACCAGCACACCGCGCTTGTCAGCGGGGTTGGGTAACCGTTCAATCCAGCCTTTACACGCCAGGCGGTCGAGCATACGCGTCATCGCGCCCGGGTCGACGGAAAGCACGGTTTTCAGCTCAACGGGGGTAATACATACCTCGCAACGAATGGAACAGAGCACCCGAAACTGGGTCGCGGTAATATCCATGGGTGAGAGGTAGTCGTTGAGCAGGCGATCTTTTTTCTGGTTAACCATCTGGATCAAGCGGCCCAGCGGGATCATCTCGTTGAACAGGTCGCTGGTACTTTTCATGATGGTTGCCCAGGCAATGATTTAGTTGCGAGTGATACTATTGCCCAGGCAATCATAAGTCAACATTATGAATTAGCCGATGCCACGATTTGCTAAAACAAAAAAATTCGACGCGTGTCACTGTTTGTGAATTTTTTAACGCTTGTTAATTTTTGGCGAAAGTGATTTATCAGCTGGCTGGCGTTGGAATTGTTGAAGCCGGTATACTCACGGATTGAAACCATCTTTAAAAAATGAATATTTACGGGACTTTATTTAACTATGTTCGATTTGTTTAAAGCGATAGGGCTCGGCCTGGCGGTGCTTTTACCGCTGGCGAATCCGCTGACTACCGTGGCGCTGTTCCTCGGCCTGGCGGGCAATATGAACAACGCCGAGCGTAACAAGCAGGCGTTGATGGCCTCGGTGTATGTCTTCGCCATCCTGATGGTGTCATGGTATGCCGGCCAGGTGGTGATGAATACATTCGGCATATCAATACCTGGGCTGCGAATCGCCGGGGGGTTGATTGTGGCCTTTATCGGTTTCCGTATGCTGTTCCCCCAGCAAAAAGCCCACGATTCGATGGAAGCGAAGATCAAATCGGAAGAACTACAGGATGAGCCGACCGCCAATATCGCCTTTGTGCCGCTGGCGATGCCAAGCACCGCCGGTCCGGGCACCATCGCGATGATCATTAGTTCCGCCTCGACCGTTAAACACGGGGTGGACTTCCCGGAGTGGGTGGTGCTGGCGGCGCCGCCGATTATCTTTGCCCTGTTGGCGATCATTCTCTGGGGTTGCCTGCGCAGTTCGGGGGCGATTATGCGTCTGGTAGGCAAAGGCGGCATTGAGGCCATCTCACGACTGATGGGCTTCCTGCTGGTCTGCATGGGCGTGCAATTTATTATTAATGGCGTGCTGGAGATCATTTCGACCTGGCATCCCTGACTGCGGTGATGCGCAGAGAGACAACAGCCCGCCGGAGCGATACCGGCGGGCTTTTTTTGCGGCTGAATTAAGAGTGGTGCGGCTGGTGTTCTTCCAGCGATACCGGCCAGCGGCGGAAGATCAGCAGGGCCCAGATCAGGCCTGCCAGCGCCGGGATAGCGCCGATATAGCCGATGGAGGCCATAGAGAGATGCAGACTCACCTGGCTGCCCACCAGCGCGCCGGCGCCAATGCCGATATTAAAGATGCCCGAGAACAGCGACATGGCGACGTCGGTGGCGTCCGGGGCGGAGGCCAGCACTTTCACCTGCATGCCGAGACCGATAATCATAATCGCCACCCCCCAGAAGATGCTGAGCAGCATCAGGTGGTGCGGGTTATGCGAGGCCGGCAGAAGCAGCAGCAGACAGGCCAGCAGCAGGCCGATGGCGAGGCTTATCAGCCCCGAAGCGTGCTGGTTACCGAGCTTGCCGAACAGAATGCTGCCGATAATCCCGGCCCCGCCGAGGATCAGCAGCAGCACGGTGGCAAAATTGCCGCTCAGACCCGCCACCGTCTGGACGAAGGGTTCGATATAGCTGTAGGCGGTATAATGTGCGGTCACCACCACCACGGTCAGAATGTATACGCTGACCAGCGCCGGGCGACGGAACAGCACCGGCAGGCTCTTCAGCGAGCCTGAGTGTTCGCTCGGCAGAGTCGGCAGCAGTTTCACCAGGCAGACCAGGGTGGCTAACGCGCCCAGGCCGATCGCCAGGAAGGTCATTCGCCAGCCAAAATACTGGCCGATGATGCGGCCGATCGGAATCCCAAACACCATCGCCAGCGCGGTACCGGTGGCGATCAGACTGAGCGCCTGCGCCCGTTTGCCCGGGGGTGCCATGCGGATGGCTAGCGCCGACGTTATCGACCAGAACACCGCATGGGCGAAGGCGATGCCGATGCGGCTGATGACCAGCACGTCAAAATTCCATGCAAAGAACGACAGCACGTGGCTGGCGATAAACAGAATAAACAGGCCGATGAGCAACCGCCGGCGCTCCACTTTGCTGGTCAGCAGCATAAACGGCAGCGACATTAACGCCACCACCCATGCGTAGATGGTCAGCATCATGCCCACCTGGGCGGTTTCCATGTCGAAGCTGTCGGCAATATCCGACAGCAGACCGACCGGGGCGAATTCTGTGGTGTTAAAAATAAACGCGGCGATGGCCAACGTCACGACACGTAGCCACGCTACCTTGCGTGAGACCGTATTCGTAGTCATAAGCTCTGGACTGGTGATTCAGGGGAAGATGTGACGCCGATCATAAAACGTTTGCTGGCGAAAAGACAATCATTATGTGATCTGTCTCTCATTTCACTGCAAGCAGCCAGGCGCGGTTAAGCAATTAATTTTGCTATGGATAGTGTCAGAGGGGCGCTTTTATGTCATGTTGAAGGAAAGTAAAAAAAGTAAGGACAGTGTATGCAGGAAATTCAATTTTATCTGGTCGATGCTTTCAGCGATAAAAACTTCGGTGGCAATGCCGCGGCCGTCTGCCCCCTCAGCGAGTGGTTAGCCGACGATGTGCTGCTGAAAATGGCCCAACAGCATAATCAGTCCGAAACGGCGTTCTTCGTCCGCACCGACGAAGGCTATGAGCTGCGCTGGTTTACCACGCTGCACGAGATCAACCTCTGCGGTCATGCCACCCTGGCCGCGGCGCACGTTATTTTTGAATATCTCGACCATCCCTCGGCGACCATCACCTTCAGCACCCGCTTCGTTGGCGACCTGCGAGTCACCCGCAGCGGAGACTGGCTGACGCTCGATTTCCCGGCGTGGACGACCAGCCCGGTGGCCAATCCGCCGGCGGACCTGCTGGCCGGACTAGGCCTCGAGGCGGCCGTCGAGGTACGTGAAGGGCGCGATTATCTGGTGCTGCTGGGGGATCGTCAGCAGGTTGAAGCGGTGCGGCCGGACATGGCGCGCCTGCAGACGCTTGGCAAAATGATCTGCGTCAGCGCGCCGGATGAGGAATATGACTTTGTCAGCCGCTTCTTCTGCCCGGGTGAAGGGGTGCCGGAGGATCCGGTGACCGGCTCCGCCCATAGCATGCTGATCCCCTGGTGGGGCGAAAAACTGGGGAAAACCACCATGATGGCGCGCCAGGGCTCCGCCCGCGGCGGCGACCTGCGCTGCCAGTGGCAGGGCGACAGGGTGCTGATCGGCGGTCAGGCCACCACCTATCTGCGCGGAACGATTTATCTGCGAGGGTAATCGTTACCGACAGCCACCTGCCGGAAGCGACCCGCGAGGCGCTGGTGACCCTTTCCCCACAGCTGATCATTGCCGACTGAACCAGACGTCGCCGTCTGCCATCAGGGCAGACGCGCGATATTGGCTTTGATTACCGCAATCGACTGGCTGAACTTCGCCTGCTCTTCGTCGGCCAGCCGCAGTTCGATAATCTGCTCCACGCCCCCCTGGGCCAGCACCGCCGGCACCCCAGCCGCCGCGCCGCAGACCCCGTACTCACCGTCAAGAATGCAGGAGACCGCCAGCGCGCGGTGGCTGCCGGTAAAAATATTACGGCAGATCTCGGCGATGGTGCCTGCCACACCATATTCCGTACAGCCTTTCCCGGCGTAGATCTCAAACCCCAGCTTACGCACTTTGTCGGCCATCGCCTCGCGGTCGAGCGGCCGGCCGGTGCGCTGCTGGTAGAGGTCGGCTATCGGCGAGCCATACACCGAGGAGTGCGACCAAACCGGAAACTGAGTGTCGCCGTGCTCGCCGAGGATAAAAGCGTCGATGCTCTGGGCGCCAATGTTCAGCTCCTGCGCCAGCAGACGGCGCAGGCGGGTGGTATCCAGCCAGACGCCGGTGCCCAGCACCTGGCTGCGCGGCAGGCCGGAGAGCTGCCATACCTGCCAGGTGATGATGTCGCAGGGGTTCGTGGCCACCAGAAAGATGCCGTTAAACCCATTGGCCATCATCGTTGGCACGATGCGCTTCACTATCTTCGCGGTGGTGGTCAGTTCATCCAGTCGGCTCTGGCCTGGACGCAGCGCACCGCCGGAGACGGTGATCACCGCGATGTCGACATCAGCGCAGTCGCTAGCCTCCCGGGTAGAGATGGTCATCATCCCCGGCCGATAGGCCGCGGCATCGCTGAGGTCCTGAGCGTGTGCCTCGGCGCGCTGTTGGTTAATGTCGACGAGGATCAGCTCCTCGCAGATGCTCTGATTGAGCAGCGCGTAGGCCGCCGACGCGCCGACGTTGCCGGCGCCAATAATCATCACTTTACGGGCTTTGGTGTGCATATTCAGCTCTCAAAAACGAACGGCAGGGGATAAAATTACTGTGTTTCAGTGATTTAGCGCAAGTGGTTAGCGGCAATATAAGTTAATGCTATGGCGGAAACCGTCCTGAGGCGCGCTACAGTGGCATAAAAAAAGGAGCTCACCTATGTATACCGTTACCGACATCGCCCCCACCGACGCCGAATTTACCGCCCTGATTGCCGCCCTCGACGCCTGGCAGGAGACACTCTACCCGGCAGAGAGCAACCATCTGCTGGACCTCGGCCAGCTGCCGCCAGAGACAGTGATCGCCCTGGCGATTCGCAGTCCGCAGGGCGAAGCCGTTGGCTGCGGGGCCATTGTCCTCAGCGCTGAAGGTTTTGGCGAGATGAAGCGGGTCTATATCGATCCACAGCACCGCGGACAGCAGCTGGGAGAAAAGCTGCTGGCGGCCCTGGAGGAGAAAGCGCGGCAGCGCGACTGCCATACTCTGCGCCTGGAGACCGGCATCCATCAGCATGCGGCCATCACCCTCTATACGCGCAACGGCTATCAGACCCGCTGCGCGTTTGCCCCTTACCAGCCCGATCCGCTCAGCGTGTTTATGGAGAAACCGCTGTTCGCCGATCTTCGTTCAGCAGCGCTATAAACGCCTCCAGCTGGCGGGTTTTGGCGCCCCTGCGCCACACCAGCCAGGTGGTGAGCCAGCGCCACTCTTCCGCCAGCGGCCAGGCGGATACCTGCTGATGGCCGGGCATACTCTCCAGCATACTGCGCGGGATCAACGCCAGGCCCGCGCCGGCGATCACGCAGGCCAGCATCCCGTGGTAAGACTCCATCTCGTGGATCCTGCCCGGGGTCGCTCTGTCGGCATGGAACCAGCTCTCAAAATGCCGGCGGTAGGAACAGTTGGCGCGAAAAGCGTAGACATTTGCCCCGTTCACTTCGCTGGCGCGGACGATGGGCGCGTGGCCGTAGGGGGCGACGATCATCATCTCTTCAGGGAACACCGGCAGCCCCTCCAGGCCCGGATGCACCAGCGGTCCATCAACGAACGCGGCGCTCAGGGCTCCCTCCAGCACGCCGTCGATCATCGTCCCGGAGGGGCCGGTGGAGAGGGCGAGATGAATTTTCGGGTAACGCTGATTAAAGTGGGCCAGGGTGGTGGGGATCCGCACCGCCGCGGTGCTCTCCAGCGAACCGAGAGAGAACAGCCCCTGGGGTTCGTCGCCCGCCACCACCATTCGCGCCTCGTCAACCAGGGCGAGGATCTGCTGGCTGTAGCGTAAAAAGCTGTGGCCCGCGGGCGAGAGGCGCAGCCGCTGGTTCTCGCGAATAAACAGCTCAACGCCAAGATCAGCCTCCAGCTGGCGGATGCGAGTGGTGAGGTTGGACGGCACACGATGCACTTTTTGCGCCGCCTGGGTGATGCTGCCGGTGCTGGCGACAGCGTTAAACATCTCAAGTTGAGTCAGGTCCATACCATTCTTCTTTTGTGAATGCGTTGCTTAATATTATTCATTTTCAATGAATGGAAAGGTAAGCCAGAATACGCTCACTTCGCAAGCAACGAGAGAGAGAATAACGATGAATTTATCTGCAACGCACGCCGTCTCCGTCAACCCGACTACCGGTGAGGTGGTCTCCTCGCTGCCGTGGGCCAGCGAACGCGAGGTCGACGCGGCTATCGCTCTCGCCGCGGCGGGTTATCGCCAGTGGCGTCAGACGCCGCTCGCCGCACGCGCCGACGCGCTGCGCCGCATTGGGGCCGAGCTGCGCGCCCGCGGTGAAGAGGTGGCCCAGACGATCACGCTCGAGATGGGCAAACCGATTGCTCAGGCTCGCGGCGAGGTGGCGAAATCCGCCAACCTCTGCGACTGGTATGCCGAACATGGCCCGGCGATGCTGGCGACCGAAGCCACCCTGGTGGAAAATAACCAGGCGGTGATCGAATATCGTCCGCTGGGAGCCATTCTGGCGGTGATGCCGTGGAATTTCCCGGTCTGGCAGGTGCTGCGCGGCGCGGTGCCGATCCTGCTGGCCGGCAACAGCTACCTGCTGAAGCATGCCCCTAACGTAATGGGCAGCGCCCGTCTGCTGGGCGAAATTTTTGCCGCCGCCGGCCTGCCGGAGGGGGTTTTTGGCTGGGTCAATGCCACCAATGACGGCGTTTCGCAGATTATCAATGACGACCGCATCGCGGCGGTGACCGTCACCGGCAGCGTCCGCGCCGGAAAAGCGATTGGCGCTCAGGCGGGCGCAGCGCTGAAAAAATGCGTGCTCGAGCTGGGGGGATCCGATCCCTTTATCGTCCTGAACGACGCCGATCTGGATGAAGCGGTAAAGGCCGCCGTCACCGGCCGCTATCAGAACAGCGGCCAGGTGTGCGCCGCGTCGAAACGCTTTATCCTCGAAGCCGGCATTGCCGAAGCCTTCACCCGCAAATTTGTCGACGCTGTCGCGGCGCTGAAGATGGGCGATCCGCGCGACGAGCAGAATTACGTCGGGCCGATGGCGCGATTCGATCTGCGCGATGAACTGCACCAGCAGGTCACGGCGACCCTCGATGAAGGCGCGACCCTGCTGCTGGGGGCGGAGAAAATCGAAGGGGCGGGCAATTACTACGCGCCCACGGTCCTGGGCAACGTCACCGCCGGAATGACCGGCTTCCGCCAGGAACTGTTTGGTCCGGTGGCGACCCTGACCACCGCCCGAGATGCGGACCACGCGCTGGCCCTCGCCAACGACAGCGAATTTGGCCTGTCAGCAACGGTTTACACCACCGACGAGGCGCAGGCTCAGCGCTTTGCCCGCGAGCTGGAGTGCGGCGGCGTCTTCCTTAACGGCTACTGCGCCAGCGACGCCCGGGTGGCTTTCGGCGGCGTGAAGAAGAGCGGTTTTGGTCGTGAACTGTCGCATTTTGGTCTGCACGAGTTCTGCAATGCGCAGACCGTCTGGAAAGACCGTCGCTAATCTGCGTTTGCCCCTGACGACCGTCGTTCTCGTCTGCTATACTCGCCCACCAAAATTCGACGGTGGGCAAGGAGCCGCGTGTGGCGACGGTGATCAATAACGCAATGCTGGAAGCCATTCTGGCAGAAATCAGGCCGCTGATTGGCCGCGGTAAAGTGGCGGATTATATTCCGGCGCTGGCCAGCGTCAGCGGCGACAAGCTTGGCATCGCTATCAGTACAGTGGACGGGCAACATTTTGCCGCCGGCGATGCGCATGAACGATTCTCCATCCAGTCGATCTCCAAAGTATTGAGTCTGGTGGTGGCCATGAACCACTATCAGGAAGAAGAGATCTGGCAGCGGGTGGGGAAAGATCCCTCTGGCCAGCCGTTTAACTCGCTGCTGCAGCTGGAGATCGAGCAGGGTAAACCGCGCAACCCGTTTATCAACGCCGGGGCGCTGGTGGTTTGCGACATGCTGCAGAGCCGGCTCAGCGCGCCGCGTCAGCGGATGCTGGAGATTGTCCGCCGCCTCAGCGGCGTGGCCGATATCGCCTACGATCCGCTGGTGGCCCGCTCTGAGTTTGAGCATTCGGCGCGCAACGCCGCCATCGCCTGGCTGATGAAATCCTTCGGCAACTTCCATAACGACGTCACCACCGTGCTGCAGAACTATTTTCATTACTGTTCGCTGGAGATGAGCTGCGTCGAGCTGGCGCGAACCTTTCTCTTCCTCGCCGATCGCGGTATCGCCCCGCACCTGGAAAAGCCGGTTATCGCGCCTATCCAGTCCCGTCAGGTGAATGCCCTGATGATGACCAGCGGCATGTACCAGAACGCCGGCGAGTTCGCCTGGCGCGTGGGGCTGCCGGCGAAATCGGGCGTCGGCGGCGGAATTGTGGCGATCGTGCCGCAGGAGATGGCGATCGCGGTGTGGAGCCCGGAGCTTGACGAGGCGGGTAACTCGCTGGCCGGGGTGGCGCTGCTGGAGAAACTGACTCAGCGGCTGGGGAGGTCGGTGTTCTGATGGTCGATCAGGATCGGTTGTTTGCTCGTCTGGCGCGCTCGACGTTTCGTTCGCGCTTCCGGCTGGGTGGGAAAGAGCGGCAATATTGTCTCGATAAGGGACCGGAGGTCATCGACCAGCACGCCGCCGATTTTATTCGCCAGCGGCTGGCGCCCGCCGCGCCGGCCAATGATGGCAAGCAGACGCCGATGCGCGGTCACCCGGTGTTTATCGCCCAGCACGCGACCGCCACCTGCTGTCGCGGCTGCCTGGAAAAATGGCACGCCATTCCCCACGGCCGCGCGCTGAGCGAGCAGGAACAGCGCTATATTGTGCAGGTGATCCACCGCTGGCTGGTGCTGCAGATGAACGCGCCGTCTGTGCGCTAATTTGCATTTGATCGGCGCCGGAGTATGCCTGATAAATATTCTCATGTTATGATAATCCGCTAACTAACTATTAACATAATAATTGCCTGAAACAATTAGACGGATAATTACTGAATGTCTTCACTGTCGATTCGGTCATTTACGCTGTTTCGTGAAGAACAACCCGTGCGCGATGCACTGGTCTTATTTACGTTAACGCTACTGCTGCATTTTCTGGGCGCCATGCTGCGTCTGGTGCAGGAGCTCTCTTTCTTCTGGCCGCTCAACGCCGTGATGGCCGGGATTTTTGCGCGCTACGTATGGCTTAATCGCAGCTATTTTTATGCCGTCTGCTTTGCGGCAATGCTGGTCTATGACGGATTAACCTCGCGCTGGGGAATGGGCTTTGCCTCATTGCTGATTAACTTCTCCAATATTGTCTTTATTGTGACCCTGGCGCAGCTGGTGCTGTGGGATAAACGACGCGCCGATTCCATGCCAGGCCCGATTAACGCGCTTAATTTATTCTGTTTCTGTCTGTTAGCCGCGTTGCTGTGCGCAGCGGTCGGCGCGCTGGGGTCGGTGGACGTCGAGCGCGCCACCTTTATTCCCCAGCTGGCGGACTGGTTTAGCGAGCAGTTCTCGACGGCGGTGCTTATCCTGCCGTTTATTCTGACCCTGACGCTGCCATCCGCGTTAAGCGGTTTTCGCTTTCACCAGCTGCTGCCAGCGCTGGCGCTGGTGCTGTCGATTGCCCTCGGCGTGGCGGTGGGCGGCGCCGGCAGCATTACCTTCCCGTTACCGGCCCTGATCTGGTGCGCCGTGCGCTATCCGCTGCCGCTGACCTGCCTGTTGACCTTTCTCACCGGCATCGGCGAGATACTGCTGGTGGCCAACTCGTTAATTCACTTTTCGCCGGATACGCGAATGCAGCCGTGGCAGCTGTTCTCCACCCGCCTGGGGATCGCGGCTATGCTGATAAGCCCGGTGATCGTCGCCTCCAGCGTCGAGGCGATTAACATGCTGGTGAAGCAGCTGGCCCTGCGCGCTGATTTTGATTTCCAGACCCGCGTCTATTCCCGTTCCGGGCTGAGCGAGGCGCTGAAGCGCCAGGCGCTGCCGGCGGATAAGCTGCTGACGGTGATGGTGCTGGATATCGATGGCTTCAAGCGAGTGAATGATGCTCTGGGCCATGAAGGCGGCGATTGCGTGCTGACCCAGTTTGCCCAGCAGGTTCGACACCTGGTGGGCGAGCAGGGGATGGTTGCCCGTATCGGCGGCGAGGAGTTTGCGGTGGCCGCCGTCGTCGACAGCGCTCAGCAGGGCTATGTGCTGGCGGAGAAGATCCGCCACGGTGTGGAGTCGCAACCCTTCGGCCTCGGTCAGAACCCGATCCATCTGACCATCAGTATGGGACTGGAGACCCGCGAGGTGGGCCAAGCCCGCATTACCGAACTGTTTAACCAGCTGCTGCTGGCGGCGGATGATGAAATGGTCAAAGCCAAACAGACCGGCCGTAACCGCATCTGTATGCCGGCGCTCACCGAAAGCGCGCCATAAGAAAATCCTATCAGGATCTCTCTTGTGTTAATTTTTGGTTAAAAACATAGTGATGTGGTCGATAACAGGGAGCTCTTATGACCACATCCTTTTCACTGCGCACGCTGTCGCGTGACGATATTCTTCATCATCTTCCGGCATTAAGCGATATCCTGGCCAGCTGCGTTAACGGCGGCGCCTCGGTGAGCTTTATGCTGCCTTTCAGTCTGCAAACCGCGACGACCTTCTGGCAACGCACCGCCGACAGCGTGGCGGCCGGGGAGCGCATCGTGCTGGCCGCCCTTGACGCTGATGGACGCCCCGTCGGCACCGTGCAGCTGATTATCAGCCAGCCGGAAAATCAGCCGCATCGTGCGGATGTCGCCAAACTTTTGGTTCACCAAAATGCCCGCCGCCAGGGTATTGCCAACGCGCTGATGGCGGAGCTGGAGCAGACCGCTCGCCGGGAAGGGAAGACAGTGCTGGTGCTGGACACGGCGACCGGCAGCGGGGCGGAGCAGTTCTATGTTCGCTGCGGTTGGGAAAAAGTGGGGGAAATTCCGCGCTATGCGCTGATGCCAGACGGCAAGATGACTGCCACCTCGCTGTTCTATAAGTTTCTGCCCTGACGGCCGCTATTGCAGAATGCTTTGATCAAAACAGGGTTTCAGTGGTCGTAAAACCTGATAACTTATTGGACCAATTACTCAGGTTGTATGACTACTATTAGAGGGAACCCATTGTGAAAACATTAAACCGTCGTGATTTCCCCGGCGCGCAGTACCCTGACCGTATCGTCCAGTTTGGTGAAGGCAACTTCCTGCGCGCATTCGTTGACTGGCAGATCGACCTGCTCAACGAGCATACCGACCTGAATGCGGGCATCGTGGTCGTTCGCCCCATTGACACGGATTTTCCACCGTCTCTGAACACCCAGGACGGCCTCTATACCACCATTATCCGTGGTCTCAACGAGCAGGGCGAAGCGGTTAGCGACGCGCGGTTGATCCGATCGGTCAACCGCGAAATCAGCGCTTACGCTGACTACGACGCTTTTTTACGACTGGCGCATAACCCGGAGATACGGTTTGTCTTCTCCAATACCACCGAGGCAGGCATCAGCTACCATGCCGGGGATCGGTTTGACGACGCGCCGCCGGTCAGCTATCCGGCGAAACTAACCCGCCTGCTGTTTGAGCGTTACCAGCATTTCGCCGGCGCAGCCGATAAGGGATGGGTGATTATCCCCTGCGAACTGATCGATTATAACGGTGAGGCGCTGCAGGCCCTGGTCCTGCGCTATGCCGCCGAGTGGCAGCTGCCGCAGGACTTTATCAACTGGCTCACCTCGGCGAACACCTTCTGTTCCACCCTGGTGGATCGCATTGTGACCGGCTATCCGCGCGATGAAGTGGCGGCTCTGGAGGCGCAAACCGGCTATCAAGACGCTTTCCTCGATACCGCTGAGCACTTCTATCTGTTTGTTATCCAGGGGCCCGCTTCGCTGGCCAGCGAGCTGCGTCTCGATAAGCTGCCGCTGAATGTGCGTATCGTCGACGATATCAAGCCCTATAAAGAGCGCAAAGTGGCGATCCTTAACGGGGCGCACACCGCCCTGGTGCCGGTGGCCTTCCAGGCTGGAATCGACACCGTCGGCGAAGCGATGAACGACGCGGAGATTTGCGCGTTTGTCGAAAAAGCGATTTATGACGAGATTATTCCGGTGCTGGACCTGCCGCGCGATGAGCTGGTGTCATTCGCCAGCGCCGTGACCGGGCGCTTCCGCAATCCCTATATCAAACATCAGCTGCTCTCGATCGCCCTCAACGGCATGACCAAGTACCGCACCCGTATTCTGCCGCAGCTGCTGGCAGGGCAGAAGGCGCATGGCACGCTGCCGCCGCGCCTGACCTTCGCGCTGGCGGCGCTGATCGCCTTCTACCGAGGAGAGCGGGAGGGGACAAGCTATCCGGTACAGGATGATGCTGACTGGCTGACGCGCTACCAGACGCTCTGGGCCCGCCATCGCGACGGTCAGATAAGCACCCGCGAGCTGGTTTCCGCTGTGCTCAGCGTGGAGTCCCACTGGGAGCAGGATCTAAGCCAGATCCCCGGACTGGTGGATCAGGTCGCCGCTGACCTTGACGCTATTCTGACCCGCGGGATGCGCGACGCCGTCAGGCCGCTCTGCTGATAGCGAAGTCTCTTCTCTTCACCCGGCTGCGGCCGGGTTTATTGGCACTCAAATTAGTTACAACATACTTTTTTATTGTCCCGATAAAGCCGGTCAGCAGCCCCGCTGCAAAAGGCTTTTTAGTGCCAAATCGCCCTGCGCAGGCGGGAATTATGGTTAAGCCGCTTGAACAAATATCTGCGCAGGAAAATAATGGCCTTAATACCTGGTTCCTGCCAATGTTCGCAGGCTAATTCATTCATCTGTAAGGAAACTCGCATGGTCATCGATATCCGGGAAGTACGGCCGCATGACAAAGCCGAATGGCTTCAGCTCTGGGAAGGCTATACCCACTTCTACGGCAGTCCGCAGCCGGAAGAGGTGACCGAATGCACCTGGCAGCGGATGCTGGACGTGAACTCACCCGTGCTGGGCAGGGTCGCGGTGGTGGATGATACGGTGGTGGGATTCGCTATCTGCATTCTGCACGAAGGCACCTGGGTCACCACGCCAATCTGCTATCTGGAGGATCTGTTCGTCGATCCAGCCTTCCGCGGACAAGGCATTGCCAGAACGCTGATTAAGTCGCTGCAAACCGAAGGGGCTGATCAAGGCTGGTCACGTCTGTACTGGCATACTCGCCGTGATAATCCCGCCCGCCACCTGTATGATGAATTCACCCCAGCTGACGATTATGTACGCTACAGGATCACCCTTGACTCCTGAAGCGATAAGATGCTGTTAAGCTTTTCCCGCTATAACAGGGGAAACAGGCTCAGGAGAAGCAACGATGGAAAAACGTCTCGAAACAGTGGTCAATCTGATAATGTTTCTTTCGCTATTGGCGACGGCCTGGGATCTGTCACTGGTGCATCATCTCGCCTGGTAGCAACTAAATAGCCTGAATCGCGGCGCCCCTGCAGGCGCCGCCTGACTTATTCACCCGCCATTTTGCCGGCGCTAAAACTCCAGTCCTCCAGCTGGTTAAACTGGATCACCACCATCACGTCCTGCGGGCTGACCGCCATCTCATCGGCTAACCGCGCGCAGAGCCGACGATAGAGACCCTGTTTCTGCGCCCGGCGGCGCGGTTTTCCGGCGAAAATATGAAACAGCACGAAGCGATCGCTGCGACCGCCGCTAAGATAATGCGGGTCGTAAATGCGCTGCCCGTCGGCGGTCTGCTCGATAAACTGAAATTTGTCCGCCGGCGGCACGGCAAACTCCGCCACCAGGCACTCATGGAATAGCGCCGACAGCTGAGCAAACTCCGCGGGACGCCATGCCGTACCAAGCGAAATTCGGGTCAGAGGCATGGCGCCTCCTGCGCGTTCAGGCAGGTCAGGGCGCTGGCCGCCGCCGGCCAGCCGGCGTAGAACGCCAGGTGGGTAAATAATTCGACAATTTCCTCCTGGCTCAGGCCATTTTGATAGCCGTAGGCGATATGCCAGGGCAGTTGCTCGGTTTTGCCCAGCGCCGTCAGGGCGGAGAGGGTGATTAAGCTGCGTTCCCGGGGCGACAGCTCGCTGCGCGCCCAGATATCGCCAAACAGCACCGTTTCGGTCAGTTCTGCCAGTTTTGGCGCAATGGCAGCCAGCGTGTGGCGATCGACAGGGGTGGTATCCATGGTGACTCCCGTTACAGGTTGAAGTGGTCGTCACTGTCGCACGCTGAGGAATGTGTTGAATATCGCAATGTTCAGGATAATTGATCCTGAAAAACAGGAATGTTTGCTGGCTCGACTTGCTTATGTATTGGTTATGTTTTACGCCACGCTCAAGGCAACCGTCAGGCGGCTATTTTTCGCGCCACGATAAACAGACGTGGAAAGCGTAGAAGCACCATTCCGTTACACTGTAACGGATAGTGGTCGGCCAACAATGCCAAATAGCGGGTCAGAAAGGCGCTTTTGGCCTGCTCATCGAGGTCCGTCAGATAAGGTCGCAATCCGGTGCCCTGCAGCCAGTCGACTATCGCCTGATGAGAAGCGAGCGGATGAAGATAGGTGGTGCGCCAGATATCAACTTCACAGCCCTGACGGGTGAGCAGATCGTACCAGGCGTCCGGCGGAAGCAAGGGCTGGCGGCCGCGGTCCGGCAATCCCAGCTCGCCGGCGACCTGACGCATCAGAGTATGGGAGGGCTCCTGCCAGTTATCCGGCATCTGCACCGCCAGCGTACCGTTATCCGCCAGCTGATTCACCAGATGCGGAAACAGCGTCTCATGATCCGCCAGCCACTGCAGCGAGGCGTTGGCATAGATCACGTCTGGCGGTTGCGCAGGCCGCCAGCTGGCGATATCGGCCTCGATGAACTCACAGTCGGGTAAGGCCCGCGCCGCCTGGTCCAGCATGGCCGGGGAGTTATCGATACCGACGATCGCCGCCAGCGGCCAGGCGGCACGCAGCAGGCGGGTACTGTTGCCCGGCCCGCAGCCGAGGTCAACGACGCTCTCAACCTGCAGGTGAGCGATACGGGAAAGCAGGTCAGCCGCCGGGCGGGTGCGCTCAGCGTCAAACTGCAGATAAAGCGAAGGATTCCAGTCAGCCATCGGGCGTTGTCCTGTGTGAGGGAGACAGGGCAAAGCATAGAACGCCCAGGGCCGCCTGTCAGGAGAAATGATCCCCTGCAGCACCTGGCAGCGTGACACTGTCACAGATAAAATGGCATCAGCAGGATATCGCGTGCGGTATGGGCACATTGTGAGGGGAAGCGGATTGGTCAGCATCTGCGCCCGCAGCGGGCGCAGTGGCTTATTCGGCGTTCTTCAGCGCTTCGGCGCGGCTGGCGGTGGCGTAAACAAAATCCAGCATCGGCTCGAGATCGGTATCGTAGCCGGCCTGAATAATCTTCCCGCGCAGCCATTCGATTTCACTGGTGATATCGGGATGGAAAATGTTGTTATCCTGCGCCCGGCGCAGCCATTTCAGCAGAAAGTTGTTCTTTCCACGGATACCGCCCGACTTTTTCGACTTTCCGTGCATCTTCAGCGCGACCAGGACGCAGTAATAGAAATGAACGCGCTGATTAAAACTTTGGTGCATGTCTGTGTTTCCCGCCAGAATCAGGAATTCACCGTGTGGGTCAGTGATTCGGATTGGACTACGGCGGCGGGCTGGATCGTTGCGCGATCTCTGTTGTTTTCCGCCACCGTCCTTGCATCTGTCGCCAGACGCTGAGGGGGATGTTGGCACGGAAGCCGAATCGTCGTCAATTGCCGATTCGTTTTTTGCCGGTGTCGGCAGCCCGCGGCGATCCGCGATCCGGGCCTGGCTACGTCCTGACCGCTGCCCGCTGTTGCAGATGTACGCGTAAAATCAGCAGGAAAGCGAACACGACGACGATCGCCGCCAGCAGATACAGGGTGGCGAGATCGTAGTAGCCGGCGACCCAGCCGGCCAGCGGCCCGGTCAGCCCCAGCGCGAGGTCAAGGAACGCCGAGTAGGTGCCGAGGGCGGTCCCCTGGTTTTGCTCTTCCACCTGTTTTACCGCCTCAACCCCCAACGCCGGGAAGACCAGCGAAAAACCCGAGCCGGTGAGGAAGGCGCCGATGCCCGCCACCCAGGCTGACGGCGCCAGCCAGATAAGCAGCAGACCGAGACATTCGATGACGAAGCAGGCCAGGGAGACCGGGACTCCGCCGTAGCGGGTGATGGTATTCCCCAGCACCAGGCGAACACAGATAAAACCGACGCTGAACAGCGAGAGGGTAAACGCGGCGCCCTGCCAGCTGTGCGCGGCAAAGTAAAGGGTGATAAAGGTGGCGATAACGCCGAAACCGACGGTGCCAAAGGCCAGCCCCAGGCCATAAGGCCAGATTTTGCGCACCACCGCGTGAAAGGGCGCTCTGACACCGGCGGTCACGCTGACGTCTTGCCGCGTGCGGGCGAACAGCAGGCCGATGGCGGCGACCATCACCACCACCGTGGCAAAGCCGCTGATGCCGAAATAGTGGTTAAGAGTGACCCCCAGCGGCGCGCCCACCGCCATCGCCACATAGGTTGCTACGCCGTTCCACGAGATCACCCGTGACGTATGGATCGCGCCGACGGTTTTGATCCCCCAGAGGGTGGCTCCGGTGGCGGTAAAGCTCTCGCCGACGCCAAGAAATACCCGGCCCGCCAACAGCGCGGCAATCGCCAGCATGGGCATCGTCTGCAACATTACCGCCAGCAGCGTGAAGGCGCCGCTAAGCAGACAGCAGACGATCCCGAGGCTAACCACTCTTTTCGGGCCCCATATATCGGTATAGCGCCCGGCGTGCGGCCGGCTTATTAGCGTGGAGATGTACTGCAGACTGATCACTATACCGGCGACAAAGGTGCTGTAGCCCAGCTGATAGTGAATATAACCCGGTAGAACGGCCAGTGGCAGACCAATGGAGAGATAGCAGATACAGGTAAAAACAACGATCGAAATGATGCGCAAATTAAGCTGCGTGGTGCTGACGGAAGTGCTCATAGGGATAAAGGGTTAATACATAGGGATGTTTAGCATAGCGCGCCGCGAGAAGGCTGGCGAGTCGGGAAGGCGTTTTATCGGTAACCGACGGGAACGTTGTCTGTCCGAAGGTAAATAATTGCTTTTGCAGCGGTTGACGCCAGCCCCGATCATCGTCAGCTCGCCGCCACATGCGACTCATCGCCCACCACGCCCCAGGCGCGGTTTTGCAGCACGGTGCGATAGCCGTCGCGGTCGACGAAAGTGACGCCGTTGACCTCCCAGTAGGGGTTGAACGCCGTGACGCGCAGAAACCCGGCGGCGTCCATGGCGCTGCATTGTGCCTCCCAGGCCTGACGCTGCGGATAGTACAGCACCAGCAGATCTTCATCTCCTGGCGAGGGGGTAACGGGATGGTGGCGGCAGTGGGTGAATTCCAGATGCCAGCTGGCATCCGCGGAGCCGATCATAATCCCGCTAAATCCTTCATGATCGGTAAAGCTGCCAAGTTCCTGCAGCCCCAGCCCGGCACAATACATGCTGGCGCTGGTCTCCAGTTCGCTGACCGGTCTGGCGATGCGCATGTGGCAGAACGACATATTGACTCCCATAAGGCGTAGGCCGGATCAGGCGCAGCCGCCACCCGGCAAAAAAGCGGTGTCACAGCCGCGACCTGTGGCGAAAAGCGATTCTGTCGCTGTTGTCGCTCGGGTTGATACTGTAGCGGCAAAACGCCTCTGCGTTTGTCGGCAAGAGCTCTGGTTCGCCCTCTGCGCGTGTGTCACTGAATCCTCTTCTAGCTTAGCCGTTCGCAGCGCTTTGCAACAGGATGCGCCACTCGCTGAGGGCGGAGGTGCTGAACCCCTGACGCCAGATAAGCTGGGTGCTCGCCTCGCACAGCGGTTCGCTAAGGCAGTTTTCGGGAAGCGTCATCAGCGACAGCACGCTCTGCGGCAGCAGGCAGACGTAGCGCCCGGAGGCCACGCAGGCCAGCATGCTGTGATAGGAACTAACCTCATGCACCTCGACGGCCGCCTGTTGCTCCGCCAGCCAGCGCTCTCCTAACGCCCGATAGCTGCAGCCGCTGGTAAATGCCGCGAACCGCAGCGGGCCAGCGCCCTGCGGCCGGACCAGCATCAGGGTTTCCTGAAACACCGGGACAGATTCCAGCCCGGGCGGGCATGTCGGTTGGCCATCCGGCCCTGGCGGCAGGCAGACCAGCGCGGCATCGAGGGCGGCGGTAAATACCCCCTCGGTTAACTGGCGGGTCGGCCGGGTGCTGAGGGTGACATCCACCTGCGGGCATTGCTGTTGGAAGCGGGTAAGCAGCGGCGGCAGACGGCTGGCGGCGGTCGCCTCCATCGCGCCCAAACGCAGGCTGCCGCCGGGTGTGGTCGGATGCAGAGCCTGCTTTGCCTCCTCCGCCAGGCTCAGGATCCGCCGGGCATAGCTGAGGAACTGTACGCCTGCCGGCGACAGTACCATTTTTTTGTTGCCGCGGACGAAAAGTTCCACGGCAAGCTCCTCTTCCAGCTGCTGAATACGGGTGGTGATATTAGACTGGGCGCGGCCCAGCCGTTTTGCTGCCAGGGTGACGCTTTGCGTGTCGGCCACCTGGATAAAAATCTGCAGTGTGCTGTGGTTCATATTTTTATTCTCAATATGATAATGATGTTGATCTTATCATCTTTAAAAGAGATGGTAAGCCTCCGGCATCACTCATCTACGAGAAACTCATGCAAAATTCACTGCTTTCGCTTCTTGATATTGACTACCCCCTGATCCAGGCCCCGATGGCGGGCGTCTCCACCCCCGCGCTGGCTGCTGCGGTGAGTAATGCCGGGGCGCTGGGTTCGCTGGGGCTGGGCGCTTCAACCGTTGCCCAAGCGGAAGCGATGATCGTCGCCACCCGCCAGCTGACGGACCGGCCGTTCAATGTCAATTTATTTTGCCATGCGCCGCCGCGGCGCGACGCCCCACGTGAAGCGGACTGGGCAGAGACGCTGCGCCCCCATTTTACCCGCTTTGGCAGTACGCCTCCGGCATCGCTTAGGGAGATATACCAGACGTTTATCGGCCACACCGCCATGCTGGAGCTGCTTCTCGACCACTCGCCGGCGGTGGTGAGCTTTCATTTCGGCCTTCCTGAAAGTGAGACGATCCAGCGTCTGCGACAGCAGGGGATTGTCACCCTGGCGACGGCAACCTCGCTCCAGGAGGCGCTGCTGATTGAACAGCAGGGGATCGACGTGGTGGTCGCTCAGGGCTATGAGGCGGGCGGGCACCGGGGGATCTTTGCTCCGCAGGAGCCTGACGCGCAGCTGAGCACCTTCACCCTGGTGCAACTTCTGCGGCGTCGACTAACCATCCCGGTAGTGGCCGCCGGGGGCATCATGGACGGAGCGGGGATCGCTAGCGTGATGCAGTTGGGGGCGCAGGGTGTACAGCTCGGTACGGCGTTTTTACTGTGTCCGGAATCGGCCGCCGACGCCGGCTATCGCGCGGCGATCCACAACAGCCTTGACGGGCGTACGGTGCTGACCTCCGCGATATCCGGGCGTCCGGCACGCTGTCTGGCTAATGCCTTCTGCGCGCTAGGGGAAGCCTGTCCGACGAGCGCCGTGCCGGATTATCCGCTGGCGTATGATATCGGCAAAGCGCTGGCCGCCGCCGCGAAAGCCCAGGGCGTCCATGAGTATGGCGCCCACTGGGCCGGGCAGGGGGTGGGGTTGATCCGCGAGTGTGACGCCGCCCGTCTGGTCCGCCAGCTGGCGGCAGAGAGCGGCTGGAACTAATGACTGACGGCTAACGGCGGTGGGCCAGGCTGCGCACCAGCCGATCGCCGGCCATCTGCACGCCCTGAACCATCGCCACCAGGATCAGCACTGTGCCAAACATCACCTCATTATTGAATCGCTGATAGCCGTAGCGGATGGCGAGGTCGCCGAGTCCGCCGCCGCCGATCACCCCGGCCATCGACGAAAAGCCAATCAGCATCACGATGGTCAGCGTGATCCCGGCCAGCAGCGTCGGCAGGGCTTCTGGCAGCAGGGATTTAAAAATCACGTGCCAGACGTTGCCGCCCATCGACAGAATGGCTTCGATTCTTCCGTAATCCACCTCGTCGAGCGCGTTTTCCGTCAGGCGGGCAAAGAACGGAAAGGCGCCGATGGTCACCGGCACGATGGCGGCGGTGCTGCCCAGCGTGGTGCCGACGATCAGCCGGGTAAAAGGGATCAGGGCGATCAGCAGCACGATAAACGGTAGCGACCTGCCGATGTTGATCACCGCGCCTAACAGCGCGTTCAGTTTCGGCATCGGCGCCAGCCCGTTGGCGCGGGAAATAAATAACAACACACCGGTGGGCAGCCCGATCAGCACGGTAAACAGGGCCGCCAGGCCCACCATATAGAGCGTATCCAACGTGCCGTCGAGTAATAACGGCCACAAATCTTCCCAGCTCATGCTACTCCGCATAATGGCCTCCCCTGAACGCCGTGACGGGTAAGAAAATCCTGTTCAGCCTGCGGGTCGTGCAGCAACGACTGGCGCAGCCGCGACCATGGGGTCACCAGCAGGTCGGCGAGTTTGCCGCTCTCGACAATCTCGCCCTGTTCCAGCAGTGCCGCGTGGTCACAAATGGTTTTCACCACCTCCAGCTGGTGCGTTATCAGCACAATGGTCAGATTGAGCCGCTGGTTAATATCCGCCAGCAGAGCCAGCACCGAGGCGGTGGTCTCGGGATCCAGAGCGCTGGTCGCCTCGTCGCACAGCAGCACCTCCGGTCGGGCGGCCAGCGCCCGGGCGATGCCGACGCGCTGTTTTTGCCCGCCGGAAAGCTGCGACGGGAAAGCGGCGGCCTTTTCGCTGAGATCCACCAGCTCCAGCAGTTCGCGCACCCGCGCTTCGCGAGCGGCCCGCGGCACCCCGGCAATCTCCAGCGGCACCGCGATGTTATCGGCGACGGTGCGGGCATGCAGCAGATTGAAGTGCTGGAAAATCATCCCGGTGCGCAGGCGATAATCCCGCAGCGCCGCCTTGTTCAGCTGAGTAATATCCTGTCCGTTCACCAGAATGCGGCCCGAGGTGGGCCGCTCCAGCAAATTGAGACAGCGGATGAGCGTACTTTTGCCGGCGCCGCTGCGCCCGAGAATGCCGTATATCGCCCCTTTCGGGATCTGTAACGCGATATCGTTCAGCGCCGGTCGGCCGGTTCCGGCGTAGGTTTTGCTCAGCCCTTCGATGGTGATCATGACTGAGGGGCCACCGGGATCACCGAGCCGTTGTAGTTTTTACGGATAAACTCCGCCACCTGCGGCGACGTCAGGTCTTTCGCCAGCGCCTTAATACGCGGGTCATTCGCCAGGGCCGGGGTGGTCACCAGGATATTGGCGTAGGGGTTATGCTCGGCGCTTTCCAGCCCCAGGGCATCTTTCGCTGGCACCAGACCGGCTTCCAGCGCGTAGTTACCGTTAATCACCGCCAGGTCGACATCGTCGAGGGAGCGCGGGATCTGCGGCGATTCAATCTCCAGGATCTTCAGATGTTTCGGGTTCTCGACAATATCCTTCGGCGTCGCCAGGGTGGTGGCCGGGTCGGTAAATTTGGGGTCCAGCTTAATAAGCTTCTGCGCCTGCAGCAGGAACAGCGCCCGGCTCAGGTTGGTGGTGTTATTCGGTACCGCCACCGTGGCGTTTTCCGGCAGCGACGAGAAATCTTTATGCTTATGCGAGTAGATCCCCAGCGGCTCAATATGAACCGTGGCCGCGACGGCAAAGGTTTTACCCAGCGCTTTCTCCTGATCCTTCAGGTAGGGGACATGCTGGAAGTAGTTGGCATCCACATCGCCACTGGCCAGCAGTTCATTGGCGTTGACCCCGCTGGTCAGCTCCACCACCTTGAGATCGAGACTGGGATCGATTTTTTTGATGTAGTTGAGGATCTCCGCGTGGGGAACCGGGTCCGCGGCGACGCGCAGCGCGGCGGCCTGGGCAGACGTCCATGCCAGAGAAAGAGACAGTGCGACCCCTGCCAGTTTAAAAGCAGCATATTTCATGGTGTGTTCCTTTTTAGTTATGGTTAAACGATCAATTGCTCGGCGCGTTCGCGAAACACGTCCTGATAGTAGCGTTCCGCCACGTCCGGATGGGAACGCAGACGGCCCTTGAGATAATTCCAGCCGACATCGCGCAGCAGCGGATTGTGCGGGTCGCTGTCAGGACCGCGCGCTTCACGCGCCAGCTCGGGCGGCAGGGTATAAACCGGCACCACCGCGTCAAGCTGGGCGCCAAGGAAGAAAGCGATGGAGAGGCGCTGCTGCTGAGCCGGCGGTGACACCACCCGGTGAACGGTAGCGCGCAGATAGCCGTTGGTGGCCAGCTCCAGCAATTCGCCAATATTGACCACAAAGCTGCCGGCCAGCGGTACGGCGTCGATCCACTGCCCGGGCGCCACCTCAACCTGCAGCCCTTTCTGCTCGTCCTGCAGCAGGAAGCTGAGAAAACCGGAATCTTTATGGGCGCCAACGCCCTGGCTGCTCTGGGTCTCCTGCTGGCCGGGATAACGGATCAGCTTGATATGCTCGTTGGGTTGGTCGCCGTAAAGCCGGTCAAAGGCATTCTCCGGGAGCTGCAGCGCTTCGGCAAAGGCGCGCAGCAGGCGGATCCCCACCTGAGTCATCTGCTGTTGCCAGTGAAGTAATACCGGTTTTAGCGATGGCAGCGCGGCAGGCCACAGATTCGGACCCTGCAGGCGCTGCCAGCGCGGCGCGTCGTCGCTGAGGGTCAGCGCCGGACGTTCGGCGCCGATATCAAACTGCTCTCGCCAGTCAGGCTGGCCGCGCGTCAGCTCAGAGGCCGCGCGGTTATAGCCGCGAAAATGGGGGGAGTGGATCATCGCCACCTGCTGTTTTTGCGCATCATCGAGCGCAAAAAAGCGCTGGGACTGGCGCTGAACTTCATATTGAAGCGCGTCGTCGACACCGTGGTTGATCAGATAAAAGAAGCCGATGTCGCGGGCGGCGTGACGCAGGTCGGCCAGGAAGGCCGCTTTATCCGCGGGGTCCGCGTAGCGGGCCAGATCGAGAATCGGCAGGGTGGTCGCGTTCATTGTGTTCTCCGAAAACGGGATAATAAGTTATGGGTCGATTCAGGTTCAGGGTTCTGGCACAACAGCAGCGCATGGTGATTTCCTCTGTCCGGGGCTGAGCACAGCTTGCCTCAGGGCCAGATAAGCAACCAATAACGTTATTTTCTAATTTATGTCCGCGCGGGGTTCAGTGCTTTTGCGTTAAATAGATAAAGGCGTAAGGGCGAACTGAAGCCGTTGCGCCCGTCACCGAGAGTCAGTAAGGTGGGCGCACTTTTTTAATGCGGAACGGATGTATCCTCATGCACAGCTCAAAAGATCCCCTGCACGGCGTGACGCTGGAAGCGCTGCTCAATGCCCTGGTGGCGCGCTACGGCTGGGCGGAAATGGCCCGCCAGGTCAACATTAACTGCTTTAAAAGCGATCCCAGCATCAAGTCCAGCCTGAAATTTCTCCGCCGGACGCCGTGGGCGCGTAAAGAGGTGGAGGCGATGTATCTGGCTTCGCTCGACGACGATGCGCCGGCAGAGAAACCGGATCCCTGGGCAAACTGGCAGAAAAAATAACCCTTACCACAGGACAACATCATGCAGAGCTGGAGCAGTAAAGATTTCACCGCCGACCGCGCGTGGGGCGCGCTGGACATTGCCAATTTTTCCGGCACCACCGTGCGCCTGCACTGGACCGACCAACCCTATATCTGGCACATCAACGACGGTCAGGAGGTGTTTGCCGTGATGGATGGTCAGGTGGCGATGCATGTGAAGGTCGACGGCGAGGAACAGGTGATCATGCTGAACGCCGGAGATATCTTTTACGCCGAGGTGGGATGCGAGCATGTCGCCCATCCCCAGGGGGCGGCGCGTATTCTGGTGATTGAGAAAGAAGGGTCGGTCTGATCCCGCCGGCGGGCAATTCGTTAGCCCGCCGTTTCATCGCCTGTCACACTCAACATACCGCGTTGATATAAATCACTTATCCAGCTTTCAATATACATAATTCTTGTTTGCCATTGCCTTCACCCCAGCACTATCTTTTGCCGCAGACGTCTTAACAGGCACAACCCCGGGAGAGATCATGGCCACCTTGCAGTGGGATCACGCAGTACAGTTTGTGAATCAGCCGGAAGCGGCGATTGAAATCTTTGCCGGGCAGCAGCTGCGGGCGGCGGTCGGCGGGCGCCATCCGGGCTGGGGAACCCGCAATGCGCTGAGCTATTTTGGTCTGACCTATATCGAATTCCTCGCCATTTCCGACCCCGACGAACTGCGCGCCGCGACGGACAGATTTCTGCTCTCGCGGGATGCCGCGCGGTTGCTGCCGGAGAACGAAGCGCTGTTTCGCGTCGCGCTGCGCAGCGACGACATCGACGCCACCCATGACCACTTGCGTCGCAAGGGGCTGGCGGTGTCACCGATTGTCGATGGCCAGCGCCACGATCCGCAGGGCAATGTCATCCGCTGGAGGATCTTCACCATCGATGGCGACACCGACGGGCTGGTCTTTCCTTTTGTGCTGCAGTGGGGAGAAGACGACGAGACCCGGCTGGCGCGGCTGCGCGCTCAGGGGCTGGACGTGCCTCATCCGCTGGGCGACATTGTGCTCGAGCAGGCGGTATTCGAGGTGGACAATCCGCAGGCGGTGCGCGACCGCTGGCAGGCACTGCTGGGCTTCCCGTCACAGGGGGACCAGGGGCTGGACGCGGGCGGCCAGTGGTTTATTTTCCGCCAGGGACCCGCCAACCAGCTGGCCGAGCTGGTGTTTCGCGTCGCCAACCCGGCGCTTAAGGGGCAACGCTTTCGCGTCGGCAACGGCGTGTATCGCTTTATATAACGGCTGACGCTAGCGTACCGTAGCGCGCAGGGCCCCCGGCGGCTGGCCGGTGATGCGTTTGAAAGCCCGGCTAAAGGCCGCCAGCGACTGATACCCGAGGCTGAAGGCGACTTTTTCCAGCGCCTGGCCTTCGTGGGTGATGTACTGCACCGCCAGCCGCATACGCAGCTCGGTGAGATAGCGGGCGGGGGTGGTGCCGGTGGCGGCAAGAAAACGCTCGGCGAAGAGAGAGCGCGACAGCCCCGCCTCCCGCGCCAGATCTTCCACTTTCCAGTTAACGCCCGGACGTTGATGCATGGCGTAGATCGCTTTCGCCAGCCGGGGATCGCGCAGGACCTGCACCCAGCCGGTGGCGTTACCGCACCCGCAGGCCACCCAGCCGCGGACTATCAGCGCGGCCACTACGTCCGCCAGTCGGGCGAGGATCCCGGCATAGCCCGCCTGGCGGGTGAGCGATTCCCGCTCCATCGCCGCCAGCAGCGGCTGGATCTCCGGCCAGGTGTTGAGCAGGCAGCTCACCCGCATCACTTCGGGCATGGCCTTCACCAGCGGCTGCATGCCGCCGAGTTCAAAGTCCATACAACCGCTGAAAATCACGGCGCGCTCCGGGCAGTCAGGCTGGCCGCCAGCGTTGATACAACTGACCGTGCTGCACACCGTTTCGCTGTTCAGCTGCGCCACATTCACCACCGCGGCCTGCGGATCGGAGAGCAGGGCGTGCCCGTCGCCGTTGGGAATAAACAGCGCGTCGCCGCTCTCCAGGGTGAACTGTTCCCCGCTGGCCATGCGCAGCAGCACCGGCCCGCGGCTGATGAAATGGAACTGGGCTTTGCCCGCCACGGCGCTAAAACCGACGCCAAACGGGCGGGAGGTCTCGATGCGCCGGTAATTCACGCCGGAGAGGCGCATACCGCGCAGCAGTTCGCTGGTTAGATCGATAGTGGGCTGGCTCATGGTAATTCCGGACGAATAATCAATAACTGAAGAGTATGCATCATATATCGTCCAGTGGTAAGCCCCTAAGATGACCAGGATGTTAATAAACCTGGAGAGATGTATATGACTTCCTGCATAGCTGCTGACGCAAGCCTGTCACCCGTCAGGCCTGCCTGGCGCGCCGTCTATGCCCTGGCCCTCGGGGTGTTCGGCCTGATCGTGGCTGAGTTTCTGCCCGCCAGCCTGTTAACGCCGATGGCCAGCAGCCTCGGCGTCAGCGAAGGGATGGCCGGGCAGGCGGTGACCGCCACGGCGTTAGTGGCGTTAGTCACCGGCCTGCTGATCGCCACCGCCACCCGCAATATCGACCGCCGCTGGGTGCTGATGTTCTTTTCCGTGCTGCAGATTGTCTCCAGCCTGATGGTCGCTTTTGCCGGTTCGCTGGCGTTTCTCCTGCTCGGTCGTCTGCTGTTGGGGATCGCCATCGGCGGTTTCTGGGCGATGTCCACCGCCACGGCGATGCGTCTGGTGCCGGCGGCCCATGTGCCGAAAGCGCTGGCGATCATCTTTTCCGCGGTGTCTGTCGCCACGGTGGTGGCCGCGCCGCTCGGCAGCTACCTCGGAGAGCTGATCGGCTGGCGCAACGTGTTTATTCTCTGCGCGATACCCAGCCTGCTGGCGCTGCTCTGGCAGCTGTGGGTGCTGCCCTCCATGCGGCCGGAAAGCGTTGGCACCTTCTCCACGCTGTTCAGGGTGCTGCGCCGTCCCGGTATGCTGGGGGGCATGCTGGCGTCGATCCTGATTTTCAGCGGCCATTTTGCCTTCTTCACCTACCTGAGACCGTTCCTTGAGACCGTCGCGCAGGCCAGCGTTGAAGGCGTTTCGCTGATTTTGCTCGGCTTCGGTGTCGCTAACTTTATCGGCACCTCGGTGGCGAGCTATCTGCTGAGCCGCAGCCTGCGTCTGACCCTGGCGCTGGTGCCGCTGATGATGAGCGTCCTGGCGCTGCTGATGGTGACGTTTGGCCATCTGTCCGTGCTCGACGGGTTGCTGGTCGCCCTGTGGGGATTTGCCTTCGGTCTGGTGCCGGTGGCCTGGTCCACCTGGCTGGCCACCACCGTGCCGGATGAGGCGGAAAGCGCAGGCGGTCTGCTGGTGGCCTCTATTCAGCTGGCCATCAGCGCCGGCGCCGCCGGCGGCGGGGCGGTGTTCGATCTGCATGGCGCCAGCGGCGTCTTCACCGGCAGCGGTTTGCTGCTGTTGATCGCGATGGTCGTGGTCTTCACCGCTGTGCGGGTGAAACCGGTCGCCAGCGCCGAGCAGCCGGAGACCGGCCGCTTATCCCGCGAGATCGATAACTAAATTGGCCGACAGGCTGCGGGAGCAGCACAGCGCGATATGCTGCTCCGCGGCCTGTTTTTCCGCCTCCGACTGCACGGTATCCCGGTGGTCGACCGTTCCCTCCCGCACCGGCGTCAGGCAGGCGCCGCAGATCCCCATCTCGCAGGAGAGCGGCACCTCAACGCCATGCTCCTGCAGCACCCGGGCGATGGTTTTGTCCCCCGGGACCGGCCAGCGCTCCCCGGTGGAGGCGAGGGTGATGGTGAAGGTGCCGTCCTCCGCCGACGCCGCCGTCGGGACGGTCGGCTGGAACGCTTCGCTGTGCAGTTGCGTTTCCGCCCAGCCGGCCGCCAGCGCGGTGTCGCGCACCTGGGCCATAAACCCCGGCGGTCCGCAGAAATAGACTCGGGTGTCGGCGTCCGGCGCGCCCAGATCCTGCGCCAGCCGCAGGCGCGGACTCTGCCCGTCGGCAGAGCTGTGGATCAGGCAGGTTCCGCCGGTGAGCTGGCTGGCGATCTCGGTGGCGAAGGCGGCCTCCTGCGCGCGGCTGACGTAATAGTGCAGCGTAAAGCTGGCGCCGGACGCCGCCCGCGCATGGGCCATCGCCAGCAGCGGCGTAATGCCGATCCCGGCGGCGAGGAGCACCACGTGGCCGCCCCCGTGCAGGGGAAAGTGGTTGCGCGGAGCAGAGATCAGCAAGGGCTGCCCCGGACGCAGGGTGTCATGAATATAACGGGAGCCGCCTCGCGACTGCGCCTCGCGGGCGACGCAGAGCAGATAGTGATCCCGTCTGGCCGGGCTGCCGGTCAGCGAATACTGACGGATCAGCCCGCAGGGGAGATGGAGGTCGATATGGGCGCCGGGCGCCCACGCCGGCAGCGGTTGCCCATCGGCGCTCACCAGACGAACGGCCAGATTTTTCGCGCCCTGGCGCCACAGGCCATCGACCACCACCGGGAGTATGTCGCGCATAAGACCTCCACTCATACCAGAAAGAAATCGCCAAAGCCCATCTTCTTCAGCCCGCGCCGGTAGGCGATAGAGCTGCGGTCTGCCGGAATATGCGCCTCCAGGGTCAGATCCAGCGGCAGCCGCTCCGGGCGCTGGGTCTCAACCATCAGGCGGTCCTCCTCAAACACCCGCAGGTTGAACGCATGAACGTCTTCCACCGGCACATGCAGGTCAAAATTGCGGGCGATAGGGGCAAACATTCGCGTCACGCGCGACGACACCGGCGAGGCGGCGTTCATGATCACCAGCTTCGCATCGGCAGGGAAATGGATGGTCAGCGTGGCGGTGAACGGCAGATGCATTTCAAAGTGACGCAGCCACTGGAACCCTTCCGGCGCGCGGAAATCGGAGCTGGCCGGGTAATTGCCTACCGAGCTCCAGTAGTCGGCAACAAAGCCGAACGGCGTCTCCTGCGGGGTGTAGTCCGGCACCTGTTGGTTGTCCGGATCGGCGAAGGTCTCGGTGTGGATCCACGCGAAGTGGGCGACATCGAGAAAGCCTTCGACCTGGCGGCCGGCAAAGCCCTTCACTTCAAAGGCCGGACAGTTGATTTGCTGAAAGCCGGCGTCGTCCCAGTGCGGCATGGTCGGTAACGGCGGCGGATTGTCCGGATCGCAGTCCAGGCAGGTCCAGATCAGCCCGTAACGCTCCTCCACGGCGAAGCTGGTGAGATGCAGTTTGGCCGGAATGGGTTGCCCCGGACTGGAGGGGATGCGGTTGCAGCGGCCATCCTCGCCAAAGCGCAGGCCATGATAGGGGCAGACGATGCCTTCTTCTTCATGAAACCCCAGGGTCAGCGGGACGCCGCGGTGCGGGCAGACGTCGCGGGCGACCACCACCTGGCCTTTAATGCGATAGATAACCAGCTGTTCGTCCAGCAGGGTGGCTTTCACCGGAGCGCCGTCAATATCGCAGGCGCGGGCCACCGGGTGCCAGCAGCGGGCCAGCCGCAGCCAGTCTTCCGGATCGAAGGTGCAATGGGCGGGGGGCGTGGGGGTGGTTGTCTTCATGATTTCTCTTCCTGCTCACATCGGTGATTGTTTTATTGTTGTGAGATTATTGTTGTCATATTAGGGTGTTCACATCCATCACCATTAATTCACTCTGCTGTTGCAAAAAAGAGTACAGGGGCACCATGAGTCCATTTTCCCGTTTCGCCCACTATTTCATCGCCGTGGCTCGCTGCGGCAGCCTGCGCCGGGCCGCCGAGCAGCTGCATATCTCGGCCTCGGCGATTAACCGCCAGATCCTGCAGGCCGAGGAGGCCTTCGGGACGCCGCTGTTCGAGCGGCTGCCGGAGGGACTACGGATGACCACTGCGGGTGAACTGCTGTATGACAATCTGTTGCGCTGGCAGAAGGAGTTTCGTCAGACCCGGCAAAAATTTGATGAGCTGCAGGGGATGAAGCGCGGGAGCGTCAGCGTCGGCATGGTGCAGGCGCTGGCGGAAGGCGGCTTCGCCGCCGCGCTGGCGGAGATCATAGCCAGCTGGCCGTGGCTGGAGCTGGATCTGCAGGTGGCCGACAGCCACACCGTCAGCCAGAAAGTGCGTCAGGCGGATCTGGACGTCGGTCTGATCCTCGATCCGCAGGGGCAGGCCGGACTCAGCGTACTGGCCTTTGCCGAACTGGAGGTGGGGATTGTGATGCGCCCGGACCATCCTCTGGCGGGGGCGAAGGCCCTGTCTCTGGGCGAGCTCAGCCTGGAGCGGCACATCGTGCCCGGCGCGCCGCTGATCGTTCATGAGCGTGTTGCGCTCCTCTATCGCCACCATGACTTTGCGCCGGAGAATACCATAAGCTGCAATGATATTCGCCTCATTAAGTCGCTGGTGCTGCGCGGCAGCGGCGTGACGCTCCTCAGCCTGCTCGACGTGCTGGACGAGGTTCAGCGCGGACAGCTGGCCTTTATCCCGCTGCGCAGTACGCTGCTGCGGCCGCTGACTCTGGCGCTGTGCACCGCGCCCTCGCGTCAGCTATCGCGTCCCGCGCAGATGGCCATTCAGACGCTGAGCGCGGTGATTGAGTCCATGGCGACCGTCAGCCCAGCGGCCCGCTGAGGATGGTGTCGCACATGCCGTTGATAATCCGTTCGCCGGTCTCCTCCCGCAGCTCCTGGTACCAGGCTTCGGTGAGCTGCATATCCTTACCGTGGGTGATATCGCAGCGCTTGCGCGCCTTCAACACCAGATCGCGAACCCGATCGCAGCGCTGGGCTTCATACTCGCGCAGGGCGGCGTCAATATCGCGGGTCTGGCGGAAAACGGCGCCCAGCACCACCGCATCTTCCATCGCCGCACATCCCCCCTGGCCAATATCCGGGGTGGTGCTGTGTCCGGCGTCGCCCAGCAGCGCGACGCGACCGCGCACCAGGCGGCTGAACGGTTCGATATCGTGGATTTCAATACGGTTGGTGGTCTGCGGGTCAAGGGCGGCGATCAGCTTCTGCACCGGCGGCGCCCAGCCGGCAAAGTAGCGGCTGAGGTCAGCGCGCAGGGTGTCACGATCCTCGGCCAGACCCGCCGGCAGCGGCACATCAAAGAAAAAGTAGAACCGGCCAGCGGAGACCGGCATCAGCGAGACGCGCTTGCCTTCGCCGACAAAGGTGGTCCACTGATCGCCGGGTGCCAGCGCTTCATCTATTTCCACCAGACCGTTCCAGTTGACGTAGCCGGCGTAGCGGCGCTGCGGGGTAAAGCCTAGCACCCACGGACGCAGCGCGGAATGGCTGCCGTCGGCGGCAATCAGCAGATCGCCGCTGGCGCTGCTGCCGTCGGTAAAGCACACCGTCACGCCGTCGGCGTTTTCTTCACAGCGGGTGACGCGTTTGCCGAACTGCACGCGCTCCCGTCCCCAGAAATCCAGCATTTCCCGCTGCAGCTCTGCGCGGGATACCGGGCAGGGGCGGCTGCCGGTGCGTTCGATCAGCGGCGCGAGGCTGAACTGGGTCATGTTCTCGCCGCTGCGGAAATCGCGATACGCCATGCGGCGCAGCGGTCCGCCGAAGGTTTCCATGATATCGCCCATGCCGAGGTGGGCCATGCATTTCACGCCGTTGGGCCATACGGAAATCGCCGCGCCGACCGGTTTGATCTCTTTCACCGCCTCATAGACGTCGCAGTCGATCCCCGACTGTTTGAGAGCCACTGCCGCACTTAAGCCGCCGATGCCCGCGCCAATCACGATTGCTTTCATTTTTTTCTCCTTCTCCAGATGTAGGCACTGACTACAGCAATTTGCGTACCAGTTCGCCGAAGAGAGGAAAACCGCCCGCCAGAGGCACAGCGACAGGTCATGGCGCACCACCTCGGTGCAATGTGATGCATTGGTTGCCTTTTTATGAATCAAAAGTTTCTGTATGTTGCATTAAGAATCTATCGTTTCATAAGCCTGGTTCAGCAGCGGAGGGAAGTGATGCATCATTCGAGTAATTTAAGCTTATGATTTTAAAGTGTTAATAAATTTATTCGTGCGCTTTTGTCGTCTCTGGCCTGCTTTGTGCAGTAGCCCATGCACTTCTCTTTGCTACGGGATAACACCATGTCTGACGAACATCACAGCGGCCTGCTTTACGGCCTTGAACAGCGGATCCCACCGCTTCCGGCCTTTTTTAGCGCCCTCCAGCATGTGCTGGCGGGTCTGGTGGGGATCATCACGCCGCCGCTGATCATCGGCGCCACCCTCGGACTTGGCGACTGGCTGCCGTATCTCATCAGTATGTCGCTGCTGGCTTCGGGTATCGGTACCTTTCTGCAGTCCAACCGGGTCTGGGGCATTGGCGCCGGGATGATCTGCATGCAGGGCACCAGCTTCGCCTTTCTGGGCGTGGCGGTAGCCGGAGGGATGTGGGTGAAAGCGCAGGGCGGCGGGCCGCAGGATATTATGGCGATGCTGTTTGGCGTTAACTTTGTCGCCGCCCTGGTGCCGGTGATTGTCAGCCGCTTTATCGAACCGCTGAAGAAAATCTTTACCCCTATCATTACCGGCAGCGTGATTGCGCTGATCGGCATCAGCCTGATCAAGGTCAGCGTCATTAACTGGTGCGGTGGGGAAAAGGCGCAGGATTTCGCCAGCATGAGCAATATCGCGCTCGGGGCGGGTACCCTTGGCGTTATCGTCCTGCTGAGCTGCGCCAAAAACCGCTGGCTGCGGCTCTCCTCGGTGGTGGTGGGCATTGCCGTGGGCTGTGTGGCGGCAGGGCTGAGCGGTCAGTTCCATCTTCACAGCCTGGGCGATACCCTGTTTCGCCTGCCAACGCTGTTCCCGTTTGGCTTTCAGTTTAACAGCGCGATATTTCTGCCGGTGGCGCTGGTGTCGCTGGTGTGTATTCTGGAGGCGGTGGGCGATCTGACGGCCAACTCGCTGATTTCACAACAGTCTGTTGACGATCGCGCTTTCCGCAACCGGCTGAAGGGCGGTATCCTGGCGGATGGCGTCAGCTGCATGGTGGCCGCAATGCTCAGCGCCTTTCCAAACACGACTTTCGCGCAGAACAACGGCGTGATCCAGATGACCGGGGTGGCCAGCCGCTATGTCGGACGCTACATTGGCGTAATTCTGATCCTGCTCGGGCTGTTCCCGCCGGTGGGCGAACTGTTGCGGCAGATCCCGGCGCCGGTGCTGGGGGGCGCTACGATGGTGATGTTTGGCTGCGTGGTGGCGGCCGGGATCCGGATCATTACCCAGAACCCGCTCACCCGACGCGATGTGCTGATCGTGGGACTGGCGTTTGGTGCGGGTCTTGGCGTGGAGTCGGTGCCGGCGTTTCTCAGCCATTTTCCGCCGATGGTCGGCGATCTGTTCGGTTCCGCGGCCACCAGCGGTGGGCTGGTGGCGATAGCGCTGAACCTTGTTCTGCCGCAGGAGCAGGCGGCGACGAAAACGATAAGGAGTCAGGATGATCGCGCTGAGTCAGTTTAACAGCCTGAGTGGCGATGAGGCAGGGGAGCTGCTGGCTCCCTGTGTGGCGATCCCGGCCTGGAGCGATAAGCTGGTGAACTTGCGTCCCTTCGCCAACCGTGAAGCGCTGCTGCAGGTTGCCCGGGAAGCGATGGGCGACTGGGGAGAGAACGATCTGAACGCGGCGCTCAGCGCCCATCCGCGGATCGGCGAAAAACCGAGCGGCAGCCAGGCGCACGCGACGATGTCGCGCCAGGAGCAGTCGGCGGTGGACAGCGATAATGAAAGACTGGCGCAGGCCCTGCGGGAGGGGAATGCCCGCTACGAAGCCCGCTTTGGCCGGGTGTTTTTAATCCGCGCCAAAGGGCGCAGCGGCGAAGAGATTCTGCAGGCGCTGACGCGCCGGCTGCAGCATACCGCTGACGAAGAAGTGGCTGAGGCGCTTGCCCAGCTGCGGGAAATTACGATGTTAAGACTGGAAGGAGCGATTGGCGAATGAGCACCCTGAGCACCCATATTCTGGATATTTCCACCGGCACGCCGGCTGAAGGCGTCGCGGTCAGCCTGAGCCGGGAGGGCGAGACCCTGGCGAACCTGGTGACCAACGCCCAGGGGCGTATCGCCAGCTTCAGCTCCGCGCCGCTGCCGGCGGGGCGCTACCGTTTAACCGCGGAAACCGGGGCGTGGTTTGCCCGTGCCGGGCGCGATAGCGTTTTTACCCGGGCGCAGATTGATTTTGTCATTGGCGAGGCGGCAGAGGACCATTTCCATCTGCCGTTTCTGATCGCCCCGGGCGGGTGGTCGACCTACCGCGGCAGCTAAGCCCGGCTGCGCGTTGCCCGAGTGACAGCCATTGCCGAGCGGTGCTGCGCTTGCCCGGCCTGGATGATGATGAAACTGGTAGCGACAGCCCGTAGGCCCGGTAAGGCGCAGCCGCCACCGGGCAGACCACGTTGCTCCGGCTGCCATCCCTTCTGCTTTATCCCTACGTAAGGATAATCATTGACCTATCCCCACCAGGGGATAAACTTGACATTATCCCTTGCAGGGTATAAAACCAGTTTTATCCCGATAGGGGGATAAATGATGGTGAGGAACAAGGCGATGAATTCCCCGCAGATATACAGTCCGGTTCAGCTGGCCAATTACCTGAAACTGCTGCGCCAGCAAAATCACTGGACTCAGGAGGCGCTGGCCAGCCGGATCGGCATTAAACAGGCGACGCTGTCCAATTTTGAAAATCACCCCGACAAAACCACCTTAACCACCCTGTTTAAGATCCTCCAGTCGCTGGGGGTGGTGATGACCCTGAACGCCAAACCGGCAGAGACGGCGATGATTCCCGATAACACCACGGATCTTGACTGGTAATGGCGACGCTCACCACCTGGATGAACAATGCGCGCGTGGGAACCTTAACCCGCCAGGCCAACGGGGCGCACAGTTTCCGCTATGATGAGGAGTGGCTGCGCAGCCCGCGCGCCAGACCGCTCTCCCTCTCGCTGCCGCTGCAGTATGGCAATATTACCGCCGACGCGGTGTATCACTATTTTGATAACCTGCTGCCCGACAGCCCGCAGGTCCGCGAGCGGATCGTCAGGCGCTATCAGGCGCGTTCGAAACAGCCGTTCGATCTGCTGGCCGAGGTCGGGCGGGACAGCGTAGGGGCGGTGACTCTGCTGCCGCCGGGGGAAGAGGCGCATCTTGCCGCGTTGCGCTGGCAGACGCTGGATGAGGCGCAGCTGACCGCTTTGCTGACCGCCTACCAGTCGGATATTCCTCTCGGGATGGTGACCGGCCAGGACGATTTTCGGATCTCGGTGGCCGGCGCTCAGGAGAAAACCGCGCTGCTGCGAATGGGCGAGCACTGGTGTATTCCGCAGGGCACCACCCCGACCACCCATATCATTAAACTGCCCATCGGCGAGATAAAGCAGCCCAATGCGACGCTGGATCTGCGTGAAAGCGTGGATAACGAATATCTGTGCCTGGCGCTGGCCAGGGCGTTGGGCCTGGCGGTGCCGGAGGCGGAGATTATCAACACGCCGCGGATCCGTGCGCTGGCGGTGACCCGCTTCGACCGGCGCTGGGCGCAGGAGGGGCGCGTGCTGCTGCGTCTGCCGCAGGAGGATCTGTGTCAGGCATTCGGCATACCGTCGTCGATGAAATATGAGTCTGACGGCGGGCCGGGTATCGCCGCGATCATGACCTTTCTGCTGGGCTCCAGTGAGGCCCTGAAAGATCGCTATGACTTTATGAAGTTCATGGTGTTCCAGTGGCTGACCGGGGCAACGGACGGGCATGCGAAGAACTTCTCGCTCTTTTTGCTGCCCGGCGGCAGCTACCGGCTCACGCCGTTCTACGACATTATTTCGGCATTTCCGGTGCTGGGCGGGACGGGACTGCATCTGCGCGACCTGAAGCTGTCGATGGGGCTCAATGCCACAAAAGGGCGGAAAACGGAGATTAACGCTATCTATCCGCGTCATTTTCTGGCGACCGCCAAAGCGGTTAACTTCCCCTGGGAGCAGATGCTGGCGATCCTGGGCGAGTTTGCCGACCGCGTGCCGCAGGCCATCGAAAGCGCCCGCCGGACGCTGCCGTCGGACTTTTCCGCCCACGTCTGGCGGGCCATCACGGAGAACATGCTTAAACTGCACGCCCGCCTGCAGCAAGGGCTGCTGGCGGGATAGCGAAGCCGGTTGGCGGTTAGCTCTGCGGCGGCCCCCAGCGGCTGCGCAGGTAGTTAACCGCCTGGCGGGTCTGCGGCTGATTGAGGTTGTTTTCGCGGAACAGGATGGTGCCCTGGATCTGCGGCAGGGACTCATTGAGGTCGAGCTGTTTTTTCAGCTCCGGCACGCCGCCATCCACCGTCCAGTCAGGTTCATTTTTGGACGGTTCACCCACCTTGTACAAGGCCACGCCGATATACAGCCGGGTATGCGTCGGCTTGACCACCTCGGCCCACCAGTTGGCCAGCACATCGTAGCGCGCCGCATCGCGGGCAAACGGCCAGTAAATCTGCGGGGCGATGTAGTCGAGCAGCCCCTGCTGCACCCAGCTGCGGGTATCGGCATAGGATTCATCATAGGCGGCCGCGCCACGGGTATCAGACCCCGCCGGATCGTGGGAGCGGTTGCGCCACACCCCGGCCGGGCTCACGCCAAACTCGACGTTCGGATTGAGTTTTTTAATGGTCGCGGAGACCTGGGCAATAAGCTGCTGAGTGTTATGCCGCCGCCAGTCGCCCTTCGAGGCATAGCCCTGCCCGTAACGACGGAAGGTCTCGTTGTCGTTAAGCGGGGAAGAAGCGGTTTCGGTGTAGAAATAGTCATCGAACTGCACGCCGTCAATCGGGTAGTTCTGCACCACTTCAGCGACAATGCTGGTGATCCAGTCACGCGCTTCGGGAATACCCGGGTCGAGAACAAAGCGATCGCTGGCGGTGCGGATCCAGTTACGGTGCAGGACGAACACGCTGGCCGGCACCTGAGTGAGGGTGTTGTTCAGCTCGGCAATCGTCGACGGTTTGGTGTTGACCGAGACGCGGTAAGGGTTAAACCATGCGTGGACCTTCATGCCGCGCTTGTGCGCTTCATCCAGCATAAACTGCAGCGGATCGTAGCCGGGGTATTCGCCGATTTTGCCGGTCAGCATATCGGACCACGGCAGAATATCCGACCGCCAGAGCGCCGTACCGTCCGGTTTCACCTGGAAAAAGACGGTGTTGATCCCCAGGCGCTGCAGATTATCGAGTTTGGCGATCAGCGCCAGCTTCTGCTGGGTGATGCGGCTTTCCGGCGTACTGGCGATAATTGACCCGACCGGCGGCCAGTCAAGGCGCGAGACGGTGGTCAGCCAGACGCCGCGTACCGGCTCCCGGTGCGTCTGACCGGCTTTAACGGCCGCGCTCTTCGGCGGCGTGACGAGGGATTTGGGGGCCTTACTGGTGCAGCTGAACAGCATGCCGGCGGCGATGAGCGCCGCGCCTGCCAGCGCCACTTTGCTGGCTAGGGGGAATCGACGAGAATGGCTGATGATGAACTCCCGTGTAATCAGATCGTCGCGTGTAGGCGCTATTCTCTTACGATTCGCCGGCCAGAGCAATTCCTTGATAGGACTGTTGACATCAGGTGGGAGAGGTCAGTCGGGCTCCCACGCCAGAATATCGCCAGGCTGACACTCGAGCGCCTCGCAGATGCGCGACAGGGTATCAAAGCGGATGCCTTTGACTTTTCCCGACTTGAGCAGCGACAGGTTCTGTTCGGTAATGCCTACAAAGGCCGCCAGCGCCCTGGACGTCATCTTTTTTTCCACCAGCAGTTTGTCCAGATTCACCACCACAGCCATCGTTAAATAAACTCCTTATTCTCTTCTTCCGCACGGATCCCGTGGAGCATGGCGTGAAATGTCACAAACAGCAAGCTTCCTGTCAGAAGCAGCACCCCGTCGCTGAGCAGAAACACCACCTGGTAATAAGGCTGCGGCCACCAGGCGAGCAGCGGGATCAGAAAGCGGCACACCGGCAACAGGATCCCCATGCCCACCATGGCCAGAGCGATGTAACGAACGCTGTGCGCCAGGGAGAGGCTGAGCACGCTGCGCTGGCGGACGCTACGGGTTACCTTCATGCCCTGCCAGATAGCGAACGCGAACAGCCCGGCCGGAAGATACAGCAGGGCCAGCAGCAACAAACGTCTCGCCATCCCCGGCGTCCGGGCCGGGTTGTCGGTTAACGGCACTTCAGCAAAGTGCAGCAGGGTGGAAAGAAAATATCGTTCGCCGGTAAAGAAAATCCACAGCGGCACGATCAGGGCGAGCATAAAAAAGAGGGGCAGTATGCCGCTAATAATAGCCAGACTCAGCCGGGTTCTGGATTGCTTCACAATTTACCTTCCTGATTGATGAGAATAATTAAAGCACCAGCCGCGTCAAGCATGACATAAGGGCCACGGCGAAGACAACGCTCATCGCCCGGACGCCGCGTCGACGGCTGGCAAACCACGGACGGGTCCAGACGCGGTAGAGGCTGAGGGTGATGAACGATGCCTGGATGGTCCAGGTCAGCATCCGAAACAGGTAGCCCATTTTGCCGAGATTCTGCAGGGTCTGGAAAACCTCGGCGAGATAAATAACCCCGGTCACCAGCAAAACATAATTGAGCAGGCGTATTTTTCGCTGCGCCAGCCAGTCGCCGGAAATAAACAGGATCACCGACAACAGCGTTAACAGCGCCCAGAGGATGTCAATTCCGTTCATTACGCGCCTCCTGTTCATCAGGGGTGGCAGCCAGTAAGAGCTTGATGGCAGGCCCGATCACCGGCCAGGCGGTATCGGAGAGGATCACTACCGCGGTCTGTCGCTGTCGGTCGAAGGCCATCATTGCCGCAAAGCCGCCACTCTGCCCGTCATGCCAGACGATCTCCCGTCCGCGGACGCGGGTAGTGAACCAGGCATAACCCACCCGGGAATCGGGATCATCGGTGGCGAACAGGGGGGGCATGCCTTCACTGCCCGCCAGGTTTCCTGCCAGCAGCGCCTGGGCATATTTCGCCATATCGACAATCGTGGCGCGTACGCCGCCGGCGGGGGCGAAGGCATCCATCACCCATGGCTGCTGAGGAAAACCAGAGACAGACCAGCCCGCGGCAAACGACGGCGAGGCTGGGGTATTCTGCCGGGCCACTTCCGCGCCCTGCATTCCGGCGGGGGCAAAGACCCGTTGCGCCATCAGTGTGGCAAAATCGCGATGAGACGCCCGCTCCAGCGCCAGTCCGAGCAGGGCAAACCCGGCGTTGGAATAATCAAACCATTTCGTCGGCTGCAGAGTGGCCTGGTTCATCATCGCGATCAGCGCGGGTCGATCGTAGCGCCAGGGATTCTGCCGCCGGGCAATGTCGCTCAGAATAGCCAACCGCTGCCCAACCGACGCGGTAAGCGGTGGCAGTCCTGAACGGTGAGAAACCAGTTGCTCCAGGGTAACGTCCCGAACCGGGCTGACAATCTCCGGGACCAGCGCCGACACCGGCGTCTGCGCGGTGACTTCGCCGCGGCGAATAGCCTCCAGCAGCAGGCTGGCGGTCATGGTTTTGCTCAGGCTGGCGATCTCATACTGCGTCGTATACTCGCTCCCCCACAGGCCGTAACGCACCCCCTGAGGCGTAATCAGCGCTGCGGCGACCTGTCCGCGGGCGCCATTGAGCAGGGGCGTTAATATCGAGACCAGCTGTTTATCCCCCGTCGTCCGGGAGCTGGGGGGATGAAAGCCGGGCTGCAGGGCGATCCCCGCCGCCACAATGACGGTAAAAACCAGCACGGCGGCAATGATCTGTCTGTCCCGGCGATAGCGGTTCCAGCGCATGTTTTCTCCTTAACGCGGTACGACATCCAGGTGAGGGAATACCGTTTCTCCCTGGTGTTAAAGTGAGCGCAGGTTAGCCTGGTGTTTATCGTTTTACAATAAATTTTTATCGTTTTATGATTAACTTTATGAGGAGTAAAGCAGACACACCCGGCGCGGTGTGGAGAACGCGGGGGGCAATAGAGGCCAGGGCATAAAGTGCGCTGACGAAGGGCGGTACTCGCCAGCGAGAAATGTCGGCTATGCCGATATACCGGGAGAAGAAAACTTAGCGGATCCGCGACTGCTCGTCGTCGCGTAGCGTCAGCACCTCAAATCCGTTGGCGGTGACGGCCACGGTGTGTTCCCACTGCGCGGAGAGTTTTTTATCGCGGGTGACGACCGTCCAGCCATCCTTTTTGGTCTTGATACGACTGTCGCCCTGGTTCACCATCGGTTCAATAGTGAATACCATGCCTTCCCGCAGCACCGCGCCTTCACCGGGCCTGCCGTAGTGCAGCACCTGCGGCTCTTCATGCATTTCCTGACCGACGCCGTGACCGCAGTATTCTCTGACCACGCTGTAGCCATGGTCCTCGACCCAGCGCTGAATGGCATGGCCGATGTCGCCCAGCGTCGCGCCAGGTTTCACCACCTCAATGCCTTTCCACATGGCTTCATAGGTGGTCTTTACCAGCCGGCGAGCCAGCGGGGAAACGTCGCCTATCAGGTACATCTTACTGGAGTCAGCGATCATGCCCGCTTTCTCGAGGGTGATATCGACGTTAACGATCATCCCGGAGCGCAGATGCTCGGTCGCCTTCGGGATCCCATGGCAGACCACATCGTTAATTGAGGTGTTCAACACATAGGGAAAGTCGTATTGCCCCTTGCTGGCCGGGCGGGCGTCCAGCTGGTTGACGATAAAATCTTCCACTCGATCGTTGATTTCCATCGTCGTCACGCCGGGGACGATAAAGGTATCCAGCATGTCAAACACCGATGCCAGCAGCTGGCCGGCATGGCGCTGGCGCGCGAGCTCATCGGCGGTTTTAATGATTATTGATGGCATTGATCACCTCCAGCAGACGGTCAGAGCCGGATTTCAGCATCAGCAGTTTGATCTGCTGGTGGTTAAGCTCGGGGTAGAGTTCGCTCATCATGCCCAGGCGGATCCAGTATTCCGCCTGGGCATTAACGGAGCGGGACATGGCTTTGCTGGCATCACGAATGTCATCGTGCAGCAGATCGGAGATTTTGACGATTCCCATAGAAACAGACCATATATGATTCGTAGATGTATCGTATACAAACCAGCTCGGGATGTCCTTGGCATTTTGTGGCGTGGGTGACGAGCGTCATGCAAAAAAGCCCGACCAGCGGGCTTATTTACCGTATTTTTACAGGTTAAAAATTCGCGCGGCTCACCATGGCGAAAATTACCCATTAGGTTATTGGTATGCGGAATGAAAATAACATGATGACGACGCATCAATATATTTTATGCAGGTGTTAATTTTGCGTATGAATATTCTCCCGTCAGGCCGGGAATCCGGGAAATTTACAGCGCGTCAGTGAGTTTATCCACCACCACTTTACCCGCATTATCGAACTGCGTAATGCGGAAGCTGTCGCTCCAGGAGCGGCGAGTGGTGAAGCGGTCAAACAGGGATACCCGGCCTTTACGCTGGCCATCTTTACTTAAAATAACCCATTCAGTTACCGAAGAATAATGCTGACTATTGTCATGACGACTCTGTTGTTCAACCAACCGATCTTCTTTTTCCACTTTTAAATAATCACGCAACATATTTAACCTCCATAGAAAGTATTATTAACATTACTCCTTTTATTTATTCTTTCAATCAAACTTTTTAATCAATAAAAGTAACTATTAGTGGGCGACCTAAGTGCGAAAATCGCCGAGGTTATCCCCCCGAAGATGGTCTGGCCCACTACGCTTAAAAGGAGTATCCGCCGCGCGATCGGCGGTTGTCCGGGCCGGAAAGGCGACCATAAAACACCTTAACCTTGTATTCATTATGGGCGTGATTCTGTTATATCTAATGCGTTTTGCCACGACCGAGCCACAGAGAGCGCTGTACCATGAGTAACGATCACCTGACGGACATTGCCTATCGCCACTTTATTGAAAGTGTTAAAGATTATGCCATCTATATGCTGAGCGCCGACGGGACGGTCATTAGCTGGAATGAGGGCGCCCGCCGGGCAAAAGGGTACCTGAGCGATGAGATCATCGGTCGCTACTTTGGTCTCTTCTATAGCGAAGCCGAACAACTCTCCGGGGTGCCGGCGAATAATCTGCAAATTGCCCTGCGTAGCGGGCAGTTCGAAGGCGAAGGCTGGCGGTATCGTAAAGATGGCTCCCGGTTCTGGGCGCATGTCATGATCAATGCCATCCGCGATGAGCAAAATAACCTGCTGGGCTTTGCCAAAATTACCCGCGACATCAGCGAACAGAAGGCGATCAATGACCGCATCGCGTGGATGGCGCGTTACGATGCGCTGACCGGTTTACCCAATCGGGTGGAGTTCTTTGAGCGGGTGGAAAAGCTAATCACCGGGAATGACGCCCGCCGCTTTGCCGTTTTCACCATCGATTTAGATAAGTTTAAAGAGATTAACGATCTGCAGGGCCATCTTATTGGCGATCAGCTGCTGCAGCGCGTGGCAGGCGCCGTACTCAAAACGCTGCAGAAGGAGGAGATGGTCGCCCGCTTCGGTGGCGATGAGTTTGTGGCCGTCAAACCTTTTGCCGATGAAAGCGAGGTGGACGCCTTTGCCGCCCGTCTCTGGCACTGCTTCAGCGGTAAGCAGACGTTTGCCGCGACGGAAGTGATCCTTTCCGCCAGCATGGGTATCTCCGTCTACCCGGAGGACGGGACGGATATTAATACGGTTCTGAGCAATTCCGATCTGGCCATGTATCGGGCAAAGAGCAGTCTCGACCACAAAATTTGCTGGTACGAACGCGAGATGGACGACAAGACGCGGCAGCGGAATATGATGGCCGCCGACATCCGCCGCGGTATTCAGGCGGGGGAGTTTTCGCTTCACTATCAGGCGATCCGCAATATTAAAGATCGTCGCATCACCGGTTATGAAGCGCTGTTGCGCTGGCAGCATCCTCAGCTGGGCGCTATTCCGCCGGACGTGTTTATTCCCATTGCCGAAGAGAGCGGCGCCATCGTGCCGTTAGGCTACTGGGTGCTGGAGCAGGTGTGTAACGAAGCGCTGGAAAAGGGTCTCAACAGAAAAATTTCGGTCAATATCTCGCCGGTGCAGCTGCGTCATCGTAGCTTTATCGAAAAAGTCCGCGAGATCCTGATGCGTACCGCCTATCCGGTCAGCCTGCTGGAGTTTGAGGTCACCGAGACGGCGTTTATCGTGAACAAGCAGCTGGCATTCAGCGTCCTGCATCATCTGCAAAAGATGGGGATCAGTATCGCACTGGATGATTTCGGCACCGGCTACTCCTCCCTGAGCATGCTGCGCGATTTTCATTTCGACGTCATCAAGCTCGACCGCAGCTTTATGCTGGATGTGGAGAGCAATCCCCAGGTCCGCTCATTCGTGCGGGCCATTATTTCGCTGGGCAACTCGATCAATACGCCGCTTATCGCCGAGGGCGTGGAAACCGCAGGACAACTGCAGATCCTCGAAGAGGAGGGATGTGACGAAATGCAGGGGTTCCTGTTCGGCGAGCCGGTCGATATTAAACACCTGCCCGATCAGCGCTGAATCGCCCGCCGTCCGCTGGTGGGCGCAAGGTCATCACTGATGCGCAAGCGCTGCCTGCCCGGAAAGGTGCAGCAGCGCGGAGCGCAGGGAGACCTCAAACATCTGACCATGGGTCAGCCCAGGGTAGCGCCAGAAGGCCACCCGCAAGCCGTTGTCCGCCAGTTGCTGTTGGGTCTGACGCAAAACCGCCAGGGAAGCCACGTGCCCGGACGGCTCTCCAGGGGCTTTGCCATCCCCCTCCAGCAGATACAGCGATTTCCCGACGAAAGCCGCGGCATCGATGTTGTTGCTGTCTTTAAGCGGAGACTCGAGTGCCTGGCCGAGCGACGGGCTGGTGGAATAAAAGATATGGAACAGGTCGCTCTTACGCCACGCGTCGAGTACAAACAGTCCGCCATAGGAGTGACCCCAAATAGCGCGCTGGCGGGGATCGATTTTCAGCTTAGCTTCTGCTTGCGGAACCATCGTTTCGCTCAGCAGCTGGCGAAACAGGTCATTACCCCCGGTTTTTCGCGGCGGCAGCGCGGATTTTCCGGCGCGAGGTTGATGCGTCTTAAGCGGCGGAGTGTAATCCCAGGCCCGGGCTGCGGTATCGAAGGGCAGCGCCGTCTGGTAACCAATAGCGACGATGACCGGCGGGGAACCAGCGGAGAGCTGTTGCAGAAACGCGTCGTTGAGTTTATCCATCACCGCGTTGCCGTCCAGCATATACAGCACCGGATAACCGGCGGCCGGCGGCGCTTTATCCGGCACCGCGGTCCACACCCGGTAATGGCGTTCGCCATCGGCAGAGTCGTACTGGCGCTGGGTAAAATGGTAGAAAGCTGACCCTTTGTCCGCAATATTCGGCCCCAGCGGCTGCAGATCCGGCCGGGCGAAACTGCCGCTGCTGTAGAAGAGCGCGGCGCCTATCGCCAGCGTCAGCAATCCGTGCGCCTGCCGCGCTGTGATGATCCCTGAATCCTGCTTCACCTCGTCTGTCCCCCATTTTCTGTCATCTGGCGTTTTGCCTGGGCTGACACGTTAGCATAGCTTCATTGATAATGGTTCTCATTTCTTTTCATGCGCGCTGTAGCAGGCTGCATGCCGCTAAGGCTGGTGGCGGAATCAGTCTAACAGGAGGAGAGATGGCCGCCTGTCGGCGGCCGTGAGAGAAAAGTCAGGACCGATCGTGAAGGGTGCTAAGCAGTTTTTTGACCAGCGGGGTAAGCGCCATAAACAGCAGCGCAATAATGACAATCAATAAGATAGTCAGACCTTTATGGTGATTGATAAGCACCAACAGCATTGCCAGCGTCATGGGCATGCTCCTTTAATAACGGTATTCAGCGCCGCTGAGGTGAATGAAATTCAGCAGAATGGTCATCACCACCCAGGCCAGCAGCAGAAAGCGTCGTCTGTCGCGTCGCGCTTCCAGGGCGGCGAAATAATTAGCGCTATACCAAGTCGATATAATAATAGCCAGCGTGATGATGACCTGCCAGACCGCCTGACGATAGCCTGTCACGATGCTTATCCCGCGAAAGCAGAGGACGATCGCGATACCATTAAGCGCGTTACACATCAGCCATCCCCACAGGCTTGCGGGCCGGCTAAATAAATATCCAAATCGTAAAACCAATGTCGTATACACCTTTCCAAAATAATCGCGCTGTAAAATGCATTTTAACGCTGGAGGCAGTATTGATATAAATCAAAACTAATGGGATAGCGCAGGAATCACTGGCGCACGGCACTCACGGCCTGAACAGCAAAGCAAAGGATGCAAAGACTTTTAATGGTTAAAATGCTGTTTTTATTGGTCATTTTCCCATATTGAATAAGATCTGTCGCATAATAAATAGAGTTGATAGCCATTCGATATGCGTTAATTTCCCCGGTTATTATTGTGAGTGACGTGATAACGGAGAAAATTAGATTTTTCGTAATGCTTGCTTTCTGCGAGACCAATAAAATAAGGCGATGGCCGGGGGCAGAGCCCCGGCCGGTGGCGCACTTAACGCGGTAGCGCGTTATGCTGGAGGATCTTCAGGAAGTCATTTTTGTCGGAGATTAATGACAACGCATTCGCGATCAGCTCATCGCTGAATATCGAGGCAATTTCTTTGAGCACGTCAATATGCTCTTTCTCTTTCGCAATCACGCCAATGGCAATAAACATCACGTTGCCGCGATCCCAGATAACGCCATCAGGAAACTGATAGATCTCAATCCCGGTTTTAAGAATGATATCCGTCGCTGATTTCGGCAGATGCGGCAGGGTGATGCCATTGCCCAAAAAAGTGGAAACCTGATGTTCACGCTCCAGCAGAAAGTGAACGCACTCCTGATTGACATAGCCTTTGGCTTTACACTCTGCGCCAATCATGGCGATGACTTCCGCTTTATTACTGGCCTTGCAGCCGATGTGGAGATTATCCAGCGTGATGTTATCGATCATAGCCAACCTCCCTGGTGAGACGAGTAGATTTTTTATCCTCATGATTCGCTGACAGCTCCGCTTCTAACTGCTCCAGCGATTTATTGGAGGTCTCCGGCAGGGCGAACACCACGAACAGAATCGCCAAATAGTTGATGGCCGCGAAGATAAAGAAGACCGGCCCAAGGCCCAGTTTCGCCTGCAGCAGCGGGAACAGGTAGCTGACCACCGCGTTCATGATCCACATGAAAAATACCGAGATCCCCATCGACAATCCGCGGAATTTCAGCGGGAACAGCTCGGCTAACACCACCCAGGTGATAAAGCCCATCGAACCCTGCATCACGCCGACGAACAGCGCACCCAGCAGCCAGATAGCGGTGGCTTTGAGGTCGCCCACGAGGGTGTAGTCGACTGCGGCGATAATCAGGTGCAGCGTGGCCATAATGGCGAAGCCGTAGATAATGATCGTCTTACGCTTAAAACGATCGACGAGAAACAGCACGCCAATCAGCATACCGCCGACGGAGAAGACGCCGTTCAGCACGTTACAGATCAGCGAGGTACGCTCTGAGAAGCCGGCGGCACTCAGGATTTCCGTGCCGTAATACATAATCACGTTCACCCCGGTGGTTTGCTGCAGCGCGGCCCAGGTAATGCCCACCAGCAAAATTTTGAGGATCCATGGCGTTTTGAGGATAGTGGTGAAGGTGTTCTGGGTGCTGAACTTATTGCCGGCTTCAATTTTGATCAGGGTGGAGATGTCGTCGAATTCTTTCTGCGCGCGTTCCGCCGGGCGGATCTGTTTGAGAATATGCAGCGCTTCCTCGTGGCGGTTTTTGCTGATCAGCCAGCGCGGACTTTCCGGCGCGCGCCACATGCCAACAAACAGGCAGATAGCGGGGATCGCCTGCACCAGCAGCATATAGCGCCAGACGTCCGGCAGATGGCCCCAGATGATGCCAATGATCGCGTTAATGGCAAACGCCGCCAGCTGGCCGATAACGATGGCGACTTCATTCAGGCCGGTCAGCTTACCGCGCATCTCGGTGGGCGCCACTTCAGAAATAAAGGTGGGGGCGGTGACCGAGGCGCCGCCGACGGCGTAGCCCAGCAGGGCGCGGGCAATCAGCAGGGTAGTGATATCGGGAGCCGCGGCGGAAAGCAGGGCGCCGATAAGAAAAACAAAGGAGAGGAAGAGCAAGTATTTGCGCCGGCCGAAGTAGTCGGCGAACTTACCGCCAAACACGCTGCCCAGCGCGGCGCCGATCAGCAGGACACTCATTACCAGCCCTTCGGTGGTCGGGGTCAGCGCCATGTACTGCTTCAGTGAGGAAAAGGCGCCGTTGATAACGCCGGTGTCGTAACCGAAAAGCAGGCCGCCGAAGGTGGCCACTAAGGTGATCTGATGAAGTCGTTTTCTCTGTTGCTGGTTCAGGTTTGTTATAAATGACATGGTAGTCCCTTTATTTTGTTGAACGACACAAGATAAAAATACATCTCCCCAGTCAGGATTTATCACGCCTGTGTTGTCGTATCTAACTGAATTAAATGATTTTCTTCTTTGTGTAATTGCTCAGCACAAGGCAGGGTACGCTAAGCAATGGCGGTCAAAGAGGTTTACGGCTTGGTGTTGGCATGGATGTCGTCGATATCCGTTCTCCTTTTCGGGTTAGCGGTCTTCAGTGCGTCGGCAGCGCCGACGTTGGCCGCAGGACAGCGCCCTGGTGTGGCACGTTGCTGTCGTTCCGGCGATTTACCGTGCTAAGAATATGGCACAAAGAAATGGAATGAGCATGCTACAAGATCACATTATGAAAATTTAATTTCAAATCGGTGTTGCAGGAAGGTAAATACATGAAGCGAATCACAATGGCATGCGGCAGTATATCCCTATGAAATGCGGGTTAAATTTGCGAGCTAGTAATAATGATGTTGTTTTCAGTGGGTTAATGTAACGCAGAGAATACAACGCAGATCACATTTTTACGCCATAATATCGAAGAATAGAATTTATATTTCATTACTCTGTTCAGGGAAAATAGTGGCTGGCGATGCTGTGATGTCAGTCTGGCCTGGCGTCGCGCAGGCCATTGACGCGTTGGCGCTGAGGGAGGCTATGGAAGGAGGTATCGCGGGATGGATGCCGGCGATAACCCTGCCGAGAGGGGCTCTCACGGCAGGGTTGTGGCAAAAAATCAGTGCAGCGCGGGCCAGTAACCTTCGTTGGCGACGATCAGCTCATCGAGAATCGCTTTCGCCACCGCGGCGCTGGGCACCGTTTTTGACAGGGTGATGGCCTGCCACAGTTTCTGGTAGCTTTTCTCAATCCAGGCGTCAACGACCAGCTTCTCCACCGCCACCTGCTGCTCCATCAGTCCTTTCTGGAACGAAGGGATTTTTCCCATCGCCAGCGGTTCCGGGCCGTTGACGCCCACCAGGCAGGGGACTTCCACCATCGCCGTCTCGTCAAAGTTGGCGATCGCCCCGTTGTTTTCCACGATCAACAGCATCCGCTCCTGGGTGTTAAAGGCGATGGCGCAGGCGAGGTCGACGATGAAGGTGGCATGGGCCCCGGCATGGAAATGCGCGCCTTCCGCGGTGCCGCGACGAGTGATCTCCCGGGCCATATCGAAGACCTCTTTTTCACGTCCGGCCATCACTTCGTTAGCCCGCGTAAAGTCCGGGTCAGAGTGGGCTACCTCGTAGTCAGGATAGAGGTAGTATTTCAGATAAGTATTAGGCAACGTCAGGGGATCGAGGGCAAACACATCCTTCACTTTTTTAAAGGTTTCGATCCAGCTCGGCGCTTTATGCTGAAAATCTTCTTTTGGGCTACTGTAACCCTGCTCCGCCACGTGACGCTTGAGCGCCGGCATCAGATCGTTACCGGCTTTATCGGTGATGCTGGTCCACCAGCCAAAATGATTGAGGCCATAGTAGCGGACGTTCAGCGCCTTACGCGACGGCAGACCGAGGATATCGGCAAACAGCCCCTCGATGGCCACCGGCATATCGCAGATGTTGATGATGCGCGCGTCGGGCCGCAGGCGACGGGTCGCTTCCGCGACGATGGCCGCCGGGTTGGAGTAGTTAAGCATCCACGCCCCCGGGGCGTACTGCTGCATATAATCGACCAGCTCCAGCACGCCGGCAATCGAGCGCATACCGTAGGCGATCCCTCCCGGCCCACAGGTTTCCTGACCCGGCACGCCATATTTCAGCGGGATTTTTTCATCCTTTTCCCGCATCTCATACAGGCCAACGCGAATATGCGCCATCACAAAATCCACGTCGGTGAAGGCCGCCTGCGGATCGGTGGTATAGCTGAATTTTACCTGCGGGAAGCGTTCCGCCACCAGAATGGCGCAGGCGTCGCCGATGGTCTTCTGACGCTCGTGATGGTTATCGTACAGACGGATCTCCCGCAGGGGAAAGCGCGCCATATTTTCCAGCAGCATCATGACAATCCCCGGCGTATAGGTACTACCGCCGCCGGCAATCGTGACCACAAAGTTATCTTTCATTTACCACCTCGTTATTCAGTTACACCCAGACTGGCGTTGACCGCCGTTCGAATTTTGTTAACCCCCAGGCCGTAGATCACCTGAACATGATTGCCTTTAATCAGCACGCTGCTCCCGCCGCTCTCTTTTAACAGCGTCTGCTGGATGAGTGCGGGGTCGCGCACATCGACCCGCAGGCGGGTAAAACAGTTTTCCACCGCACAAACATTTTCTTTGCCGCCCAACCCCGCAATCACCATCGCGCCTTTGTCAGACTCGCCATTTGCCGGATCCGTCTGTGGGGAACGCACCGCATCGGCAGCGGCTTCGCGCCCCGGGGTAAGCATTCGCAGGCGGGTAATACAGAAGGTGCCGACCAGGTACATGGTGGCGGTCTCCAGCAGCCCGAGGGCGACAAACACCGGCCAGCGCGTCACGCTAGCGCCGGCGGGCAGGTTATAGACGACAAAATCGATAAGACCGTTGGTGGCGCAGACCCGCACGTGAAGCAGCCAGGCCAGCATCTGGAAAAAACCGTCCAGCAGGGAGTAGATAAGCCACAGCAGCGGGGCGGTGAAGATGAAGAGAAACTCAAAAGGTTCGGTGATCCCCACCAGCACGGAGGTGACAATTAAGGGGATCAGCGTGACTTTGAGCCGCTGTTTATTCTCCGGTTTCGCCGTGCGATAGAAAGCGAGCGCCATACCGGCGGTGCCGAAAATCTTCACCATCCCATAGGTCAAAAACCGGGCGGAATCACTGAGCGCGTCAACGGGATGACGGGCGATTTCGGCGAGAAAAATAGGCTTGGCGCCAATGACGGTCTGGCCATCAATCAGCAACTGACCGCCGATAGAGGTAAAGACGAACGGCGACCAGATCAAATGATGCAGCCCGGTGGGGATCAGGAACCGGTTGAGAAAGCCGTACAGGAAGACCCCGATGGCGCCAAAGGATTTCATAAAGCCGGTCAGCGCCGAGATACCCAGCTCCACCACCGGCCAGAGATAGACGGTGGCGATAGCAAACAGGCCCACCAGCGGCAGCATCACGATCAGCACCAGCTTGCTGTTGCCGTAGATCGACAGCGCGCCGCGAAACTCAATGCCAACCACGCGATTGTGAACAAAGGCGACGGCGCAGCCAAGGATAATACCGAGGAACACGCCCATATCGATGACCTGAAAACCGAAGATATAGGTTTGTCCGCTGCCATATAGTTGCGCGTTGGTGGCTCCGGTCGCCAGACGATGGGTCAGGGTCAGCCAGCTGTTGTTCGCCGCCAGATAGACCAGCCAGGTCATGGCCGCCACGAAAGCGGCTTCGGCTTTGCGGGTTTTCGCCAGACCGCTGGCCAGTCCGAGGCAGAACAGAAACCCGAGATTGTTCATCAGCGCCCAGAGCATGCTGGAGACGAATTTCCCCAACAGATAGATTCCGCTGCTTTCATCCACCCACAGCCGGTTGGTGGTCATGCTGAACAGGGCGATCAACAGGCCGATAGCCGGCAGATACAGCACCGGCCCGATCATCGCCTTGGAAAAGTCCTGAAGCTTTTTCACGCCAATCATGGTTGTCCTCTCGTCTTCATCGCCCGCTGTCATCACCTGATCAATAGGCTTATCAGACTAGGAGCAGACCACCGGGATCCCGAGCAGGAAAAAGGCCATCTGTGACGAAAGTCATATATATTGTTGCAGGAGAGATATATAAATATAGCCATTTTTATAGATGAGTTAACGCTGCTTATGGCGCGTGAAAATTAATTTTTATGAATAAATACAATGCATTAAATGCAGCTGCATTTGACGTCACTCCTCTCGGTGAGACATCTAAAAGTGATTTATAAAAAGATTGCCACAGAACTGAAGGCCCGCATCAACAGCGACGACTATGCCGTCGGCGATATGCTGCCCAGCGAAAAAGCGCTGGCTGCGGAGCTGCAGGTCTCGGTGATGACGCTGCGCAAAGCGCTGGCGCTACTCGAGGAGGAAAAGCTGATCGCCCGGCGGCACGGCAGCGGAACCTGCATTGTGCGTAAAAGTAACTATCATGGCGGAGAGCTGGAGGGGTTTAACTACCAGATGCAGGTGGTGGGGGTCACCAACTACCGCAATAAGGTTATTGAGTTCACCTTGCTTGACGCCCCGCCGGCCATTGCCCAGCAGTTAAAGATCCAGCCGGGAGAAAAAGTCTACTACGTCAGGCGGCTGCGGCTGATTGATGAGGTCCCGATCCTGGTGGAGAACAGCTACATTCCCTACGCCGCTTTTCCGTGGCTCAGCGTGGGTAACCTTGAGCAGTCTAAGTTCAACTATTTCAAAAAAGAGTGCCATATCACCATTATTGAGAGCCACCGCAGCTATACCCCGGTGCTGGCGACCCGCGAGCAGGCGGAGCTGCTGCAGGTGGCGCCTAACAGCCTCCTGCTACGGGTGCAGTCTGTCAGCTACGCCCAGAACCGGGCGATCGTTGATTTCTCAGAGATCTACCAGAACACCAGTAAATACAATGTGAAGCACATTACCCGCCGCTAGGATGATTCCGCCAGCAACCCCCGGAGGACAAGCTCCAGCCCCAGCGCCAGCAGGAACAACAGAAAGCCCTGACGAAAGCGCTGCGGGCTGAGACGCGAGCGGATCCGCTGTCCCAGCCACATGCCGAGCAGCGCGGGCGCCAGCGCCAGCGCCGACAGCAGCAGCGAATCTGCGCGCCAGCCAGCGTGCAGAGAGAGGCCGGCCGCCATCGCCAGAGTGGACAGGGTGAACGACAATCCCAGGGCCTGGACCAGCTCGTCGCGACGAAAGCCCAGCGCCTGCAGCCAGGGCACCGCCGGAATAACAAATACCCCGGTCGCCCCGGTGATCACTCCGGTCAGTCCGCCCATCAGCGGCGACAGGCGCTTTTCCATGCGTGCAGAAACCTGCACCGCCGGACCACGGAGTGCGTATCCGGCATAAGCTATCAGCACGGCGCCCAGCGCTAGCGCCGACCACCGCGGGTTAAGATGGATGAGCAGTGACGATCCCGCCAGCGTGCCGATAATCATCCCGGTCATCATTAACCAGAGGCGACGCGCAATCTGCGCCAGCGCGGGGCCGGCCAGCAGCTGCCAGAGATTGGTCAACAGCGAGGGGAGCACCAGCAGGGCCGCCGCGGCCGGTGGCGGCATCAGCAGGCCAAGCAGGCCCATCGCCACGGTGGGCAGCCCCATACCGGTTACCCCTTTGACCAGGCCGGCGGCGATAAAGATCAGCAGTAAACAGAGAGTGTGGAGATCAAACATCATGGCTCACTTATCGGCTCAGAGAAGGGCATTGAAACAGCTGGTCGCGGGGGGGACAATGCGGTATGTTGCCCACAGGCTACGGTAAAACCGAAGGGAAGGAGGGCGCCATGCGACTGGATCTCGCCGATCTGCGGCTGTTTATCGCCATCGTGGATAGCGGCAGCATTACCGGCGGAGCGGCGGCGGCCCATCTGGCGCTGGCCTCCGCCAGCGAAAGGCTGCGCAAAATGGAGGCGGAGGTCGGGGTACCGCTGCTGCACCGTCATGCCCGGGGAGTGACAACGACCGAGGCCGGGGAGGTGCTGGCGCGCCATGCTCGTCCGTTGTTAGAGCAGCAGCGGCGTCTGCGCCAGGCGATGCACGCCTTCGCCCGCGGTCAGCAGGGAACGCTGCGCCTGTTTGCCAATACCTCGGCGATGTCGGCTTTTCTGCCGGGCAAACTCGCCGCGTGGATGGCAGCGCATCCCGGGATACAGATCGACACCGAAGAGCGCACCAGCGCGGATATTGTCAGCAGCATTCTGGCGGGCTTAGCGCAGGCCGGGGTGGTGTCCGATGCGGTCGATCCCGGGCCGCTGCGCCTGGAGCCCGTCGCGGAGGATCCCCTGGTGCTGATCGTGCCGCCGGCCCATGCCTTGCGTGAAACCGCCGAAGTGGCTTTCGCGACGATTATCCATGAGCCGCTGGTCGCGCTCTATCAGACCAGCGCGCTGCAGCAGCATATTGAAGAGCAGGCCGCCGGACTCGGCCAGGCGCTGAACGTCCGCATCAGGATGAGCCATTTTGAAGGGCTTTGCGAGATGGTGGCTCACGGTGCCGGCGGGGCGATCCTGCCGCGCGTTATTGCCGAACGCTATCAGCCGCGCTACCGGTTCACCGTTATCACATTACAGGATCGCTGGGCGCTGCGTCGGCTGTGCCTGTGCTATCAGGATGACGACCGCCTGTCGCCAGCAATGCGCCGCTTGCTGGAGTGGCTCCGCCAGCCCTGAGCCGCTATAAACATGGCCACGACGTAGTGACAGTGTCACTTTTTATGGCGGTTATTGCTACTGACTTCCGTGCCAGAGATGCGATAGTAGACGTCCGCCATTTATTAATACGCGAATCAGGACAGACAAGATGAGTACATTACCAAAGGTCGCGGTGCTGGGACTCGGCGCCATGGGACACGCTTTTGCCAGCAATCTACTGAAGAAGGGCTTTACCGTCGCGGGCTGGAACCGTTCGCCAGCGCGCGGCGAGGATTTACAGGCGCAGGGATTATCTCTGCACGCCACGCCGCAGCAGGCGGTGGCCGATGCTGAAGTGATCATCAGTATGCTCGCCGACGGTCAGGCTACCCTGGAGGTACTGGCGCAAATTGCGCCTGCCTGTCAGCCGCAGGCGATCTATTGCCAGATGGGCACCATTGGCCTGCCGGAGACCCAGCAGGCTATCGCCTTGCTGCGGGAGCTTCAGCCGGCGATGACCTTCGTCGATGCTCCGGTTTCAGGGACCAAAGCCCCGGCGGAGAAGGCGCAGATCCTGGTGCTCGCCAGCGGGGAGCGTGAAAAATGTGGCGCGGCGGAGCAGATATTTGCCGCTATCTCACGTGGGACGCAGTGGTTTGGTGAGGCGGGCAACAGCCAGAAAATGAAGCTGGTCCTCAATGCCTGGCTGATTTCGATGATGCAGGGCATCGCGGAAAGCGCTCAGCTGGCGAAGACGCTGGGCTTTACTCCCGACCAGCTGTGGAGCGCCCTGGAAGGCGGCCCGCTGGCCGCACCGTATGTCAAAGTCAAACTGGACGCCATCGCCAATGAGCAATTCGTGCCGCAGATGCAGCTGGCGCATGCGCTGAAAGATGCCCGGCTGGCGCTTTCCCTGGCCGAGCCGCACACCATGCCGGGGCTGGATAACATCGCCGAACTGTGGCAGCAGGCGGCGGACGCAGGATATGCCGGGCAGGATTTGTCCTCGATATATCAGTGGCTGTCGACGTCGGCGAAAGCGTAGTACCGCATCCTCAGGAAAAAGTGGCCGTGGTGGCCACTTATCCAGAGAAGAGTTATTTCCCGGAGAGAGCCGGGCGAGTGTCGATCCCTTCGTCAATGCGCTTGATCATATAGGGAAAAAACGGATTGGAAGACTGGCGCATCAGCGAGTCCAGGCCCACTACCAGCACAGAACGCTCGCCGCGAGCTGCAAAAGTGCCGAGGCTGATCCCGTATTGATTCAGCGGATGGGGATAGCGTCCGTACAGCGAATCGCTCAAGGGGAAGGGAAGCGCGACATGAGAAAGCGAATACACGTCCGGTAAATAATGCAGTCCCTGTAGCTTCTCCACCGTAGTGTCTGTTTTCCCGGCAGGTGTTGTTCGGATCTCCATCTCTGTACTGGCGGAATTGGCGTTAGTGATGATCGTGGTTTGATAAGCTCGCGGCGCTGCGGGCAGCAACCGCGCCAGCGCGGTGTAAGACGTCCGGCGTAATAATGAATTAAACCTGACCGCATGATTTAAATCGAACAGGACAATTTCACTGCCATTATCCGGCAAGCGGTTATACAGCGCCGTCACGATCGCCCGCGTACTGACCGTTGAATCCATGACGGACTGAAAGGTCAATACCGGCGGTAAGCTGTTAAGTTTCTGATTCCTCGCGTCAGCCACTATCTGCTTTTGCAGCGCTTTGGTCAGCAGGAAGGACTGCCGGGCGGCGTTCGTCGGGAAGGAGTTATATTTAAACGGATTAAATTCGGGCATGATGTTTAACCATGCGGCTTTCGAGAAGGCGGGGAGAAACGCGGGCCAGCCCGCGAGGCCGGAAAAACGCGCGAAGCTAGTAATGCCGATCATCGGAGAAATCAGGATCACCCGCTGGGGTTTTGCCAGTTCGGCATTATCCAGCGCGTCCAGCGAATACTTCATTGCCAGCGCGCCGCCGTTGGAAAATCCGACGATATGCAGGGGCGCATCTTTACCCGTCAGTCGTTTCGCTTCTCTCACCGCCAGGCGCGTGGCGGCCAGCCAGTCCTGCCAGTCCACGTCGGTCAGCCCGGCGGGAACCGTCCCATGGCCCGGTAATCTGATACCGATGGCGACATAACCCTGTTGGCGGTAATTTTCGGCGATATGCCGCAGGCTGTAGGGGGTATCTGTCAGACCATGCAGCAACACCACAGCACCTTGCGGTTTACCATCCGGCATCATGATGTATGACCGATTCCAGTTGGTGGGAAACGAGTCCGGATAGATGGGGCTGTGGCTGTAGTAACGATTCAGTTCGGTTTGCTGCTCAGCGTCCAGCTTATCGGTAACCTGGCGTTTTACCTCACTGAAGAGCGCATTCTCTTTTTTGATGTAATCGTTCCAGTCAGCATTGTCGATTTCATCCGCGTCCATCTCATGCGGAACCCAGGTATGCCAGAGCTGCAGATCGGGCCCGCGCTGAATGTCATAAAGGCGTAGTCCCAGAGCGCCAACGATCAACAGCAGCAGGGACAACACGATACGTTTTAACCAGGTTAGCCATTTCAATGCGTAGCTTCCTTTCTTAATGACATGTTTTCTGAGTATAAATAAACATGGTCAGGGAGATTTACTTTTTATTAGGTTTCCTGTTACCCAGGCGTTGCAGCAGCAGGTGAGCAAGTTCTTTGACTTGCAGCGAATAACCTGGCAACCCCCTGAGACGAGGATACGACGGCACGCCACTCATTTTTCACAAGTCTCGCCTGAGGACGTCATTCTCAGGTGTAACAACAGGCTTAACGATGCAGGTAAAACGGTCAGTGTAACCAGCGTGGCAATCAGTAGCCCCCCAATAATCGCATAGGCCATCGGTCCCCAGAATACCTGATGGGAGATGGGGATCATCCCCAGAATGGCGGCACAGGCAGTCAGGCAGATGGGGCGCGCACGATGCTCTGCGGCCGCAATAATGGCGGCATCGCTTGCCATCCCCTGAGCAAGATTGCTGTCAACCTCGCTAATTAGTATGACGGCGTTACGAATGATCATGCCAGCGAGCGCAATCACGCCAAGCAGAGCGACAAATCCCATCGGTGTTCCGCCAGGTAACATAGCCAGTACGATACCCGGTAAACCAAACGGGGCCATCAGTATAGCCAACGCCATACGGGAATAGTTGCGCAACTGGAGCATCAACAGCAAGAGCATGATGACCATTGTCACCGGCAGAACCGCATAGACCGAACTATTACCTTTTTCCGATTCAGCAACCGCGCCTCCTTCTTCAATGCTGTAGCCTTCAGGCAGTTCCGCGCGCAACCTGTCTACCGCTGGTCGCAACGCTGCGGATACTGCTTCAGCGCGAAGTCCCGGTGCGAGGTCAGTTTGCACGGTGATGAAAGGCAAACGCTGTCGACGCCAGATCACCGGATCATCCACGCCCCAGACTGGTGTGGCAAAGGCGCTGAGGGGGATTTGTTTACCGTCATTCCCCTGAATAGTCAGCGAAGAGAAGGTGGCGAGGTTAAGACGCTCATTGTCCCTGGCCCGGAGCACTACATCGACAAGGCGGTCATTTTCGCGAACCGACGTGACTATACTGCCGGACCAGACGGTATTGAGCATCCGGGCCAGACTTTCTGACGACACACCCGCAGCCCGGGCGGCGGTCTGATTGACCTTGAGGGTCATGACTCTCTCCGGCTCGCCTGCCATCTGATTAACCTCGCGGGAAGAGGGAGACCGACCAATGACATCACTCAGGCGATTCGCGATCGACCTGACCTTCAGATAGTCAGGCCCACTCACCCGATATTTGACTGGCCACCCGACCGGGGGCCCAAGTTCCAGGGGCGATACGCGCGTGATGATGTCGCTAAAGCGCGTAGCCAGTATCCTGTTTAACTGTCGATGAAGACGATCCCGCGCTTTAAGATCTTTAGCCACCACCACCATCTGGGCGATATTTTCATTTGCCAGAAGCACATCCATAGGCAGGTAAAAACGGATCGCTCCCGACCCAACGTATGTCGAAAAGCGCTCAACGTTGCGGTTGCCTGCCAGGGCCTTCTCCAGCTTTTCAACCCTATTTTGCGCTTCCGACTGCGAGGCATTTGCCGGTAGCGTCAGGCTTACCAGCAATTCTGGCCTGTCGGAGGCGGGGAAAAACTCCCCCTGCATAAAGGTTGTTCCGTATACGGACAGACCAAGCACAATGAGGGCAATACACACGGTGGCGAAGCGGTGACGCAACGCCTTGCGCAGTAGCCACTGGTATCCGCGGGCCATCCATCCAGGACCTTTCGCCTTCTGTCTGATGTTGTCAGATAACAGCCACGTGCCGGTTAACGGTGAAAACAGGATCGCGACAACCCATGAGCACAGCAGGGCGATGAGCACCACGGCAAACAGGGAAAAGCAATATTCACCGGCGCTGGACGCAGCAAATCCCACGGGAATAAACCCGGCAATCATCACAAGGGTGCCCGTCAGCATCGGAAATGCGGTCGTTTTAAAAGCCCGGGTAGCCGCCTGCCGGCGGGAATCCCCGGCTTCCAGACCAGAGACCATGGTTTCCACGGTGATCATGGCGTCATCGACCAGCAGGCCCAGCGCGATAATCAATGCGCCGAGAGAAATACGCTGCAGACCTATTCCTGCCAGCATCATTCCCGTAAAGGTCATGGCCAGAACCAGGGGGATGGCCGCAGCCACGACCAGTCCAGCTCGTAAACCCAGTGAGACAAACGAAACGGCCAGGACGATCGCCACGGCTTCGATAAGCACCCGGATAAACCCGCTTACGGCGTCGCTGACCACCGCTGATTGATCGGCAACCTTGACCATCTCAATACCGTGCGGCAGCGTGACGCTGATGGCATGCATTTTTGCATTCAGCGCGGCGCCGAAACGCAGCATATTACCCGTCGGCGCCATCGAGATAGCCAGCCCGATGGCGGGTTTGCCGTTGACCCGATAAACCGGTTGGGGAGGCTCGCCGTTTTCCCGGCTAACGGTGGCAATATCCGTCAGAGGAAGGTAACGATCGTTAATATGCAGCGTGACGGCACGTAAGCTCGCTTCAGATGTCAGCTCCCCGCTGACCTTTATCGCCATATTTTCCTGTCCGGTGCGGATTATACCTGCCGGGACAACCGCATTTTGTGCTCTGAGGGCATCCGCTACCTGCTGGATGTTCAGCCCCATACCTGCCAGACGCGCTGGAGAAAAAGAGAGGACTATCTGTTCCTGCTGCTCACCCAGCAGAGTGGTTTTTCCGATCTCCGGTAACGACATGAGTTCCCGGCGAATGGTCTCAACTTGGTCCCGGACCTCCCGTAGGGTATAGCCCTCAGGTATAAAGCCATAAATCGTACCGAACGTGTCATCAAACTCGTCGTCGACGGCGGGGCCCTGAACGCCTTCTGGCAACGACGGGGCAATGTCCTGCATTTTCTTGCGTACCTGATACCAGATATCCGGCACCTTTTCCGGCGGGGTATCGTCACGAAGATTGACATAAATAACGGTTCTCCCGGCACGGGATTCACTTTCGAGATAATCAAGCCAGGGGGTTTCCTGCAGCTTTTTTTCCAGCGTATCGGTCAGCAGTCGGGTGGTATCCGTTACGGATGCCCCGGGCCATTGCGCGGAAACGACAGCCGTTTTAATCGTAAACGCCGGATCTTCATTACGTGGCAGCTTCTCATAACAGAACGCGCCCATAGCAATGATCAGTAGCATGAAAAAACTGACCATCTGTTGATTATTTAGCGCCCAGGCGGAGAGGTTAACTTTCTCATTCAATACTGGTTTCATGATTCGCACTCCCCGGCAATCACCGGCTCGCCGGAGCGTAATTTACTCACGCCGGCGGTAATTACCCGGTCGCCTGGTTCAAGGCCGCCGGAGATAATGACCGAGGTGGCGGTATAGTATGCTGGCACCACCACGCGAAGCTGTGCCTGCGACTGCGGATTAATTACATAAACTGCCGGTTTGTCGCCGACGCGACTCAGCGCTGAAGCGGGAAGGGCGTATCCATGCGGGCCGGTTGCGGGTAACGTGACGGTGACGCTGGCGCCCAACACCATTGCCAGCGGCGGGTTTTGCAGAGTAGCCCTGACGCGCCATGTGCGGGTCTGAGGATCGGCCTGCGGGCTGATATCTCTTAGCGCGGCGGACGCTTGCACCGACGGGTCGCTGAGGAGGGACACTCGCAAGCCAGCCTGTTCCTGTGGCGGGATCGCATCGGGTTTAGCGATATCAAACACCACATCGCGGGCTTCACCGGTCGCCAGCGTCAACACCGACTGACCACCACTGACCACCTGACCTGCAGAGGCGCTTACTTCGGTGATCACGCCGCTTTGCGGCGCCATCAAACGCGTCCAGCCAAGGCTTTCCCGGGCATTACGCAATGCGGACTCGCTGTTTTTTAAACGCGCGCGGGCGACAAGCCAGTCTGCGCGGGCGGTATCGAGCTGCGTGCGGGCAATCGCGCCTGTTGGCATGAGCTTTTGCATTCGGTTGAGGTTAAGTGCAGCAACCTGAGCAGCGGCTTTGGCTCCTTCATAATCAGCCTGTGCGCCATCGAGCTGATTCTGACTGGTTGTATTTTCAAGCGTGGCCAGCAGTTGCCCTGCATTGACCCGATCGCCAATATCGACGCTACGCGTCACTATCCGGCCGCCGGTACGAAAGCTGAGAATCGTTTCATCGTGCGCATGGATCTCTCCGGTTCTTTCCAGCGCGGGAAGGGTTTGCGCTGAGCCAACAACAACGTAGCGCACCGTTCGCACAGGATCAGTCGTATTACCATGGTTGTCCCCGCATCCGGGCAGCAGAAAAATCACCACCGAAAGAATGGTCAGGGGAAGAAAGTGCAGCCAGGAAAGGGTGCGCGCCACGTCGTACAAATGGTGCAGACTGTGGCGGAGGGAGAGTAAAAATTCATCTGACATAACGCCGCTCCATAAAGGTTACGGCGTTATTAAATGCGCGCTTAGTCGAGAAAGATTCGACGTTTTGTCAAGGTATTATCAAGAGCGGCTATTTTCCATCTCAGACGACGTCCAGGGTAACAAAATGCTGACTGCGAGTCCGCCGGTTTCAGGTAACGACGCGCTGATACTGCCTCCATGAGCCTGACAGATCGCGCTAGCGATGGATAAACCGAGACCGCTGCCTCCGGAGTGGCGGGCACGCGACTGCTCCTCCCGGCTAAAACGGTTGAACATTTCCGGCAGGAACTGGGAGGATACCCCCGGGCCGTCATCGCGAAATTCGAGGTAATATTGCCCATTGGCGTAGTGCAGCGTGACATCAAGATGGCCGCCATCACGCCCGTAACGGAGGGCATTTTCCATAAGGATAGTAAAAACCTGGCCCATACGGAACGTATCGCCTTTGAAGGGACACGCCTGAGAATGATGAAGTCTGATGGTAAAACGATGTGCATCAGCCTGGGGCATGATCCATGTTGCCCGTTCCTTAAGCAGCTCATCCAGATAAAAGGGTTCGTTTTCCAGAACCAGATTCCCGGCATCAGACAGCGAGAGCAGATGAAGTTCATCGGTCAGGCGATTCAGGTGCTGAAGCTGTTTCATTACCATGGCCAGTTGCTCCGGGCTGGCATCAAACACGCCATCCAGCATGCCCTGTAAACGTCCAATAGCGGCAGTCAGGGGGGAGCGAAGCTCATGCGCCATGGCCACATGAGAGGTACGTAACTCTTTTTCATAGCGGGCCAGTTTTACCGTCATGGTATTAAAGTCACTCGCAAAGCTGACCATTTCAGCCGGCGCATTCCTGATGAGCTCTGCCTGGCGGCCAAATTGTCCTTCGGCGACGTCCTTTGCCGCATCACGCAGCCGGCTGAACTGCAGCGCCAGTGGCCTGGCATATCTCAATCCCATCACCACAATAAAAGGGATCATGACCAGGACCAGTAACGCCACGGTGACCCAGTCCGCCGAGGCGATGGATGGGGTTGAATAACTCAACCCCCACCAGGTATCGACGATTTGATGGAAGCGCGCCGGGTTGGCCTGCGGGTTCTGGCTGAGCGCAAGAAACTCTTGCCGGACCGATACCGGCATTCTGCCCAGGTTCCAGTAATTCTGCACCGCATAACGTAGCCACATACAGGTCGCAATGACAATTACGCTTCCGATGGCCAGCGCTAATATACGTGCGCAAATCCAGCGCCACAGGGAGGAGTAGCGATTTTTTGTCATGGTTGTCTGAACCGGTAGCCTACGCCGCGAACGTTAACCAGCACGCCGGAAATACCCGCCGCCTCGAGTTTTTTACGCAGGTTATAAATATGGGTATCCACCACGCGCTCCAGGGCTTCACTTTCCGGCAAACAGTGCTCCAGTAAATGCTGGCGGGAAAAAGGTCGTGAAGGAGAGCGCATAAGCGTGGTCAGTAGTGAAAATTCGGTTGGGGTGAGGTCTAACGTCCGCGGTGTGTTGTTCCCGTCGACAATACTCGCCACGATGGCCGTGACATCCACTTCAAGTGATTGCCAGCGAAGGATCTCTTCCTTTGTTTCTTTTTTATTGCTACGGCGCAGTACCGCCTGTACCCGAGCAACAACTTCTCCCGGATGGTAAGGCTTAACAACATAATCATCAGCGCCATAGCGCAGAGCGCCAATACGATCGGGAGTATCGCCCATGGCGGTGACCATGATCACCGGAACATCATTTTTGCGACGCAGGCCAGCCAGGACTTCGGTGCCGTTAAGCCCCGGAAGCATCACATCCAGCAGAATCAGATCGGGTTTCCACCGGTGCGCCATATCCAGCCCGGAAAGTCCATCTCCGGTAATGACGACATCGTAATTTTCACGGCATAAATAGGCTTCGAGCACGCCAGCCGCATCGGCGTCATCTTCAATAATCAGCACTCTTCTGGACAACATCCATTCACCTTGACCGTTTCTTAACACTATCCCGACGATTCATTGATTTTGCCAAAGCATACTGCGCCAACATTTTGTGGCAGCTCCTGCTTCAGGAGAAGCCGGCATCTGTTAGGAGAACAGTATGATAGCGATAAAAAAAGCCCTGTATATGACCGTACCGCTTTTGACGGTCATCACATCCTGCGTACAGGCAAATGATAACGCCTCTTCCGGCTCTTTCACTATCGGGCTGGGAGGGCGCTACGCTCCGCGATATTCAGGTTCAGACAAGCAGGTATGGCAGGTGGTTCCTGTATTGCAGGGTCGTAACGGCGCTTTCTTTATTGATTCGCAGAAAGGGGTAGGGTATGACCTGCAAAACACCAGCGGCTGGTACTTCGAACATACGCTGGGGTACGATCTGGGAAGGAAGGATAAAAACGCCAGCTGGCGGGCAGGGGCAAATAATTTGAAAGGGATGGGAGATATTGATGTTTCCCTGAATACAGCTCTTGCCGTCGGCTGGCAGGCTTTTTCCTGGCTCAGTGTTGAAGGTAAAGCGACGCTGCCTTTAACGGACAGCCAGGGGGTAAGCTACCAGGCATCCTTCACGTTTATTCCCGTACAAACTGGCCAGGACACGTTCGCCTTTCAAACGGCGGCCCTGTTTGGCGACAAGCGTTACCTGAATACCTGGTATGGCGTGAATTTGCAGCAGAGCCAGCGCTCAGCTTATAGCCGCTATTCAGCACCGGGGGGATTTTATGGCATAGACAACAGTCTGGTCTGGAGCCACCAGTTTGATGCCCACTGGGGCACGGTTTTGAGTGCTGACTATACCTGGCTTGGGGAGCATGCTAATGAAAGCCCGATCGTGTTACGACGTAACGAGGCGGCACTGACAGCAGCTGTCACATGGACATTTTAGGTCGGAAAGTATGGCGTGCGTTTTGCCGGGAAAGGTCAAAATTGAGTGAGTCGGCATTGTCTGGCAGATAGGCAACCAGAAGCGAGACCTGATGTTAACCGCGCCGGAAAGCCGGGTGCGGTCAGCGTGTCGCCGTCGGGCGTTCGCCTAATGAACCCAACGACGATCGAGAGCGCCATATGCGTGCCGGAGGAGTTTATGAAAAACGCCATCGCTGGTCCGCGGGAAGTTGTTGGACACGTGGTGCACGGTCGGCATCAGAGTACCGTGAGTGAAAACAGCGCGAGTCATATACAAACGAGTAAGCAGCCGGTGGAGGACAAGATGGAGCCTATGAATTTCATGGGGTAGAGTTGTAACTATGGTTGGGTTACGCGTCCTGATATTCTATTTAACATAATATACATTATGCGCACTCATATTGTGGTGGCTAAGTTGTTAGGTTTTCTCCTGGATAAGTTACTCGTAGATTCAGCATCGATAGATTCTGATGACGGCTCATGCGGCGGAGTTTTTTGGTTTGACGTTTACTGCTCAGTTATATCGCAACGGCGTCTGCCCAACAGCTGATAACAATTGTCGAGTCCACGGGTGGCGTGGCGCCCGAAAAATTTGATCCACACTGCCGCTTTCGACTACCTCGCCGTCTTTCATCACCGCAATACGATGACTCATATGCTGCACCACGCCCAGATCATGAGAGATAAACAGCATTGACAGATGCAAACGGCGTTGCAGCGCTACCAGCAAATCCAACACTTGCGCCTGGGTGGTGACATCCAGCGCCGACACCGGCTCGTCGCAAATCAGAATATCCGGCTCGCAGGCCAGGGCCTGGGCGATGGCGATACGTTGCCGCTGCCCACCGGAAAGCGTGGCCGGACGTCGCGTCAGCAGATCAGGACTTAAACCAACCAGCGCCAGCAACGCCTGCGCACGTGACAACCGGTCCGCGGCTGTGAGCGTCGTATGCAGGCGGAGAGGCTGTTGCAGCAATTGCGCCACGTTATATTGCGGATTAAATGAACCCAGCGGATCCTGCACAATCGTCTGGATACGCGACCGCAACGGCTGCCGCTGACGTTCTGTCAGCCTGCTCCATGGTTGCCCAGCGAGAAGGATCTCGCCCTGTTGCGGTGCCTGCAGCGCCAGCGCCAGTTTGCCTAGCGTGGTCTTCCCGCTACCGGATTCGCCCACAATGCCCAGCGTTTCGCCCTGCGCGACCTCTAACGTCACCTGATTGACGGCCTGCAAGCGACGGCCATCCGGCAGAACATACGCCAGTGATACGTTATCGGCAGCCAGCACGGGTGTGGTGCTGTCAGTACTGATGTTCTCCCGCACTACCGTTTGACCCAGCGGATCGTTTCCTGTTAACCACGTCCCACGCGTACCGGCAGAGGGAATGGCCGCCAGCAGACGGCGGGTATAAGGGTGTTGCGGCGCATGCAGCACCTGTCGCACCTTGCCGCTCTCCACTGCTTTGCCCTGCCGCATCACCACCACACGGTCGGCAATATCCGCCACCACCGATAAATCATGGGTGATCAGCAGCACGCCATGCCCGGCATCCGCCAGGGCCCTGAATACATTCAAAACTTGTTTTTGTACGGTGGCGTCCAGCGCGGTAGTAGGTTCATCGGCAATGAGTAATCGCGGCCCCGCCGCCAGCGCCGACGCGATGAGCGCTCGTTGGCGCAAGCCACCGGAGAGTTCATGTGCGTACTGCGCCATCCGGTTATGCGGATCGGGGATGCCGGTTTGCATTAACAGCTCCGCCACGCGTTCGCGAACTGCCGCCCCCCGTTCCAGGCGGTGCGTCAACAACGGCTCCGCGACTTCCTGACCAATCCGGCGCAGCGGGTCAAGCGAGGTCAGTGCATCCTGCAAAACAAAACCAATTTCGCGCCCGCGTAGTTGCTGCCAACGGCGGGCATCGCACGCCAGTAAATTCTGCGACAGGCCATCGTGCCCATGCAATATCAGGGACTCGGCGCGAACAGCCGCCCCTGCCCCCGCCAGCCCGACTAGCGTCCGGGCCGTGACGGATTTACCCGAACCGGACTCGCCTACCAAAGCCAGGACTTCACCGGCATGCACGTCAAACGATAAGGCGTTAACCGCCTCAATCAGCCCCTGCGGCGAGGGGAAGCTGACGCTCAGTTGCGCCACCTGTAACAGCGGTTGCTGGAAGGTCTCTGAAGTCATGCGATCCCGCCTTTGGCAATAAGGGTTTGAACACGTCGGCCCAGCAGCGTAATGGCAATCACCGACAGCGCGACAACGCTGGCGGGCAGCAGGCTGACCCATGGGGCGCTATCGAGAAAATTACGTCCCTCAGAGAGCAATGCGCCCCACTCCGCCGTCGGCGGAGTCACCCCAAGTCCAAGGAAACTGAGGGCCGAGGCGGATAATATGGAATACCCTATCCCCACCGTTGCCAGTACCAGCAGCGGGCGCAGCGTATTGGGCACAATATGGCGCAAAATAATCACCATTGGCGGCTCTCCCAACGCCACCGCATGCTGCACATACCCCGATAACCTGACCTGCAACACTTGCGCGCGCACCAGCCTGGCATAGCCAGCAATGCCGGCCAGTCCGACCGCCAGCAGGGTATTCTCTGGCCCACGCCCCAACACCGTGATAGCCAGCAGCGCCAACAGCAAATCGGGGAACGCCAGCATAATGTCCAGTAGCCGTACGAGTAACTGCCGTACCGCCCTGGGCGCAAGACCTGCCAGTGTCCCCAGCACAATACCGCCCGCGCTGGCAATCAGGGTCGCGCCGACCCCAATGCTCAGCGACAGCGAGGTGCCATACACCACGCGGGTAAACACATCACGCCCCAACTGGTCAGTACCGAACCAGTGTCTGAGGTCCGGCGGCTGCAAAATCGCGCTGAAATCCATCTGTTCGGGGGTGTACGGCGTGAATAGCGATGGAAAAAACACCGCCACCACGAGCAGTAGCACCAGTAACAACGGAATGCTGGTACCCGGCGCCAGCCACGGGTTACGATAGCGCCCCCCGTCGCGGCGGGCCACCCGCAGTAAAAGATCACTCATCAGCATGCCCTCGCAGACGTAGACGGGGATCGATCAGTAAATAAAGGGTATCAATCAGCAGGTTAATCACCACAAACAACAGCGCGGAGAACATCACCACCCCCAGCACCAGGGGCATGTCTCGGTTCTCAATCGCACCGAGAGTGATTTGCCCCAGCCCCGCCCGACCAAATACTGTTTCGGTCAGAATTGAGCCGCCTAATACGCTGGCCAGCAGCGTCCCCGTCAGCGTCGACACCGCCAGCGAGGCATGGCGCAACGCATGCCGTAAGCGCAGCGCAGTTTCACTCACCCCTCGCGTACGCACGGTCATGGCGAACGGCTGCGAAAGCGCCTCCTCCAGCCCATCACGCAGCACCTGGCTGAGTGTCGCAGCCAGCGGCAGGCTGAGCGTCACCACCGGCAGCACAAGGGCGATCCAGCCATCGTTACCGGTCACCGGAAACCATTGCAGTTTGAAACTGAAAATGCTCAACAACACGATGCCGATCCAGTACACCGGTGTGCTAAGCAGCATCAGCTCCAACCCGGCAAGCAGAGACCGCAGACGCGGATGACGTCCGGCTGTCAGTAATGCGTTAAATACCGCCAGTACCAGTGCCAGCGCCAGGGCGCTGACGGCCAGCGGCACCGTCTCTTTCAACGCTGCGCTAATCACCTGCACAACAGGCTGGCGATACTGATAACTCACGCCAAGGTTGCCCGTCAGCGCCTCGCCACAGTAGCGCAAATATTGCCACCACAGTGGCTTATCCAGGCCGAACTGGCGGGTCAGTGTCTCGCGAAAACTATCATCCACAACGCTGTTGGCGCTGCCTATCAGAATTGCCACAGGATCGCCGGGGATCAGTTTTACCGCAACAAAGGTCAGCGTTGCCGCACCCCACAGCACGGCGAAAATGGTCAGCAGGCGCTTGCCTGCTGCCAGCAGCTTAGCGTTGGATCCAGACATCATAGAAATTCGGCTTCGCGTTCGTGGCCCAGCTAATGCCCTGCACCTGTTTGGCTTTCCCTAACTGATATGCCGGGATGTAAATTGGCACCGCCCAGGCCTGATCGATAATCTGGTGCTGGATGGCATAGTAGATGCGTTTACGCTCGGCTTCGCTGGCACCGACAGCGGTTTCCAGTTGGCTATCCAGCGCTTTAACGCGGCTGAAGTTGTTCCCCTTCGGCGGAATATAATTGGAATGGAAAACGGTACGCAGGATGTCCGGCTCCGGGCGAACAAAATAGTTCGAGATAATGTCGTACTGGTTAGCCGCCGTGCGGCTGCTGAGAATGCCTGAATCCACCGGATCGAGTTTCAGTTCAAAACCGGCTTGTTTTACCTGGTATTGAATTGCCTGGAACAGCGTCACGTCAGCGGCTTCGACATCGTTTGAAGAATAGGTAAATTGCACAGTAAGGCGTTTACCCTCCTTGACCCGGTAGCCTTCGCTATCGGTTTGCTGCCAGCCGGCTTCATCCAGAAGACGGCGGGCTTTTTGCAGATCAAACCCCCACTGGCTCGCAATGGCCGGATCGTAATCCAGCGTAGCGGGTCCAAGAATATTGTCGGCAGGTTTCAGGATGCCAAAGAACGCGGCTTTAACGGCAGTAGTGCGATCGATGGCGCTCTGGAAGGCCTGCCGCACTTTCAGGTCGCTGAAGATCCCTGTGTCGCTATTCAAATAAAGGACGCGCGGAACGCCGGGGTTTTCCCTGGTGATCACATCCAGCTTCGGGTTATTTTTTACCTGCGCATAATTCACCGGCGGAATGGCATCGATCACCTGTACCTGCCCGCTATTCAGCGCGCCAAGACGTACCGCTGACTCCGGCAGGTACTTAAATTCGATCTTATCCAGCCATGCCGGGCCTTTATGGGTGGCATAGCCCGGACCCCAGTTGTAATCGGCGCGCTTGCTGAGTTTACTCCCGCTGCCTTTGACAAACGATTCGAGGATAAAGGGACCGGAACCGACCACGGTATTGCTGGTATTCGCCGTTTTCTGCAGATAAGCCGGTGACTGAATACCGAGATACGGCAAGCTCAGCCCCTGCAGCAGCGGTGCGAAAGGCGTTTTATAGCGGATCACCACGGTGTACTCATCTGGCGTAGTGATCGCGTCAATCGGCCCCAACAACGATTTGGAGTAACTGGAGGTGGTTTTCGGATCGAGTATGCGTTCAAAGTTATATTTTACCGCCGCAGCATCCAGTTTCGTGCCATCACTAAAAGTCACATCCTTGCGAAGATGGAAGGTGTATTCGCGGTTATTGTTTTTAATTTCCCAGCGTTCCGCCAGCCATGGTGTAAAGCTGTTATCTTCCGCCTGGCCGACCAAAGAATCCACCACGTTACGCGTAACCAGAGCGGTGACGGAATAAGCGGTAATAGAGGGGTCAATAATCGGGGTATCGCTGCCCAGAGCGACCGTCAGCACCCCCCCCGCGACAGGTTTATCCTGTGCGTGAGTGGTGAAGCTGGCAGTAAGCGTTAGCGCGGAAAGCAGACTGATGCGCAATAAACTGTTCTGTGAATAAATGCTTCGTTTCATCCCTTTTCCTTGGCCTGGTTTTTGTTAAATATCTGGCAATTAAAGTCCATTGTAGGGGGAGAGCCGCCGTCGAGTAACGATGGATAATTTATATCTATTTCTGAAAATAGCTTTTTCTTCAGGTGGGAAGAAAAGAAAAAAGAGAGCCCCGAGCTACAGGCCCGAATAAAATAACATAAATGCTCGCCCTCTATAATTTCTCTCAAAAGAGTCAGAAGGCAGCTAAATTAACCCTCCGACTTTATTAAGATAAAAATGTGAAATAAGAATCGGCATTAACGGTAATGGTAAGTTTCGCCAACAAGACGCAGAACGTCAAGATATAACCCGTATTCAGGAGACGCCGCGTCCGGCGCCCCCTGTGATCCACCTCGCGGCTACTCCTCGTACGCCGCGTGATGGAAATCAATTTCCCACTGCAGCACCTCGCCGTAAAGCGCCGATAACGCCTGCTTTTCGTCTTCACTCAGCGCCATGGCGCAGCGGTCGAGTTCGTTTTTTAGCCAGAGAGCCTGCTGATAAAATTCGTCCTCCGCGTGCATTTCCACCCAGCGTCGTAAATCAGCATCGCTCTGATAATGTTCGCTCGCCCGTCGGCACCAGAAATAGTACATCCATTCCGCACCGAACATCAGGGTCACAATCTGCTCATAGCTGCCCTCGTGGGCGGTCCGCAGCATACAGTCGCGAAAGCGCCGTACCCCGGGCAAATCATCCGGGTACTCAGCGGGATCGATCTGCCGCGCTGACAACACCTGTTCAAACCACGCGATCTGTATATCAACCAGGGCATTCAGCACGCCAATCAGCCAGCGCTGCTGTTGAATACCCGGCGCTTTGCTGACCCCGAGGGCAAAAATCGCGATCGCCGTCGCGACAAAGTTGCCCTCAAACACCAGATAGCGGTTGAAGACGACTGTCGGCAGACGATCCTGTTCGATATCAGTCACAAACGGGTGCTGCTGCATCGCCTGCCACGCCGGTTGATGTTCGCGCAGCAGGCGTTCGCTAAACGCTTCCATTAAGCTTCCTCCAGCGCGGCCTGCGCGACCGACATAAAATGTTTCACCCGGGCCAGCTCAACATCGTTCCACCAGACGCCATCGACCTTCATTGTACTGGCCACAATGACCCCCTGAGTCCGCCCGAGGATCTGCATCACGTTAGCCGGTGTCACCCCGGAGCCCACCAGGAGCGGTAGTTCCGTCGCCGCGCGGATCTCGTCAATTTCCGCCATCGTGGCGCTATCGCCCGTACGCTGGCCGGTGGCGATCACCGCGTCAGCCTCGAAGAAATCGACATCGCGCGTCAGTTCCTGAATCGAACGATCGGCGACAATGGCATGGCTACCGTGCTTAACGTGGCTATCGGCAAAAACGCGAATATGTTCAGCGCGCAGCATACTGCGGTAGCGCAGCGCCTTAGCGGCCGCCCCTTCTATAAATCCTTCGTTGGCGATATAGGCGTTGGCCCACTGGTTGACGCGGACGAAATCGGCGCCTCCCGCCAGGGCGATCGCCATTGCCGGGATCGCCGCGTTAGCCAGAACGTTAATGCCCAGCGGCACAGCAAAACGTTCACGAACTTTCTCGGTAATGACCGCCATCAGCGCTGAGGTTTCATGGCCGATATCCTCAGGTTTAGAGAAAGGAATATCGCCATGGTTTTCAATAATCAGACCATGAACACCGCCTGAAATATAATTTTCAGCATCACGAAGCGCACGTTCAACAATATCCGAGACTGATTTTCCTCGATATTTTGGCGAGCCAGGAAATGGGTCGCAATGAATAACACCAATAACAGCCTTGCTTCGTGAAAAAATAGCTTGTATTGCATTCGTTTTTTCTGCTGAGATAGCAACCATCTTATCCATCCTGTTAAGGGAACACTATGCGTGTTTACGTTACTGGTAATATTACCGTAGATGAAACCTGGTCCATTCCGGATATACCGAAAAAAGGAGCCTCCATTCACGGCGTTAAAGTGTCGCAGGATATCGGCGGTAAAGGCGCGAACCAGGCGATTATATTATCCCGCTGCGGAATAGAGACGCGTTTAATTGCCGCCACGGGAAATGACAGCAACGGCGCGTGGATCCGCCAGCAGATAAAAAATGAACCACTGACGCTACTACCCGACGGCCATTTCAATCAACATAGCGATACCTCGATTATTTTAAATAGCGCTGATGGCGACAACGCCATCATTACCACTACGGCGGCGGCCGATACATTCAGCCTGGATGAAATTATTCCGCATATGGCGGATGCCGTCGCTGGCGATATTCTGCTACAGCAGGGCAATTTCTCCCTCGATAAAACGCGGGCGCTGTTCCAGTACGCCAGAAGCCGCGGCATGACGACGGTATTCAACCCCTCACCTGTCAATCCTGACTTTTGCCATCTGTGGCCACTCATCGACATCGCTGTGGTCAATGAATCCGAGGCCGAGCTGCTCCAGCCATACGGGGTGAAAACCTTAGTGATTACCCAGGGTGCCGCAGGCGCCTGGCTGGTCCAGGAGGGCCAGCGTCAGTTTTGTCCCGCCGTGCCCGCCGAGGCGCTTGATACTACCGGCGCGGGCGACACGTTCCTCGCCGTCATGTTGGCTTCCGCCCTGCTGCGCGGCGTCGCGCCGGATGCGCTGGCGCTGGCGCACGCCAGTCGCGCTGCCGCCATTACCGTTAGCCGCCGGGGAACGCTCAGCGCGTTTCCCGGCAGCCATGAGCTCGCCGCCCTGTTAACCACGGGCGGCGCGCGCTGACCTACTTAAACAGTGGACGGTATGAATCGACGTTCGCTTTGGTTACCACCGTCGCCGGAACCAGAATGGTTTTCGGCACGGTTTTACCCGACGTGATGCTGTTCAGCGCATTCAGGGCTTCTGCGCCCATCTTTTCCGGGTCCTGCTGCAGTACGGCGGTGACGTAGCCGCCGTCAATACCGGAAATCGCCTTCGCCGTCAGATCCCAGCCAAAGACTTTAATATCCTTCTGCCGCCCCTGGTTTTCCACGGCGGCGATAGCGCCGAGCAGCGCGGGTTCGCCGGTGGCATAAATCGCTGTCAGATCCGGATTACCGGTGATCAGGTTTTCCGCCGCGGTCATCGCTTTATCCTGCACATTCTGCCCGTCGACCACGTTAGCGATAGTAATCTTCGGATTGCTTTTCAGCGTATCTTCGAACCCTTTCTGCCGCTGGTTCTGAATGGCCGAATTCAGCGCACCGACAATACCCAGTCGCGCCTGGCCGCCCATCTCTTTCTGCACGTAGTCTACGAAGTATTGACCAATAATTCTGCCGCCTTCAATATTATCAACGCCGACCTGAGCTGCCTGTGGCCCGGCCGGTAATACGGCATCAATCGCAATCACCGGAATGTTTGCGGCGGCGGCTTCTTTAACCGCTGGCATGATCCCGTTAACGTCGATAGCAGCAACCAGAATGCCTTTAACGCCTTGCTGAATATAGTTTTCTATCGCGTCGTTTTGCGCCACGGGATTATCGTTAGAGTTAAAAATAACTAAATCCTTGCCACTGGCTTTGGCCGCATCCTGTGCGCCTTTATTCATCAGATTAAAGAACAGCGCCTGTTGGTTGATTTGTACCAGCGCATAAGTCGGACCGGCAGCGCTGGCGGCAGAAATAAAACTCATTGATGCCAGCATGGTCGTGGCGACAGCAAGGAAACGCAGTTTTCCGGTGTGAAATAACATCATCAGTATCCTCGTCGGGAATAGTTGATAGCCAGCAGAGTTCCGCGCCGCATGCGAACGCAGAAGGATTATTTTTTTGGCGGGCAAATATCGTCTATATCGCCAGAACAATCATTGAACGTTCGGCGGATACCTGCTTAATGTCATCCCGGCAACCGGTCCGTGTCGGTGCGCGACTGGAATAACTTAAACGGGGTTGGGAATGACTTCCCGGATGATGCGGTAAACTGCCTATACAATTCTCTGCTGATTAAAATTTGTCAAGCATTTATTTTTGGTGATTGTTCGCAGAGAAATTGCTGTATCCACCGCGCTTAACTATGTTACAGATAGCCGATTCTGGCAGAAATGGCGCAGGAAATGAGTATAAAACGCGTATTGTTATCCGATGTGGCAAAGCTGGCGGGGCTGTCGAAGGCGACCCTGTCGCGCTATATGAACAACAGTATTGTGCTGCCGCAGGACACCATCGACCGCATCGAAACCGCCATTCGCGAACTGGACTATCGCGGCAATAGCCTGGCACGTCGTCTTAGCAAAGGCGGCAGCGAAACGCTTGGCCTGGTGCTTCCCGATATTACCAACCCCTTCTTTGCCGAACTGGCCGACGCTGCCGAAGAGGCTGCTTCTGCCAGCGGCTACAGCCTGGTGCTGTGTATCACCCGCAACAACCCGGAAAAAGAGTGCCAGTTCATTCGCTGGCTGGATACCTGCCAGGTCGACGGTCTGCTGTTCACCACCAACCGCCCCGATAATGGCCTGCTGCGCAAGGAAGTCCAGCGTCACGAACGCATTGTCCTGCTGGATGAAGATATTCCCGGCAGTAAGGTACCGAAAGTGTTTGCCGATAACGTCCAGGGCGGGCGGATCGCCACCGAAAAACTGATCGCCGCCGGGCATCGCCATATCGCTTTCGTCGGTGGCCCGGACAAGCTGATGAGCGTCCGTGAGCGCTATCAGGGCTTTTGCACCGCGATGGAGCAAGCGGGCCTGAGCTGGCCGCCCGAATGGGTGATGTATGGCGACTACCAGCGCGAGTTTGGCCAGCAGGCGCTGCGGTACCTGTTCAGCCAACCGGTTCGCCCCACCGCCGTCTTCGCGGCCAGCGACTATCTGGTGCTCGGCCTGCTCGATGGCTTGCGCGCCAGCGGGCTCCAGGCGCCGGAGGCGCTTTCGTTAGTCGGCTTCGATGACGCCAACTACGCCGATTTTACCCAGCCGCGGATCTCCACTATCCGTCAGCCCGCCCGCGAACTGGGCCGTACCGCGGTGAACATCATGATGCGCCTGCTAAACGACGATCCGGATATCCCTGCGGAAACCCGCCTGCCGGTTGAATGGATTGGCCGCGACTCGATCAAGATCTGTTAAGCCCGTTCCAAAATGGCGCAAAAGCGCCCGCTTTTGGCGCAAAAAACGATCAATTAACAATTTATTCACTATAATCAGTAAACCGGTTTACCGGATTTTATTCAATTAAGTGTATTGAATACATAAGGTTAAGTTACAGGGCTGCTGTGTGGTTCCTGCCCTGGCACGGATGCTGCAACGTTCTTACTGGCGAACAAATATCTTACATAGCGTTTGTCCTGACTGTACTGGCGAGGGCTCTATTCCGCAGGTAAACCGGTTTACTAGATTGTAAACCGTGTCGGATAGAGTCCCTCCCGCAGGATGGCGAACATTTTCCCGGCCACAGCGATGGGAGTTATCAGATGCAGCAGTCACAAACTACCCCGCCAAGGGTAGAGATGATCAATATCACCAAGACCTACGGGTCGATACGCTCATTGCGCGGAGTCAACCTTGAGCTGGCCCCGGGCGAAGTGCTGGGCTTAGTGGGCGATAACGGTGCGGGGAAATCCACCCTGACCAAAGTGCTCTCTGGCGCGGTGATCCCCTCCAGCGGCACGATTCGTATCGACGGTGAACAGCAACAGTTTACGAATCCGGCCGATTCGCGCCGTTGCCATATCGAGATGGTCTACCAGGATCTGTCGCTCTGCGACACGGTCGACGTCGCGGGCAATCTGTTTATGGGCCGTGAGCCGATGAAATCGGTCCTCGGCATCCCCTTTCTCGACGAGGCCAAAATGCACGCCGATGCCAGAGAGATGCTTAAAGGGCTCGGGATCTCCATTCCGGATACTCACCTGCTGGTGCGAAATCTCTCCGGCGGCCAGCGCCAGGCTATAGCCATCGCCCGCGCCGCGGCCTTTGACCCGAAAGTGCTGATTATGGATGAACCCACCGCCGCGCTGGCCGTCGCGGAAGTTGAAGCGGTTCTGGAGCTCATTCGCCGCGTTTCCGCTCGCGGGGTGAGCGTGATTCTGATTACCCACCGCCTGCAGGACCTGTTCCTGGTCTGCGACCGGATCATGGTGATGTATGAGGGTACGAACGTCGCCGACAGACGGGTGTCCGACACCAGCCTGAGCGATATCGTTAACCTGATTGTGGGCGAAAAATTCACCGCCCGCTCTGCGGCAGCACATTGAGGTAACAGGATGAGTATCATGAACTTAAGCAGCTCCCGCATGATCCAGCATTCGCTGCCGCGCCGCCTGCTGCATAACCACTCAGGCGTGGTCAGCATCGCGCTCTTTTTCGTCTTCTGCTGCGTGGTGTTTTCGCTGATCACCAGCAACTTTCTCACCGGCACCAACTGGCTCAACATTATCCGTCAGAGCGCCCCACTGCTGATCGTCGCGACGGCTATGACTCTGGTCATTACCACCGGCGGTATCGATCTGTCGGTAGGCTCCACCCTGGCGCTGGTCGGCGCACTCTCCGCTATCGCTCTGAATAACTGGGGGCTGCCGTGGCCGGTGGTACTCCTCGGCGGCCTGCTGCTCGGCGGATTCGTTGGCGCCATCAACGGCTTCTTTATTGCCTATGAAGGCATTCCGGCGTTCATCGTCACGCTCGCCACCCTGGCCGTAGTTCGCGGCATCGCGCTGCTGGTCACCCAGGGCTACTCGATTCCGGTACCGGCTGACAGCCTGTTTACCTTTATCGGACGCGCGTGGGTAGTTGGTATCCCCATGCCCGCGCTGATCGGCATGATGATACTGGTGATCGGGCATATCGTTCTCAACCATATGCGCTTTGGCCGCTACGTGACCGCTATCGGCGCCAACGCCGAAGGCGCGCGGCGCAGCGGCATTAACACCAAAGCGGTGACCATGAAGGTCTATATCATCAGCGGAATGGCCGCCGCGCTGGCGGGGATGATCATTACCGCACGCCTCGGCAGCGGCTCTTCCAACCAGGGCGAAGGCTTTGAACTGCAGGTCATTGCTGCCGTTGTGCTAGGCAGCACCAGTCTGTTTGGCGGCTTCGGGACTATTATTGGCACGCTGCTGGGCGCGCTGTCGATTGCGGTCATTCAGAACGGGCTGATCCTGTCGCATATTTCGCCGTTTTACACCCAGATAGCCACCGGCACCATTATCCTGCTGGCTATCTGGCTGAACACCCGCATTCTCAACCCGACGCGCTCCGCGGCAAAAGGATAGCTGATGAAAGGATCAATTTTTCGCCATCCCTCCCCGCTGCCGGTTGGCGTCAGCAGCGGTTATGTAATGACTGTGCTTGGCCCACTACCGATTAACGAAATGGGCGTTACTCTGATGCATGAGCATATTCTGCTGGATGCCTCCGGCAAATGGGTGCCACCCTGCTGCTGCAGCGATCGCCATCTTGCCGAAATGCCGGTGAAAATGGAAAACCTTGGCGAACTGTCGCTTAACCCGCTGATGAGCCGCGATAACTGTCAGCTGTTTGATGTCGACGTTGCGATTGACGAGCTGACTAAATATCGAGCCCTTGGCGGAGAAACGGTGGTCGACCCGACCAATATCGGCATTGGCCGCGATCCGAAAGCGCTGGCGCGCATCGCGCGTCTGACCGGTCTGAACATCATTATGGGTACCGGGCTCTATCTGGAAGCTTCGCACCCTGAGTGGGTAAAAATCAGCAGCGTCGAACAGCTGACCGAACGGCTGATTTACGATCTTGGCGGCGCGGAGGAGAAACCGGAGGTGCTCGCCGGGCTCATCGGCGAAATCGGTATCTCCAGCCGCTTTACGCCGGATGAGGAGAAATCCCTGCGCGCTGCGGGTCGGGCCAGCGCCGCGACCGGCGTGCCGATCGAGGTCCATCTGCCCGGCTGGGAGCGGCTGGGCCATCGGGTGCTGGATATTCTCGAGCAGGAAGGCGCCGATTTACGCCATACCGTGCTGTGCCATATGAATCCCAGCTTTGCCGATAAGCGCTACCAGCGCGAACTGGCACAGCGCGGGGCGTTTCTCGAATACGACATGATCGGCATGAGCTATTACTACGCCGACGAGTCGGCGCAGTCGCCCTCCGACGAGGAGAACGCCCGCGCGATCCGCGAGCTGATTGACGACGGCTACATCCAGCAAATTCTGCTGTCGCAGGACGTCTTCCTGAAAACCATGCTCACCCGCTACGGCGGCCACGGTTATGGCTACATACTCAAGCATTTTGTTCCGCGTCTGCGGCGCCACGGCGTCAGCGGCGAACAACTTGAAACCTTAATGATTGGAAACCCCCAGCGGGTCTTTGGCGGATAAAAGGAAACGTCATCATGCAGAAAAAAATCTTACTGGTCGGTGAGTCCTGGACCAGCACGTCAACGCACGTTAAAGGCTTCGACCAGTTTGCCACCGCCACCTGGCACACCGGCGCAACGGACTTTCTGGCCGCGCTCGCCGACAGTCCCTATGCCATTACCTATATGCCCGCCCACGCGGCGGCGACCGACTTTCCGCTGACGCTGGAAGCGCTGCAGGAGTGGGATGCGATTATTCTCTCGGACATTGGCGCCAATACGCTGCTGCTGCATCCGGACACCTGGCTGAAGAGCCGCCGAACCGCCAACCGTTTAACGCTCCTGCATGATTACGTGGCCGGCGGGGGGGCGCTGATGATGATCGGCGGCTATTACAGCTTCCAGGGAATCAACGGCGGCGCGCGCTACCGCCATACCGCGGTGGAGAAAGTGCTGCCGGTACGCTGCCTGGCCTGGGACGACCGCATTGAAACCCCGGAAGGCTGCTATGCCGAAGTGACGGAGTCTCACCCCCTGTTTAACGATATTCCGGGCGAATGGCCGTGGCTGCTGGGCTATAACGAAGTTGAAATGCACCCGGAAGGCAAACTGCTGGCGAGCGTGGCCGGTACCGGTCATCCGCTGTTGGCTGTTCGCGAATATCAGCAGGGTCGTTCGCTGGTGTGGACCAGCGACATGTCGGCGCACTGGCTGCCGGAAGAGTTTGCCAAATGGCCCGGCTATCGCCAGCTATGGATTAACTGCCTCGACTGGCTGACGGAACGCCGCTGATGACCACGACCCTTGAGCTCGCCCGGCAGCTGCTGGGCTTTAACACCATTAACCCGCCGGGCAGCGAAGCTGACTGCATGCGGTTCTTCGCCGACTGGCTTGACGATAGCGGTTTTGAGGTTTCGCTGTCGTCGTTCGGCGAGGGACGCTGCAATCTTATCGCCAGCCTTCCCGGGGCGAAGAGCGGTAAACCGCTGGCCTTTACCGGACATCTGGATACCGTCCCGCTGGGAAATGCCCGCTGGCAGTACGATCCTTTTGGCTCGCAGATGGAAGACGGGCGTCTTTATGGCCGCGGATCCAGCGATATGAAAGCGGCGATAGCGGCGTTTGCCGTCGCCTGCGTTCATCAGCGGGAAGCGATCCTCGCCGGACGCGGCGCGGTATTGCTGATAACCGGCGGAGAAGAGACCGGCTGCGACGGCGCGCGGGCGCTGATCGCCTCCGCAACGTTGCCGGAGGTGGGCGCGCTGATCGTCGGTGAACCCACCGCCAACTATCCGGTTATCGGCCATAAAGGCGCGCTCTGGCTGCGCTGCGAAACGCGGGGGAAAACCGCCCACGGCGCGATGCCGGAGCTGGGGATCAATGCTATCTATCTTGCGGCGGATGCGTTGGGTAAGATTCAGCATTTTTCGCCAGGCGCGCCGCATCCGCTAATGAAGCAACCCACCCTCAACGTCGGACGCATAGAAGGCGGACTCAATATTAATTCCGTACCGGACCGCACGCGTTTTGATGTCGATATCCGCAGCGCGCCCAATTTACAGCACGCCACTATCCGGGAGCGCTTGACGACGCTGCTTGGCGAAAGCGTCACCGTCTCCACGCTGGTCGACCTGCCCGCCGTCCTCAGCCGGGAGGATCACGCGTGGATTAAGCAGGTTTACCAACGCTGTCAGCCGCTGCACGCTGAGCCGATTGCGCCGCGCGTGGTGCCCTACTTTACCGACGCCTCGCTGCTGCTGCCTGCATTGGGCGATCCGCCCTGTATTATTCTCGGCCCCGGCGAGCCGTCGATGGCGCATCAAACCGACGAGTACTGCCTGCTCAGCCGACTGGCGGAGGCAGAACAGCTATACGGTGACATTATTCGCGACTGGATGGCATCACCGCCCGCGACGAAAGTAAAAAATGAGTGACACTGTCACTGAAAGCGCGTGCCATGCATTCAGCGTTTGAATAATTTCGCGGAATAACAGAGGATAACCGCCTCGTACACGACGGTATCCCCACCAGCAAGGAGGCTTAGCATGTCCGTGAAAACCAACGCTGTGCTCGTTTGCACCCTCTCTTTACTTCTTTCCGCCTGCTCGGGTGGTGCTTCTGCGCCGGACAGCGCCGAAGACGCTAAAATATCGGCTGAAGTGGATAAGATACTTCGCGATTATCAAACGGGTTCCGATACTTCACCCCAGGCCAATGCCTCACGCTATCTGGCGCGGATCCAGGCGGCTATATTCGCTAACATAGACCAGCCGGCCTCCTGGCAAGGGCAAAAATGCTCGGTGCGCTTTACGCTACAGCGTGACGGGACAGTGCAGGATCCGACGGTCGAGAGCGGCGATCGGCCATTCTGCGCGCAGGTGATGTCCGCGCTGAAAGTCGCCAAAATTCCGCCTACCCCCGATGAAAAAACTTATCAAACATTCAGCCATGTCGTTCTGGACTTGAAGGCCTGAGCTTGCCCTAGAAAGCGCCCCGGCCATCGCCAGGGCAATGGCTAAAAAGATAAGCTGACAGCCTCCTTAACAGACGCTTTTTGGCGATCGGCGAGGAGTGATTCAATGGTGCTTGAGTCGAGGTGATGAGCGGCAAGAGCGCCGGCTGAACGGGACAGCGCATCCAGGTGCGCTGATGATGGCCTCTTATTCATGACTCAATCTCTGATACATGAAATCAATAAGCCCTCTTGTTTTTGCCGGCAAATAACGCCGATCGGAATACAGGGCGAACAATTGCAAGGGGGCCGCCGATTGTTCAAATTCAATTTCGATTAACCGGCCATCGTCAATATAGGGCTGGCAGGCTTGTTTCGACAGGATGGCATAACCGACGCCTGAGATGGCCGCTCGCCCTGCCATCTCCCCGCTGTTGACCCGATAACGACCGTTAACTTTAATCGTCTCGAATCCGCCCTTTTTATTCACAAACTGCCAGGGAGCGCCTTTAAGCGCATTTACCGTTGTAATACAGGGCAATTCTTCAAATTGCTGTATACGAGAAGGCGTGCCATAACGCTGGATAACGGAGGGGGCCGCAACGATGGTGCAAGGGATGGTCACCAGATGACGGGCTATGTAGTCACTGTCATCCATCTGACCACGACTCACAATGACAGCGAGATCCAGATCATCGCGCAGGGATTCATAACCAGACAAATTGGTGACGCAACTTATCTCCAGGTCCGGATGCTGACAGGCGAAATCGGCAACAATAGCGCCCAGCAGTGCAGGACCGATTTCATTGGGAATACAGATACGTAGTGGCCCCTTGAATTGCATTTGCCGCAACGTTAATTCGGTTTCAGTTTGCTCAAGCGCTTCCAGTAATGGCTTCGCCCGGGTATAGAGTAGATGCCCCGCCTGAGTGAGTTTCATATGTCGGGTACTGCGTTCAATAAGCTGAAGATTCAGTTTGTCTTCTAGCTGAGCAATGCAACGGCTCACATTTGATGCCGGCATTTCAAGGGCTTTCGAAGCCCCAACAAAACTGTCTCTTTCAACTACAGCGATGAAGACTTTCAGCGCATTAAAATCAAGAACTGGCCGCATCAACTATCCCACATATGATAATAATGAGTGCCATTTTTACTATCTAATCGATAAGTTTGATAGTAGTTAAGCTAGGTTATCTTTCATCAACAGGTCGCTTGCTATGCCACGGGTCACCACAACATTTAATCAAAAGGCGCTGATACGGATAGCGCTGGTCATCGCTTTTGTGCAGTTTACTAACGCGCTGGAATATATGATATTCAGTCCTGTTTTTACATTTATGGCCGCGGATTTCGCTGTTCCCGTCTCCTTCTCAGGCTATGTATCCGGTATGTACACCTCTGGAGCCGTCCTGTCGGGAATTATCGCCTTTTACTGGGTTGACCGTTGCAATAAGAAGCGTTTTCTTATCGCTAATATGGTGCTGCTAGCCATAGCGACACTGTTGACAACATTCATAACCCGTTTTCCTCTTCTTCTTACCTTGCGATTCTTCGCAGGGCTGGTTGGAGGGACGACAATGGGTGTGGGGATCGGTATTTTGATAAACCACACGCCGGCTGACTTGCGCGGAAAAATGTTGGCGACGGTGATTGCGTCATTTTCGCTGGTAAGCGTTGTGGGGATGCCCGCTATATTATTTTTGTGTACTCATTACGGTTGGCATGTCGCGTTGTGGTTAATCAGCACGCTCTGTTTGTTGGCATTGCCATTCATCGTCACTGTCATCCCTCAGGACCCCGTCACTTTCGACACGTCTTACGCGCTGCCCCTCGATGTTGATACTTTACTGTTTGCTTCCGGTAATGCGCTGGTACAGTTTAGTCCAATGCTGATCATTCCTGTTCTGGCGCCGTTAATGACGCAGCTGTTGGGGGCTTCTGAAGGCCTGCTGCCCTGGCTGTTCTTCGGCGGGGGACTGGCGGGGTATCTGTCTACAAGAATGACAGGGGCATTAACCTCTCGTTTTTCTGCCTTGAGTTTGGCGACCGGGTCAACCCTCGTTTTTATTCTGAGCTTGCTGATACCCTTCCTGGGCTATCCGCATCCGGCGCTGTTTATGACGTTATTTCTCGGGGCAGATTACAGTCGTCTGGTTTCATCTTCGGCGGTTACGATTCAGTTTCCTGATAACAACCAACGAGCGGGATTCTCTTCATTACAGACGTCCATGATGTATCTGATGACGACTGCCGCATTTTTCCTGTCCGCTTTTCTGTTACCTGACCATCGCATGGCGCTCCAGAATATGGACACGTTGCTGGCGCTATGTGCAATTTCCGCATCAGGATCCCCAATTATTATCATCATTTTGCAAAAAAAACTGGCTAAGCGGACGATCCCGCCCGATCGGCACACCACTGGGTAGAACATGGCGCGCCCTGCCCTGGGCATTAAAAATTATCATTGACCCTGGTGTGGTCGCTAAATGGAGATGAGGGGCGTTTTTTTGTCTGACGGGGTCTGAATTTAGTACCTGGCGGGAAGCTTATGGATTTTAATGAGTCTTCCCTCTTCCATTTCGATAAAACCACCCGTTTTTAAATCTGCAAGTATGCGCATGACGCCGCTGCGAGAAAGATGGGTTTTCTCGCGGATATAGAGTTCCGCTGTGACTGCGGCGCGATAACTCTCATCTTCTTCAATTAAATTGAGCAACTGCTGGCGGATCATCTCGTACGCCGTCGGTGCGCCCTGCGGCATCACATTGTTGTAAAGTCGGCCATACACAAACATCAGTTGCTTTGAGAGCAGCCCCCATAACGACTTTTCTTTAATAATGTCATGAACACGAGCGGTGGAGATCTCGCCAATCACGCAGGAGTTGATAGTTTTAATGTAATCATCGAAGTAAATATCCGTCAGATTGGCAAGACCAAACACGGCGGGACTGCGCGCAGTGGACAGCATCATATTATCGTTTCGGCGATAAACCGCTACGGTTCCCTCAAGGATCAGGTAACACATCCCCTGGCCATTCACCTTGAAATCCAGTTGCTCCCCTCTTTCAGTTTTACGTGGCGTGCAATATGGCTGTAAGTGAGAAATCAGCTCTTGCGCGTAGGGTGAACCTTTGTGAGGTTTTGCTGAAGAGGACATAACCGATAACCTTAAGATTGACCTGTCTGATTATAGCCTGACTTCCTGTTGCGGGTATCCTCATCGTCAGTATTTTCGAGGCAGATGGTTGATATCAAGGAGTATACCCCGTTCCATCGTGATGTACTTCCCGGTTCGCAGCTCTGCCAGAATCCGCATAATCCCGCTCCGTGAAAGATAGGTTCGGCTTTTAATATAGGTTGCAGCCGTAATTTGTTGCCGTATCGCATCCGGCTCTTGCATAAGCTCAACCAGCTGAAAGCGGATGATGTCATAAGCCGACATCTGCGAGATTTGTGCGCAATGTTCATACACCCGGGAGGCCGTGTAAATCAGGAGTTTCGAAAAATGCTCCCATAGATCCAGTTGCGCCACGATGTGATTAAAACAATCCAGTGACACCCGGGCGATCTCTGACGTCTCCAGCGCTCTCACATAAAGATGCTCTGAGGAAAACTGACTACTCACGCCCAGAATAAACGGTGATGATTCAGAATTTAATACAATGCCATCGCCGCGACGGTGCAGCGCGACGCTACCTTGCAATAGTAAAAAACATTGCCGGATATCATCTTTATAATAATGCACGACCTCACCTCTGCCGATCACTACTCTTTCTGCTGCTGGCAACACATGTTTTATCAGAGTCTCGATGTGCCGGAATGGCTTTAATTCCAGGGTAATTGATTTATCTTGGTTTTCCGGGGTGGTTAAGCGCGTGTTCATATGCAGCCTCAATTCCTCAACTGTGATCGCTTTATTGATCGACCGAAGAATTATCTTAAAAATTAAGAAGCCGCGAAATATTGGCCTGGGGTCTAAAAGTAGACCGCTCAAAAGATGCATTCTAAGTTATTGATTTTGTGTCCCATGATCTTTGAGTCTAAAAATAGACCGGACCTTAATAAGCATGATAAAAAAGAAGAAATGTTGCTTATTCGTTAAGTGGGAGTCTACTTATAGACCCACAAAACATTTGAGTTTAAGAAAATGATTAGATAAATTTTAGCCAGTCAGCAGAACAGTTCATGGTCTTACCGTAATTATTTATGGCTGCCATGCTGCACAGTGAAAATTAAGGCACTGGTACAAAAAGAGTGTAACGCTCATCGGCACCCTATTGCCTGAATATAAATGGCAAACAAAGTTAATAAGGAAACAAAGTAATGAAAAAAAGTCTTGTTTTAGTTGCCTTGACCGCAACTGCAGCGCTGTCTATGTCTCACGCTTTTGCTGCCGCTGGCACCGTGAATTTCGTCGGCAATATTCTGGATACTGCCTGTGAAGTCGATGTGGCATCGCAAAACCAGCAGGTCAATCTCGGTAACTTTTATAAAACTGAATTTGCGAGCAGTGGCACAAAAGCGGCTGCAAAGGATTTTAATATCGTACTTAAAAACTGCCCAACCACGGTGACTTCGACCAAAGTACGCTTTGATGGCACCCCCGATCTGACCAACCCTAACCTGCTGGCTATTGATACATCAACCTCCAGTGCGGCGTCAGGGGTGGCGATTAACCTGATGACCGCCGATAAAGTCGACCTGCCTTTGCACGGTGAGAACAGCTATAACTACATACTTAGCAGTACCCAGGACAATACGCTGAAATTCTATGCGCAATATATCTCCACCACGGCATCAGTAACGCCGGGTACGGCCAACTCTGTTGCTAACTTCTCCATTGTATATAACTAATTTTCTTTCAAGAAATGCTGATGGGGTCGATACGGCCCCATATTTCAGAGGTCTAAAATGAATGTTCTTGGCAGTATCTTGCTTACCATCACGATATTGAGTATTGGCGTATCCGTTGCTCAGGCCGGTGTCGTTATTGGTGGTACGCGCGTCATTTTTGATGGTAATAAAAAAGAAGCCTCGATTGGCATAAATAACCCTGATAAAACCCCTTACCTTATCCAGTCGTGGATCGAAACACCTGGGGGGGGTGGCGAAAAGGCGCCTTTTATCATTACGCCACCACTATATCGACTAAATAATGGCCAACAAAACGTCGAGCGCATTGTTGCCACCGGAGCCTTACCTCAGGATAAAGAGAGCTTGTTTTGGCTTAATATAAAAGCCATCCCCTCCGCAGCTAAGGTTGACAATACGTTGCAAATTGCCATTAAAACCAGAATTAAACTTATCTACCGTCCGGCGGCGATGAAAGGCGCCTCCCCTGAAGAACAGGTCGATAAACTACGCTGGCAACGTGTTGGTAATAAGATACAGGTAAACAATCCGACTCAGCATGTCATGAATTTTAACGAGATTTCACTATCAGGTAAAAAATTACCAGATGTCAGTTATGTATTACCCGGCAGTACCGCGATGTTCGATTTACCCTCCGGCGTAACGGGCGGGCCAGTGACATTCAAAATTATTAATGATTATGGCAGTCCCGGGGCAGAACACAAAGCCAGTCTGTAGACCGGCGCAAAGACACTGAGTGGGATTTATGATGATGGCAATGGATTATATAAAAGCACGGTCTCCACGGTTGGCATTATTGATAACCATCGCGCTCTTCGGTAATACACAAAATAGCTATAGTCGCGATTTTTTTAACCCAGAACTGGTTGAACTGGATAATCCAGGGACAGAAAAAGTCGATCTTTCTGGTTTTGAATCTGGCGCGCAAGCCCCCGGGAATTATCATGTCGATGTCGTCCTGGACGATCGGTTAGTCGATACCCGCGATATCAGGTTTGTGTTGCTGAAAGAGCCTGGCGGTGATGATAAATTAGTCCCCTGTTTATCCATTGAGCAATTAGAAAGCTGGGGAGTCAAGACGGGCCTTTTTCCCGCGTTAAAGGGTGAAACATCCTGTGCGAACCTGTCCGCGATTCCCAAGGCTAGTACGGATTTCCAGTTTGCCATGCAACGTCTGGTATTGAGCATTCCGCAAGCGGCACTTTCAGCGCAAGCGCGCGGATCGGTGCCACCGGATCGCTGGGATCAAGGCATTAACGCCGCCCTGCTCAACTACAGTCTGAGTGGGGCGAATAACTGGGCCAAAAATAACAACAGCAGCACCAGCGATAATCAGTATGCCAACCTGCGTCCTGGTCTGAACATTGGCCCCTGGCGGTTAAGAAACTACACCACCTGGTCGCGAGATTCACAGGGTCATGATGCGTGGAAGACGGTTTATACCTATGCTCAACGTACGATAATCCCGTTAAAGTCTCAGCTCACGCTGGGTGACAGCTCTGCCCCGGCAGATGTGTTCGACAGTATGCCTTTCCGGGGAGGACAACTTGCTTCCGATGATGACATGCTGCCCGACTCCCTCAAGGGCTATGCCCCAGTGGTGCGTGGGATCGCCCGGACTAATGCCCAGGTGATAATTCGCCAGAATGGCTATCAGATATACCAGAGCTTTGTGGCACCGGGCGCTTTTGAAATCACGGACATGTATCCTACCGGAGGCGCCGGCGATCTTGATGTCACTATTAAAGAGGCTGATGGCAGCGAGCAGCACTTTAGCGTGCCATTTGCCTCCCTTCCCGTATTACAGCGTGAAGGCCGAATAAAATATGCGTTAACGGGCGGCCAATATCGTTCGTACAACGGCAGCGTGGACAAAACGCCCTTTGCTCAGATGAGCGTTATTCTCGGCTTGCCCTACGGCTTTACGTTTTACGGCGGATTGCAGGAGTCGAGTAAGTACCAGTCGCTCGCCGCGGGCGTCGGTAAAAACATGGGTGACTTTGGCGCTATCTCCAGCGACATCACCCAGGGCTGGTCCACGCCGCAAAATATGCCGAAAACCAGGGGGCAATCATGGCGGGCTCGATACAGTAAAAATTTTGCCGCAACGGGCACCAACTTCGCGATTGCCGGCTACCGCTATTCGACCAGCGGCTACTATGGCATGCAAGAGGTCCTGGATTCTTACGGTGACAGTCATGCGCTTCAGGACCGACGCCGCAACCGTGCTGAGCTGACGCTGAGCCAGGGGCTGGGAGACCGTCTGGGATCGTTGATGCTGAACGCCGCACGTGAAGATTACTGGAACTCAGGTAAGGCGATGGAATCATGGAGCGTTGGGTATAACAACTACTGGCACAGTATTAGTTATGGCCTGACCTGGACTCTGAGTAAGAATGGGGGCGCGGGAACGTACAGCGCACCCCAGAGCGACGATAAAAACCAGATGCTGGCGCTGAATATCAGTATTCCACTGGAAAAACTGTTGCCGCAGACATGGGCAAACTATGGCATGAATGCCAGCAAGAATAACGGTACGACACACAGCGCTGGGTTAAATGGTGTTGCTCTGCCGAATAATGCGCTCAACTGGAATATTCAACAGGGTTACGGCACTCACGACGTGGCCTATACCGGCAACATGAATGGTGATTATCGCGGCACCTATGGTGAAATCACCGCCGGGTACAGCTATGACAAAAATACCGATCGTCTGAACTATGGGATTCAGGGAGGCGTGGTTGCGCATGCCAATGGCGTGACGTTCTCTCAACCATTGGGCGAAACCAACGTGCTGATTGCCGCCCCCGGGGCTGCCGGCGTAGGCATCCAGAATATGACTGGAGCGACAACCGATTATCGCGGATATACGGTTGCCTCTAACTTAATGCCTTATCGCAAAAATGATGTGTCATTAATCACTGAAACATTACCGGCTAACGTTGAGTTAGAACAAACGGTCAAAACCGTGGTCCCTACGCGTGGCGCGATTGTCAGGGCGAACTATCGGGCAAGCGTCGGTGTTCGCATGTTGATGACCTTGACCCAGCGAAACGGCCAGTTAGTGCCGTTTGGCGCAATGGCCAGCATTGAAGGAGCAGAACCAAGCAGCTTTATCGTTGGTGATAGCGGACAGGTGTATTTGACGGGGCTCGATCCCCAGGTAAACCTGATCGTGAAATGGGGAAATCAATCCGCAAACACCTGCAGGGTCTATTACGCGATAAACATGACGAAGCAGAATAACGATGTGATTATCGATAATGCTGTTTGCCGTTAACGTTGAACCAAATTTTTAAATCAGGTGCATAGATATGCGACTTTTCCGATCTGCATTATTAATGCTGGCTTTGTTGTTTCCATTGACGGGCTTCTGTTGTGATTATACTTACATCGGCTCTCCCTATACCGTGGATTATGGCAATATTATTGTTCAGCGCGATGTTCCCGTTGGGCAAGCAATAAGCAATGAGATATATGGTTCCTTAGCACATGCTTATACCTGCGTCACCACCGGCAATGAAGGGTCAAGCTCAGGAATGAAAAGCGCTATTTTACCCTATGTCGCGACGTACGGCGCGCGGCGCGTTTATCAAACCAATGTGCCTGGGGTGGGTATTTCTTTTGGCTTTTACATGAACTCCAAAGCAGGCGCGTCGACGTTTAGCGGCACCGATTATATTGACCGCGGTAACGCTTCAATGTCCAGTTGGTCATCAAACCCTGGAGAACTGGTTATTCACGATTATCAGCCAGTTATACAATTCTGGAAGATTGGTGATATTACCTCTGGCTCAGTAACGGGGCAACTGGCATCGTTTGTCGCCTTTACGATGCAATATCTCGGCGGAGAACAAGCGCCTGAGATTCCCGTGAATGCGGGGGCCGGATCTATTACCCAGGTGGCATGTGCGGTGACAACATCGAATATTGTATTTGAACTGGGTGACGTTTTGGTCACTGAGTTTGGTTCTACGGTGGGATTAACCCCCGCTAATGCGCAGAAAACGCAGAATCTCATTCTGGACTGTGATGCCGGAGCCAATATTAACGTCATGCTCTCCGGCGCACAGAATCCTGACGTCAGTGATAATACCGTGCTGGCGTTAACCGGTCAGGGAAGCGCAGGCGTCGCACAGGGGGTTGGCGTGCAGCTGGTTTATAACAATACCCCTCTAATCCTTGGCAATAATCTTGTTCTGAAGAGAACCAATGGCGGCCAGGAGATGTTCCCGTTAACCGCACGCTACTATCAGACCAATACAACGGTAACCACCGGCATCGCAAATGCGTCCGCAACGCTGAGTCTTACCTATCAATAAAGGCTGTTAAATGAAGATGAATAAACTAATCTTGCTGATGGCATGCGCAATGGTATTACCTGCAATGTCCGCAGACAATGTAGATATCAAAGTCACCGGGCGTATTATCGCTGCGCCCTGCGTCTTTAACGGTGGTAGTGAAAATATGAATGTTGATCTTGGCAATATCCAAGCAACAAACATGTTCACCCCCGGGTCTTCTTCCGATCCGGTTACTTTTCATCTCCTGTTTACCCGCTGTCCGCCGGGCACGCTGAGCGTGACGACCCGTTTTAGCGGAACGCCTGACCCGGAAGCGGGCGTGAATTATTACCAAAACAGCGGCACGGCAACCCGCGTGGCCATTGCGATGTCTGATGCCACAACGGGTCTGTTGATGGGCAGCGGATCCAGCATCACGCAAAATATAGCTGAAGACAGAACGGCGACGATACCGATGAAAGCCATGGTGACCTCCGTGGCGGGAAGGCCGACACCAGGTTCCATTCGCGCCGTCGTCGTTTTAACAATGCAATACAACTGATGGGGCGCTGGCTATAGAGGGTCATAGGCGCGTTAGTCATCATCCCCTTCAGGAAGCTAACAGGGTGAAATAATGTGCTGCGTCTATCATTACCCGAATGCAGGAGCGCTTAATAAATATGTTTCGGTATGGTAAATGGTTAATATTGTAATAAAAGAGTCGGATACCCTCTTCCAATGTGGCCTGACCTTTTTTTTTAGTGATTTCTTTTCCCAACACAATACTACAGTTGATTTCAATTTTAACTTTACGTCAGAAAGCGTTCAGCTAGCAGACGTCATTGTGCTGGCATTATGTCCAGGCGAATGTTTTATTTGCTGCCCTGAACTACAGAAGCGAAAAAAAGGCATTGTGATTGGTTTTGTTGATGATGATATGCGAGCCTCTGCGCTCCCCTCTTGCTTTCAGGATATTATCTTTATCTCTCGCCGGCATTCCGTGAGACAGTTACGTAGAGCAGTACATACGGCCTGGCACCGGCTGCAGCAGACAAATTATCGACAGTCACCCGCGTCATGTTTTGACTGTCAGCCGACCAAATTGTCACCGCAGCAAATCCGCATCATGATCTGTTTATATGAGGGGATGTCGGTAACGCAAATTGCCGATGAGCTTATGATCAGTGAGAAAACGGTCTATGCGCATAAATATATGGTCATGAGTAAATTTAACTTACGCAACGATTATGAGCTAATGCTTCTGCTCAATAAACTGACAAAAAATAACGACTGGCCAAATGGCTTTATAAAAGTTAGCCAGTGATACCAATGCGCTGAGAAGGCAACTGACACAGGGGCGCGAGCCCCTGCATGGTTACCGCCGGCTCATGGCCAGCTTCGCGGCAAATACCAGAAACAGGCAGCCGGTCGTTCGATCCATCCATTTCACCACGGCTGGTTTTTTCAGGATATCGGCGGCATAGCGAGTGGCGGTAATCAGCGTTAACGACCGCAGCGTCCCAATCAATACATGGATAGTGACCAGCAGAAAGGTCCAACTGACGGGTGAATGCCCGGCGGGGATAAACTGAGGTAAAAACGAAACGTAGAAGACGCCCATTTTGGGATTAAGCACATTCCCCAACATCCCGCGCAGGAACCAGTTACTCGTGGAATTGGATTCGGTCGGGTGGGTGTTAAATTGCTGGCGTGGGCGCAGGAGCAGCTGGATGCCCAGCCAACAAAGGTAGCCCGCGCCGCACCATTTCAATAAGGTGTAAGCCAGTTCAGAAACCGCCAGTAGCGCGCCCAAACCAAAGGCCACCAGCGCGCCCCAGATAAAGCACCCGAGATCGATGCCTAACGCGGCATGCAAGGCTTTGCGTCCCCCTTCCGCGGTCGCCGTGCGCAGGATAAGAGCAGTATCCAGACCTGGCGTCAGGGTAAGCAGCGTGGCAGCGAGAGTGTAAGCAAGAAGTGAATCAGTGACGAGCATTTCCTGTCTCCGAAAGAGACAAGGCTACTGAAGCGTTCCCATTTTTGCAACAAGAATGATGAGCCATTCAACGTGGATGGCGTTCCGCCTGGATAACGGCAAGTCCCCTATGAGGCTCTCTATCCAACGCATACAACAACCGGACCTGTTGCTACCAATGGATCCGGTTGCCATCTGCCAGAGCGGAGAAGGCAACTTAACTGATGCTTGCCCTTTTGGCATTTAAAATTCTGTTCGCGCCATCAACAAACCCTTCACCACCTGGAAATTGACTTATCCAGCGCGGCAATGATGGTATAACTTGCGCTATGTCGTTGATCGTGTTCATTCCCAACGTTTTGCTGTAGTAGCTGAACATGGGGGCGTCATTGAGCGAATCACCACTGTAGAAAACCGATGCCTGTTCATCTGATTCTTCCAGTGCGTAAAAATGCTTTAACACCTTTCTGCTCATGACGAGTTTGTCATACCCCCCTAACCACCCCAGTACCCATAGATTATTAATGGTATAGCTGCATTTATTTTCCGCTAATTCGTCAATGAGCTGTCTGGTCTGCTCATGATTTTTGGGAAGTTTGAAAGCAATACTCGTCAGGCGAAAATCCTGATCGTCAGACACTTCAACCCAGGGGTATTTCTGGCGAATCTTGAGAAGAATGTGGCTGATTTTTTCTCGATTGAGAAGATATTTGTCTTCATGCCAGAAGTACCTGTTAATGCCATGTTCGATGGTATTTCTGGTAAGAAATAATCCTCCATTTTCAGCGATGACTCCATCAACAGGCCACATTCTCGCCATCTGATCGGCCCAGCCGGCAGAGGCCGCCGTTACCGGAATCACCTTAATGCCCGCATGTTGTAGCATTTCCAGACTCTGATAGGTTCTGGCCTGCAGCCTGCCTTTATAAGTCAGCGTTTCATCCATATCAGTTAAAACAAAACGAATATTCTGTAGCTCTTCACTCTTAACGTTATCAATTAAATTCATAATTCCTCCATGCTGGCGATATTAATGGCTTTTTTGATAAACGTTAATATCAATTTAGTATTTGTTATTCTTTATTAACTCGAGAGATTTGAACCTTCTTACTGCACGAAGAAAGTCAGCAGGGGCATTATCTGGCCGAAGATTAATTTATTGTTCCGTACTACTTCGAAGCCTTGTGCTTCCCCGCGCCATCGGCAACCCCTGCTTATCGCTTCAACTCGCCCTGCCACAGCGGGGATGACGCCAGCTGTTGGCATACCGTGTCGATAAATACCCGGGTATGCCGCCATCAAAGCGGTCTCTGCGCGGATGGCCGCGCGTGGACAAGGCGCGATCCTGCTAGCTGGCGGCATGAGCCATTGCCCGGACGTGTGGAAAAGACATCATCCATCGCTTGCTTTCCCTGTCACCTCGGATCAGGATACGTCGATATTCATGGAGGCTATGTGATGAAATATTTTATCGGTATGGCGGTGACGTTATTGTTGAGCACGCCGGGGCTGGCGGCGGGCGAGCTTGAGATTAACCAGTCTCCCCTGACGCTGGTACTGAGCGATCAGAATCAGGCACGGGTCTCCTCCTGTGCCGATTTCATTGCGCTGCGTAAAGCGGGAGAGACCGTCGACGCGCTGCCCGGACTTTCCGATCCGGATGGCCGTGCGGCGGAAGCGGCGTTATTTTCATGCTGGCTACAGGCCTACACCATCGATCACACGTTATTCCCCTCTGCCGCGCCGAAACCAACCCTGGCTGACGTGGTTCAGCACTTTCCTGCCAGCGCGGCGTTTATCGTCAGCGATGACGAAAAGCAGGACGTCGCCAAAAACTTTGTGGGGAAAACCATCGCCGATTATACCCCGGACCTGAAAGCAAGGGACGATCGTCTGGAATCAGCGGCCAGCGCCAGCGGCTATGTGCTGGATGAATATTATGCGTTTACCGATAAGCAAGGGCATCAGCTCAACATCGTCGCTCTGGTGGGCTACGCCATCGGCGGTACGGCAAGCGTGAAAAGCTACTATCGCATCAATGACACGCACGCCCGCGTCTGGAGCGTCACCCTGCTCGATGAGAACAGCCCGTTATAAGCGAGGGTTCCCTCTGCGGCGCTACCGCAGAGGGTTTCCCGTTTACCTGGCCAGCCACTGACGCCAGCCGCCCCAGGCGGTGATCTCTGTGGCCGCGCCCAGCCCTCCGGCTTCGCAAATAAAGCCTGTCACCCAGCGGCCGTCGGCCAGCTCAATCTGTCCCAGCCCCAGCGGCGCGGGGATGGCGACCAGCAGCGACCCCACCTCGGCGCTGGGGATCTCCCAGACTTCCACGGCTATCGCGTCCCCCTCTGGCTCGTCACGCACCATCGCCGGGCGCTTGCCATCCGGAAGGACATACAACCGATAGCGCGGCGCGCTGTGGGTCGCCTGCAGCAGCCTGCCGCCCCGCGCCAGCAATTGACCGTTCAGCGGCTGGCCGGACAGATGTGCGCCGCATACCGCGAGAGCCATCCGATCATGGCCCGCGGGATGCGCAGGCGGCGGGCTTTCCAGCCGCGCGCCGCCTGCCAGCGGTAGCCGCTCCGCGCGCTGGAAGGCGTCGGCCAGGCTCAGCAAATACTGATCGGTAAAGGCCCGGCCAAACAACGTGACGCCGGAGGGAAGTCCGTCGGGCATAAACCCGCACGGCACGCTCACCGCCGCATAGTCCAGCAGGTTCATAAAGTTGGTGTAGTAGCCCAGGTCGGCATTGCGGGCGATGGGCTCCACCGCCAGCTCGTCGAGCGTTACCGGGCGCGGAACGGTTGGCGTCAGCACGCAGTCCAGCGTCTCGAGAATGGCATCGCACTGCGCTTTATACCCCTGCAGCTGATACATCGCCTTAAAAGTCGCCGTCGCGTCGATATCAGGCGCTTTCGCCAGCACATCGCGAATGACCGGCAGCACGGCATCCGGCTGCTGCTCAATCAGCGGGCCAGCCACCGCATAGCGTTCAGCAACCCATGGTCCGTCATATAGCAGGCGGGCGGCGGCCAGAAATGGCGCGAAATCGATCGCTACCGGCACGCCGCCGAGCGCCGTCAGCCGCTGCACGGCCTCGGCGAACAGCGCTTCGCTGACGCGGCAGCCGAGGAAGTTAAGCTCCCGCGGGACGCCAAAGCGAAACCCGGCGGACGGCCTGCCGAAGGCCTGACGGCTGTTCCACTGGGGATTGCGGCGGCTGTAGCTATCCTGCTGATCGGATCGGGCAACCAGGGCCAGCAGCTGGCTGGCCTCGTCGGCGGTGGCGCTGAAAAAGGTCACGCAGTCCAGCGTCCGGCAGGCAGGTACCACTCCAGCGGTAGAGATCACCCCTTTCGTCGCTTTCAGCCCCACCAGGTTATTCAGCCCGGCCGGGACGCGACCGCTGCCGGCGGTGTCGGTCCCCAGCGCGAAGCTTGCCACGCCCAGCGCTACCGCCAGCGCGGAGCCGGCGCTGGAGCCGCCGGAGGGATAAGCGGGATGGTACGCGTTGCGGCAGCGGCCATACGGCGAACGGGTCCCGTTCAGGCCGGTGGCAAACTGGTCGAGATTGGTTTTGCCCACCGGCACCGCCCCCAGGGCAATCAGCTGAGCGACAATGGTCGCGCTTTGCGTCGGCCGGTAAGCAAACGCCGGACAGGCAGCGGTGGTGACGATCTCCGCAAGGTCAATATTATCTTTGATCGCGAACGGCACCCCGTACAGCGGGAGCGTCTCTGGCGAATGGCCTTCCAGCGCCGCCAGAAACGGCGCCTGCTCCGCTTCGCTCAGGAGATGAATAAACAGATTAAACTCGGGATTCAGCGCTTCCGCCCGCTGGCGGATCGCCGCCAGCAGGGCGCGCGGGGTGGTGTTGCCGATACGATAGTTCGCCGCCAGGGTCGCCAGGCGTAAATCAAACGTCTGCTGCATCATGCCTTCTCCTCAAAAATCACTGCCACCCGCTGCCCGGCACGCACCGCGCTGCCTGGCTGCACATTGACTTGCTGAACCCTGCCATCGCATGGCGCCAGCAGCGGGATCTCCATTTTCATCGACTCAAGCACCACCAGCACATCGCCGGCACGTACCTGGCGGCCCACCGCGGTCTGCACCTGCCACAGATTGCCGGATACCGGGCTTTCCACCCCCTGTTCCCCCGGCTGCAGCGGCGCATCGCCCGCCTCTTCTGTCGCGCTCTCCTGACTGTCGAAATGAGCCTGGCCGCTGGCGATCCAGCGCTCGCGCTCGTCGTTAAACGCCCGCTGCTGATGGTCGCGAAATGCGCTAATGCTCTGCGCCTCGCGAGCGAGAAACTGCTGGTACTCCGCCAGCCGCAGCGTGCTGTGCTCGATGCGCAGCGGGTAGCGTCCGAGCGGGAAATCGCGGCGAATCTCCAGCAGTTCCTCCGCCGAGACCGGATAGAAACGCAACTGGTCGAAAAAGCGCAGCAGCCAGGGCTTGCCAGCAAAATCAGCCACCTCGTGATAGCGACTCCACATCTGCAGGGTGCGGCCGACAAACTGATAGCCACCCGGGCCTTCCATGCCGTAAACGCACAGATACGCTCCGCCGATGCCCACCGAGTTTTCCGCCGTCCAGGTTCGCGCCGGGTTGTATTTGGTGGTGACCAGCCGATGGCGCGGATCAAGGGGGGTAGCCACCGGTGCGCCGAGATAGACATCGCCGAGCCCCATCACCAGATAGCTGGCGTCAAACACCGTTTGCCACACCGCCTGCTCATCCGGGAGATCGTTTATCCGGCGAATAAACTCGAGGTTGCTTGGGCACCAGGGGGCGTCCGGGCGGACGGTGGTCATATATTTGTCGATCGCCTTGCGGCAGGCGGGATCGTCCCAGGAGAGCGGGAGATGCACCACCCGTGTAGGCACCTGCAGATCGTCGCTCATGCAGACCGTGGCCCACTCCTCGCGGACCCACGCCAGCAGGGTCTCCAGCGCCAGCGTTTCCGGCTGGTAATGCAGCTGCAGGGAGCGGATCCCCGGCGTGATATCAATGATCCCTTCCCGGGCTTGCTCCTCAAGGGCCTGCATCAGGGCATGGATGCGAAAGCGCAGCACCAGATCCAGCTCCGCCTCACCGGCCTCCAGCAGCAGATGGGTATCGCCGGAGAGGCGCGCCACCAGGCGTTTGTCAGCGTCGCCGCAGGTCATCACCACCGGCGAGGTAAGCGGCACAGGCTGCCAGGCAACGTCCTGCGCCTGCAGGGTCGCCAGCTCCGCGCGACGGCCTGCCGCCAGCCGCCGGGCGGTGGGGACGTCCACCGCCACAAAGCGCACTTTATCCCCCGCCTTAAGCTGGCCCAGTTGCCAGAGATCGGCTTCGATCACCGTCACCGGGCAGACGAAGCCCCCGAGGCTTGGGCCGTCCGGCCCGAGGATCACCGGCATATCGCCGGTAAAATCCACGGCCCCCACGGCATAGGGGTTGTCATGAATATTCGACGGATGCAGCCCGGCTTCGCCGCCGCTGTCGCGGGCCCAGACCGGCTTGGGCCCGATCAGGCGCACGCCGGTGCGGCTGGAGTTAAAATGCACCTCCCAGTCGGTGGCAAAAAAGGTCGCCATATACGCCGGGGCAAAGAACTCCGGCGCGCCGTGGGGACCATAGATCACCCGCAGCGTTCGCACTGCCGCAAGCTCAGTGCGCAACCCTGCAGGAAGCGCCGCGCTTTCCGTGGTCTCAGCCGGAGGTGCAAGATGCAGCACGTCGCCGGCGCGCAGCGCCCGTCCGCCGTGGCCGCCAAACTGACCGAGGGTAAAGGTGCTTTTACTGCCCAAATAATCCGGCACCTGAATGCCGCCGCGCAGGCAGAGATAGCTTCTGACCCCTGGCCCGCTTATCGCCCCCAGCCTGAGGGTCGCACCCGCCGGAATAGTGAATACGCAGTCCATCTCCTGGTCGACGCCGTCGAGCGTTACGGCCAGCGGCGCGCCGCAGACCACCGCCTGTACGGCGGTATTAAATTTCAGGGTGGGTCCGCTAAGGGTGATCTCCAGCGCAGCGTCGCCCTCGGCATTGCCCAGCAGACGGTTGCCCAGGCGCAGCGCCCGGTCATCCATCGGTCCCGAGGGCGGTACACCCACCGCCCAGTACCCCAGACGTCCCGGGTAGTCCTGGACGCTGGTCTGGGTGCCGGCGCTCAGAACCTCCACGGTATCGGCCCGGTAGCGCAACTGCTCCAGACAGCGAGTCCAGGGTTCTCCGGCAGTAAACGGCGCAAAGCTGAGGATCTGCTGCAGGTACTGGCGGTTGGTTTCGACGCCGTACAGGCGGGTCTCTGCCAGAGCCTGCGCCAGGCCGGCGATCGCCTCATCGCGGCTGGGGCGCCAGACGATAGCTTTCGCCAACAGCGGGTCGAAAAACGGCGGCACCTCACACCCGGCCTCCACCCAGCGATCGATGCGCAGGGTGGCGCCGTCCGCCGGTGGAAACCAGACGTCGGTTAACAGTCCGGGAGAAGGCTGAAACTGGCGGCCAGGATCTTCGGCGTAAATTCGCGCCTGAATAGCATGGCCCCGGGGCTGTAGCCCGGCGGCCAGCTCGCTCAGCGGCGGTAAATCCCCTGCCGCCAGGGCGATCATCCAGTGCACCAGGTCCACGCCCCACACCTGCTCCGTCACGCCGTGCTCCACCTGCAGTCGGGTATTGACCTCGAGGAAATAGAAACGCTGCGCCGCGCTGTCGTAGACAAACTCCACCGTCCCGGCGCTGCGGTAGTTCACTGCTTTTCCAAGGGCAATGGCCGCGCTACACAGCGCCTGCGCCATCCCGTCCGGCAGATTTGGCGCCGGGGTCTCTTCAATCACTTTCTGGTTACGTCGCTGCAGCGAGCAGTCGCGCACGCCGAGGGCGATAACTTCCCCCTTCCCGTCGCCGAAGATTTGCACCTCCAGATGGCGGGCGCGTTCGATATATTTTTCGAGAAACACCCCGGCGTCGCTGAAGTTGTTTTGCCCCAACCGCTGTACCGTGGCAAACGCCTCGCTCAGTTCGCGGGCGTCGCGGCAGACGCGCATGCCAATCCCTCCGCCGCCCGCCGTGCTCTTGAGCATCACCGGGTAGCCCACCGCCTCAGCCGCCCGGCAGGCTTCCTCACTGTCGGCCAGCAGTTCGCTGCCTTCCAGCAGCGGAACGCCCTCCGCCTTCGCCAGGGCGCGGGCGGTATGCTTCAGGCCGAAGGTTCGCAGCTGTTGCGGAGTCGGGCCAACAAACGCCAGTCCCGCCGCCTCACAGGCTTCGGCGAAGGCGGCGTTTTCCGACAGAAAGCCGTAACCGGGATGGATAGCGCGGGCGCCGCTCTGCAGCGCGGCGGCAATGATCTTCTCTACCATCAGATAGGTTTGCGCTGCCGGCCCCTCGCCAAGGCTGAGCGCCTCTTCCGCTTCGCGGACGTGCAGACTGCTCAGGTCGGCTTCGGCGTAAACGGCGACGCCCTTCACCTGCATGGCGCGCAGGGTGCGCAGAATGCGGCAGGCAATCGCCCCGCGGTTAGCAATCAGTAAGGTATCAAACATAAGCGGAACTCACAGCGAAGCGGGTCGTCCCGCAATAATTCGTCTTCCCCTGAGGTCGTCCCCGGGAGAGCCAGCGCTTAAAGGTGGCGCGTCGGCGTGTGGTTCAGGCGGTCGGCGCGAACGGCGAACAGCCGAAAGGCCAGCAAACGCCAGCGCTGCCAGCGGGTCAGTTCCATACCAGCACCTCGGCGGGGGTCGGGTTCCAGCCGTTGCAGGGATTGTTGAGCTGCGGGCAGTTGGAGATCAGCACCATGGCGTTACACTCCGCGCGCAGTTCCACGTATTTTCCCGCCGCCGAGATGCCATCCTCGAAGGTCAGACCCCCCTCCGGCGTCACCGGCACGTTCATAAAGAAGTTAATGTTGGCGCCGATATCGCGTTTATGCAGACGGCCATCGTGCAGACAGGCGCAGAGAAAATTGTCCCGGCAGCTGTGCATATAGCGCTTGTCGAGAGCGTAGCGCACGGTGTTGCTCTCCTGGGCGCAGGCGCCGCCGAGGGTATCGTGCCGCCCGCAGGTATCGGCCACGATGGTCATCAGCGGATGCCCAAGGTTGGAATAGAGCACGCTGCCGGCGGTCAGGTAGGCGTTACCCTGGCGGCGCAGCGTGCGCTGCGCATCGTAGCGCTCGCGCGGGTTGTCGGCGTTGTAAAACAGAGTATCAATCGCCTGGTTGCCTTCAAGATCGAGCAGGCGCAGGGTTTGCCCTTTTTTTACCTCAAACAGCCACGGCTCCCCGGCGGGGATCACATGGCGATAGACGGCCTCTTCCGGGCGTCGGTTACTGGTGATAAGGGTCATAAACGCCTCCTTACAGGGCAAAAAGTTGGGTATTGCGGAACGCGCGCTGGTTCTCATCGCGGGTCAGGAGCGCCTGGGTGGCTGCGTCTTCATCGTCGGCCTGATACCAGCTCAGCTGCACCGGACGGGGGGCATACTCGGTGGCCGGATCCTGGGGATGCGGCAGCGCGGTGAGCACCAGCAGGACGTCCATCGGGGCATACAGTTCCACGTAATCCCCGGCGCGGCTGTTGCCGGAGACAAAGTGAAAGCGCCCCTCGTCATCGACGGTGACTTTGCTGAAGAAGTTGACCACCATCAGCAGATCTTCCAGACCGAGATCCCATTTCCCCATCTCCACCAGCAGGTTATCGACGCCGTTGCGGTAGAAGCCATTGCGTAATTCCTGGTAGCGTCCGGCGCCATATTTGTCGCGCGTCTCTTCGGCGTTAAGGACCCCGCCGAACGGATCGTGCCAGCCGCAGCTGTCGGCGACGATCCCGGCGAGCACCCGGCCCATATCGGAGTAGAAACAGTGCCCGGCAGTCAGACGCGCGGTATGCTGCCCCTTGAGGGTATCCGGCAGGTTCAGGCGCTCACTTTTCTCATGGGGGTTGAGCATCATCATGCTGACGTTCGCCCCGCCGTCGATATCGGTCAGGCGCAGGATCTGCCCTTTGCGCAAAATCAGCGAGGTGTGCGCCCCGCCGGGAAGCTGCTCTTCGCGCAGGCTGGGGGTGGAGTGAAGCAGTTCAGTCATCAATTTATCTCCTTAATGCGTAAACGTTGGTGTCGCTACCGGCGGCCAGCTGCGCCATCCGCGCTTCATTGAGCGGGATGTCGTAGGTAATACGCGCTCCCCAGGCGTTGGGCGCCTGCGGGTCGATGCGCACTTTGTCGAACACCAGCAGCCTCGTGCCGAGGTTGAAGCCTTCCGCCAGGTCGTGGGTGACCATAAACACCGTCATGCGCGTTTCGCTCCACAGCTGGAGCAGCAGCGCATGCATATCCTTGCGAATGCCGGGATCCAGCGCGCCGAAGGGCTCGTCCAGCAGCAGCACCCGCGGCTGCATCACGAACGCCTGGGCAATGGCCAGCCGCTGCTGCATCCCGCCCGAGAGCTGCGCCGGGTATTTATCCAGGGCGTGTCCCAGGCCCACTTTCTCCAGCATCCGCTGGGCCTGTTGCCGGGCCTCGCGCTTTCTGCCGCCAAACAGGCGCCCCAGCAGCGGGGACGCCGGCAGCTCCAGGCCGATGGCGACGTTATCCAGCACGTTGAGATGCGGAAACACCGAATAGCGCTGGAAGACCACACCACGACTGCGGTCCGGCTCCGCCGCCAGCGGCTGGCCGTCGAGCAGGATGGCACCACGGGTCGGTTTTTCCTGACCGAGCAGCAGGCGCAGAAAGGTCGATTTACCACAGCCGGACGCGCCGACCATCGAGCAAAACTCGCCCTCTTTCACCTGCAGATTGATGCGCTCCAGCACCACGTGGTCGCCGTACTCCTGCCAGATGTTTTTGATGTCGATAAAACTCATCCCCGACCTCCTTCCGCCCACGGGAAACAGGCCTTGTGCAGCTGGCGCAGCGCCAGATCCATCAGCCATGCCAGCAAAGTGATCCAGATGACATAGGGAATAATCACGTCCATCGCCATATAGCGCCGCACCAGGAAAATGCGGTACCCCAGCCCGGCGGTGGCGGAGATGGCCTCGGCGGAGATGAGGAACAGCCATGCCGAGCCCAGCAGCAGGCGCAGGGAGGTGATCAGCCGCGACAGCAGCTGGGGAAGCACCACCCGCAGCACCAGGGTCCAGCTATTGGCGCCGAGGGTCTGCGCCTTAATAAACAGCTCCGCCGGGATCTCCTGCGCCCGCTGCTCCAGGTCGCGCGCCAGCATCGGCGTAATACCGATGACGATCAGCATCACTTTCGACAGCTCATCCAGGCCAAAGACGATAAACAGCACCGGCAGGATCGCCAGCGGCGGGATCATTGACACCACCGTCAGCAGCGGCGACAGCGCCGCGCGGTACATCGGGAAGACGCCGGCGGCGATGCCGATGACGAGGCCGATCAGCGACGAGACGGCCAGGCCCGTCAGCAGACGGCTCAGGCTGATCAGCGTATCGGCCCACAGCAGATACTCGCCGCTGCGTTTGTCCGGGGTGAACGCCATCCGGTCAATGGCTGCCACCATCTGCGACAGGCCTGGCAGCAACTTGTCCTGCGGATTGGCTTCCAGCCGCACCGCCGATCCCATAAACCAGGCGGCGATCAGCACGACAAAAGGCAGCAGCATCAGCGTCAGGCGCATCCCCTTTTGGGGATAACGGTTAATGTGGCGCATGGCGTGGTCTCCCGGCGGCAATCATTAGAGCTGGCCCGCGGCGGCCAGCTTCAGGTAGCTGTCGTCAAAGCGCAGTTTGCGGTTGGCGGCATCGCCGAGGGTGACATTTCCCGGAAAGGTCATGCCGATAAAGTCCGCGCTCTGCGCCCCTTCACCCAGCAGGCCTTTATCGAACGAGAACTGCGCCACTCGCTGCATGGTTTTCGCCAGATCCGGCGAGGAGATAAACGCCAGGGTGTCGGCAGGCGTCCAGAACAGATGGGTGGTTTTCAGCTGCGCCTGATAGCCGGCGAGATCGGTACCGGCGTCGGCGGCCATGGCGCTCAGCACCTGGCTATCCCCGGCCTTCATTTTGGCCATCATTTCAAACCAGGCGCCGGTCAGGGCTTTGCCCAGCGCGGGGTTATCTTTCAGGGTCTGGGTATTCACCACCATCATGTCGATAAGCTCGCCGGGCACCTGCGAGGAGCTAAACACTTCGCTGGTTTGCGGGGTCTTTTTGATAACCGACAGCTGCGGATTCCAGGCCACCGCCGCCCGCACGCCGCTGGTGCCGAAGGCCGAGACGATATCGGCATCGGAGGTATTCACCACCTTGACGTCTTTTTCCTGCAGCCCGGCTTTTTCCAGGCCGCGCACCAGCAGATAGTGGGATACCGACAGCTCCGGGAGATACACCGACATTCCTTTCAGGTCGCTGAGCTTTTTATCCGCCCCTTTGAGGACCACCCCGTCGTTACCGTCGGAGTAGCTGCCGGTGATCAGCGCCGTACTGTCGACACCGCCCGCCGCCGGGATCGTCAACGCGTCCATGTTGGTCATCGTGCAGCCGTCAAACTGCCCGGCGGTGTACTGGTTGATGGATTCGATGTAATCGTTGAGCTGAACGATATTGATTTTGATGCCGTATTTGCTGGCCCATTTATCAATGATCTTTTCATTGCTGATGGCGCCCCAGGGCATCCAGCCGGCGTAGATGGTCCAGCAGACGTTGAACTCTTTTTTGACGGCGGCAAAGGACGGGACGCTGGTCAGCAGCGTCAGCGACAGGACGAGTGAGCGGAGGAGCGGCGATGTTTTCATGGTGGACCTCTGGTTAGCACGAGAAACGGAGCAGCGCGACACCCAACGGTGCTGCTGTCTCCCGGGCTTTTATCCCGCCGTGTAACCTCGCCGAGGTCGCCAGCTCTCGGACCAGACGTTCACCGCGGTGAACCGGAACCCTAGCCAGCTATTGTGTGATCTGAATTGTCTGTTGCGCTGCTTTCTGCCGATGTTCTTGCAAGCACCATGCCAGGAGCCAAATAGCCGTTCCATCAGCGATTTACCGCCAACCGGGGCATCGCCTCCCAAAAATGGGGAGTAAAAGTGGGGCATTGCATGGCTTTGGTGCAGAGGGAAAGCCAACCGCGTCCTGGCAAACAACCGGCCGTTGGTCATGGGGGATGAGTCCTGTAACTCATGATCATTGCGCGGGTAAATGTTTGCCATTACGCCGCTTCGATATTTGGGAAGTAGCAGGGACTTCTCCGCTGCCCCGTCGCCAGGGGGCGTTATCCTTATTTTTCCGCCTGTACGACCCGCCTGACGGTAAAGCATTTAAATGTTGAATACCTACTAACGCTAAATTTCCTGGTTGTGCGTTTTAACGCACGATGATAATATTGCGCCACGTTAAGGAGAGGGGAGGAATGAAATCACCATTCGTTAATCCAGCATGATTAGCCTGTTAAATACAAGTTAAAATCACGCCAATGTTATTTAACACAGAGAGGTTCCATGAAAATATTGCTGATGTTCCCCCCCCTTATTCTGTTAAGTGGTTGTGTGGATCTCGGGGATGTAGGCATACATCCGGAAGAAAAAACTTACTATGTTAATCAGGGAAAAAGCCAGGTGGTTGATTGCCTTCATTATGCAGCCACTAAAGAGAATTTATCACTGGAATATGATGACACTCTCCCTGAAAATGTTTATAAGTACAATCTAATAAATACTGAACCCACGGCTGTCGCGTGGGTTGAAATCAGCAAATTCAACAGCAGGCAGACTTCGGTAGAATTTTATTATGCGCCGCATGCGCCGGATATACATCGGTCGGTCACTGCCATTGCTGAACGGTGCACATAATGCGCAGATAAATAGCAACAGAATTAAGCTATCAGAGAACGAATGATGAAAAGATCTCTCCTTTTGCTAATAACAGTGCTGATGATATCTGGCGAGTTACACGCTGATACTGTTTTGTATCAGGATAGCATTTTTGTCGAGCGATCCCTTTTTTCAGGTGCAGTAAGCAAACCGAAGCACCCTAATAAATTTGCTATGAGTTTTGGCATATGCCAACTGAGAAAAATCATCAGGAGCGTCACGGATAGCGGAGCAAAAAAGACGCGTAAGATTGTCCAATAACTGGCCAGTGCATCCCCCTCCCGGCAGACGTATCTCCTCCGCGTAAAACCGAAATACGAGTGACCCTCTTCAGGTGAGCACGGTGCTTGTCACCACTGGTCTCTGCCTCGCACGCATCCTCATCATTCAGTTGGAATGTTCAGGTAAATAATAAGGTCTCGTAACACCTGACTGACGCCCGGTGTTACGCTAACATCATATAAGGCAGATCATCCACACTCTGGATGGTGGTTATTTTGTTAAGCACTCTTTACCGAAAGCAAGACGAACAAAAGGTATATTCAATATTTCAGGATCGGCGCTGCTGAATAACACGCTTCCGGTTCGGCTTTCAATGGGTTTGTATTTTTTCAGCATCTCCATTTGAATTCCGGTGCTCATAAATGATTTGCCATTTTTATCATACAAAAAGAAGCACATTTTGTTATCTTTGCCAGGTTCAATGCTTTTATTAGAATAATTATCAAGCGTAACTTTATAGAATATCAGATACTTCGCTTCGCCGGTAACGCTATCCCATTCACTTCCGGTGGACTCCTTTTGCGCAAAAATCTTGACCCCCGAAAAATAAGGATCATGATTCTTTTTCTCATCAGCCTGCACCATTCCTGAGGCAGCGATAGCTACAGCCAGCGCAATACCTTTCGTAATATAGTTATGCATTTCAACCTCATTAAATTCACTATTAAGCATGCGCTACCATAGATCATGATATTGGTATTATCAATGATATTATCCATGTTCACTCACTGATCAAAATTCAGCCTTCAAATATATTTAAACCTATAAATCAGCACATTGAGAAAATAACCATTAAAACAATTCTAATTTGAATTTAAAAAATTGTTACCAGTAACTTGTTGTTCACTTTTTTCTGCGTCATGTTTATGCACGGTTTATCTTTACTTTACCAGGATGCTATTTAAAGCCGTTCGCACCGGCCAGGTTAGCGCCCCCAGTATCCATGGCGTGAATATCATCAGCGATCCTGAACAGGATAAGCAGGAGAGTTCCTGTCCCCCGCTTGAATGCCATGTCTATTTTTCCATCAGACCTACCATCGACCTGGTGCCAGTCAGCAAGTGAAGCGCACAGCGATGACCCATTTGCACCGACTCAGTGCCGGCTGTTCACCATACTGAAGCCCATCAAATCCCGCATCGCCATGTTAACTGCATGTATATAAAGCACTATTTTAACTGGCACGTTTAATGCTGTGCGCTTGTATACCGCGATGTGGACAAGATCGTATGCCGTATGGCCACAACACGTCGTCACTCTGCGGTCGCCACCTTCCCCTTTCCGTGAGGCATCCAGGGTGAATGCGTTTCACGAAAGTCTGTTAACTGAAAACGGAGAACAACATGACGACACTCAGCGAACCGTTGGTTACCCCGAAATATGGCAAATGGCGCCAGCTGGTGCTGGGCTTGATCTGTATGGCCGCCATCTCCAGCCCGCAATATGTCTGGACGCTGCTGACGAAACCCCTGGCCGCCAGGCTGGGCGTCGGTCTGCCCGAGCTGCAGGTCACCTTCTCGCTGTTGATCATCCTCCAGACCTTCTTTTCGCCCTTCCAGGGGCGGTTAGTGGAAAAATTTGGCCCACGGCGGCTGATCGCTATCGGCACGGTGATGGCCGGAATGAGCTGGGTGCTTTCTGCGCAGGTGAAGAGCCTGGCGACGCTGTGGCTGGTTTATGGCTGCATGGGCGGCCTCGGGACCGGGATCGTCTATATCGGCGTTGTCGGCCTGATGGTTAAATGGTTCCCAAGGCAGCGGGGTTTTGCCGCCGGCGCGGTGGCGGCGGGCTACGGGATGGGGGCGATCATAACCACTTTCCCCATCTCCCTGTCGCTGACCACTAACGGCCTTGAACACACGCTGACAACTTTCGGGATCCTTTTCGCCCTCATCGGCTTCCTCGCCAGTCAGGGGCTGAAGCTGCCGCCGCCTGCTGTCTCCCTGCCCGTCAGCCAGACGGTGGCGCAGAGCAGCAGATCGTTTACCTCCCGGGAAATGCTGCGCCAGCCGCTGTTCTGGCTGATGTTTGCCATGATGGCAATGATGTCGACTTCCGGGCTGATGGTCACCTCGCAGATGGCGGTGTTCGCCGAGGACTTCGGCATTAGCCAGGCGGTGGTGTTTGGCATGGCGGCGCTGCCGCTGGCGTTAACGATAGACCGCTTCACCAACGGCTTAACCCGGCCGCTGTTTGGTTTTATTTCCGACCGCTTCGGCCGCGAGCAAACCATGTTTATCGCCTTTGCGCTGGAGGGAGTGGCGATGACGCTCTGGCTGGCGTGCCGGGAAGATCCGCTGCTGTTTGTCCTGCTCTCCGGGGTGGTGTTCTTTGGCTGGGGGGAGATCTTCTCGCTCTTTCCGTCGACGCTCACTGATACCTTTGGCAGCGAAAATGCCGCCAGCAACTATGGCTGGCTGTATATTTCGCAGGGCATCGGGTCAATCTTCGGCGGCCCGCTGGCGGCGCTGCTCTATCAGTACACCCACGGCTGGCATGTGGTTTTCAGCTGCGCGATTGGTCTGGATTTTATCACCGCCGCCCTCGCGCTGTGGGTGCTAAAACCGTGGCGCGCGCGCTTTATCCGCCAGCATAGCTGATCGCCCGGCCGGACAGAAGTGACGGCCATGCCGTCACTTCACTGATATTCGCTGCGCAGCAGCGCGTACAGATACTCATCGCCCCACTCGCCTTTAAAAAAGATATTCTGCCGGTAATGCGCCTCGCGACGAAAGCCCAGCCCTTCGAGGAGTTTGATCGCCCCGGTATTGCGAGTGTCTACCACCGCTATCAGCCGGTGATGGGCTAACTGCTCAAAGAGTAAGGCTATCACCGCCCGCATGGCTTCCCGGGCATACCCCTGATGCTGATATGCCGGGGAAAAGGTCATCCCCAGCTCGGCCTGTCTGCCCTGATCGAAAAAGTGGATCCCCACATCTCCCGCCAGCGCACCGTTGGCCTGGATCGCTACGGCAAGCTGGAACCAGCTTTCATCCTCAGCAAAGGCCAGCGAACGCTGTTGTTCATAGAAGGCTGTCGCCTCTGCCATGCTGTAGTGGGTCCAGCTCTGAAAGCGGGCCACCTCCGGCAGGTTGCGATAATGGCTGAAAGACGGCAGATCTTCCGTTCTGAACCGGCGCAGCAGCAGCCGGGGCGTGGTCAGGGGTAACATCATCTCTTCTCTTCTTCCTGGTGAGACGGGCAATCGCGCGCCATCTTAACCTGCGTAGCCTGGCGCTGCCAGGCTCATGGCGGAGCCTCATCCCAGCGATAGATTTTGGTGGTGGCCAGCGCCAGCATGGCGAAATCTTCCGGCGTATCGCCGTAGGCGAAGATCTCCTCGTAATCGGCCAGGGAGTAGTTCGCCAGGATACGCGCCTTTTTGGCCAGGCCGCTGCAGTCTCCCCCCTGATACTTTCCGGTCGCTGCCCCGTTTTGAAATTCCACTTCGCTGCACAGCAGCTCAAGATTATGCTGCTGGCACCACGGTCGAAGATAGACATCCAGCGAGGCTGAAACCACCACCACGGTGTCCCCTCGCGCCTGATGCCAGGCTATGCGCTGCATCGCGTTCTCCCGCAGTGTATAGGGAATAAATACCTGGCTATGATCGTTCCCGCGCTGCAGGATCTCAGGTTGCGATTTCCCGGCAAAAGCATAATGAAATACTTTTTGCCGGATGGCAGAGGCGGAAAGCCAGCCCATTTTCCAGGCGAGAATATACGGCAACAGCCGCAATTTGCCCTGACGAATGGCTTTCGCATCGAGGGACTGATAAATAAAAGGGGTAAACGTATCTTCGTGGGTGATCGTGCCATCGAAGTCAAAAAAGGCAATGTTCTTCTTCATCCTTGTAACCTTATACAGACACACCGGCGCCGCAAAGGTGCGGCTGATTTACTTTTTACCCGCCTGGCGGCAAGATCCGGCATAATGCACCGCTGTCGCAGGACGGCCGAGTCTCCGGCCGTCGTGACAGCGAACCAGTCGACAGGAAAACGCATGAAGCCAAAACAAGCGGACATTCTCCGCCACGCCAGCGCGCTGTTTAATCGCGAAGGATATCAGTCCCCCAGCATCGAGCGGATTGCTGAGCATGCCGGCATCTCCAAAATGACCTTCTACCGCTACTATGCCGATAAAGAGGCGCTCATTCTGGCTATCCTCCGGCAAAAAGAGAGCGAGTTTATGCAGGATCTGACGCAGATCACCGCGGATAAAGCCACCGCGCGGGAGAAGCTGTTCGCCGTGTTCGACTACTATCAGTGCTGGTTGACCTGCGAAACGTTCCACGGCTGCATGTTCACCCGCGCGCTATTCGAATATGGCGCGTCATCGCCGGCGATCCGGGAGCAGTGCTCCCGCTTCAAGTCGCGCCTGTGGCAGTTTTTCCGCGAAATCCTGACTCTGGTATTAAAACCAGAGCCTGCCGAACGGGTCGCTATGATGATGGTGATGCTCATCGATGGCGCCATCGCCGCCCAGCAGGCCGAGTCCGCCGAATGCCGGGAGATCCCGCCGGGGACGACCGCCTGGAGCGCGGCCAAAGCGCTTATTTACTCAGAAGGCGGTACGCTGTGAGATGATGCGCTGCCGTCCAGCGACTGCAGCGCCGCCAGCAGGCCATCATAGTAATCGTTGCAGGTTTGCAGGCGCAGCGCGGCGCCAAAGTAGACCTCCTCCATCGCCGCCGGATGTTTTTTGCCAATCGGCATAATGACATTATTCAGCCAACCGTCCGCATGGCCGATATCGACCGTGATATGTTCGGCATAGTAATGCACGTCGCGATCGGAAAGCCCAATCCGCCGACAGCCCGCCACCAGTTTTTCATACTGCGGCGGGTCGAGCAGTTCGGTCATCGCCATCACTCCCAGCGATTTGTAGTAATGCTGACGATTTACGCCGCCGACCATAAAGGCGTTATACCCGGCCAGCCCCTGCCACTCGTACAGATGGGCAAAATGGTTGTCCGGTAAGGCGATATTCCGCCGCTTCAGTAAATCCTTATACAGATTGACGTGGGTGATCTCAGTGCTGCCCTGACCTATCTCATCCCACAAATTCTGCGCAATCTCGGCGCGGGTTTCCGGCAACGAGCCCACCAGCCCCATCGCCACCAGATCGAAGAAAAGCAGATTCAGCGCGCTGTCGCTTTTGAAGAAATAGTCGATCTGCGCGGCGGAGGCCTCGCTGGCAAGGAAATCGAACAGCGGATGATGAGACGCCGGGTGCTGCTGGCATAGAGCGCGCAGTTCGTCGACGATATTGCCGGCATTGAGCACCGGTCGCTGGCGGTGGAAACGTTTGCTTTCCGCCCGCAGCCACTCAGACTCAATGTAATTTCGGATCCCGGAGAGCAGTGGATGAAACTGATTGGCAGCCGCCGGCGAGAGCGGGTCGGCAAGCCAGGACTGATAGAGGATGAACAGCGCATGGTGCGCGCGCTTTTTGGCCTGCGGGTCGTCAGCGGAGAAGGCGCGGATGCAGATATTCTCAGCCAGATGCCAGGCTCTGTCGGCGACCTGCGGATTGGCCGTCAACTTCAGCGACAGCGCGTTACTGTGCAGAAGCTGGTCAATTAACTCATCCAGCGCCAGCCTGGCCATCACCGCGGTTTGGTCACGACCAATGACCCCATTGTCGGTATTACGCATGAATTTATCCCTGTGAAATGCATGGCGACTATACGGTATAGTACCGCTCACAATGCGGCAACGTAAATTTCATTCATATTGATAACGTGCTGTTTTTTAGAGAATTTAAACTAAGAAAACAAAAACCACTAAAATATTATTGATATTATAAAAATAATAAAGTTACCATCAAGTACAGTGACAAACGACACAAGGAATCACTATGCCCTATCTGTTACTGACGCTGGCCGCTCTGTTCTGGGGCGGGAATTACGTTGTCGGTCACGTGCTGGTTCAGGGCGTGGATCCGATCCTGATGACCGAAGCGCGGTGGGCGCTGACGGCGCTGCTGCTGGGCCTGCTCTACCGCCGGCAGATTGCCGACAGTCGTCACCTGCTGCGGGAAAACGCCCCGGCGGTGCTGGTGCTCACCCTGTGCGGTCAGGTCAGTTTCCCGCTCACGCTCTATATCGGTCTGCAAACTACCTCCGCCCTCAACGCCGCCATCTATATGTCCGCCACGCCGAGCATGGTGCTGCTGATTAACCGGCTGATTTTTCGCGACCCGGTATCGGCCCGCAACTGGCTGGGGGTGGTCTTCAGCACTCTTGGGGTGATGATCCTCTTATTCCAGGGGAATCCGCTGCATGCCGCCTCGCTGCATACTTTTTCCGTCGGCGATTTGTGGGCGATGGGTTCGGCGCTGAGCTGGGCGCTCTATTGTTCGCTGTTACGTCTGAAGGACCGCCGCATCCCGGCGAATGGCTTTGTCGCCGTCAGCTCGCTGCTCGGCGCCCTGCTCCTGCTACCAATCGTCGCCTTCTGGCTGATGCGCCACCCGGCGCAGGACTGGACCGCCTGGCGCGAGCCGTTTTTCCTCAGCGGTCTGGCTTATCTGGTGATTTTCCCGTCGTGGCTGGCCTATCTTTTCTGGAATAAAGGTATCGCTACGATTGGCGCCACGCGGGGGGAAATTTACACCCATATCATCCCGCTCTCCGGCGGGGTGTTGAGCATCCTCTTCCTGCATACCCAGCCGCATGCCTGGCACCTGTTCAGCGCGCTGTTCATTATGCTGGGGATTGGCATCTGCTCGCTGGAGAAACGCCAGACGGCGACGGTTCGCCTGCGCGGTTAGCTTGTCTGCCGGGCGTCTGACAACGCCCGGCGTTAGCGCTTAACGGCTGGTGGAGAGCGGCTGGTGAGGCGCCGTCCCGGCGGGTTGCGTCATCCGGCCCTCACGGCCAAAGAAGGTCAGAATGGTAATGACGATCGCCACCGTCCCGGCCACCAGGGCCATCGCCAGGCCGTAGTTATGCCCGTGGTGCTGGGCAATGGAGGCCTGCAGGGTGGCATTCACCGAGGCCAGCAGGTTACCCAGCTGATAGACGAAGCCGGGCAGCACTGCCCGGGTGTTGGCCGGAACCAGTTCGTTGAGCCAGGTAGGGATCACCCCCCAGGCGCCCTGCACCATAAACTGCATCAGAAACGCCCCGGCCCCCAGCGCCAGCGAGCCGCTGGCGAATGCCCACAGCGGGATCACCGGCAGCGCCAGCAGGGCGGCGCTCATAATCGCTTTGCGCCGGCCAATCTTCTCCGACAGCGAGCCGAAGAAAACCCCGCCGATGATCGAGGCGATGTTGTAGCACACCGCGATAATGCTGACCGTTTTAGGCTCGAAGCCGTGCTGGACTTTCAAAAAGACCGGGTAGAGATCCTGCGTCCCGTGGGAGAAGAAGTTAAAGGCCGCCATCAGCACCACCAGGTACAGGCACAGCTTCCAGTGGCTACGCAACACCGGCAGCAGAGCCGTGCTCGCTTTACTCTGCCGTGCCGCCAGCCAGACCGGGGACTCCTCGACGCAGAAATAGATAAACGGCAACAGCAGCACCGGGGCGGCGCCAATGACAAACATCCCGCGCCAGCCGAGCTGAGTAAACAACAGCCCGTAGGCCACGGCCGCCAGCAGATAGCCGAAGGGATACCCCGCCTGGAACAGACCGGACATCAGGCCGCGCGAGCGGTCAGGGATCGTCTCCATCGCCAGCGACGAAGCCACGCCCCAGATCCCGCCCATCGCCACGCCGTACAGTACCCGCAGCAGAAAAAACAGCATCAACGACGGCGCCGCGGCGGAGAGCAGCTCAAAGGCGGAGAAGAAAACGATGTTGAGCATCAGGATCGGTTTGCGGCCAAACTTCTCCGCCGCCCGGCCGAAGATCAGCGCGCCAACGGGCCGCACGGCCAGGGTCAGCAGAATCGCCAGGGTGACCTCTTCAAGGTCGACGTGAAACGAGTGGGCGATATCGCTCAGTAAAAAAACCAACAGGAAAAAGTCGAAAGCATCGAGCGTCCAGCTTAAAAAACTGGCGATCGCCGCGTTGCGCTGTCGTGAAGTCCAGCCGTGCATCTTGTCATCCCTATCCCGACGGCGTTGCCGGGAGCTTGCGCGGCGTCCGGCAGAGCAGGCTGGTGCCACCGCTTGTGTAAATTGTTTGTATAGAAAGTTGCTCTTTTGTTAATTACACCCCTTTTCTGGCCGTCGGCAAGTTTATTAGCACGCTAATTTGTTTCAAATTGCGTGCGACGGCCCACCGGTTCGCTAATTTTCGACCAGAATTAAGGACAGGCTGGCTTCAGTGCACTGCCCCAGATGCCGCATCCACCCACAGGAAGGGAGAGAATCATGAAGAGAATCGCCATCGTCGGCGCCGGGCCGACGGGGATTTACACCTTGTATGAACTGGTGAAGCGCGGTGAGCCGCTATCGATCGCGCTGTTTGAAAAAGAGGCGCAGGCCGGGGTGGGTATGCCCTATAGCGACGATAATACCGCGGCGCAGATGCTGGCCAATATTGCCAGCATTGAGATCCCCCCTATTGACCTGACCTATCTGCAATGGCTGCAGCAGCAGAGCGACGACTGGCTGGCGGCGCGCGGTCTTGAACGGCAGGCTCTGCATGAGCGCCAGTTTCTGCCGCGGGTGATCCTCGGCGAGTACTACCGCGACCGCTTTCTATATCTTGTGCAACGGGCCAGAGACGCCGGCTTCGTGGTGAGCGTCTGCGAGTCCTGTGAGGTCACAGATATTGCGGTGCAGCCCGTCGGGATCGCCATCCACACCGACGGCGCGGCACAGCCGGTAATGGTCGATCTGGTGGTGATTGCCACCGGCCATTTGTGGCCTGAAGAAGAACGCGCCAGCCGGCAGTACTTCCCCAGTCCGTGGACCGGCCTGATGGAGGCCCGCATCGCCCCCTGTCGGGTCGGGATCCTCGGGACCTCCTTAAGCGCGATTGATGCCGCCGTGGCGGTGGTGGCCCGCCACGGCGTTTTCCATACTGAGCATGACAAAACCACCCATTTTTCCCTGCATCCCGGCAGCGACGCGCTGGAGATCACGCTGATGTCACGCAACGGCGTGCTGCCGGAGGCCGATTTTTACTGCCCGATCCCGTGGGAGCCGCTGGAGATCGCCACCCCCGCCGCCCTTGAGGCGGCCGTCGCTGAGGGCAGCGACGGCCTGCTGGATCGGGTGTTCCAGCTGATCGTCCATGAGCTGGAATATGCCGCCCCGGCCTGGTGCGAGGCGACGGGGCTGCGCCAGCTGACGCCTGACAGCATCGCCGACGCCTGGTTTGCCGACCGTCTCACCCATGACCCCTTCCAGTGGGCGCAGCACAATCTGCAGGAGGTGGAGCGCAATAAGCGCGAGCGCCACACGGTGCCCTGGCGCTATGCCATTCTCCGCCTGCACGAGGCGATTGAAACCGTGGTGCCGCAGCTCAACGACGAGGACAGCCGTCGCTTCCGCCAGGGGCTCGCCCGCGTGTTTATTGATAACTACGCTGCGATCCCGCCGGAGTCCATTCGCCGGTTGCTGGCCCTGCATCAGGCGGGCATTCTGCGAATTGTGGCGCTGGGTGAGGATTACGAGCTGCAGCGCGAGTCTGACCGGACGCTGATTGTCCATCATCAGCAGCGCTGTGAATTCGATGTCTTTATCGATGCCCGCGGACAGAAAGCATTGAAAACCCGGGATCTGCCCTTTCCTTCACTGCGCCAGCAGCTGCTGGCCTGCGGCGACGCTATTCCTGACGTTGGCGATGACTACACGCTGCAGGCGCCGGAGGCCGTGCGCGGCCGGGTCGCCTTCGGCGCTCTACCCTGGCTGATGCACGATCGCCCCTTTGTCCAGGGGCTGACGGCCAGCGCCGAGATTGGCAGCGCAATGGCCCGCGCGGTCTCCCAGCAGGCAACTGGCCGGCGGCGTCGTCTCTGGTTTATCGAATAGCAGGACGTTTAAACGCAATATCCGAATAAAGGGGGGCCAGCAGGCGTGCTATAAACAGTGGCTGTTCGCCCCCGTGCAAGACCACGTCTAACATTTACGAGGTACTCATGAGTCATCTTTTTAGCGCGACGCGTATTGGTCAGTTGACGCTGGATAACCGTATCGTTATCGCCCCCATGTGTCAGTATTCTGCCGACGAGGGGAAGGCAACCTCCTGGCACCGGATCCACCTCGGGCAGCTGGCGTTCTCCGGCGCCGGCCTGTTAATTCTGGAAGCCACGGCAGTAGAGCCGGCGGGACGTATCTCGCCTGGGGATCTGGGGCTGTGGGATGATGAAACCGAAAACGCCCTGCGTGCCGTGGTGGAGGATATCCGGGCCTGGTCACCGATCCCTCTGGGGATCCAGCTGGGGCATGCCGGGCGCAAGGCCTCCTGCGCGGCCCCCTGGCAGGGTGGCCATCAGCTGGCGCTCAACCAGGGCGGCTGGCAGACCGTCGCCCCCTCCGCGGTGGCGTTTCACGACGGCGACCGCGCCCCGGCCGAGCTGAGCCATGCCGATCTGGCACGCATCAAAGCGGCCTTTGTCGCCAGCGCGTTGCGCGCCCAACGCCTGGGCTTTGAGCTGATTGAGCTGCACGCCGCTCACGGCTATCTGCTGCACCAGTTTCTTTCACCGCTCAGCAATCAGCGCCGTGACGAGTATGGCGGTTCGCTGGAAAACCGAATGCGCTATCCGCTGGAAGTGTTTAAGGCAATCCGCGAGGCGGTGGGCAACGCCATGGCGGTGGGCGTCAGGTTGTCGGCGACCGACTGGGTTGAAGGCGGCTGGGACGGCGAGCAGTCCATTCAGTTCAGCCAGCAGCTGGAAGCGCTGGGCAGCGACTATATCCATGTCTCCAGCGGCGGTTTGTCGCCGCAGCAGGCCATCACCGTCGGTCCGGGCTACCAGTTGCCTTTCGCCCGCGACATTCGCGAGCAGGTAGCCATCCCGGTGATTGGCGTAGGGCTGATCACCGACCCGCAGCAGGCGGAAGCGGCGCTGGAGAATGGCGATGCCGACCTGATCGCCCTCGCCCGCGCGGTGCTCTACGATCCGCACTGGCCATGGCACGCTGCCGCCAGCCTCGGCGCCCAGGTTCGTGTTCCTTCGCAATATCTGCGCTCCGAGCCACACGGCCTGAAAGGCACCCTGCTGCCAAACCGTTGAACCCGCGGCGGGCATAAAAAAGGGGTATCGTAAGATACCCCTCAGCAGGATGTTATTGCGGTCCATATGCCGGGCGGCGTCGTCTTGCCCGGCCTACAAAAGGGTGATGCCCGGTCATTGCGCAGCCAACCCGCCCCCTGCGTAGGCCCGCGCAAGCGCAGCGCCGCCGGGCAATCTATCAGGCTCCGCTCCCTATATTTCCGGGCGACGGCCCGGCAAACACCGCGAGTTACTGCTGGGCGGGCGGTGGCGTGGTGTTCTGTTTATCCTTCGCGATACTGTCCTGAATGGCTTTGGTTTTGCTCGCCGCTTCCGCCGAAAGCTGATTGGCGTCACCGATGGCGTTGTCTTTAATCTGACCCGCCTCTTTGACTATGCGGTCACTTTCCTGCTTTGCGTTCTGCTTCACCGCATCGGCCTGGGCTTTCGCCTGCTGGGCGATGGCATCCGCTTTCTTGTCCGCCTCCGCCTTGATGGCGCTGGCCTGATCCTTCAGACGATCGGCCTCGGCGTCGGCCTGGCTTTTCAGCGTATCAATTTGCTTATCCGCATCCTGCTTAATCGCCTGGGCTTTGTCCGCCGCGGCATCCTTCATCTGCTCCGCATTATCTTTGGCCTTATCCAGTTTGTTATCCACTTTCGACGCATCGTCGCAGCCAAACAGGGTCAGGCAAAGGGCGGAAGCAAGCAGTGTTTTATTCCAGAGTTTCATCAGCATTCCCTTACAGGTTGAGTCATTATCCAGCCTTGTGATTTATTGCCTTAATAGCATTCACATTTTATATATAAACGCTCAGCCACCAGAGTCAAGGCGACACCGGTCGATCCAGCGTCGCCACCAGCCCCTGCAGCCACTCGGCAAACACCCGCACCTTATGCGAGAGATGCCGGTGCGGATAGAGCAGCGACAGTGGCCGACGCGGCGCCGGGAAGTCCGGCAGAATTTCTACCAGCTCCCCACTGTCGATATAGGGTTGTAGAAAGAATCGCATTCCCTGCAGCATGCCCAGCCCTGCCAGCCCGGCGGCGGTAAAAACTTCTGAGTTGTCCAGCACCAGTTTACCGGGGATGGCGATCTGCCTGATGCCCTCCGGGGTCTGGAATCGCCAGGGCATAATCTGTCGGCTGCTGCTGTTTACCCAGTTCACCGCCAGGTGCGACTGCAGTTCCTCCAGCGTGGCGGGCGCTCCATAGCGAGCCAGATACGCAGGACTCGCGCAGGTGGTTAACGCCACCTCCCCCAGCGAGCGCGCCACATAGTCGCCATCCTCCAGATCCCCCACCCGCAGCAGACAATCCAGGCCATCGCGCAGCATATCCCGGCGCACATCGGAGCTACTGAGGACAATTTCCACTTCCGGATGGGCCTGATAAAAATCCGCCAGATGCGGGATCACCAGCAGCCGCGCAAAAGCGATTGGCATATCGACGCGTAGCTGGCCGCGGATCGGCCGGTCCGGCGCGAACGACTCCAGCAGATCGTCGGCCTGGGAGAGCAGCGGTTTACTGCGCCGATAAAACTCTTCTCCTTCCGGCGTGAGATACAGGCGGCGGGTAGTGCGCTGCAGCAACCTGACACCGCTCTCCCGCTCCAGCTGCTGCAGCGCTTTGGTCACCGCCGGCCGGTGGATCTGCAAATTTTCCGCCGCCTGGGCAAAGCTACCGGCGTCGACGATTTCAATAAAGATTTTAATATTTTCAAACAGATTCATCTGCATAACGGCTCGCTCCCCGTCTCTTCGCCTGCCTCAATTATTACCAATTTAATAACAGTGATGAAAGTTTTTGCTCATTTTTTAAAACAATAAAGGCGCCTACACTGCCCTCATTGCCGCATCGCTGGGGCGAAGAAATTGATAACTCATTAACGTACAAGGAAAAATATCATGCAAACTAACCGTGTGGCCCGCATTTTGGGTATTGAAAAACCGGTAGTCCAGGGCCCGCTCTCCTGGCTGACCGATGCTCGTCTGGTGGCGGCCGTCGGCAACGCCGGTGGTCTCGGGGTGCTGGGCCCGAACGCCGGCCTGACGGCGGCAACCGCCGTCTCCACGCCGGAGGCGACGGCAGAGAAAATGCGCGAAGAGATCCGCAAAACCAAACAGCTGACTGAGAAACCCTTTGGCGTCAACCTGATCCCGACGGCGGAAAACGACATCTGGACGCCGGCGATCCTGCCGGTGATCAAAGAGGAAGGTGTTAAGGTGGTGGTCTACACCGGCTACGGAGACGGTTCGTTAAAACCGGCGCTGTTCGATGAGCTGAAAACCGCCGGGATCACCATTATCTACCGCGATATTAACCCGACGCCGGAGAACAGCCGTCGCGCGGAGCAGGCCGGAGCGGACATCATCGTCGCCACCGGCTTTGACGAAGGCGGCACGCTGCCGGCTACCGCAATGGGGACCTTCACTATCGTCCCGCTGATCGTTGACGCTGTTCAGCGGGTTCCGGTGATGGGCGCGGGGGGCATCACCGACGCCCGGGGAGCGCGCGCTGCTCACGCCCTCGGCGCGGAAGGCGTCTTCGCCGGTTCGGTATTCATCAGCACCGTCGAAAGTCGCGTTCCCGACTCGGTGAAAGCGAAAATTCTCGCCGCCAACGGCCTGGATCTGCGGCTGTTTCGTACGCTGCCGGACTACTACCGCGCCCTGCCTGGCAAACTGAGCGACAAGCTGGTGGCCATGGACCGGGCCGGAGCCTCAAAGGCCGAGCTGGCCCAGGCGATGGGCGGTCTGCGCGGAATGCGGCTGGGCATGCTGGAGGGGAATACCGATGAGGGGTATATCTCGCTGGGGGCGGGGATCGGCAACATCCATGCCATCGCCTCCGTCGCCGAGGTAGTCAACCAGCTGGCGGTGTGAAACCGCCAGCCGGGGCTCGGCAACCGGCGCGATCAGGCGTCAGCTACCTTCTCTACCGCCCGGGAGAACGCGTCGATAGCCAGCCCGACGTCGGCGGCGGTGACCGACTCCGCCGGGTGATGGCTGACGCCCCCCAGGCAGCGCACAAACAGCATGGCCGATGGCCAGCGCTCGGCGATGGCGATGGCGTCATGCCCTGCGCCGCTCGGCAGCGTCAGTGAACGCCCCTGCACCGCCGTCACCGCCTCGCTCAGAACCGCCTGCAGTTGACTGTCGCAGGCGGTGGCGGCGATACGGTAATACTCCTCGGCGGTGAAGCTCAGCTGGCGGCGCCCGGCAATGGCCTGCGCCTGCGCCAGCAGCTCTTCCAGCAGCGCCGCCAGCGGTGCATCCTGCGGGCCGCGAATATCCAGCGTCAGCTGCACCTCGCCCGGAATCACGTTCACCGCGCCCGGCGCACAGCGCAGGGTGCCGACCGTCGCCACCAGGTTGCCGCCGCGCTGCCGGGTCAGGCTTTCCACCTGCACCATCCATTCCGCCGCCGCGGCGAGCGCGTCCTTACGATGGAGCATCGGCACCGTGCCGGCATGGCCGGCTTCGCCGGTAAAGCGGCAGGTCAGGCGGCGGGCGCCGTTAATCGCCTCCACCACGCCGAGCGCCAGACCCGCCTGCTCCAGGCACGGCCCCTGCTCGATATGCAGTTCGAGATAGGCGGCGATATCCTGCGGGTTGCGGGCGGCATGGGCGATCCGCGCCGGATCGAGTCCGGCATTCACCAGCGCCTGGGCGACGCTCACCCCGTCGGCATCGCACTGTGACAGCCAGCTTTCGGGCCAGGTGCCGGTGACGCCGCGGCTACCCAACAGGGTGATGCCGAAGCGGGTACCCTCTTCATCGCCAAAGCCGACGATCTCGATAGCCTTCGCCAGCCGTCGCCCCTGCTGGTGCAGACGCTGAACCACCTCAATCGCCGCCAGTACGCCGAGCATGCCGTCGTAGCGCCCGGCGTTGCGCACGGTGTCGAGATGAGAGCCCAGCAGCACCGCCGGCGCGCCCTCCTGCACGCCTTCATAGCGACCGCAGATATTACCGACGCTGTCCTGCCACACCATCATGCCGGCGGCCTGCATCCACTGGCCCACCAGCTGGTTGGCCTGCAGATGCTCCGGCGACAGATAGACCCGGGTCAGGGCGTCGGCGGTTTCGCTGAGGGCGGCCAGCTGGTCGGCGCGCGCCATCACCCGGCTGGCGGCCGCCTCTCTCTCCGCCTGCTGGCGGACGGTATCACTCATAGGGTGGCCTCGGTGCGGTAGTGATCCCAGGCCGCCTGCATCGCCGCGCCCTGGGTGGTGGTGAACTTGAGGTAGTTCAGGACCGCCTCCAGCGCGCTGAGGGTCTGCATCACACAGTCTTTACGCGCGTTATAGCCCATGGTGCCAATGCGCCAGACTTTACCGTGCAGCGGGCCGAACGAGGTGCCAATCTCAATGCCGAAATCTTCCAGCATCAGCTTACGCACCTGATCGCCGTTGATCCCGTTGGGGATCACCACCCCCAGCACGTTATTCATTTTGTGCCGCAGGTCGCCAAAGGTCTCGAGCCCCATCGCCTGGATCCCTTTCAGCAGCGCATCGCCGTGCAGCTTGTGGCGGGCGATGCCGTTGTCGAGTCCCTCCTGAAGGATCAGGCGCGCGCACTCCCGGGCGGCGAACAGCGCTGAGGTCGCTTCGGTATGGTGGTTCAGGCGCTCCGGCCCCCAGTAATCCATCACCATGCCGAGATCGAAATAGTTGGAGTAGATCATCTCGTCGACGCCATCGTGGTGGGCATCGGTGCGGATCCCCTGCTCAATGCAGCGGCGGCGGCGGATGACCTCTTCCATCCGTGGGCTGAGGGTGATGGGCGAGGTGCCGGAGGGGCCGCCCAGGCACTTCTGCATCCCGGCGGACACCGCGTCCAGCTGCCAGGCGTCGGTTTCCAGCGGGTTGCCGCCGAGCGACGCGGTGGCGTCGGTATAGAACAGCACGTCGTGGCGACGACAAATCTCTCCCAGCTCCGCCAGCGGCTGCAGCATGGTGGTCGAGGTATCGCCCTGCACGGTGAGCAGCAGGCGCGGGCGCACGCGCTTGATCGCGTCTTCAACCTGGTCCGGGGTAAAGACTTCCCCCCACGGCACCTCGATGGTGTGTACTTCTGCCCGGCAGCGGCGCGCAATCTCGCACAGCAGATGACCAAACCGGCCGAACACCGGCACCAGCACCTTGTCACCCGGCCGGATCGCCGACACCAGAATCGCTTCGATACCGGCGCGGGAGGTGCCGTCCACCAGCATCGTCCAGCGGTTTTCGGTGCGAAATACGCCGCGGTACAACGCCATCACTTCATTCATGTAGTGGGTCATCGCCGGATCGTACTGACCAACCAGCTGGCTCGCCATGGCCCGCAGCACGCGCGGGTCGGCGTTGATCGGCCCCGGTCCCATCAGCAGGCGCTGCGGCGGGTTAATTTGCGAAAACTGAGTGATATCCATCTGCCATTCCTTACGTTAGTTAAGACCGCGCACCGAGGAGATAAACTGTTTCAGTTCGGTTGTCTGCGGACTGGCGAACAGCGTTTTGCTGTCGCCCTGCTCCCAGACGCGCCCCTGATGCATAAACACCACGCGGTCGCCCACTTCGCGGGCAAAATTCATTTCATGGGTGACGAGGATCAGCGTCATGCCTTCCGCCGCCAGCTGCTCCAGTACTTTCAGCACTTCGCCCACCAGTTCCGGGTCAAGCGCCGAAGTGATTTCGTCACAGAGTAAAACTTTTGGCGACATGGCCAGCGCCCGGGCGATGGCCACGCGCTGCTGCTGGCCGCCGGAGAGGTTGGCCGGATAGTAATCCAGACGATCGCCAAGACCGACCTTCTCCAGCATCCGCTGCGCCAGCTCGCGACATTCGGCCTGGGACTTCTTCAGCACCCGCCGCGGGGCCAGCATGACGTTCTCCAGCGCCGTCATGTGCGGAAAGAGATTGAAGTTCTGGAACACCATGCCGATAGAACGGCTGATCTCCCGGGCCTGGGAATCGCGGTCGGTGATGGTCATGCCCCCGAGCTTGATGCTCCCCTCCTGGTACCCCTCCAGACCATTGATGCAGCGCAGCAGGGTGCTTTTGCCCGAGCCGCTGCGGCCGATAATCGAGATCACTTCCCCCATGTCGATATCCAGATCGACGCCCTTCAGCACATGGTTGTCGCCGTAGTACTTCTGCATCTGATTAATGGTGATGAGAGGCATTGAATTTGTTCTCCAGATAACGGCTGTAGCGGGACAGCGGATAGCACAGAATGAAATAGCCCAGCGCCACCAGGGCAAACACTTTAAACGGCTGGTAAGTGACGTTGGTCAGCATGGTTCCCGCCTTGGTCAGCTCCACAAAGCCAATAATCGACGCCAGCGCCGTGCCTTTGATCACCTGCACGGCGAACCCCACCGTCGGCGCGATGGCGATGCGCAGCGCCTGCGGCGCCACTACCCGGTACAGGGTCTGGCCGAAGCTCAGCCCGAGACAGCGCGAGGCTTCCCACTGGCCTTTCGGCAGCGCGCGAATGCTGCCGAACCAGATATCCAGCAGAAAGGCGCTGGTATAAAGCGTCAGAGCCACCGACGCCGCGGTCCATGCCGAGACGTCGATGCCGAACAGCGCTACGCCGAAAAATGCCAGAAACAGCTGCATCAGCAGCGGCGTCCCCTGAAACAGTTCGACGTAGCCGCGGATCAGCCGTTTCACCTGCCGTCCGCCAGTCAGGCGCAGCAGCAGCAGCGGTAAGGTCACCAGCGCCCCGCCGGTGAACGCGACCAGCGACAGCAGCACCGTCCAGCGACCGGCCAGCAGCAGGTTGCGGATAATGTCCCAGTCGGTAAAGGTGGTCATCATGCCTGCACCCCCAGCCATTTACGCCCCGCCGCCATCAGCAGCTGGCGCATCGCTATCGATAACGCTAAGTAGATCCCGGTGGTCACCAGATAGACCTCAAAGCTCAAAAACGTCCGCGACTGGATCAGGTTGGCGGCGAAGGTCAGCTCCTCATAGGAGACCTGCGACACCACCGACGAGCCGAGCATCACGATGATGCACTGGCTGACCAGCGCCGGATAAATCCGCTGCAGCGCCGGGGGCAGCACCACGCGAACGAAAGTTTGCGTCCGGCTGAGCCCGAGCACGCGTCCGGCCTCCCACTGGCCTTTCGGCGTCACCTGGATGCCGGCGCGCACGATCTCGGTGCTGTAAGCCCCAAGGTTAACCACCATCGCCAGCAGCGCCGCTTCGCCGGCGGTCATCTTCAGTCCCAGGTTCGGTAAACCAAAAACGATAAAAAAGAGCTGCACCACGAACGGCGTGTTACGGATGATTTCCACATATCCGCCCCAGATCCGGCTGAGGACGCCCGGGCGGCCGCTGCGGATCGCCGCCCCGAGGATCCCAATCGCCAGTCCGCCGATCGTCGCCAGCACCGTCAGCTGCACCGTCACCCACAGACCGGCCAGCAGCTCCGGCCAGTGCGGCCAGAGCTCAGAAAAATGAAGTTGCTCCGTCATCCACAGACCTTACGCGCCGAGGCTGGCAGGCAGCGGCGCTTTCAGCCACTTCTCAGACAAACCGTTGAGGGTGCCGTCCTTAATGCCCTGCTCGATCAGGGTATCCACTTTCGCCTTCAGCGCCGGTTCGTTCTTTTTCAGCCCGATAAAGCACGGCGAGTCCTTCAGCATAAAGCTCGGCACCGGCGCTTTGTCAGCGTTCTGCCGGGAGATGGCCGCCACCACCAGGTTACCGGTGGCGACATACTGCACCTGGCCCGACAGATAGGCCGACAGCGTGGTGTTATTGTCCTCGTAGCGCTTAATCTGCGCCGCCTGCGGCGCCACGCTGGTCAGCACCATATCTTCCACCGCCCCACGGGTCACGCCGACGCTTTTACCGCTCAGCGCGGCCGCGTCCTTCAGCTCCGCCCCTTTCGGGCCAAACACCCCGAGGAAGAACGGGGCGTAGGCGCGGCTGAAGTCGATCACTTTCTCTCGCTCGGCGTTTTTGCCGAGGCTTGAGATCACCAGGTCCACCTTATCGGTCTGCAGATACGGCACGCGGTTGGCGCTGGTCACCGGGACCAGCTGCAGCTTGAGCTTCATCGACTTCGCCAGATAGCGCGCCATATCGATGTCATACCCCTGCGGCTGCAGGTCAGTCCCCACCGAGCCGAACGGCGGAAAATCCTGGGGCACGGCAATGCGGATGACGCCGCGTTTTTCAATATCCTGGAGCTGGTCAGCCTGCGCGGCAGAAACAGACGAAAGGAGACAAGCGGCCCCGGCCAGTGCGATCAACAGTTTCTTCATGATGTTTACCCGTTACGTTAGCATGAAACAAAAGATTCTTTGAATCTGTTTTTGCAACTAATGTGCCAGATACGGTCGATGCGCGGGTTGGCGAGGAATTTAAGCTAAAAGTGAGAAAGGACAGGCAGTAAGGAGCCGAAGAACAAAAAACGACGGCGCCAGAACGCGGAACAATATGCACCATATTGATGCACAGCACCACGCTGGCGCCCCATCAGCGTTGTTCCAGCTCGTCCAGCTGATGGTAAAGCGTAGCGATATCGTGAATGCGTGGACGACCGCTATCGAGCGTTTCGTGCAGAAAGGCATTGGCCAGCAGATTGATCAGGCTGTTGACCGAGGCATAGCTGTCGTAAGCCGAGACGCTGTCCAGCGGCGCGCAGAGCTGCCAGCGGGAGAGCGGGAACAGACTGTGGGCCTGCGGCTCGCACATTAACAGGACCGGCACACCATCGCGCTGCAGCTGCTGCAGGAGCGGGCGGACGATCCGCGGCCGCCGGCGAAATGCCATCATCACCACCAGATCATCGGCGGTCAGATCGACCAGCTCTTCGCTGAGACTCTGCCCAGGCTGGGGCAGCACCAGCACCTGACCGCGGGCCTGCAGCAGCTGCTGGCGCAGGTGCAGCGCCGCCGGATAGGCATTGCGCATGCCAATCACCACAATACGACGCGCGGCCACCATCGCCGTCAGCGCCTCGGCGAACTGGCGCGCGTCAAGGGCGTTGACCCATTGGGTGAGGTTCGCCATCTCCTGCTTATAATGACGCGCCAGCAGCGTGTTACCCTGCACCGCGTCGCGCTGATCAGTCAGCGGCATCCCGCTCTGGCGCAGGGTTCGCAGCTCATCGCGCATGTCCTTATATTTGTCATAGCCCAGGCGCTTGAACAGCCGGCTGACGGTGGCTTTCGATACACCGCTCAGCTGCGCCAGCTCGGCGCTGTTGTAGCTTATCAGGTCGTCAAAGTGGTCAAAGATGAAATCCGCCACCCGCTGTTCCTGCGGCGACAGCGAGGCGTATTGCCCTTTCAGTCGTTCATCGAGTTGTTGCATAGCGCCCCTGTAACTTTCGTTTCATCGTCCATCCCTCATCATACTGTATCTGCTATGCCTTACACATAGCGTGCCAGCGGGAAAATTCCGGTCATTGTTTTTATCAATGAAACGAAACGTTCAGAGCTGGAACAGCTTTTGCAGTGTTCTGCGGGTGATTCGTTCAGAAAGGATAATTTATGCACAGTAGCAACGTTTCGACCCACGGCATGGCGGTCGCTCCCCACCACCTCGCCAGCCAGAGCGCGCTGGCCATCTTGCGCGAGGGCGGCAGCGCCATTGAAGCGATGGTGGCTGCCGCGGCGGCCATCGCCGTCGTCTATCCCCATATGAATGGCCTGGGTGGGGATGGTTTCTGGCTGATCGTGCCGCCTGAGGGAGACCCCATCGCCATTGACGCCAGCGGGGCCGCCGGGTCGCTGGCGACCCTCGAGGCCTACGCCGGACAGCAGCATATTCCCCACCGGGGACCGCAGGCCGCGCTGACCGTCGCCGGCACCGTCAGCGGCTGGGACGAGGCGCTGCGTATTTCTCGGGACTTAACCGGCCGCGCGCTGCCGGTGGCCCGCCTGCTGGCCGATGCTATCGGTTATGCCGAAGACGGCATTCCGGTCACCGCCTCGCAGGCCCACGCCACCGCCAGCAAACTGGAAGAGCTGCGCCATCAGCCAGGCTTCAGCGAAACCTGGCTGATGGCGGGCGAGCCCCCCCGGACCGGCAGCCGCTTTCGCCAGTCCGCCCTCGCCGGAACGCTGCGCATGCTGGCCAGCGACGGTCTCGACAGTTTCTATCGCGGCCCGCTGGCTGAACGTCTAGCCCAGGGGATGGCCGCGCTGGGGATGCCCGTCACCCTCGGCGACCTGCAGGCCCACCGCGCCCGGCGTCCGGCGCCGCTGACCCTTCAGCACCGGCAGGGCACGCTGTGGAACCTCGCCCCGCCCACACAGGGGCTGGTGTCGCTGGCGATCCTCGGCATCACCGACCGTCTGAACATGGCCGACGCCGACGAGGCGCAAACGGTGCACCGTATCGTCGAAGCCACCAAGCGGGCGTTTGCCCTGCGCGATGCACATATCACCGATCCGCGCCATCTGGATGTGGATGTTCAGGCGTTGCTCACCCCGGAAGCCCTGCAGCCGCTGGCCGACAGCATCGACGACGCCAGCGCTTCTCCCTGGGGCGGCGGCAAAGGACCGGGCGATACCGTCTGGATGGGCGTCGTGGATAACAGCGGACTGGCAGTGTCGTTTATTCAGAGCATCTATCACGAGTTTGGCAGCGGCGTGGTGATCCCGGACACCGGGATCGTCTGGCAAAACCGCGGGGCGGCCTTCAGCCTCGATCCGCAGCATCTCCTGGCGCTGGCCCCTGGCAAACAGCCGTTCCATACCCTCAACCCCGCCGCGGCGCGCCTGAACGATGGCCGGGTGATGGTCTATGGCTCGATGGGCGGCGACGGTCAGCCGCAGACCCAGGCCGCGCTGTTTACCCGCTATATCCTGCAGGGGGCGCCGCTGCAGGAGAGCATCTCCCGTCCGCGCTGGCTGCTGGGCCGCACCTGGGGCCAGTCCTCGGATTCACTGAAGCTGGAGGGACGCTTTGCCCCCGCCTGCATCGCGCGTCTGCGCGATCTGGGGCACGAGGTGGAAGTGCTGGCCGATTTCAGCGAGGCGATGGGCCACGCCGGGGCCATTGTCCGCCATCCCAATGGCCTGCTTGAAGGGGCTACCGATCCACGCAGCAACGGCGCCGCCGCCGGATACTAAGGAGCAGACCATGACCACACAGCCTGACTGGAGCGAGTATCTGACGCAGATGACTCACCTTTTTGATATGGAGCTGGAGGCGCCGCGCCGTGAGGAGCTGGAGCGCCAGTTTTCCCGCATCGCCGCCATGGCGCAGCCGCTGATGGACTATCCCCTCGGGCCGCGCGACGACATTGCGGGGGTGTATAAAGCATGACACTTCACCATTTCACCATCGCCGAGATCCAGCGTGCGCTGCACGATGGCGAACTGAGCGCCCGGGAGATCGCCTGCCAGACGCTGGACGATATCGCCCGCGTGAATCCGCAGATCAACGCCTGGACCGAGGTCACCGCCCAGCGCATGCTGGCGGAGGCCGACAGCATCGACGCCCTGCGCCGGGAAAAGCGCCCCCTGCCGCCGCTGGCAGGCATTCCCTATGCGGTGAAAAATCTGTTTGATGTCGCCGGGTATACCACCCTCGCCGGGGCGGAGCTGCTGAGCGACCGGCCGCCGGCCGCCAGCGACAGCTGGGCGGTGCGCCAGCTGCACAGCGCCGGCGCCCTGCTCAGCGGGATGCTCAATATGGATGCCTACGCCTACGGCTTCACCACCGAAAACAGCCACTATGGCGCGACGCGTAACCCGCACGATCTGACGCGGATCGCCGGCGGTTCCTCCGGCGGTTCGGCCGCAGCGGTGGCCGCCGGACTGGTCCATTTCAGCCTCGGCAGCGACACCAACGGCTCGATTCGCGTCCCCGCGTCGCTGTGCGGGATCTTTGGCCTGAAACCCACCTTCGGCCGCCTCTCCCGCTCCGGCAGCCATCCGTTTGTCGCCAGTCTGGATCATATTGGTCCCTTTGCCCGCCGGGTGGCCGACCTCGCCGCGGTGTATGACGCCCTGCAGGGGCGCGACCCGGCCGATGACTTTCAGGCCGATAAAGCCAGCGAGCGCACCGGCAACCTGCTGGAGCGCGGACTGGAGGGGCTGCGCTGCGCGCGGCTGGGGGGCTATTTCACCACCTGGTGCGATGACGACGCCCGGGCGGCCGTGGATCGGGTCGCCCACGCGCTGGGCGCCGACAGCGAGCTGCAGTTCGCGGATGCCGCCCTGGCCCGCTCGGCAGCCTTTATCATCAGCGCCAGCGAAGGCGGCAATCAGTATCTGCCGGATCTTCGCCACTCGCCCGAGCGCTTTGAACCCCACTCCCGCGAGCGGCTGCTGGCCGGGGCGATGATCCCCTCGGCGTGGTATCTGCAGGCCCAGCGCTTCCGCCGTCATGCCCGTCTGGCGATCAAATCCCTGTTCAGTCAGGCCGACGTGCTGATTGCCCCGGCCACCCCATGCAGCGCCACGTCGATAGGCGCCGAGGAGATGGTGATTAACGGCCAGCCGCTGCCGGTGCGCGCCAGCATGGGCATGCTGACCCAGCCGATCTCCTTCCTCGGGCTGCCGGTGGTGACCGTGCCCCTGCGTACCGCCAGCGGCAAGCCGATTGGCCTGCAGCTGATAGCCGCGCCGTTTAACGAACAAGCCTGTCTTCGCGCCGCGCGGGCGCTGGAAGCGATGGGCGTTACCGATGCCCGAGTGGCGGAGAGTGCAGCATGATCAATCTGGACAATGTAGACCGCCCGGCGATCCTCGCCGAGGTGACGGCGGCGTTTTATCAGTATGAAGAGGCGCTGGTCAGCAATAACATCGAGGCGCTGGACGCGTTGTTCTGGCACGATCCGCGCACCGTGCGGCTGGGGGCCGGCGAAAATCTGTATGGCATTGAGGCGATCCGCGCCTTTCGCGCCGCCCGCCCCGCCGCCGGTCTGGCCCGCGACCTGCGCCATACCACCATCACCACCTTTGGCGCGGACATGGCGGTATGCAGCACCGAGTTTACCCGCGAAGGCAGCGCGCGCCTTGGGCGTCAGCAGCAAACGTGGGTGCGCTTTCCCTACGGCTGGCGGATTGTCGCCGCCCAGGTCAGTCTGATGGACTGAGAGGCATACACTGACGCGGGCCGGGGGAATGTGGCTATCCACCGGCCCGCACCCGCCCGGTATCAATACGTGAGGAGACGATGGTCATGGTGTTAATCAGGGCTGCTGAATCAAAAGATATCCCCGCGCTGAAAACGCTATTTCTGCAGCTGGGCTATCAGACGGAGACGGCGATCTTAGCGCAACGCATTACTGAACCCCAAAGTATGATGCATACGCTGGTGGCTGAAGCAGAAAACACCGTGTGTGGCGTGGTCGTTATCAATTTTATCTTACCGGTACATGAAAACCGATTGTGGGCATTAATTTCCGCGCTGGTGATAGAGGAATCGTCACGGGGTTCAGGGATAGGCCACCAGCTTCTCCATGCCGCAGAGCGCCTCGCCCACGATAAACAATGCGCTCATATTGAGCTTTCAAGCAGTGAAAAAAGAATCAGAGCGCATCAATTTTATGAAAATAACGGCTACAAGGAGGTTCGCAAACGCTTCGTTAAACATTTGTCTTAACCGCCTGCGCGCGAGGGCTTTCCCCGGATGACCGTAACTATATTTTGCCCAGCAGGATATTTAACATGCGGCGCAGGGGTTCCGCCGCGCCCCATAATAGCTGATCGCCAACCGTTAACACCGAATAGACGGGTTCATTATTTAGCGACATTTTCTTGTAGCGGCCAATTCCTACCTGCAACGAACCACTAATAGCAGCCGGGGTCAATTTACTGACACTCTCTTGCTTATTATTGGGGATATAGTTTACCCACGGATGGGAATGGGTCACTAATTCAGCGAATTCCGCTTCGCTGACCTCACGTTTCAGTTTAAGGGTAATGGCAGCGCTGTGGCAGCGGATTACGCCGACCCGAATGCATAAGCCATTGACCGGGATGGTGCCGGGTGCAAGGCCAAGAATTTTATTGGTTTCCGCCTCGCCCTTCCATTCTTCGCGGCTATTTCCATCGCCAAGATCGCTGTCGATCCACGGAATGATGCTGCCCATCAGTGGGACGCCAAAATTCTCCACCGGCATGCCGGCGCTATTAATCAACTCACTCACTTTATTGACTAAAGGCAGCACGGAACCTGATGCCGTCAGTTCATCCGCAGATAAATGCTGACTGATATACGCGCTTTGCGCGATGAATTCCCGCACCTGTTTGGCGCCCGCCCCGGAGGCAGACTGATAGGTCATCACGCTCATCCATTCAATCAGGTCAGCCTTGATCAGCCCGGCCAGCCCCATCAGGCTCAGCGTGATGGAGCAGTTGCCGCCGACAAACAGTTTCATTCCCGCTTTCACCGCGCGATCGATATTATCGCGGTTGACCGGGTCGAGAATAATGCAGGCGTTGTCATCCATCCGCAGCGCCGAAGCGGCGTCAATCCAGTACCCTTGCCAGCCAGAGTTAATTAACGCAGGATAGATGGCTTTGGTATAATCCCCGCCCTGACAGGTTATAATAATATCCATTTCGGCGAGGGCGCTAAGGGAATTCGCATCTTTCAGTTTGTCGCTTTTACCTTTAATAACCGGACCAGCGGCACCCGCACTGGAGGTACTAAAAAAATGCGCTGAAATATCGTCGAAATCATTTTCTTCGATCATGCGCTGCAACAATACTGAGCCAACCATGCCCCGCCAGCCAACAATACCCACCTGCTTCATTTATTTAACCTTAAAAAGTTATGAGAATTTTAATTTGAGTGTCGCCATACCTTATATCGTATCCCCCAATAAAGGTCATTACCCAGCACATCGATTTTTATCATTATTAAAATGTTTCATCTGCCATCAGCGATAGTTATCTCTTATTACGGTCAGGCAGATATAAGGCGGCGGAGACTGTTCAAAGGGAGAAACGACGTAGCGGAACGGCAGCGGCTTCTCCCCTGGCTGCCATGAATAGTCACTTGCATTTTGATAGTGACTATGTCAATTTGCTGGCAAAAGCCACCTGCTACCTGGACCGCCCATGAAAAATGAACCGCTTTGCCACGCTCCCTGCCCCATCGCCCGCAGCCTGGGCCGCATCGGCGACAGCTGGAGCATCATGATCTTGCGCGACGCCTTTGCGGGCTTTACCCGCTTCGACGAATTTCAGAAAAGCAGCAACGTCGCGCCCAATATTCTGTCGCGCCGCCTGAAGGCGCTGGTCGACGACGGCCTGCTGGAGAAGGTGTGCTACAGCAGCACGCCGCCGCGCTACGAATACCACCTCACCCCGCGCGGCCGCGATTTCCGCATGGTGCTGCTGGCGCTGGCGGAATGGGGTAACCGCCACTTCGCTCCAGAAGGCCGTCAGATGCAGCTGGTGGAAACCGCCACCCAGCGCCGGGTGGAGCCAGTCATGGTGGATAAAGCGACCGGGGAAGAGATTATCCCGGGTAAATACGCCATGGTGCCGGGCCCCGCCGCCTCGCCGCTGATGCAATATCGTCATGAATATCTGCTGCGCAAACGCGAAGGCGATAGCGGGCAAAAATTCCAGCCTGAACCCTACAGAGATGCCAACCATGAAGCTGGCCAATAAGAAAAGCGTCCTCGTCCTGGCGGCCCTCTCCGCCGTTCTGGCGGCAGCGAGCTACGGCGCGTACTGGTGGCATACCGGACGTTTTCTGCAGACCACCGATGACGCCTATGTTGGCGGCGACATTAGCGCCATCTCCAGCAAAGTCTCCGGCTATATCCAGCAGCTGGCGGTGCAGGACAATATGGCGGTGAAAAAAGGTGACCTGTTGATCCGCATTGACGACCGCGATTACCGCGCCGCCCTTGCGAAAGCCGCCGGAGAAGTGGCGGCGCAGCAGGCCGCGCTGGCCGATATCCAGGCTACCCGCCAGCTACAGCAGGCGACCATTGCCGGCTCTACGGCCTCGTTACTGGCCGCCACGGCGGCAACCGAAAAACTGGCTAACGACAACCGACGCTATAACGCCCTGGCCGCGTCGAGCGCGATTTCCGCACAGATCCGCGATAACGCCTCCGCCGATTATCGCCGGGCGCATGCCGAGCAGGAGAAAGCCAAAGCGGATAAAACCGTGGCCGAACGTCAGCTGACGGTGCTGGATGCTCGCCAGCAGCAAACCCTGGCTGCCCTGGCGCAGGCCCAGGCTAACCTCGAGATGGCGAGGCTGAACCTCAGCTATACCGACATTCGCGCGCCGTTCGCTGGGGTGATTGGCAACCGCCGCGCGTGGTCCGGCTCCTTCGTCAGCAGCGGCACGCAGCTGCTCTCCCTGGTGCCCGCGCACGGCCTGTGGATCGACGCCAACTTTAAGGAAAACCAGCTGGCGCATATGCGCGCCGGCCAGGCGGTGACCATCGTCGCCGATGTGCTGCCGAACCATACCTTTAAGGGCCATGTCGCCAGCCTGGCGCCGGCGACCGGCTCACGCTTCAGCATTCTGCCGGCGGAGAACGCGACCGGGAATTTCACTAAAATCGTGCAGCGGGTGCCGGTCCGCATTGCGCTGGAAGGTGACGGGGCAAAGCTTGACGTCCTGCGCCCGGGACTGTCGGTGATCGTCACCGTGAATGAAAAGAGCCCTCGATGAGCACCGCTCAGGCGCTGTCCGCCCCGCAAAGTCTGTCGATGCCGACGGCGAAGAAAATCTTTGCCTTCGCCAGCATGTGCGTGGGGATGTTTATCGCCCTTATCGACATCCAGATTGTCTCCGCCTCGCTGCGGGATATCGGCGGTGGCCTGTCGGCGGGCGACGATGAGACCGTCTGGGTACAAACCAGCTACCTGATCGCCGAGATCATTATTATCCCGCTTTCCGGCTGGCTGGCCCGGGTCATGTCGACCCGCTGGCTGTTTGCCGCCTCCGCGGCGGGCTTCACGCTGATGAGCCTGCTGTGCGGCTGGGCGTGGAACATCCAGAGTATGATCGCCTTCCGCGCCCTGCAGGGGCTGGCGGGCGGGTCGATGATCCCCCTGGTGTTCACCACCGCTTTCGCCTTTTTTCAGGGCAAACAGCGGGTCATTGCCGCGGCGACAATCGGCGGCCTGGCCTCCCTCGCCCCGACGCTGGGCCCGACGGTGGGCGGCTGGATCACCGAAAACTACAACTGGCACTGGCTGTTCTTTATCAACGTTGTTCCGGGGATTTACATCGCGGTGGCAGTGCCGCTGCTGGTGAAAGTAGACAGCGCCGACCCCACTCTGCTGCGCGGCGCCGACTATCTCAGTATTCTGCTGCTGGCCGTGTCCCTCGGCTGCCTGGAATATACCCTCGAAGAAGGTCCTCGCTGGGGCTGGTTTGATGACGCGACCCTGACGACCACCGCCTGGGTCGCCCTGCTCTGCGGCGTGGCTTTTGTTATCCGCACCCTCCGCCATCCGCAGCCGGTGATGGATCTGCGGGCCCTGCAGGACCGAACTTTCAGCCTCGGCTGCTATTTCTCGTTTATGGCAGGCGTCGGCATCTTCGCCACCATCTATTTAACTCCGCTGTATCTCGGTAGCGTGCGCGGTTTCAGCGCGCTGGAGATCGGCCTGGCGGTATTTTCCACCGGCTTGTTCCAGGTCATGTCTATTCCGTTTTATTCGTGGCTGGCCAACCGCGTTGACCTGCGCTGGCTGCTGATGGCCGGGCTGATCGGCTTTGCGGTGTCGATGTACAGCTTCGTCCCGATAACCCATGACTGGGGGGCGGACCAGTTGCTGCTCCCTCAGGCGTTTCGCGGACTGGCGCAGCAGTTTGCCGTCGCGCCAACGGTGACCCTGACGCTGGGCAGCCTGCCGCCCGCGCGCCTGAAGCTGGCCTCCGGGCTGTTTAATCTCATGCGCAACCTCGGAGGCGCCATCGGCATCGCCCTGTGCGGCACAGTGCTTAACGACAGAACCAATTTGCACTACAACCGCCTGGCGGACCATCTGAATAACGCCAACCTGGCAATGAGCGATTTTGTTCAGCGCAGCGCGGCAAACTTCACCGTCCAGGGGATCTCGCCGGATGCCGCGCAGACGGCGGCGCTGAAAAATCTTTCCGCGCTGGCGCTGCGGGAGGCGCGAACCCAGGCCTTTTCCGATGCTTTCTACCTCATCATGATGGGTTTTTTGCTTGCCGCGCTGCTGGTTCCCTTGATGAAAAAGCCGCCGGCACACTGATACTACAGGAGAGTAAACTATGGGCGTTTCCGTTAAACGCATTGTCGTCACCGGGATGGGGATTGTCAGCCCGCTGGGCTGCGGCGTACAGCACGTCTGGCAGTCGCTGCTGGCAGGAAAGTCAGGGATCACCCGACTCAGCGAGCAGCTGGTCGCGGATATTCCCTGCAAAGTGGCCGGCCAGGTGCCGTCCATTGAAAGCGATCCGCTGCACGGCTTCGACCCGCTGGCGACCATCCCGGCGAAAGAGCGCAAAAAGATGGATCGCTTTATCGAGTTTGCGCTGGTCGCCGCCCGTGAAGCGCTGACCCAGGCCGGCTGGTCGCCAGCATCTGCGGCCGAACAGGAACGTACCGCCACGGTGATCGCCACCGGGATCGGCGGCTTCAGCGAGATCGCCAATGCGGTACATACCACCGATGAACGCGGGCCGCGTCGCCTCTCGCCGTTCACTATCCCCTCTTTTCTGGCCAACCTGGCCGCCGGGCATGTGTCTATCGCTCACGGCTTCCGGGGCCCCATCGGCGCGCCGGTCACCGCCTGCGCAGCGGGTGCCCAGGCCATTGGCGATGCGGCGCGGATTATCCGCAGCGGCGAGGCGGATATTGCCCTCTGCGGCGGCGCGGAAGCGGCAATTCATCGCGTTAGCCTGGCCGGGTTTGCCGCGGCAAGGGCGCTCTCCAGCGCCTCCAACGACCAGCCGGAAGCCGCTTCCCGCCCCTTTGACCGCGGCCGCGATGGATTTGTGATGGGAGAAGGCGCGGGGCTTATCGTGATCGAGTCGCTGGAGCACGCGCTGGCGCGCGGCGCCACGCCGCTGGCCGAGCTGGTCGGCTACGGCACCAGCGCAGATGCTTATCACCTGACCGCAGGCCCGGAAGACGGGAACGGCGCGCGTCGGGCCATGGAGACCGCTATTCGCCAGGCCGGGGTGACCGTCGACGAGATTGACCATATCAACGCCCACGCCACCTCGACGCAGGTCGGTGATAAAGGTGAGCTGGCGGCGATTAAAACGCTGTTTGGCGCGCATCCGGTCGCCATTACCTCGACGAAATCCGCCACCGGCCATCTGTTAGGCGCGGCCGGCGGGATTGAGGCCATCTTCACCATTCAGGCGCTGCGTGATCAGGTGGTGCCGCCGACGCTGAACCTGCATCACCCCGATGAAGAGGCGGCAGGCATGAACCTGGTGGCGCTGCAGGCCCGCCCGCAGAAGATGCGCTATGCGCTGTCGAACGGTTTTGGCTTCGGCGGGGTTAATGCCAGTCTGCTGCTGAAACGCTGGGAATAATCGTCAACTCCCCCCCGGCGATGGCTGGCGGGGGATTTTCGCCGTGGCAGCTTTTGCCCTGCTGCTGGAGTAAATGAAGAACAGCGCGATACCCAGGCAGACAATGGCGCCGATTCGGCTCATCGAGAATGGAATCGACGCATTGCCCAGCCAGCCGAAGTTATCGATCAGCATGCTCATGGTTAACTGGCCAAAAATGACAGCGACCGTAGCCACTGCCGCGCCAATACGCTGGACGGCCAGTACCATAATAACGATATAAGGCACACCAAACATTGCGCCCAGCAGTTGCCATTTAGGCACGTCCATCAGCGTCAGGGTGTGTTTGGGTTCGAAGAAAAAGATCAGCAGCCCCGTCACCAGGGCGCCGACAGAAAATGTCAGGAACGCGCTTTTGAATACGCCGACCTTGCTGCCCAGCTGGCCATTGATAGCCGCCTGGATACTCAGCATGGCGCCACCGGCGACGGCGAGCAGAATCATGATAATAGTCATAATGTTACTTTACCCCTGTGCAACCATAACCAGCGCTGCAATAATGAAAATCAGCGCAATGATACGTTTACTGTCAATTTTCCTGCGTGACGTACCGAGCAGACCGAAGTGATCAATAATCAGGCTCTTGAACACCTGGCCTGCCAGGATGCCGATCATCGTCATGGCGATGCCGATTGCCGGCGTTACCACGGTCAGGATGATGACGTAAATCGGCCCAAGCACGCCGCCAAGCAGCTGCCACGCAGGTTGCGCAAAGAACGACGGGCTGTTGCGCGGGCTGAAAAAAAGCATCAGCAGAAAGGTCAGCGCCGCACCCACGCCGAATATGCTAAAGGTAGCCCAGAGGTCACCGACCTCCCCACCCAGTGGCCCGAGCAATCCTGCCTCTATGGACAGTCCCATGCCTCCGGCAATGACGATAAAAATCAATATTAGCTGCATAACAATCATCTCCAGTAGTCCAGGCGGAGGAGATTACGGCTTAATATGGATGAGAAAAATGCCATAATGAGATAAACACCTGTGCAGGATATGCATTAATGAATGAGCTTGGGAACATCAGTATTCGCGCCCTGCTGATTTTTATAGACGTCTATGAGACGCAGAATTTCTCTGTGGTGGCCCGGCGGGAAGGGATATCGGCCTCTCAGGTATCGCGGGTCATCCATCAGATGGAGGATGTGCTCGGCCAGCAGCTTTTTTACCGCAATACCCGGGCGATAATCCCGACCGAAAGCGGCCATCTTTTTATCCGCTATGCACGAGCCATGACTGGCAGCATGGAGGAGGCGCGGCGGGAACTCAACGAGAGAACCCTTGAGCCTTCCGGAATGGTCCGCATAAACGCACCCGTATTCTTTGGACAGCGCCATGTCGCACCCGCGTTACCGGGCCTGACGGAGCGATATCCGAAGCTCAGCATTGAGCTTACGTTGACTGATGATTACATCGATCCGCACCGTGAGCCGGCTGACGTGATTTTCCGGATTGGCGTGCTGACGGATTCCGCATTTCATGCGCGCGTGTTTGGCCAGCAGTGCTATCATCTTGCCGCGTCACCGGATTATATCCGCCGGCACGGCATGCTGGGATCGCCCGAAGAGCTCGCCCGGCATAAATGCCTGGTCTACCGCGGTTCGTCAGGACCAAACCAATGGCTGCTGCGCCGGCACGGAGAGGAATGGGTGCACTACCCTGTCTCACCCCTGATGTCATCGAATAATGCTGAAACCCTGCTGATTGCCGCACTCGGAGGGATGGGGATTGTGCTGTTTCCTGACTGGCTGATTGGAGACCGGCTAAAGAGCGGCGAACTTATCGAACTGCTGCCGGAGCTGGATAGGTCCATAAAAACGGAGCCACAGCATATCGCGGCAATCTATCCGAATGCCCGCCACCCTCCGCTGAACGTGCGGGCGATTATCGATTACTACATCGACGCGTTCGGTTCACCGCTTTACTGGCAGTCTGAATAAGACAGGCGACTTTATGGTTCGTCTTGAAGTTAACTGCCGTTTCTGGCGCAGAGCAAACGCGTTCAATGCCCTTAAGGTCCGTTTTGAGCGAAAAACGGACCACACTATCTAAAGAAAGATATCGCTGATAATGTTGGGACCGCTCATGTTAAAAAGGTATGCCATTTCTTTTCATTGACGATAACGAAGGGATTTTCATGGTTGAGGTTGAGGAAATAAAAAAGAAGTATCCCGGCGCAGATGCCTGGCAAATGGGTGACAGTCCGGAGCTGGCTAACGAGCTTGCTGACCTGATCAAAAAAGGGATAAAAACGGCCTCTTGCGGATCTTTTGCCTCTTACCAGCAGGAAAAAGCTGCCCCGAGGATAGGGAGTTATCACATTATTCTTGATGGCAAGAATGTTCCAGTTTGCGTGATCAGACTGATTTCGATGCAGCTGGTTCGTTTTTGTGATGTGACTGAAGCATTCGCCCGCAAAGAAGGTGAAGGCGATTTAAGCCTTGAATACTGGAAGAAAGAGCATCAGAGATTTTTCAGCTCCGAAGGCCATTTTTCTGAGGATATGGAGTTGATCGCAGAAGAATTTGAAGTGGTTGAGGTGCTGTGAGACAAGGTCAACGGGCTGACGTTTTATCAATCGCCACTGATAACACTGTTCGCTTCTGGCGCGGAGCGGACAAGCTATCGAGCTAAAGGTCCGCATTGAGCAAGGAGCGGACGTGCCAGCTATAATTGGTAATAAAATGAGAGTAGAGCTATTCTAATTTGTTTATAAAGAACATTTTTACATCCAAGGGCGAAATATTTTTTATGCTATCTTACATGCTATCTCAATATGCCAGGCTACCTGTGCCTGAATTTACCCTACGTTCATGGCTAAAACAATGGTTGTCAGAGCAGGAATCGATGTGTACAGACAGAAGTTTCTCGGCGCGATTTCCCTGGAGAGAAACTGGATTATGTCAGGAATATTTTTTACAACGAAAACTCAAAATTGATGGAAAGCAATTTCTTACTGGCCCCCGTTATCAGGGCGGAAATATTAACAAACCTTTTATTGATATTGTAGGTATGGATTCTGACCTAAATCATACTGCATTAGAACTCATTAGTAAGGAATGGTCACAACTCAGAGCTCAGTATGTTCGCATTCTTGTACCCGGCCAGTCCTTCCCGCAGGGTATTCCCGACCAGTATATATACGCCACCTCTTTTTCTGAACCCCCTGAATTCAATGATAAATCTCTTACTTTGCAAGTGGCGACATACGAAGATTTTGACTGGTGTTGTCAGGCTCTGGGCGATGCCTATAAGCATACATGGCAGACAGTTCGCGAACTTTCTGCAAACAATTTGGTAGCAGTTGATGACGAAGAGTTGTGTAACCATATTTCTGAGAGAGAAGTATATATTATCTATGAAAACGACGTTCGCGCCGGGTTGCTAATATGCCAGAAAGGAAACATCGCTTTTCTGCGAGGATATCGTATTACTGACAAAGTAATACTTCCTGCTTTTCGTGGTCGATCATTGTCAGCCCGAGCGCAACGCCTGCTGTATCGATTATTAACTCATTCCGATTCTGAACTATCTTTGTATATGGGCACAATTATTCCGGAGAATATCCCCTCGATGAAAACTGCAGAAAGAGCGGGACGAACTTGCATCCTAAGTTATCAATTTCTACCCATCTGCAGAACCCACGACTAACAGCAATGCGAATTTATCTTCAGCCTACTTCCGCTTTTGGCACAGAGCGGACGAACCAACTGAGGTTAAGTTCCAGTCTGAACGAGAAGAGGACAGCGGGTTTACAGGTTGTATATACCTTAACGGGCTGATGTCGATACTATGCCGGCCCGCTAAACATCATGCGGATGACAACGCCTGTACACCGTTCCTGCCATTTGATATCGCCCGGGTGTTAAGAGCCGTTTCCAAACGTCCTTGATGCCATCGCGACTGAACCCAGGGAAACCATTCCAGCCCGCTTTTTTGATACTCCCCAGAACAAGCAATTGCAACCAGACCGGACCCGCGACGGGAACGACAAACTGAGGAAGAACAGCAAACATGAACAGCAGGAATCTGGGGTAAGTCAGACTGTTTAATCCAGGTGACGTAAATGCGTCGCGATCCCCCATTTTAGGGCGGTACATCTTCCATTAATCAGTTCGAACACGGAGTAACTCGCGTTGGGTTGTGCATACCGGTGAAAATCATCCACAGCACCACTTTTTAGCATCGCAAGCACGCCCTGAATGACCTGTCCGTGAGACACAATACATATTGTTCGATGATGACGTTTTTTTTCCAGATTGGTTAAAAAATGCATAATTCGCTGCGAAGCATGTGAGAGAGACTCACCCTCTGGCGGACAATACTCTGCATCAAGGTTGAATAACGCTTCTGCGGCGTCTGGATTATTCTGCAGGAGCTCTATGGTTGTCATACCTTCAAACTGACCAAAAGCCTGTTCTTTCAGCGCTGGTTCAGATATCACTGAACAATAAAAACGCTCAGCCAGGCGCTGTCCCATTTGCCAGGCCCGGCCAAGCGGAGAAGCGTAAACACATTCTACCCGGTAATCACTCGCTACAAACGCTGCCAGCAAGGCTGCTGTTTGACGCTCCCCACGGAGCGTCAAGGCGCTATCACTGTGTCCCTGAATAATACCTTTTACATTCCACTCTGTTTCCGCGTGTCGAACCAGTATTACTTGCATCATTGAAGAGTCACATATGCTGTTGTTTAAAATGTTACAAACTACAAACACCCCGTTTATATGCTGGCAAGTTCTCAGCTCTCAACGAAAAACAGGAACACGTGTCGCTGACACGGATTATGTTCAGTAGCCCCTGCCGGCGGCCTCTATCTCAGTAAAACCTGAATCAGCTGTACGAAGATATACACTCCCGCTACCACTTGTATGATCCGAAAACCCCATCTGAAATAACGCCATTGATAACGTTCTCTGGCATCAGCCGCTTCAATGGCAGGATCAAAACGTTTTCTTTTCCTGGTTCTGAATGTATCGAATACCCACAGGACGAGAATGAAGATGATGATGACTTTTTCAAAGATTAGATGGTTCACAAAGAGAGATTCCGGTCTTCTCATGGTTACAGGCAGAATAGATAAACCGCATCGAGGTAGCCACCACTAAATGTTGGGGTACCTGAAGACGCAAGCCAGGTGTCTGTCTTATGGCTGCGTTAATGCATAGCAACGCCATGAAAGTGACATTCATTGCCGACACATGCTGCCGGGAGCCCCCTTCCCCTGAGCATCAGGCTGGATGATAAAACGACGGCGGTTGCCCGGTCACGCGGCGGAACATGGTGGCGAAAGAGGACGCATTGTCGTATCCAAGGGATAAGGCCACTTCGTTCACCGGTTTCCCTGCTATCAACCATGCCAGGGCGCTCACCACGCAGGCTCGCTGTCGCCAGGCGGAAAATGACAGGCCCAGCTGCTTCAGGAAATGGCGACGAAAGGTACTAGGACTCATAAACAGCGCCCCGGCCCAGCGCGCCGCAGGATCATGGATAGTGGGGTTAAGCAAAAAAGCCTGACAAAGCGCCAGCAGCGCCGGATGCTGCGGCAACGGAATATCAAATTCGCGGACCGGCATGCCGGCCAGTTCCAGCAACATCAACTGTATCAGCATGCGATCGCGTGGGCTGTCGTACAACGGTGGTAAATCCACAGCCTCCAGCAGTAGCTGGCGCAACAGCGGCGAGACGCTGATCACTTCGCAACGCCGGTGTTTAATGCAAGCGGCCACACAATCTGGCTCAATATACAAGCTGCGCGTGGTCACCCCCGCAAATCTGACGGCGTGCACGGTTTCAGGGGGGATCCAGACAGCGTGTTGCGGAGGAACCACCCATTCTCCGTCCTGCGTGGTGACATACATCAGTCCGGTCGCGCCGTACAGCAGCTGTGCGCGACGATGCTGGTGCGGGGGCAGAATATACCCTTGCGCATAGTCATTGCCTAACGCCACCACTTCGCGATCGAGCCGATCGACCTCGTCAATTTTTACGTTGCGCACACCTGTCTCCCTTTGACCGATTTACAAAGGTAATTGAGCGCTGTGCAAATGGGAAGCTGTACGCGACCGGTATAAGCTGCTCGCTCATTTTCAGGGCGGGGATATTCTGTTGAATGATATCGTTATTATTGCACTGGCAGGCTTGACTACCGGCATTACCACGGTGCTGTTCGGCTTCGGGGGCGGCTTTGTGGTGGTGCCATTTGTCTATCAACTGATGCTCCGCCAGCCGGAACTCACGGAAAACGCTATGCACGTCGCGGTGGCTACCTCAACGGCGGTGATGATATTTAACGCCGGCTGGATCAGCTATCGTAACTGGCGGGCGGGCAAGCTTGCCGCACAGACGCTATTTCCGTTGATATGGTTTATTGCCATTGGGGCAGTAGCAGGCTCCTGTCTGGCGGGGATATTTAGCGAGAATATCGTTCGCGCGCTGTTTATTCTCTATATGCTGGCAACCATCAGCGATTGTTTGTTGCGCAAGGGATTTTTCACGGGCAGCGCTCGGCGTCGGCTGTCACTGCCAATGGTCACCGGCGGCGGTGTGGTTATCGGTACGATTGCCGCATTGCTGGGCGTGGGCGGCAGCGTCATGACGGTGCCCCTGCTACGGCGACACGGGTATGCGATGCAGGAGTGCGTTAGCGCATCCAACCCGCTTTCTTTGCCCGTGGCGCTATGCGGCGCTGTGACCTATGCCATCATTGGCTGGCACACCATTCCGTTGAGCGGATTTCTGGGTTTTATCAGCCTGAAAATTCTAGGCCTGCTCGTCCTGACCGGCTGGGCCGGGATAGCGTTTAGCCGCCGGGCTATCCCTGCGGTACCGGATGTATGGTATGCACGCATCTATGTCCTGCTACTGTTCCTGGTACTCCTCGCCATGCTGATTCAATAATCACGATTCATCACGGCGTCTTTCAGGGTTTATCGGTGCAAGAGTCGCGATCGGGTGATGCCCTCTCCCCGGGGAGAGGGCCAGGAAAAGGGGCAGCAGGCTACCCGCGATACGGATGAACCTCGCGCCAGTGGTCGGCGATCTGCTGCCGGGTGCAGACCCACACCTTGTCGTGCTGCTGGATATAGTCGAGGAATCGCTGCAGCGCGCGGAAACGCCCCGGACGCCCAAGCAGCCGGCAGTGCATCCCCACGGACATCATCTTCGGCGCGGTTTCTCCCTCGGCGTACAGTACGTCAAAGCTGTCTTTCAGATAGGTATAAAACTGCTCCGCGGTGTTGAACCCCTGGGCGGTGGCAAAGCGCATGTCGTTGGCGTCGAGGGTATAAGGCACGATCAGGTGCGGTCGGCGGCTGCCGTCGCTGCAGGCCACTTCGCTCCAGAAGGGTAAATCATCACCGTAATAATCACTGTCATAGTCAAAGCCGCCGTGCTCCACCACCAGCTGGCGGGTGTTGGGACTGTCGCGGCCGGTATACCAGCCGGTGGGCGGCTTGCCGAACAGGTCGGTCAGCACCTGCACCGCTTTGTGCAGATGCTCGCGCTCCTCGGCGATATCCATGTGCTGATAGTGGATCCAGCGCCAGCCGTGGCTGACCACATCGTAATCCGCCGCCTTGATCGCCGCCACAATCTCCGGATGACGCGCTAGCGCCATCGCCACGCCGAAAACCGTCAGCGGCAGCCCTCGCTGGCTGAATTCGCGATGGATCCGCCAGAACCCGGCCCGACTGCCGTACTCATAGAGCGAGTCCATCGACATATGACGCGCCGGATAGCTGGCGGCGCCGATGATATCTGACAGGAACTGTTCCGAACCCGCATCGCCATGCAGGACGTGATTCTCCGCGCCTTCCTCATAGTTGAGGACGAACTGCACCGCGATCCGCGCCCCGCCCGGCCAGCGCGCGTGCGGCGGCTGCCCTGCATAACCTCGCAGATCGCGAGGATAGTGTTCCTGGTTCTCAACCATCTTCTGCCCCTTTTAAAATGGATTTAACGACTGAAATTGCCCGCTTAACGCCTTTTTCTCCGGGAACGCTAAGTCCCCGTGCTTGCTGGTCGCCAGGCCCAGCGCGACCAGCGACTCCACCATCTTCACCGCCGCGCTGACGCCATCGATCACCGGCACCCGCAGCTCGCGGGTCAGCTCCTGCGCCAGGGTCGCCATCCCGCCGCAGCCAAGGACTATCGCCCCGCTGCCATCCTCTTTCAGCGCGCGAATGCAGCGCTCGCGCACTTTCTCCTGCGCCAGGCCACTGCCGTCTTCCAGCGCCAGTACCGGCAAATCAATGGCGTGCAGCGCCGCGCAGTGTTGATGAAATCCGTACTGGTGCAGTAAATGACGGGCGATGATCAGCGTGCGCGGCAGCGTGGTCACAATGGAGAAACGGGTGGCGACCATCGTCGCCATATGCATCGCCGCTTCCGCAATGCCGATCACCGGCCCCTGGGCCAGTTCGCGCGCTGCCAGCAGCCCCGGGTCGCCGAAGCAGGCGATCACATGTCCATCCACCCCCTGCTCGCGTCCGGCCCTGATCTGCTCCAGCACACCGACCGCTGCGATGGCTTCGTCAAAATGGCCCTCAATTGACGGCACGCCGGCGCGAGGACAGACCGCAAGGATCTCGGTGCCCGGCGCGGCGACCGCGCGCGCGGCGGCGCCTATCGTTTCGGTCATCGCCAGGCTGGTGTTGGGGTTTATCACTTGTATACAAACAGAAGACATCACGACTCCTTGTGACCGGCGAACAGCCGGGAAAAATCGGGCAGGCTGACGCCATCGCGCTCGAAGAACAGGCTGGCGACAATATGATCAAAATGGTGCATCAGCGCCTCGCTGAGCGGCTGCAGGGCTTTATCCCGCAGCAAACCGACCAGCTGCTGGTGATCGTCGCAGCGACAGCCCTGGCGCCAGGGTGCGCCCCAGGCGGCAATCACTAACGAGGAGCGCTGGCTGAGGCGGGTCACCATCTCAGTGAGCACCGGGTTGCCGGAGATAGCCTGCAGCTGAATGTGAAAGTCAGCGGAGTGGCGGATGGCCGCCGGGCCGTCGTGCGCCTCATGAGCCTGCTGCTCACGCTGAATAATGTTCTCCAGCGCCGCCAGATGCGGCGGCTGACAGCGCGCGATCACATCGGGCAGATTCGCGACCTCAAGCAGCGCCCGGGTGCGAAAGATCGCCTGGGACTCTTCCACGCTCGGGCTGGCGACGTGTGCACCACGTTTGGGCGTTAATGTGACCAGTTGCACAGCGGCGAGTCGTTGCAGCACTTTTCTGATGCCGGTGCGGCTCACGGCGAATACTTCCGCCAGCGCCTCTTCCGGCAGTTTGCTGCCCGGCGGCAGCTGATGTTCGACGATAGCCGTCATCAGCGCCTGGTAAATGCTTTCGTCCTTATCCTGCAGCGCTGGCGCGGCCTGGAGGCGATGTTCATTATTCATTAACCCACTCCGGTTTCACTTATCGATAGCAGATCGTATACATAAAATTTATTTTTTGTATACAAGATTCATCATTCTGGCCTGGATCCTGCAATAGCCTCAGCAATCCATATAAAAAGGGTTTTCATTCAGAGGAGCAGGTTTCATGCCACATTCATCCCACACGCAGCAGACGAAGACTCACGAGGCGGCCGCCAGCTACAGTCCGCGGCTATGTAATGACGATCTGGCGCCCACCCGCGACCAGAACTGGAGCTGGTACAATATCTTTTCATTCTGGATGTCGGACGTGCACAGCATGGGCGGCTACGTGGTGGCGGCAAGCTTTTTTACGCTTGGCCTGGCCAGCTGGCAGGTTCTGCTCTGCCTGCTGGTGGGCATCTGTATTGTGCAGCTGTGCGCTAACCTGGTGGCGAAGCCCAGCCAGATGGCCGGGGTGCCTTACGCGGTGATCTGTCGTCAGGCGTTCGGTGTCTTCGGCGCCAATATCCCCGCGGTGATCCGCGGGCTAATCGCCTTCGCCTGGTACGGTATTCAAACCTATCTGGCGGCGAACGCCCTGATGCTGGTCCTGCTCAAGTTCTGGCCCTCCCTTGCCGCGCTGACCAGCAGCAGTTTCCTCGGGCTGTCGACGCTCGGCTGGCTCTGCTTCGCCACCATGTGGCTGCTGCAGGCGATGGTGTTCTGGCACGGCATGAACGCCATCAAGCGTTTTATCGATATCGCCGGTCCGGCGGTGTATGTGGTGATGTTGGCCCTGGCCGGCTGGATTGTATACAAGACCGGTCTGGATGGGATCTCCTTTACCCTCGCCAGCAAATCCCTCAGCGCTGGCGAGCAGACCTGGCAGATGATCACCGCCACGGCGCTGGTCGTCTCTTACTTCTCCGGGCCGCTGCTCAACTTCGGCGACTTTTCCCGCTACGGCAAAAGCATGGGCGAGATCCGCCGCGGCAACCGCTGGGGGCTGCCGTTCAACTTCCTGCTGTTCTCGGTGGTCACCGTGGTGATAGTCTCCGGCACCCAGTCGCTGTTCGGCAAAATGATCACCGATCCAATTGAAACCGTCAGCCGCGTTGGGAACGATCTGGCGGTGGCCATCGGCCTGCTGACCATGATCACCGCCACTATCGGTATCAATATCGTGGCTAACTTCGTCTCGCCAGCCTTCGATTTTTCCAACTGCGCGCCGCAGAAAATCAGCTTCCGCGCCGGCGGGATGATCGCCGCGGTGGGCTCGATACTCCTGACGCCGTGGAACCTGTTTAACTCACCGGAGCTGATCCACTATACCCTCGACGTGCTGGGTGCCTTTATTGGCCCGCTGTTTGGCATCCTGATCGCCGACTTCTACCTGATCAAACGCGGCCGGGTGTCGGTGGACGACCTGTTTGACGATACGCCGAAGGGTAAATACTGGTACCGCAACGGCTTTAACCCGAAAGCCATTGCCGCCCTGCTGCCGTCGGTGGGCCTGGGGCTGATTATCAGCTTTATTCCGGCCCTGCATGAAGTGGCGAACTTCAGCTGGTTTATCGGCGTCTTCCTCGGCGCGACCACCTACCGCTGGCTGGCTCGCGACGAGCGCGAAGTGCAGGCGAAAGCCGCCTTCCGCTCCGGCGCGGTGGCGCAAAAAGAGTAACCTTCCCCCTTCTGCCGCGGCGTCTGGCCGCGGCAGGCTGCAAACTGGCACCAATCTTGCTGTTTATCACTATTCCCAGAGCGTTAAGAGAAGGCAGGTTCGATGATGGATTACCAGACCGCGGTGCGCGGTGCATTTTTTGATATCGCCGGCGTGGCGGAGACCCCGGATGAGGTGGCCGCCCAGGCCCGCTATCTCGATGATGGCCTGTTGTTCTTGCAGGACGGAAAAATTGTCGCGCTGCTGCCATGGCAGGAGGGTGAAGCCTTTCTGCATCCGCTGAAGGGCTATGTTGACCTGCGGGGTAAACTGCTGTTGCCGGGGTTCGTCGATGCCCACGTCCACTATCCGCAGACCGAGATGATCGGCGCCTTTGGCGAACAGCTGCTGGAGTGGCTTACCACTTACACCTTCCCGGTGGAGAGCCAGTTTGCCGATGCGGAGTATGCCCAGGAGATAGCGCAGTTTTTTGTAAATCAATTGATAAGCCATGGAACCACCACCGCGCTGGTGTTTTGTACCCTGCATCCGGCCTCGGTGGAGGCGTTATTCAGCGAAGCGCTGCGCCTCAATATGCGCCTGATCGCCGGGAAAGTGATGATGGATCGCCATGTGCCCGACTACCTGTGCGAAACCGCCGGGGAGAGCTACGAGCAGACCCGGGGGCTGATCCGCCGCTGGCATCAGCGCGGCAGGCTGGGGTATGCCATTACCCCGCGCTTTGCTCCCACCTCGACGCCGGCGTTGCTGGAGGCGGTGCAGCGTCTGCGGGCCGAGTTTCCCGATACCTGGCTGCAGACGCATCTCAGTGAAAACCGCGAGGAGATCGCCTGGGTTAAGCAGCTGTGGCCGGAGCATGCGCGCTATCTGGATGTCTATCATCACTATCAGCTCACCGGCGAACGCAGCGTATTTGCTCACGGGATCCATCTTGATGATGCCGAGTGGCAGTGCCTGCATGACACCGGTTCCGCAGTCGCCTTCTGTCCGACCTCGAATCTGTTTCTCGGCAGCGGGTTGTTTCGCCTGCCCGCCTGCTGGCAGCACAAGGTGCGGATGGGTATCGGCAGCGACGTCGGGGCCGGGACCACCTTCAGCATGCTGCGGACGCTGGGCGAGGCCTACAAGGTAGGACAACTGCAAAGCTATCGCCTGCGCGCCAGCGAGGCCTTCTATCACGCCACCCTCGGCGGCGCGCGCGCCCTGCGGCTGGAAGAGAAGATTGGCAATTTTCAGCCGGGCAAAGAGGCCGATTTTGTGGTGATTGACCCGGCGGTCACTCCGCTGCAGCGTCTGCGGATGGGCCGCTGCCATGATATTTATGAGCAGCTGTTCGTACTGATGACCCTGGGTGATGAGCGTAATATCAGCGAGACGTGGGTGAACGGCGAGCGGGTGTGGTGTCAGGATTAACCCTCACCCTGGCCCTCACACTGGGGGGAGAGGAAACCGTCTGGCTGCGGAGACGGTTATGGACCCCCTTCGCCCTGGTCTCTCCCGGGGGTAAGAAGGCGCTGGCCGGCGGCAGCTGGGTTAATGGCCTTCAAAAACTCATCGCCAGTCCAACGCCATAGCCCGTGGTGTTATTGCCGAACATATAGCGCGCCACCAGCCGGGTGCGGGTGATAAAGACCGGGTATTTACTGCTGTCCAGCTCGAGTCCAATCCCCAGCGACGTTAAACCGGAGAAGCCCAGCGCCCCTCGCTGTTCGCCCAGATATGCAGTATGCGCCCCTTCCAGCACGTAGCGCAGCGGGTTGCCCAGCAGCGTCCAGTCAGCGATCGGCGCGCGGCGGCGCAGATACAGACCGAGATTCTCCGCGCTGGCCTCCCCCTGCACCACCTCAGCGCTGCTGCCGAAACTTTGCAGATGCATATAGGAGTAACGCAGCTCGGCATCAATATCCTGGGTGGCGGAGAAGCGTTCATAATCCAGCATCAGCGCTCCGCCGAGCCCCCATGCATTGAACCGACCGCCGTCGAGGAACTGCAGTTCGGCGTTGGTTTTTCGCTCAATTACCCAGCTGCCGAGGCGCGCATCGCTGGCCAGGGTGCCGAGCATCACATTGACGATCGGCCGCAGCACCAGGTTGCCGCCAAAGCGATCCCGGTGCAGCGAAAAATCCCAGCCGACGCCGCCGGTGGTGGTCAGGCTGTTCCACTTGGTGGGCACATTCCGCGTCTGTTCGCCATTGCTGACCACAAAACGCGGGTCGTAACGGCTGTAGCCCATCGTTCCTTCGAGATAGAGAGGAAACGACTCGCTCAGGGTCGCCCCGCCGCCAAACTGGGTAATGGCCAGGTTGTGTTTGTCGTTGCTCCCGGAGCCAATATTGAGATCGCTGGCGGTCACGTCGGGGACCACGGTATAGCTCATCAGGGTCAGAACAGCATCGGCACGCTGCTTGATGGCGTGACCGTTCGCCGCCAGCGTCGCCGGCGCAGAAAGAGAAACTACCGACAGGACAACGAGAAAACGCACCATGAGTCGCATGCCACCTCAGCCGCAGGCAAACAAGATTACCGCCCGAATCAGCAGGCAGGACTCTCCTGAGTATAGCCGGCGAGTCTGCCTGCGCATCAGACGGCGATAAATAGCGCCACCTCTATTCTGACCGCCCGGAATGGGCCGCTACGTTTTCCGACGGCAAGCGCGTTACCCGGTTGCGCCCGTCATTTTTCGCCGCATATAGCGCTTTATCGACGCGGTAAAACAGCTGATCAATCGCTTCGCCATCATGATGCTCGGCAACGCCAATGCTGACGGTGACCGACAGCGTCTGATATTCGCTGATCGCCTGACGGATAGCCTCCGCCACCATCAGCGCGCGGGCGATCGGCGAATGAGGCAAAAAGAGCAGAAACTCCTCGCCTCCCCAGCGATATATCTTATCTTCGCGGTCCACCGAGGTTTCCAGAATGCGGGAGATCACCAACAGGACTTCATCGCCTTTTTGATGACCGTGAATATCATTAATACTTTTGAAATGATCGATATCGATTAACAGCAGACAAAAGCCATGGCCGATAAACGACGGCGCATCGACGAGCCGGTAAAATTCGCGGCGATTGAGCAGTCCGGTTAAGGGATCGTGGGCGGCGGAAAATTCCAGCTCTTTTTTCAGAAGCACTTCTTCGGTGATATCGTGAATGATGCATAACATCAGCCGAATATTATATAGCACCACCGGCCCGGCATAGGTTTGAACATGGCGCAGCGAGCCGTCAGCCAGAATATGAGTAAAATTAAGCGGCTTATGCCCGCCGGGCATATTGGCAATGTTATTCATAATAGGGATCACATCCCGGCCCAGGGTATTAATTTGCCAGGTATGTTTATTGCGCATTTCCTCATCGGAATAATGATAAAAGCGCAGTGCGGCAATATTGGCATCGACAATCAGGCCCTCTTTCTGAGGATCGATCAACAGCATTGGCGCGGTATTGGTCATAAAAAAACGGGCAAAAAAACCATTGTTACGCCGCTGGTAGCGGCGGGAGCCGGTATGAATCGACTGATTTTGCGCGAGCAGCTTCACCGCTTCAAATAACAGTAAGGGGCCGCAGTCCTCGGTCTCGACCAGGGTGGTTTTACAATATACCGACTGCAACCCTTTGGCGGTCTGCAGCGTCCAGACTTCAAATATCTCAGTCATCGCGTCGAGATAGCGCAGATAATGCTGCAGCTGCGTTTCCGGGCAGGTGGAATAGATACCGTTGCGCATCTCATTCAGCGACATATCGCCGCTCAGCGTCCGGGAAGCCTGATTGGCATAGACCACACACTCTGTAAAAGGATGGACTACCCAGATCGGCGTGCTTAATACATCAAAAACAGCCAGCTCTTTTAATAACATACAGGCCCCAAACCGACCCACTCCCGGCGCGGAACGGCACATTATTCAGTGCAGCCCTGACGCTGGCATAAAGTGATAGCAAAAAGTCATCGAGTAAACGTCATTACGCGCGTGCGCGGCAAGTATAGTCGGTTACAGGCCCAGCGACGCCCATCCGGAGCGACTTTGCGCACGGTTTAACCGACAAAGACGACACTGCCTTTATTATTAATTTTATTTCAATAGCATAGCAGCAATGCCAGAACAGGTAGTCGCTTTTGATCACAGACTGTGTATACCCGTCACACTTTACGCGGCAGGAGCGCAGGCTTGTCCTGTGGCACGCAGATTGTCGCTGTTCTGCGCAGGGTTACCGTGATAGTTTCTATCATAACGCTCATTTTTAATGGTCATCACAGTGAAAAAATCCACCAGCAAAATCACGCTTTCCGACATTGCGCGTGAAGCTAACGTCGGCGTGGCCACCGTCGACCGGGTACTCAACAAGCGCGCGGCGGTGAAGGAATCGACCGCGTACCGCGTGCTGGAGGCCGCCCGGCGGCTGGGGTTTACGCTCGAACAGCCGCACTATCGCCTGGCCGCCGGCAAAGCGCCGGTTACCGTCAGAATGGGCTTTATTCTGCTGCAGGAGACCCACTCCTTCTACCTGCCGCTGGCAAGGGCGCTGGCAAGAGAGGCCGCGCCGTGGCTACCGGCAGGCGAGACACCGGCGATCCTGCATTTTGCCATTGATGCGGTGGAAGCAATGGCCCAGGCCATTCACCGGCTCAGCGATGAGGTGGAGGTGCTCGGCCTGGTGGCGCTGGATCACCCGCTGATTCGCCATGCGGTGGGCCGGGCCGCCGCCCGCGGCGTTCGCGTATTCACTCTACTTTCAGATCTGTCGGTTCCCCAGCGCAGCGGCTATATCGGCCTCGATAACCAAAAAGCCGGGCGCACCGCCGCCTGGTTTATCGACCGCTTATGCCGTGGCGAAGGCGAAATAGCCATTATCATTGGCGATAATCGTTTTACCTGTCAGGAAAGCTGTGAGATCAGCTTCCGCTCCTGCCTGCGTGAGCAGGGTAAAGGGCAGCAGATCCTCGAGCCGGTTCGCAGCCACGAACGGGCGGATGTCGCCAGAAGCGTAACGGAAAAGCTGCTCAGCCAGTACCCGGCCCTGCAGGCGATCTATGCTCCCTGCGGCGGCGTCGAAGGAATTGTCGGGGCGCTGCGCGACAGCGGCCGCCAGCAGGCCGTCACCCTGGTCTGCCATGGCCCGCTAAGCGGCAGTGAACTGGCGCTGATCGACGGCACCATCGATGTCATTCTCAACCACCGGCTGGATGACCTGGCCGCCGCCACCCTGCGCGCCATGACGGAAGCCGTTTCGCGGCCGCCCAGCGACGTGATTTCGCACCCTCAGCCTTTCGATATCATCACCAAAGAAAATATGTAAACGCTCGCCCCGTCGCCAACGGGGCTGCCTCACGCCTGAACCACGCCTCGCCTCATTTTGATAAATAACTATCAAAAATAACCTCAATACAAATCATGATGGCCATCATAAAATCATCATTCCAATATTGTTGGCTATGAAATTTTCATTCAATACTCTGCGGCATCCCCTGTGAAAAAAGGAAGCCGACATGACACATCCTATCGCCAACGCCCCCTGCAGCTGGGGTGTGGATGACCCGAAAAACCCTGACCTTCCCGCCTGGGCTACCGTGCTGAAGGAGGCGGCGCAGGCCGGGTATCGCAGCATCGAGCTCGGCCCGTGGGGCTACCTGCCCACCGACCCGTCCAGCCTGCGCGCGGCGCTGGACCAGCATCAGCTGTCGCTGGTCGCCGGGACGATCTTTGACGATCTGGTGAGCGAGGCCCATTACCCCACTCTGGAGGCGCTGACCCATCAAATATGCCGCAATCTGTCTCAGGTTCCGGCCGCCGAACCTATCCCGGGGCACCCTTTCCAGCCGCCCTATCTGGTGATTATCGACTTCGGCAACCCCGAGCGGGCGCGATTTGCCGGACGCAGCGCGCTGGCTCCGCGCCTCAATGACCAGGACTGGCAGCGGATGATGGCGCACATTACCGCCCTCAGCACCCTCGCCTGGCGGGAGTACGGTGTGCGGGCGGTTATTCATCCCCACGCCGGGGGCTGCATCGAATTTGCCGATGAAATCGAGCGGCTGGCCAACGATATCCCGCACGACGTGGCGGGGTTGTGTCTGGATACCGGGCATCTCTACTACGCCGGAATGGATCCGCTCACCTGGCTGGATCGCTATTACGCGCGGCTCGACTACCTGCACTTCAAGGATGTGGATCCGCAGGTTTACCAGCGCGCCATCGCCGAAGGCATCGACTTTTTCACCGCCTGCGCCGAAGGGGTGATGTGCCCGCTCGGCAGCGGCGCCATTGACTACCCGGCCATTAACGATTTCCTTGCCCGCCGCGGCTATCAGGGCTGGATAACCATTGAACAAGAGCGTGATCCGCGCCATGCCGCAGGCAGCCTGCAGGCGGTCACGGAGAGCCTGCGCTATCTGCGCGACGTTGGATTCTGACAGGAGACGCAACATGATTAACGGTTTAAGACCTCTCGATCGCACCCTGCGCTGGGGCATGGTCGGCGGCGGCTGCAGCAGCCAGATCGGCTATATTCACCGCTCTGCCGCCCTGCGCGATAACACCTTTGCGCTGCTGGCAGGCGCCTTTGATATTAATGCCGAACGCGGGCGCCAGTTCGGCCAACAGCTGGGGGTGGATCCCGATCGCTGTTACGCCGACTACCAGAGTCTGTTTCGCGGCGAGGCTGCCCGCCCGGACGGTATTCAGGCCGTGTCGATTGCCACGCCGAATAACACCCATTATGCCATCTGCCGGGCGGCGCTGGAGGCCGGGCTGCACGTGGTGTGCGAAAAGCCGCTGTGCTTCAGCAGCGAAGAGGCGGACGACCTGGTGGCCCTCAGCCAGCGGCAGCACAAAATCATCGGCGTGACCTACGGCTATGCCGGTCATCAGCTTATCCTCCAGGCCCGGCAGATGATCGCCGACGGACTGCTGGGCGACATCCGTATCGTCAATATGCAGTTTGCTCATGGCTTCCACGCCCAGCCGGTGGAGCAGGAAAACGCCAGTACCCGCTGGCGGGTCGATCCCCGCTTCGTCGGCCCCAGCTATGTGCTGGGGGATTTAGCCACCCACCCGCTGTTTCTGGTCGAAACCATGGCCCCGCAGCTGAAGATCGCCCGGCTGATGTGCGCCAGACAAAGCTTCGTCAAAAGCCGCGCGCCGCTGGAGGATAACGCGCAGGTGCTGATGGAGTATGACAACGGCGCCATCGGCTCGCTGTGGAGCTCCGCCGTTAACTGCGGCTCCATGCACGGGCAAAAGGTGCGCATCGTGGGAGAAAAGGCCAGTCTCGAATGGTGGGATGAACAGCCCAACCAGCTGCGTTACGAGGTGCAGGGCGAACCAGCGCGCATTCTGGAGCGCGGCATGGATTATCTTGATCCGCTGGCGCGTCAGGATGATCGCATCGGCGGTGGTCACCCGGAGGGGCTGTTCGAGGCCTGGTCGAATCTCTATCGCCGCTTCGCCATTGCTATGGACGCTGCGGACCGGCGCGACGAAGCGCTGCTGGCCGACTTCTGGTATCCGGACGCCCGCGCCGGGGCGTTCGGCGTCCGCTGGGTGGAAAACTGCGTGCGCTCGGCCGACAACGGCGCCTGCTGGGTCGACTTCCGCTAACTCGCCGGCTCAGGGCCTCGCCCTGAGCCTTCCACGTTACTTTTCAATGCGCGCCAGCTGGGTTTTATCGGCCTCGCGGGCGCGATCGGCCAGCCCCTGAAACGCTGCGGCGCCATAGTATTGCTCGGGCGCCGGTAGAGCCTGCATATCGTGCCCCGGGTAGATCTGCAGCTCGCCGAGGTCGCGCAAGCGGAACCCCGCCACCTGCGAGGGCATGGTCAGGCGATATGGCGGCATGGTTTCGAAAGGGACCGGCGTCGGCAGCCGGTTTTCCTGCAGGTCGTAATTACGCTTCAGCACCAGAAATTTATCCGGCACCCGTCGGCGACTGTTCCACCAGTCGCCATCTATCCGCTGGAACATCGCTTCCGTCTCCCCTCGCGTGGCCACCATCAGCCGGGTCAGCGCCTTTTTCAGCGCCGCCTCCATGGCCTGGTTATACGCTTCCACTGACCCGCCATGGCCGCTAAGGATGACGTTAATCGCCAGCCTGGCGCCCAGTAAATTGGAATAGAGATCTTCCGGCGAAAACGCGGAGATCTCCTCAGAAAACCCCGGCACCGACTGGAAGCCATACCACTGGGCGATCTCATGCCACTGGGCGATTTCGAAGGCCAGATGCCCGGCGAGCCAGGCCGCCAGCTGATAGCGCTGCCTGACGCCCGGCGGCGGCGTAAAGGCATTCAGCTGAACGCGGCGCACCCCCAGCTCTTCGCTGTAGAATATGCGCCCCGCCTGGCCCAGCGTCGGCGAAATGCGATTGAACAGATAAAAGGTGTAATCCGCCGTGTCGCGCACATGGGCAATATCGATAAACCCGCCGCGACGGGTATAAATAAGCCCGTTTTGCTCCTCGCTCAGTCCCAGCAGATTTTTCACCGCCCCGAGCGCGCTGTCGTTGTAATGGTGCTTGCCCAGAGAATCCAGAGTCAGCACGTTACCAATCTGGTACACCGGGATGGGGATGCCCACCGCCCGCACGTGCAGGTCGTAACCAAAGGCGCAGCATGGCCGCAGCGATTCCGGCGGCGACAGCTCGCCCAGGGTGGGAACCGGATGGATCGCCGTCACCGCGGGCAATACCGGGTCCTGCGCCAGCGCCGGCAGCGCCAGCGCGAATAACAGCCATAAGGCTTTACGCATCAACAGCCTCTCCACAGCAACAAAAGAACGCGCATCTTACCGGCAGACGGCGCCTGCAGGTTTAGTTAAAAGCGGTATTCACCGGAGACAAAGAAGCTATTGCGGTCGTTAAAACCGAATTCAGTCAGCACGTTAAAGTTTTTGGTGACTTCATACTGGGCGCCAATCAGCATATTCCACGGCGAGGTCAGCTTTTGCTTAACGTCGAATTTGCCCTCGCCGTCTTTATTGACCGCGGCAATTAGGGGCTGCAGCTCTGGCGGCATGTGCAGGTCGGCGAGATCGCCCTTAAACTCCTGCTGCACGTCCTGATACATGCTGCCGACCCACAGGCTGAGATGGGACGGCCCGTCGATCCCCTGAAAACTGAAGCGGTAGCCGACGCGCGGCGAGACGGTGACCGCCGAAATGCTGCCGTCGAGGATATCGAAGTCGGTGCGGGTGTAGTTAGTATCCACCAACCCAAACCAGTTGCCGTAGCCGCCGGCGAGCGTAAAGCCGGTCCCCCAGGTGGTGCCTTTAAAATCAAGCGTAAAATCAATATTCTGCAGTTTTCCGCTTTGATAAAGCTGATGAACCGCGCCGGCGATGACCCGGTCCAGACCGCGAAACTGCGACGGATCGGAATCCACTGAGACCTGGGAGACGGACGACCCGCGGGTATGCCCCACCAGTCCGTATACGTTGAGGAACGGAAAGACCCACATATCAAGGCGCAGGTTTTCGGTTTTGCTCTTCTCGCGGGTGTGCCCGGCATCGATGGCGAACATATCGCTGGGAATGGGATGGTTGCCGAGCTTAAGCCCGGAAAAGGTAATACTGTCGACCATGATATCCTGTCGGATATTCATATAGCTCAGGTTGACGCCGTAAGGTAACGGAATGGAATATCCCCTGGCGCGAGCCTCCTCGCCCCAGATCGGAAAATAGCTGTCGCTCTGGTCCGGCTCCGCAGCCGACGTGCCCCAGGCCGCTAACAGCAGCGTTAACACCGCGCCGGATGATCTCATTTTTGTTCTCATGTGTAGTTATAAACCCGAACCGACATTGAAATAGACCGCCTGTTCATGCTCGCTGAACGCCATGTCAATCCCGGTACGTAAACCGTACTGTCGCGCGATCAGGTATCGAAAACCGGCCCCCCATGCCACCTCTGACTCTTCCCATAGCGTATCCGCCGCGTCAGCGGCGCTCCCGGCGCCAACGAATCCCTGCAGGATCCAGCGCGGAGTAACCGCCCAGGCCAGCTGGGTTTGCGCCGTGGCCACGTAGTCGCCCTGATAGCGGTAGCGCGAAATCCCGCGCAACGCGATATAAGGACGCGCCATCGGCATCAGATGCTTATCATGGTGGGTTAAGGACTGATAATTGCCCGCGACCGCCAGGGTCAGCGTCTGGCTGAGCGGAATAAACACCTTTCCGTCCAGCGAAAAAGTGTTGTAGTGATAATCGCCCCCGAGCAGCGAACGGAAAAACCGATATTCACCCTTCAGCGCTAACCCACTCTGAGGATAGAAAATATTATCGGTAGTGTCATATTCCGCCACCACCCCCAGCGCCGAAGAGGTGCTGTTTTGCCCGAGCACCTGCTGCCACACCCGGTTGAGCCGTGGATTATCGGTAGAGACATCCGCCCGGGCATACACCTGGGAGGCCCCGAGGAACACCGGCGTGTCGCCCAGGCGAAACAGCAGCTTTTGCAGCGCGGCGACGCCTTTGGTCTGCGTCTGCACCGGTTTAGCATGGCTGAAGCCGCCGGTGTCGCCGGAATAGATATCCAGATTGACGTTAGCGTAGCCGGCGCCCGCCAGGTAACGAATGCGATCATGCTGCCAGGTGTGACGATGACCGCCGCCAATAAACCAGGTGCCATTCTGCGTGGCGGCCCCGCCAAAAGCGGTGAGCGGCGGAGGAATAAACTGCCCGCCCTCCCGGCTACCTTTGCCGTGTAAAAACAGGCCAAACAGTCCGCCACCATAGCCGATGGCCGGCTCGGTTATCGCCAGCGGCACCGGCAGAAAACCGTAACGGTTTTCCGCCAGATACTGACTCATGTCGAGCATGCCATCTTCCGCATCGAAGAGATCGGCGGCATCGCCAGGCGGGCACAACAGGAACAGAAGCGCCAGCGTGGACAGCGGGAATTTCATGCTCACTCCAGGGCGTTGGGGCGCGCACGACACGCGTGGCGAACAGGATTATTACAACGGAATAAGGAAAATATAACGTAACCGGAGAACCCTCACCAACGCGCAGTGGCCTGTTTTTTGGGTATTTTTGGATAAAAAAGAGCTGGCCGTCACAGAAAGCCGCCTTCGCTCCGCCGGACGGCGCGATGATTGTATTCATAAGGTGAATGTCGTATAACATAGCGCTACCGAGGGGTGTCCCGTGAGGGCTGAGATGGCGCAAGCCGAACCCTTTGAACCTGATCTGGGTCATGCCAGCGAAGGGACGGGTCGGCAATTTTGCCAGCATTACCGCCATTGCCTGTTCACACCCCTGCACGCCCGGATCTCCCCTGCACAACTGGAGGTCCTGTGATTGTTCCCGCGTTTAGCCAAGGTCTTTATGGCCGTTTACGCCAGCTGGCCGCCGCTGACTGGCAGCACTATGTGGCGCACCCTTTCGTCCGGCAGCTCGCCGAAGGTACCCTTGCTGAAAGCGCATTTCGTCGCTATCTGACCCAGGATTATCTGTTTCTGATCCATTTCGCCCGCAGCTACGCGCTGCTGGTGAGTAAACTGCGCACGCTGCCAGAGATGCGCGCCGCGGCCGCCTCCATGAACGCCATTCTTAACGAAGTGCCGCTGCACGTCGGCTACTGTGCCCAGTGGGGCATTAGCGAACCGGAGATGGCCGCCCAGCCCGAAGCGCCGGAAACCATCAACTATACCCGCTACGTGCTGGATATCGGCCATGCAGGCGACGCGCTGGATCTGCTGGTCGCTCTAATGCCCTGCGTAGCGGGTTACGCCGAAATCGGTCTGGGCCTGCTGCATCACCCCACCACCCGACTGGACGACAATCCTTACGCCTCATGGATCCGCAACTACGGCGATGAAGGCTATCTGCAGGGCGTCAGCGCCGCGCTGGCGCTGCTGGAGACCGTGTGGCAACAGCGTGGAAGCGAGACCCGTATCACTGAACTGAGCGACATCTTCACCACCGCCACCCGCCTTGAGGCGCAGTTCTGGCAGATGGGGCTCAACGCCGCGGTGGAGTCCCGGGCGTGACGGCGCCAGGTATCGAGGTCCGCAATCTGAGCCTCCATTTCGGCGACCGCCGCCTGTTCGACAATCTGTCGCTGACGGTCCCCGGCGGCCAGTGGGTGTCGCTGCTCGGCGCCAGCGGGGCCGGAAAAACCAGCCTGCTGCGGGTCATGGCCGGCCTGGCCCCCGCCACCTGCGGGGAAGTGGTCGCCAGCGACGGCAAGCCGATACCCGGCCGCCTGGCGTGGATGGGGCAGAAAGATCTGCTTTATCCCTGGCTGAGCGTTCGGGAGAACGTCGCCCTCGGCGCGCGGCTGCGCGGTGAGAAAGTGGATCACGCCCGGGTCGCCACCCTGCTGGAACAGGTGGAGCTCGCCTCGTGCGCCGACGCCCGGCCGGCGACGCTCTCCGGCGGGATGCGTCAGCGCGCCGCGCTGGCCCGCACCCTGTATGAGGACCGGCCCATCGTGCTAATGGATGAGCCTTTCTCGGCGCTGGACACCCTCACCCGCACGCGCATTCAGACCCTCGCGGCCACTCTGCTGGCGGGGCGGACGGTGGTGCTGATCACCCACGATCCGCTGGAAGCCTGCCGGCTGAGCCACCGTCTGCTGGTCCTCTCGGCCGCCGACGGGGAGATCGACGACAGCCATCACCTCACCGGCGCGCCACCGCGCGCGCCGGACGCGCCCGAGCTGTTGAACGCCCAGGCGGCGCTGCTGCAGCAGTTGATGAGGGCCCACTCATGAGCGGACGTCTCTGGCGCGGCGGCATGGTGTTCTGCGGACTGATGCTTCTCTGGGGGCTGGCCAGCCGCAGCGGCATTCCGCGCTTTCTTTTACCTTCCCCGGCGGCGGTCGCCGAGGCGCTGTGGGTCAACCGCGCCTATCTCGGCTGGCACACGCTGATTACCCTCAGCGAGATCCTCAGCGGCCTGGCGCTGGGGGTGGCGCTCGGCGTCACGCTGGCGCTGGGCATGATCCTCTCCCCGCGCCTGCAGCGCTGGCTGATGCCGCTGGTGCTCACCAGCCAGGCGATCCCGGTCTTTGCCCTCGCCCCGCTGCTGGTGCTGTGGCTGGGGTTTGGCATGAGCGCCAAAGTGGCGATGGCGGTGCTGGTGATTTTCTTTCCCGTCACTTCCGCCTTCTTTGACGGCTTGCGACGGGTCAACCACGACTATCTCGATCTGGCGCGCAGCATGAACGCCTCCTTTGGCGCTCAGCTACGGCATGTCCGCCTGATGGCCGCCCTGCCGGCGCTGGGCTCGGGCCTGCGCATGGCGGCGGCGGTGGCCCCCATCGGCGCCATTATCGGCGAATGGGTCGGCTCGGCCGAGGGACTGGGCTACGTCATGCTCAATGCCAACGCGCGGCTGCAAACCGATATCTGCTTCGCCGCGCTGTTTATTTTAGTGCTGCTGACCCTCTTCCTGTGGCTGGCGGTAGACACCCTGCTGCACCGGCTGATCGACTGGTCGCCGGAATAATCATGAAGTAATAAAGGAAAACAGATGAAAACGTCGCTTTTCGCCGGGGCAACCCTGACGGCGCTGCTCAGCGGTCACGCGCTGGCCAATGAACCGCTCACCCTGGTGCTGGACTGGTATATTAACCCCGACCATGCGCCGATTATGGTGGCCGAGCAGATCGGCGCCTTTAAGGCCCAGGGTCTGGACGTCAAGATTGTCCCTCCGTCGGATCCGGCGCTGCCGCCCCGTATGGTGGCCGCCCGTCAGGCAGACCTGGCCATCACATATCAGCCGCAGGTGCACTTCTTCGCTGACGAAGGATTACCGCTGGTGCGCGTGGGCACCCTGATCAACTCGCCGCTGAATACGGTGATCGCCCTCGATAAGCAGATCAAAACCCCGGCGGATCTGCAAGGCAGGAAGGTGGGTTACTCGGTCAGCGGCATTGAGCAGGCCACCCTGGCGACCATGGCACAGCATTCGGGGATCGATCCGGCCAGTATCAAGCTGGTCAACGTCAATTTTCAGCTGACCAGCGCTCTGCTGGCAGGCCAGGTGGACGCGGTCATCGGCGGCTACCGTAATATAGAAGCGCAGGAGCTGAAGCTGCAGGGCAAAACGCCGGTAGTGATGAACGTCGAAGATTACGGCGTGCCGGCCTATGACGAGCTGGTGATTGTCGCCCACCGCGACGCGATTCATGAGGCGAAAATCCGTAAATTCCTCACCGCCCTGCAGGCCGGGGTCAGCTACCTGCGCGCCCATCCGCAGGAGAGCTGGGAGGCGTTCGCCGCCGCCCACCCGGAGCTGAAGACCGAGCTTAACCATCAGGCGTGGCTGCAAACCGTGCCGCTGTTCGCCACCGATCCGGCGGCGCTGGATAAAGCGCGCTATGACACTTACGAACAGTTTTTATATAACAATAAGTTGGTGAAAAAAGTTACACCTTTAACAAATTATGCGGTTGAGCTGCATTGACTCTTGCTATCGCTGACGGAAGGCTTTCCGTCAGCGCTTTAACGCAGCGGCAATAAAAATATAGAGACTTTCTCACTAATAATTACACTTTAAAGGGTTATCGTTACCTTGGGTTGTTTTATTATAATTCAGCAGGTTATGTTAATTTTTACCCCGGTAAGAATAGCGTCAAAATAACGCAATCAATAAAACGTTGAATGCGGATTTAAAAAGCCATATATTGTGCGCGCTTTATGAATGCCAATTCAATTCCTTACACCAATTATTCAACCAGCGTTCAACCGCAATGCTGGTTGTGGGAGTGATATGATGACGGATAAAGTCCGTATTGATACTTTACGTGCTGATTTATTAGACGCAAACAACGAAACCTTTTTGGCCCGTCAGGCCGAATTTGAATCGAATGTCAGGAGTTACCCGCGTAAGTTACCGCTGGCTATCACTAAAGCTGAAGGCGTGTGGCTGACGGATGCGGATAACAAACAGTACCTGGACTGCCTCGCCGGCGCCGGTACTCTCGCTCTGGGCCACAACCACCCTGATGTATTGCAGAGCATCCAAAGTGTCATTACCAGCGGCTTGCCGTTACATACTCTCGATCTGACTACCCCGTTAAAAGATCGTTTCTCCGAATACCTGCTCTCTTGCCTGCCGGGCGAAGGGAAAGAGTATTGCCTGCAGTTCACCGGTCCTTCCGGCGCTGACGCCGTGGAAGCGGCGCTGAAGCTGGCGAAAAAATACACCGGCCGTTCCGCGGTGATCAGCTTCTCCGGCGGCTATCACGGGATGACCCACGGCGCACTGTCGGTCACCGGCAACCTGTCGCCGAAAGCGGCGGTCAACGGCATGATGCCGGAAGTCCAGTTTATGCCTTACCCGCACCTGTACCGCTGCCCGCTGGGCATCGGCGGCGAAGCCGGCGTCAAAGCGCTAACCTACTACTTCGAAAACCTGATCAACGACGTGGAGAGCGGCGTCCGTAAACCGGCGGCGGTTATCCTCGAAGCCGTTCAGGGCGAAGGCGGCGTGAACCCGGCGCCGGTCGAGTGGCTGCAGCGCATCCGCAAAGTGACCGAAGAGCACGGCATTCTGCTGATCGTCGATGAAGTGCAGGCTGGCTTTGCCCGTACCGGTAAATTCTTCGCCTTCGAACACGCCGGTATTCAGCCGGACATCATCGTGATGTCGAAAGCGGTTGGCGGCGGTCTGCCGCTGGCGGTGCTGGGCATTAAAAAGCAGTTCGACGCCTGGGAACCGGGTCACCACACCGGCACCTTCCGCGGCAACCAGCTGGCGATGGCTACCGGCCTGACCACCCTGCGTCATCTGCGCGACAACAAGATTGCCGACAAAGTCGCCGCCCAGGGCGAGTGGCTGAAAGGCAAACTGGCGGAGCTGCAGAAACGCTACCCGGTCATTGGCCACGTACGCGGTCTCGGTCTGATGATCGGTATCGAAATCGTCAAGCCGAACGAAGCGCAGGATCACATGGGTTGCTACCCGGCTGACGGCGAACTCTCTGCCCTGCTGCAGAAGAAATGCTTTGAAGCGGGCCTGATTCTGGAGCGCGGTGGTCGTCACGGCTGCGTGCTGCGTCTGCTGCCGTCCCTGCTGATCAGCAACGCGGAACTGGATGTGTTCCTCGACAAATTCGAACAGGCCCTGCTGGCCGCCGGCGTAAAACCGGTCTGAGTGGAGTAAGTGACCACCATGTCCACATTGAATCCGATTCTTGCTGGTTCGGCGCAGAGCGTTGAGGCCTATCAGCAGGTTATCGAGCAGACCAGTCAGGCCGTTGTGCAGTGGCTGAAGCAACCTGAGATGTATCAGGGGAAAAGCGTTGACGAACTGCGTGAGCGTATCTCCCTTGAGTTTAACGAACAGGGTTTGGGTAACCAGGCGGCGATTGACCGTGCAATCGAGTACTTCCTGAAAGACAGCCTGTCGGTGCATCACCCACAGTGCGTGGCGCACCTGCACTGCCCGAGCCTGGTGATTAGCCAGGCGGCGGAAGTGTTGATCAACGCCACCAACCAGAGCATGGACTCCTGGGACCAGAGCCCGTCGGCGACCATCATTGAGATGAAGCTGATCGAGTGGCTGCGCGCCCGGGTCGGCTATCCGGCAGGCGATGCCGGCGTCTTCACCAGCGGCGGCACCCAGAGCAACCTGATGGGGCTGATGTTGGCGCGCGACGCCTTCTTCGCCCTTCAGGGACACTCCATCCAGCAGGATGGGCTGCCGGGGGATATCCGCAAGTACAAAGTACTGTGCTCCGAAAACGCCCACTTCTCGGTGCAGAAGAACATGGCGCTGATGGGGCTTGGCTACCGCTCAGTCACGCTGGTGAAAACCGACGAATTCGCGCGGATGGACGTGGCCGATCTGCAGGCGAAGATTGCGCAGGCGCAGGCTAACGGCGAGCAGATCATGGCGATCGTCGCCACCGCCGGGACCACCGACGCGGGGGCTATCGACCCGCTGCGCGACATCGCCGGTATCGCCGCGGAGCATCAGATCTGGCTGCACGTTGACGCAGCATGGGGCGGCGCGCTGCTGCTGTCTGAGCAGTATCGCGACTATCTTGACGGTCTGGAGCTGGTGGATTCCGTTACTCTGGACTTCCACAAGCAGTTCTTCCAGACCATCAGCTGCGGTGCCTTCCTGCTGAAGGATGCCCGCCATTACGAGCTGATGCGTTATCAGGCGGCCTATCTCAACTCCGAGTTCGATGAAGAACACGGCGTGCCGAACCTGGTGTCCAAATCGCTGCAGACCACCCGCCGCTTCGATGCGCTGAAGCTGTGGATGGGCCTCGAAGCGCTGGGCCAGAAGCAGTATGCGGCGATCATCGATCACGGCGTCACCATGGCGAAAAACGTCGCGGAGTACGTGAAGTCTCAGCCGACGCTGGAGCTGGTGATGCAGCCGCAGCTGGCGAGCGTGCTGTTCCGTTCCCGTCCGGCGCAGATGGCGCAGAGCGACGCGGCGGCAATTGCCCTGCTCAACCAGCGCGTCGGCGACGCCCTGCTGGCTTCCGGCCGCGCTAACGTCGGCGTGACCGAGCACAACGGCGTTACCTGCCTGAAGCTGACCCTGCTGAACCCGGTGGTGACGCTGGATGATGTGAAGGTCCTGCTGAGCCTGGTAGAGCGCACCGCTCAGGAGCTGCTGGCGCAATAATCTGCCTGAGCGAGGCGGCGCCTGTCGCCCCGCTCAGCGGCCAGCCCAGCCTGCACTAAGCCGATAAGTTCTCTTATCGGCTTTTTTTATGCCTGCCTGCGCTACCGACGCGCTTCTACTCTTCTCGCCGTAGGTCCGTTGACGCCTGCCCGCCGCGATGCCACAGTATGGTCCCGATAATGGCAATCGCCAGAATCTAACGTCCCGGTAATAAGGATGATAATGGAGAAACGCTTACCCGGCCTCGATCTCGACGCCCTGCGCAGCTTTGTGACCGGCATGGAGTGCGGCAGCTTCGCCCTGGCGGCGCAGCGTCTGGCGCGCTCCACCTCCGCCGTCAGCGCCCAGCTTAAAAAGCTGGAGGGCCAGTGCGGCGCAGCGCTGGTGGTTAAGCAGGGGCGGCACCTGGCGCTGACCGCGGAAGGCGAAAAGTTAATGAGCTACGCCAGACGGCTGCTGGCGCTCAATGATGAAACCCTGCGCGCGCTGCAGGGCGAGCGGCTCACCGGCGAAATTCACCTTGGCATGCAGGAAGATTTTGGCGAATCGCTGATGCCGGGGATCCTTGGGCAGTTTACCCGCCACCATCCGCAGGTGCGGATGGTCGCGAGGGTGGATCGCAATGGCCCGCTGCGCCAGGCGCTGGCGGAGGAGACGCTGGATCTGGCGCTGCTGTGGCAAACCGAAGATCAGGGTCCGGGGCTGGGCCGCTGTTCGCTGGCGTGGATTGCGCATCCTGACTTTGACGTTCGCGCGCTGCTGGCGTCCGGCGAGCCGCTGCCGCTGGTGATGTTCGACAGCCCGTGCCTGATGCGTTCCCGCGCCATTGCCTGTCTCGATGCCGCTGGGATCCCCTGGCAGGTGGTGTTCGTCAGCCACAGCCTGAGCGGCATCTGGGCGGCGGTGCAGGCTGGCCTGGGGCTGACGGTTCGCACCCGCATCGGCATGCCCGGCAATCTGCGCCCCGCCGGCGGACTGCTGCCATCCCCTGGCAGTCTGGCCGTCAGTCTGCAACAAACCCCGCGTCAGGAACCCCATTCCGCCGCGGTCGCGCTGCTCGGCAAACTGATGACCGAGGCCCTACAGGAGTGGGTTGAAAGGTGACAGTGTCACGTAAATTTCCCTCACCCTAGCCCTCTCCCGGAGGGAGAGGGAACCGTTCGGCAGTCACCGGCAATGGATATTTTGCGCCGTTCCCGCTTCGATGCCCGGTGGCGGCTGCGCCTTACCGGGCCTACACGCGGCTCCGTAACCCCGTAGGCCGGGCAAGCGCAGCGCCGCCCGGCATCAGGTATAAGGCCTGGAGGGATCCATCCGCCAGAGGCCTGCGCCGCGGGTCAGGCTTTGCTCTCCTGCAACAGCTGCTGGATCACCTGCTCCTGGCGGGCATAATCCCCTTCGCCGAAGGCGGTATAGCGAAGCTGCCCGCGAGCGTCGAAAATGTAATGCGCCGGCCAGTATTGATTGCCGAAGGCGTTCCAGATGCTGTACTCATTATCCGCTACCACCGGGTAGGTTATTCGCCACTCCTTCACCGCCTGGCGCAGCAGCGGCAGCGAACGCTCCCAGGGATATTCAGGGGTATGGACGCCAATCACCACCAGCCCGGCCGCGCGGTATTTGTTCGCCCAGTCGCGCACGTAAGGCAGGGTATGCTGGCAGTTGATGCACTCCCGGGTCCAGAAATCCACCAGCACCACTTTGCCCTTCAGACGCTCCGGGGTTAACGCCGGGCTATTGAGCCATGCGCTGCCCCCCACCAGCGAAGGCATGGCGCTGCTGGGCTTGGGCATAGCGATCGGTTGCAGAACCGTTTTCTGCGTCGGCTGCGGCAGACGGGCGGCCAGCCGCTGCTCCAGCGCCTGACTCCACCCTCCCGCGCTTTGCAAATAGCGGTCGCCGCCGCTGGCGATCAGCGCCACCGAGGCCAGCATCGCCACCCCCGCCAGCCGGCGCAGCCGTTCGCCGAACGCCAGCCCGCGACGCAGACGGGCAATCAACGCCGCGCCGCACCACCCGAGCAGGAATAACATCACCGCCCCGCCGCTGCCGTAGGCCAGCAGCAACCCGCCGGTGGTCGCCTGGCCCGGATGCACAAAGCCCAGGCTCAGTATTGCCCCCAGTACCGGCCCGGCGCACGGCGCCCACAGCAGACCCACCGCCAGCCCGGCCAGCAACGAACCGATCCAGCCGCGCTGGCGTGAGCTGGCGTCGTTAAGCTGATTCCCCAGCGCCACCAGCGGTGAAGTCAGCCGCTGTGCGATGCGCTGCGAAAGCAGACTCAGCCCGACAAGGGCGAAGAACGCCAGCGCCAGGCCGCGCCCAACCAGAGTCAGATTGACCACCCAGCCGCTGGCGACCGTCACCAGCCACGAGACAGCGCCAAACATCAGCGCCATTCCCGCCAGCATGATCGCCAGCTGCCCCCGGCGGCCCCGGACGCTGGCGAACAGCAGCGGGATCACCGGCAGCGTACAGGGGCTCAGCAGGGTTAACATCCCGCCGAAAAATGCAATGAATATCGACATCGCCTTCTCCTCATTGTGTCGTCGCTGCCGGGAGTGGCAGCCACGACATTACAGCAAGGAGATGTAGGGCGGATGTGTCAGGAAAGCGGGAGAATTGTCGGCTTAGTTTTCCAACTGCGCCGGAGATACAGCAGGATACAATCCCTGCGCGGCGAGACGCACGCTGGCGTCCAGGCCGCCCTGCGGGCGGTTGGCCAGGCGCAGCGTGCCGTTTATCTGGCTGACAAGCTGCGCGGCGATCGCCAGTCCCAGACCGGTGCCGCCGGTATCGCGATTGCGCGAGTCCTCCAGGCGAAAAAAGGGCTGCAGCACCGCCTGCAGCGACGCCTCAGGGATCCCCGGCCCCTCATCCAGCACATGGATAGTGATATCCCCGGCGGCGTCGCGGGTCAGGGTTACCGTTACCGTGGCGCCGAATTTCAGCCCGTTATCGATAAGGTTAGTCATCACCCGGCGCAGGGCCTGCGGTGGGATCCACACCACCCCGGCGCTCTCCTCGGGGCAAAACCGCACCGGCCGGCCAACGTCGGCATAATCGCAGGCGATACTGTCGAGAAAGGCGTCAAGGTTCAGCCGCTGGCGCGCCTCCGCCAGCGGCTGCGAGGTGCGGGCGAAGGCGATACCTTCGCGCACCAGGCGGGTCATATTGTCGAGATCCTGCAGCAGTTTGTCGCGCAGTTCCGGCTGGTCGGCCATCTCCACCCGCAGCTTCATCCTGGTGATCGGCGTTTGCAGATCGTGGGAGATGGCGGCGAGGATCCGCGCCCGCTCCTGCAGATGATCGTGGATGCGGGTCTGCATCGCATTAAACGCGCGGGCGGCACGGCGCACCTCCTCCGGCCCCTGCTCGGCCATGGTTCCCGCCGTGTCGCTGGCCGGCTCAAGCGCATTCACCGCATGGGTAAAACGGGTGATGGGCAGCAGTACCTGGCGAACCGCGTACCAGGCGCAGGCCAGCAGGAGGACAAACTGAGCGATCAGCACCACCGGTAGCCAGCGGGCGATGGGCGGTAGCTTTGGCCACAGGTCGAGGGTCAAGGGGGCGCCATCGTGGAGGGTAATATGGGCCTGGATATGCTGACGCGGACCGGAGATCGCCACAATACTCACCGGATATTGCGCGCTCAGCGCCTCCTGCAGGGAGCGCGCCGCGTCCCGGGCGCGCCAGCTGTCCGGGTAGTCGCCGCGTTCGCCGGCGTCCAGCTGATAGCGGTAGTTGCCGCGCGCCAGCTTCGGCAGCCATTGCGGGCGTTCAGCGGGCGGCAGACGGTCGAGGATCGCCACGCTGGTGGCGACATCAGACGCCAGATTGCCCAGCATCACACTGCGGGCGCTGCTCATTCGCTCATAAAACAGCAGCGACAGGGTTAAGGTGTTCGCCAGCAGCAGCGCCAGAAACAGCAGCGCCATCAGCCTCGACTGCAGCGAGACGGGCCAGAACCTCATTCATGCCTCTCGCGGATGGAGACCGGGACCGACAGCACATAGCCTTCGCTGCGCACCGTCTTAATATAGGCCGGCTCCCGGGCATCCTCCCGCAGGCGCTGACGCAGTCGGCTCACCAGCAGGTCGATTGACCGTTCGAACAGTTCGGCGTCGCGTCCCTGGGTCAGATTAAGCAGCTGATCGCGGTTCAGCACCCGCTGGGGATGGTCGAGAAACACCCGCAGCAGTCGATATTCCGCCCCGCTGAGGGCGACAATCGCCCCGCTGTCGTCCAGCAGATGGCGGGCGGCGGTATCGAGCAGCCAGTCGCCAAACGCGATCAGCCTGCCCGCCTCGGTGATCTGCAGGTTGGGCGGCAGCGCCCGGGTGCGGCGTAAAATGGCCTTGATGCGCGCCAGCAGTTCGCGGGCCACAAAGGGCTTCACCAGATAGTCGTCCGCCCCCATCTCGAGGCCGAGGATCCGGTCGCTGTCGTCGGTGCGGGCAGTGAGCATCAGCACCGGAATGTCCTGCTGCGGGTTAGCGCGCAGCTGGCGACAGAGCGTTAAGCCATCCTCGCCCGGCATCATGATATCCAGCACAATCAGGTCGATTTGATGGTTTTTGAGCACCGACCACATGGCTTTGTCGTTCGCCGCGCCGCTGGCGCGATATCCCGATTTTTCCAGATAGTCGACAATCAGTTCCCGGATGTCGCGGTCGTCATCGACGACCAGGATGTGGTCAACACGCTCCAAAGGCTGCTCCTGCGGCAAAATAAACTCTTCACAAGCATAAGCCGTGTTGCCGGAAGCGCAACGTCGCGCCGCCGGCAAGTCGCGGGTTACAACCGATCGGCGTCCACCACCGCCTGCACAAACGCCGTCGGATCCTCCTGCGGCGGGTTATGGCCTACCGCCCCCGGCAGCTCCCGGTGCTCATATTTACCGGTAAATTTGGCCCGGTAGCTGGCCGGAGCCGGATGCGGCGCGCCGTTATTCGCCCCTTCCAGAGTGATGGTGGGCACGGTTATCGGCGGCAGCGCCGCCAGCCGTTGTTCATAGCCGGCATACTTCGCTTCCCCCTTCTCCAGCCCCAGGCGCCATCGGTAGTTGCTGATGGTGATCGCCACGTGGTCCGGGTTATCCAGCGCCCGGGCGGTTTTGGCAAAGGTCGCGTCGCTGAATTGCCACTGCGGAGACGCCTGATGCCAGATAAATTTCGCAAAGTCGTGGGTGTTCTGCCGGTAACCGGCTTCGCCGCGCGGGGTGGCAAAATAGAACTGATACCACCACGACAGCTCCGCCTGCGGCGGCTGCGGTTTTTCGCCAATCTGCTGACTGCTGATCAGATACCCGCTCACCGAGACCAGGGATTTCACCCGCTGCGGCCACAGCGCGGCGACGATATCCGCCGTGCGCGCCCCCCAGTCAAAGCCGGCCAGATCTGCCTGCCTGATGTTCAGGGCGTCCATCAAATGGACAATATCGGCCGCCATCGCCGACGGCTGACCATTACGCGGCGTTTTCGCCGACAGGAAACGGGTGGCGCCGTAGCCGCGCAGATACGGCACAATCACCCGGTAACCCTTCTGCGCTAAAGCCGGCGCCACCTGGGCATAGCTCTGAATATCGTAGGGCCAGCCGTGCAGCAGAATCACCGGCTGGCCGTCCCGCGGACCGATATCCACGTAGCCAATATTCAGATCGCCAGCGTGGATCTGGTGGATGTTGTCGAACGCCCCCGCGTCTTCAGCGGCGCAAACGGCGGCGGACCACAGGGTGGATAACCCCAGCGCCGCGGCGCTGGTATACCGGATCAGGGATAATCTGTTCATCGCTTTCTCACCTTTTATCTTCGTCAAGAGAGTACGTGACCAGTTAAGCGGAAATTTGTATCCGCCATGTGCCCGACCGGGGCCATTTTTATCTCTTAATGTCAGGGACCCGCCGCGGGATACAGTGTGATACACAGTTCACGTTGGCAATTGTTGCGGGCTTGTGAATTTCTGCTTGCCCCCGGGCATAAATCCGCTACCGTGTCAGCCATTTTTACCACCTGATAACCCAGGAGCCCGCTATGGCGATTTTTGATGGTCACAATGACCTGCTGCTGAATCTCTGGCTTCACCATCGCGAGGATCCGGTGACCGCCTTCTTTGCCGGGATAGAGAACGGCCACCTCGATTATCCGCGTATTCTCCAGGGTGGTCTGGCCGGCGGCCTGTTCGCCCTCTTTGTGCCGCCGCAGGAGTACATCGCCCGTATGGCGCCGCAGTACGCCAGCCAGGCGTGGGATCCCTTAACGATCCTCTGGCAGCAGCTGGCTATTCTCAAGGCGATTTGCGCCCATGACGCCAGCCGCGCCCGGCTGTGCCTGAGCGCGGCGGATATCGAACGCTGTCGTCAGGATAAGGCGCTGGCGATGGTGGCGCACATCGAAGGCGCCGGCGGGTTCGACGCGCAAGGCGACGATCTGCAGGACTTTTATCGCGCCGGGGTGCGCAGCATCGGTCCGTTCTGGAATATCGCTAATCGCTTCGGCTGCGGGGTCACCGGCGCCTTTCCCGGCAGCCCGGACAGCGGGCCGGGTCTTACCGGCGAGGGCATCGCGCTCATCGCCCAGGCCAACGCCCTGAAGATGCAGATCGATGTTTCGCACATGAATGAACAGGCTTTTTGGGATACCGCCCACCATTCCACCGCCCCGCTGGTGGCCACCCACTCCAATGCCCACGCCCTGTGCCCGCAGCCGCGCAACCTGACCGATCGGCAACTGCGGGCGATCCGCGACAGCGGCGGCGTAGTGGGCGTCAATTTCGGCAACGCCTTCCTGCGCGCCGACGGACGGCGCGATAGCGACACGCCCATCGCCACCATCGTACGGCATATCGACTATCTTATTAACATAATGGGTGAGGATCATGTGGCCCTCGGTTCGGATTTTGACGGCGTCACCCTGCCGGACGCGCTGGGGGATGTGGCCGGCTTACCGCTGCTAATCAATGCCTTGCGTGACAGCGGCTATGATCAATTGGTGCTGGATAAGCTGCTGTGGCGTAACTGGCTGCGGGTATTAAAACATGTTTGGCAACAATAGGTTATATTGTAAACATAAAGTTAAATCCTTACAGATTCCGGGTTGATCTCTCACCCTGTGAAGCGCAATATGCGGCGGCCGTCACAGATCCTGCATTATCCGTGAGGCCTGTGGTCATTTTTAAGAGGAACAAAACATGTGGAAGAAACCTGCTTTTATCGATTTACGTCTCGGTCTGGAAGTGACGCTGTACATTTCTAACCGCTAATCGCCCCGCCCGCCGTTCGCGCGGGCATCTTTTTACATTACCCGGTCCGTCTTCATGTTCATTAAAGTCCTCGGTTCCGCCGCCGGCGGCGGTTTCCCGCAATGGAACTGCAACTGCGCCAACTGCCAGGGTCTGCGCGACGGCACGATCCAAGCCAGCGCCCGCACCCAGTCGTCGATCATCGTCAGCGATAACGGTCAGGAGTGGGTGCTGTGCAACGCCTCGCCGGATATCAGTCAGCAGATCGCCCACACGCCCGAGTTAAATAAAGCCGGCGTGCTGCGCGGAACGCATATCGGCGGCATTATTCTCACCGACAGCCAGATCGACCACACCACCGGGTTACTGAGCCTGCGCGAAGGCTGCCCGCACCAGGTGTGGTGCACCCCGGAGGTCCATGAGGATCTCTCCACCGGTTTCCCGGTGTTTACCATGCTTCGACACTGGAACGGCGGCCTGGTGCATCACCCCATCGCGCCGCAGCAGCCTTTTACCGTTGACGTCTGTCCTGATTTGCAGTTTACCGCGGTGCCTATCGCCAGCAACGCGCCGCCCTATTCACCGTATCGCGACCGGCCGCTGCCGGGCCATAACGTGGCGCTGTTTATCGAAAACCGCCGCAACGGGCAGACGCTGTTCTACGCACCGGGGCTCGGTGAACCGGATAAGACCATTCTGCCATGGCTGCAAAAAGCGGATTGTCTGCTGATCGATGGCACCGTCTGGCAGGATGACGAACTGCAGGCCGCCGGCGTTGGGCGCAATACCGGCCGCGATATGGGCCACCTGGCGCTCGGTGATGAGCACGGGATGATGGCCCTGCTGGCCTCCCTGTCGGCAAAACGTAAAATTCTTATTCATATCAATAACACCAACCCGATCCTTAACGAGCGGTCTCCCCAGCGCCAGGCGCTGACGCAACAGGGGATTGAAGTGAGCTGGGACGGGATGGCTATCACCCTTCAGGATACCGCATGCTGATCACCGACACGCTGTCGCCGCAGGCCTTTGAAGAGGCCCTGCGGGCCAAAGGCGCCTTCTACCATATTCACCACCCTTACCACATTGCCATGCATAACGGCGACGCGACCCGCGAGCAAATTCAGGGCTGGGTGGCGAACCGGTTCTACTACCAGACCACCATTCCGCTGAAAGACGCGGCGATCATGGCCAACTGCCCGGACGCGCAGACCCGGCGCAAATGGGTACAGCGGATCCTCGACCATGATGGCAGCCATGGCGAGGACGGCGGGATTGAAGCCTGGCTGCGGCTGGGAGAAGCGGTCGGTCTGAGCCGCGACGATCTGCTCAGCGAGCGCCACGTCTTGCCCGGCGTGCGCTTCGCGGTGGATGCCTATCTTAACTTCGCCCGTCGCACCTGCTGGCAGGAGGCGGCCTGCAGCTCTCTGACCGAGCTGTTCGCCCCGCAGATCCATCAGTCGCGCCTCGACAGCTGGCCGCAGCACTACCCGTGGATCAAAGAGGAAGGCTATTTTTACTTCCGCAGCCGTCTGAGCCAGGCCAACCGCGACGTGGAGCATGGCCTGGCGCTGGCGAAGGCCTACTGCGACAGCGCTGAAAAACAGAACCGGATGCTGGAGATCCTGCAGTTTAAGCTCGACATTTTATGGTCGATGCTTGACGCCATGACCATGGCCTATGCCCTGCAGCGCCCGCCCTATCATACGGTCACCGACAAGGCGGCCTGGCACACGACCCGACTGGTGTAACCATGCAAAAAACCTCCATCGTCGCCTTTCGCCGCGGCTACCGTCTGCAGTGGGAAGCTGCCCAGGAGAGCCATGTGATCCTCTATCCGGAGGGAATGGCCAAACTCAATGAGACCGCCGCGGCGATCCTCGAGCTGGTGGACGGCCGGCGCGACGTCGCGGCAATTATCGCCGTGCTCAACGAACGCTTTCCGGAAGCCGGAGGCGTCGATGACGACGTCATCGAGTTCCTGCAGATAGCCTGTCAACAGAAGTGGATCACCTGCCGTGAGCCAGAGTAAACCCGCCGTCAATCCGCCGCTGTGGCTGCTGGCGGAGCTAACCTACCGCTGCCCGCTGCAGTGCCCCTACTGTTCGAATCCGCTGGACTTCGCCCAGCAGGACAAGGAGCTGACCACCGAACAATGGATCGAGGTCTTTCGCCAGGCGCGGGCGATGGGCAGCGTACAGCTGGGCTTTTCCGGCGGCGAGCCGCTGACCCGTAAAGATCTGCCAGAGCTGATCCGCGCCGCGCGCGACCTCGGATTCTATACCAACCTGATCACCTCCGGCATAGGGCTGACGGAGAGCAAACTCGACGCCTTCAGCGAGGCCGGGCTGGACCATATCCAGATTAGCTTCCAGGCCAGCGATGAGGTGCTCAACGCTGCGCTGGCCGGTAACAAAAAAGCCTTCCAGCAGAAGCTGGCGATGGCCAGGGCGGTAAAAGCGCGCGACTACCCGATGGTGCTCAACTTCGTTCTTCACCGGCACAACATCGATCAGCTGGATAAAATTATCGCGCTGTGCATTGAGCTGGAAGCGGATGACGTTGAGCTGGCCACCTGTCAGTTCTACGGTTGGGCGTTCCTCAATCGCGAGGGGCTGCTGCCGACCCGGGAACAGATCGCCCGCGCCGAGCAAGTGGTCGCCGACTACCGGCAGAAAATGGCCGCCAGCGGCAATCTCACCAACCTGCTGTTTGTCACCCCGGACTATTACGAAGAGCGGCCGAAAGGCTGCATGGGCGGCTGGGGATCGATTTTCCTCAGCGTTACCCCGGAAGGCACCGCCCTACCGTGCCACAGCGCGCGTCAGCTGCCGGTGGCGTTTCCGTCGGTGCTGGAGCAGAGCCTGGAGTCGATCTGGTATGACTCGTTCGGCTTCAATCGCTACCGCGGGTATGACTGGATGCCGGAGCCGTGCCGCTCCTGTGATGAAAAAGAGAAAGACTTCGGCGGCTGCCGCTGCCAGGCCTTTATGCTGACCGGCAGCGCCGATAACGCCGACCCGGTGTGCAGCAAATCGCCGCATCATCACAAAATCCTCGACGCCCGGCGCGAAGCGGCCTGCAGCGACATAAAAGTTAGCCAGCTGCAGTTCCGCAACCGTACCCGCTCGCAGCTGATCTACAAAACCCGGGACCTGTAATGACGCTGGCGACCCGCACCGTCACGTTGCCGGGCGGCCTGCAGGCCACTCTGGTCCATCAGCCGCAGGCCGATCGCGCCGCGGCCCTGGCGCGGGTCGCCGCCGGCAGCCACCACGAACCATCGCGCTTTCCCGGTCTGGCGCACCTGCTGGAGCATCTGCTGTTTTACGGCGGCGAGCGCTACCGGGATGATGACCGGCTGATGGGCTGGGTGCAGCGCCAGGGCGGAAGCGTGAATGCCACCACCCTGGCCCGCCACAGCGCGTTCTTTTTCGAGGTCGCCGCCGGGGATCTGGCTGACGGTGTCGCGCGTCTACAGGAGATGCTGCAGGCGCCGCGGCTGCTCAGGGAAGATATTCAGCGCGAAGTGGCGGTGATTGACGCCGAGTACCGCCTGATCCAGCAGCATGAGCCGTCGCGCCGGGAAGCCGCCGTGCGCCACGCCGCCAGCGCGCCCGCGGCCTTTCGCCGCTTTCAGGTAGGCAGCGCCGACGCGCTGGCGGGCGATCTCCCTGCACTGCAGGCGGCGTTACGTGATTTTCACCGCACCCATTACGTCGCCCGGCGGATGCAGCTCTGGCTGCAAGGGCCGCAGTCGCTGGAGGCGCTCGGCGAGCTGGCGGCCCGTTTCGCCACCGGGCTTGACGCAGGCGAGGCTCCGCCGCCGGCGCCACCGCTGCGCCTGGGCGAATCCACTGCACTGCAGCTGGCGGTCTCCAGCCAGCCCGCGCTGTGGCGCTGCCCGCTGATCGCCTTAAGTGACAACGTCACGTTAGTGCGCGAGTTTTTGCTTGATGAAGCCCCTGGCAGCCTGATGTCCGGGCTGCGCCAGCGTGGCCAGGCGCAAGAGGTGGCGCTGAGCTGGCTGTATCAGGATCGGCACGTCGGCTGGCTGGCGCTGGTCTTCGCCAGCGACCGGCCGGAACAGGTCGACCAGCAGATAACCCACTGGCTGCAGGCGCTACGGCAGACGACGCCAGACCAGCAGCAACACTACTATCAGCTGTCCTGGCGCCGTTTTCAAACGCTGTCGCCCCTCGATCAGCTGCGCCAGCGGGCATTCGGCTTTGCCCCCGGCGGGCCGCCCGTCGGGTTCACCGATTTTTGCGCCGCCCTGCAGGCCGCCCCCACGGTCAGCCTGGCCTGCCAGACCATTTCCCCAGGGGAGCCTGTTGCCACCCAGGGCTTTAGCCTGCCGCTTAGCCGGTGGTGGCGCCGCCCGGTCTCTGACCCGGCGCTGGAATTCGCTTTTTATCCGCAAGCCGCTGGCGGCCTCGCCGCGGAAAACCCGGAGAAAGCTGCGCCGCTGCTCCATCTCCCGTCACCGGGCGAGCCGCCGAGGCTCCTGCTCCGACCGCCCTTCTACTGCTCGTCCGATCTGGCCGAAGGGCTGGCGCGCGGGGAACAGCTGCGCCCGCTGCTCGCCGCGCTCCGCCACGCCGGGGGCCGCGGCGAGTGGCATCGCGTCGACGGCAGCTGGCAGTTGCTCCTGCAGTGGCCAGCGTCCGGCCAACGGCCGGCGGCGATTCTGCAGGCCATTGTGCGGCAGCTCGCACTCCCGGTCGCCCCGCTGGCCCCGCCGCCGGAGAGTATTGCTATCCGTCATCTCATGGCTTTGCTCCCCGATCGGTTGGGCGCATCAGGGCTTCAGGAAGGTTGGCTGGCGGCCCTGACCGGCGGCAGCGCAGAGGATGCGCAGTGGATCGCGCGCCAGCTGAGCCTGCTTAGCGCCCGGGTTAACCCGCCGGGCAACCTCCCCGTCCCCTGCCGCCGCGGCGTCGAACGGCTGACTTTCCCCGGGGGCGATACAGCGCTGCTGGTCTTTATTCCGCTGCCGGAAGGCGCCTCGCTGGCGGCCCTGCGGGTGCTGGCGCAGCGCTGTGAGCCACTCTTTTTCCAGCGCCTGCGGGTGGAGCAGCAGATCGGCTATGTGGTGAGCTGCCGCTATCAGCGCGTCGCCGATCGCGACGGGCTGCTGATGGCGCTCCAGTCCCCGGATCGCCGCGCCGTGGCGCTGCTGCGCTGTTGCAACACCTTTCTGCGCCAGCTGCCGCCGCTGGATGAAGCGACCTTCAGGCCGCTACAGCAGCGCCTGGCCGCACAGGTTCGCACCCGGACGCCGCCCGAGGCGCAAGCGCTGGCCGTCCTGCGTCAGAAGTATGGTTTAGCGGAGCTGACGCCGCAGGCGGCTGACGCGCTGCGCGTTGAAGAGGTCGACGACCTGGCCTACGAGATGTCCCGCCGTCGTCGCCGCTGGCGGGTACTGTTCACTGCCGGGGATTAATGGCCGGGGGCATCAGGGGGCAGATAGGCACTGACGAAGCGCGAGAGGATCGCCGCGGCCTGCGGGCTCTCCTGCACTTCATCGTGTAATCGTTTCGCGTCGATGCCCTCCGCCTGCAGCACCGCCTCCCGGTAGCGGATCAGCGAGCGGGCAATCGGCGCGGTGAATTCCGGGTGAAACTGCGTGGAGACCGCGTGCGGCCCGTAGCGCACGATCTGGTGGGGATCGTGGGAGGTTGCGGCCAGCACCGTGGCCCCCTCCGGCAGACGGGTCACGGTTTGCAAATGGCTCAGATGCGCGGGAAATGCGGCCGGCAGGCCCCGCAGCAGCGGGTCGTCGACACCCCACGGCGATAGCGAAACAGTCTGGCTGCCGCTTTCCCGTCCGGCGGGATGATACGCCACCTCGCCCCCCAGGGCATGAGCCATCAGCTGATGGCCATAGCAAACGCCGAACAGCGGCATGCCGATAGCCACCGCCTGACGGATCCAGTCGGCGGTCCGTTCGCTCCATGCCAGACGGTCGGTCACCATCGCCCAGGAGCCGGTCAGCACCGCCACCGTCTGGCGATCCGGCGCCGGCAGCGGCTCGTCCTCAAACACCCGTACCGCGGTGAGCTGCGCCTGCCACGGCGCCAACAGCGTGCGGAACCAGCGCGGCAGATCGCCATGCTCCTCACGGATGGCTGCCGGCGGCGTCCCGGTCTGAACCAGCAATAATCGGTTACGTGTCACCCTTCCTCCTCGTTCGTCATGTTCCCTAAAATACTATGCCGCCGGGAAGATGATGGGACAAATAACCAATTTCTATGAACGATGCGCCTGCGGAATAAGTCCAGCCGCTTACTGGGCGTCCGAGCTCTCCCGCTGCGGCACGTCGGCTGCAGCCGCCGGCGCCTGCTGCGGGACAAATATATGGTCCAGAATGGCGCGCGCCGTCGGTCCGGCCACCACCCCATCCCCGCCGCCGTTCTCCAGGATTAGCGCCATCGCCACCTTCGGATGCTGATAAGGGGCAAACAGGGTATAGAAGATGTGATCCCGCAGACGCACCGGGATCATTTTGGCGTTATAGGTCTGGTTTTGCTTCAGACTGAACACCTGCGAAGTCCCGGACTTCGCCGCAATCTGGTACGGCGCGGTATGGAACAGCTTGTAGCCGGTGCCGTTGGGCAGATTCGCCATCCCATACATGCCGTTGCGCACAATGCCCCAGTACGGGGATTTTGGATCGCCCACCTGCGGCAGGTTCGCCGGCTGCTGATAGCGTTCCACATGATTGCCCTGCTTCATCGAATAGAGCAGATGCGGGTCCTGCACCTTACCGTTGTTCAGGAGCGTGGTGAGCGCTTTCACCATCTGGATGGGGGTGGCGATCCAGTATCCCTGGCCAATACCGACGGAGATGGTATCCCCCTGGTACCAGGGCTTTTTATGCACTCGCTGTTTCCACTCCCGGCTGGGCAGCACCCCGCTATACTCCTCATTGAGATCGATGCCGGTGGACTGGCCGTAGCCGAACTTGCTCAGCCATTCATGGATCCGGTCAATGCCCATCTCGAAGGCGACCTGATAGAAAAAGGTGTCCGCTGACTCTTCGATGGCTTTAGTCACGTTGAGCATGCCGTGGCCGGTTTTCAGCCAGTCGCGGTAGCGGCGTTGCGTGCCCGGCAGCGTCCACGTCGGCGCCCCGAAGAAGGTGGTGTTCGGGGTGATGACCCCAGCGGAGAGCGCCGACAGCGCCATATAGGGTTTGACCGTCGAAGCCGGAGGATATAGCCCCTGGGTGACGCGGTTGATCAGCGGCCGGTCCGGATTCTCCAGCAGCGATTTATAGGCCTGATAGCCGATACCTTTGACGAACGGATTAGGATCGTAGCTGGGACTGGAGACCATCGCCAGCACCCCGCCATCCCGGGGATCGACCACCACCACCGCCGCGCGCTGCCCCTTCAGCACCGACTCAATATACTGCTGCAGGTGCAGGTCAAGGGTCAGATAGAGGTTTTTCCCGGCCACCGGCGGTACTTCTTTCAACAGACGCACCACCCGGCCGTGGTTGTCCACCTCCACCTCCTGGTAGCCGGTGGTGCCGTGGAGCGCTTTTTCGTAATAGCCCTCGATCCCCTGCTTGCCGATATTGTGGTCGGCAGCATAGTTCTCCTCTTCGCCATCTTTCGCCAGCCGCTGCAGGTCGCTGTCGTTGATTTTCGACACATAGCCCACCACGTGCGCCAGCTCTGCGCCGTAGGGGTATTCACGCTGCTGATAGCTCTCCACCGTCACCCCGGGGAAACGGAATTCGTTGACCGCGAAGCGGGCCACCTCCACGTCGCTGAGGTCGGATTTGAGGGTAACCGCTTTATAGCGGCTGCTGTGGTGCATATCGTCGCGGAAGCTGGCGATGTCGTCCGGCGTCAGGTCGACAATCGGCGTCAGGGTTTGCAGCAGCGCGGCCATATCGGGAATTTTGCTCGGGATCACCTGCAGGCGATACAGGGTAATATTCTGCACCAGCGGTATGCCGTTGCGATCGAATATCAGCCCGCGGCTGGGGGCGATGGGCAGCATTTTAATATCGTTTTGGTTGGAGCGGGTCTGGTAGAAATCGTGCTGCTCCACCTGCAGATGGTAGAGGTTGAAAATCAGCACGCCAAAGCAGACCACCACCAGCAGAAAGGCGATTGCGGCCCGGCGGATAAACAGCATCTCTTCCGCGGAGTGGTCGCGAATTTCATCTCTCAAAAGGGGCATTAGCGGTACATCACCTGGATCACGGGAAAAGCCAACGGCGTAACGGCCGGGAAGCATAGCCTTATCGCGGCGTTAGCCCTACTGAAAGGTTGCTAATGATCTGGCAGAAATGTTTCAGCATGTTAGAGCCTGGAGAGCCTTTCTCTGTGGCAGAAAGGCGTCAGGGTGCGAGGTTAGCCAGCGACGGATATCGCTGGCCTCCCTTTTCCCGACAAACCCGGTTATTTTCTGGCCTCAAAAGCGATCTTAACCGCCATTCCGGCCAGTACCGTCGCCATCAGCCAGCGTTGAAATTGTTGCCAGCCCGGCCGCCGGCTAAGAAATAACGCCACCTGCCCGGCCAGCAAGATAATCAGGCCGTTCACCGCCACACTGATTAATACCTGAGTACAGCCTAACATTAACGACTGGCTGAGCACGCTACCGAGTCCGGGGGTGACAAACTGCGGCAGCAGGGACAAATAGAGGATAGCAACCTTGGGGTTCGCCAGGCTGGTGATAAATCCCATCAGAAACAGCTTACGCCCACTGTCCGCAGGTAATTCACGCACCGCGAATATCGGCCTCCCTCCTGGTTTTATCGCCTGCCACGCCAGATAGAGCAAATAAGCGACCCCGCATAAACGCAAGGCATCGTAGGCATAAGGGACCGCGAAAACCAACGCGGTAATGCCGAAAGCGGCACACAGCATATAGAAGAAAAAGCCCACGGCAACCCCGGCAAGGGAGATAAAGCCAGCGCGTTTTCCCTGGCAAATCGAACGCGAAGTGAGATACATCATATTGGGGCCGGGGGTTAACACTAATCCCAGCGCCACCGCGGCAAAGGCCATTAATGAAGCGAATTCAGGCATAACTTATCTCCAGATAGCGGTAATGCCCAGGCGCGCGGCGACGTCGACCATGCTCCCCAACAGTATTCTGTCTTTAGCGCCAGTCACATGGTGTCTAAGTATTAGCTTATTCTGTGTCCGCCAACAACCCCTGCGCCGGGCATTCGTTACGCTCGCTCAGCGGAAAACCCTCATCCTTTTCTCATAGTAAAATTGTCATATCTCAAACAATTAGCATTCCTTCGGCCCGATTGACGCAGATCGTTTCCTTTGCCGTCTCGTTACGTCTATGGTTAATGGTGAGGTGTATTTTTTACCCCTGGATCCGCCAGGTCATATAAGAGGGTGTTTCGCCCTTCGTTGAACGGAATTAGCTATTAAATCCGTAGACTCATTCAAATATCGCTTATTGGTAGCAGTGTATATCGTAACGGCATTCACAAAAGCAAACGGAGCCTGATATGAGCACGTCTAACGACCCATCCAACAACGCATCCGCCGGAAAGTGCCCTTTCCACGCCGAGACGCCCAAGCAGAGCGCCGGCAGCGGCACCGGCAACCGCGACTGGTGGCCTAACCAGCTGCGTGTCGATCTGCTGAACCAGCACTCCAGTCGTTCCAACCCGTTGGGTGAGGATTTTAACTACAGGGAAGAGTTTAAAAAGCTCGATTACTCCGCGCTGAAGGCTGACCTCAGAGCGCTGCTGACCGATTCGCAAGAGTGGTGGCCAGCAGACTGGGGCAGCTATATCGGTCTGTTTATTCGTATGGCCTGGCACGGCGCCGGCACCTACCGCACCGTTGACGGTCGCGGCGGCGCGGGTCGTGGGCAGCAGCGCTTTGCGCCGCTGAACTCCTGGCCTGACAACGTCAGCCTAGATAAGGCCCGCCGTCTGCTGTGGCCGGTGAAACAGAAATATGGCCAGAAAATCTCCTGGGCCGACCTTTACATGCTGGCGGGTAACGTGGCGCTGGAAAACGCCGGCTTCCGCACCTTCGGTTTTGGCGCCGGTCGTGAAGATGTCTGGGAACCGGATCTGGACGTTGACTGGGGCGATGAGAAAGAGTGGCTGGCCCACCGTCACCCGGAAAGCCTGGCGAAACAGGCCATCGGCGCCACCGAAATGGGGCTGATTTACGTTAACCCGGAAGGACCGAACGCCAGCGGCGAGCCGCTGTCCGCCGCCGCGGCCATTCGCGCCACCTTCGGCAATATGGCGATGGACGATGAAGAAATAGTCGCGCTGATCGCCGGCGGCCACACGCTGGGTAAAACCCATGGCGCCGCAGAAACCAGCCACGTCGGCGCCGAGCCGGAAGCCGCGCCGCTGGAAGCACAGGGCCTGGGCTGGCACTCCAGCTACGGCAGCGGCGCAGGCGCGGATGCCATTACCTCCGGTCTGGAAGTGGTCTGGACGCAGACGCCCACCCAGTGGAGCAACTATTTTTTCGAGAACCTGTTCAAATACGAATGGGTGCAGACCCGCAGCCCGGCGGGCGCTATCCAGTTCGAAGCCAAAGACGCCCCGGAAATTATCCCGGATCCGTTTAACCCGGGGAAAAAGCGCAAACCGACCATGCTGGTCACCGACCTGACCCTGCGCTTCGACCCGGAGTTTGAGAAGATCTCCCGTCGCTTCCTCAACGACCCGCAGGCTTTTAACGAGGCCTTCGCCCGGGCGTGGTTCAAGCTGACCCACCGCGATATGGGGCCGAAATCCCGTTACCTCGGGCCGGAAGTGCCAAAAGAAGATCTGATTTGGCAGGATCCGCTGCCGGCGGCCACCCATCAGCCGAGCGCGGAAGACATCGCCAGCCTGAAAACCGCCATCGCCGGCGCCGGCCTGTCGGTGAGTGAGCTGGTATCGGTGGCCTGGGCCTCTGCCTCCACCTTCCGCGGCGGCGATAAGCGCGGCGGCGCCAACGGCGCGCGTCTGGCGCTGGCCCCGCAGAAAGACTGGCCGGTCAATGCTATCGCCAGCCGGGTGCTGCCGACCCTGCAGGCGATCCAGCGCGCTTCCGGCAAAGCGTCGCTGGCCGATATCATCGTGCTGGCTGGCGTGGTCGGCGTTGAGCAGGCTGCGGCGGCGGCCGGCGTCAGCGTCAACGTGCCGTTTACCCCTGGTCGCGTCGACGCCCTGCCTGAGCAGACCGACGTCGAGTCGTTTGACCTGCTGCAGCCGCTGGCGGATGGCTTCCGCAACTACCGTCGCATCGAGGGCGGTGTGTCGACGGAAACGCTGCTGATCGATAAAGCGCAGCAGCTGACCTTAACCGCTCCGGAGATGACGGTTCTGGTGGGTGGACTGCGCGTGCTGGGCGCCAACTACGACGGCAGCAAACACGGGGTGTTTACCGACCGCGTCGGCGTGCTCAGCAATGACTTCTTCGTCAACCTGCTGGATATGGCCACCGTCTGGAAACCGGCCGATGATCGGGCGGAGCTGTTTACCGGCAGCGACCGTAAAACCGGCGAAGCGAAGTACAGCGCCACCCGCGTGGATCTGGTGTTTGGCTCCAACTCGGTCCTTCGCGCCCTGGCGGAAGTGTACGCCTGCGCCGACGGGCAGCAGAAGCTGGTGCATGACTTTGTCGCCGCCTGGACCAAGGTGATGAACCTCGACCGTTTCGACCTGTGATCCCCTCGCCCCGGCACCCGCCGGGGCTTTTTTTTATACCGCCCGCGGCAGCTGTTGCAGGCGGCTCCGCGTTCGCTGAATATCCTCCAGTTCCACCCCGGCCACCAGCGTCTCCAGGTCGCAGCGGGTCACCAGCAGCAGGCGGATCTGCTTTTCATACAACACATCAATCACGTTGATAAAGCGCTGCTGGGCCGCCGGCCCAACCGTGGCTAGCGGCGGCACCTCGTCCAGCAACCAGACGGCATAACGTTCGCTGAGCGCCAGATAGTCCATCACCGCCGTGGCGGCCTGGCAGAGCTGGGCAAAAGAGAAATGGAGCAAGGCGGGTGACGCCGCGGCCGCCTGCAGCGTGCGGTAGCCTACCTCCAGCGGGACCGGTTCGGCAGGCAGCGAGGGCAGCTCGTACAGCTGACGCTGTGATTCGCCCGGGTTAACCCACAGCCGCCCGCTGCAGAAGGCGTTATCCTGGCTCAGATGCCGTTCGCGATAATCCTCCTCGCCGTTAAGCGCGACGACCGCCAGGTGGGCGCGGATCAGCGCGATCGACGGTAAAAAGCGATCGTGATACAGCGGATTAGGCAGCAGCATCTCCGGCGGGTAGTTAGAGGTAGCCAGCAGCACGATGCCCCGTTGAAAAAGGTGTTCCAGCAGCGCCTTCATCAGCATGGCGTCGCCGGGGTCGTGAAGATGAAATTCGTCGAAACACAGCAGGCGGCAGCCGGAGGTCATCTGCATCATCACCGTCTGCAGGCCAGGCGCGCCGGGGGCATTCAGCCGCTGGTGCAGTTCGCGGAAGAAGTGATGAAAATGGACCCGACGCCGGGCGGCAAGCGGCAGGCTGGCAAAAAAGTGGTCGAGAATATAGCTTTTCCCTCGCCCGGTGCGTCCCCAGACGTACAGTCCCTGCGGCGTGCCGAGCGCGGACAACAACTGCTGGCCCAGGGCGTCCAGGCGAGCGATGAGCGACAGCTGATCGTTGTCCAGCGTCAGACGGGCACGCGCCGCCTGCTCGGCCATCACGCGGGTAAAGCGAAAATCAGCCGTCGTCATAGTCTGGCCAGATTCCGACGGCACACATCCATTATTTAACATTCTTATAACCTCCGGCAGGAGGCCATTCTAGCCGCTTTCCCACGGGTTGGCGAATCGCGCGGCCAGCGGCCGTTTCCGCTGCCCCGCCGCCTGTCTCTATGCTTCTCCGACGCGCCAGTGTACCGAGGTGACGTTCTGCTGAACGCCAACCTGCGCCATAATCTGCGCCAGCGTTTTCTGATGCTGCTTATGGCTAATCAGCTCCGCGCAAATCTCCAGCTGATCAGCCGTGTCTGCTGCCGCCGACTGTAATCCCTGCAGGGTGAACCTCTGCTGCTGAGCAATATTCAGCAGCAGCTGACGCACGGCCTTTTCATGCTCGCGCAAACAGGTGACGCGTAAGATATAGCGTTTTTCTTCGTCACCGGCGCCCGGCAAGGCATGAATACGCTGCGCCGCTTCGCGGAGCAGGATGTTGGCGCACAGAATAATCAGCGTCGCCGCCGTCGCGTTCCAGAACTGCCCCAGGCCGCAAAGGACACCGATACCGGCCGAGCACCACAGGGTAGCGGCGGTATTGAGGCCGCGAACGTTCATGCCATCGCGCATAATCACTCCCGCCCCCAGGAAGCCGATACCGGAGACGATCTGCGCCGCAATGCGCCCCGGGCTGTCCGGCGAGGCCGACATCGCGCTAAGAATAAACACCGCCGCGCCGGTGGCCACCAGCGCATTGGTCCGCAAACCGGCCATACGTTGCCGCCATTGTCTTTCCGCGCCGATCAGCGCTCCCAGCAGCATTGCCGCGAGTAAATGTGTCATATAAGGAAATACCATCGCGCCTTCCTCCAGATAACAGAAAGCAATAAAAATGTATTGATGTCGCGCTCAGCCGCGCCGGGCAATTAGCGGGCGGATGATGGTGGAGGAAATAAGGTGGTGGGAAACAGAAACATAACGATGCCTCTCGCGTTCGGTCGCGAATCACTACATTCAGGGAGGCAATCCGGTAATCAAAGATTGCTGCCCGCCGGTTCGGCAAGCAGCGAAAATAGTCGCGTTAACTTGCCGGAGAATAACAATAAGGATGACTGTCCAACGCATGACTCCTGTATGAAAGTGGGCACATTATAGCCCGGCGCAATAGCGGGTAAAGCGGGAAAACGCCGCCAGTGAGGATTCGTTTACTCTGTCTGGCCCTGGGCCTGGCCCTGCGCAGCGCGACATCGCCTGGCGGAGAACATTGCCGCCCACGGTGATTTACTTCAATTCTTCCCTTAGCGTGCGGCGAAAAGCAGCAGGAATATCATCTTTTACCCTGCATGGCGCGATCTTGCGCTAAAGATTGCCGTTAACGCTAAAGATTAAAAATTTAAAACTATTAACAATCACTTAACATTAGCAGGCAAACCATTCTTCCTGAGGAACACAACACCATGTCTACCACCCAGGTTCTCGGCGAATCGCCCTATGCATCGCCAGGACAACCGCACGCCAGCTTAACCGGACGCATTGACGCGCTGCCCGCCTCCTTCGGGTTATGGTCGTTTATCACCCTACTCTCCCTCGGCGGCTTCTTTGAGCTCTACGATTTGTTCCAGACCGGGTACATCAGCGCGGGCCTGCTGGCGGAGGGTATTTTCCACACCGGCGCGGCGGGGATCTTTGGCATCGCCGATCAGGCGGCCTTTGCCTCCGCCACCTTTATGGGGCTGTTTATCGGCGCGAGTCTGCTGGCGCCGCTGGCGGACAAGCTAGGGCGCCGCCTGACCTTTATGGTGGCGCTCGCCTGGTACGGCTTTTTCTCGCTGCTGATGGCGACCCAGAGCAGTGCGGAAGGGGTGATCTTCTTCCGCTTTCTGGTGGGAATCGGCCTCGGCATTGAGCTGGTGACCATTGACACCTACCTCAGCGAATGGGTACCTACCCACCTGCGCAATAAAGCCTTCGCCTTTGCCTTCTTTATTCAGTTCTTGTCGGTTCCGGCGGTAGCGCTGATGTCCTGGATATTGGTGCCAACCACCCTCTTCGGCCTCAGCGGCTGGCGCTGGGTGATCATCTTCGGTGCGCTGTTCTCGCTGGCGATCTGGTTTATCCGCAAAAAGCTGCCGGAGTCAGCCCGCTGGCTGGAAACCAAAGGGCGGCATGATGAAGCGCATGCGGTGATGTGCGCCATGGAAGCCCGCTGCGGCCTGACGCCGTCGCCGAAGCATGCGCAGGCGGCACAGAGCGTCGTCAAACGCGGCACCTTCGGCGAAATCTGGGCGCCGCAGTATCGGCAGCGCACCCTGATGCTGATGGTGATGAATTTCTTCCAGGCGATCGGTTTCTTCGGCTTTGGCAACTGGCTGCCGGCGCTGCTCTCCGGTCAGGGGGCCAGTATCACCCACAGTCTGCTGTACGCCTTCTTTATCACTCTCGCCTATCCGCTGGGCTGCCTGTTCTGCACCCGCTTCGTGCATCGCTTTGAGAACAAGTGGCAGATCGTACTCTCCGCGCTGATGACCGTCATCTTCGGCACCCTGTTTGCGCTGCAAAACAATCCTATCCTGCTGGTGATCTGCGGGTTTATGATCACCTGGTCCAACGCCTGGCTGACCATCAGCTACCACGCCTACCAGGCCGAGGTCTTCCCGACCCATATTCGCGCCCGCGCCGTCGGCTTCTGCTACTCGTTCAGTCGTCTCTCGACCGCGGTGACCAGCATCCTGATCGGCATTATTCTGCAATATGCCGGCACGCCGGGGGTGATTAGCTTTATCGTCGTCAGTATGCTGATGGTGATGCTGTCGGTGGGGATCTTCGGCCCGAGAACCCGGGGCATTCGACTGGAGAATATCTGAGGCTGGCCTCAGCCAAAAATCCCCTGCGCCTCGGCGAAGCATTTTTCCGCCAGGGACGAGACCGGCTCCTGCTGGCGCATAATCAGCGCCAGCTGCGAATCGACCTGGCTTTCGGCGATGGGCAGGATCTCAAGATTATCGCTTAGCGCTTCGAGGCCGTTGTTAAGCGGCATAATGGCGCAGCAGATCCCCGCCTGCACCGCCTGGATAATCTGAAACGTTGAATCGCTTTCAAAGACAGACGTCGGGGTTAGCCCTTTGGCCTTAAAGCTGATTTCAATGGATTCCCGGTAGTACATTCCCTTGGTCAGAAAGCCAAGGGGCAGCGCCGCCAGCGTATCCCAGCCCGGCGTCCCGGCGCTGAAGTCGAAATGGCGTTTATCGTGCAGCAGTCCCATCCGGGTTTGCGGCAGCCGGGCGATCTTAAACAGGCGTTCATCCAGATGCTGCAGGTAACAGATCCCCAGGTCCAGCTGGTTGCGGCTAACGCCATCGATAATCTGCTCCGAGGTCATTGACAGCAGGCTGAACTGCAGCGCCGGGTACTTCTCCGCGAGGGGTTTAATCAGCTGCATCGGGTTGAGGCTCGCCAGTGGCACCATACCAACCCGCAGCTGGCCGACCATCTGCCCGCGACAGATGGCCGCCTCCGCCGCCAGGCCGTCATGGGCGGCAAGCACCGCTCGCGCCCAGGCGAGGATCCGCTCCCCCTCCGGGGTAAAACCTTCAAAGCGCTGCCCGCGCTGGATAAGGGTCAGGTTCAGCTCCTCTTCCAGATTACGAATGCGCATGGAGAGGGTCGGCTGGGTAATATGGCAGGCTGCCGCCGCCTGGCCAAAATGGCGCGTCTGATCGAGCGCGATCAAATACTTGAGTTGCTTAATATCCATTCTCTTTCCCGTTTGAACCCCGCCGTTCACCCCCGGGGCCGCGCACAGGTTACCAGAATGTTAGTTTCATCACCGATAAATTCAAGCGAGGACAGGAGGGGCGACGGGGCGCAGGACGGCGCAACGCCGCCCAACGCCCTGCTTCTTTAACGCACGCCAGCCAGCGGGCGGATCTCTTTCGAGCGCAGCGTCAGGCGGACAGGAACTGACTTATAGGAGGGCGTACCGCTCTCTTCATCCAGATAGTTCAAGGGCACCAGCACGTTGGCTTCCGGATAATAGGCGCCGACGGTGCCGGGCGCGATGCCGTAGGCCACCACGGTGATATCTCTGAGCGTCAATGCGCTGCCCGGCAGCGCGGTGTGGATATCCACCCGATCGCCATGCTCCAGGCCCTGGGCGGCCATATCCTGCTCGTTCATAAACAGCACGTCGCGACGGCCAAAAACGCCGCGGTAACGGTCATCCATAGCGTAGATGGTGGTGTTGTACTGGTCGTGGCTGCGCAGGGTCACTAAGCGCATCACATCCTCGCCCTCCACCACCACGTTCTCATGCACGCCTTTGAAAACCGAGAACATGGCTTTGCCGGTGGCGGTAGGCCAGATGCGCTCGGTCGGCGGCAGCGGCATGCGAAAGCCCCCTGGGTGACGAATGCGCTGGTTGTAATCCTCGAACCCCGGAATGGTCTGTTCGATCAGATCGCGAATGCGGTCGTAATCTTCCACCAGATACAGCCAGTCGACTTTGCTGGCCGGCAGTGTGGCCTTCGCCAGACCGGCGACAATCGCCGGCTCCGAGCGCAGCGTCGGCGAGGCGGGCTTAAGCTTGCCTGAGGAGGCATGTACCATCGACATCGAATCCTCGACGGTGATCGACTGTCGGCCGCTGGCCTGCAGGTCAAGCTCGGTGCGGCCCAGACACGGCAGAATAAAGGTCTCTTTCGCCGTCAGCAGGTGCGAGCGGTTGAGCTTGGTGCCGACGTGAACGCTGAGCTCAAGGTTGCGCATCGCCGGGAAAGCGCGTTCGTGATCCGGCATCGCCACGGCGAAGTTGCCCCCGAGGCAGATCAGGGCTTTGGCGTCGCCAGCGATCATGGCCTCCAGCGCCTTCACCGCATCGTGACCATGATGCCGCGGCGGCACGATCCCCATCACCCGCTGCAGGCTGTCGAGGAAGGCCGCAGTGGGTTTTTCGCTGATCCCGACGGTGCGGTTTCCCTGCACGTTTGAATGGCCGCGTAATGGGCAGATCCCGGCTCCTGGCTTGCCGATATTGCCGCGCATCAGCAGCAGGTCGGCAATCAGCCGGACGTTGGAGGTGCCTTTATTATGCTGGGTGATGCCCATGCCGTAGGTGACGATGGTGGCCGTGGATTTGGCGTAGGCCACGGCGACCTGGGTTAGCGACTCGCGCGTCAGACCGGACTCCTGCTCAATATCCTGCCAGCGGGTGGCGTGCAGATCCTCGGCGAAGGCGGCGAACCCCTGGGTATGTTGCGCAATAAACGCGTGGTCGAGCACCTGGCCCTGCTCCTCCTCCAGCTGCAGCAGCGCTTTGGCGATCCCTTTCAGCGCCGCCGCGTCGCCGCCGGCCCGTACCTGGTAGTAGGTCGACGCGATCGGCGTCGAGCGATATGTCGCCATCTCCATCACGTTCTGCGGGTCGGCAAAACGCTCCAGCGCCCGCTCACGCAATGGGTTAAAAACGATAATCGGCACACCCCGGCGGGAAAGCTCATGCAGAGTGCCCATCATCCGCGGATGGTTGGTGCCCGGATTATGGCCGATGGAGATCACCAGCTCGGTCTGGTCAAAATCGTCGAGGGAGACGGTGCCTTTGCCAATGCCGATCGACTGCGGCAGGCCCACGCTGGTGGATTCATGGCACATGTTAGAGCAGTCGGGAAAGTTATTGGTGCCGTACTCGCGGGCAAACAGCTGAAACAGCCACGCCGCTTCATTGGAGGCCCGTCCGGAGGTGTAGAATTCAACTTCATCTGGCTGCAGGCCGCGAAGGATCTCGCCGATACGGGCGAAGGCCGCCTCCCACGCCACCGGTCGCAGGGTATCGCTGGCGCGGTCGTAGACCAAAGGATGGGTTAAGCGGCCATAGCCCTCCAGTTCAAAATCGCTTTTCGCCAGCAGGGAGGTCACGGTGTTAGCCGCGAGGAACGCTGGCGTCACCCGTTTGGTGGTCGCCTCCCAGGTAACGGCTTTGGCGCCATTTTCGCAAAACTGAAAAGTGGATTTATGCTCTTTATCCGGCCAGGCGCAGCCCGGGCAGTCAAACCCATCCGGCTGGTTAGTTCGCAGCAGCGTGGCGGGCGCCTCGAAGGCATCCATCTGGGTACGCACGGCAATGGCCGTGGCCTTCAGCGCGCCCCACCCGCCTGCCGGACCGTCATAGGGGTGAACACCGGGAACCGCGCGTCTTTTATTGGTCATCTTTTTACTCCTGCTGCTCTGTTCTGGCCGCCGCCGGCCGAAAAAAAGCGTGCGACGACCCCGGCGACGAGGCGTGGTGTGCGCGGCGTCACCTGATAAGAATGCTGTTTCTCAAGGATAGTACGATGGGAAAGCGTAGGTACTGCGTTTGTTAACCGAATAATAACATACGCCACAAATCTGTATAATTGATGTTATCTATCGGGTGTTAAATTTAACTTATTTGCAAATTTTGCCTTTATCGCCGCCCTCTGCGCGGCGGGTCACGCGGGGACGGGAAAGTGATGACCGGGCAGCGGAAACTGCCCGGCGCGCAGGGGTTCAGGTCAGGTTGAAGTAACGGTCCGGACGCAGCGTCTCCGGCAGCGGATGTTGACCGGTCATGTCGAGCAGATTGCGCTCAATGGTGTTGCACATCGCGTTCAGCGGCAGGTCGTTGGCGGCGGTGCCGAAAGGATCCTCCAGCTCTTCCGCCAGCGAATCCCAGGATAAAAAGGTGTAGGAGATAAAGACCGAGACAAACGGCGTCATGTAGTGAAGATCCCCGACCAGGGCGAACGGCAGCAGCGTGCAGAACAGGTACACGGTGCGCTGCAGGATCAGGGTATAGGCGAACGGCACCGGGGTGGTGGCCAGCCTTTCGCAGCCGCCCAGCACGTGCGCCAGCTCATCAAGCTTATTGTCCATCAGCCCGTAGGTGATGTCGCTCAGCTTGCCCGCCTCGCGCAGCTGGCCAATTTCGTTACCGGCCAGCAGCAGGATCCGGTTGGTGGGCATCGAACTGGCGAGGATCTCCATCACCCTCTCCTCGGGCAGCAGCCGCCGCAGGTCAGCCGTCGGATCGGTTTTGCGCAGCTGGTGCTTCAGGCTCCAGCTGAAGGCCACCAGATAGCTGACGATGCGCTGATGGGCATCGTGTTCCGCCGGCAGGATATTGCGCAGCTGGCGCACCAGGGTACGTTCGGCGATAAGCACCGTCCCCCACAGATTGCGCGCCTCGACGAAGCGGCTATAGCTGGCGCTGTTGCGAAAGCCGAGGAAAATCGCTATCGCGATGCCCAGCAGACTGAACGGCGCCACCGTTAAGTGGATCCCCAGCTGCGCGTACCATTGATAGCTGATAATGGCGATGATGGACATCAGCACATTAAGCAGCAGACGAAAGATGATTTTTGACAGCACGGAGCCGTGCCAGTCAAATAGGCGAAGAAACCAGTGTTGTTCTGGCCGAATGATCATTGTCTGACTTCCTGAATTACCGCTCTGGTCATTATCTCGAAATAAAGAATAGAGATTATCTATGAACCGATTGGTTTATTTTATCGTTAACTGCAACGGGCAGATCTGCGCCATTATTTAGCGATGGTAATGGCCGGCTCAGTATGAGCCTTATTTATCGTTCAGGCAATCAATGCGCGGGCGGAAGGCGCGAGGAATAATGGCTCAGGGATAAAATAACCGCTGAGCCAGTCTATTTTCCGCTTATGACGTCAGGCAGTTTGCCTCCTCCGGCGAACTGGCAACCGCCGCGCAGGGATCGAGATGCACCATCACATTAAGCACCGGATGCTGCGCCATGACCCGCTCCCGCGCCTGCCGGGCAATCTGATGCCCTTCAGCGACCGACAGCTCTCCGGCTACCTCGAGATGGACATCCACCAGCACCAGATCCCCCGCCTTACGGGTTTTCAAATCGTGCAGACCCGCCACGCCCGGCGTGGCCCGCAGCGTGCCGGCGATTGCCCGCTGCGTCTCTTCATCGACAGCGCGGTCCATTAAATCGTGCAGCGCGGTGGCGGCGAAACGATAGCCCATCCGCGTAATCACCAGCCCTACCGCCAGCGCGGCGAGCGGGTCGAACCAGGCGAACCCGGCCAGATTACCGATAATCCCCAGCGCCACCACCAGTGATGACGCGGCGTCGGAGCGGGCATGCCAGGCGTTGGCGATGAGCAGCGAGGAGTTCAGCCGCCTGGCGGCCGCCAGCATATAGCGAAACAGCCCCTCTTTGACCACCAGCGCCGTCAGCGCCATCCACAGCGCCACGCTGTGCACCGGCGGAATCGTCTGCGGTTGCGCGAGATGACCCGCGGCAGACCACAGCATACCGACCCCGACCAGCACCAGAATCGCGCCGAGGACCAGAGAGGCGCCGTTCTCATAACGCCAGTGGCCATAATGGTGATCGTGGTCAGACGGTCGGCGACTCTTTTTATTCGCCACCAGCACGACGCCATCGGCGAGCAGATCGGAAAAAGAGTGCATGCCATCGGCAATTAACCCCTGGGAACCAGAATATATTCCCACCGCAATCTGCAACGCGGAGAGAAAAATATTGACCACCACGCTAACCAGGGTACTCCTTCGCGCCTGCTCAGAACGCTGATGATATTTATTATCATTTTCAAAATTATGTTGTGCCATTATTTCTCTCCCTCAGTGAGCGGGAAGAATAAACTGACAAGCTGAGTTTATGCTTAACAATATAAAAGCCATTGCCTTGCTGTTTAACGAAATCGCTGCGGTCGTTAATTACTGTATTCTGAAAGTGTGGCCCCGGAGGTACAACCGCGCGCGGATGGACTATCTTTTCACTGGCGACCAACAGGTCGGGCCACCTTCTCTTAGCCACCACAGGAGTCAGCGATGTCAGCAATCACACCATCCCGGCTGCGTTTTGCCATTAATCTGGGCAATGCGGTACTGGCCCATCCTGGAGAAAACGGCGAGCCGACAGGCATTACCCCCGAGCTCAGCCATCGACTGGCGCAGCGCTGGGGCGTCGTCGCCGAGTTCGTCACCTATCCTGCCGCCGGTAAAGTGGTGGCCGACGCCGGCGGCGAACGCTGGGATATCGCCTTTCTGGCCATCGACCCGGCGAGGGAGGCGACCCTGCGCTTTACTTCTCCCTATATCACCATTCAGGGGACCGCGCTGGTGAGAGCCGGTTCGCCCTGCCAGAGCGTGGCCGATATGGATCGCCCGGCAACCACGATTAACGTCGGGCAAAACGCCGCCTACGATCTGTGGCTCACCCGCCATCTGCAGCACGCCAGCCTGAATCGTCTCCCCTCCTCGCAGGAGGCCATCGACGCCTTCCTCGCCGGTGAAGGGGATATGGTCGCTGGCATCCGTCAGCCGCTGGAGGCGACAGCGCGCCGCCATCCGGGGGTGCGGGTCTTAGCGGATAATTTTACCGAGATCCAGCAGGCCATCTGCGTCGCCCGGGATGATGTGGTCCGCTTTAGCGCGGTGAATGACGCGTTGGACGAATGGCGGGCGGACGGTAGCCTGGAGGCGCTGATTGCCCGGCACCTGGGCAAGGCGGGCTGAATCACGCCTCCGCCATCCGGCGCATGGCGCAATGCCAGGCGCCGTTACGTACCGAGGCGCGCAGCACGCGGGCGATGGCCAGTACCATCAGACGCGTCGTGCGCCGCTGCAGCGGCGTCAGCGACAGTCCCAGCATCTCCTGCGCCCATGGCGGCAGAAGATCGATCCCGGCCCGCATCATCACCTGGCCAACCGGCTGACTCAGGCGACCCGGCAGACGGGTGGTGAGCAGCACCTCGGCTACCTCCCGGGTACGTTCGTCACAGCGCAGCTGCGGCCGCATCGCCTCAAGATAGTCCGCGACCTCATTCGGCGTCTGGGGAATATCTTTGGCTCCCAGCCGACGAGCGATCTCCGCCGACTCGCGAAAATAGTCCTCCTGGCGCTGGACGCTGACCACCGTCCGCTTGTAGCGCAGGTGGGAGGCCATAAAGCGGCTGCACTCAGCGACATGCACCCAGGTCAACAGCGCCGGGTCGCTTGCCTGATACGGCGTGCCGTCCTTGTCCACCCCGGCGATCCGCTGATGGATCCCCTGCACTTTGGCGATCAACCGCTCGGCGTCGGGGGTGGCGGCGAAGGTGGTAGCGGAGATAAACTGACTGGTGCGACGCAGGCGGCCAAAGATATCCTCGCGGAAACGGGAGTGGTCCCAGACGCCGGCCAGCGCCAGGGGGTGCAGCATCTGCAGCAACAGCGCGCTAATGCCGCCGCACAGCATTGAGGTAAAATCGCCATGCACCTGCCAGATGGCTGATTGCGGACCAAAAAGCCCCGGCTCCCCTTTGGGCTGTTCAAAATCAATCTCTTTTAGCGCCATGCCGGTCAGGCCGAGCACCTGCGCCTCGATCATTCCGCGAATGCCGATCATTCTGGAGTCCCTTACGTTTACCAAAGGACCAAAGATACCACTATTGCGCAACGTGGGCAGTGACAGGGAGAGAGATCGCGGGAACGGTGCCCGCAGAGTGCGGGCACAACAGCTTATGGATTTAGCTGGTAGTCAAGGGTGATATTGGCTTTCAGCACCTGTGATACCGGGCAGCCGGCCTTCGCTTTCTGGATGATCTTATCGAACGCCGCCGGCGCAACGCCGGGCAGGACAATCTGGCTTTGCAACGCGATGTCGGTTATTGCAAACCCACCGTCGGTTTTATTAAGGGTGACCACTGCGGTGGTGTCGATGGACGTCGCGGTATAGCCCTCTTCGCTGAGCATCAACGATAGGGCCATCGAGAAGCAGGCGGCATGTGCGGCGCCGATCAGCTCTTCGGGGTTGGTGCCTTTCACCCCTTCAAAACGGGTATTAAAGCCGTAGGGCTGCTGGCTCAGCGCCCCGCTCTCCGTCGACACGGTGCCTTTGCCATGCTTGAGATCGCCTTCCCAGTGCGCCAGCCCTTTCTTATGAATCGCCATATGACTCCTCCTGTGATGATGTCGAACAAAAAGTATAGTGCCTGATGCTGAACCTGCTTCTATTCTGCGGCCCGCCGCATCAGCGTTCCCAAAAGGTTCCCGTTGCGGATGACGCTAACGGCCATCGTGAGGATGGTAAGGATCGGTTTTGTCATCCTCGCTGTCGTCCCGTTTACGCGGCACTTCGCCATGTTCGTCAGGCGCCTCGCGCGCAGGGTGTTTCCCGCGCTCCTCGTCATGCGGGTGGGATGTTGTGCTCATACCGGTAAGCTCCCCTTACTTAGGCGACTGTTTGAGCAGGCGATCGATACGTACTACCGGCGGCGTCATTTTGCGATCAAGGCTGCCGTTAATACTGACCAGATCGTCAGGCTCTACGTGCTGTTCATTAAACGCGGCAACCGGAATAATGGCGGTGATGGTGCCGCTTTTATCGCGAAACTGATAACGGTCATCCCCCTGTCGGGTGAGCAGATTGCCGCGCAGGGAAACCGTGGCGCCGTCGTGCATGGTTTTCGCCTGCTCAACGGTCATGATCCGCCCCTCCTCGACGCCGCGATAGCCGTCATCGAGTTTGTGCGGCGGCGGCGGCGCGGCATCCTGGCTAAAACCGCCTTTATCGTCCGCCTGCGCGACCGCGGCGGCAAACAAACAGGCCATGGCCAAGGCTAATTTTTTCATCATGCCTCCTTGTTTTTGCTGATGAACAGATTAAAGCCTGGCTGAGGCTGGCCATTTTTACAAAGTCAATTGTTCTGATATCGTCTAATATAAGAATGTCCTTATCGTTACGCTGATGGCGAAACGAAACGCGGGGAAATAATAATGACTGAGAATCAACAACCTTGTCACATCGTCGACGAGAATGAACAGGCCCTCCGCTTTGAATATCGCTTCAGGCGCTATGGGATAATTGTTCTCAGCCTCATCATTCTTACCGCATTAAGCGGCCTGTGGTCCTCCGGATATTTCAGTGAGGCGCACCGGGAAAGCCCTGAAGGTGAATTACGCGTCGATTACCAGCGTTATGCCAGACTGATGAGTGAAACCGAACTGAATATTCAAATCAAACCCACGCAGGAAAATGATACGACGATCAGTTTCGCCGCCACGTTATTAACCCGTTACCAGGTTGGCGATATCCGCCCGCAGCCGGATAAGATGTACAGTGCCGACGGGAAATTACATCTGGTGTATCAGCGGACAACCAGCCGCTCGCCGCAATCGGTATGGTTATCTATTACCCCCAAAACGATAGGCAATATTTCCCTGCAGGCGGCAGTCAACGATCGCCCTGCCGTCAGCTGGCAACAGTTTGTCTATCCGTAGGAGTCGCGATGGAAATGGTCCTCAGAGCCGCAGCAATCTATCTGATCCTGCTGATTATTTTCAAGATTGCCGGTAGACGAACCCTGATGCAGTTAACCAATTTTGACCTGATACTGCTGCTGATTATCAGTGAAGCGACCCAGCAGGCGATGCTCAGCACAGACTATTCCGTTACCGGTTCGATGCTGACTATCGTCACCCTGGTCAGTATTGATATTTTATTCGGCTATATTAAGAAAAAATTTGCCCAGGCGGAAAATTTTCTGGATGGCACGCCGGTTATCGTAGTGGAAAATGGTGCTGTCATCGATGAGAAAATGAAGCTCGTCAATATTTCTGTCGATGATATTCTGCTGGCGGCCAGGCAGCACCATGGGATTTATGAACTGAAAGCGATAAAATTCGCTATTCTCGAACGTAACGGCCAGATATCCATTATTCCGGAACAGGAATAACACCGGCTTAGCTATTTATCGCGCTCCGGTTGTTTATCCCCCGATTCCGGGGCGCGGGTGGCGTCGTCCTCTTCTTTTTCAACGCTACGCGTGTTTACTGTCAACATTTTTCCTCCTCGCGGGTTGTCAAGTATCTTACAGATTATAGAACCTTAACGTCTGCTTATGCAGAAACAGGCCAGAGTCATCAGGATATGTCGCCTGATTCACACTGCGCTTATTCCAGGATATTTCCCACCTCACCGTCGTTATTTATGCTTAATAATGATTAGATCCGTGCAGCTTAAATTTACGATAGCGAAACAATTAATGAGGTCACTATGTCCGTGATGGTTATTACCGGCGGAACCGCCGGGGCAGGAAAAGCCACCGCGCTGCGTTTCGCCCGCGCAGGGTATCACGTGGCGCTGATCGCCCGCGATGAAACGGGTCTGCAGGAGACGCAGCAGGCTTGTGAACGTTTCGGCGTCAAAACGCTGGCGATTAGCGCCGATGTCGCCGATGCCGGGGCCGTGCAGCGCGCCGCCGCCGAGGTGGAAGCCACCCTCGGCGCCATAGACGTCTGGATCAATAACGCCATGACCACCGTGCTGGCGCCCTTTCGGCAGATGAGCGACGACGAATTTCGCCGGGTGACGGAGGTGACCTATCTCGGCTATGTCAACGGCACCCGCGCGGCGCTCGAGGTCATGACGCCCCGGGATCGGGGGGTGATTATTCAGGCTGGATCGGCGCTGGCCTGGCGCTCGATCCCCCTGCAGTCGGCCTATTGCGGCGCGAAAGCGGCGATCCGCGGCTTCACCGATGCCGTGCGCACCGAGCTAATGCATGAGGAAAACCACATCCAGTTGACCATGGTCCAGCTGCCGGGGATGAACACTGCTCAGTTTGGCTGGGCGCGCAACAAAATGGAGCAGGCCATGCAGCCGGTACCGCCGGTCTATCAGCCGGAGGTCGCCGCTGAGGCCATCTACAGCGTGATCCAGCGGCCGGTGAACGAGCTGTGGGTGGGGAAAAGCACCATCCAGTCGATCCTCGGCCAGATCTTCTTCCCCCGTCTGCTTGATCGGCTGATGGTGAAAAAAGCGTGGGAGGAACAGTTTACCGGCCAGCCGAAGCCGGCAGAACATCAGGACGACCTGTTCACGCCAGTGCGCGGCAATCATCCCGGACACGGCCCCTTTAACGATGGCGCGCGGCGTAAAGCGGTGACCATCAGCGCCGATCTTCCGGGTAAAGTGGCTGCCGGCGTCGGTGTGGCGGTGGCGACGATGGCCCTGCGGGCATTGTTCCGCCGACCAGGAAGACGGCGCTAAAGCAGGCTGCGGCTGAACCAGCGGTAACCATAGCCGGAGAGCGCCAGCCGCGCCTTTTCTCCGCCGTATAGCCCGTCCTGGTAGAACTTATCTTCCAGGATCGGGCTCCAGTAACCCTCGGCCAGCGGCGGGAGCTGGACCTCCACCGCCTGCTGGCTGCAGTTCGCCAGCATCAGCACCTCCCGCGATTCGCTGCGATAGCACAAGCCCAGCACCGCGGCTGGCTTCACCGTAATAAGGGTAAAAGGGATGGATCCCGGTTCAGTATATTCCGTGCGCGCCAGCACCATATTGCGTACCCGATGCAGTAGCGACCGGGGGTGGCGCAACGCCGCTTCGACATTGATCCGCTGGTAGCGAAACCGTCCACTGGCCACCGGTTTCACCGGCAAATCATCCGGCGCCGCCCGGGAAAAGCCGCCGTTGGGCGCGCCCGACCACTGCATCGGCGTTCGGACCGCGTAGCGCTCCGGTAAGCGCAGATCGTCGCCCATACCAATCTCGTCGCCATAGCGCATCACCGGCACGCCAGGCAGCCCGAGCAGGATGGCATGAGCCAGCGCGATGCGTCGGGTATCGCCATCCAGCATCGGCGCCAGCCGCCGGCGCACGCCGCGCTGGTAAACGGACATCGATTTATCAGGGGCAAAGGTGCGGATAACCTGGCGTTTGTTGCGTTCGCCAATCCCCTCAAGGTCCAGTTCATCATGGTTACGCAGCCAGTTGACGAAGCAGCATCCGTCCGGCGGGGCCACCATTGCCTGCAACGCCTTCACTACCGGGGTGGCGCGCTGCTGCGCCAGGCTGACATAGAGATATTTATTAAGCCAAAAATTGAGCACCATCTGCAGCCGATCGCCGCGGCCGAAATAATGGCGATAATCTTCCACTTCCACGTCCACTTCACCCAACAGTATCGCGTCGGGATTGAGGCGCTGCACGACCTGCCGGAGATGCGTCAACAGCGGGTAGCCCCGCGCCTCGTCGCCCTTCCCGGCCTGCTTCACCAGATGTGACGCCGCATCGAGGCGAAATCCTGACACCCCGGCCTGCAGCCAGAAGGTGATGATGTTTTCAATTTCAGCGATCACCGGCGGATGAGCGAGATTCAGGTCGGGCTCATGGCGATAAAACATATGTCGATAGTATTGTCCGGCCTGGTCGTCCCAGCTCCAGACGCTCTCCTCGACGCCGGGAAACATGGGAGGATCGTCGTTCTCCGGGGGCCGATCGGCCCAAAGATAGTATGGCCGCCACGGCGACCGGGGATCGCGTCGCGCCGCCTGAAACCACGGGTGCTGGGCAGAAGTATGCTGGATAACCAGCTCAACAATCACCCGCAGCCCCAGCTCCCGGGCGCGGGCAATCAGCTCAATCACGTCGGCGATGGTCCCGAAACGGGGATCGGGCTGCAAATGGTCGCTGATATCATAGCCATCATCCTGCAGTGGGGTAAGATAGAAAGGGGTCAGCCAGAGCACCGTCGCCCCCAGGCTACGAATGTAGTGCAGCTTTTGGCGTATACCGGCAAGATCGCCAAACCCATCGCCGTTGGCGTCGTAAAACAGAGCACTGTCAACCTGATAGATGACCGCTCTGTGAAACCACTCTTCCTGTTGCATCACTATCACCTTGCGTTCTGCCCGCCACTGTCAGCGTCCTCAGCGCGCCCTGCTGGTTTTCGTGCGCGTTTTGTCGACTGGCGATACGGGGTCGTGCTCTGCAGGTGGCACCCTGTTCGCCACCGCGTCCACCAGCGCCTGCTGCCTGGCGGTTAATTTCAGCGGAACCGCTTTGTCTGTGGCGAGGATCGCGATGGTGTGGCGCTTAACCATGATTGACTCCGGCGGCTTATTGTCCGGACTCAACGCCGGGCAGAGAGTTATGCATCAGATATTGTCCGGTCAGCGCCGGCAGATGATGCAGCAGCCAGTCAGCCATCCCTCTCTCTTCGGCAAGGATCCCTTCCAGAGTCGGCATCGCGCTATGGTCCCCCACGCGCTTCGCCGCCGTTAATAAAGCGGTATAGCAGGCGACCTCAAAATGGGCAAAAACGTAGGCGGTGATAATGAGTTTAATGAGCTCATCGCCGGGTAGCATGATGCCGATAGTCTGGCCCAGGGCTGCGACCCGGCTCATCGCATCCTTCAGCGCCGAGCGGGAAATATGGTTGCGGGCGATAAGGTCCTGCAGAGCGGACAGTTGCCGACGAGTTTCATAAAGATGTTGTTCAAGGCGGGTTCGCAGTTGCGGTTCATTATCGAGGCGTCTGATGGTGGCCATAAGCAGTGACTCGGCCTGTTTTTCCATGGCATGGGCATCGCGAAGCCAGTTGTGGTAATTTTCACTATCCGTCATATACACCTCTGATCGTTAATTATTTATTTTGACGGGGAATCTTCATTCTCTTCCGCCGCCTGGTCAGCTCGCGCTGCGCTATATCCGGATAAATGTCCAACAATATTGGCATAAATACTGATGAGAATGACCCACAGGACGCTGTCTTTCCACCAGATTAACGAGGGTATCGCCAGGCCCACCCACATAACGGCGGCCACAAGATGACAGCGCTTAATAAATACCGGCGTCAGTTTCATTTTATTACCTTAGATCTGAACAATATTTAGCAAGCGGATGTGTTGCTACCCGCCCCTGGCGTCCGACGATTGACACCAGGCTTAAAATAGCTTACTTATGCACAGCGATAAAAAGCAGTACTGTTACGGATTGCTCCGAACCGTTATTTACTCACTCTTAGCGCTTCGCCGGCACAATGCCGTTGCGGTAATCAGTATTTAATTGTTAAGATGGCTGTAATTAAATTATTCTGCACCTCTTTTCCCGTCGCGGAGAATAGACAATAGCTGAGGGAAGCGTTTGCAAATAAACAGAAACCTGCGGACCCACAGGCCCACAGGTTTCTTTCCCGACACCGTCATAACGGCGTCACGGGTCATCAGTCATCAGCTGTCGCCGGATTTACGGCCGCCGCCATGGCTGTTCTTACCACCCTTTTTACCGGCTTCGGATGCACGCTCAGGATCATTTTTGAAGTTCCCGCCGCTGTGCTGCCCACCTTTACGCCCGGCTTCGGATGCTTTTTCACGATCTTCTGCAAAATTACCTGAACCGCCTCTATGCTCTGCCATAATTTTCACCTTTGGTTTGATCAATATCGGTTGGTAAATGGAAAATGACCCTGTTACAAATCATCGCCCTCGATATCTAACACTAGAGGAATACCCGCAGGAGTCAAATTAATTTTGGCCATCACCCAGCGCATCGACAAAATAAATTAACCACAGCGAAGCGGCAATAAAAATTAATTTTTACGCAACTCCCTTATTCGCTTTGGGTTATATGTACCTTGTGAACTGTACTGTGGACATTGGTTCACGTTTGTAAACTAATGAAAATAATCTGATGAATAAATGTTTCTACTAATCCCGGGCTGCCACCCTTCCAAAAATTAACACCAAAGAGGTATACCATTATTATCCATGCGTAGCGGATTACCCTATTATTCCCCTTTTCACTTTGTCTCCCTCTCTGCCTTTAAAAAATCTCCGCCGCGCAGCAAATAAAATAGCCAGCCCGCATTAAGTCATGATGGAATAATCCTAATTTAACCCCGGCAATGATAACGCAGCGCTATTTGCTTAAATACGCCGGGGATCAGTCGGTTAAGGAATAACAATGCGTCTTTTCGCGGCCATTCACTGGCCCTGGGTGAGTCATCCGGGGTCTGGCGATGGGGGAACCTGACCTATCCTTACAGCTGGCCCGTTCTGTCTGAAGGAGATGACTATGCAAGATGAAAAACCGCCCATGAAGAAACTACCCACCTCCATGTTGCCAGAAGAGACGGCTCCACGTCCGGAGTTCCCGGAGCAAGAACAGAACCCGCCGGGTCTGGATGCGGAAATGGAGCCGTCACCGGACCATGGGGAAACCAGCTACACCGGCACCGGGCGGCTGGCCGGTAAGAAAGCGCTAATTACCGGCGGCGACTCCGGCATTGGCCGCGCGGTGGCGATCGCCTTTGCCCGCGAAGGGGCCGATGTCGCCATAAGCTATCTGCCGGAGGAGCAAGAGGACGCCGATGAAGTCATCGCTCTGATCAAAGCCGAAGGCCGCACCGCGGTGGCCCTGCCGGGGGATATTCGCTCCGAGTCCTTCTGTCAGTCGCTGGTGGCCGACGCGGTGCAACAGCTGGGTGGCCTGAGCATCCTGGTCAATAACGCCGGACGTCAGCAATATTGTGAGACCCTTGAGGAGCTGACCACTGAAGACTTTGACGCCACCTTTAAGACCAATGTCTACGCGCCGTTCTGGATCACCCGCGCCGCGCTGCCCCATCTCCAGGCCGGGAGCGCGATCATCAACACCACCTCGGTGCAGGCCTATAAACCCAGTCCGATCCTCCTCGATTACGCCCAGACCAAAGCCTGCCTGGCGATCTTCACCAAATCGCTGGCCAAACAGGTGGCAAAACGCGGCATTCGCGTTAACGCCGTAGCCCCCGGCCCTTACTGGACGGTGCTGCAGTCCAGCGGCGGTCAGCCGGACGAGAAAGTGAAACAGTTCGGGAAAGACACGCCGATGGGGCGCCCGGGGCAGCCGGTCGAGATCGCCCCGCTGTACGTCACCCTGGCATCCGATGCCTGCTCATATACCTCCGGCCAGGTGTGGTGCTCTGACGGTGGAGACGGGGTAGTCTAAGCCTCCTGGCAGACCGGCGTGCGGCATCGCGCGCCGGTTTTACCCTCCGTCCCCCGGGGAGCGATATCTGCCCTCTCGCCTCGCCGCCGCAGCGATTTTTCCTCTCCTGCAGCCGACCGGCTGCGTGCTATGATACTCGCCCGCCGCTGTGCGCTAACCCCGGCCCTGACGCCAATCCTGAGGACGACAGATGAGTAACGACATTCCCCTGAAATTTTATGACATCGTGGACGAATACGAGACCGAAGCGGCTGCCCCGGTTAAGGATGAGGAACGCGATGCGCTGGCGCGCTATTTTCAGCTGCTGATTGCGCGATTAACCAACAACGAAGAGATCGATGAAGAAGCGCAGCAGGAGATGGCCCGCGAGGCGGCCATTGACGAACGCCGTATTGACGATATCGCCAACTTCCTTAATCAGTGGGGCAATGAGTAAGGTTGATCCTTGGCTTTCCGGCAGGGCAACCGCCCGCCGGCGCTGCCGCTGAAGGCGGCGCCGTTGCTCAGGCATCGGCGAGCGTCTCCCCCAGCCGTCGCTGCAGCTCATCCAGAAACAGCGGCAGCCCATCGGGCTGATAGTCGCGGGAAAGATAGATGCCGTAAACGCTCAGCGCCTTCGGCGTCCAGTCAGGAAGCACCACCTCCAGCGCGCCGCTGGCAATCGCGCTCCGCGCCTCCAGTTCGGGGAGCATCGCGATGCCGCACCCCGCGACCGCCGCCTCCAGCAGTAAGGAAGAGATCCCGGCGCTCAGATTACCGTTCACTGCCACCGACGCCTCCTGACCCTGTGCATCGCTGAATTGCCAGCGCTGGCCGGCAAAATGACTGTATAACAGGCAGTTATGCTGTTGCAGATCGTCAAGGGTCGTCAGCGGACCATGCTGGCGGAGCCAGCGCGGCGCAGCGCAGAGTAGCGACCGGCACACGCCGAGGCGGCGAGCGATAGCCCCCGCCTCCGGATTATCGGTAATGCGAATAGCCACGTCGATGCGCTCGCCGATCAGGCTGACCGGATGGTTATTGATATCCAGCTCCAGACGCAACAGCGGATAACGGGCAAGAAAATCCGGCAGCAGCGGGGAGATCAGCTGCATCGCGGTAAAATGCGCGCACGCCACCCGCAGCGTGCCGCTGGGGTCGGCACGCTGGCGTTCGCCGGCGATTTCATCGGCGATCCGCGTCAGGCCGCGGGTCTTGAGCAATACCTTCTCCCCGGCCGGGGTCAGCGTCAGCCGCCGGGTTGAGCGATGGATCAGCCGGGCGCCGGCCCAGCTCTCCATCTGTTCCAGATAGCGGCTGACCATCGGGCGCGACATCCCCAGCGCGCGCGCCGCGGCGCTGAGGCTTCCCAGCTCGCAAATTCGCAGATACACCTGCGCCGCAATTACCCTGTCCATCACGCCCCCTTTATCTGCACGATTTATGAAACTCAGCATCTCTTATTTCAGGAATTCTATCAAATGGCGAAATCCGTACAATGCTACGCATTCCCCTGTCATTGAGAATGAATCATGAAATTATCTGCTCTTGCTATTGCCACCGCCCTGTTCAGCGGCGCGGTCTTCGCGGCGCCGCTGACGCTGCAGACTTACAACCCTCAGGAGAAAGGTCTTTTTGCCGTCAACTCCACCCTCGTTTCCGGCCCGCATGAAGCGGTGCTGTTTGACGCCCAGTTCAGCGTCAAAGACGGCGAAAAGCTGGTAGACATGATCAAGAAAAACGGCAAACCGCTGTCGCGGATTGTGATCACCTCCGGCGATCCTGACTTCTATTTTGGCCTTGAGCCGCTGGTGAAAGCCTTCCCGCAGGCGGAAGTGGTCGCCACGCCGGAAGTGGTTAAACATATTGCAGCCACCAAAGCGGCAAAGCTGGCGTACTGGGGACCACAGATGAAAGACGGTGCGCCGACGCAGGTATACGTCCCGCAGGCGCTGAAAGCCAACAGCTTTACCATCGATGGCGAAAAAGTGACGATTATGCAGCCCCATGACTACGCGGCGTTCGTTTGGATCCGGGCGAACAAAACGATCCTCGGCGGCACCGGCGTGGCCTGGGGCATGCATCTCTGGACCGCCGACACCCAGACGCCGGCCAGTCGACAGCAGTGGCGCACTACGCTGGACCAGATGATTGCTCTGCACCCGCAGCTGGTGATCCCGGGACATTACCTCGGCACGCCGCCGGAGGGTGACAGCGCGGTGCGCTTTACCAAAACCTACCTCCAGCAGTTTGAGCAAGCGCTGAAGACACATAAGGACTCCGCCGGGGTGATCAAGGCAATGGAGACACAGTGGCCAGGGCTGGCGGAAACCAGCTCGCTGGAGCTCAGCGCCAAAGTTAATACCGGCGAGATGAAGTGGTAACGCCGGCGCTGCGCGAGGGAGACTGTTCTTAATCTGGCGCACTGAGGTTGCTATTGCCCTGAAAATGGACCACCCTACCTGTGGCCGCATAAAAAACGTGCGGCCAACTTTGGGTTACATTTCATCCGGTCACCACCGGGTTTGCCCTTGAAACCAGAACAGGATAAAGGAGTCAGAATGAAATCGAACCATCAGGCACGTCATCTTCTCGGTCTGAACTACAAGCTTTCCCAGCAGAAAAAAGTGGTGCTGGAAGGCGATGAAGCAACCACCCTCAACCATATCCATGCTACCGGCCGCAAACGCCGCGGTGGTTAATTTTCAGCCTGAGTGATGATAAACAACACCGTCCTGTTGCCAGGATGGTGTTTTTTTATGGCAATTGACGGCTTGTTTACCCGCTTGAAGACCTTCTGCTCTATACTCTGCCCGCTGCTTTTCCACCCGCCCTTCGCTTATCGCCGCGCCGGGACTGTGGACACGATCAAGGAGTTAGTGCGATGCAATTTACCCATAAGAAAAACCGTTCCCTGTACATCCCCTACGCGGGTCCCGTTCTGCTTGAATTCCCCCTGCTCAACAAGGGCAGCGCCTTCAGTATGGAAGAGCGCAGCAGTTTCAACCTTCTTGGCCTGCTGCCGGAAGTGGTTGAAACCATTGAAGAGCAAGCGGAACGCGCGTGGATCCAGTATCAGGGATTCAAAACAGAAATCGACAAACACATTTACCTGCGTAACATCCAGGACACCAACGAGACCCTTTTCTATCGCCTGATTGGCAACCATCTCGAAGAGATGATGCCGGTTATCTATACCCCGACGGTAGGCGCCGCCTGCGAACGTTTCTCCGAGATTTACCGTCGCGCCCGCGGCGTCTTTATCTCCTACCAGAATCGCCATAATCTTGACGACATTCTGCAGAACGTACCGAACCATAACGTCAAAGTGATTGTGGTGACCGATGGCGAGCGTATCCTCGGCCTCGGCGACCAGGGCATCGGCGGGATGGGGATCCCGATCGGCAAACTGTCGCTGTACACCACTTGCGGCGGCATCAGCCCGGCTTACACCCTGCCCATCGTGCTGGACGTCGGAACAAACAACCAGCAGTTGCTGGACGATCCGCTGTATATGGGCTGGCGCCACCCGCGTATTACCGATGACGAGTACTACCAGTTCGTTGACGACGTGATCCAGGCGATTAAGGCCCGCTGGCCGGACGTGCTGCTGCAGTTTGAAGACTTTGCGCAGAAGAACGCTATGCCGCTGCTCAACCGCTACCGCAATGAGATCTGCTCCTTTAACGACGATATCCAGGGTACCGCGGCGGTGACCGTCGGGACGCTGATCGCCGCCAGTCGCGGCGCCGGCAGCCAGCTGAGCGAACAGAAAATTGTCTTCCTCGGGGCGGGCTCCGCCGGCTGCGGCATCGCCGAGCAAATTATCGCCCAGATCGTCCGCGAAGGACTCAGTGAAGAAGAGGCCCGCCAGCGTGTGTTCATGGTTGACCGCTTTGGCCTGTTAACCGACGGCATGCCTAATCTGCTGCCGTTCCAGAACAAGCTGGTGCAGAAGCGCGAACATCTGCAGGGCTGGGATACCACTAACGATGTGCTCTCCCTGCTCGACGTGGTGCGCAACGTGAAACCGAACATCCTGATCGGCGTTTCCGGTCAGCCGGGGCTGTTCACGGAAGAGATTATCCGCGAGATGCACAAGCATTGCCCGCGGCCAATCGTGATGCCGCTCTCCAACCCAACGTCACGGGTGGAAGCCACGCCGCAGAATATCCTGAGCTGGACCGACGGCGAGGCGCTGGTCGCCACCGGCAGTCCGTTTGCCCCGGTTACCGTCAAAGGCAAACAGTACCCCATCGCCCAGTGCAACAACTCCTATATCTTCCCGGGCATTGGTCTGGGGGTGATCGCCTCCGGCGCGTCGCGGGTCACCGACGAGATGCTGATGGCCGCCAGCGAAACCCTGGCGAAACACTCGCCGCTGGTGAACAACGGTGAAGGTCCGGTGCTGCCGGAGCTGAAGGATATCCAGACCGTCTCGCGGGCGATCGCCTTCGCGGTCGGTAAGGTGGCTCAGGAGCAGGGCGTGGCGGTGAAAACCTCCGCAGAAGCGCTGCTGCAGTCCATCAGCGATAATTTCTGGCTGCCGGAATATCGTAATTACCGCCGCACCTCAATTTAATCGCGCTCACCGGGCCGAACGATCGGCCCGGTTATTAATAGCGTCCGGATAATATTTCCCACCACAGAAACGCCTTTTCCGCCCATATTCATTTATCGTAAAAATAGAAAACGGATAGCATTTGCCGCGCGCCCTCCGCTGTGCAAAATAGTTGTTTCTCACCCCCTCACAACGGAATGTGAAATGCAAAAATTAACCCCTGACGCGAATAAAGCGAAGGCTATTCTGATCCGGATTGTCTTACTCCTCACGGGTAGTATCGCCATCATCGCCGGCCTGTGCCTCTCTGGCGGCGATATGTGGATGCTCACCCCGCGCGCTGAGCAGTATCAGCCCGCTACCGGCGATCTGGTGGACATCGTCATCTATACGCCGAGTAAATTCTTCTTCGCCCTGCTCTACGTGTTGTTTCTGACTCTGGTCTGGCTGTTGGCGGTGCGTAATATTCCCTGGCGGCCGATACAGCATCCGCTATTCCCGCTGATGGTACTGATTGCCGCCGGGATCTTTATTTTCCTCCATCCGGAGGTCACCCCCGGACGGGATGCCAGTATTCAGTACGGGAAACACAACGTTTATTACACTGCCATTTTCTGGATGAAGACAAATTCTAACCAACGTATCACTCAGCCCTCTAAATATGAGATTTTTGTTGAAGCGAAAGATCCGCGCTGGCCTGTCGACAGGGATAATCTTCATCGCGCCTGGCGCTGTGAAGTGCAGCGGCACAGCCAGTTTTACACCCTGTCATTCAATGAGGGCTGGTTTCCGAACGGCGATCCGCAGGTCATGGCTCGCCAGTGCGCTCCGGTAAACGATCTTAACGCACTCAGCGACACGGCAATCATGATTGCCCGCCCGATCGCCCCTCTCCCTGGTGAGGTAGCCTAAATGAGCCAGCAAAAAATCGTTCTGCAACCGCTATTACGGGTCTGGTTGGGGCTCTTTAGCGGGCTGCTGCTGGTGAGCGCCATCAGCGCCTTTCACGGCGAGTACTGGTATTTCGGCGATAAGCAGGCGCTTTACGCGGCAAAAGCCGGCGAGGTGTCGGTGCATGAACTCTACACGCCGGCGAAAATCCTCTTCGCTGTTATCGTCAGCCTGATCCCGCCGCTGCTCTGGCTGCTGCTGGTTAACCGTCGGGCGCCGCGGCCGCTGACCCACCTTCTCCCGCCATTGCTACTGCTGCTGGCGGGACTGGCTTTTTTCTTCCTGAGACCCGACGTGATTCCCGGCGGGGAGACCACCGTCTATCGCTACGGCGAGCGGGAGCGCTACTACCAGACGGTCCGCTGGCAGAAACCGGAGCCGGGCGCGTGGCGGGGTACCCGTTCTGAGTACAAAGTGTATATCGAATATCGCGATCCCAAGGGATATCGCAAAGCCGACAATATTAAAAACGCCTATACCTGTGAAACCCACCGGGAGTCTCGCTTTTTTACCTTAACCACCGAGGAAGATTGGTATCCGGATGCGTATCCGAATATTCTCGACGCCCCCTGCCAGGCGATAAAGGATCCCCAGGCGATGACGGAATATACCCGCGACCACGCCCGCTGGTTTCCTATCATGTTCTAGCAAACACATAAGACCTCTGCGCCAACCCGGCTTCGTAGGCAAAAGTGGCGCCGGCGAAAGCTGGCGGGGACGCCCCCTGCCAGTTTTGTCACTGGCGCGCTTTTCCTTTCCCCACTACACTGCCATCACCCATTCACTAACTGAATATAAAAGGAGGCCCCCCATGCTGTATTGTGAAATGTTTATTGTTTCACATGCCTTAGGCAATGGCGCCAGCTCAAGCGTTATCGGTATCGTGCTGCGATAACTTTGGCTTGAGCGAAGACCCTTCACAGAATCCCTTCTCTCCGGCTTACCGGGTTATCGTCAGCGAGTTTTGACGAGGCATTCGCATGCCTGTAACTCTTGAGTAAGTTGACTATGAGTACATTACTAACTGCCCATGCGCTCCACGTGGAGACGGCTTTTGGGCCGCTGTTTAACACCCTCTCCTTCACCCTGAAGAAAGGCGACCGTATCGGTCTCATTGGCCATAACGGTTGCGGCAAAAGCACCCTGCTGCAGGTGCTGGATGGCACTCTCGCGCCCACCTCGGGCAGCGTCTCGCTCGCCGGTCAGTGTCTGATGGCCCGCGTTGAACAGCATCTGCCGGAGGCGCTGCGTTCGCAGTCACTGCTGCAGGCGGTGCTGGCCCCGTTACCCGCCGACGCCCGGGAAGCACAGCGCTGGCTGGCCGAACGCCTGCTGGCGCAGATGGGCTTCACGCCGGCGGTGATGGCGCAGCAAACCAGCACCCTAAGCGGCGGGCAGCACACGCGCCTGCTGCTGGCCCGGGCGCTGATCCGCCAGCCTGACCTGCTGCTGCTGGATGAGCCCGGCAACCATCTCGATCTACCCACCCTGTTGTGGCTGGAAAGCTTCCTGCAAACCTGGCAGGGGAGCTTCGTGCTGGTGTCACATGACAACACCTTACTGGATGCTGTAACTAATGCCAGTTGGATCCTTCGCGACCAGACGCTGCACAGCTTCGCCTTGCCCTGCAGCGCTGCCCGTCAGGCACTGCAGGAGCAGGATGAAAGCGCCGCATTACGTCATAAGGCCGAGCAAAAAGAGATCGACCGGGTCAGCGCCAGCGCCCGGCGGCTGGCCACCTGGGGTCGGGTGTATGACAACGAAGATCTCGCCCGCAAAGCCAAACAGATGGAGAAGCAGGTCGCCCGCCTGAAAGACGAGCAGACTGAGCTCAGCGTCGGCCCGCCGTGGCGCCTGGTGTTGCAAGGGGACGCCCTGCCGGCGGACCGCCTGCTGGAGATGGACAGGCTGCCGGTGGCCCCCGCGCCGGGACTGCCGGCCCTGTTTACCACCGGCGTGGCGCGACTGCGCAGCGGAGATCGCGTGGCCATCATGGGGCGCAACGGCGGCGGTAAATCGTCCTTGCTGCGCCTGCTGTGGCAGCAGATGAACGACGCATCGCCTCTTCCGGGGCTGCGTCTGCACCCCCGGCTTCACCCCGGGTATTACGACCAGACGCTGGCGCAGTTGCCGGACGATGCCAGCCTGCTCGACGCCCTGACGCCGTTCGCCCCGTCGGCGGACACCCGGAAACGGGCGCTGATCGCCGCTGGATTTGGCTGGGCGAGGCATGGTCAGAAGGTCAGCACTCTCAGCGGCGGTGAGCGGTCGCGGCTGCTGTTCGTCGGCCTGTCGCTGGCGCGCTACAGCCTGCTGCTGCTGGATGAACCCACCAACCATCTTGATATGGAGGGCAAAGCGGCGCTGGCGCAGACGCTCCGCGACTACCCCGGCAGCGTGCTGCTGGTTAGTCATGACCGCCAGCTTATTAGCGAAAGCTGTAACCGCTTCTGGCTGATCGACCGCGCCGGGCTAACGGAGTGGCACAGTCTGGAAGAGGTTTATGCCCGTCTGCAGGCGCAGCCCTCCACCCCGACGGTGGCCTACTCACCTCAGGAGCCGTCACTCGCGGCTGATGATGAAGAGGCGCTGCTGGCGCGCCTGATCGCTCTGGAGCAATGGCTGGCGGACGACATGGCCCGTAAGCCGAAACATCAAAAGCCTGCGCTGCAGGCGCAGTGGCGAGAGGAGATCGCCCGGCTGCTTAATCAACTGGGGTAATCTTCGCCCCCCGCCGGCTAAGGCACCCCGCCCTTAGCCGGCGTTGCCTGGCCGGGTAAACTGCTGCTCGGTCATCACCTTTCCCCACTGTTCCCCCTGCCATTCGCAGGTTAACGTGAAGCCAAAGGACTCATACAGTTTGCGGGCCGCGTCCAGACCTTTAAACGTCCACAGCTGAACGGCGCTGAACTGACGACTATCGCAGAAAGCCATCGCCTCACTGAGGAGCCGCCTGCCAATGCCGGTTCCCCGACAGCTGTCATCGAGAATGAACCAGCGTAGATGCGCCTGCTGCTGGCCGAGATCCTCGCCATCGATCGCCACCGAACCGACAATCTTCCCCTCGCGCATCGCCAGCCAGATCTGGTTGGCCGGCGAGGAAAGCCGGGTGGCAAATTCCGCCACGCCGCTGGCGACCTTGCCTTCAAAAAAAGCGCCGAAGTCATGGTGCCGGGCGTAATACTCCCCGTGCATCTGGGCTATCCGGCCGATCATCCCCGGCTGATAGCCGGTCACCAGCGAAATCTGCGGGGTCGTATCCGCCAGCGCGATATCCCGACACTGCGCCAGCGCCTGCGCATAGGCCGCCAGTCCGCTGGCGACGGTCCGCTGCTGCGGCTCATCCAGATGGCCTAACGCCTCCACCACCCGGCGGGTAGCCCACGCGTTGATCATCGCCACCGTATCGTGCCCCTTGGCGGTCAGCGCCAGCGATTTAGACCGCGCATCCTCCGCGCAGGGACGTTCCTCCAGCTCCCCGGCCGCCAGCAGACGGGCAACCATCCGGCTGACGCTCGATTTTTCCAGGCCCAGCAAAGTCACCAGCTGGGCGGCGGTCATCGCCCCTCTCACCGACACTTCGAGCAGGGTATGCACCGCCGACGGCGAATAGTGGGTGGCGGCCAGCGTGGTGTTCATAAAACCCAGCTCGCGCACCATTAACCGTGAGGCGGTACGGATCTGTTGGATTAAGGAGGTGTCAGCCATAGCGATGCGTCCAGATCAAGATATAGTTGTATTATACAACCATCTATCGCAGGACGCGTCAAGAGGATAACCCCTCCAGTACGGCTGGGTAGCGTATCGGATGATGGAATGCTGCGGGCGCCGGACTCCGCCCGCGATAAATATTATTGCGGGTTCTTCCCCTTCCAGGCTTCCCAGGCCGATTTGATCTCCTGCTTCGCGGCGGCGGCATCATTAAACCCAGCTAGCTCGACCTTTTTCCGCCCCTCCGGCAGTTCTTTATAGACCCGGAAGAAGGCCTCCAGCCGCTGCTGCTCGATTTTCGGCAGATCGGCGATGGTCTTGATATCGTCATAGGTGGGATCAATTTTGCTGGCCGGCACGGCGATGATTTTGTCGTCTTTCTCACCGCCGTCTACCATCTTAAGGACGCCGATCGGCCGCAGCTTAATCAGCGTGCCCGGGGCCATTGGCGCGCGGGTGTAAAACACCACGTCCAGCGGGTCGCCATCCCCGGCCAGCGACTGGGTTAATGAACCGTAGTTTGCCGGGTAAGCCACCGGCATCGACTGAAAGCGGTCGGCGATGATAAATCCTGTTTTGGCGTCGGTTTCATACTTAATGATCCCGCCAGCCGGGATCTCGGTAACCGCGTAAAACTCTTCGGGATTGTTTTCCGGCTGCGGGAATTCCAGCACATTGTGAGCCTGTGCGGCGGCGGAAAAAAGCAGACCGGCAGTGAGGAGCGTTTTGACCAGATGCATTGTTGTATCACTCTGTTGTTATAAGAAATTGATGCGCAAAACAATAGTGTTGAGTGATGAAGAAAACATGACCATTCAGTGACGCTATTATTACCTACCAAAATTAGAGGTATTGTCTGAATTTTGTGCTATCGTTGTAGCAAAAAACCACATCCTGTACTAAAGCGCCTTGTTTTTTTCCCCATAGCGTCTAATCCTTATTAGGTAGTATTGCATTAATAAAATTAATCATTCCCCTCACAAGGAGACAGGCATGAAGGCAGCTGTTGTTACCCACGACCATCAGGTTAACGTTACGGAAAAAACGCTGCGCCCGCTGGAATACGGCGAAGCGCTGTTGAAAATGGAATGCTGCGGCGTGTGTCATACTGACCTGCACGTGAAAAACGGCGATTTTGGCGATAAAACCGGCGTTATTCTTGGTCATGAAGGGATCGGGGTAGTACAAAAAGTCGGCCCTGGCGTCACCTCCCTGAAGCCGGGCGATCGCGCCAGCGTGGCGTGGTTCTTCGAAGGCTGCGGCCACTGCGAATACTGTAACAGCGGCAACGAGACGCTGTGCCGCTCGGTGAAAAACGCCGGTTATACCGTCGACGGCGGCATGGCGGAAGAGTGCATCGTCACCGCCAACTACGCGGTTAAAGTCCCGGACGGCCTCGACTCCGCCGCCGCCAGCAGCATCACCTGCGCCGGGGTCACCACCTACAAAGCCGTTAAGGTCTCCCACATCAAACCGGGCCAGTGGATCGCTATCTACGGCCTCGGCGGCCTGGGCAACCTGGCGCTGCAGTATGCCAAGAATGTCTTTAACGCCAAAGTGATCGCCATCGACGTCAACGACGGCCAGCTGGAGCTGGCGGCCTCGATGGGCGCCGATCTGACCATCAACTCGCGCAATGAAGATGCGGCGAAAGTGATTCAGGAAAAAACCGGCGGCGCGCATGCTGCCGTGGTGACCGCGGTTGCTAAAGCGGCCTTTAACTCGGCGGTGGATGCCGTTCGCGCCGGCGGCCGCGTGGTGGCGGTAGGCCTGCCGCCGGAAGCAATGAGCCTCGATATTCCACGTCTGGTGCTCGACGGCATCGAAGTGGTCGGCTCGCTGGTCGGTACCCGTCAGGATCTGGTGGAAGCCTTCCAGTTCGCCGCCGAAGGCAAAGTGGTGCCGAAAGTCACCCTGCGCCCGCTGGAAGATATCAACGCCATTTTTAAAGAGATGGAGCAGGGTCAGATCCGCGGCCGTATGGTTATCGATCTGCGTAGCTAATCGCCAGCGCCTCTCCCGCCCGGGAGAGGCGCTTCCCCTCGCTTCCCCCCGCGAAAAGTAAATGCAATTTCCGCAAATGCTTAGCGCAATTCCTTGGTTCCTTTGTTTTTAGTCGCGCCCGATGATGGCAACACAATAGATAACAAAGGAATTCACCATGCATCGTCATTTTCGCCTGCCCGCGCTGGCCGCGCTGTTTCTTTCCGGCGCCTTCTCCGTCTGGGCCGCCGACACGCCGGTTAAAGGCGGTACCTTAATTTATCTGGAGCAGCAACCGCACACCAATCTCTATCCACCCGCCGGCGGCTTTTATCCAAACGGCGGCATTCTCAATCAGATCACCGACAAGCTGACCTGGCAGAACCCGAAAACGCTGGAGATTGAGCCGTGGATCGCCGAGAGCTGGACCAGTAATGCCGATAAAACCGAGTACACTTTCCACCTGCGCAAAGGGGTCACCTTCTCGGACGGTACGCCGCTGGATGCCGCCGCCGTCGCCAAAAACTTCGACACCTATGGGCTGGGCGATAAAGCCCACCGCCTGCCTGTCTCGGAGGTGATCAATAACTACCAGCGCAGCGAAGTGATCGACCCGCTGACGGTGAAATTTTACTTCAACAAACCGTCGCCGGGCTTCCTGCAAGGGACCGCCACCATCGGCTCCGGTCTGGTGTCCCTCAGCACCCTGCAGCGCAATTTTGAGGAGCTGGGCGATGCCCGGCATATCATCGGCTCCGGTCCCTTTGTGGTGCAGGATGAAAAACCGGGCCGCGAGCTGACGCTGGTGGCGCGCAAGGATTATCAGTGGGGGCCGAAAAACATCGCCCAGCAGGGGCCCGCCAACCTCGACGGCATCACCTATATTGTGACCCCGGAAGACAGCGTGCGCATCGGCGCGCTGCTGGCCGGCCAGGCGGGCTTTATTCGCCAGGTGCAGGCCTACGATGAAAAGCAGGCGACCGATCAGGGATTTAAGGTCTACGCCGCCCCTACCCGCGGGGTCAACGACAGCCTGAGCTTCCGCCCGGATAACCCTCTGGTCGCCGACCTGCGGGTGCGCCAGGCCCTGCTCCATGCCACCAACGCCAAACAGGTGGTGGAGACGCTGTTCTCCGCTAACTACCCGCAAGCCACCTCCGTGCTGGCCAGCTCTGCCGCCGGCTATGTCAATCTGAGCGATAAACTGACCTTCGACCAGGCCAAAGCCCGGCAGTTGCTGGATGAGGCCGGCTGGAAAGCGGCCGCCGACGGGATTCGCAGCAAAGACGGGCAGCGGCTGGCGCTGACGGTCTATGAGTCGCTCCCGCAGCCGCAGAATAAAGAGGTGCTGCAGCTGATCGCCCAGCAATGGCGCCAGGTGGGAGTCGCGTTAACGGTCAAAGCCGGGGATGCCGGCAGCCGTACGCTTGACAACCTCGACCCGCAGAAAACGCCGCTCACCGTTTCGGAAGTGGGCCGCGCCGATCCGGATGTGGTAAAAAGCATGTTTTTCCCCAACAACCGCGACGCGCTGCTGCAGAAAGGCGGCTCCAGCGATAAAGTACAGCACTTCCGCGATGATAAGCTGAACGATCTGCTGACCGGCATCTCCGCGGCGGTGGAGCCACAGCAGCGCCTGCAGTTAACCGGCGATGCCCAGCGCTATCTGATCGATAACGCCTATGTGATCCCGATTTTCGAAGAGCCGCAGGTGTTCGCCGGCGCGCCCTGGGTGAAAGGCGTCAGCTTCGAGGCCGTCGGTCGTCCGTCGTTCTACAGCGCCTGGCTGGATAAACATTAAGAGGCCGGATATGAGCGCTTATCTTCTGCGACGGTTCGGTCAGGGGCTGCTGGTCCTGTGGGCGGCCTTTACCCTCACCTTTTTCCTGCTGCAGGTGCTGCCAGGGGATGCGGTGCTGATCAAGTTTCAGAACCCGGACCTCGGTCTGAGCCCGGCGCAAATCGCCGACATGCGGCTGGCCTACGGCGCCGACAGCCCGCTGTGGCGCCAGTACCTGCACACGCTACTGGCAATGCTGCACGGCGACTTTGGCTATTCCCTGCAGGCGGGTCTGGCGGTCAGTAGCCTGATTGCCAGCAACCTGCCGGATACCTTAAGCCTCGCCCTGCCGGCCTTCCTGCTGGCCGTGATCCTGGCGTTCACCCTCGCCTTCGCCTCGCGTCTGCCGGGGCTGCGCTGGCTGAGCAACCTCCTGCAGTCGCTGCCGGTGCTGTTTATCTCGCTGCCCACCTTCTGGCTGGGTATCGCCCTGATCCAGCTCTTTTCGTTTCAGTTGCGCTGGATCCCGGTGATCAACCCCGGTCCGCTGGAAGGGCTGATTTTACCGGTTATCGCCGTCGCGCTGCCCATCTCCGCCCCGCTGGCGCAGATCCTGATGCGCAGCATGGATCAGGTGGCGGTTCAGCCCTTCGTCGCGGTCGCCCGCGCCAAGGGAATGAGCGAGACCGGCGTCCTCTGGCGCCATGTGATGGGTAACGCCCTGCTGCCTGCGCTGAACATAGCCGGGCTACTGCTGGGCGAGCTGATTGCCGGGGCGCTGATCACCGAGACCGTCTTCGGCCGCAGCGGCCTCGGGCAGCTGACCCAGCAGGCGGTGAATAACCAGGATATTGCTGTGCTGCAGGCGGTGGTGATGATCTCCGCCCTCGGTTTCGTCCTGATCAACCTGCTGGTCGACGTGGTCATGCCGCGGCTGGATCCCCGACTCCAATTACAGACCGGAGGTGTGAAATGAGCCTGGTCGACTATGCCATCGCGGTTCGCCGCCGCCCGGAGTGGCGCAGAGTGCGTCTGCAGCCAGGCCTGTGGCTGGCGTGGGCGGTGATGATCACCGCCCTGTTAATGGCCCTTGCCCCACAGTGGTTTACCTCCGCTAACCCACTGGAAGGGATCCCCGGCGCTCAGCGCCTGGCGCCGCAGGCGCACTACTGGCTGGGCACCGACCAGTTGGGCCGCGACCTGTGGACGCGGGTGGTTTACGGCGCGGTACATTCTCTGTCGGCGGCGCTAATCGCCGTGGCCATCGGCCTGGTGGTCGGCACCGCCCTTGGCACCCTCGCCGGGGCACTGGCCGGACGCGTGGAATCCACCCTCATGCGCCTGGTGGATGTCCTGCTGGCCATCCCCTCGCTGCTGCTGCAGCTGACGGTGATCATTCTGCTGGGTTTTGGCACGGTGAATGCGGCGGTGGCGGTCGGCGTCGCGGCTATCGCCAGCTTCGCGCGCCTGGCGCGGGCGGAAGTGGTGCGCGTGCGCCACAGCGATTACGTCGAAGCGGCCCGGGGCAGCGGCGGCACCTTTCTCGCCATCTTCTGGCGTCATATCCTGCCCAACTCGCTCACCGCGGTGCTCGCCTTCGCAACGCTGCAGTTTGGTCAGGCGATGCTGGCTCTGGCCACCCTCAGCTTCCTCGGCTACGGCACCCCGCCGCCGGTCCCGGAGTGGGGATTACTGATCGCCGAAGGTCGTAATTACCTGTCGACCGCCTGGTGGCTGACCACCTTCCCCGGCCTCGCCGTGGTCGCGGTGGTCCTTGCCGCCAATCGTCTTAGCCGCCAGTGGAGTGGAGTACGCCCATGAACGTTCTGTCTGTTGAAGATCTGCGCATCAGCTACCGCTCGCGGGGCGAATGGCGCGAAGTGGTGCATAACGTCAGCTTTTCCATTCAGCGCGGCGAAATGCTGGCCTTCGTTGGGGAATCTGGCTCGGGGAAAACCACTACCGCGCAGGCGATTATCGGCCTGCTGGCGGATAATGCCCGCCGCGACGCCGGGCGAATTATTCTCAATGGCGAAGTGATTAGCGACTGGTCGGCAAAACGCCTGAACCGCCTGCGCGGAGTGAGCATCAGCCTGGTGCCGCAAGACCCAGGCAATTCGCTTAACCCAGTAAAAACCATTGGTCAGCAGGTGGAAGAGATTCTGCAACTGCATCAATCCCTCTCCGCCGCCGAACGCCGGCAGCAGGTCCTCAACCTGCTCGCTAAAGTCGGGCTCAGCCACCCGGAACAGCGTCTTGACCAGTACCCGCATCAGCTGTCGGGCGGGATGAAGCAGCGGGTGCTGATCGCCATCGCCATTGCCCTGCAGCCGGATCTGATTATTGCCGACGAGCCTACCAGCGCCCTTGACGTCACGGTGCAGAAGCGCATTCTCGACCTGCTCGATATCCTGCGTCGCGAGTCGGGAACCGCCGTGCTGTTTGTCACCCACGATCTGGCGCTGGCCGCCGAACGCGCCGACCGGATCATGGTGTTTCGCCAGGGCGAGATTCAGGAACAAGGCGCCACCGAGACAATTGTCCGGCGTCCGCAGCACCCTTACACCCGCCAGCTGCTCCGCGATCTGCAGGACGCGCCGCTGAGGCTGACGGCGGATCGTCCTCGTCCGCTGGCCACGCCGGCCATTCGCGTCGACGGGATCAGCAAACGCTTCTCGCTGGGCAAACAGGCGCTGCAGGCGCTCGACAGCGTCAGCTTTGAGGTCAGGCGCGGCAGCACCCATGCGCTGGTGGGCGAGTCCGGCTCCGGGAAAACCACCCTGGCGAGGATCCTGCTGGGCTTCGAGCGCGCCGACGCCGGACAGGTGACCATCGACGGTATTGACGCCGGGCATCTTAGCCGCGAGGCGCAGCGTCAGCTGCGGCGCAAAATCCAGTTCGTCTATCAGAACCCCTTCGCTTCGCTCGACCCGCGCCAGACGCTGTTCGCGATTATCGAAGAGCCATTAAAAAACTTTGAGCGCCTCAGCGCGGCGACGCGTCGCCAGCGTGTGGAGAGCGTCGCCGCGCGGGTGGCACTGGCCCCGGAGCTGCTGTCGCGGACGCCGCGGGAGCTTTCCGGCGGCCAGCGGCAGCGGGTGGCGATTGCCCGGGCGCTGATCCTCGAGCCGGCGATCCTGGTCCTTGACGAAGCGACCTCGGCACTCGACGTCACCGTTCAGGCGCAGATCCTCGCCCTGCTAGAGCAGCTACAGCAGCAGCTTGGTCTGAGCTATCTGTTCATTACCCACGATCTGGCGACGGTGAGGCGGATTGCCGACAGCGTCACGGTGCTGCGCGCCGGCCAGGTGGTGGAGCATGGCGACGTTGGCCGCCTGTTCGCCGCCCCGCAGCAGGCCTACACCCGCGAGCTGATCGCCGCTATCCCCCAGGTTTCCCCCCGCTTAGCGCAGCCCTATACGGAGAACGCATAATGCCTAAACGCCTCGGCTTTTTTACCCGTCTGCTCGACCAGGGCTCTGCGCAAACGCGCTACCGGCTGGCGGCCGAACAGATCCGCCACGCGGAGCGCGTCGGCTTCGACAGCGCATGGATTGCCCAACACCATTTTCATGAACAGGAAGGCGGCCTGCCTTCCCCGCTGGTGTTTCTCGCCCACGTCGCGGCGCAGACTGACCGCATTCGCCTCGGCACAGCCATTATCACGTTGCCGATGGAAAATCCGCTGCGCGTCGCCGAAGACGCGGCGGTGCTGGATTTACTCACCGACGGGCGTCTGGAGGTGGGGTTTGGCTCCGGCGGCACGCCAACCTCATTTCTGCCCTTCGGCCTGACCAGCGAGCAGCGCGGAGCGGTGTTTGCTGACCATCTGCACCTGATCCACAGCGCCTGGCGCGGCGACACCCTCAGCCACCCGGACAACCATCTCTATCCGCCGGCGCCGCAGCTGGCGGCGCGAATCTGGATCGCCACCTTCTCGGTGGAGGGCGCCATCCGTGCCGGTCAGGCGGGACACGGGCTGATGCTGTCCCGCACGCAGCCTCGGCCGCCCAGTGAGCCGCGCCTGCCGCTGGACGCCATTCAGAACCCGATCATCGACGCCTATCTGTCGGCGCTGCCGGACGGCGTTGCGCCGCGGATCCTCGCCTCGCGCACCGCCTTTGTCGCTGACAGCCACGCCCACGCCCTGCAGATCGCCGAACCCGGCCTGCGCAAACAGGCGGCACAGCACCGGGAAGCGGGTCATCGGATAGAAGGTGACAGTGTCACCGACTATCTGCAGCAGCTGGATGCCCACGTCGGCGATCCTGAGCATGTTATCGCCTCCCTGGCGCAAGACAGCGTGCTGGCCCGCGCTACCGATATTTCGTTTCAGGTGCACTCGGTGGAGCCTTCGCACCGGGATACGCTGCGTTCCATTGAGCTGATCGCCCAGCATATTGCCCCCCACATCAGATAAGGAGTCACCATGACGCTGAGTCAGGATATTCTGGCCGAACTGGCGGAGATCGCCATCGGTTCCCCGCTCGATCAGGCGCGCGCAATCCGCGACGCCGCCACCCGTCACGCCCAGGGAAGTTATGAAGTGCTGTTCAGCCAGCAGGATACTGACTTTCCTCTTGATGAACGCTTCGCCGTGGCCGCGAAGGTGGCGAAATTGCACCAGGCGGACGCGCTGGCGGCGCACTATGCCGGCTTCGGCCTTGCCGACCCGACCACGGACCGTCTGGTTCCGGCGCTGGCCTTTGCCCGCCTGCTGACCTTCACTCCTGTCGAAGCGACCCCCGCCGCGCTGCACGCTCTGACAAAAGCAGGCTGGAGCCTGCGGGGCATCGTCACCCTGGCGCAGCTGGTGGCCTTTATCGGCTTCCAAAGCCGCCTGCTGCTGGGCCTGCGGGCGCTCAACCATCAGCCCATCGTCAGCGCCGACACGCCGGTGGTGGCCGGGTACTGGCACACCACCCCACAAACTCAGAGCGGCAAAGCGGCCCCGGTGCGTTTCACCCGTGATGAACTGCATTGGGAACCCTGGCTGGCGGATAAACCGCTGGCGGAATTTAGTCCTGAAGAACAGGCGATCCTGGCAAAATATGGCCATAGCGATTCGCCTTACTTCCGCCTGCTGGCGCGCAACCAGCCAGTGCTGGAGCAGCGGACGCTGACTGATAAAGGCATTTTCTATACCCCAGGGGGATTGCCGCGCGCCGAACGTGAACTGGCCGCCACGGTGGCCAGTAAAATCAATGGCTGTATTTACTGCGCCTCGGTGCATGCCCGCAAAGCGGCGCAGCTGGCGAAGGACGAGACCGCCGTCGACACGCTGCTGGCGGTGACGCCGGGAGAAGATCTGCGCGGCGGGCAGTCGCCGCGCTGGCAGGCGGAGATCGATGCCGCCGCCGCGCTGTCGGTGACGCCGCCCGCACTGAAAGCCAGCCATCTGGCTGCGCTTGATGAGCAGGGCTTAGATACCCTGGCCCAGCTGGATCTGCTGCAGTCAGCGGCCTTTTTCGCCTGGGCCAACCGGCTGATGCTGACGCTCGGCGAACCCTGGCGTGAGTAAGCGTCGTTAGCAAACCTGTCGGCGCTGATGGCGACCGTAGATGAGCAAGGCGCTCATCGCCAGAAACGACAGCGTGGCGGCGGGAAGCGCCACGCTGTTCCAGCCGAAGCCCTGGGCAATCATCATTCCGCCGCAGAAGGCGCCGATGGCGCTCCCGAGGTTAAAGGCGATCTGCCCCCCTGCCGCCCCCAGCATCTCGCCGCCTTTGGCGTTCTGCAGCAGCAGGATCTGCAGCGGCGCCGACAGGGCAAACAGCCCGGCACAGCAGAAAAACGCCAGCGTCAGCGAAGCGACTTTATGCTCCCCGAAGGCAAAGATCAGCAGTAGCGTCACGGCGATCGCCCCGTCAGTCATGGCCGCGATGCGCAGCGGACTGTAGCGCCCGGAAATTTTACCGCTGAACAGATTGCCAACCACCATACCCAGCCCCGCCAGCATCATAATCAGCATCATCCGGCTTTCGGCAAAGCCGGAGACGTTGAGCATAAAGGGCTTGATATAGCTGAACCACGCGAACACCCCGGCGTTACCGAACATGGTGGCGGCAAAAATCAGCCACGGCGCCGGGGAAGCCAGAAAACGGAACTGCTCGCGCAGCCGCGTGCTGGCACGGTCATACAGCGTGGGCACCCAGCAGAAGATGGCCAGAAACACCGCGACGTTAAACACCGCGATAAGCGCGAAGGTATAGCGCCAGCTAAAGTGATGCCCAAGCCAGGTGCCACCCGGGACGCCCACCAGATTAGCGATCGTCATGCCGCCAATCATCCCGGCCACCGCGGCGGTCACCTTCCCTGGCGGCGCGATTTTCGACAGGATAATCGCGCCGACGCCAAAGAACGCCCCGTGGGGAAACCCGGAAACCAGCCGGCCTAGCGCCAGCATGGCGTAGCTACTGGAGAAGGTAAACAGGGTATTGCCGAGAATGCACAGGGCGGCGAGAAACAGCATCACCGATTTCAACGAAAACCGACTGGAGAGCAACGCCATGATCGGTGCGCCGATCACCACGCCGAAGGCATACCAGGCAATCATATTGCCGGCGGCGGGAATGGATATTCCGACATCGCGCGCCATGTCCGGCAGCACGCCCATAATGCCAAATTCCGCCATGCCGAGTCCGAAAGTGCCCAGCGCCAGTGAAAAAATCGTTTTTTTCATACATCTTTTAGGGGTATTGAGAGACGGCCGGCATTATTGACCATCCCGCCTCGCCACACCAGCTAAAAACGCCCGACGGCAGTATCCTCCATACAACGGCCTGATTCGTTCATGCGCTCGCCAGCGCCACTGTTGGCTTTCCAGCCGACGGCAGAGGCGCCTGGCGGTGGATAATCCCCTGTAAAAATTGGTGGGCACGCAGGGATACATCGCGGATTGATCTCAAGTTAACTTGAGGTTGTAAAGTCGAGACATCGTTCACCTCGGGAGAATCATCCATGCAAAATGTTGATGTCGGCTTTACCCATGTCGCCTTTACCGTCCGCTGTCTGGCCAGCAGCATCGATTTTTATACCCGCTATACGGCGATGACCGTTATTCACCAGCGCGAACCCGACCTCCCCTCGGCGCGTAAAGTGGCGTGGCTCAGCGATCGCACCCGACCTTTCGCCCTGGTGCTGGTGCAAAGTGATGACCCTGCCGACACGCCGCTGGGTCCGTTCGGCCATCTCGGCGTCGCCTGCGCCACCCAGGCGGAGATCGATGAGAAAGTCGCGCAGGCGCGGCGGGAAGGCGTTTTGCGTCGGGAACCGGAGCAGTTGGGCGATCCGGTAGGCTATTTCGCTTTCTTTGCCGACCCGGACGGTAACACCCTTGAGCTGTCGTGGGGGCAGCGGGTGGGACTGGAAGTCATCGCCGCGGGGAGCGCCCGCTAGCCCTCCCGGGCGGAATATTTTCCACCGCCTCGCCGGTGAAGGATTACACTTCAAAGGGATACCTCGGCAACACGGAGCATGGCGATGGGTAATAAGAAAAGCGGTAATCCGGTCGACGCGGCGGTGAAGATCGCCCCGCTTGACAATAAAGCGTATGAGAAGGCGTTGCGCAAGCTCCACGTGGAGCTGGTGAAACTGCAGCGCTGGGTGGTGCATAAAGGGTTGAAGGTGTGCATCGTCTTTGAAGGCCGGGACGGCGCCGGCAAAGGCGGCACCATTAAGGCGATCACCGAGCGCGTCAGCCCGCGTATCTTCCGGGTCGTCGCCTTACCCTCGCCCACCGAACGCGAGAAAAGTCAGCTCTATTTTCAGCGCTATATCAAGCATCTCCCGGCGGCTGGGGAAATCGTGATTTTCGATCGCAGCTGGTACAACCGCGCCGGCGTCGAACGCGTGATGGGCTTTTGTACCCCGGAGGAGGTGCAGAAATTTCTCGACGGCGCGCCGATGGTGGAGCGCGGCATGGTCGAGTCGGGCATTATCCTGCTCAAGTACTGGCTGGAGGTCTCCCCGCAGGAGCAGGAGCGGCGCCTGCGGGATCGCATCGACGACGGGCGCAAGATCTGGAAGCTCTCGCCGATGGACATCAAGTCTTTCAACCGCTGGGATGAATATACCGCCGCCCGCGACGCCATGTTCGCCGCCACCGACACCGCCTGGGCGCCGTGGTTCGTCGCCCGCTCCGAGGATAAAAAGCGGGTGCGTCTGAATATCATCACCCACCTGCTGTCGCAGATACCCTACGAAGCCTTGCCAGTGGAGCATGTCACGCTGCCGAAGCGCAAAATTGGCAAAATGAAACAGACCAATTTCCCCTTCCGCTTTATTCCGGAGAAGTTCTGATTATTTCCCGCCGCGCTGGTTAATACCAGCGCCGGGTTTATTACTATAACCATTAATATTTCAGGCGGTTACTTTCCTGTGGAAACTGCCTCGCAAAATAAATATTAAAATTACTGCTGGCATTTATCTTTTAGTGAGTAAAGTGAATAATCACAGAACCAACCGCAAGGAACCTATGATGAAAAGTAATACGCTACGTAAAAGACCCACTGACGTACCCGTCCAGAAGGCGTCAGTACAGCCAGGTAAGGATTTACGAGAAGCAGATAAACAGAGACAGCACAAGGAATTCATTGCCGCAATGAATGAATTTATTGCAAAAGGAGGCACTCTTACTGATGATGAATTTTTCAGGGTACTATGATGCTTGAACAATTCAATGTTTATCGAAATTGTTCTGCTCAGACAAATAAAACCCTGCCATATTATATGATTGTGCAGAATGATTATTATGCAGACCTGGCCACGAGAGTCATTATTCCTTTAATGCGACCACAACAGTTACCACGCTGGCATCAGCATGTCGTACCAAGGATAAATATTGAATTTGACAGCTTTTTACTTTGTACGCCAATGATCAGTAACTTAAATAATAAACGGATCCAGCCACAGGATTTCGTCTGCAATCTGAGTCATGCGCGCCAGGGCGTTATCGATTCAATCGATACACTTATCACGAACTGCTGACTGCCGGGAACCCGCTCCGACATCTCCGGAGCGGGTTTCGCGCCGTGAAGGCTTACTTCATCCCTTCGCGACTCTCTTTCATCGCTTCAAGGCGTTCGACATCGCGATACCAGCGCGGGTGGTGTTTCTTCGCCCAGCGGCGGCTGACTTTGCCTTCAATCATCCCCTTAATCGACCCCTTCACCCAGAACGCCATATACATATGGATAAGGATGGCGTGGATCAGAATAATGGCCGAAGTGGCGTGTATCAGCAGGCTATAGCGAATCACCGGAATCGGGAAATATTGGGCAAACCAGGGCCGCCAGATAATCACCCCGGTCACCAGCAGCACGAAAATCATGCTCATGATGGTCCAGAACATCATCTTCTGCCCGGCGTTATATTTACCGACGCGCGCCACCTTATGCTCGTTGCCTTTCAGCACCTCGACGATACCTTTCAGCCACGGAATATCCTGTTTATCCGGGATGTTGTGGTGGACAAAACGAACGAACATAAACATCAGGGCGACAAAAATCAGCACGCCAAAGAAGGGGTGCAGAATACGCCCCATCTGCGGGGTACCGAAGGTTTCGGTCAGCCACTGCAGCGTCGGGAAGAAAAACGATATTCCCGACAGCGCCACGAGGAAGAAACAGATAACCACCGTCCAGTGACAGGCGCGATCGATAAAGGTCGTGCGCACTATCATCTTCGATTTACTCATCATGTTTCTCCTCATCGTCGTCAACTTCCTTGTTCGGCCCGATACCGATGTAGTGATAGATAAGCCCGGCAAAGGTGGCGATAAAGCCCGCCGCCGACAGCGGCTTCAGCGCCCCCTTCCACAGATTGATACTGGTATCGATCTGCGGTTCCTTCGGCAGCTTGTGATACAGCTCGGGCTGGTCGGCATGATGCAGGACGTACATCACGTGGGTGCCGCCGACGCCCTGCGGGTTGTAAATCCCGGCCCTGGCATAACCGCGTTTTTTCAGCTTAGCCACCCGCTCCTCGGCCACCTCCAGCATCTCTTTCTTCGTACCGAAGTGGATCGCGCCGGTAGGACAGGTTTTCACGCACGCCGGTTCCTGACCGATGCTGACCCGGTCCACGCACAGGGTGCATTTATAGACCCGGTTATCCTCTTTATTGAGACGCGGTACGTTAAAGGGACAGCCAGCAATGCAGTAGCCGCAGCCGATGCAGTTTTCCTGCTGGAAATCGACGATGCCGTTGGCGTACTGAATAATCGCCCCGGCGGATGGGCAGGCCTTCAGACAACCCGGCTCTGCGCAGTGCATACAGCCATCCTTGCGGATAAGCCACTCCAGCTTGCCGTTCTGTTCGGTCTCGCTAAAGCGCATTACCGTCCAGGATTTGGCGCTAAGATCCGCCGGGTTATCGTACACCCCGACGCAGTGCCCCACGTCATCGCGGATGTCATTCCATTCGGAGCAGGCCACCTGGCAGGCTTTACAGCCCACGCAGGAGGAGACATCGATAAGCTTGGCGACTTCCGCTTTATGGTCCCGCGCGCGCGGCGCGGGGGTGATCGGGTTGGTCGCGGAGCGTTTAATAATGTCTTGTGTTTCCATCGCCATTGAATCGCTCCTTACGCTTTCTCGATGTTGACCAGAAACGCCTTATATTCCGGCGTTTGCGAGTTGGAATCGCCAACGTTCGGCGTCAGGGTGTTAGCGATATAGCCTTTGCGAGCCACGCCTTCAAAACCCCAGTGCAGCGGGATCCCGACGGTCTCCACCTGCTGGCCGTTGACGTTGAGCGTTTGCAGGCGACGCGTCACCACCGCTACCGCGCGAATAAAGCCGCGCTGGCTGCTGACTTTAACCCGGTCGCCGTTGGCAATCCCTTTCGCTTTTGCCAGCCCTTCGCTAATTTCGACAAACTGTTCCGGCTGCGCGATGGAATTGAGCAGCGCATGCTTGGTCCAGGTATGGAAATGCTCGGTCAGACGATAGGTGGTCCCGACATACGGGAACTTATCCTTCTTACCTAAGCGGATGGCGTCCTCTTCATACAAACGCACCACCGGGCTGGAGATCACCTTCGGGTGCAGCGGGTTAGTGCCAAGCGGGGTTTCCATCGGCTCGTAGTGTTCCGGGAACGGTCCTTCCGCCAGCTTATCCAGCGCGAACAGGCGACCCAGCCCCTCCTGCTGCATGATAAATGGCCCGGTGTTACTCCCCGGCGGCGCGGTATTGAAGTCCGGAATATCATTCCCGACCCACTTGCTGCCGTTCCACTGGATCAGCATCCGCTTCGCATCCCACGGCTTGCCGTTGATATCGGCCGAAGCGCGGTTATAGAGCACCCGGCGATTAAGCGGCCACGCCCAGGCCCAGCCCAGCGTATTGCCCAGACCCGAAGGGTCGGCATTATCGCGATTTGCCATCTGGTTGCCCTGCTCCGTCCAGCTGCCGGCATAGATCCAACAGGAAGACGCCGTCGTCCCGTCGTCACGCAGCAGCGCGAAGCTGTTCAGCAGCTGGCCTTTTTTCGCCACCAGGGTGCCGTTGGCGTCATAAAGATCCGCCAGTGCGTAGCCGTTGTTCTCTTTCGCGACTTCTTCCGATTCCGGATGGTCCGGCTGCTTATAGCGCCAGCTCATCTTCAGCAGGGGTTCCGCACCCTTCCCGCCTTCGGTGCGGTACAGTTCGCGCAGGCGATGGTAAATCCCGGCCAGGATCTCGCCGTCGTTACGTGCTTCACCTGGGGCATCCTGACCTTTCCAGTGCCACTGCAGCCAGCGGCCGGAGTTGGCGATCGAACCGTCCTCTTCGGCAAAGCAGGTCGATGGCAGGCGGAAGACTTCCGTCTGAATCGTCGACGGGTCGACGTCATTAGACTCGCCGTGGTTCTGCCAGAAAGTGGAAGTTTCGGTGACCAGCGGATCGATAACCACCATATACTTCAGCTTGCTCAGGCTGCGAACCACTTTGTTTTTGTCCGGGAAGGACGCGACCGGGTTAAAGCCCTGGCAGATATAGCCAGTGACTTTGCCGTTATCCATCATGTTGAAGTATTTGATAACGTCGTAAGCCTGGTCCCACTTTGGTAACCACTCAAAGCCCCAGTCGTTCTCTTTTTGCGCCGCCTCGCCGTAGAAGGATTTCATCAGGCTGACAAAGAATTTCGGGTAGTTGCTCCAGTAGTTCACCTGGTCCGGCAGGGTCGCTTTTGGCGTGTTGGCCGCCAGGTACGTCTGCAGATCCGGCTGCTTTTCAGAAGGCAGGGTCAGGTAGCCTGGCAGGCTGGTAGACAGCAGGCCAAGGTCGGTCAGCCCCTGAATATTAGAGTGACCGCGCAGGGCATTCACGCCACCGCCGGCCATGCCCATATTGCCGAGCAGCAATTGGATCATCGCCATGGTGCGAATGTTCTGCGCGCCGACGGTGTGCTGCGTCCAGCCCAGGGCATACAGGAAGGTGGTGGTGCGATCGGCGGCGCTGGTTGAGGCCAGCACATCGCACACCTTGAGGAAGTCCGCTTTCGGCGTACCGCAGATGTTTTCGACCACCTCTGGCGTGTAACGGGAAACGTGCTGCTTCAGCAGGTTCCACACGCAGCGCGGATGGCTTAGCGTCTCATCGCGTTTGGCGTAGCCGTTTTCATCGAACTGGTAGTTCCAGGACGATTTATCATACTGGCGTTTGTCCGCATCATAGCCGCTGAACAGCCCCTCTTCGAAGGCAAAATCATCCCGCACCAGCAGGCTGGCGTTGGTGTAGTGCTTCACGTACTCTGCATTGATTTTGTTATGTTCGATCAGGTACAGCAGCACCCCCGACAGGAAGGTAATGTCGGTACCGGAGCGAATCGGCGCATAGATATCGGCCACCGACGCAGTGCGCGTAAAGCGCGGGTCGACGACGATAAGCGTGGCGTCGTTGTTGTTTTTCGCCTCCATCGCCCAGCGGAATCCCACCGGGTGGGCTTCCGCGGCGTTACCGCCCATCACCACCACGACGTTCGCGTTTTTGATATCCACCCAGTGGTTGGTCATCGCACCGCGACCAAATGTTGGAGCAAGACTTGCTACCGTTGGTCCGTGTCAGACGCGCGCCTGGTTGTCTACCGCCAGCATGCCGAGCGATCGCACAAATTTTTGCGTCAGCATGCCGGTCTCATTACTCGCCGCCGAGGCGCACAGCATACCGGTGGAAAGCCAGCGGTTAACCGTCGCGCCCTGCTCGTTCTTTTCCATAAAGTTGGCGTCGCGGTCGGCTTTCATCAGCCGGGCAATGCGGCTGAAGGCTTCATCCCAGGAGAGTCGCTGCCATTTATCGGATCCCGGGGCGCGGTACTCCGGGTAGCGCAGGCGGTTATCACTGTGGACATAGTCCAGCAGGCCGGCGCCTTTCGGGCATAGCGCGCCGCGGCTCACCGGATGGTCCGGATCTCCTTCGATATGGTAAATCGCTTCTTTAGCGTTTTTCGCGCCGTCGCCGAGGCTATACATTAATAGCCCGCAGCCAACGGAGCAGTAAGTGCAGGTGTTGCGGATCTCTTTCGCACGCAGCAATTTGTAGTTGCGTGCCTGAGCCAGCGCCATTTTGGGGGCAAAGCCCAGGGCGGCAGCTGTGGTTCCGGCCATACCGCCTGCGCAGATCTTAAAGAACTTTCTGCGGCTGACGTCCATTGCATTCCTCCATGCAGGATGTTGATTCATCGCGCGGAGGAAACTAACAGTAAAATCCCGGGAAAATTTGCGTCAAATCAAGGAGCAAAACCCACTCCCCCTTAATCGCCAGCCGCGGCCGTTTTCACTAATCCCCAGGGGTTACCCATGGCGGAAAATTTCGCCCCGCGGCGGTCAAAAGATGATATATATGCCGGCTGCATTCGCGTAACCCTCAGGATAAGCATGGAGAAAAAGAAAGCCACGACCATCGGCTTCGCCGCCATTATTTTATGGAGCACGATGGTCGGATTGATTCGCGGCGTCAGCGAAGGACTGGGACCGGTCGGCGGCGCGGCGATGATTTACAGCCTCAGCGGCCTGCTGCTGATTTTTACCGTCGGTTTCCCTAACCTGCGCCAGATCCCGCGCCGCTATCTGCTGGCCGGCAGCGTGCTGTTCGTCAGCTATGAAATCTGCCTCGCGCTGTCCCTGGGCTATGCCGCCAGCCGTCAGCAGGCCATTGAAGTGGGGATGGTCAATTACCTGTGGCCCAGCCTGACCATTCTGTTCGCCATCCTGTTTAATGGTCAGAAAAGCAGCTGGCTGGTGATCCCCGGTTTGCTTCTCGCCCTGCTTGGCGTCGGCTGGGTGTTGGGGGGTGAGCACGGCCTGCAGCTGGAGGAGATTATCAGCAACGTCATCTCCAGTCCGCTCAGCTATCTGCTGGCCTTTATCGGCGCCTTTATCTGGGCGGCCTACTGCACGGTAACGGCCAAATATGCCCGTGGCAAAAATGCCATTACCCTGTTCGTCCTGTTAACCGCGCTGACGCTATGGCTGAAGTTTCTCGCCACGCCGCAGCCGCCGATGGTCTTTAGCTGGCCGGTCAGCATCAAGCTGCTGACGGTAGCGGTGGCGCTCGGTCTGGCCTACGCCGCGTGGAACGTGGGGATCCTCCACGGCAACGTCAGCCTGCTGGCGGCGGCCTCCTACTTCACCCCGGTGCTCTCCTCCGCGCTGGCGGCGATCCTGCTTAGCGCCGCGCTATCGTGGTCGTTCTGGCAGGGGGCCGGGATGGTTTGTCTCGGCTCCCTGCTCTGCTGGTACGCGACCCGCCGTTAGCCGAGATCGCCGCCCGCTACCGGGAGGGTGACGCCGGTGATATAGCTGGCCTCATCGCTGGCGAGGAACAGGATCGCGTTTGCCTGTTCCGCCAGCGTGCCGTAGCGGTGCATCAGACTGCTGACCACCGTCTGATCGACCACCTGCTGATACCACGCCTTCTCCTGTTCACTGGGCTGCTCGTCGTTACGCGGCGTCAGGCGCGGCGGCGCCTCCGTCCCGCCCGGCGCGACGGCATTGATGCGGATGCCGCTGCCGCTGTACTCCATGGCAATCGACCGGGTCAGCGCATTCACACCTCCCTTCGCCGCCGAATAAGGCACCCGGTTGACCCCCGCCGTCGCCACCGACGAGATATTGACGATGCAGCCTTTGCCCTGCTTCAGCATCCACGGCAGCGCCGCGCGGCAGCCCCACAGGGTGGGAAACAGCGAGCGGCGGATCTCTCTCTCAATCTGCTCCGGTTGGTATTCGGCAAACGGCCGCGCCCAGATGGTCCCCCCGACGTTATTGATTAACACATCGATGCGGCCAAAATGCGCCACCCCGTCGGCAAACGCCTGCTCGGCGCTCGGCCACTGTTCCAGGTCCGCCTCCAGCGCCAGCACCTGACTGCCGGACTGAGCCAGCGTCGCCGCCAGCTCATGCACCCAGGGCGAACGATCGATGAGCAGCAGAGCCGCGCCTTCCGCAGCCGCCTGCTCCGCGGTTTGTCGGCCAATGCCCTGAGCCGCGCCGGTGATGGCGACCACTTTATCGCTAAAACGCATACTGCCTCCTTATGCCGCCGCGCTCTGGCTGGCGATAAATTTCTCGTACCAGAAGCCCGCCGGGGTGATCCCTCGCTCGCGCAGCGCCGTGGCGACCGCGTTGACCATCGGCGGCGGGCCGCAAAGGTAGATATCGACCTCGCCATTATTCAGCATGGCGTCGTCAAGATGATCGGTGACGAAGCCGCGCTGCGGGCAAGGACTGTTTTCCTCCGCCACTACCGGCAGCCAGCGAAAGTGGTTTAACTGCTGACGGAATGCCTCCAGCGCCTCGGTCTTCACCAGGTCCGCGTCGCGCGTGACGCCATACATCAGGGTCACCGGGCGCGCGGCGTTCTGCGCCTGCAAGGTCTCGAGCATGGAGAGCAGCGGCGCCAGCCCGGTACCGCCGGCCAGCATCAGCAGCGGACGTTCGCCGTGGCGCAGATAGAAGCTGCCCATCGGGCCGCTGAGGGTAAGACGATCGCCGGGCCGCGCCTGCAGGGTTAACCACTGGCTCATCATGCCGCCGGGCACGTTACGGATCAGGAAACGCCCTTCTGCCGAGCCTGGCCGTGAGCTGAAGGAATAGGCGCGAACGTGCGGCGTGCCTGGCACCTGAATGTTGACGTACTGCCCCGCCAGGAAGTCCAGCGGCTCATCGAGGGCGACCACCAGCTCGATGGCGGTATCGGACAGACAATTCACCTGTCGCACCTGCGCCCCGGTGTTCGTCAGGGCGGTTTTACACTGCGCGGCGGCCACCGGCACATCGACAACGCAGTCGCTGGTCGGCACCATCTGGCAGGTCAGCACCTGGCGGGCCTGCGCTTCCTCATCGCTTAACGCCTCGTCAAGATACTCCTCGCCGAGATCGTATTCCCCGCTGGCGCAGTGGCATTTGCAGGTGCCGCACACGCCGTCCGAGCAGTCCATCGGCAGATTCACCTTCTGCCGATAGGCAGCATCCAGGACTTTCTCTCCGGCATGGCATTGAATAAAGCGGGTGATACCGTCCTCAAAATTAAGAGCAATAGTGAAGGTCATAGGCGCCTCTTAAATGTGGTAAACGTCAATCACCTGACGGATATAGTCGTTATTCAGGCGCACGGTTTTGCGCACGATCTGCGGCCGGCCGTCCTGCTCGGTCAGCGTGCAGCAGGTGGCGCCGAAAAAGGCATCGGTGTGCTGATAGCGGTGGCTCCAGGTCACCCAGCTGTAACGCACCTCCAGTCCCTCGTCGCTCTCCCCCAGCAGTTCGACGTTGCTGATGATATGGGTGGTCCGCGGCTCCGGCGTGCTGGCCCCGGAGCGCTCGGTTTTAATGCGGTAGACGCGATCCTCCAGCCCTTCCCGGTTGGGATAGTAGATAAGCGAAATCTCTTTTTGCGGGTCGCGCGTCAGCTGATCGTCGTCGCCCCACGCCGGCATCCAGTAGATCACCTGCGGGCTGTAGCAGCTGAGCCATTCATCCCACTGACGGTCATCCAGCAGACGGGCTTCGTGATAGAGAAACTGGCGTACCTGTTCGAGGTTCAGCATCAGGCCACCTCCACACGCTGGGTGATCGACTGGTCATAGCGCTGCTGCTCTTGTTCAATCGCCGCGAGCATCAGCGTCTGCCAGTGATGGTGATGGGCGATGTACAGCGCCTCGTCCTCCGATTTCACGCCGCTTAAGCGCGGATTAAATCCGGCGTGCTGCGCATGCTCATCCGGACCATCGACCCAGCGCAGCGCGCCGCGGCTGAGATCGCTCCACGCCAGATTTTCACCGAGATAGCCGCGCTGACAGGCGCTGAACTCTTCGAGATCGTCCGGGGTGCCCATCCCGCTAACGTTAAAGAAATCTTCATACTGGCGGATACGCAGGGCCCGCGCCTGGTCGGATTCCCCCTTCGGGGCAAAGCACCAGATAGTGACTTCGGTTTTGTCGACCGCAATCGGGCGGATTACGCGGATCTGGGTAGAAAACTGATCCATCAGGTAGACGTTGGGATACAGGCACAGGTTGCGGGTTTCGTTGACCATCTGGTCGGCGCGCCGTTCGCCGAATTCCGCCTGCAGACGCTCGCGATGGGCATACACCGGGCGCACCTCCGGATTCAGCGCCCGGGTCCACAGCAGCATATGGCCGTTATCAAATCCGTAGCCGCCGCCGAGGCTTTTTGACCAGCCGTTGGCGTCCACCGCATGGGTGCCTTGCGCTTCATAGTTGCGTCGCGACATGGTGGAGGCGTAGTTCCAGTGCACCACGCTGACATGGTAGCCATCAGCGCCGTTCTCCGCGCCCAGCTTCCAGTTGCCTTCGTAAACGTAGCTCGACGAACCCTTGAGCACTTCCAGCCCCTCCGGCGCCTGGTCGACGATCAGATCGATGATTTTACAAGTTTCCCCGAGATAGGCTTCCAGCGGCTGCACGTCGGCATTGAGGCTGCCGAATAAAAAACCGCGATAGGACTGAAAACGCGGCAGCTTTTGCAGGTCGTGAGATCCTTCCTGTTTGAAGGTGTCAGGATAAGCGCCGGTGCTTTCATCTTTAGCTTTTAATAATTTGCCGTTATTGCTGAAGGTCCAGCCGTGAAACGGACAGGTAAAAGAGTTTTTATTCCCGGTTTTCCTTCGACATAACATGGCGCCGCGATGAGCGCAGCTGTTAATTAACGCATGCAGCTCATGCTTTTTATCGCGGGTAATAATCACCGGCTGACGCCCCAGCGTCAGGGTATAATAATCACCCGGTTCGGCAATTTGGCTTTCATGGGCGAGAAATACCCAGTTACCTTCGAAGATATGCTTCATTTCAAATTCAAACAGCTGCGGGTCGGTAAATATCGACCGATGGCAGCGGTAAATATGATTTTCACGATCGACAATTAAGGCGTTGTTAATTTTGTCTTTAAGCGCTGATAGCGTTTTTTGCATGAGTCAGTCCCTCCTGCAGTATTCAGGATGAAATAAACCGGGTGAATTGTTAGCTTTCAGGTGCAATGTCTGGCCCGGGCAACCGCGTGCACGGGGCCGTTACAGCAGATTACGCTTTGGCGCGCAGGCGGGCGCCGCGCTGCTCTTCGTCGGCGCTGAGCGCTTTACACAGGGTGAAATCAAAACAGACCTCAGTGTGCTCTCCCTCAAGGTCGCGCTGCGCGATAGTCTCGCGGTCCGTCACTTTAATCGGGTCGGCAATCAGACCGTCGCGGGTGGCGAAGGCAAAATCATCCCACAGGTATTTATCGCCGCTGAGGTTGATCTGGCTGGTGAGATGTTTATGCCCCGGCGCGGAGACGAAGAAGTGAATATGCGCCGGACGGTTGCCGTGGCGGCCTAACTGATCCAGCAATTTCTGCGTTGGTCCATCCGGCGGACAGCCGTAGCCGGAAGGCAGGATGCTGCGCACGCTATAGCGGCCATCGGCGCCGGTACGGATCCGACGGCGCAGGTTGTATTCGCTCTGGCTCGGGTCGAAGAAGGAGTAATTGCCGAGGGTATTGGCGTGCCAGATATCGACGATGGCGTTGGCCACCGGCCGGCCCTCCGTATCTTTGACCTGGCCATGCAGCCACATCACTTCCCCTGGGTCGGCGCCATCATCCATCCGGGCGTGACCTTCGGCCAGCGGCGCATTGGCCACATACAGCGGCCCTTCGATGGTGCGCGGGGTGCCGGTTTCCCGGCGCGCCGCTGCGTCAATGGCATCCTGACGCAGGTCGAGGAAATGCTCCAGACCCAGCCCTGCCGCCAGCAGCGCCGCCTCCTGACGACCACCCAGCGCATGCAGATAGTTCACCGCATGCCAGAACTCTTCTTCGGTGATGTTATAGTCGTCGATCAGCGTACAGATATTCTCCAGCAGACGGTGAATAATGGCTTTAAAACGTTCGTTTCCGCCAGGGACATGTAAACCCGCCCCTTCACGTAATAATTTCTGCACGGCTTCTTGTTGTACGAAAGCATTACTCATTATTATTCTCTCTTATCGTTGTAGGGTATTTACCGGGTCACCCCGGCATGAGGTCAGGTGTTATTATTAGCTATCATCGTCACGAACAGACGAGGGATGGCGGCACAGCGCCTCGACGCGAATATCCATAAAAGGATACAGCGGCAATCCCATTAATATTTGATGTAACTCTTCGGTATCTTTGACATCGAAAATACTGACATTGGCGTAAAGACCGGCGACGCGCCAGATATGTCGCCATTTGCCTTCCCGCTGTAATTGTTGCGAATAGGCTTTTTCGCGTTGTTTTATTTCCTCCGCTTCGGCGACGGGAAAGCCGAGCGGTATATTCACGGTCATATCCACTTTAAATAGCATCTGTTTCTCCTGTTTCCCGCTACGCCTGGCGGGTGTAAAAACGCAGTTTGTCTTCATCCAGCTCGACGCCAAGACCCGGGATTTGCGGGAGCACCACCTCGCCGTCGGCAAAGGAGAGCGGTACGCTGACGATATCGTCTTTCAGCAACAGCGGGCCGAACATTTCGGTGCCCCACTGCAGCGGCAGCGTCGACCAGGCGTGTAGCGAGGCGACAGTCCCGACGGTCCCCTCCAGCATGGTGCCGCCATACAGGCCAATACCCGCCGCCTGGGCGACGCGGGCCAGCGCCAGTACGCTGTTCGGTCCGCCGGCCTTGGCGATTTTCAGCGCGTAAGCGCCAGTAAAGCCCTGCTGCGCCAGTTGATAGCCATCGTAAGCGGTGGCCACCGCTTCGTCGGCGAGGATCGCGGTTTCAATATGCTGGCTTAACCGCACCAGCGCCGCGTTGTCGTGGGCGCTGACCGGCTGTTCGATGAGGTCGACGCCCATCGCCGCCAGCTCGCGGCAGCCTTTCGCGCCGGTTGCGGCGTCCCAGGCCTGATTGACGTCGACGCGGATGCTGGCGCGATCCCCTAGCGCCTCCACAATGGCGCGAGTATGGCGCAGGTCGGTCGCTAATTCGCGTGCGCCAATTTTCAGCTTGAAAGCCTGATGGCGCCGCTCGGCTAACAGTTTTTCCCCTTCGGCAATATCTTTCGCGGTATCGCCGCTGGCTAACGTCCACAGCACCGGCAACGCCGTTTGCAGCGCGCCGCCGAGCAGCGCCGACACCGGCAGCCCCAGCGCTTTGCCCTGGGCATCCAGCAGCGCGGTTTCAATGGCGGACCTGGCAAAAGTGTTGCCTTTAATGGCGCTGTTCATGCGGGCGGTCAGCGCATTCAGGTTATCAGCCGGTTGCCCCAGCAGCAGCGGCGTCAGGTAATGCGTTATCGCCGACGAGATAGTCTCCGGGCTCTCGACGCCATAGCTCAAGCCGCCGATGGTGGTGGCCTCGCCAATGCCGCAGATGCCGTCGGAGCGGGTAAGGCGCACGATCACCAGCGTCTGACATCCCATGGTGGTCATCGACAATTTATGTGGCCGGATGGTTGGGACATCCACAATCCAGCTCTCAATACGTTCTACGGTGGCAGTCATTTTCGCTTCCTGATGAGATGTATAACTTTTTGTACCCACATCCATAACGGGGAGGGCTATGCCATTGACAATAGGGTTCGGCCTGGCGGATGGTCAACGGCGATAATCGAAATGTTGTGCGATTATCGACGCGTTTGTTAAAAGACGGTTATTAATGTGATCGTGGTGGTAAAACCGGCACAATTCAGCGCGCCCCATTTTGCGCAAGGTATAGTGATCTGCCGTGAGCTTTACGCTGCAACGGAGAAGGATGCGATGAGCGACAATATCCCCAATACGCTGAGCGCCAGGCAGGCCGAGCACGATCCCAACTTTATGCTGTCTCTGGCCCGCGGTCTGGAGGTGCTTAACGCCTTCACCCCACAGCGTCAGCGGCTGACCATTTCCCAGTTAAGCCAGAAAACGCAAATTTCCCGCGCGGCGGTACGCCGCTGCCTGTATACCCTCGCCGCGCTGGGCATGGTCCATAGCCCGGATGGCCGCCATTATGAGCTGCTCCCCCGGGTGCTGGCGGTGGGCCATGCCTATCTCGCCGGCACCCCGCTGGCGAAAGTGGCGCAGACGGCGCTGGACAGCCTCGGCAAAGCCCTCGGCGAATCCTGTTCGGCGGCGACGCTCGACGGGGATAACGTGCTCTATATTGCCCGCGCGGCGGTGAATAATTTATTGAGCGTCGATATCGGACGCGGCAGTCGCCTGCCGGCGTGGGCGACGTCGATGGGTCGGGTATTGCTCAGCGCGCTGCCGGAAGAGCAGCTGGAGGTGACACTGTCACGTGCCGTGCTCATTCGCTACACCCCACACACCCTGTGCGATATGGCCGGGCTACGCGCGGAGATTGATCGGGTGCGCATGCAGGGCTATGCCCTCGCCGACCGGCAGATAGAGGTGGGCCTGTGCTCGCTGGCGGTGCCGGTGCTGTCGCGTCATGGCCAGGTGGTGGCCGCGCTGAATGTCGGGGTGCCGGCCGCGACGGTCAGCGCCGCGGCGTTAAAAGAGAAGGCCCTCGCCCCGCTACGCCGCGCGGCGATGGACCTGTCGCTACAGCTATAGCGCCGACTACGGCTTCTTCACGGTGGCGAGGCTGCGCCAGATCCCGGCGGCCAGCAGCAGAAGCATGACACCCGCTGTCGCCAGCACCAGACTGTGCGCCTGGGTAAAGGCCGCCTTCGCCGCCGCCATCAGCGCCTCCGCCACCACGGCGGGTAGCGCCTGGGTCAGGCTAACCGCCTCGCCGATCGATGACGACGCCCGCTGCGCCATGGTCTCATTCAGCCCGGACGGTAGCACAATGGTGGCGCTGTAGCTGCGGGTCAGGATCAGGCCGAACAGGGCAATGCCGAGGCCAGCGCCCAGCTCATAGGCCATGGTTTCGATCGCCCCGGCCGCCGCCGCTTTCTCCTTCGGCGCCGCCGCCATAATGGCGGAGCTGGAGGCCAGCAGCGCGCTGGCGACGCTAAAGCCCAGCAGCGTCATCAGCCCCCAGGCCAGCCATTGCTGAGTGCTGAAATCGGTCAGCGCCAGGCCCAGAAAGCTGAAGGCGCTGAGCAACATCCCGCCGGTCGCCACCTCGCGCAGCCCGAGCTTCGACACCAGCATCCCGGCAATCGGCCCGCTAAAGCCGCTGGCCACCATCACCGGCAGCATAAACATCCCCGCCTCGAACGGCGTTTTCTGATGCACAAACTGCAGCTCCTGAGCCATCAACAGCTCAAAACCCACCAGGGTAATCAGGGCGGTCATCGCCATCATCACCCCGCTTAAAATAATGCGATGAGTGAACAGTCGCATATCCACCATCGGCCGGACCGCCGACAGCTGTTTGCGGATAAACCAGGTGAGCATCGCCGCCCCGCCGATCGCCACCAGCGCGGTGAGCCACAGCGCCAGCTGGCCCTTCAGGGCCGATTTGGCGCTAAACACCAGCATCAGGATCGCCGCAATCAAAATGAGCGCCTGCAGCAGGTTCAGCGGCTGGTCGCGGCGCGCGGGCTGACGCGGCACCACTTTGGCGTTAATGGCGATAACCACCAGCACAATCGGCACGTTGATCAGGAACACCGATCCCCAGTAGAAATGCTCCAACAGCATGCCGCCCACCAGCGGGCCAAAGGCCGCGCCGCCGGAGCCCACCGCCGCCCACAGCCCCAGCGCCATATTGCGCTGGCTGGCCTCGGCAAAGGTGCTGCGGATCCCGGCCAGCGTCGCTGGCACGATCATCGCCGCCCCCACCGCCAGCAGGGCACGGGAGGCAATCAGCGTCAGAGCCGTCGGCGACAGTGCGGCGCACAGCGAGGCGACGCCAAAAATAGCGCTGCCGAGCAGCAGCAGACGTTTAAAGCCGATTTTATCGCCAAGGGCGCCCATCGGCAGCACCATCCCGGCCATCACCAATGAATAGATATCAATGATCCACAGCAGCTCATTGCCGCTGCTGCCCAGCGCGACGCTGAGGGTCGGCGCTGCCACATGCAACACCGTGGCGTCAATCGCCACCGGAATATAAACCAGCAAAATCGCCATCAGCGTCATCCATTGCCGTGACATAGCTTGTACCTCAATGTTAGAACTTGGACACACGTCCAGGATGGCGATCCTGCCGGATTGTTGAACGCATGTCCAACTTTTTGTTACACTCGGCCAAAGCCAGATATCAGCGGGGTTCTATGCACTATTTACAGCGGGATGAGCGACGGGAAGGGATTATGCAGGCCGCCATGCGCCTGGCGCTGCGCGGCGGCTTCAGCGCCATGACCGTGCGGCAGATCGCCCGCGAAGCGCAGGTGGCCGCCGGGCAACTGCACCACCACTTCGCCTCCATCGGCGAGCTGAAGTCCCAGGTGTTCATCCGTCTTATCCGCGAGATGCTCGACATGCCGCTGGTGGCCGAGGACGCCAGCTGGCGCGAGCGGTTATTCTCGATGATCGGCAGCGAGGATGGCCGGCTGGAACCCTATATCCGCCTGTGGCGGGAAGGCCAGGTTCTGGCCGACAGCGACCCGTACATCAAAGCGGCCTACCTGCTGACCATGACCATGTGGCATGCCGAGACCGTGGCGATCGTGGAACAGGGTCTCGCCTGCGGAGAGTTTCACTCGAGCGAGCCGCCGGGGGATATCGCCTGGCGTTTTATCGCCCTGGTGTGCGGCCTCGACGGAATTTACGCCCTCGGCACCCAAACCCTGGACGAGACGGCGTTTAGCCGTTATTTGAATAAGATGATTACTCTGGAATTGTTTTAGCTGACTTTGACATTACGACGATAACGATCCTCTATGGCGCGGCGTAGTTCCATCGCAGGCATTGGCTGCTGGCGGAAGCCATTTAACGCGTTGTGCCGTTAGTTTACCGGATCGCGGCTACGCCTTACCCGGCCTACATAAACGCTTCTATCTCCCTTCGATATCTTTCCCCAGGCCCGGTCAGCGCAGCGCCGCCGGGCATGAGGAAATTTACTTCCCGGCTTCCGGATGCGTATCGAAAGCCGCCATCACCGCCGCCAGCGCCGCTTCGCTGAAGCCATGTTTAGGATCGTCCACGCCCAGGCCGAAGCGGGTTTGCAGCCCTTCGTACAGCGCGGAGACATCGGCAAAATCGACCTTCTCCACCACGTGGTTATTTTCCCAGTGGGTAAAGTGGAAATTGGTAAGGGTCATTTTGCCGCCGTCCGGCAGATGACGACACATCAGCAGGTGGTGACGAAAGTGTGACTGCGGCCAGTGCGCCGACCAGAAGTTACCCATCACATAATCAGACGCATACTGGCGACCTAAATCGAAATGGTACATCGACTGCCAATGCTCGTGATGGTTGAACTGCAGCGTCCACTCATCCCCTTCATGCACCAGACGATAGCTGCCGTGCGGCGTCTGCTGCGGGATATCGGCCAGCAGCTTAATCGGCGCGGTCAGCGTCTGGCCGCCGAAGCCAACGTCGGCGATCCAGCGCTCACCCGCCACTTCCACCAGCAATAAACGATGGGTGCGCGGCGGCATCTGCGGCGGATTGGCCAGCACCACCCGGCCCAGCAGGCTGCGGACATTAAAACCTATTTCGCGTAGCGCGCGCTCCAGCAGGCCATTTTGTTCAAAACAATACCCCCCGCGTCGGCCGGCGATCAGCTTCGCTTCCAGCGCCAGGTCGTCAAGATGGATCTCGCGCGGCAGCAGGACGTCGAGGTTTTCGAAAGGGATAGCGCTGTTATGCTGCAGATGCAGTTGGCGCAAGGTATCAATAGAAACATCAGGCTCTCCCGTCCAGCCCAGACGGGAAAAATAGGCGCGTAAAAAGGGACTCATCAGGGTCTCCAGCTGTTGGTGTCCGACATTTATAGCCTATATTCCCGCGCCGACCCTCTTTTTTGTGCGCTTGTCGTTAACCGCGCGTGCTGCGCTGCATCAGCGCCAGCGCCGTCAGCATCAGGAGCAGACCGGTCAACAGCGTCAGGCTGGCCATCGCCATGCCCTGACCAACGGATCCCTGTTCGAACTGGCGCCAGATAAACACCGCCACGGTCTGCGTGCCGGCGGGCGCCAGCAGCAGCGAGGTCACCAGCTCCCGGGACGCCACCGCAAACACCATCAGCATCGCCGCCAGCAGCGCCGGAAAGACCAGCGGCAGAACAATTAGCCGCAGCGCCTGCAGCGGCGACGCGCCGTGCACCCGGGCGGCGGGCTCAAGATTGGGGCCGAGTTGGCGCAGCGCGCTGCCGACATAGCGCACCGGCCAGGGCAGCAGCAGGCAACAATAGGAGAGCAGCAGCATCCACAGCGTGTTGTAGGGCGAGCGCGGCCAGAAGGGCTGGTTCCACAGCAGGATCAATCCCACCCCCACCACCACGCCCGGCAGCGCCGCCGGCATCAGCGACAGCGCATCCACCACCCCGCGCCCTTTGATCTTCTGCACCATCACCAGCCAGGCGGCCAGCAGCCCCAGCGCGCCGACGATCAGCGCCGAACCTAGCGCCAGAGACAGGCTGACGCCGAGGGCCGACAGGGCATCGCCCTGCTGGTCGAATAGCGCCGCGAAATGACGCAGCGTGACATTCTCCAGGCTGACTCCGCCCGAGAGGGTGCCCATCAGGCTGGTGAGCATCATCGAGGCGGCGGGGACCCCGACCGCCAGGCCGCCGACGGCCGCCATCGCCAGCAGCGCGGGCAGCGTCATCCAGCCCAGCGACGTCCCACGGTTTTCTCCCGGTTTGCCGGTGACGCTGGTGACCTCCTTCTCCCCCACCAGCCGCGTTTGCAGCCACCAGGCGAACAGCGCTACCGCCATCAGCAGCAGCGACAGCAGCGCAGCACCGGTGAGATCCACCGGCCAGTCGGCCAGCTTTTTCTCAATGCCCACCGTCAGCATCACCACTCCCGCCCGGCTGCCCAGCGCCGCCGGTACGCCAAACTCCTCGATGGCGAGAGTAAACGCCAGCAGCATCCCCGCCGCCAGCGCCGGGGAGAGCATCGGCAGCGTCACGTGCCAGAAGGCGCGCCAGGCGCTGGCGCCATGGACCCGGGCGACCATCGCCAGCCGTTGCCCGCTCGCCAGCAGGCTGCGGGAGACGGCAAAGTAGACCACGGGAAAAATATTAAAGGTCATCACCAGCACGATCCCGCTGCGGCTGAATAGCAGATCGTTTAGCTGCCAGCCGGTCAGCTGCTGCAGATAGCCCTGGCGTTGCAGGGCCAACATCCACGAGAGCGCCGAGATATAGGGCGGCGTCAGAAAGGGGATCAAAAACAGCAGGTCCCATAGCCGGGGCAGCGGCAACGAAAACATACCGCGCAGAATGCCGAGCGGCAGGCCAATGAGGACGCTGGCCAGCGCCACGCCGCCGGCGATCCACAGCGTACCGCCGAGCATCGACATCAGCTGAGGGTCCGCCAGCAGCGGCGAGACGCCGCCAAAGGCGTCATGGAGCGAACCGGCGCTAAAATGGGGAAAAATCGCCTGCAGCAGAATAAACAACAGCGGTAACGCGACCAGCAGCGTCAGGGCAGCAAGGGTCACGCCGGAAAGGAATTTTTGTTTCACAGCGGTTCCTGAAACGAAGCGTTCTCCGGCGGCCAGCGCCGGAGAACCGTGTCAATTATTGGGCATACAGCTGACTGAAGCGGGTCAGGACGGCGCTACGCTCGCTACTCCCCTCGCCGCTGGTGGGCAAGACCTTCAGCGCGTCCAGCAGCGGGCGTTTAGCGGCCACATCGCGGCGAGCGGGCATCAGCCAGGCGTCGGCGACCCGCGCCTGACCTTCCGGCGACAGCACGTAATCGATAAAGGCTTTGGCGTCGTCGGCATGCTGGCTGGTTTTGAGGATCATCATCGGGCGTGGGGCAATCACCGTCCCGCTGGCCGGGAAGATCACTTTCAGCGACTCGCCCTGCTGAATATTGCCGTAGGAGACATAATCCACCGCGCCGAACACCGCCGCTTTCGCCCCCTGCATCACCGGCGTCACCGCCTGGGCGTTGGGGCCGCTGACCACCATGCCGTTCTTTTTCAGATCGTCAAACAGCTGCCAGGCCTGGTCGCCCATGCTGTTTTGCAGGCCAATCAGCAGATCCAGCGACGCGCCGGAGAGCGCCGGGTCAGGCGTCGTTACCTTATCTTTAAACGCCGGCTGGGTGAGATCCCGCCACTCTTTCGGCTCCGGAGTGCCGCTTTTGCTGTTCCAGACGATGCCAAGCGCCGAGACCCCCTGGGCGATATAGTCCGCCGATTTCAGATTAGCCGGTACCTTGTCGGCGTTGGCGCTGTGAAAAGGCAGCAACCAACCCCGCTGGTGCAGATCCTCCGCGGTATCCCATGAAGCGGAGATCAGCACATCCGCCTGTGGGTTGGCCTGCTCGGCCTCCAGACGGGCCATCACTTTGCCGGTGGTGGCCTGGAAAACGGTCACCTTCACCCCGGTCTGTTGTTCAAAACCGCTGGCCAGGCTTTTCGCCAGCGAGCCAGGGCCGGCGGTGTAAACGGTCAGCGCATGGGCGCTTGAGAGCATCATGGCGGAGAGAGCCATCGCGAGTACCACTCCTTTCTTAACGGTCATAACGGTGTTCATACAACGTCCCCTGAGGTTGGCGTAACGGCGCGGACAGCGGCCACGCGGCCCGCGGATAAATGGACTATCCGGTCGGCTAACAGCTCGGCTTCACGGCGGTCATGGGTAACATACACGGCGGTGATGCCGAGCTGGCGCAGCAGGCGGCTCATTTCGCCACACAGCGATTCGCGCAGTTCGCTGTCCAGGTTGGAGAGCGGCTCATCAAACAGCAGCACCCGCGGCGCGGCGACGATCGCCCGCGCCAGCGCCACCCGCTGCTGCTGGCCGCCGGAAAGGCCTGAAGGTTTACGTTCGGCAAAGCCGTCGAGGCCCACCCGCGCCAGCGCCTCGCTCACCCGGCGCTCGCGTTCGGCGCGGGCAATGCCGCGCATGCGCAGCGGAAAGGCGACGTTCTGCGCCACGCTCATATGCGGCCAGAGGGCGTAATCCTGGAAAACCATGCCGATATCGCGTTGTTCCGGGGGCAATCCCCAGCCTGCGCTGGCCACCAGCCGATCGCCAAAGCGGATTTCACCGCTGGCCGGCACGCTCAGCCCCGCCAGCAGGCGCAGCAAGGTGCTTTTGCCGCAGCCGGACGGGCCCAGCAGCGCCACAATGCTGCCGGGTTCGATATGCAGCGAGAAGCGATCGAGAATGGGGGTCTCTGCGAAGGCGAATGAGACCGCCTGCAGAGTGATAGGGGTCAGCGCGCGCATTGTCGCCCTCCCTTGCGGGAAAGCAACCCCTGCCCGGCGGTCGACATCCGACGGGGCGCGCTCACCTGGGATAACATCAGGGGAGCCAACATATTGTGATCCTCTTTGGGACTTTGTGCTGGCGACTATAGTCAGACGAGATGACGTATTGATTACATTTTCATTGCGGCTTAACGTATTACCCGCCAACCGACCCATTACTCAAGGAACGCCTATGAGCCGCTTTCGCCACGTGGAACTGCAGTATGCCAGCCGCCTGCTCAACCACGGTCCGACCATTTTGATCACCAGCTACGACGCTGCGTCCGACCGGCGCAACGTCATGGCCGCCGCCTGGTCGATGCCGGTGGAATTCGCCCCACCGCGGGTGGCTATCGTGGTGGATAAAAGCACCTGGACGCGGGAAATCATCGAGCGCAACGGCACCTTCGGCATCGTGGTTCCCGGCGTGGCCGCCGCCAGCTGGACCTACGCCGTCGGCAGCGTCAGCGGCCGCGATGAAGACAAATTCAATGCTTACGGAATTCCGGTGGTGACCGGTCCGGAGCTGGGCCTGCCGCTGATCGAGGAGAAGTGTCTGGCATGGATGGAGTGCCGCCTGCTGCCGGCGACGGCGGCCCAGACCCAGTACGACACCCTGTTCGGGGAGGTGGTGTCTGCCGCCGCCGATGAACGCGCATTCGTCACCGGACGCTGGCAGTTCGACGACGATAAGCTCAATACCCTGCATCATCTTGGCACCGGCAATTTTGTCGCCAGCGGTCGTCATGTGCGGGCAAACTCCCTCGACGAATAAGCGTGACCTGCCGCGGGTGGCAGATTTTTCCCCTGCCCGGCCTGCGGCCCCCCCTTTTAACCCGGTGGGTGGCGGCGATCGGCGCTTGGGGTCAGGCCAAACACTTTTTTATACAGGGTGGTAAAGTGGTTGCTGTTGGCGAAGCCGCACAGATAAGCCACTTCGGTAATGGTCATCTCCGTTTCGCGTAATTTGACCCGCGCGGAGACCAGTCGCAGACGTTTCAGATAATTATCCGGCGTTAATCCGGTGGCCTCTTTAATATGGCGAAACGCCGTGCGGGTGGTGAGATGAAATTGCTCCGCCAGCTGCTGCCAGTTATGTTCTTCGAAACAGTGCTCCTGCAGCCAGGTGAGTAATTTATGCAGTTTATAGCGGGTGCTGCTATATTCGGCTTCCGACTCGGCTGTGAGAATGGTGGTCACCAGCTGGAAAAAGAGAGACTCCCGTTGCGGGGTATTATCCGCCGCCCTCAGCGCCGGGGAAAATATCTTTTCCACCAGTTCCCGACAATAGCTGCGGGTCTCCGGTGCCAGCCAGCCATAGCAGGCGGCGCGCTGCGCCGATAATTGCTGCAGCAATCCCTCCATCTGCTGTAAATAGCGAAAGGCCACCGCCGGATTAATTAAGACATTAATCAACTTCAGCGTCCCCAGCTCATCATAATAGTGGACATCGCCAGGCTGGACATAAAATACATCGCCCTGCTGGATATACAGCGGGCGGCCATTAATAACGTGTAATCCATGCCCCTCCTCGACGATCACCAGCTCGGCAAACTCGTGGCCATGTTCCTGGCTATTATCTTCCGGGTCGCTGGCGTACATGCCGAGCTTATCCTGGGGGTGGGTGAAATAATACTCAACGGTCAGTGTCATCATTACAGCAAATCCTGAACAGCCTGGTGCGCAGGGGCACGATAATCTATTCCGGCCCTCGGCACGCGCCCGATGTGCGGATTTGTGATCGCCAGCGCCCCCACCTCATTATTCCTGCCATTTTCACTGACGGTTTGGCATTGCCAGAGTGGTGGTGCCGCCGGACGACGGCCTATGCTGCACCTAACCTAATGGAGAGGACGCAGTATGTCACAGGCAATTCAATACAATTCCAGTGTGGCGATGACCCGCCATCCGCATTTATTAGAGCGTGCGGCCGCCCTAACGCCCGCGCTACATCGTCAGCGCCAGGCGCCGCAGGCCATCGTCGAGGCCGTCGCCGATCCGGCGGCGCTGAACGGCTGGCGGGGACACACCGTCTGCACGCCTGAGCAGTTTTATCAGCAGCCGCTTCGCGTCGGCGACAGCATTATCATTGACTTTGGCAGCCATTTTGTTGGCTACCTGCAGTTCAGCTGCCGCAGCGTCGGCAGCCCGCCGGATGCCCCGGCCCATCTGCACTTCACCTTCGGCGAAACGCTGAGCGAAGTCTGCGAGCCGTTCAGCGAGTACCAGGGGTGGCTGAGCAGTAGCTGGTTGCAGCAACAGGATCTGTGGCTCGACGTCCTGCCCGCCCGGGTTGACCTGCCGCGTCGCTACTGCCTGCGCTACCTGAAGGTGGAAATCAAAGCGCTGTCGCGCAAATTTCGTCTGCAGTTCGATGAGATAGCCCTGGAAACCGTTACCTCAGCCGGCAGCCCGCAGCCGGCGGTCATCGCCGATTCGGAGCTGAAAGCCATTGATGACGTCGCGGTTCGCACCCTGCAAAACTGCATGCAGGAGGTGTTTGAGGATGGGCCGAAACGCGACCGTCGGCTGTGGCTCGGCGACCTGCGCCTGCAGGCGCTGGTCAATGACGTGACCTTCGGCCACCACGATCTGGTCCGCCGCTGCCTGTACCTGTTTGCCGGCCATACCCGGGAAGATGGCATGGTCTCCGCCAATGTCTTTGTTCAGCCTGACGTGCGTGCCGATGACACATTTCTCTTTGATTATTCATTATTTTTTGTCGACGTACTCTATCACTACCTGCAAAGCACTGGCGACATGGAAACCGCCCGTGAACTGTGGCCCACGGCGCGACGGCAAATCGAGCTGGCGCTGACCCGCTGCGATCCCCAGGGTCTGGTGCGCGACAGCGATGACTGGTGGGTATTTATCGACTGGCAGGCAGAGCTGAATAAACAGTCGTCGGCGCAGGGGGTGCTTATCTACTGCCTGCAGCGTGCCCTCTGGCTGGCGCAGCGTGTTGAACCGCAGCGGGTAGCCGACTACACCGCTACGCTCGCGCAGCTGAAAGAGGCCGCCCTCCGCCACCTGTGGGACAGCGAGCGGCAGGTGTTTATCAGCGGCGCCGCGCGCCAGGTCTCATGGGCATCGCAGATCTGGCTGGTACTGGCGGAGGTTGGCACCGCCGGGCAGCGGCAAGCGCTGATGCGCCGCCTGCAGCAACATCCGCCCGCCATTGCCATGAATACCCCGTACTTGCGCCATCATCACATTGTCGCCCTGCTGCAATGCGGCCTGCGCGAGGAGGCGGTAGCGGAGATCAAGGCCTACTGGGGAGCGATGGTCGACTACGGCGCCGACACCTTCTGGGAAATTTTCGATCCGCAGCATCCTGACTTTTCCCCCTATGGCAGTAAGCTCATCAATAGTTACTGCCATGCGTGGAGCTGTACGCCGGCCTGGTTTATTCGCCAGTACGGACTTTAACAACAACGATAAGCGAGTGATTTATGGCAGAAACAACGTTTACCCTGTGGCGGCAGCGCCTTGGCTATGGCATTGCCGATCTCTCCTGCAACCTTGTGTGGCAGATGATCTCTCTGTATCTGATGTTTTTTTACACCGACGTGATGGGCCTCCCGGCCTATTACGTCGGCCTGATGTTTCTGGTCACCCGACTGGTGGACGGCGTGGCCGACGTGCTGATGGGGCTGGTAATCGACAATACCGCCACCCGCTGGGGGCGCTGCCGTCCGTATCTGCTGATTGGCGCGATCCCCTTTGGACTGCTGTGTATTCTGGCCTTCTACGTGCCCGATTTCGGCACCACCGGTAAGCTGATCTACGCTTTTGTCACCTATTTGTGCCTGTCGTTTCTCTATACCCTCGTTAATATTCCATTCTGCGCCATGCTGCCGTTTCTGACGAACGACTCGCGAGAGCGCACGACGCTGTCGGCAGTGCGTATTCTGCTCGGCTCGCTCGGGGCGACCATTGTCGCGGTCGCCACTCTGCCGCTGGTTGGCGCGCTGGGGAAAGGCAATCAGGAGCACGGCTTCTTCTATACGGCGGTAGTTTTCGGCGTTATTGCCACCTTTTTTCTGCTGGTGAGCTTCCGGAACGTTAAGGAAAATATCAGCATTACTCAGGAGCGCATGACCTTAAAACGCGCCTGGGTCAGCCTGCGCGCCAATCGACCGTGGTTCGTCTTCGCCATCAACATTTTCCTGATGTGGGGCGCGTTTTTCTTTCAAACCGGGGCGCTGGTGTACTTCTTCCATTATTACGTCGGCAATAACGAACTCACGGCGGTCGTCGCCGGAATCTCCACCTTCGTTCCCCTGCTGGGCACCCTCACCGTGCCGCTGCTCGCCAGCCGAATGAAAAAGCGCCACGTGTATCTGGTCGCCAGCGCGATCAACCTGGTCGGCATGGGTATGATGATGGCGGCAGGCGTTAATAGCTGGGGTCTGGTTGCCGGAGCGGTCGTGTTATCGCTTGGCGCCGGACAGCGCACGGCAATTTACTTTTCCATGCAGGCCGATCCGGTGGATTACGGGGTATGGAAAACCGGCATCAATACCGCCGGCATTTTAACCTCCATCAACGGCTTTCTTGGCAAGGTGGCTATGGCGGGCGCAGGAGCCATTACCGGGGTACTGCTCTCATCCGCCGGTTATATCGCTAACCAGACGCAAAGCGACGGCGCGATGCTGGCGATAAAAGCCTGCTACCTCTATATCCCCGCGCTGCTGATTGTGGCCTCAATGTTGTGGATGGGTCGCTTCTACCGCCTCGACGACCAGTACGAGCAGATCCGCGCTGACCTTGACGCTGGACGCCGTGCGCCGTCGAACGCATCGTCTGTTGGTGGAGAAAACCACGCCCTGTAAGGCGCAGCACACCCTTCATACCTCTGAAAAAATAAGGATTGATATGCGTATCTCTTTGATAAGCGCAGCGGTTTGCTGCGCCCTTTTTTCGGCTTACGGCGCGAGTGCGGCCCCACTCACTGTCGAGCAACGGCTGGCTCTGTTGGAGGCCCGGCTAAATCATGCGGAGCAGGAGGCGGGAGAAGCTAAACGCCGGGCGCAGCAGGCGGAGCTGCGCACCAGCGCCGCGGAACAGCGCGCGGCGGCAGCGGAAAAGCAGGTGCAGGCGCTCAGTCAGCGCACCGCAGCGACCGAGCAAAAGCAGCAGGACACCGACAAACAGTTGGCGAAAAGCAGCCTCAGCGATGGCTTCGAGTTCAACGCCTACGCCCGCTCCGGAATGTTAGTCAACAGCCACGGCAAAGGCGCCCGCGGCGGGCCAGGTATCTCCCCGGCCAGTTCGCTCAACGGCGATGCCCACGTCGGCCGTCTCGGCAACGAAAAAGATAATTACGCTGAGCTGAGCTTTGGCAAAAAGCTTACCTTCAACGATGGCTCATGGGCGCGCTTTAAGACCATGCTCGCCGACGGGGCCACCAACCCGGATCCGTGGGTTCAGGATAACGACAGCCACCATCTGAACATTCGTCAGCTGTACGTCGAGATGGGCGACTTCGCCGAGTTCACCGGGCCGTTAAAACGCGCCTCGATCTGGGCTGGCAAGCGCTTCGATCGGGATAACTTCGATATCCACTTTACCGATAGCGACATCATGTTCCTCGGTGGCACCGGCGGCGGGATCAATGATGTCGACTGGGGAAGCGGCCTGCGCGGCGATTATTCGGTGTATGCGCGTAACTTCGGCGACCTTGGCAGCGATAATTACGCGGATAATGACATCCAGAATCTGCTGTTCACCGCAAACCATTTTTACGGAAACTGGCAGCTGATGACCACGGTGATGACCGCCCAGGGCAACGATGACCTGAAAGATAATACCTCGACCACCGGGAGCTATGCCCTGCGCAGCGATAACACCGCCAAAAACGGCTACTACGCGATGCTGGCCCTCCACGACAAACAGCAGTTCTACGGCCTGGCGCCGGGGGTGTCGGAAAGCGCCCTGCAGTACGGCGTCGGGCTGGGCGCCGAAGCGCGTCAGCCGGGGAGCGATGGCGACCTGACCGAGAACGCGGCCTCCCTACGCTTTGCGTCGTACGGGATCCTGCCGCTGGGGAAAAACTGGCAGCTGGCGCCGTCGGTGATCGCCCAGCACAGCGAAGACCGCTATCGCGACGGCGACCGCTACGACTGGGCGACGTTTAACCTGCGGGTATCGCAAGGGATCTCCGCTCACTTCGCCCTGCTGTATGAGGCCTCGTGGCAGTATATGGATCTCAATCCGAACGGGCGCAGCTATCGCTATAATGACAACGTTTATCAGTATCAGGCGGTGCGCGGTGATTTCTACAAGCTGACCTTCGCCCCCACCTTTAAAGTGGGCGATGTGTTTGATATCAAAGCGCGGCCGGAGATACGTTTCTTTGTCACGTGGATGAACTGGGATAAAGACCTGGATCGTTATGCGATCAACGATGATTTCGGCAGCAAAGGCTTTACCGCTGGCGGGACATGGAACTTCGGCGTGCAGACGGAGATTTGGTTCTGACCGAGCGTCACTGGCGGGCATCATGCCCGCCAGTGGCAATTACATGCTATAACCCGGCTTCTTAATCAACTGCGCCATCTGCGGGGCGATCTCACTATCCCACACCGCCTGCCACGCGTCCGGCTCAACCTGGGTGAGCGCGACGCTGACCGCGCTCTCTTTGCTGTTCAGATGACGGATCAGCACCTCGGTAATGTCGGCGGCCAGTGCGGTTTTTTGTTCGTCAGTCAGTTCACGGGGAAAACATTTAATATCTACATGCGGCATAGCAAAGACTCCTTGTGGTCAGAGCCATAACGCTACCACACAATGGCCGTTATGGTTGGCATCGCGTGCGTTAAATCAGCTTGTTACGGCGCAGCGCCGCGGCCAGCTCCGGCCGCTGGTAGACCGCCCGGGCGACGGCGGCGAATTTTGGCGCGTGGTCGTCAAACCACGCCTGCCGCGGCCCCCAGCTGTACATCGCCGCGATATAACAGTCCAGGAGGGTAATCGACGCGCCCAGTGCCCACGGCCTGGCGGCCAGTTGCTGTTCGAACCAGAGATAGAGGTTGTTCCGGTACTGGCGACAATTCTCCACCAGCTGCTCCGCTGCGGCGGGCGCCCAGCGTTCCGGATAATCGGCATAGGTAAAGGTGGGATAGACATTAGCCACCAGCCAGACCAGCAGGCGCTGAAACTGCTGACGCTGCGGCGTCCCCGGCGCGGGGGCCAGGTCGGGACGCTGGTCGAGGATCATCAGCGCGATGGCGGCGGTTTCGGTCATGATGTTGCCGTCGGCCAGCCTCAGGGTGGGCACCTGACACAGCGGGTTAATCTGCCGCAGGCGCTCGCGCGCCGGGCCGGGCTGGTCAAAGCCCTCAACGTCAACCACCTCGTAGGGAATATCGGCCAGGGAGAGCATCAGCTCGCTAATCGTCGAGCCCCATCCCGGCACGCCATAAACGGTAATCATGGTCTGCCTCCAGGATAAAGCCTAAGTGTAGGCAGAAAATTACCGCTCACCCAACCGGCACACCATGGCCCGGGTGGTTAGTAGGTGATCCCCGGCGGGTTGACCACCGACTGCGCCACCGCCTCGCCCTGCTCTCCCCAGCGCGCCAGCACCTGCTGATATTCACCGCGGGCAATCGCCCCGTCGAGGGCTGCCTGCAGGGCAAAGACCAGGCCGTTGCCTTTTTTGGTGGTTGTCGCCACCCACGCTTTTTTCGGCCCCAGGCCTACCACCCGGGTCTGGCCATTAAGGGCCGCTTTATAGGCGGCCACCGACTGCGGGCCGAAAAAGATATCCGCCCGCCCGGACTGGATATAGAGGTTGCCGGAGGCATCATCGGTCAGGTAGACCGGCTGGGCCGGCGGCCGCCCGGCGGCCCGGTTGTCCTCATTCCAGCCCAGCAGGATCCGCTCCTGGTTGGTGCCGGACCCGACGATCACTTTGCGCCCGGCGAGGTCGGCGGGTCCGTTTACCGCGGCGATGTCGCTGGTGGATTTCACCGAGAAGGCCAGGGAGTCCACTCGGTAGGTGGCGAAATCGAACTTCTCTTTGCGCTTCTCGGTTACCGCGATATTAATCAGCGCCACATCGTAGCGGCCGGCGGCGATGCCCAGCGGCCAGTCCTCCCACGCGGTGGGCACCAGCCTGAGTTTCAGGCCAAGGCTTCCGGCCAGCAGGCGGGCCATATCCGGGTCGCTGCCGATCCGCGTGCGGTTGTCGCTGGCCAGCAGCGCCAGCGGCGGCGAATTGAGCGCCGAGATCGCCACCGTCAGCGTCCCCGGTTCCACGAAGCGATAGCCCGGTGGAATTTTCGCGATCGCCTGCGGGTCGCGGGTGACCGGCAATGGCTGCTCATTGGCGCGCAGATCCAGCGCCGCGTGAGCGTCCAGCGCCAGGGCGCTGAATACAAGGGTCGCTATCGCTCTGTTCATGACGGCAGCACCCTGGATAAAAACTGCCGGGTACGCGGATGCTGAGGATGGTTGAGCACCTCGTCGCTGCTGCCCTGCTCGACGATCCTGCCGTCGACCATAAACACCACCTGATCGGCCACCTCGCGGGCAAAGCCAACCTCGTGGGTGACCACCACCAGAGTGGTGCCAGAGCGCGCCAGCTTCTTGATGACATCCAGCACCTCGCCCACCAGCTCCGGATCCAGCGCCGAGGTGGGCTCATCAAACAGGATCACCCGCGGGTCCAGCGCCAGCGCCCGGGCAATCGCGATACGCTGCTGCTGGCCGCCGGAGAGATGCCGCGACCAGGCATCTGCTTTATTGCGCAGTCCAACCACGTCCAGCAGCTCCCAGGCACGGGCAATGGCCTCTTTGCGCGTGGCCTGCTTGTGGGCGATCGGCGCCTCTATCAGGTTCTCCAGCACCGTCAGGTGCGGAAACAGGTTAAAGTTCTGAAACACGTAGCCGACGTTGATCCGCTGGCGGAGGATCTCCTTCTCTTTCATCTCATACAGCTTGTCGCCTTTGCGGCGATAGCCGATATAGTCGCCATCAATCTGAATAAACCCCTCATCAACGCGCTCGAGGTGATTAATGGTGCGCAGCAGCGTGGACTTGCCCGAACCGGAAGGGCCGAGGATCACCGTCACCGTGCCCGGAAGTATCTCCAAGGACACATCGTCCAGCGCTTTGTGGCGGCCATAGTATTTGCTGACGCCGGTGATAGAGATATGGCCATTACGAGAGCTGGGCATGGACGGCCTCCTGGGGCTGTGGTTGACGTGCGGGTTGATTCAGACGGCTGCTGCGGGCGCTGTTCACCGCCGAGCGGCGCTCGCTGCGCGCCAGTCCACGTTCCACCAGGTACTGAATGGCGGAGAGAACGCTGGTGATCGCCAGATACCAGGCGGCGCCGACCATCAACAGCGGGATCACCTCCTGGGTACGGTTGTAGATCATCTGGATGGTGTAGAACAGCTCCGGCATCGCCAGGACATACACCATCGCCGTTCCTTTCGCCAGACTGATGATCTCATTGAAGCCGGATGGCAGAATGGTGCGCAGCGCCTGCGGCAAAATAATGCGCAGCGTGCGTCGCCAGGCGGGCAGCCCCAGCGCGGCAGCGGCCTCATACTGCCCATGGTCAACGCCGAGGAAGCCGCCGCGAATAATCTCCGCGGTATAGGCGCTCTGCACCAGGGTCAGGCCCACCACCGCCGTGGAGAATTGCCCCAGCACGTTTATCGTCTGGTAGCTGGCCCAGGTGACGCCGGTAAACGGGATCCCCAGCGACAGGGTGTCGTAAAGATAGGAGAAGTTGTACAGAATGATCAGCACTACAATCAGCGGCAGCGAGCGAAACAGCCAGATATAGCTCCAGGCGAGGCTGCTGAGCAGCCAGGATGAGGACAAGCGGGCCAGCGCCAGCAGGCCGCCGAAGATCACGCTCAGCACCGTGCCGAGCAGGGTCAGAAGCAGGGTTTGTCCCAGCCCTTCGAGGATCACCGGGTCAAAGAACCAGCGGGCGAAGACGCCCCACTCCCAGCGCGGGTTGAAGGCCACCGACTGGATCACTACCGCCAGCACCAGCAGGGCCACCAGGGCTCCCACCACCCGCAGCGGATAGCGCGCCGGCACCACTTTTATCGTTTCAGATGTATGCATAATGCCTCCTCAGGCGCTGTGGCTAAAGGCGCTCACCGCCAGCGCTTTAGTGAACCGCAGCCGGCCATCGTAAGGCGGCTGACTGTACTCTTCCGGGTCTCGCGCGAGGTCAAACTGCGCCTCATACCCCTGGCTGAGATAGAGCTTTACCGCCTCCGGCTGGCGGAAGCCGGTGGTCAGGTAGATATGGCTGTACCCGGCCAGCACCGCCCGCCGCTCCAGCTCCTGAACTACTTTCGCCGCCAGCCCCTGCTGGCGCAGACGGCGGTGCGTCCAGATACGTTTGATCTCTGCGGTGTGGCGATCCTTAGGTTTATAAGCGCCGGTGGCGATAATTTCGCCCTCACGCTCAAGGACGATAAACAGCCCCTGCGGCGGCAAATACCACTCGCTCAACTCCACTTCCGCATCGCGGGAAAAATAGTCGCCGTAGCGGGCGGCGTATTCAGCAAACAGCCCGCTAATAATCGGCTGCAGCTCCGGGGCGTCCGGAGAAATATCGCGGAATGCTTCGCTCATCGCGCCTCCTGTCAGTCGCCCAGCCCGGGCGGGTTGATTTCCGATTGCGGTATGCTTTCCACCCCTTCTCCCCAGCGGTTAAGCACTTTGGCGTAGTCCCCGCTGGCGATAGCGCCGTTCAGCGCCGCCTGGACGGCATTCACCAGCCCGCTGTCTTTTTTCAGCGTTACCGCGATATGCGCCGCTTTCGGCCAGCCGCCATCGACGCTGCCCACCAGTTTGGTTTTGCCGGTCAGCGCCGCCTTCCATGCGCCAATTACGTTAGGGCCGAAAAAGGCGTCGGCTCGCCCGGTCTGCAGCGCCAGCGTCTGGGCGGCATCATCCTTGGTGTAAACCGGGGTAAACGGCTTCAGCCCCTTCTTGACGTTCTCCGCGTTCCACGCCAGCAGGATCGCCTCCTGGTTAGTACCGGAGCCGACGATAATCTTCAGCCCGGCGATGTCCTCCGCCTTGTCAATTTTGTTCAGCGGACTGGTGCTTTTGACGTAGAAGCCCAGCGAATCTTTGCGGTAGGTGGCGAAATCGAACTTCTCTTTTCGCTCTTTGGTGACGGTAATATTGCTGATCGCGGCATCATATTTGCCGGAGGTGACTCCCAGCGGCCAGTCTTCCCAGGAGGTGGGAACTACGTTCACCTCCAGCCCGAGACTCTCCGCCACCAGCCGGGCGATATCCGCCTCGCTGCCGAGCAGGGTTTTGTTGTCATCGGCGAAGACCGTCAGCGGCGGTGAGTTCAGGGCCGCCACCGCGACGGTGAATTTCCCCGGCACCGCCAGATGCAGATCTTTCGGCAACAGGGCAATGGCCTTCGGGTTTTTCGCTGTGTGAATCGGCGTTTTGTTGGCCTCCAGGCTTACCCCGGTGCCATTGATCTTGACGTCCTGTGCCCACGACGAGGCGCTAAATGCTAACGCGACGGCCAGCAAGAGTGTTGTTTTCTGCATAGCGTGATTCTCTTTTCTTATTTTTGGAATTGATTAGCGGGTAGCGCCAGGCCCAGACTTTCCCGCAGGGTGGTGCCCGGATAGTCGCGACGGAACAAACCGCGCGCTTGTAACAGAGGCACCACCTCGTCAACAAAGCGCGGGAAGGTTTCCGGCGTGCCGCCCTGAATGATGAAACCGTCCGCCGCGCGCTGTTCGAACCACAATTGCAGGCCATCGGCGACATCGCTGGCGGTGCCGGTAAAGCGCGGACGTGGGCTCGCGGCCTCCAGGGCCACCTGGCGCAGGGTTAATCCCCGCTCGCGGGCGTGACGTTTAATCTCGTCGGTGGTGCTGCGGAAGCTGTTTTGTCCCAAGTCGCCAATATCCGGGAACGGTTCATCAAGCGGATACTGCGAAAAATCATGGTGTTCGAAATAGCGCCCAAGATAGTTCAGCGCATCCTCGATGGAAACCAGCGCCGCGGTAGTCTGGTACTGACGTTCCGCATCCTCGGCGTCATCCCCGACGATGACGCTGACGCCCTGGAAGATATGCAGTTGGTCCGGGGTGCGCTGATATGCGCTGAGTTGGCTTTTGACATCCTGATAAAATGCCTGCGCCTCGGCCAGCGATTCCTGATGGGTAAAAATGGCATCGGCGTGGCGTGCGGCTAATTTCTTGCCGTCGTCCGACGCGCCGGCCTGGAAAATAATCGGCCGTCCCTGTGGCGTGCGGGCAATATTTAGCGGCCCGGCCACTTTAAAGAAATCGCCATGGTGATCGAGCGTATGCAGTTTATTTTTATCAAAGAACTGGCCAGTCTCCTTATTGCGCACAAAGGCGTCCTCTTCCCATGAATCCCATAAGCCTTTCACCACCTGCAGATATTCATCGGCAATGCGATAGCGCAGCGCATGATCCGGATGCTGGGCCCGGGAGAAGTTTTTCGCCGACCCTTCCAGCGGCGAAGTGACCACGTTCCAGCCCGCCCGCCCCTGGCTTAAATGGTCAAGGCTGGCGAACTGTCGGGCGGTGGTAAACGGCTCGCTGTACGAAGTGGATAAGGTCCCCACCAGCCCCAGCCGCCGGGTAACCGCGGCCAGCGCGGAAAGCACCGTTAAGGGCTCGAAGCGATTTAAAAAATGGGGAATCGATTTTTCATTAATATATAAACCGTCGGCGACAAAAATAAAATCCAGCTTACCCGCTTCCGCTTTTAACGCCGTCTCTGTAACAAAATCAAAATTAATACTGGCGTCGGCCTGGGCCGCCGGATGACGCCATGCGGACATATTTCCCGATGCACCATGTAATATGGTTCCCAGACGCAATTGTCGATTTTCAGACATAGCTACCCCTTCCCCTGCCATCCGTTAAATGTGTTGTAACGCTTCTTCCGCGAGCCGGGCGAAATAATGTGCCGCGGGCGCAATCAGCCGTTCATCCGGATTAAATGCCGGATGGTGCAGACCATATTCGCTGGCGCTGCCGATGCTGACGAACGCCCCGGGAATATGCTGAAGATAGACCGCAAAATCTTCGCCACCGAGATGCAGATCGGCGTAGTGAGTGCGATACCCGGCCTGAGCTGCCACCTCGCTGGCGAAGTCGGCCCAGCGGGCGTCGTTGACCAGCGCCGTCGGGCCGGCGTACCAGAAGACGTCAATCTGCGCGCCAAAGGCGCTGGCGAAACCGGCCGCAATCTCGCTGACCCGGGCTTTGACACGCTGTTGCACTTCACTGCTGTGGGTGCGCAGCGTCCCCTCCAGTTCGACGCTCTCCGGCAGCACGTTCCAGGTATTGCCTCCCTGGATCCGCGTCACGCTGAGCACCACCGAGTCGAGGGTGTTCACTTCCCGGCTGGCTACGCTCTGCAGCACCGTCACCAGCTGGCTGGCCAGCAGGATCGCATCCTTTCCTTCATGTGGGCGGGCGGCATGCGCCCCCTTCCCGGTCACTTTGAAAACGAAGCGATCGACGTTGGCGTAGAACGCGCCGCCGCGGGTGGCAAATTCGCCCACCGGCAGGCCGGGCTCATTGTGCATACCAAAGATCGCCGACACGTCCTCCAGCGCCCCGGCGCGGATCAGGGTTTTCGCGCCGCCAAAATTTTCCTCCGCCGGCTGAAACAGGATCCGTACCCGCCCCGGGAGTTCCGCTTCCCGCTCCTTCAGCAGCAGCGCCGCCCCCAGCATCACGCTGGTGTGAATATCATGGCCGCAGGCATGCATCACCCCTTCATTTTGCGAGCGGTAAGGCAGACCGGTCGCCTCCTCGATGGGCAACGCGTCGATATCCGCCCGCAGGGCAATCACCTTGTCGCCGCTGCCGACTTCGGCGACCAGCCCGGTTTTCAGATCGAAGGGCAGCAGAGTCAGCCCGCCGCTCTGCAGCCAGTCGCGGATCCGCGCGGTGGTGGCTACTTCCTGTAGGGAGAGCTCTGGGTTCTGGTGCAGCTCGCGCCGCCAGCTAATCAGTTGTTGTTCAAAGGACATTCAGCACCTCCTTGCCGTAGTGAGCCTGCGCCAGCAGGCGCAGGGAGTGCAGGCGCGCTGGCCCGTCGCTAATGGGGGTATCAATGATGAGTTCACCCAGCCGATCTTCCGCCTGCAGCGCGTCAAGCCGGGCTTTAACCTGTTCGGGAGTACCGGAGATCAGTGAAGATTCGCGGCGGTGGATGCGTGTCGGCCGGCTGCCAGCCTGGCGGGCAAAGGCGACGGCCTGAGCCTCACTGCCGACGGTCACCCGCTGGCCGTTCTCCAGCTCGACGCCCCACACCTCGACCTGCTGCGCCAGCGCAGCGGCGGTGGCCGGATCGTCAGCCACCACCACCTGCACGGCGACGATCGCCTCACGCGGGCTGAGCTCGCGCCAGCGGTTGATCACCGTACGGCGCAGCGCGCTGTCGCCATTGAGATGGGCCGCAAACACGAAGTTCCAGTCAAGACGGGCGGCCAGTTCCGCACTCTCCAGGCTGGCGCCGAGCAGAAATCCGTCGGCCCGGCGCGGCGGGATCGGCGTGGCGCGCAGGCTCTCCTCTCCCCCTGGCTCAGTCAGTGACAGCCAGTTATCCAGCTGCGCCAGCTGATCGGCAAAGGTCCCTTTCTCCTCCTGATGCAGGCCCTGCTGCAGGGCGCGGGTGGAGAGCGGCAGGCCGCCAGGCGCCTTGCCCACCCCGAGATCGATGCGACCCGGCGCGAGGGCGGCCAGCAGGTTAAAGTTTTCCGCGACTTTATAGGGGCTGTAGTGCTGGAGCATGACGCCGCCGGACCCAAGACGAATGCGCCGGGTGTGGCCCAGCAGCCAGGCGATAACCAGCTCCGGAGAGGGGCTCGCCAGCTGATCGGTATTGTGGTGTTCGGCGACCCAGAAGCGGTGATAGCCCCAGGCTTCGGCGTGTTGCGCCAGCGTTAATGTGCGCGCCAGCGCCTGCGCGGCGGTTTCCCCGGCGGCAAGCGGACTTTTATCCAGGATACTGATTCGATAAGACATTTCGCAGGCTCATATGAAAGTACGTGCCTGCATTATTAAAATCTCTGCTAACTATTGAGAAACAATTAATTCACATGTGTACTGCTGAAAATTAGATATGCCCGCCTGACCGCTGCGCTTCCAGCTCGCGGAGCAGCGCCTCGGCCTGCCGCGGACTGCGCAGCCGGACGAAGCGAATATGCCGATATTGCGGATCCTGCATATCGGCCAGATAGCGTCGACGATTCTGCCGCCAGGTCTTCAGCGTCCAGAGGATGATGGATTCCCGGCTGCAGAACGAACGGCGGAAACTCTCGCGGTTGCCGGTGCCCGGCCATAGCTCCTGTTGTCGCCACGCCCGGCTCGCGGCCCGCCACACCGCCTGGCGCAGCGTGCGCCAGAGGCCATAATCCAGCCAGATCACCAGATCCACCTCGCGCCATTTGACCCCGCGGCTGCGATTGTAATTGCCATCCAGCACCCAGCCCGGCGAGGCCGTAGCGGCGGCAATAGCGGCGAAAAACGCCTCATCCGGCGTGCCCTGCCAGTTCGGCCGCCAGTACAGGCGATCGAGCTCGATCCAGGGTAGTCCCAGCCGGTGCGCCAGGCGCCGGGCCAGAGTGGATTTGCCTGAGCCGCTGGTGCCGACCACGTTGATGTTCATCTCTGTTTCTCCCTGGTAGCCAAACGAATACTTATTTCAATGTTAAATGGCGTATATAGTAGTGATGTTTATCAATGATAAAAGGTGTTTTCAGGATGAACCCCTATGAAGCCCGCTACAGACAACTGTTAGCCAACGGAGCCAGCGCCTGGGCGGGTGATGGTTTTGCCAGGGCAAAGATACAACAAGAAAAAACATTTCATTGGCTGGATGCCCATGGCTATTTACCCGCTCCCGGCGCGCCGGTACTTGAACTGGGATGTGGCAATGGTGCCATGGCAGCCCAGTATCTGGCGGAAAGAGGCTATGCCGTATCGGGTGTTGATGTGTCCGAAACGGCGATCCGCTGGGCAGAAGACCGTTTTCAGCAAGCGGGTCTGGACGCCACATTTTTCGTCGGCAACGTCTGTCATCTTTCTCAATGTGAGGATGCCCAGTTTGCCTTAATCATTGATGGCAGCTGTTTACATTGTCTGCTGGAAGATGAGCGTCGCCGTTTTTTCGCCGAGGCGAGAAGATTGCTGAAACCCGCAGGCCGGCTGGTGATCGGCTCGATGTGCGGGCTTCCTCGTTATGCTGAAGACCTCGCCACTTACGATCCTGTCAAGCATCATCTCCTGAAAGAGGGGCAGCCCTGGCGTACGCTTAAACCCCTCCCGGCTTTACTGAATGAGATACAGCAGGCGCAGTTTAGCGTCCTTACCACCAACGTTAAGCACAATGCCTGGTGGGATCATGCCACCATCGTTTGTTCGGCAAACGGGCCGTCGGCGGATCCTGAAGGGGCTTAATGTCAGGCTTACCGCCCCCTCTGTCATGCCTCGTCATTGAAGATGACGCCGCCGCCGACAAAGCAGTCTTTATCCAGCGTCAGGCTGGCGATCTTATGCACCGGACCGCGCATATTCACCTGAAAATCCGCGCCGAAGGTGATGCACAGCTGGCCGCCAGGCATGTTGACATCCACCCGATCGTCCACCTTCCCTAACCGGCGCATGGCGCTGGCCGCCGCGCAGCTGCTGCTCCCGGAGGCCATCGTAAACCCGGCGCCCCGCTCCCAGATACCAATCTTCAGCGTATGGCGATCGACAATTTCCACGAACTGCACATTGCAGCGTTTGGGGAATAAGGGATGATGTTCAATTTGCGGTCCTAAACGATGAACCTGTTCCAGGTCGAGCTTATCCACGAGGACAACGCAGTGGGGATTGCCCATGGAGACCAGCACGACGGACAGGGTTTCATCCGCCAGCGTCAACGGATAATTCACCGCCTCGGGCAAATTCACTAAGGCGGGTAACGCCGCCGGATTGAAATTCGCCCGCCCCATATCCACGCTAATCTGATGAAAATCACTCTCCACGGTGCAATAGACATCTCCGCCCGCCGTGTGCACTAAAAAAGGCTCATGGCCGACGCGACCGATATCAAACAGATAGCGCGCATAGATCCGTAGCCCATTACCGCTTTTCTCCGCCTCGGAGCCGTCCGGATTGATTATACGCAGCGTGGGATGGGTTTGATCGCCGCTGTCGATCAGCAGACCATCGGAACCAACGCCATAGTGGCGATGGCACAGAATTCGAATATGCTCGTTGCTCAGCTGGTCGGCAACGGCGCGATGGCATACCAGGTAATCATTACCCAGTCCGTGATATTTATGAAAGTGTAAGGGGGTCATTGTGTGGGGTCGCCTGGCGCTATGGGTCTGATCTTGCATCTTACAATACCTGCGCCGCCAGAATGAATTAAACACTAAGGCTTAACCGCTCTGTTCATTCTGCTCTTCGGCAGGCAGGCGTCATGCTTCTCCCGTCTGCGCATCCCCGCCGTGACTGACGCTGAAGCCATTTATGCTGGAATATCCGGATATTAACATCAAAAGCACTGATGATAATGGCCAAACGGTGGTCGTCGATGACCGGTTAAACGCTGGGCTGCGACTCGGCGAACAGCTGGCTATCGCCTGTGACCAACGAATGCGCCAGCAGGCGAACTGGCCCCACGCCGTCCCCGGACAGCCTCGCTATTACCCCAGTCGACGCCAACATACCAGCGCTTTCATTCTGTTGCGGGAAACTCTGCGACGCTGATCTCATTGATAAATCTGTCAAATGCTATCGGTAAATGTTTTAGGTGCGTAACTATTAGGTTACGTGTAGGATTCAGCGCCATGTCTGAGCTTATCTCCTACGTCAGAATGATGAGAAAGCCAGCATAATGTGCCAGCCGTCCTCCACACCGGCTGCAAACATGGGCATTGACAGGAAACTGATACATCAATGAATACGAAACACGACACTGCAGCGGAGCACCATGCTGCAAAACGCCACTGGCTCAACTCACACGAAGCGGGTTATCACAAAGCGATGGGCAACCGTCAGGTACAGATGATTGCCATCGGCGGCGCCATCGGTACCGGTTTGTTCCTCGGCGCCGGGGCACGTTTACAAATGGCAGGGCCAGCGCTCGCACTGGTCTATCTGGTCTGCGGCATCTTCTCTTTCTTTATTCTTCGCGCGCTCGGCGAACTGGTTCTCCACCGCCCCTCGAGCGGCAGCTTCGTCTCTTATGCCAGGGAATTCCTCGGCGAAAAAGCCGCCTACGTGGCCGGCTGGATGTACTTCGTTAACTGGGCAATGACCGGGATCGTCGATATCACCGCCGTGGCGCTGTATATGCACTATTGGGGCGCCTTTGGCGATGTGCCGCAGTGGGTCTTCGCCCTTGGCGCGCTAGCCATCGTTGGCACCATGAACATGATCGGCGTGAAGTGGTTCGCCGAGATGGAGTTCTGGTTCGCACTGGTCAAAGTACTGGCGATCGTCGCGTTTCTCGTGGTCGGTACCATTTTCCTCGGCTCCGGTAAGCCGCTGGACGGTAATGCCACAGGCTTCCACCTGATCACCGATAACGGCGGCTTCTTCCCGCACGGCCTCCTGCCGGCGCTGGTGCTGGTGCAGGGCGTGGTCTTCGCCTTCGCCTCCATTGAGCTGGTGGGCACCGCGGCCGGTGAGTGTAAAGATCCGGAGACGATGGTGCCGAAGGCCATCAACAGCGTGATCTGGCGTATCGGCCTGTTTTACGTTGGGTCGGTGGTGCTGCTGGTGCTGCTGCTGCCGTGGAACGCCTACCAGGCGGGACAGAGCCCGTTTGTTACCTTCTTCTCAAAACTGGGCGTGCCGTACATCGGCAGCGTGATGAACATCGTGGTATTAACCGCCGCCCTCTCCAGCCTTAACTCCGGCCTCTACAGCACCGGACGTATTCTGCGCTCCATGTCGATGGGGGGCTCCGCGCCGAAGTTCATGTCGAAGATGAGCCGTCACCACGTCCCTTACGCCGGGATCCTGGCGACGCTGGCGGTGTACGTGGTCGGGGTGTTCCTCAACTATCTGGTGCCGTCGCAGGTGTTTGAGATCGTCCTCAACGTCGCTTCGCTGGGGATCATTGCTTCCTGGGGCTTTATCGTGGTGTGTCAGATGCGTCTGCGCAAAGCGATTAAGGAAGGGAAAGCGGCTCAGGTGAGCTTCAGAATGCCGGGGGCGCCGTTCACCTCGTGGCTGACGCTGCTGTTCCTGTTTAGCGTGCTGGTGCTGATGGCCTTCGATTATCCGAACGGCACCTATACCATTGGCTCCATCCCGTTGCTGGCGGTGCTGTTGGTGGCGGGCTGGTTTGGCGTGCGTAAGCGCGTGCATGCGATTCACAGCACAGCGCCGACGCTTAAGCAGTAAATGGCAGGACTCCCGGTTTGTCCATCGCGGGCAAACCGGGAGGTCAGGACTTAGTTATCCTCAACCAGCTGCGACACGTCGCTGCTGTTAATTTCTCGCTTATTACCAGACTCATCGATATAGCTGGTCATCCCCGTTTCTTTATCCAGCTGCGGCTTGCCGTGAGTCACGATCGTCTGACCGCTTTTGGTGGTCATAACGTAGTTGGACGAACAGCCTGCCAGCAAGGCCAGCATCGCGCCGGCGCAAATCACCATGAATGGCTTTTTCATTTTATCTCCACTGATTACCACTGCCCGCGCGAGGCGGGAAAGGGGTAAGTGTATAACCATCTGGTTTATCAGGCCAATACGCGTTTGTAACAGAGGGTGAGATGCCGGGCGCGACCACCGGTGGCAGTGGTCGTCGCGCCCGGGGACCTTACAGCGCGATGCGGATCACATCGTCCGGGGCGGTGGCCTCTTTCTCACGGCTGGAAGCTTGTTTCACGCTGACGTACAGCGTTTTGCCGTCATCAGAGAGCGCCAGGCTGTTGGGATGGGTCGGCGTTTTAAAGGTCTTCACCACCTTATAACTCTTGCCGTCGATAACGCTCACCTCCCCCGCTTTACGATGCGTCACATAGGCTTCGTTGCGGGTGGGGTTGAACAGCACCGCCAGCGATTCCGGCGCGGCGATTTTCTCCAGCACCTTACCGTCGCGGGTATCGACCACCAGCACTTCCGGCTGCTTGCTGTCGGTAATAAAGGCGCGGTGGCCGGCGGTATCGAGGCTCAGGTTAAGGTAGAAATGCGCCTTGCCGTCATCCAGCAATTTTTTGCGCGACACAATGGTGTTGTTCTCGCTGTCGATGGTCAGCAGTTCGCCGTCGGCGTTGGTGGTATAGAGACGCTTATCCTGCGGGTCGATCGCCAGGCCCGTCGCCATTGCCCCGGTGCCGGTAATGGTCGTTTTCAGCTTCAGGGTAGCGCCATCCACCACCCAAATCACGCTCTCTTTGCCCAGACCGGTAATGTAGACGGTGTTGGTTTGCTCATTGACCGCCAGCTCGCGCGGCTGCAGCGGGCGCACGGTTTCACTGCGCTGACGCTCGTCCAGCACCAGTCGCCCCTTCACGGCGCCGGTTTTGGCGTCAATGGCGGTGATGGTGCTGTCAACGGTATTGCCAAACCACAGCGTACCGGTGGCATGGTTGATAGCGGCGCCGAACGGCTTCAGATCGTTGTGAATAATCTGCGTCACGTCGAGGGTGGTGGGGTCAAGACGATACACAATCCCGCCCTTGTCCAGCGAACGACTCTGCGAAGTGGCAACCCATAGCGCGTTCTCCTGCTGGCTGTAGGCCATTTCGTAGGCCCCTTTTCCGACGGCCTTGCGCAGCATCTCTTCCGCGGCGTGGGCGCTAAAGCTGCCTGCCAGCAGCAGAGAAGTGAATAACAGTGAATGGCGCAGACGCGGCGCGACAAACTGACGTAATGACATGACGACTCCCTTTGATAAACCTGTATGTGCTGACCCGACATCGCTTCCGGCGGCAAAGTCATGGCTCTACCTTGTTTTGAATGAGAATAGTAATCATTATTCTTGTTAAAGTGGAGCGCTAATTGTTGTTGTTCGGTAAATTCGTCAGCCTTGAGCACTATCCGTTAACCAACGGCAGTTAATAATTTTCAAATATTTTACAAACGGGGTAACATATATACATATGTTCCATTTGGTTCGTCTCCCGAGTACTATCGATGAAAATCCTATCCGTGCGACATGCGGCCTTGCCGGCCCTGCTGCTGCCGCTCATCGCCGCCGCCCAGGCCGCCGATGAACAAACCATGGTGGTGACCGCTGCGCCAACCACCGTTTCTGAACTGGATACCCCCGCCGCCGTCAGCGTGGTCAATGGGGATGAGATGCGCCAGGCCGCGCCGCGCGTCAACCTTTCTGAATCGCTAGGCGCCGTGCCGGGCCTGCAGGTGCAGAACCGGCAAAACTATGCCCAGGATCTGCAGCTGTCGATTCGCGGCTTTGGCTCCCGCTCCACCTACGGCGTGCGCGGGCTGCGCATCTATGTGGACGGCATTCCGGCGACCATGCCCGACGGCCAGGGGCAGACGTCCAATATCGATATCGGCAGCGTCGACACCATTGAGGTGCTGCGCGGCCCCTTCTCTGCCCTCTACGGTAACTCGTCCGGCGGGGTGATCAACGTCACCAGCCAGACCGGCACCCAGCCGCCCACCGTGGAAGCCAGCAGCTACTATGGCAGCTTTGGCACCTGGCACTATGGAATGAAAGCCACCGGCGCCGTTGGCGACGGCAGCCACGCGGGCGATGTGGATTACACGGTGTCGACTAACCGCTTCACCACCCACGGCTATCGCGATCACAGCGGCGCGCGCAAAAATCTGGCCAACGCCCGGCTGGGGGTGCGTATCAACGACGTCAGTAAGCTGACTCTGCTGCTGAATAGTGTCGATATCAAAGCCAATGACGCCGGCGGATTAACCGCCGATGAATGGCGCGATAACCCGCGCCAGTCGCCGCGCGGCGACCAGTATAATACCCGCAAAAATACCCGGCAGACCCAGGCAGGTCTGCGCTATGAGCGCCAGCTGAGCGCCCAGGACGATCTCAGCGTCATGATGTACGCCGGGGAACGCGAAACCACCCAGTTCCAGTCGATCCCGCGCGCGCCGCAGCTGAAGCCGAGCCACGCCGGCGGGGTGATTGACCTCACCCGCCACTACCAGGGGATCGATACCCGGCTGACCCATCGCGGGGAGCTGCTGGTGCCGGTCACCCTGACCGCCGGTCTTGACTACGAGAACATGAGCGAGCGCCGCAAAGGCTATGAAAACTTTGTGATGGTCAACGGCGCGCCGCAGTATGGCGAACAGGGCGCGCTGCGTCGTAACGAACGCAACCTGATGTGGAACGTCGACCCTTACCTGCAGACCCAGTGGCAGCTCACCGACAAACTTTCGCTCGATGCCGGGGTGCGCTACAGCTCGGTATGGTTCGATTCGAATGACTACTACATCACGCCGGGCAATGGCGATGACAGCGGCGATGCCAGCTATCACAAATGGCTGCCCGCAGGCTCGCTGAAGTATGCCCTGACCGACGCGTGGAACGTCTACCTCTCCGCCGGCCGCGGCTTCGAGACGCCGACCATCAACGAACTGTCATACCGCTCCGATAACCAGAGCGGCCTTAATTTCGGCCTGAAGCCCTCCACCAACGACACGGTGGAGATCGGCAGCAAGACGCGGATCGGCAATGGGCTGCTCACCGCCGCCCTGTTCCAGACTGATACCGATAATGAGATCGTGGTCGACAGCAGCAGCGGCGGGCGCACCAGCTATAAAAACGCCGGCAAGACCCGTCGTCAGGGCATGGAGCTGGGACTGGATCAGCAGTTTGGCGAGAGCTGGCGCCTGAAGGCGGCCTGGACCTGGCTGGACGCGACCTATCGCACCAACGTCTGCGGCGACGCCAGCTGCAACGGTAACCGTATTCCGGGGATCGCGCGCAATATGGGCTACGCCTCCTTCGGCTATCAGCCTGAGCAGGGCTGGTACGCCGGAAGCGATATTCGCTACATGAGCGACATCATGGCGAATGACGAAAACACCGCCAAAGCCCCGTCCTGGACGGTGGTCGGCCTGACGACCGGCTATAAGTGGAGCTATGGCAGGATGGATATGGATCTGTTCGGCCGGGTCGACAACCTGTTCGACCGCGAGTACGTCGGGTCCGTCATCGTCAACGAGTCCAACGGACGCTACTACGAGCCCGCGCCCGGACGCAACTACGGTATCGGGCTAAACCTCGCCTGGCGCTTCGAGTAACGCTCGACTTCGCCCGCGGATTCGCGGGCGAAGGTGTTATTCTCAGGCGCTGGCGCCCAGGACGCTGATTAAAGCAGGTTTCTCAGGGACAATTCGAAAATGATCTTTTCCGCCTGGCAGGAGAAGGCGATGGACAGATCGAGCTTCACCTCGTCGCCGGCGGCGGCGAGGGTGTAGTCAACCTGCGGCGGTTCACTGGCGGGCGCCGCCGCGGCGGCACGCTCGCGAACGGCGGCTACGGTTGACTCCGCTTCCTCGCGGCTCGGGAATAATTTCTCAGCCCGGTAGACGCAGTCCTCGTTATCAATGATCGTCCCGACATCAATGGCGCAGCCTTTGGTGCTGCATTTATCTACTACATCTTTCATCGTCATAACCTCTTGAGTTTTCTTAAGGATAAGAATCCGCTCGCCGAAAAGCAAACCATTAATATCCGTAAGGATTAGCGATTTTTATTCTATCGCGCCGCGGCGGACGCAAGCTTGCGCCACCGCAAGGCGAGGCCTGATGACGCAGGACCGCCGCGACTAACCGTGCGATTGCCGGTGCAACCGTGCTTGCCATCACACTATTCTGCACACTATCTCGTCTGCTTCGCGCCGCAGCGTTAGTCTGGTCACAGAACAACGCCAACAAGGAGCTGCTATGGCACTGCCGATTATGATTGATTGCGATCCGGGACATGATGACGCGATCGCCCTGGTCCTCGCCCTCGCCTCGCCGGAGCTGGAGGTGAAAGCCGTCACCGCCTCCGCAGGCAACCAGACCCCGGAGAAGACTCTGCGCAACGTGCTGCGTATGCTGACCTTGCTGAACCGCGCGGATATTCCGGTCGCCGGCGGCGCGTGGAAGCCGTTAATGCGCGATCTGATCATTGCCGATAATGTGCACGGGGAAAGCGGACTGGATGGCCCGAACCTGCCGGAGCCGGCCTTTTCCCCGCAGAACTGCACCGCCGTCGAGCTGATGGCCAGAGTGCTGCGGGAAAGCCGGGAGCCGGTGACTCTGGTGGCCACCGGGCCGCAGACTAACGTGGCGTTGCTGCTCGCCAGCCATCCGGAGCTGCACGTGAAGATCGCCCGCATCGTGATCATGGGAGGCGCCATGGGGCTGGGCAACTGGCAGCCGGCGGCGGAGTTTAATATCTACGTTGATCCGCAGGCTGCGGAGATGGTCTTTCAGTCGGGGATCCCGGTGGTAATGGCGGGCCTGGATGTCACCCACCGGGCGCAGATCCTTCCTGCGGATATTGAGCGATTCCGCAAGATTGGCAATCCGGTATCCACTATCGTCGCCGAACTGCTCGACTTCTTTATGGCCTACCATAAGGATGAAAAGTGGGGCTTCGACGGCGCACCGCTGCACGACCCCTGCACCATCGCCTGGCTCCTCAAGCCGGAGCTCTTTACCACCATCGAGCGCTGGGTCGGCGTGGAAACGGAAGGAAAATATACCCAGGGGATGACGGTGGTCGATTACTACCATCTGACCGGCAATCCGCCCAATACCACCCTGCTGCTGGATGTGGACCGCGAAGCCTTTGTCGATCTGCTCGCCCAGCAGTTAGCCTTTTACGCCTGATATGCAGCAGCGCCTCTCTTCCCGGCCGGGAGAGAGGCGCATTCAGGCTAAACCCGGCGTATTAGTCGCCCGCCGCCACGCGGATCACCACCTTACCAAAGTTTTCGCCTTTCAACAGGCCGATCAGCGCCTGCGGCGCCTGCTCCAGACCGTCAATCAGCTGTTCGCGATATTTAATTTTCCCCTCCTGCACCCAGCGCCCCATCTGCTGCTGGAATTCCGCGATCCGATGCCCGTAATCCTGGCCGATAATAAAGCCCTGCATCCGGATGCGTTTCTTGAGGATGGTCGCCATCAGCAACGGCAGACGATCCGGCCCATCCGGCAGACCGGTGGCGTTATAGCCGCTCACCAGCCCGCAGACCGGAACCCGCGCCGCGGTGTTGAGCAGCGGCAGCACCGCGTCAAACACCTTGCCGCCGACGTTTTCGTAGTAGACGTCAATGCCCTGCGGGCAGGCCTGGGCCAGCTGTTCGGCAAAGTCCGCCGCGCGATGGTCAAGGCAGACATCAAAGCCTAAGGTGTCAACCGCATAGCGACACTTCTCCGCGCCGCCGGCGATGCCGACGGTACGGCAGCCCTTAATTTTGCCGATCTGTCCGACCGTGGCGCCCACCGGCCCGGTGGCCGCAGCGACCACCAGCGTGTCACCCGCCTTCGGCTGGCCAATGTCCAGCAACCCCATGTAGGCGGTGAAGCCCGGCATCCCCAGAACCCCCAGCGACCAGGACGGGTGCTGCGGGTTGTCCCCCAGCTTCACCAGTCCGCTGCCGTCGGAAAGCTCATAATCCTGCCAGCCGCTGTAGCCCAGCACCCAGTCGCCTGGTTGAAAATCATCATGCTGCGAGGTCACGACGCGACTCACGGTCCCGCCCACCATCACCGCGCCAATGGCCACCGGCGGTGAATAGGACGGCGCGTCGCTCATCCGCCCGCGCATATAGGGATCCAGCGATAAATAAACGGTACGCAGCAGAACCTGGCCCGGCCCTGGCGTCGGTACCTCGCTCTCTTCCAGGCGGAAATGCTCTGCCGTCGGTTCACCATGGGGACGGGAAGCCAGTACCCAGCGGCGATGGCGTTGCGTTTGTTCTGTCATAGCAAACTCCTCTTGTTAGCAGACTGTACTGAGGCTAGCTGCTTTATGCGCAATGCGCTTTAACATTAAGAGCCGGATGGCGATTGATTAAGGCGCACCACCAGATAGACGCAGGTCTCTGCGGACTCATTGATAAAGCGGCAGTCGTTCGGCGGGCCGAGCTCCAGACAGTCCCCTGTCTGCATCTCGTGGCGGGTATTCCCTTCCATGAACACCAGTTCGCCCTGCTGCAGCCAGATCAGCTGGCGGGCCAGCGCGTAGGACGAGGCCGGCATCGGCACATCGCTGCCGGGCGGCAGCTCGATCTGCACCATGTCAATGGGCAGATCGCTGCGCGGCGAGACGTGGCGACGGAGATAGTGGCTTTGCGGGTCGTGCCACACCGGCTGGCTGGCAAAACGCAGCAGCTTGCCCTCCTGCATTTCCGCCCGGGCGATCAGCGTCGACATACTGATCCCGAAGGCGCCGGAAAGGCGGCCCAGCATTGAGGCCGTCGGGCTGCTTTCACCGCGCTCGATCTTATGGATCATCGCCCGCGAAGCGCCAGCCCGTTCGGCGAGGTCGTTCAGCGACCAGCCGCGGGATTCGCGCTCGATGCGGATGCGCGCGCTAATGCGCTGATTGAGGTTGTCTTCTATAGTATTCATAACGTAACACTATAGTGTGCGCGCAGGCATTACACAACCGCCCGTCGTGCCGCGTAACCCCTGGCCCATCAGGAAAAAATTTGCTGAAAACGGATGACAGCGTGGCGTTCATTATTGTAATAATATCGTACTACTATAGTGTACGAAAAACTGAGGTTTGCTATGTCCATCCGCCCTGCCATTAAAGACGATTGCGCGGCGATCGCCGAGATCTATAACCACGCCGTCGTGCATACCGCCGCTATCTGGAATGACAAAACCGTGGATACCGACAACCGCATCGCATGGTTTGAAGCCCGCCAGCTGGCAGGCTTTCCGGTGCTGGTGAGCGAGGAAAACGGCGTCATCACCGGCTATTCCTCCTTTGGCGACTGGCGCGCGTTTGACGGCTTTCGCCACACCGTGGAGCATTCGGTGTACGTTCACCCCGACCATCAGGGGAAAGGCCTGGGCCGCAAACTGCTGGTTGCGCTGATCGCCGAAGCGCGGCGGCTGAATAAACATGTGATGGTCGCCGGGATCGAGTCGCAGAACCACGCCTCGCTGCACCTGCATGAAACGCTGGGCTTTATCACCACCGGGCAGATGCCGCAGGTGGGAACCAAATTTGGCCGCTGGCTGGATCTCACCTTTATGCAGCTGCAGCTGGATGCGCGCCAGGAACCGGACGGTAAGGCATGAATGCGTCGCTCACCCTCGCCTGTCTGGTGGCCGCCGGCGTAGGCCTGGTACTACAGAACACCCTGATGGTGCGCATCACCCAGTCGGCGTCGACGATCCTCATCGCCATGCTGCTCAATTCGCTGGTGGGTATCGTTATTTTCGTGACCCTGTTACTCCTGCGCCAGGGCGCCGCTGGCTTTCAGGAGCTGGCCCTGAGCGTGAAGTGGTGGATGCTGATCCCCGGCCTGCTGGGGTCCTTTTTCGTTTTTGCCAGCATCAGCGGCTATCAAAACGTCGGCGCGGCCACTACCATTGCGGTACTGGTGGCCAGCCAGCTGGTCGGCGGGTTGATCATGGATTTAATTCGCGCCCACGGCGTACCGCTGCGGGCGCTGATCGGGCCATTATGCGGCGCGGTGATGCTGGTAGTGGGCGCCTGGCTGGTGGCCAGACGCCAGTTCTGAGCGCCTCTTCAGAGGATCGCGCCGCCTTTGGTCAACTGCTCGCGGCGCGCGTCCTGCTCTTCCTGATGCTGTCGGCCATGGTGGGCGATAGCGGTGCGCAGGCGCTGCTGCTGGGTATAGCGCTCCTCACGACTGAGTTGCGCGTCATCGCTCAGGGCGATCAGCAGCTCATTCATATGAGCGATAACCCCCTCGGCAATAGTGTCATCGACTTTGACGATAACCTCATCCAGATGTGCCATCCTGTTCTCCTTTCGCTTAATTCAGCTTCGCTTTGGAAAAATCGCTGCCCATCATGCTCACGCGGTAGCCGCTGACGTTACTGCGGGTGGCATAGAAGGTCTTGCCGGTCGCCAGGGTGATCCACGGCGCCTGCTGGTAGAAGATCTCTTGCGCCTGTTCATAGAGCGTGGCGCGCGCCTGCGGATCGCTCACCAGCAGCGCTTTCTTCACCAGCGCGTCATACGACTTATCGCACCAGCGGGCGGCGTTAGAGCCGGTCTGGATATTATCACAGCTGAGCAGCGTGCCGGCAAAGTTGTCCGGGTCGCCATTGTCCGACATCCAGCCGTACAGCGCGCTATCGTGTTCACCTTTACGCATGCCGGCGAGGTATTCGCCCCACTCATAGCTGACGATCTTCGCTTTCACCCCGACTTTCGCCCAGTCATTTTGGATCATTTCAGCAATGCGTTTTGAGTTCGGGTTGTACGGACGTTGAACCGGCATCGACCACAGGGTCACTTCCGCCCCTTGCTCCAGACCCGCCTGCTTGAGCAGCGCTTTCGCTTTCTGCGGATCGTAGTCGTAGTCCGGGAGGTCTTTTTTATACCCGAGCATGGTGGACGGGATCGGTGACTTCGCCACCGTACCGGAATCGAGGAACACCGCCTTAACGATCGCCTGCTTGTCGGTGGCATAGTTTAACGCCTGGCGCACCAGCACATTATCAAACGGTTTTTTCTCCGTGTTAAACGCCAGGTAGCCGACGTTCAGCGCCTCGACGGCGTGCAGCGCCAGATCTTTATTGCCCTTAATTACCGGGAACTGAACCGGCGAAGGCGCAGGAATAATCTGGCACTCGTTAGTCTGCAGTTTCGCCAGGCGTGTCTCGACGTTTGGCGTGATGGAAAAGATTAAGTGCTTAGTCGGCACCTCGCCTTCCCAGTAGTGGGGATTGGCGATATAGCGGATTTGCGAATCCACTTTATACTGCTGCAGGGCATAGGGTCCGGTACCGACAGGCCAGTTATCAACGTTTTCCGGCGTCCCTTTCTTCAGCATCGCCTCGCCATACTCCGCCGACAGAATAGAGGCGAAGTCCATTCCCCAGTCGGCAAGAAACGCCGCGTTCGGCTCGTTAAGTACGAACTGGACGTGATAGTCATCGACCTTTTTCACCGACTTAATCAGCTTATCGAGGCCCACGTCGTGGAAGTACTCATAGTTCCCCTGCGACACCTTGTGATAAGGATGCTGAGGATCCATCTGGCGCAGCACGGAAAACAGGACGTCGTCGGCGTTAAAATCGCGGGTCGGTTTGAAGAATTTATTGCTGTTGAACTTCACCCCCTGACGCAGCGTGAAGGTCCAGGTCTTGCCATCCTCAGAGACGTGCCACTCGGTGGCCAGCGACGGGATCGGCGTGTTCTTCACCGGGTCAAAAGTGACCAGGCGGTTATACAGCACCTGCGAGCTGGCGACGAACGACGGGCCGGAGCTGGCGATCTGCGGGTTGAAAGACTCCGGGGAGGCCTCTGAGCAATAGACCAGCGTATCATTGCCCGCAGCCCATGCGGCGCTGACCGGCAACAGCGCGCTCAGCAGCAGCGCCAGCGTAGTTTTCCCTGTAGACATGGTTATAAGTCCTGATTATTGATTATAAGAACAGTAATAACAGCACAGCCCCTCGCCACCGGCAAATAATCAATGGCTATCACCTTATGCCAATCGCGCTGAATTTGCTGGTTTAATCGGCGTCGCGCTGCTTTTTGCGTCAGGCACGATTGGGATGTTGTGAGCTACGCACAATTCCGGCAAAAAAATGTGCGATAACCGCCCCGCTCACGCTCGCCATCAGCCGCGACCGGTACACTGGAGGAACCGCAGAACAAGAGGTTATCCCCATGACAATCACCTGCAATCTGTACATTGATGGCCAGTGGCACGATGCCGAAGACCGTCGGACCTTCACCCGGCGCCACCCGGCCCAAGACGATGTCGCTTCGGTTGCCGCTGCCGCCAGTCTCGCCGACGGCAAACGCTGCGTTGTGGCCGCGGCCAGCGCCTTCCCGCAGTGGCGCGATACGCTCCCGGCGGAACGGCGTCGCTTACTGCTCGACGCGGCGGAACATATGCTGTTACGGGAGGCTAAATTTATCGCCGCCATGGCGGCGGAAACCGGCGCGACCGCGCACTGGGCCGGATTTAACGTCCATCTGGCGGCTGATATCCTGCGCGAAGCGGCGGCGCTGACCACCCAGATTGAAGGACAGATCATTCCATCCAACGTGCCGGGCAATCTGGCGATGGGCGTCCGCCAGGGGGCTGGCGTGGTGCTGGGTATGGCGCCGTGGAACGCGCCGCTGATCCTTGCCACCCGGGCGCTGGCGACGCCGCTGGCCTGCGGCAACACGGTGATCCTCAAGGGCGCTGAGCTCTCCCCGGCGACACAAGGATTGATTATCGACGCCCTCGACGCGGCGGGCTTCCCGCCGGGTGTGGTGAACTATCTTACCTGCGCGCCGCAAGACGCGCCGGCGCTGGTGGAGTCGCTGATCGCCCATCCGGCGGTGCGGCGCGTCAACTTTACCGGCTCCACGCCGGTGGGGCGGATTATCGCCCGCACCTGCGGGCAGTATCTGAAACCAGCGGTGCTGGAGCTCGGTGGTAAAGCACCGCTGCTGGTCCTCGACGATGCCGATATCGAACAGGCGGCGGCGGGCGCCATTTTTGGCGCCTTCGCCAACGCCGGACAGATCTGCATGTCCACCGAGCGCATTATTGTCGACAACGCCGTGGCGGAGCGCTTTATCCCTCTGCTGGCCAGGCGCGCCGCCTCTCTCCCCGCCAGCCTGACCGGCCCGGTGGTCGACATGAATACCGTCACCCGCTGCAACGCGTTAATCGACGATGCCTTAGCCAAGGGCGCCCGCCTGCTGACCGGCGGTAAAGCCAGCGATACCCACATGGCGCCGACCTTACTGGACGGCGTCACCCGCGAGATGCGGCTGTGGAACGAAGAGTCCTTCGGCCCGGTAAAAGCGATTATTCGGGTTAATAATGACGAAGAGGCGCTGGCGGTAGCCAACGACAGCGAATATGGCCTTTCCGCGGCGGTCTACAGCCGCGACAGCGCCAGAGCGTGGAACCTGGCGCAACGTCTGCAAACCGGCATTTGCCATATCAATGGTCCAACCGTTCATGATGAAGCGCAGATGCCGTTTGGCGGCTGCAAAGCCTCCGGCTATGGCCGGTTCGGCGGCCGGGCCGGAATTGCAGAATTCACTGAGCTGCGCTGGATAACGCTCCAGACCCAGCCCCGCGAACTGCCTTTCTGACGCCGTCTCCCCTTAGCCGTGACTGGCGATGAGTTGCGCCAGCCCTTCCGGGTTTTCCCACGCCATCGAGTGCCCCGCGTGGGGCACAATCCCGACCGGGATCCCGTGCGCCTCTGCCCGTTCGATATCCGCATAAGGGAGCGACTGCTCGCCGACGATCAGCATCTTCTGACAGCGCAGCTGGCAGAGCTGGGTAAACCAGGGCGTGTCGCTGCCGTTTATCAGGCTGCTGGCGGCTCGCCAGACGGCCCAGGGGGCGCTGTTTTGCAAACAGCCGGCCCACGGCGAGCGCTCTTCCGCCAGCATCCTGGCGTAACCTTCAGCGATAAAGGCCCCCTCTGCCTGCGCCGCAATGCGTCTGCTGTACTCACCGCCTCCGGCGAACAGGTTGGGTTCAGACACCAGCAGCGTCGTCACTCGCTCCGCCAGCAGCCCTGCCGCTTCGATGGCGATGCTTCCACCCATGCTATGCCCATACAGCGCGAAGCGCTGCAGGCGCAGGTGGTTGAGGACCTGCTCCACAGCTTGCGCTTGCTTATGTATGTTGTAACTAAAGTCGTGCGGTTTATCGCTGTAGCCGAAGCCCGGGAGGTCGATAAGTATTTTGCGCCGCCCGTTGAGCGCGGGGTCGCTGGCGACGCGGGGGTAGTCGTAAGAGGACGCGCAGCCGAGGCCGTGGATAAACACCAGCGGAAGCCCCTCTCCCGGGAGATCGAGCCAGCGCAATGTGGCGCCTGCGACGGACGAAAAGAAACCGTTCACCTGTTTGCCTCCATGATAAGGTTACTGTGTTTTTATACAGTAACCTTACCTTTGCCGCCACCCTTTTCTGTCGTCCGCAGCCGGAAGGTTAAAACAGCGAGACGAGCAGCGCCATGGGGAAGCTGAACGGCCAGGTGGCACCGATCAACAGAGCCGCCAGCAGGCGGATCACCCAACTCTCTTTGGTTAAAAACCAGCTAATTACGGCACAGATCACGCCCATAATGGCGTAAAACACCAACATTTTTTGATATAACGTCATTCTTAGTTTTCCTTCCCTGAGGAGCGTTCCATGGTGGGATAATTATCTGCCATGACGTCGTGATTCAGAGATACCTGTATAACAAATTCAGAATCGGGCTCAATATTCAGAACAAAGCCTGATTCGTCTTAATCCGATAGCGCAACCGCGCCCGCCGTACTATACCTTTAGGGGCTTACTCATTAAGGTGGCGTTATGGATGTCTCCAGCAAGACCGTCGTTATGATTAATGTCTGCGCCGCGTTCGCGCTTATCAGCCTGCTGTCGGTGAGATTTGGCTGGTTTTAATCATTTTACTCAGCAACGAAACCTAAAAAAGCAGCCCAGTGGGCTGCTTTTTTACGTGCGGAGGCTGGCGCCATTATCAGGGTCATAAACGCTACGGGCTGAATGGCTTGCGATAATAACCTTGTTCAGCTCAGGGTTATAATGAGGCAGAACATTCACTTTCTCATTATCCCATTCGGCAGCGGCGCAGACGGCCTGCCCCACTCCCGCGTTCTCACAGTCCTGAATACGTTTTGCCGGCGCGTTACCATAGCTCAGCGCCACGGTGCCGATTGCCAGCAGAATAAAAGCCAAAATTTTCACAGCGACATCAACGTTAAAACCGAATATGCATGAAATGATCGCATGAGCGGCGGCGGAAAGTCAAACCCGGGAGCGTGCGCCACCGCGCTGGCGCGTATGGTGGATTGATTCGTCGGTGATTAAATATTGCGAATAAATATCACCCGCTGACTGCAAATATAAAAGCCTTATTTATAGTCGTGAAATAGTTTCTGTTCAGCGCAATCTGATTCATCTGATAAAGATAATATTTCGCCAATCGCAAATGAAAAGATTAGCGCGCGTTGACCGAAAATGCGATATACCACGCTGGCGCTGGATCTGAATAAGATAACAGGCGGCTACAAGCTATTGTAACCAAACCTTTTCCTGTCTGGCCTCGCTGGCCAGGGCCCAAAATAGCGCTAAATGACAACAAATATCATTTGCCTTCTCTGCAGAGAATACTTACATTCATAACTATTGGTAATGTTTTTAGCGCAGTGCGCTTTTATATTTCGAGGTGGATATGTCCGGAATCATCACGCTGGTCATCGCGCTGATCCTGCTGGTCGCGGCGGTGTATAATCTTATTTCCTATATACGTGACCGTCGCAGCGCCAGCTTGCCGAGCAAAAAAACCAAACGCTGAACACGGTTAAAACAAATTCCTCCCTGCTCCAGCGTCGCTGGCATCCTCCTCTTCCTGGCTTACTGTGGATATAAAAAAGCCCCTGCCATCAGGCAGGGGCCGGTATCCGGTCGCAAACCGCGACGTTGCCGCCTCACCCGCCGGGCGCGATGCGCCCAGGGTGGCTGGCGAACCCCATCCGGCGCTTATCTCCGGCACTCACGATGGCTTAGCTCTTGAAGGGGTATCAGAATAATCTCACATCCCCCGCCGCGAGTTTTAACCATTTTTGCCATCGTGACTATTAGCGCACTAACACACCCATTGCGTAATAATCTTTTGCCGCTTAAGGGTCAATCCGTTAGCCATGTTTAACCATCACATGGCGAACCACGGTGTAATCCTCAAGGCCATACATTGACATGTCTTTCCCGTAGCCCGACAGCTTCTGGCCGCCATGCGGCATTTCACTCACCAGCATAAAGTGGGTGTTGACCCAGGTGCAGCCGTACTGCAGCCTGGCGCTGAGCCGGTGGGCGCGGCCAACATCTTTCGTCCACACCGAAGAGGCCAGCCCATACTGGGAGTCATTTGCCCAGCTCAGGGCCTGCGCTTCATCGCTGAAAGGCGTCACGCTGACCACCGGGCCAAACACTTCGCGCTGCACGATAGCGTCCTCCTGCCGGGCGCCGGCGAGCAGCGTCGGCTGGAAATAATAGCCGGCGCCGTCAGCCCGATTGCCACCGGTAACCACTTTAATATGCGGTAGCGCCTTTGCGGCTTCCACCGCGGCGCTGACCCGCTCAAGATGGGCCAGCGAGCTCAGCGGCCCCAGCTCGGTGGCGGCATCCTCCGGCGCCCCCATTTTCAGGCTGGCCACCGCCGCCCCGAGCTTCTCCACCAGCTGCTCATAAATACCCTGCTGGGCGTAGATCCGGCAGGCGGCCGTACAGTCCTGGCCGGCGTTGTAAAACCCGAAGGTCCGAACGCCATCCACTACCGCGTCGATATCCGCGTCGTCAAAGACGATGACCGGCGCCTTACCGCCCAGCTCCATATGGGTACGTTTAATCGACGAGGCGGTATGGCCGATGATATGGGCGCCGGTGGCAATCGACCCGGTCAGGGAAACCATCCGCACTTTCGCGTGAGCGGTCAGCGGATCGCCCACCGTTTTGCCGCGGCCAAACAGTACGTTGATCACCCCTTCCGGGAAGATATCTTTTGCCAGCTCTGCCAGCTTCAGCGCCGTCAGCGGCGTGATCTCGGAGGGTTTTATCACCACACAGTTGCCTGCCGCCAGCGCCGGGGCCAGCTTCCAGGCCGCCATCATCAGGGGATAATTCCACGGCGCGATGGAGGCTACCACGCCCACCGGGTCGCGACGGATCATCGAGGTATGCCCTTCCAGATACTCTCCGGCCGCCATCCCCGGCAGGCAACGGGCGGCCCCGGCGAAGAAGCGGAAAACGTCCGCAATGGCCGGCATCTCATCGTTAAGCACGCAGTGCAGCGGCTTGCCGCAGTTCAGCGACTCCAGCTGCGCCAGGGGCTCCGCCTGCGCCGCGATAGCATCCGCCAGCTTCAGCAGACATTCCGCGCGCGTTTTCGGCGTCGTCTGGCTCCAGGCATCAAACGCCCGATCCGCCGCCTCAACGGCGGCATCCACCTGGGCCGCTGTCGCTTCGGCAATCTCCAGGATCACTTCGCCGGTCGCAGGGTTGTATACCGGCACCTTTTCGCCTTCACCTGCCACTAACTTACCGTTTATTAAGAGGTTGTGTTGCATAGCATTATCCTGTTTCATGGTTTTATTTCCCGTTTCCGGCGACGTTATCGCCGTCGCGGGTGAGCCACCAGGCCCCTAAGATTGGTATCGTTGTTACCAGCATCACCAACAGCGCGACAACGTTGGTGACGGGCACATCTCGCGGCCGCCCCAGCTGATTCAGTAACCACAGCGGCAAGGTTCGCTCATGCCCCGCGGTAAAAGTCGTGACGATGATTTCATCAAATGACAGGGCGAATGCCAGCATCCCGCCCGCCAGCAGCGCCGATCCCAGATTGGGTAGCACCACGTAGCGAAAGGTCTGCCAGCCAGTCGCCCCCAAATCCATCGAGGCCTCCACCAGGCTCCAGGAGGTCCTGCGGAAGCGAGCGATGACGTTGTTAAACACCACCACCACGCAGAAGGTCGCGTGCCCCACCACGATGGTCAGCAGACCAGGCTCCAGGCCGACCGCTTTAAAGGCTGTCAGGAGCGCCAGGCCGGTTATAATCCCCGGCAGGGCGATGGGCAGCAGCAGCAGTAGCGACACCGCGTTCTTACCAAAAAAGGTGCTCCGCCACAGGGCGCCTGCAGCAAGCGTGCCAAGCACTAAGGCAATGGCCGTCGACAGGGCGGCGATCTTAAGTGACAACGTCACTGCTTCCAAAATATCGCTGCGCCCTGCCGCCTCACTGAACCAGCGCAGCGTCAGCCCCTGCGGCGGAAAGCTGAAGGCAGCATCTTCGGTATTAAAAGCATAGATGGCGATGATCAGCAGCGGAAAGTGGAGGAACACTACCCCGCCCCATGTCGCCAGTTTCAGGTACCAGGGTGCGCGTTCAGAGTGCATCGAAGGCTCCCAGACGTTTCACGAACGCCAGATAAAGGGCAATCAGCACGATCGGCACGAGGGTAAACGCCGCCGCCATCGGCATATTGCCGATCGCCCCCTGCTGCGAGTAGACCATATTGCCGATAAAGTACCCCGGCGGGCCGACCAGTTGCGGCACGATAAAATCGCCCAGCGTCAGCGAAAAGGTGAAGATCGACCCGGCGGCAATTCCGGGAATAGCCAGCGGCAGGACCACGTAGCGAAAGGTCTGCCGTGGGGCAGCGCCAAGATCGGCCGAGGCCTGGAGCAGAGAGCCCGGAATACGCTCCAGCGCCGCCTGCACCGGCAGGATCATAAAAGGCAGCCAGATGTAGACGAAGACCAGAAAGCGTCCGAGGCCGGAAGTGGAAAAGGTGTTGCCGCCCACCGCCGGGACGGTCAACAGAGCGTTCAGCGCCCCTTCCAGCCCGAGATGGCCGAGGAACCACTGCGCTACGCCATCTTTGGCCAGCAGCAGCACCCACGCGTAGGCCTTGACGATATAGCTGGCCCACATCGGCAGCATGACCGCGATATAAAAGAAGGCCTTCATTTTGCCGCTGGTGTAGCGCGCCATATACCAGGCCATCGGCAGCGCCAGCAGGGCGCTGGCCAAGGTCACGCACAGCGCCATCACCAGGGTGCGGGCGATAATGTCGTAGTTGGCGGGGTTGAACAATGCCTGCAGGTTGGCCAGCGTAAAGTCGCTGGTCACCGACATGGTGAAGTCGTCAAAAGTGTAGATACTCTGCCACAGCAGGGTCAGCAGCGAGCCCAGATAGACGATGCCAAACCACATCAACGGCCCAAGCAGCAGCAAAAACAGGCCCAGCGCCGGCCGGCGCCAGAAGATCCCCGATACGCGTCCGGCCTGCGCAGGAACAATCGCCATGGTCATCTCAGCCTCCGCTTTCCAGCGGGGTCATCGCCGCCCGCGACCATGACGCCTGCACCGTTTGCCCGGTTCGAGGAACGCTCGCCGCCGCCGCGCCGTCGATATTGGCCTGGCTGACCAGCAGCTTGTCGCCATCCGCCAGCCGGAGCTCGATCCGCGTCGCCGCCCCCTGATACTGTACCGCCTGAACCACGCCCTGCACCTGCACCTCCCCGCCGCCCTGCAGGCGAACATGCTCCGGGCGCAGCGACCAGCAGCCCGCCAGGCCGCATAACCGCCGGGCCGCCTCGGCCTCAAAGACGTTGGCGGTGCCGACAAAACCGGCGACAAAGGCGGTCTTCGGATGCAGATAAAGATCCTGCGGGGCGTCCACCTGCTCAATGCGCCCGTTGTTAAACACCGCCACGCGATCGGACATCGACAGCGCTTCGCTCTGGTCGTGTGTAACGAAAATGAAGGTGATCCCCAGCGACTGCTGTAGCTTTTTCAGCTCCACCTGCATCTGCTCGCGCAGCTTTAAATCCAGAGCGCCCAGCGGCTCGTCGAGCAGCAGCACCCGCGGCTGGTTCACCAGCGCCCGGGCGATGGCGACCCGCTGCCGCTGACCACCGGAGAGCTGGGAGGGCTTGCGATGGTGCGCAAAACCGAGGGCCACTTTCTCCAGCGCTTCCTGGGCGCGGGCATGGCGCGCTTTCTTCGCCACGCCTTTGACCATCAGGCCGTAAGCAACATTGTCGAGGATCGACATATGGGGAAACAGCGCATAGTCCTGGAACACGGTATTGACGTCCCGCTGCCAGGGCGGCAGCTCGCTGGCCGGCTGACCGAAGATCCGAATGGTGCCGCCGGAGAGCTGCTCAAAACCAGCAATCAGCCGCAGGCAGGTGGTTTTCCCCGAGCCCGAAGGACCCAGCATCGAGAAAAACTCGCCGTCACGGATGCCAATGCTGACCCCGTCCACTGCCCGTACATCGCCATACAGGCGCGATACATTCTGAAACTCGACCGCGTACGTCATTGTTTACCTCCGATCCTTAGCGGCCGCCCATTATCGCAATGTAGTCCTGCGTCCAGCGGCTGTAGGGAACGTATTTCCCCCCCTCGGCAATCGGCGTTTTCCAGAAGTGGATGCGGGTAAACTGGTCATAGCCGTTGGTCTCACAGCCTTTCTCTCCGAGCAGCGCGCTGGCTTTACAGCCCTCAGGCACCACCGGCAACGAGCCGAACCAGGCCGCCACATCGCCCTGCACCTTCGGCGTGAGCGACCAGTTCATCCATTTATAGGCGCAAACCGGGTGCTTCGCCTCGCTGTGCAGCATGGTGGTATCCGCCCAGCCGGTCACCCCCTCCTTCGGAAATACGGTGGCGACAGGCTGGCCTTCCGCCTTCAGGCCGTTGGCCTGATAGGGCCACGAGCTGGAGGCGGCCACCCCTTCGTTTTTGAAGTCGTTCATCTGCACGGTGGCGTCATGCCAGTAGCGGTGAATCAGCGGTTGCTGGTCACGCAGCACTTTCAGCACCGCGTTGTACTGGGTTTCGGTCAGCTGATAGGGGTCATCGATCCCGAGCTGTGGTTGGGTGGCTTTGACAAACAACGCGGCGTCGGCGATATAGATCGGGCCATCATAGGCCTGCACTCGCCCCTGATTGGTTTTGCCATCCGGAAGATCCTGCTTCACGAAGACCACGCTCCAGCTGTCCGGCGGCGTCGGGAATACGCGGGTGTTGTACATCAGCAGGTTCGGTCCCCACTGATACGGCGTGCCGTAGACTTTGCCCCCGACGTTAAACCATGCCCCTTGCGCAATGCGCGGGTCAAGAGTGCGCCACCCGGCAATCAGCGCGGTGTTAATCGGCTGAACGCGTTTACCCATGATCAGACGCAGCGAAGCATCGCCCGAGGCGGTCACCAGATCGTAACCCCCCTTAGCCATCAGGCTGACCATTTCGTCGGAGGTGGCGGCGGTTTTCACATTGACCTGACAGCCGGTCTCCTTTTCAAACTGGCTGACCCAGTCGTACTGCTTGTCGGTCTGACCGCGTTCGATATACCCCGGCCAGGCGATAATATCCAGGCGCCCTTCCGGTTTATCCAGCGAGGTGAGTGGCTCAGCCGCCTGTACGGTCAGGCAGGCCATCCCCAGCACATAAAGGCTGCAACGGGCCAATTTTTTGCTCATCAGGTGTTACTCCTGTCACAAGGGAATTAGCGGCAGCCGTGCCGTAAAAATATCTCCTGAAATAAGGGTAGTCAGCGGATTAACGCCCTCGAGGGAATTTATTCAGGTTGTGACCCGGGACGCATTACGCAAAAATCGCCAACACAAGAATGACTTTATGGATTATAGACAACGAGTTAGAGAAAAAGGAGGGGTATGCATATTTCCTATGGTGAGCGCCGGTAAAATAATGACCGGCCTCGATAAAAAAAACTCTTCGTTTATTTATAGCGATTGGTTATCGCGGCGAAAAATAGCCAAAGCGATCAGGAAAGCTGCTCACGAATTAGTTCACCCAGCCGCTTCACCCCTTGCTCTTCGCGTTCTCCCCAGCCCCAGGCGGTATTGAAACGAAAAAACGAGGTCCAGCTGGCAGAGGTGGAAAACATTTTTCCCGGAGCGATGCTGATGTGCGACGCCAGCGCCCGGGCGCTCAGCACGCTGGCATCCGCCCCTTCCGGTAGTTCGATCCACAGAAAATAGCCGCTGTCGCTGTGATGAATAATGACCTCCGGCGGCAGATGGCGCAGCAGCGCCTGCCAGGCCTGCTGTTTACGTTCCGCCAGCTGGCGACGGAGACGGCGCAGATGGGCGTCATAGCGTTTGGTCGACAGGTAATCCACCAGGGCTAACTGCATCGGCGAGCTGGTGGAGAGCGTACTCATCAGCTGCAGCTGCTGGATCCGCCGCGCCTGTTTCCCGGCCGCCACCCAGCCGATGCGAAAGCCGGGCACCAGACATTTTGAAAACGAACTGCAGTGCAGCGTCATATCCTGTTGATCCCAGAACTTCGCCGGCAACGGCTTCTCGCGGCCAAAGTAGAGCTCGCTGTAAACATCATCTTCAATCAGCATCACGTCATAGCGCGCCAGCAGCGCCACCAGCGCTGCTTTTTTTTCGGCGCTGAGGGTGAAGCCGAGCGGGTTCTGGCCGTTGGTCATCAGCCAGCAGGCCTTGACCGGATAGTTTTGCAGGGCCGCCTCCAGCGCCGTCAGGTCAATGCCCTCTTTGACGTCGGTGGCCACCGACAGCGCCTTCAGACGCAGCCTCTCCAGCGCCTGCAGGGCTCCGTAGAAACAGGGATTTTCCACCACCACCCAGTCGCCGGGCTCGGTCACCGCCTGCAGGCTGAGGTTTAGCGCCTCCAGCGCTCCGGCGGTAATGACGATCTCGTCGGGCGAGACGTTCATCCCCTGCAGAGCATAGCGCCGGGCAATGGCGTGCCGTAGCTCCGCGTTGCCCGGCGGCAGGTTCTCAATCACGCTCATGGCGGTGGCAGTTTTACTCACCTGCGCCAGCGAACGGTTAAGCTGCTGGAGCGGAAAGAGGCGCGGATCCGGGAAGGCCGAGGCAAAGGGCAGCATTGACGCCTGGCGGCTGGCCTGAAGCACCTCAAAGATGTAGGTATTGATATCAACCGCTTCATCGCGGGTCACCTGGGCAGGCGGCGCCGGCTGACGAAGCTTCACCGGCTGGGGGGCAACGTAATACCCTGACTGTGGTCGGGCGACGATGCGCCCCTGGCTTTCCAGTAGCTGATAGGCATGGCTGACGGTCATAAAGCTCATGCCGCTGCTGATCACCTGCTCGCGCAGCGAGGGGAGCCGATCGCCCGGTAACCAGACGCCCAGCGCGATCTGGTCGGTCAACTGCTGCGCCAGCTGTTGATACTTTTTCATTGTTACCCTTTCCTTGCTGCAACCTCCTTTTATCATATATCAGTTGTAATAAATTAACAGTTTTAAGAAACTGTTATGTAAAACAGCGCAACCCGGTCACACAGAACGCCCGCAGGAAAGGTTCACGAGAAAATTGTCCAAAAAAACGATATGATGCATAACCAAAAAATGAACATGATACCGATGGTAATACATAAGCTATGTAATCCTTTTTCTGACATGACCATTCCCTTTTATTGATATCCTGAGAATAAAATACAAAGCACGGCTAAATACGACAATTTAAAATTATTTAATTCATAATTAACTGACTCATCCTTTTTACTGATTCTCATACTAGCAAACGTGTGCAGACGTTAAATTCATTAGTAAAGAACAGATAATAAAATGCTATATCTGTCGTAATCAGAGGATATTGCTCACAAAAATTAAACGACCGCGCTTTCCCGGGCAGCTATAGGTCTAAGCTGATCCGTAAGACTACGATAATACAGTGAAATAGATTATTAATATTTTCCTGGCCAACAATCTGGCTTTGCTTTCAGCGTTAAAAATGACGCTGTTCACCCGGGGGATCTCCATGTTGGCGGTCCCCGGAGACCGGCAAAAAGATCATAACAGCCGCTAACTGTTATGCTAAAAAATGGCCCTACTGCCTCTGCCCCCTTGCCACCGCCCTGCCTAAAATTGCGCTGAATCAATTTTGTTGTGGAGTCCTGCATGTTCGGTCTTGATGCATTCCATCTGGCGCGAATTCAATTCGCCTTTACGGTCTCGTTTCATATTATCTTTCCCGCTATCACCATTGGCCTGGCGAGCTACCTGGCGGTTCTCGAAGGCCTGTGGCTGAAAAGCAAAAATCCCACCTGGCGCTCGCTGTACCATTTCTGGTCGAAGATCTTCGCCGTCAACTTCGGTATGGGAGTGGTATCCGGGCTGGTGATGGCCTATCAGTTCGGCACTAACTGGAGCGGTTTCTCGCAGTTCGCGGGCAGCATCACCGGCCCCCTGCTGACCTATGAAGTCCTGACGGCGTTCTTTCTCGAAGCCGGTTTTCTCGGGGTCATGCTCTTCGGCTGGAACCGCGTGGGGCCGGGGCTACACTTTTTCGCCACCTGCATGGTGGCGCTGGGGACTATCATCTCGACCTTCTGGATCCTCGCTTCCAACAGCTGGATGCAGACCCCGCAGGGGTTTGAGATCGTCGATGGCCAGGTGGTGCCCGTCGACTGGCTGGCGGTGATCTTTAACCCGTCGTTCCCCTACCGCTTGCTGCACATGACGGTGGCGGCATTTCTCAGCAGCGCGCTGTTCGTCGGCGCCTCGGCGGCCTGGCATCTGCTGCGCGGCAATCAGTCGCCAGCGATCCGCAAGATGTTCTCCATGGCGCTATGGATGACGCTGCTGGTCGCGCCGGTCCAGGCGCTGATCGGCGATATGCATGGCCTGAACACCCTGAAACACCAGCCGGCAAAAATCGCCGCCATTGAGGGCCACTGGGAAAACCCGCCCGGCGAGCCGACGCCGTTACTATTGTTTGGCTGGCCAGATATGGAACAGGAGCGCACCCGCTACGGGCTTGAGATCCCGGCGCTGGGCAGTCTGATCCTCACCCACAGCCTGGATAAACAGGTGCCGGCGCTGAAGGAGTTCGCCCCTGAGGATCGGCCAAACTCCACCGTGGTGTTCTGGTCATTTCGCCTGATGGCCGGTCTCGGCATGCTGATGTTGCTGCTCGGGGCGCTGGCCCTGTGGCTGCGCCGCGGCGACCGGCTGTACCACTCGCGGCCGTTTCTGCGCTTTGCCCTGTGGATGGGCCCCTCAGGACTGATTGCGATTCTCGCCGGCTGGGTAACTACCGAAGTGGGCCGCCAGCCATGGGTGGTGTATGGCGTTCAGCGCACCGCCGATGCGGTTTCCGCCCACGGCGATCTGCATATGTCGGTCAGTTTGTTGACCTTTATTGTGGTTTACAGCGCCGTCTTCGGGGTCGGCTACAGCTACATGCTGCGCCTGATCCGCAAGGGGCCGCAGGAGGTGCAACCCGCGACAACCGGTACGCCAGCCCGCCCGCTGTCCGCCGCTACTGAAGGTTATCTGCAGAAGGAGTCTCGCTAATGGGTATCGAATTATCGGTGATCTGGTTCGTGATTATCGTCTTTGCCACGCTGATGTACATCGTCATGGACGGCTTTGATCTGGGCATTGGCATACTGTTCGGCACGGTCCGGGGCAGCACAGAGCGCGACGTGATGGTGAACAGCGTCGCCCCGGTATGGGATGGCAATGAGACCTGGCTGGTGCTGGGCGGCGCCGGTCTGTTTGGCGCCTTTCCCCTCGCCTACGCGGTGATAATCGACGCCCTGTCGATCCCCCTGACCCTGATGCTGATCGGCCTGATCTTTCGCGGCGTGGCCTTTGAATTTCGTTTCCAGGCCACGCCGTCGCACCGGCCATTCTGGGACCGCGCCTTCTTTGGCGGTTCCCTGCTGGCGACCTTCAGCCAGGGCGTGGTGGTCGGAGCGGTGATCGACGGTTTTACCGTCAGCGGTCGCGCCTTCAGCGGCGGCATGTTTGACTGGCTGACCCCGTTCAGCCTGTTTTGCGGACTCGGGCTGTGCGTGGCCTATGCGCTGCTCGGCGCCACCTGGCTGGTGATGAAGAGCGAAGGCGCGCTGCAGCAGCGGATGCGCAGCACGTCGCGACAGTTGCTGGTCGCGCTGCTGGGGGTATTTGCCGTCATCAGCCTGTGGACGCCGCTGGCGCACCCGGCGATCGCGGCCCGCTGGTTCAGCCTGCCGAATCTCTACTTCCTGCTGCCGGTGCCGCTGCTGGTGCTCCTGATTAGCGCCTGGCTGTGGCGCACACTGCCTCTGCACGACCGCCATGTCTCGCCTTTCACCCTAACGCTGGGCCTGGTGTTTCTCGGCTTTAGCGGCCTGGGGATCAGCATCTGGCCGCATATTATTCCGCCGTCGATCACCCTGTGGCAGGCCGCCGCCCCGCCGCAAAGCCAGGGCTTTATGCTGGTGGGCGCGCTGCTGATTATTCCGGTTATTCTTGGCTATACCTGCTGGAGCTATTACGTGTTCCGCGGCAAAGTCCAGCCCGGGGAGGGGTATCATTGATGAAAACCGTCTGGTCCAAACGTCTGCTGTGGCTGATCGCGCTGTGGGGAGGCAGCGTGCTGACGCTGGCCGCCATCAGCCTGCTGTTTCGCCTGCTGATGACCACCGCAGGTCTTAAAGTTTGAACCAGGATGCAGAGTATTCCGGATCTGGACTTCTCCATCTTGTCTTCACTTTTACCTGCTGAAATACGCGGACACATCAGAATAAAGGATATTGCTATGAAGAAGTTAGCTTTACTCTCCGCCGCGTTGACGCTGGGAATATCGTCATGGGCTTTCGCTGCCGACAACCCGCCGCCGCCGCCAGAAAAAGGCGCGCACCATCAGGGTAAATTGCCGGCGAAAAAGGGCCAACACGACGGTAAGCAAGTGCAACACAACGGCAAGCAGCCGCAGCATGATGGCAAGCAACCGCAACGAGACGGCAAACAACCGCAGCATGGTGGTAAGCAGCCGCCAAAAGGCGGCGAGCACAGCGGGAAACCACTGCCGCCAAAAGCGTAATCCCTCAGGCCTGGCCTTCTACGCCAGGCTTTTTTCACCCTCTTTCAGCAGACATTGACAAACTCTTGCCCTTCTTTGATAAACCGGGAAAAAAACCTGCACAGCCCCTGGCATAGTAAGCCCACGCCATTGATTCGCAGAGAAAAGGTATGTTGAGAAGAAGCACGAGTGCCCTGCTGTTGTTGTGCGCGCTATTTTCCGGGCATCTGCTGGCCCACCGTCAGGGGCACGATTACTTTCCGGTACAGGGTCTCGAACAGCAGCTGCTGCATGAGGCGGATAGCGATGAGCTTCGCAGCCGGTGCGAAGAGAACGCCGCCGACCTGCGCGAGCATCACCGCTGGCAGGACGCCCGCAAACCGCGGGCATCACACAGCCAGTAGCGTCGCCGCAGATCAGGCCCCTTTGCGCTTCGGCAGGGTCTTCATCAGCTCGTCAGGGCTAACGGAGGCCACGATGCTCCCCGGATGCGGCATTTTGAGGATATGGTTTTTGATCTTGCCGACCACGTGCATTTCGCACGGACGGCAGTCAAACTTCAGGGTCAACACTTCATCGCCATGGATCAGCTGCATCGGCGTGGCTTTCCAGCTCTTGATGGAGCCTTTCGCCTGTTTCGGACAGAGATTGAAGGCAAAGCGCAGGCAGTGTTTGGTGATCATCACCGGCACATCGCCCTTCTCTTCGTGCGCTTCATAGGCGGCATCAATCAGCTGCACGCCATAGCGCTGGTAGAACGCCCGCGCCTTATGGTTATAGACGTTGGCGAGGAAGGAGAGATGGGTCTCCGGGTAAACCGGGGGCGGCACGGAGACCGGCTTGCGGGTACCGCGCTGCCAGGCGTTGAGACGCGCGTCATCCAGCATTTCGGCGGTTTCACGACGCAGTTGGTTGAGCAGGCTGTTGGGAACAAACAGCGGCGGCAGGTTGACCTGCACATCGCGCGCATAATAAATGGTTTGCCCCAGTTTTGTGACACCGTCACGCAGGTTGGTTAGCGCTTTCTCTGCCTGGTTAGCTTCGGCAAACACCCCGTCAAGGGTATGGGTCACGCTGACGCCATCTTCACAGGTCATGGTGAGAACCAGCTGCTCCTGCCAGCCGCTTAGGGTGACGTCTACGGCGATGCGGCGTTCGCTGGAGGTCTTCAGCAGCGCCTGCTGCCAGTTGTGGTCGAGGTTGCGGTTAAGCGCCTGATGCGGACGCACTTTATGCAGATCCGCAGGCATCTCGTTCGGCCACACTCGATAGCGATTTTCGCCAGTTTTTTCCACGGTATTGGCGCGGAAACCCACCACTTCGCGCTTAATCATCACGTTAAGGCCGTCGCCGTTGGTTAACGGTTCGCTAACCTCGACGTCGAGATGGTCTTTACCCACCTTCAGCACTTCGCCCACCGGCAGTCCGATAAATTTTGGCGAATCAAAGGCGCCGATATCGCCTTTACGGGCATTAACGAAGTAGTCGGTGCTGCCGCGGTGGAAGGTTTTATCGGTGGACGGGATAAAGAAATGCTCAGTGCGGCCGGCTGAAGCGCGCGCGAGGTCGCCGCGGTCTTCGATTATGGCGTCCAGCATCTGGCGGTAGTGAGCGGTGATGTTTTTCACGTAGCTCATGTCTTTGTAACGGCCTTCAATTTTGAAGGAGCGTACCCCGGCGTCGATCAGCGCCGCCAGGTTGGCGGTCTGGTCGTTGTCTTTCATCGACAGGAGATGCTTTTCATAGGCCACCACGCGCCCCTGATCGTCCTTCAGGGTATACGGCAGGCGACAGGCCTGCGAGCAGTCGCCGCGGTTGGCGCTGCGTCCGGTCTGGGCGTGGGAAATGTAGCACTGGCCGGAATAGGCCACGCACAGTGCGCCATGGATAAAGAATTCAATGGTGGCGTCAGTATTATCGTAGATGGCTTTGATTTGACTGAGGTTCAGCTCGCGCGCCAGCACGATCTGGCTGAAGCCGGCGTCTGAGAGAAACTTTGCTTTCTCCACGCTACGGATATCGCACTGGGTGCTGGCGTGCAGCTCGATTGGCGGCAGATCCAGCTCCATGATCCCCATATCCTGAACAATCAGCGCATCGACGCCCGCGTCATAGAGATCCGTGATCAGCCGCTGCGCCGGCTCCAGCTCATCGTCATGCAGAATGGTGTTCAGCGTCACAAAGACCTTGGCGCCAAAGCGATGGGCGAAAGGCACCAGCCCGGCGATGTCACTCAGGCTGTTGCTGGCGTTGTGGCGGGCGCCAAAGCCAGGTCCACCGATATAAACGGCGTCAGCGCCGTGAAGGATCGCTTCGCGAGCGATACCGGCGTCGCGGGCAGGACTAAGAAGTTCAAGACGATGATTGTGCAGGCGCATACGCGTGTTGTTATCCAGTATAAGGGGGTCGAAATGGCGGCTATTGTAGTCAGAACCGGGCGCAGACGAAAACCTTTTCCGCCGTCATGGGACGACGAATTTTCAGTTTTCAGCAAAGTATTGAAGGAAAAGATATTTCCTTCAAATCACCGTACAGAGTACTGTCATTACGTATTCCGGATTTTCCTCGTCACGTTGTGAGTGGTTATCATCAGTCATCTTGTCTGGCCGCGGGTTCGCCCGCGGTTTTTTCTTTTGGATAATGGATAAGCGAATGGAAATGAGCCGCCAGGACGCCGCTGTTCCGATAGGCATGCGCCGCATCGCCGGCGAAGCGCCGACCCTCACCCGCCTGCAGCGAGTGCCATTCCCCCTGTAAGCAGAGCTCCAGAGTACCGCTAATCACCACCACATGCTCAATCACCCCTTGTTCATGCGGCGTCGATTCACTCAGCGCCCCGGGAGCGAGGGTTATCGAGAAATGATCAAAGCGCAGCTCCGGGTCCCACGGAAAGACCGGGGTTACCACCATCGCCTGCTGCTGCGGGTCAAACGCGGAGGGCGCCACGCTGTCATCCGGAACGATAAATGCCGAAAACGGCACGTTCAGCCCGGTGGCAATCTTCCACAGCGTCGCTACCGTCGGACTCGATTCATTCCGCTCTATCTGCCCGAGCATGGCTTTCGACACCCCGGTCTCTTCCGCCAGACGCGACAGGCTCCAGCCGCGCTGCTGACGCAGATGTTTGAGGGTGGCCGCCAGATGTTGCGCAATATTCATCCTACCTCCTGATTTTTCAGCCCAGAGTATACCCCCATTTGCCTCATTCTACAGGGCGATTAGCGGCATCGCGGGCCGTTTGCGACGAGCGCCTCGGTGGCGCTACCCTCACGCCGCGGATAGCTTGTGCGCTATAACGTACAATGATAGAGTAAACGGACGTTATAACGCACAAGAGAAAACTATGCGCTCGTTTACCGTTCCGCTTCCCACCCTGTTCGCCGGCTTCGTCGCCGTGCTGGTGGGCTACGCCAGTTCTGCCGCCATCATCTGGCAGGCCGCCGCGGCCGCCGGCGCCACGCCCGGGCAGATCGCCGGCTGGATGACGGCCCTGGGCCTCGCCATGGGCGTCAGCACCCTCGCGTTGAGCGGCTGGCGAAAAGTGCCGGTGCTCACCGCCTGGTCAACGCCGGGCGCCGCCCTGCTGGTCAGCGGCCTGCAGGGGGTGACCCTCCCCGAGGCGGTGGGGGTATTTATCTTCGCCAATGCGCTGATCGTCCTCTGCGGCGTCACCGGCCTGTTTGCCTGGCTGATGAAAATCATTCCCCATTCGCTGGCCGCCGCAATGCTGGCCGGCATTCTGCTGCGTTTCGGTTTGCAAGCCTTCGCCGGCTTACAGGATCATCTGCTGCTGTGCGGCGGCATGCTCGCCGCCTGGCTTCTGTGTAAGGCGCTGTGGCCCCGCTTCGCCGTGGTGGCCGCGCTGGCTGCGGGGGCGCTGGTAGCCGCGGTCTCCGGGGAAGTAGCCAGCGCCGCTGTGCCGCTGGCGTTTGTCGCACCGGAATGGATCGCCCCGCAGTTTACCCCGGCGCTGCTTCTCAGCGTCGGCCTGCCGTTCTTCCTCGTCACCATGGCTTCACAGAACGCGCCCGGGTTCGCTACCCTGCAGGCAGCAGGCTATGTCGTACCGGTCTCCGCGCTGATCGTTGTCTGCGGGGGGCTGGCGCTGCTGCTGGCGCCGTTTGGGGTCTACTCCATCTGTATTGCGGCGATCACTGCCGCCATCTGCCAGAGCCCGGAAGCGCACCCGGATCCTCAGCAGCGCTGGCTGGCGGCCATGGCTGCCGGCGGTTTTTATCTGCTGGCCGGTCTGTTCGGGGGATCGATCACTGCACTGATGTCGGCCCTGCCGACAGCGTGGATCCAGATGCTGGCCGGCCTGGCGCTGCTCGGCACCATCGGCGGTAGCCTGTTTCAGGCGGTACACCAGGCCAGTGAGCGCGACGCGGCGGTGCTGACCTTTCTGATCACCGCCAGCGGGGTGACGCTGGCGGGAATTGGTTCGGCGTTCTGGGGCGTGATGCTCGGCGGAGTGAGCTACGGCGTGTTATCCGCGCTGCGCCGCCCGTAGCTGGGAGGGCGTCAGGCCGGTGGCGGCTTTGACCCGATGGCTGAAATGGCTGGCGGAGCTGAAACCGCAGGCCAGAGCGATCTCGGTGAGCGGCAGCGCGCTGTGGCAGATCAGGTTTTGCGCCTTCGCCATTCGCTGCTGCATCACATATTGATGCGGAGCCATATTCAGCGACTGGCGGAACATACGGGCAAAATGAAATTCACTCAGTCCCGCCTGCTGCGCCAGGTCGGCCAGGGTCAACGGCTGATCGAGATGAGCGTCAATCCAGGCCAGCACGTGACGCTTCACCCCTGGCGCCAGTCCTCCTGTGACCGAGGGCAAGCGCCACTGCACTGTGGAATAGTGCTGGATCAGATGGGTGAGCAACAAACTGCTGGCGGCGCTAAGTGTCAGCTGGTTCGCCGGCTGTCGCCAGTCATTAGCCAGCAAAAACTGACGATACACGCTGGTGATTTTGTCATCGCTGGCGAAGGTTTTTTCCTGCAGGGTGAAGTTAGCCGGGCTGCGATCCCACACTTCCTCCCCAACGCGGCGCAGATGCGCATCGGTACAATAGAGATGGACAAACGACAGATCGCCGCGGATATCCCAGACGCTTTCATCGCCTTTCGGCATCAGGCAAAAGCGATCCGGGCCGCCGCCATTCTTCCAGCCGTGCGGCGTCTTTTGATAGCTTTCATAACCATCGGCGATGTACAGGCTTAAGGTATGATGATCGCTGCGCACCGTCACGGTATCGCAGTTGTTATACCACGCGGCCAGTTGAATACCGGAATTCAGCTCCACGGTGCCCTTCAGCACCGCATTCTGTCGCCGTAATGTTTCAAACGTCCCGTAACCCATCGCCTTCACACATCTGTTCTGTCAAGAAAACTCTAGTCTAGGGAGACTGCGATGCGGTTTCCAGTCCTCACCGCCGGCAAAAGACAAATAAGCGCAAGAATTTGCAAGCCGACAACAAGCGGATGAAAGCCGCAGGTTGCGGCAGGCGGCATACTCCTCCGTTCAACAAGCAGAGGAGAACCAGGGTGAACGCATTACTTTATGCACTCGTTGTCGTTATCTGGGGGACGACGTGGATTGCTATTTTTTTACAACAGGGGCCGGTGGCGGCGCCGGTATCGATATTCTGGCGTTTCGCCGTGGCCAGCGTCACAATGCTGACGATTCTGCTCGTCACACGACGTCTGCGGCCGCTGGGCGCGAAGGACCATTTCTGCTGCCTGCTGCAGGGCTGCTGCGTCTTCTGCTTCAATTTCTGGTGCTTTTATACCGCCGCCGCCTGGATCAACACCGGTCTGGAGTCGGTGATCTTTTCCATGGCGGTACTGTTTAACGCCATCAACAGCTTTCTTTTCTTCCGCCAGCAGCCGCCGGGACGCTTCTGGGCTGCCGCCGCGCTCGGTCTGGCCGGTATCGTCACCCTGTTCTGGGATGACCTGCTGGCCAACGGGCTAAACGCTACGCTACTGTGGGGGATCGGTCTGAGCGCGCTGGGCACCTATGGCTTTTCGCTGGGCAATATGTTCAGTATTCGTCACCAGCGGCGGGGGCTGGAGACGCTGACCACCAACAGCTGGGCGATGCTGTACGGCACGCTGGTGATGGGGGCTATCGCTCTGCTCCGCGGGGATAATTTCATGCCGGAGTGGACCGTCAGCTATCTTGGCGCCCTGCTTTACCTGGCGCTGTTCGGCTCAGTTGTCGCCTTCGGCGCCTATTTCACCCTTGTAGGGCGCATCGGCGCCAGCAAAGCCGCCTACAGTACGCTGCTGTTTCCGCTGGTCGCCCTGTCCATCTCCACCGTCTATGAAGGGTATGTATGGCACAGCAACGCCGTTATCGGACTGGCGCTGATCCTGTTGGGTAATCTGGTGATGTTTGCCAAACCGGAACAGCTGCTGCTGCGCCGAAAGCTGGCCTGAAACGGCGGAAGATAAATCAGCGCCGTCGGCAGACGGCGCTGACGAGATTACCGCTGGGAAGGGTCGAATTTGACGGCGTCTACCGCCATATCATCGATCACCTGCTTCATGGTTTCGATAGTCAGCGGCGTGTTTTCATTGGCCAGGGTTTTGCCCTCACCTTTACGAACCACTTTGATCACCGGCTTGTTGGTGCTGGCGTCAATCAGTTCGGCTTCAAAATAGAGGTCGGTGTCCATCGTACGATGGCCGGTGGCGGCTTGAGTACCGGCAACAATCATCGCTACCGGAACCACTTCATAGAACTGCAGCCCTTCTTTGCTGGAGTCCACTCCGGTAATCGCCCCGCGGAAAATAAGGCTACGCTTGCCGGCGGTGGTTGCCAGCGGTTTACGCTCGGAAATGGCCTGTTTGAGCTGTTTGTTGGTGTAATTCAAAATATCCTGCAGCGCCTTTTCACCCACCTGGGTCGTCGGCTTCGGTACTGGATAGTACGTTACCGGATGGTAGACGACATTATCGTAGTTGGCCGGATTGTAGTTTGGATCGATCCAACGCAGCTCCGACTTACCGGAGGCAGTGGTGGCTTCTTTCAGGTTGGAATAGTCTTTTAAAAAGCCCGAATACTGATTAGGTTGCGCCAGTTTGGACGCACAGCCCGTCAACGCTAACATCCCCGCCAGAGCGGCGACTTTAAATAACACGCGAGTACGCATAAAGAGATCCCTGTAAATGCAGTTTTTTCGGCAGACGTTATAGCAGATAAGACCCAGTAGTTTTGTGACAAAATGAGGGCTTCGTCAAGGAAGATATACAAATATTGATGGGATCAACATTACGTTATTAAATAATTACTTAAAACGTTAACAGGTCGGCTTTAACCTTTCTTTTCAGCGAGGATTTTCGCGCTTCTTGATCCGAGGTGTATTCGTGAGAGGCGGCGCGGTCAATCTCAGTAATTACACGCGCCGCTGAGGATTATGCGGGCTTGCGCGCCAGCAGCGTGGCGAAGCGCAATTTGATCCGGTTGCCGCTGGCGTCGGTCCGATGCAGCTCACCGACGTCCTCATTATATTTCAGTAATTCCCAGTCCCGGTAGTACTCCCGAAGTTCATCGGGTTTAAAAGCAAACGGGAAGCCGACGGTGCAGGGATAGTCCTCGGTGTCCATCGCCGCGACAATCAGGTTATAGCCCCCGGCGGCGGTGCAGCGCTGCATATTGCCGATGAGTCCAGGGATGGTGTCAGGCTCGAGGAACATCATCACTACGGTGGAGAGGATCAGATCATACTCGCCGTCAAAGGCCAGGCTGTTGAGGTCTTTCACCGCGGTCTGCAGATTATCCAGCCCTTCGGCGGCGCGAATAGTCTCCAGATTGTTGATGCTCATCGCATTTTTATCCCACGCCGTCACCGTGAAGCCATTCGCCGCCAGATAAAGACTGTTACGTCCGTTGCCGCAGCCCAGATCCAGCGCCCTTCCCGGCGGCACAATCGTCGCGGCATGCAGCACCTCAGAGTGGGTGCGGGTCAGGCCATATTTTTCACTAAAATAATCCGCGTCTCGCGTTGTCATGATCCTTCCTTCTTATTCAGGAGTGTTTCCCGGTCGACCTGTAGCAACAGTTTCCCGCTGACCAACAGCAGCCCTGTGCGCAGCAGCAGCAGGCCGATGACCAGATTGCTAAAAATAAAGAGCGGCAGCGCCAGATGATGAAAAAAGCCGTCCGCCTTCGCCTGGCCCAGATGCAGGCCGGTGGTGGCCAGGGCGGAGATACCGAACGAAAAGCTCCAGAAAGAAGCATTGAACGGCTGGCGAAGATACCAGGGCATCAGACGCAGCATAAACAGCAGCTGTAACAGACCGTAGCCGAACAGCAGCTTAGCGAAGGTATCGGCCTCACCGCCGTTAACGCTGAGCCAGGCGCTGCAGGCCACCAGCGCAGGCGCCAGCTGGATCCCCAGCGACGTGCGCAGCGCGGTCGGCAGTTCGCCTGCGCTGCGCAGACGATGGAGGATAGCCGGCTCGAGGCTCAGCCAGGAGAAGACCCCGGCGCCAAGGAACACCAGTCCGGCGTCGGTAAACCCCAGCGCGCCGCAGGCCATCGCGCTGATAAAATTATTCGCCACCGTGGGCAGATACAGCCCCGGCGTAGTGGCCTCGCGAGGATGGTTTCCCCGCCACAGGCCGCCGCTTTGCCAGGCGGCATAGGCCAGCTGCAGCGCCACGCCCGGCACAAACAGCCCGATGGCCAGCGGTCGGCACCAGGGCGCCAGACCAATCGATACCAGCAACGTGGTGGCGGGAAACAGGCTGACGAAGCTGCTGCTGACCGGATGTCGCATCTCCTGCAGCACACTCGCCGGAAAGCGGATCGCCCGGCTGATAAACGCCATACTGAGCAGGACCCATATCGCTATCGCCAGCGTCACCAGCCCATCACCAATACTGCGGCTGACCGGCCAGAGGGTGCTGGCGTAACGCCAGGCAAAGCCCATCCCGATGGTGCCAAGCACCATGCCAAAATATCCCGCCGGCAGGTTAAGCACCTGCTGCGACCTATACGTTTTGCTCATTTTATTGATGTTATCAATTAAATTTGAAGTTGCATTCTAAAGGAACCTTATACCACGCGCTACGGCGATCTTTGCTATGTTTATGTTAACCATAAGTAATGAGGATCGGGAATGCGTAAATACCGTCTCAGCGAACAGACCCGGCAGTATTGTTACCAGGAAGAGGATGGCAAACAGTGCGTCACCCTGCGCCAGATTGTGGCGCTTATCGATTTCGCTGACGTCAAAGCGGGCAGCGAAGGCGGCTGGGTGGATGAAGAAAGCGCCCTCAGCCAGCAGGGAGAGTGCTGGATCTACGATGCCAATAGCGTGGTCTTCGCCGGGGCGCGCATCCTCGACGATGCCCGACTCAATGGCCCCTGCGTGGTCAGCCATGGGGCTATCATCAGCGGACGGGCATCCATTCACGCCTCGCAGGTCAGCCATCACGCGCAGATTGGTGACAACGTCACGATTAGCCAGAGTCTGGTGCGCGGCTTCTGTCGCCTCGCCGATGAGGCTCGTCTTCTGCCCCACTGTCAAGTCATTGCCGCCCGTGGGCTGACCGCCGATCGCGACAAAGTGCTGCAGATTTATCAGCGAGCCACCGTCAGCGCGTCGCGCATTCTCCACCAGGCGCAGATCTATGGCGAGGCCTTCGTCGAACACGCTTTTGTCGAACATCGGGCGGAAGTCTTTGACCATGCCAGGCTCGAGGGAAACGAGGAGAACGACGTCTGGGTGTGCGATAACGCGCGGATTTACGGGCATGCCCGTCTGATCGCGGGACGCGGTGAGGACGCCATTCCCACCGTGCGCTACAGCTCGCAGGTCGCGGAGAATGCGGTGATTGAAGGCAACTGTCTGCTAAAGCATCGGGCGATGGTGGGCGGCGAGGCGCAGCTGCGCGGTGGACCGATTCTGCTTGATGATGACGTGCTGATCCAGGGGCGGGCTGTCATCGTCGGCGATGTGATCGTTGAGCACCAGGTCACTCTTGGGGACGAGGTGCAAATCGCCGCACGGGAAGGAGAAGCCATTCACCTGCGCGGCCCGAAGACCCTCGGCGGCCAACAGCAGATCACCCGAACGCCGCTGTTAGGCGCCCTGTAGCGCCTCGTCGCGGTCAATAATACGGGCGTAGATATTCTGATCGTCATAGCTGCCGTTCAGATACTCGGCCTGTCGGAGACAGCCTTCCAGAACAAACCCGTTACGCAACGCCACCTGGTTGCTGCGGGTATTCGCCACCCGACATTTGATCACAAACCGGCGCACCAGCCCGCTGCGGGCATAGTGGTGGATAAAGGCCTGCAGGGAACGGGACAGATACCCCTGCCCCTGGTGATCCTCATCGATCCAGTAGCCAATATAGGCCGTCTTATTCTGCGGCTCGATCTGGTTAAACGACAGAACGCCAATCGGCCGCTTTTCGAGAAACAGCAAAAACATTTTGGCGTAATCCCGCTGATGCAGCATCACGTTACCCTGCACATGGCGGCGGGTCTCCTCTTCGCTGCGCACCTCGCCGGCCCAGCTGAGCGACTGCTGTAGCCAGCGCTGGTTTTTCACCACCAGCTGGTGCAGGTCGCTGACGTAGCGTTCATCAATGGCGATAAGCGTCAGCGCCTCGGTCACCGGGATCGACTCCGGTACTGCTGGAATGTCTGTGGTCATGGGGCTCTCTACGGGCCCGCAGGGGGTGCCTGGGGCCACGGCTGTCATGGGGTTATTTCATGATCCGGTCGTCAATGTAGTTACGTTTATCCGGCGCCGGCGGGAAGTACTGATAGAGCCAGGTTTCGCTGATGGCTTCTCCCTGACAGCGCAGGAACAGACGCATCTCCACCGGGTCGGTCGAGTTGGAAGTCGGATACCAGTCGAAGAGGATCCGGTAGCCATCGAACGGCTCGACGTAGAGGATTTCAATCTGCTTCGCTTCGCCGCTGGAGAGGGTGATCACCGGTTCAATACCGCGCGGCGCGGCCGCTTTCAGATCGCCGCCAACAAAGTCGATGGCAAAACGACGCGCCCACTTGTCCGGGTAGTGTTCGCCCGGCGCCCATCCCTCCGGGAAGCCCCCCATCCCGGTGCGGGTGGCGAGCACACGCGCCAGCGGTGTGCTGACCGGCGGCTGTGCGCTCCAGTAGAGACGGTAGCTGAAGTCGAGTTCGTCGCCCGCCTTCACTGCCTTTTCCGGCTGCCAGAAGCAGACGATATTATCCAGCGTTTCACCGGTGGTCGGGATCTCCATCAGGCTGACCGCCCCTTTGCCCCACTGGTTACGCGGCTCAACCCACAGGCTGGGACGCTTGTTATACCAGCCCATCACGTCCTGGTAGTGGGAAAAATCACGGTCCAGCTGCAGCAGACCAAAGCCGCGCGGGTTCTTGTCCTGGAAGGCGTTGAACTGCAGCTTCTGCGGGTTGTTCAGCGGCCGGCAGACCCATTCGCCGTTGCCCAGCCACATCGACAGCCGATCGGAGTCGTGGATCTGCGGGTGGATGGTATCGCACATCCGACGCTCGTTGTTGCCGCAGCTGAACATGCTGGTCATCGGCGCGATCCCCAGCTGTTTGATATCCTTGCGGGCGTAGAGATGGTTCTCCACGTCCATAATGACCTGGGTATCCTGGCAGTGGATGGTGAACTTGTAGGCGCCAGTGATGCTCGGGCTGTCGAGCAGGGCGTAAACGGTAAAGACCGTGGCGTCCCCTTTGACCGTTTCGAACCAGAAAGAGGTGAAATCGGGGAACTCTTCCGGGGTATCGGTAAAGGTATCCACCGCCAGCCCACGGGCCGACAGGCCATACTGGTAGGTGCTGTCTACCGCGCGAAAATAGCTGGCGCCGAGAAACGCCACGATATCCCGGCGCGCCAGCTCAGGTGCTTTAAATACCCGGAACCCGGCGAAGCCGAGGTCGGACTGCCCTTCCAGCTGCCGGGTATCTACCCCGGCGTCATTGTACTTGAACAGCTCCGGACGGAAGTGGATCTCGCGCGCCTGCTGGGTGGCGGCGTCTAAAGAGAACATGCGCACGCGGCGACGGAACCCCATCCCGACGTGGAAAAACTGGATATCCAGTTTGCGTTCTTCAATATTGTTCCATAGCGAGTGGTTAGCGTCATACTGAATGCTGTTATAAGCCTGCGGGGTGAGATTGGCCAGCGTCGGCGGCAGATCGCGCGGTGCCCCGCCCCACGGCTGGCGCGCCAGATCGTGGGCCATCGCCTGCAGCACGGCATAATCGAACCGACGCGTCTGCCCGTCGGCAATGCCCGCGTCTTCAGCAAACGCGGCCTGACTGAATAAGGAAGCGACTCCTGACGTTCCGCATACGGCGGCAACAGCCATGGAAGATTTAAGAAAACGTCTGCGGTTCATGCCTGAGAAAGCGTCCTTCTGCACGGGTGAAATGATTCGCAACGCGTCATCACGCTGCGTGATAATTTCCGCCCACTCTAGACAAAAACGATTAATAATCCAATTGTTGCCAGCAGAAAAACGGTAAAAAAGCCCTGTCTACCAGAACAGGCTGTTTTTTCATCGCCGGCGGAGGGAGAGCGCAATATCTAACGCAAACCCGTCTTAAACAAAGCGGACAGCACTCTCCCGGCGCCCTGTCTCATCGCCGGGCCGTTTCTTAGCCACCCGCGGCCTGCAGCAGGGGCGTGCCCCGCTGAGCCGCCCCCATCCCCTTTATTCGAGGGTCACGTGGTGCTTCATCACCCGGCGAAACAGCGCCAGCCGGGCGCGCATAAAGCGATTCTCCACTTTAAACCCGGCACGCTTATGCAGGCCAATGCGCAGCAAACGATCCCGTCCGCGCAGGCACGCCGGCCAGCGCACCGCGCCGGCAAGCACCTGCTCGCCGCTGGCGACGCGGGCAAACTGGACCCAGTAGTCAGCGACCTGAGCGGCGAAGGCCAGATCCGCTTCACTGGCATACTGCCGCACCGGATCGGTGAGCCGCAGGTTATCAAACACGTAGGGCACCTCGTTGCCGTGCCAGGCGCCGTGCGGATAGGCGTCATGTTCCGCTTCCGCGACATAATCGAACCAGTACCGCCAGCATGGCTGGCCCACGCGCTGCTGGGCCTGCATCACCACATAGCCGAGGGTGGTAAACGCCATATCCCGACAGACTTCCCGCCCCAGCGCTTCATCGCCTTTTACGCCGGGATAGAGGAGTTTGATCAGTCCCAGACCCAGACGGCGCTCACGGCGCAGTTTCTGGATCTGCCCGGCGATGTCGACGCCAAACACCGCCATCACGCTGGCTTCATCGCTGTTGGAGCCGATGATCACCGGCATCGGATGCTGGCGCCCGGCAAAAAAGGTCTCCAGCATCGGCTGCGGGAGCACGATATCGCCTGCAATGGGCGCTGGCCCGATATTCAGCGGGGCGGAAAGCGACCAGAAGGCCTCCGCCGGGATTGCCCGCAGTTGCTCAGCGCTGGCCTGTGGTAAGGCGAAATGCTCCGCCAGCAGACGGCCTTTCTCCAGCGCCTTTTCCCGCGGCAGATCGGGTAAGGTATACCCGCTCTGAATAATCGCTTTATGGAACAACCCTTTCGCTTTCGGCGAGGCCATCAGCGACAGCACGCTGCGCGCGCCGGCGGATTCGCCAAACAGCGTGACGTTGGCGGCGTCGCCGCCGAAGGCGTGAATGTTTTCCTGGACCCACTGCAGGGCGGCGATCTGGTCGAGCAGCGCGAAGTTATACAGCCGCTCGCCCGCCTCTTCTTCCAGCGCCGGGTGGGCGAAAAAGCCGAGGTGGCCCAGACGGTAGTTGACCGTCACCACCACCACGTCGCGGCTGGCCAGCGCCAGGCCATCGTAAGGCGGCAGGCTACCGGCGCCGATGGTAAACCCGCCACCGTGCAGCCAGACCATCACCGGCAGCGGCTGCGCTGCGCTGGCGGGGGCCCAGACGTTGAGATAGAGACAGTCTTCGCTGAAGCGACCGGGATCCCCGCCGCCAAGTTCGCGGCAGTAGTCAATGTCCTGCCAGCTGGCGGCGGAAAAGGCGTCGGCCTGACGCACGCCCGGCCAGCGGGCGGGAGGCTGCGGCGCGCGCCAGCGCAGCGGCCCCACGGGCGGCGCGGCGTACGGAATGCCGCGCCAGATATGGATCCCCTGCTCTGCACTCCCGGCCAGCGTGCCCTGCCGGGTTTTCGCCAACGGTTTCGACGGATGTTGCATAACCTGCTCCCTGTAAGGCTGATGCCAGCAGGTTACTGATTTTACAGCAGACCGCAACGTCGTTTGCTGCGCTCCTCCGCCTGCTGGTACAGTTCAAATTCATCCTGCACCGGACAACCCAGCGCCGCTTCAAAGGCTTCGCGGCTGGCATTCCCGTGGCTGCGGGCCTGGGTTTCGTTACCCAGATTGGACTGAAAAATGCCCGCCGCGCTGACCGGTAAAAAATCCTCATAGACGATAGGCTGGGCCACTATCCACCCGCGCTCGATCAGCGGCTGGGGATCGTCGCCCGGGCGAAACGCGTGGCGATGGGCCTCGCCAGCCGGCGTCAGGCGGTAGCGAAACCAGGCCAGCCCCTGCTGACGCAGCAGAAATTCGCTGTCGGGAAATTCGCGGAATACCTCCTGCAGATGCAGCTGGTGGCTGAGATTGTCTTTGCCGGTCCCTGCTGCCTGCAGCAATCGGTCGTATAGCGCGCGTCCTTTTGGCGTCAGCGCCACGCCGCGCTGCTCAATTTCGCCGAAGCGGGCGCTGTGAGTGCCGCGGTGTTCGCCGGCGAACATTACTGGCTCCTCAAGCGCCTTGAAGCTGGTCTGTCGCAGGAGGATCGGTACCTCCCGGCGCGGCGGACCTTCGATCAGGGCCTTTGGCTCAATGCCGCACTCCGGCATCAGGGCCTGCGCGCGGTCAATATCCAGCGTCCGCGGCGTGAGGTGGTTGATATGACATCCCGGGAAGCAGACCACATCAGCAATCAAGCGATGCTCGCGATGCAGCGCGTGGTAGGTCTCCTCATCAACGGTGGCATGCCGGTGCCAGCGGAAGGTCTCCAGCGCCTCCTGCACGAACTCGCGGGCTTCCGCAGGGGTGAACGCCCCTTCGGCCTCGTGCCGGGCGATCAGCGCCAGACAGCGGGGAGTGAATATGTTGCGCCGGGCGAGGATCGCCTCGGCTCGCTCACGCAGAGCGCGGTTTTCGATCAGTTCCAGACGCAGCAGCGAGGTAAAAACCCGAAACGGATTGCGCGCCAGCGCGGCATCGTCGACAGGACGAAACGCCGTGGAATGAACCGGCACGCCGGCCTGTGAAAGATCATAATAGCTGACGGGATACATCCCCATGATGGCAAACATGCGACGCAGCGTCGCCAGTTCCTCCGCTGTGCCCACGCGGATCGCCCCGTGGCGCTCAACGTTCAGGCGAGCCAGCTCGTCGGCGTTGGCCAGTTGTTCATGCAGCTTCGGATTATTTTCCAGTACCGCCAGGTTGACGTCAGCCACCAGCTCCAGCAGCGTCCCGTACTGCGGAACTTCCTGCTGGTACATGGCCGACATGGCCTGCGAAAACTGCTCCCGAATCTCATCAGCCGTGATGGTGTTCGCCATGATGTGTTACCTCCAGTGAATACTTCCTGGAGTGTAGGAAAGCTGCCTCCCGGCGGGGGGAAGAATTTACAAACTGTGATGGCGATAACCTGCTTCCGGTCATGGGCATGGCGCAGGGCATAACCGACGGTTATGAAAAACACCCGGTAATTTCACTTTAAATTAACAATATATTTACACACACTGTTTCTGGCGACATTACAACAACATGCCTTTCTACCCTCTATACGGAGTACCCGATGAACGATAAATGGTCCCCGCGCGAGGTTATCCATCGCGATTACAGTAGTCACCCGCCCGCTTACGCCCCGGGCTATAAAACCAGCGTCCTGCGCTCCCCGAAAAACGCCCTAATCTCCCTGCAGAACTCGCTGTCAGAGATCACCGGCCCGGTGTTTAGCCGCGACGACCTGGGCCCGCTGGATAATGACCTTATCCTTAACTATGCCAAAGAAGGCCTGCCGATTGGCGAGCGGATCATTGTGCACGGCTATGTGCGGGATGGTTTCGGCCGACCAATGAAAAACACCCTGGTGGAAGTGTGGCAGGCCAATGCCGGCGGCCGCTATCGACATAAAAAAGATCAGTATCTGGCGCCGATTGACCCGAACTTCGGCGGCTGCGGTCGGGTGCTGACCGACGAGAACGGTTATTACTGTTTTCGCACCATCAAGCCCGGCCCCTACCCCTGGCGCAACCAGGCCAGCGACTGGCGTCCGGCGCATATTCATTTCTCGCTTTCAGGCGACGCCTGGGCCCAGCGCCTGATCACCCAAATGTATTTCGAAGGCGACCCGTTGATCAAGCAGTGCCCGATCGTCAGGACCATTAATAATGACGACGCCGTGCGCACCCTGATCGCCGAGCTGGACATGCACGCCGCCGTGCCGCTGGATTGTCTGGCCTACCGCTTCGACCTTGTTCTGCGCGGCCATCGCGCCACGCTGTTTGAAAATCGCACTCAGGGGGCCGCCCGATGAAAGAGTATCTGCCTGAAACCGCCTCGCAGACTGCGGGACCCTATGTTCATATCGGTCTGGCACCGGACGCGGCGGGTTTTCATATTTTTGAAAAAAATTTTGGTCCGGTTCTCACCACCGCCGATACGGTCGGGGAACGGATCACCATTGAAGGCCGGGTTATCGACGGCTCCGGGACTCCGGTCCGCGACGTGCTGCTGGAGATCTGGCAGGCTAACGCCGCGGGACGCTATAACCATCCTGAGGACCGTCAGCAGCAGAAAGCGGTCGACCCAGGCTTTCGCGGCTGGGGGCGCACCTGCTCTGACTTCACCTCCGGCGTCTGGCGCTTTGAAACCATCAAGCCCGGCGCGGTGGTTGGCCGCGACGGCCGTCTGATGGCGCCGCACGTCAATCTGTGGGTGGTGGCGCGGGGGATCAACATTGGCCTGAATACGCGGATGTATTTCGCCGATGAGCACGAGGCCAATGCCAGCGACCCGGTGCTGAATCTCATCGAATGGGAGGTGAGACGCAAAACCTTAATCGCCGAGCGCGAGGTTCGCGGTGCGGAAGTGGTCTATCGTTTCGACATTTATCTGCAGGGCGAGAACGAAACCGTCTTTTTCGATATCTAGCGGCCATGCTGACCACCGCCGTCGCCCCGTACAGCCGGGGCGACGGCGTGTTAAACCATAGGGAAAGATCTTGTAATGTAATCAGCTCAAATGTTAATAATATTTTGCTATCTGGTTATCAAATTTAAACAAGGCCGCTTGTCTCTTTCACCGCTGTGTTTTTAACATCATCTTACTATGGAAAAAAATGGTCTCTTCAGTCAGCGCATTCGCTTGCGCCATCTACACACCTTCGTGGCCGTCGCTCAACAGGGAACGCTGGGGCGCGCGGCTGAAACTTTAAATCTGAGCCAGCCAGCACTTTCAAAAACGCTTAACGAGCTTGAACAGCTGACCGGTACCCGTCTGTTTGAGCGGGGACGTCTGGGGGCGCAATTGACCCTGGTCGGGGAACAGTTTCTGACTCATGCCGTGAAAGTGCTTGATGCCCTTAACTCGGCGGGCCAGGCGCTGAACCGTAAAGAGGGCCTGAATAACGATATCGTGCGCATCGGCGCGCTACCTACCGCCGCGCTGGGGATCCTGCCGACGGTGATCGGCCAGTTCCATAAGCAGCAAAAAGATATCACGCTGCAGGTCGCCACCATGAACAACACCATGCTGCTCGCCGGGTTAAAATCCGGGGAGATCGACATCGGCATCGGACGGATGTCCGATCCGGAGCTGATGAGCGGGCTGCATTACGAACTGCTGTTCCTGGAATCCCTTAAGCTGGTGGTACGTCCGGGACATCCTCTGCTGCAGGAGACCGTGACCCTCAGTCGGGTGATGGAGTGGCCGGTGGTGGTCTCGCCAAAGGGCACCGTGCCGCGGCAAAACGCCGAAGCGCTGCTCCAGAGCCAGGGCTGTAAAATGCCCGCCGGCTGCATCGAGACACTCTCCGCTTCACTGTCGCGCCAGCTGACGGTCGATTTTGACTATGTCTGGTTCGTCCCTTCCGGGGCGGTGAAAGACGATCTTCGCCGTGGCGTACTGACCGCCCTGCCGATTGCCACCCAGGGCGCCGGGGAGCCCATCGGCATTCTAACCCGCGTCGATGCGACGCTGACCCCCGGGACACAAACCCTGCTCAGCGCTATTCGTAAATCAATGCCTGCCTGATCCGCTGATCCCCCGGCCCGTAGCGGCCGGGGAGCCAACGCTGACTGCGTCACATTCAGCAAAATAATCATTTAGTGCGAAATTATTTATTAACATTTGCGCAAATTTCTTTAACAGATCTATCATATCGCGATTTCACCAAATGGTTCATACGAAATCAAAACAGGCAATAAATTTGGCTTTATGAAGATACAAACCACTTCATTCAAAAATAAAACAAAATAACTTTGTTTCATTTGGTTCGCACTGAGGTGGCTGGTGTGGTTAAGGAGATTTCATGACAACTGGCAACGCGCCGCGCGGATTCCCCCGGATCCTGCAGTGGCTTCTCGCCGGACTGATGCTGATCATCGGTCTGGCTATCGGTATTCTGGGGGCAAAACTGGCTCTCGTCGGCGGCACGCTGTACTTCGCGCTGATGGGCGTGGTGATGGTTATCGCGGCGGTGCTGATTTTCCGTCGCCGCCGCGGGGGTATTCTGCTGTACGCCGTGGCGTTTATCGCTTCGGTGATCTGGGCGATCGGCGACGCTGGCTGGAACTTCTGGCCGCTCTTCTCGCGTCTGTTCGCCCTTGGCGTGCTGGCCTTCCTCGCCGCCCTGGTCTGGCCTTTCCTTGCCAGCTCGCCGACGAAAAAAGGCCCGGCTTTTGCCATCGCCGCCGTGCTCGCCGTGGCGCTGGCGGGAAGCTTTGGCTGGATGTTTAAATCCGAACCGCTGGTCAGCGCCACGGAAGCGGTGCCGGTGAAACCCGTCGCGCCGGGCGAAGAGCAGAAAAACTGGGCGCACTGGGGCAACACCACCCACGGCGACCGCTTCGCCGCCCTGGATCAAATCAACAAGCAAAACGTCAAGCAGCTGCAGGTAGCCTGGGTGGCGCATACTGGCGATATCCCACAGAGCAATGGCTCCGGCGCGGAAGATCAGAATACCCCGCTGCAGATTGGCGATACCCTCTACGTCTGTACCCCTTACAGCAAAGTGCTGGCGCTGGATGTCGACAGCGGCAAAGAGAAATGGCGCTATGATTCCAAATCCTCTTCGCCTAACTGGCAGCGCTGCCGCGGCTTAGGCTATTACGAAGATAGCCAGGCGCAGACGACGCCAGCGTCAGGCGCTCAGCCTGCCGCTTGCTCCCGTCGTCTGTTCCTGCCGACGATCGATGCCCGCCTGATCGCCATTGATGCCGACACCGGCAAACTGTGCGAGAGCTTCGGCGATCGCGGTATTGTCGACCTTAGCGTCGGGATGGGCGAAGTCAAAGCAGGCTACTATCAGCAGACCTCCACCCCGCTGGTCGCGGGTAATGTGGTGGTGGTCGGCGGCCGCGTCGCGGATAACTACTCTACCGGCGAACCGCCGGGGGTGGTCCGTGCGTTTGACGTCCACACCGGTAAACTGGCCTGGGCGTGGGATCCGGGTAATCCGGCGCTGACCGGCGTACCGCCGGAGGGCCAGACCTATACGCGCGGCACGCCGAACGTCTGGTCGGCGATGTCTTACGACGCGAAGCTGAACCTGATCTATCTGCCGACCGGTAACGCTACGCCTGACTTCTTTGGCGGCGAACGAACCGCGCTGGACGATAAATACAGCTCCTCCATCGTCGCCGTGGATGCCGCTACCGGCCAGGTACGCTGGCACTTCCAGACCACCCACCACGACCTGTGGGACTTTGACCTGCCGTCTCAGCCGCTGCTGTACGATCTGCCTGACGGCAAGGGCGGCACCACCCCGGTGCTGGTGCAGACCAGCAAGCAGGGCATGATCTTTATGCTCAACCGCGAAACCGGCGAGCCGGTGGCGAAAGTGGAAGAGCGGCCGGTGCCGGTGGGCAATGTCAAAGGCGAGCGCTACTCGCCGACGCAGCCTTACTCGGTGGGAATGCCGATGATCGGTAACCAGACGCTGACCGAGTCCGATATGTGGGGAGCGACGCCGATCGACCTGCTGCTGTGCCGTATCCAGTTCAAAGAGATGCGCCATCAGGGCGTCTTTACCCCGCCGGGGGAAGACCGCTCCCTGCAGTTCCCGGGCTCGCTTGGCGGCATGAACTGGGGCAGCGTCTCGGTGGATCCCAACAACAGCCTGATGTTCGTTAACGATATGCGTCTGGGTCTCGCCAACTATATGGTGCCGCGCGAGAAGGTGGCGAAAGACGCCAGCGGCATCGAGATGGGCATCGTGCCGATGGAAGGCACGCCGTTTGGCGCCATGCGCGAACGTTTCCTGTCGCCGCTGGGCATTCCGTGCCAGAAGCCGCCGTTCGGCACCATGTCCGCGGTGGATCTGAAAACCGGGAAACTGGTGTGGCAGGTGCCGGTAGGTACCGTAGAAGATACCGGGCCGCTGGGGATCCGCATGCACATGCCGATTCCGATCGGTATGCCGACCCTTGGCGCGTCGCTGGCGACGCAGTCCGGGCTGCTGTTCTTCGCCGGCACTCAGGATTTCTACCTGCGCGCCTTTGATACCGCTAACGGCAAGGAGATCTGGAAATCCCGTCTGCCGGTTGGCAGCCAGTCAGGCCCGATGACCTACGTGTCGCCGAAAACCGGTAAGCAGTACATCATTATCAATGCGGGCGGCGCCCGTCAGTCTCCGGATCGCGGCGATTACATTATCGCCTACGCGCTCCCTGACCATCACTGATTGACTTAAGTAAAAGGGCCCATCCGGGCCCTTTTTTGCTGTTGCCGAAACGCCTTGCGCGTTAGTGATTACTGGTCGCCAAAGTGGATCACGGTGCGAATCGATTTGCCTTCATGCATCAGGTCAAAGGCCTCGTTAATCTGCTCCAGCGGCAGGCGATGAGTAATAAACGGGTCGAGGCGAATTTTACCCGCCATCGCGTCTTCCACCATTCCCGGCAGCTGGCTACGGCCTTTCACGCCGCCAAAGGCGGAGCCGCGCCACACGCGGCCTGTCACCAGCTGGAACGGACGGGTCTTGATCTCCTGCCCGGCGCCGGCCACGCCGATAATGACGCTCTCGCCCCAACCCTTATGGCAGCATTCCAGCGCCGCGCGCATCACATTGACATTACCGATGCACTCGAAGCTGAAATCCACCCCGCCGTCGGTCAGCTCAACGATCACATCCTGAATCGGCTTATCGTAGTCGTTGGGGTTGATAAAGTCGGTAGCCCCCATCTCTTTAGCGAGAGTGAACTTATCCGGGTTGGTATCGACTGCCAGAATGCGCCCGGCTTGCGCCTGCACAGCGCCCTGGATCACCGCCAGGCCGATGCCGCCCAGACCAAAGACCGCGACGGTATCCCCGGCCTTAACCTTCGCCGTGTTGTGCACCGCGCCGATACCGGTGGTCACGCCGCAGCCCAGCAGACACACTTTATCCAGCGGCGCCTGCGGATTGACTTTCGCCAGCGAGATCTCAGCGCAGACCGTGTATTCGCTGAAGGTGCTGGTGCCCATGTAGTGATAAATCGGTTCGCCGTTATACGAGAAACGGGTGGTGCCGTCCGGCATCAGCCCTTTGCCCTGGGTAGCGCGTACCGCCTGACAGAGATTGGTTTTACCCGACTTACAGAATTTGCACTCGCCGCATTCGGCGGTATACAGCGGGATGACATGATCGCCCGGCTTAAGGCTGGTGACGCCCTCGCCCACTTCCACGACCACGCCGCCGCCTTCATGGCCCAGCACCGCCGGGAAGACCCCTTCCGGATCGTCGCCGGAAAGGGTGAAAGCATCGGTATGGCACACGCCGGTATGGGTGATTTTCACCAGAACTTCGCCTTTTTTCGGCGGCGCGACGTCAATCTCTACGATTTTTAACGGCTGACCGGGGCCAAAGGCCACTGCTGCGCGTGATTTCATAACTGTCTCTTCCTCGTCGTGATGTTATTTTAAATAGGATCGTAGCAGATGACCGACCTCTGCCATTCTCGCGGCCCGCTGGTCCGGGGTGGTGTCGCCGCTGACCAGCTCGTCCTGCAGGTGGATCTCCACCATTTCGCCCATCAGACCGTTTGCCGCCCCGCGAATCGAGGCGATCTGCTGCAGGATAGTCATACAGGGCTCGCCGGACTCCAGCGCGCGTTCAAGGGCTTCAACCTGGCCGCGGATGCGTCGTACGCGGCTGAGCGCCCGTTTTTTATCTTCAGGTGAATGTGGCACGATAACGCCTCCGTATCATATAGGGGGGTATACTATATTTTATTCACCACAAAGGCAAAAAAAACCCCGTCGCGGGACGGGGTCTGAATGTTGAAGCAAACCCTTCAGCGCTTACGGGGCATCATTCGCAGCAGGGTATTATCTTTCCACCAGTAATGATGGAGCAGCGCAGCAAAGGCATGCAGGCCAATCACGAAGTAACCGGCGTTCGCTAACCATTCATGGATCGCTTTCAGGGTGTCCACCCGCTCAAAATCGCTCTGCGGAGCATACGGCATCGTCAGGCCAAAGGCGTACCAGGGATTCCCGCGCCAGTACATCATTACCATGCCAATCAGCGGCAGGACGATAAACAGCAGATAGATAATCAGATGGCCGAGATGGGCGAAACCAGTCATCATCGGTGACGGCTTTGGCACGATCGGCGGCGTCGGCATTTTCAGCCGCACCAGCAGACGCGCCACCATCAGCACGCAAATGGTGATTCCGCAGGAAACATGAACCATATTGATCAGCGGCCGATCGCTGCGGGGGAAAAATCCGCGCAGCTCCATCGCCGCATAGGCCACCACCACCAGCAGAAAGACCAGCCAGTGGATGCCGATCTGCAGGCCGGAATATTTATCGCGCATGGAATATCCTTAATGGAAAGAGTGATTGTGCCAACATAGCGGCCTTCTCTTAAATTTTCATTAACCTTTACGTTGAATTAACAATTGATTACCGCATTGTGCTGAGCCGCTGCACCCGGACCACGCAAACGGGCGCCGGATACCATCCGCTATTACAAAATTAAACATTTTTGTTACCTGCCGCCGCGCTCTCCCCTCTATAGTTGAGAACATCTGTCGGCCACGCTGCGTATGGAGATGAAAATGAAGAAAATCAGTTTACCGCTATTGCTGCTGACCGCGCTGGCCAGCCCGATTTTCGCCGCGGACTGTCAGCCTAACGGCATCGGCGGCTCATTTTGCATTAACGATGACGGGACCACTACCGACACGGTGCCGAATGAAGTCAACGGTATGGATACGTATTCGAATAATGGCGGGTATAGCAGTTCTCTGCCCGACCAGTCGGGGGCAGAGGAAGCGCTTGAAGGGTCAACGCTGTCGACGCAGCAGGACAGCGTCGCCAGTAGTGGTCAGGGAGACAGCGCCCTGGCGGGTCGCGACTGGCATTCGCCGTCCAATCTGAATGATGGCGCCGCCACCTCCAGTATGAGCCTGCTGGATAAACCCTGAGGCCTGGCGTCAGGCAAAGCTCCAGCCTGCGGCGCCGATGGCGACGGCGAACAGCAGGCAGGCCAGCGCCGTTTTGCGTAACAGCATGGTATAGAAGGAGATCGCGACGCCAACGAATACCACCAGCAGAATGGGCCACATGCTTAATAACAACAGCAGAAAACCCTCAATATTATTATGGATTACGCTTTCCACATCCGCATCCCTGCCTCATCGTCGATAAAGTAAGCAGAATTTAATATGTAACATGAATACATTCAAATAAAATATAAATGTAAATGATTATGCGGCTGGCGGCGGGTCACTGTTACGCGTCCGGGGAGTTAGCATCAGAAGCAGTGCGCAAAAAATAGGTCAGGATTGTTCCACAACCCTTTAGCGGTACGATCGTATTCTCACTAGAATCCCGCAAACCCTTCACGACATTATTCGGCGCTGGTATCTGATACAACGCGCCGGCGATGACAGTCGCCTGGTTGCAATTTATCTCCCTGAGCGGAACGCACAACCAGATATTGAAGCGGCTGGCCGTGTTCGTTATCCAGCAGGACAGAGTAGGTTTCTCCCTGCTCAAACATATAACGCTCTCCCCATTGACGCATCGCCACAACAATGGGAAACACGGAGCGCCCCTTTTCAGTCAGGACGTATTCCTTATATGCGCTGCCATCCGATGCCGGTAAAATCTCGAAAATACCGATCTCGACCAGGTGCTTCAGGCGCGCGGCAAGGATATTTTTGGCCAGCCCTAAATTTTTTTGAAACTCGCTGAATCTCCGTACATCGTCAAATGCTTCGCGGATAATCATCAGGCACCAGCGTTCACCAATTGATTCCAACGTTCTCGCCACCGGACATTCACTGGTTCTGAGTGATTCCTGTTTTGCCATCTGCGCGCTCCTCATCAATCTGTCTACTAATGCTAGCTTAATCTTCCGTTTTACCAGTTGCAAAAAAAAACCACTATGGCTATTTCTATAGGTAAACGAGTTTTAAAAAGCAATCAGATAGAAGGTCTCTTATGAAAGATAAGACAAGCAGGTGTACCGGCCACGGAATTCAAACCGCGTTAGCCCCTGACGCGATGCTCACCGCAGGGATAACGACGTTGTTTTCACTGACCTGCGCGCTGGCGGTAGCCAACGTTTATTCAGCTCAACCTTTACTCGACTCGATGGCGGTCAGCCTCAAGGTGGCGCCAGGCATGATTGGCGGCGTCATCACCGCTACGCAGTTGGGCTATGCCATTGGCTTACTGTTCCTGGTTCCGCTCGGGGACTGGCTGAACCGTAAATACGTGGTGATGACTCAGCTGTTGCTTTCAGCGGCGGCGTTAGTTGTAGCAGGGTTATCCCCCAATATAGCCACTCTGCTTGGCGCCATGCTGATCGTTGGCCTGATGGCCGTTGTGGTGCAGTTGATGGTGGCGTGGGTGGCAATACTGGCGACACCGCAGAAACGAGGCCAGGCGGTGGGTACCCTGACCAGCGGAATTGTTTCAGGCATCCTGTTGTCTCGGTTTATCTCAGGCGCGATAGCCGATATTGCCGGCTGGCGAGCCGTTTATCTCACGGCTGCCTGTATGATGCTGTTGATGGCCGGTGTCGTCTGGAAGGTCATGCCTTCGCCCTCAAAGCAATCGCAGCCACAAAAGTCCACCTACCTTTCCTTATTGAAGTCAGTGTTTCAGCTATATATCACTGAACCGCAACTGAGAAAGCGCGGCATCCTGGCGCTTCTTATCTTCGCCGCCTTCAGCATGCTATGGACAACTATGGTCATGCCGCTTACCGCCCTTTCCCTCTCGCACACCCAGGCGGGGATGTTTGGCTTAGCCGGCCTCGCTGGCGTGCTGGCCGCCTCAAGAGCGGGAAAGTGGGCTGACCAGGGATGGGCTCAGCGTACTACCGGCTTGGCGCTGGCGCTGCTGGCTCTCTCATGGCTGCCTATCGCCTATGTTGAAACCTCTTTGCTCTGGCTGTTAGCTGGCGTCATTGCGCTGGACTTTGCGGTACAGGCCGTACATGTCTCTAACCAGAGCCTGATCATTGCCGCCAGGCCTGCAGCAGCAAGCCGCCTGGTTGGGGCTTACATGTGTTTTTATTCGCTGGGTAGCGCGGCAGGGGCTATCGTTGCCACACAGCTTTATTCCCACTGGGGATGGCAGGCGGTCTGCCTTGCGGGTGCCGCGGTCAGCGCGTGTGCTTTTCTTGTCTGGTCAGGATCGCGTCGATCATGACATTCGGCCCCTGTTTTGAAGGGGCCAGTCAAAAAGCGCGTAAAAATGACCTGATTGCCCCCAGCTGTTTGTATCGCATAGATTTTTTCAATGCTTTTAAACAGTTATGCTCATGTAGTATAATGACGTGCACTTTAACTAAAAAAAGAGTGCGACCATGATTGATTCCTCATTGCCATTAACCGACATTCACCGCCACCTTGACGGTAACATCCGGGCCCAAACCATCCTCGATCTTGGCCGCGAGTTTAATATCATCCTTCCCGCTACCACCCTTGACACGCTGCGTCCCCACGTCCAGGTCACCAGCCTGGAGCCCGATCTGGTCAGTTTTCTCGCCAAGCTCGACTGGGGGGTGAAAGTCCTGGCCTCGCTGGAAGCCTGCCGTCGCGTGGCGTATGAGAACGTCGAAGACGCGGCGCGCAATGGCCTGCACTACGTGGAGCTGCGCTTCTCCCCACGCTATATGGCGATGACCCACCAGTTGCCGGTTGACGGCGTGGTAGAGGCAGTGATCGCCGGGGTACGTGAGGGGTGCCGCGATTTTCAGGTCGACGCCCGCCTGATCGGCATTTTGAGCCGCACCTTTGGCGAAGCGGCCTGTCAGGAAGAGCTGGCGGCGCTGCTCGCCCACCGCGATGGCATCACCGCCCTCGACCTCGCTGGCGATGAGCTGGGCTTCCCGGGGGCGCTGTTCCTCAGTCATTTTAACCAGGCCCGCGATGCCGGGTGGCATATCACCGTTCACGCTGGCGAAGCGGCCGGCCCGGAAAGTATCTGGCAGGCCATTCGTGAGCTGGGCGCCGAGCGTATCGGCCACGGGGTAAAAGCGGTACAGGATCCCGCCCTGATGGACTATCTGGCCGAGCACCGCATCGGGATTGAATCCTGTCTCACCTCGAACGTGCAAACCAGCACCGTACCCTCTCTGGCCCAGCATCCGCTGAAGCAGTTCCTTGAGCACGGCGTGCTGGCGAGCCTCAACACTGACGATCCGGCGGTCCAGGGGGTCGATATTATCCACGAATACACCGTGGCGGCGCCGGCGGCGGGCCTGAGCCGGGAGCAGATCCGCCAGGCCCAGATCAATGGTCTGACCCAGGCGTTTCTGAGCGAACAGGAAAAAGCCGCGCTCATTCAGCGGGTGGCTAAAGGCTGATAGCCGGCCCGGCAGCCGCGCTGCCGGGCTATCTCTTACACAAGGCTGAGCGTGGCGCGATGCCGGGCCGACTCGATACCGAGCTCAAGCAGGGTCATGATTTGAATCGCCTCGCTGGCCGGAACCGGGTTTTCTCCCACCCCATTGAGCGCATCGCGGATAGCGGCATAGTAAGCGGGATAATTGCCCGGTAGCGTCAGCCATGTCTCCTCGCTACGTTCGTCGCCTTCGGCGCGGGTCAGGGTACCGTCACGCATATCATACCCCCAGTCCTCCTGCGGCAAACGCTCGCCATTTTTCAGCCGCTCCTCCTGCGGGTCGAGACCGTACTTGATAAAGCTGGCCCGCGAGCCGTGGACGATAAAGCGCGCGCTCTCCGCGGCGGCGAGCAATGTGCCGTGCAGCACCACCCGCCGCTGTGGATAGGCCAGCACCGCGTGAAAATAGTCGGTGGATTGCGCGCCGGGCCGAAGTTGAGCGAGATCCACCGTGATGCTCACCGGCAGACCAAACAGCACCACCGCCTGGTCGAGCAGATGCGGTCCGAGATCATACCAAATTCCACTCCCGGGGCCCGCCTGTTCCCGCCAGCGCTGGCGTACCTGCGGGCGGAAGCGGTCGAAATGGGATTCGAAGTAACACACCTCTCCCAGCAGGCCTTCGTCGATTAACGTTCTGACCGTTAAGAAATCACTGTCCCAGCGCCGATTGTGAAATACCGACAGCACCCGGCCACAGTGCTTCGCCAGGCTCTCCAGCTCACGAGCCTGTGACAGTGTCACGGTAAAGGGTTTATCCACCACCACGTGCTTACCGGCCTCCAGCGCCGCTTTCGCCAGTGGGAAGTGGGTGTCGTTCGGCGTGGCGATGACCACCAGATCGATCTCCGGGTCGTTCAGCAATTCACCCGCCGCACTAACCACCTTCGCGCCAGGCCAGTCGGCATGAACTTTGGCCGCGTCGCTGCTGGAGACCGTCGTCAGCGCCAGGCCCGGCGTGCCGCTGATTAATGGCGCGTGAAACGTTTTGCTGGCATAGCCATAGCCCACCAGCCCCACCCGGATCGCATCACTCATTTAACCGCCTCTCTTATTCAGCTGATGTCAATATCTGACTAATGAGAATATTCTTACAAAACGTGAATAAAACTTATCATTTTTTCACTTAAGGTTTTAACGCATGCGTGCAAAATCAGACAGATACCCCTTGTGATCTGCTGACCATAGAGTAACATTTCCCACTGTGTTCAAAGGATATTGAAGTGTTATGACGACTGTTTTTACTCGTATTGTAGAACTTATTGGCTGGATTGTTTTTGGGATTTCCGCACTGCTTTTGGTTATCGCGCACCATATTGATAACTACCAGTCGCCACCGCCAGCGGATGTGGTGCAGACAAAGTAGCGCCGCCGTGAAACAGTGACCCGCTTCGCAACTGTGCAACCGGTTTCAGAAACCGGTTGCACAGTTATCCTTGCTTTGATTACACTCCCTCTATCATCAGACTGGGAGTTTTTTCATGGCCGCTTTTCCGCAACATTTTCTATGGGGTGCCGCTACCGCAGCGTATCAGGTTGAAGGTGGGCACGACGCTGACGGTAAGGGACCGTCAATCTGGGATATCTACTCTCACCTGCCGGGAACCACCTTTGAAGGGACCACCGGCGATATCGCCGTCGATCACTATCACCGTTTTCGCGAAGACGTGGCGTTGATGGCCGAGATGGGCCTGCAGAGCTATCGCTTTTCCATCTCCTGGCCGCGCCTGCTGCCCACCGGGCGCGGCGAGATTAATGAAGCAGGCGTGCAGTTTTATAGCGATCTGATCGATGAACTGCTGGCGCATAATATTGAGCCGATGATTACCCTCTATCACTGGGACCTGCCGCAGGCCCTGCAGGATGAGGGCGGCTGGGAAGCACGCAGCACCGCCGAAGCCTTCGCCGAGTACGCCCGCCTGTGCTACGCCCGCTTTGGTTCGCGGGTGAAGCTGTGGGCTACCTTTAACGAGACCATCGTCTTTATCGGCCACGGCTACATTAACGGCCTGCATCCGCCGGCCGTTCGCGATCCGGCGCGCGCCATCCAGGCCTGTCATCACGTGTTTATCGCCCATGCGCTGGCGGTGAAGGCGTTTCGCGAGATGGCCGTGGCGGGCGAGATTGGTTTCGTCAATGTGCTGCAGCCGCATACCCCGCTCACCGACAGCGAGGCGGACAGGCAGGCTACCGACCTGGCTGACGCCATCCATACCCACTGGCTGTACGATCCGGTGCTAAAAGGCACCTATCCTGCTGCCCTGCTGGCGCAGACTCAAGCCCTGTGGGGAGTACCGCGCTTTGCTCCAGGCGACGACGCGCTGCTGCGAGACAACCGCTGTGACTTTATCGGTCTGAATTACTATCGTCGGGAAACGGTATCCGCCCAGCCGCCCGAAATCCCCACCGGCGGCGAGCCTGGCGTGGAGGGGTTATTCTATTTCGTGCGTAATCCGCAGAGCACTTATACCGAATGGGGCTGGGAGATCTGGCCGCAGGGGCTAACCGACGGCATTATGATGATCAAGGCGCGCTATGGCGATATCCCGATCTATATCACCGAGAATGGCCTGGGAGCGAAAGACCCGATTATTGCCGGTGAGGTGGTCGACGATCCGCGAATCGACTACCTGAGCAGCCATATTGGCGCTCTGGAAAAGGCGCTGGCGCAGGGAGCTGACGTTCGCGGCTATTATCCCTGGTCGTTTATCGATCTGCTTAGCTGGCTCAACGGATATCAAAAGCAATATGGCTTTGTCTATGTGGACCACCAGCAAAATCTGGCACGGAAACGAAAGAAGAGTTTTTATTGGTACAAATCTGTTATTGCCAGTCGCGGCGAACAGCGTTAATCTTCTCCTGCGGGCGCCATTCGGCGCCCGGTCTGATTTAGAATATTCTTAAACATCTCCCTGCTCTTCAAGGCTGGCTTTGCCCCTTGTCATGGGTTTATATAACCTGAAACATTCCACGCGGCCCCGGCAGAAGGCGCCGTTGGTTGAGAGTAGGTTTAGTGAATGCTGATAATATTCAACGTAATTATTCCGATTATAAAATGGATACGAAAATGACCGTTCTGGACTATTTATTAAAATTCCGCAAAATCAGTTCGCTGGAAAGTCTTGAAAAACTATTTGATCACCTTAACTACTCCCTGACTGACACCGAAGAGATCGTTAATATGTATCGCGCCGCCGATCACCGCCGGGCAGAGCTGGTTTCCGGCGGTAAATTGTTCGATGTGGGCCAGGTGCCTAAATCCGTTTGGCGATTCGTGCAGTAAGACTGTCATCCTTCACGCCAGTTGCTTATACTTCCCGGCCTGCTTTTATATACTGGCGTTAAATAGGGGAGAACCATGACGTCTCAATCTGCGGAACGCATCGGCGGATGGCTGCTGGCACCGCTGGCCTGGTTGCTGGTGGCGCTGTTGAGCGCCTCGTTATCGCTGCTGTTTTTTGCCAATGCCCTCATGTCGCCGCAAACCTGGGCCCTGCTGCGCGCCATGAGCACCGGACACATGGCGCTGTGGGTCGCCTCGTTGCTGTTTGCCCTCGCCATGTGGTTTTATACGCTCTGGCTGACCATCGCCTTTTTCAAGCGGCGCTCGCTGGTGCCGAAACACTATATTATCTGGCTGCTCATTACGCTGCTGCTGGCGATAAAGGCGTTTGCCTTCTCCCCCGTTTCGGATGTCCTTGCACTGCGTCAGCTACTGTTTCCGCTGCTGGCCGCCGCGCTGCTGGCGCCCTATTTTCGCCGTTCACAGCGGGTAAAACGGACCTTTGTTAATCCGTAAAAACCCCACACTTAACCTGTTGTCGCCGGTATCGTTTTATTCGATAATAAGCGGCTTTTTTTCGTTTCAGGTCGCATGATGGCTGATTATTTACTGCTCTTTATCGGTACTGTCCTTGTCAATAACTTCGTTTTGGTGAAGTTCCTTGGCCTGTGTCCGTTTATGGGGGTTTCCAAAAAGCTGGAAACCGCAATGGGGATGGGGCTCGCCACCACCTTCGTGATGACCCTGGCCTCTATTTGCGCCTGGCTGATTGATACCTGGATCCTTATCCCGCTAAATCTGGTTTATTTACGTACCCTGGCCTTTATTCTGGTTATCGCCGTGGTGGTCCAGTTCACTGAGATGGTGGTGCGTAAAACCAGCCCGGCGCTCTATCGCCTGCTGGGCATCTTTTTGCCCCTTATCACCACCAACTGCGCGGTGCTCGGGGTGGCGCTGCTGAACATCAACCTGGGCCACAATTTCCTGCAGTCGGCGCTGTACGGCTTTGCCGCCGCCGTCGGCTTCTCGCTGGTGATGGTGCTGTTCGCGGCGATCCGCGAACGTCTGGTGGTGGCCGATGTCCCCGCGCCGTTCCGCGGTAATGCCATCGCGCTGATTACCGCCGGTTTAATGTCTCTGGCCTTTATGGGCTTTAGTGGTTTGGTGAAGTTGTAATGAGCGCAGTCTGGATAGCCGTGATCGCCATCAGCCTGTTAGGGCTGATTTTCGGCTTAATACTGGGGTATGCGTCGCGCCGTTTCACGGTGCAGGACGACCCGGTGGTGGAAAAAATTGATGAATTGTTACCGCAGAGCCAATGTGGGCAGTGCGGCTACCCTGGCTGCCGCCCCTATGCGGAAGCGGTGGGCGTGCAGGGTGAGAAAATTAATCGCTGCGCGCCGGGTGGCGAAGCGGTGATGTTAAAAATCGCCGCCTTGCTCAACGTCGACCCGCAGCCTGTCGACGGCGACGAGCAGGCAGCCGAGCCGGCCCGCATGGTCGCCGTGATTGACGAGCCGAACTGCATCGGCTGTACCAAATGTATTCAGGCGTGTCCCGTGGATGCCATTGTCGGGGCGACCCGCGCCATGCATACCGTGATGAGCGACCTGTGCACCGGCTGCAACCTGTGCGTTGCCCCCTGCCCGACCCAGTGCATTTCACTCGTTCCGGTGGCGACCACCCCGGAGACCTGGAAATGGGATCTGCACACGATCCCGGTGCGAAATATTCCTGTGGAACAACATGTTTAAGCTATTTTCCGCTTTCCGAAAAGACAAAGTCTGGGATTTTAACGGCGGTATTCACCCGCCGGAGATGAAAACCCAGTCAAACGGCACCCCGCTGCGCCAGGTTTCCCTGCCGCAGCGCTTTGTGATCCCGCTGAAGCAGCACATCGGCGCCGAAGGCGAACTGTGCGTCAAAGTAGGCGACCGGGTGCTGCGCGGCCAGCCGCTAACCCGCGGTTGGGGAAGAATGCTGCCGGTTCACGCCCCCACCTCCGGCACCGTTGCCGCTATCGCCCCGCACACCACCGCCCATCCATCCGCGCTGGCGGAGATGAGCGTGATCATTGACGCCGACGGCGAAGACCGCTGGATCGAACGCGACGGCTGGAGCGACTACCAGACCCGCACACGTGAAGCGCTGATTGAGCGCATCCACCAGTTTGGCGTTGCCGGCCTCGGCGGCGCCGGCTTCCCCACTGGCAGTAAACTGCGCGGCGGCGGCGATAAAATTAAAACGCTGATCATTAACGCCGCCGAGTGCGAACCCTATATCACGGCGGACGACCGCCTGATGCAGGACTGCGCGGCGCAGATTGTCGAAGGGATCCGCATCCTCGCCCACATTCTGCAGCCTGACGAGGTGCTGATCGGCATTGAAGACAATAAGCCGCAGGCCATCTCCATGCTGCGGGCGGTACTCTGCGACGCCCATGGCATTTCGCTGCGCGTGATCCCCACCAAATACCCCTCCGGTGGCGCCAAGCAGCTCACCCAGATTCTCACCGGCAAACAGGTGCCGCACGGCGGTCGTTCTTCGGACATTGGCGTGCTAATGCAGAACGTCGGTACAGCCTACGCGGTGAAACGCGCGGTAATTGACGGCGAACCGTTAACCGAGCGCGTGGTCACCCTCACCGGCGAGGCGGTAACCCGGCCGGGCAATGTCTGGGCGCGCCTTGGCACGCCGGTGCGCCATCTGTTGAACGACGCCGGCTTCTGCGCCAGCGCTGAGCCGATGGTGATCATGGGCGGCCCGCTGATGGGCTTTACTCTGCCGGGGCTCGACGTCCCGGTAGTGAAGATCACCAACTGTCTCTTAGCGCCCTCCGCCAGCGAAATGGGCGAGCCGCAGGAAGAAAAAGGCTGCATTCGCTGTAGCGCCTGCGCCGACGCCTGCCCGGCCGATCTGCTGCCGCAGCAGCTGTACTGGTTCAGCAAAGGCCAGCAGCACGATAAAGCCACCGCTCACAATCTGGCGGACTGCATCGAATGCGGCGCGTGCGCGTGGGTATGCCCAAGCAATATTCCGCTGGTGCAGTACTTCCGCCAGGAGAAAGCCGAGATCGCGGCGATTCGTCTGGAAGAGCAGCGCGCTGCGGAAGCCAAGGCGCGATTCGAGGCCCGACAGGCGCGCCTGGAGCGTGAGAAAGCGGCCCGCGCCGAGCGGCATAAAAAAGCCGCCGTCCAGCCTGCCGCCAAAGATCAGGATGCGATTAACGCCGCCCTGGCCCGGGTACGTGATAAACAGCGCGACGCCGCGCAGCCTATCGTGATTCAGGCCGGCGCCAGACCGGACAACAGCGAGGCGATTGCCGCCCGCGAAGCGCGGAAGGCCGAAGCCCGGGCGCGTAAAGCGCAGCAGCAGGCCGCGCCGGCGGAATCCCCGTCGACCGACGCTGCCGATCCCCGCAAGGCGGCGGTGGAAGCCGCCATCGCCCGCGCCAAAGCGCGCAAAGCCGAACAGCAGGCCGCGCCGGTGGAAGCCCCGGCGGCCGAGCCGGTCGACCCGCGCAAAGCGGCGGTGGAAGCCGCTATCGCCCGCGCCAAAGCGCGCGAAGCCGAACAGCAGGCCGCGCCGGCGGAAACCCCGCCAGCCGAGCCGGTCGACCCGCGCAAGGCGGCGGTGGAAGCCGCTATCGCCCGCGCCAAAGCGCGCAAAGCTGAACAGCAGGCCGCGCCGGCGGAAGCCCCGCCAGCCGAGTCGGTCGACCCGCGCAAGGCGGCGGTGGAGGCCGCTATCGCCCGCGCCAAAGCGCGCAAAGCTGAACAGCAGGCCGCGCCGGCGGAAGCCCCGCCAGCCGAGCCGGTCGACCCGCGGAAGGCCGCGGTGGAGGCCGCTATCGCCCGCGCCAAAGCGCGCAAAGCCGAACAGCAGGCTGCCCAGGCGGATATTGCGTCAACCGCAGCCAATGACGACCCACGCAAAGCGGCCGTCGCCGCGGCGATCGCTCGCGTTCAGGCGCGCAAAGCAACACAGCAGGCAGTTAACGAGGAATAAATGGTTTTCAGAATCGCAAGCTCCCCCTATACCCATAACCAGCGGCAGACCTCGCGCATTATGCTGCTGGTGCTGCTCGCCGCCGTGCCTGGTATTGTGATCCAGACGTGGTTTTTCGGCTGGGGCACCCTCCTGCAGATTGTCCTCGCCGCCCTGACGGCCTGGGCAACGGAAGCCGCTATTCTCAAACTGCGCAAACAGCCTGTTGCGGCCACCCTGAGGGATAACTCCGCCCTGCTCACCGGCCTGCTGCTGGCGGTGAGTATTCCGCCGCTGGCCCCCTGGTGGATGGTGGTGCTCGGCACCGCCTTTGCCGTAGTGATCGCCAAGCAGTTGTACGGTGGACTCGGCCATAATCCTTTCAACCCGGCAATGATCGGCTACGTCGTGCTGCTGATTTCGTTCCCGGTGCAGATGACCTCCTGGCTGCCTTCTTACGAGATTGCCGCCCATATCCCGACGTTCAGCGATACGCTGCAGATGATCTTCACCGGTCATACCGCCGTCGGAGACGACATGACCGCCCTGCGGCTGGGTATCGACGGCATCAGTCAGGCCACCCCGCTGGATACCTTCAAAACCTCCCTGCATGCCGGGCATAGCGTCCAGCAGGTACTGCAGTTGCCGGTTTACGGCGGCGCTCTGGCGGGTCTGGGCTGGCAGTGGGTGAATATCGCCTGGCTGGCGGGCGGTCTGTTCCTGCTGTGGCAGAAGGCGATCCGCTGGCATATCCCGGTCAGCTTCCTCGTCAGCCTTGGCCTGTGCGCAACCCTCGGCTGGATCTTCTCGCCGCAGAGTCTGGCCTCTCCGCAGATGCATTTATTCTCCGGGGCCACCATGCTTGGCGCCTTCTTTATTCTGACCGACCCGGTGACGGCCTCGACAACCAACCGCGGACGTCTGATCTTCGGCGCCCTCGCCGGCCTGCTGGTGTGGCTTATTCGCAGCTTCGGCGGTTACCCGGACGGCGTGGCGTTTGCCGTTCTGCTGGCGAATATTACCGTGCCGCTGATCGATTACTACACGCGCCCGCGCGTGTATGGCCACCGTTGAGAGAGCGATGATGTTAAAAACGATGCGAAAACACGGCGTCACGCTGGCGCTTTTTGCCGCCGGCTCCACCGGGCTAACGGCGGCAATCAATGAGCTGACCAAAAGCACCATCGACCAGCAGGCGGCCCTGCAGCAAAAAGCGTTATTCGACCAGGTTTTACCTGCCGACCGCTATAATAACGATCTGCTCAAGAGCTGCTATCTGGTCAGCGCCCCGGCGCTGGGCAAAGGCCAGCATAAAGTGTGGATCGCCAAAAATAACGACCAGCCGATTGGCGCGGTCATGGAAGCCACCGCGCCGGACGGCTATTCCGGAGCGATCCAGCTGCTGGTGGCCGCCGATTTTAGCGGCACGGTCCTCGGCACCCGCGTGACCGAGCATCATGAGACCCCGGGTCTGGGGGATAAAATCGAGCTTCGCCTGTCGGACTGGATCACCCATTTTGCCGGGAAAGTCATCCACGGTCAGGGCGACAGCCATTGGGCGGTCAAAAAAGACGGCGGCGATTTTGACCAGTTCACCGGCGCCACCATCACCCCCCGGGCGGTGGTCAATGCCGTTAAGCGCGCAGGCCTGTATGCACAAACGCTGCCTGCGCAACTTCCTGAATTCAGCGCCTGTGGAGAGTAACCATGAGCGAAGTTAAAGACGTCATCGTCCAGGGTCTGTGGAAAAACAACTCCGCTCTGGTTCAGCTGTTAGGGATGTGTCCCCTGCTGGCAGTCACCTCGACGGCCACCAACGCCCTTGGGCTGGGTCTGGCGACCACCCTGGTGCTGACCCTGACCAACCTGACCATCTCCAGCCTGCGCCGCTGGACCCCGGCGGAGATCCGCATCCCGATTTACGTGATGATCATCGCCTCGGTAGTGAGCGTGGTGCAGATGCTGATCAACGCTTATGCGTTCGGTCTGTATCAGTCGCTGGGGATATTTATCCCGCTTATCGTCACCAACTGCATCGTGGTAGGCCGCGCCGAAGCCTTTGCCGCCAAAAAAGGGCCGGCGCTGTCGGCGCTGGACGGTTTCTCTATCGGTATGGGGGCCACCTGCGCGATGTTCGTGCTGGGCTCCCTGCGCGAAATCCTCGGCAATGGCACGCTGTTTGACGGCGCCGACAGCCTGCTTGGCAGCTGGGCAAAGGTGCTGCGCATCGAGGTTTTCCATACGGACACCCCTTTCCTGCTGGCTATGCTGCCGCCAGGCGCCTTTATTGGCCTCGGCATGATGCTGGCGGTAAAATACCTTATCGATGAACGTAGCAAGCAGCGGAAGGCGCAGGCGGCCCGGGCCGACGCTGTCGCCCCGTCTGACGCGACAGGGAAAGCGTAACATGAACAAAGCCAAACGCCTGGCGATCCTGGCCAGGCTGCGGGACAATGATCCCCACCCCACCACCGAGCTGCACTTCAGCTCGCCGTTTGAGCTGCTGATTGCCGTCCTGCTCTCGGCGCAGGCAACCGACGTGAGCGTCAATAAAGCGACAGCCAAACTCTACCCGGTGGCCAATACGCCCGCGGCGATGCTGGCGCTGGGGGTGGAGGGCGTGAAATCCTATATCAAGACCATCGGCCTGTTTAACAGCAAAGCGGAAAACGTCATCAAAACCTGCCGGATCCTGCTGGAGCAGCACAACGGCGAGGTACCAGAGGACAGAGCGGCGCTGGAGGCATTGCCCGGCGTGGGCCGCAAAACCGCCAACGTGGTGCTGAATACCGCCTTTGGCTGGCCGACGATCGCCGTGGATACCCATATCTTCCGTGTTTGCAACCGGACGCAATTCGCTCCCGGGAAAAACGTCGAACAGGTTGAAGAGAAGCTTCTGAAGGTCGTTCCCGCCGAGTTTAAGGTCGACTGCCATCACTGGCTTATTCTGCACGGCCGTTACACCTGTATCGCTCGCAAGCCGCGCTGCGGCTCCTGCCTGATTGAAGACCTTTGCGAATTCAAAGATAAAGTTTACGCCTGAGCGCCTTTCTCATGACCATAGCCTCACTCTGGGTTATGGTCTGTATTTATCTATTTAACCCGCCGTTAACACCGCTTAAACCGCATTTTGCTGGGCAATTATCCGGTTATATAACAAACAACTAGCTCATTCATTTTTTATCAATGCAAAATTTCTATATATTTGTGATCCAGATCATGCTCGCAACTCAATGTTGAACGAATGTTATGAAAATGGAAATTAAAGTCAGGTAATACAACGGCTGAGCAAAGATTACCAGGATAATAGCCCATGAATTTTTAGGATAATGGACCATATCACTACCTCACTGCGCGATCAGCAGAATATATCGCCATTTTGGCGAAAAGCGGGCAATCAAAAAGATAAAAATATCAACGATAACGTAACGGTGAAATTTAACTCTGGATAACATTCATATGTCCGGAGCATTATGCCATCCTGATTATGTGTAACAGATTATTACAAAAGCCTTGCCTGATACGCCAGGATAGTGAACATTACCTGCCGTTTTCCCTCCAAGAATAACTATAAAGGCGGCGGTCCAACGAGATTGCGCCCCGAACACCCCCCAGTAAATATGGGATGTAAAAAAAGAGGTATATGTGTCTACTGCAAACAATAAACCAGCAGAAAGCGTGAGTCTGAACGCTTTCAAACAACCACGCGCGTTCTATCTCATTTTCTCGATCGAGTTGTGGGAGCGTTTTGGTTACTACGGCCTGCAAGGGATCATGGCCGTTTACCTGGTAAAACAGCTGGGTATGTCGGAAGCGGATTCCATTACTCTGTTCTCCTCCTTTAGCGCGCTGGTTTATGGCCTGGTCGCCATTGGCGGCTGGCTGGGCGATAAAGTGCTGGGTACCAAACGCGTCATTATGCTGGGCGCTATCGTGTTGGCCATCGGCTATGCGCTGGTCGCCTGGTCCGGCCATGACGCCGCTATCGTCTATATGGGTATGGCGACTATCGCCGTCGGTAACGGCCTGTTTAAAGCCAACCCGTCTTCCCTGCTCTCTACCTGCTATGACAAAAACGACCCGCGTCTGGACGGTGCATTTACCATGTACTACATGTCCATCAACATCGGTTCGTTCTTCTCGATGCTGGCAACTCCGTGGCTGGCCGCGCGTTTCGGCTGGAGCGTCGCCTTCGCCCTGAGCGTGGTGGGGATGGTGATCACTATCATCAACTTCGCCTTCTGCCAGAAATGGGTGAAACAGTACGGTTCGAAACCGGACTTTGCCCCGGTGCATATGGGTAAACTGCTGGCGACCATCGCTGGCGTGGTGGTGCTGGTCGCTATCGCGACCTGGCTGCTGCACAACCAGGGTATCGCACGCATGGCGCTGGGCGTCATCGCGCTGGGTATCGTGGTGATTTTCGCCAAAGAAGCGATGGGCCTGAAAGGTGCCGCGCGTCGGAAAATGATCGTCGCCTTCCTGCTGATGGTAGAAGCGATCGTCTTCTTCGTACTGTACAGCCAGATGCCGACCTCTCTGAACTTCTTCGCTATCCGCAACGTGGAGCACTCGATCCTCGGCATCGCCTTCGAGCCGGAACAGTATCAGGCGCTGAACCCGTTCTGGATCATGATTGGTAGCCCTATTCTGGCCGCCATCTATAACAAGATGGGCGACCGCCTGCCGATGCCGCACAAGTTCGCTATCGGTATGGTGCTGTGCTCCGGCGCGTTCCTCGTCCTGCCTTTAGGGGCGAAGTTCGCCAGCGACGCTGGTATCGTCTCGGTTAACTGGCTGATCCTGAGCTATGCGCTGCAGTCTATCGGTGAGCTGATGATTTCCGGCCTCGGCCTGGCGATGGTCGCTCAGCTGGTTCCTCAGCGTCTGATGGGCTTCATTATGGGCAGCTGGTTCCTCACCACCGCCGGTGCGGCAATCATCGCCGGGAAAATCGCCAACCTGATGGCGGTACCGGAAAACGTCACCGATCCGCTGGTGTCGCTGGAAGTGTACGGTCATGTGTTCCTGCAGATCGGTATCGTCACCGCGGTCATCGCCGCCCTGATGCTGCTGACCGCGCCGAAGCTGAACCGAATGACTCAGGACGACAGCGCGGACGTAAAAGCACGCGAAACCGCGGCAGCCTGACGCCGCAGGGAAAACCAATTATTTTTAAGCCGCTAACGTTAGGTTAGCGGCTTTTTTTTTACCCCTGGCGGGACTAACATACAGAAAACTGCAGCCACGAGGAGTAACGCATGAAACTGTTCTACAAACCCGGCGCCTGTTCCCTCGCCTCACACATCGCCCTGCGCGAAAGCGGCCTGGATTTCACTTTGCAGAGCGTGGATCTGGCAAGGAAACAGCTGGAAAACGGGGAAGATTATCTGCTGATCAACCCGAAAGGTCAGGTGCCGGCGCTGCTGCTGGATGATGACATCCTGCTCACCGAGGGCGTGGCTATTATGCAGTACATCGCCGATCAGGTGCCGGACCGCCATCTGCTGGCGCCCGTGGGCTCCGTTGCCCGTTACCAGACCCTGGAATGGCTGAACTACGTGGCTACCGAACTGCATAAAGGCTTTACGCCGCTGTTCCGCCCGGACACCCCGGAAGACTATAAGCCCGTTGCCCGCGCGTTGCTCGAGAAGAAACTGCAGTACGTCGATGCCTCGCTGGCGGATAAACAGTGGCTGACCGGCCATCGCTTCACCATCGCCGATGGTTATCTGTTCACGGTGCTGCGCTGGGGCTATGCGATTAAACTGGATATGGCCGCCTGCGGTCATATCGGCAGCTGGATGGCGAAGGTGGCGGCGCGTCCGGCAGTGGCTGACGCACTGGCGGCGGAAGGCTTAAAGTAAGACCAGACTCTGCCCGGCGGTCTGCCGGGCAGAGTCAGAAAGTTACAGTCGGGTAGCGCTGAAGCAGTGCTCCGGCACGGCAATACGATCCTGCGCCGCCACCACCTGCAGTTCATACTCCTGCATGTTTTTGGTGGTCAACATGATCTCGTACACCGCGGCGGTGACGTGCTCAAGCGCGTCGCGCAGGCTGGCGCCCTGCAGCAGTTTCACCAACAGCAGACCGCTGGTCACATCACCAACGCCCACCGGCTGACGCAGGCCAAAATCCACCAGCGGCCGGCTGATATGCCAGGCTTCCTCTGCGGTCACCAGCAGCATCTCAAAGCGGTCCATGCTCATGCCGGCGCGGGAAAGATGCTTAACCAGCACTACCTCCGGCCCCTGGACAATGAGCTCCCGCGCGGCGGCCACCGCCTCGCTCACACTGGCGACCGGATGACCGCAGAGGATCTCCAGCTCCACCAGATTAGGCGCAATGATATCGCTGGCCGGCAGCGCGTAGCGCACGTGGAATTCCGCCACGCCCGGGGCGACGATGCAGCCCTTTTCCGGATGGCCCATCACCGGGTCACAAAAATACTTCGCCTCCGGATTGGCCGCTTTTACCTGACGCACGATGCCCAGGATATGCTCGCCCTGTTCAGCAGATCCGAGATAGCCGCTCAGTACCGCATCGCAGGTCTGCAGCTTGTCAATGTCGGCGATGCCCTGGACGATCTCCGTCAGGTGCGAAGGCGGCATCACACAGCCGGTCCATTTGCCGTACTGCGTATGGTTAGAGAACTGTACGGTATTGAGGGGCCAGACATTGGCACCCAGGCGGCGCATCGGGAACTCGGCGGCACTGTTGCCGGCGTGGCCAAACACTACGTGAGACTGAATGGCGAGGATGTTCTTCATTTTCTTACCACAACCCTAAAAAGAAAAAGGGCGTGGTTTCCCACGCCCTGGTAGTATTTTTTTATTTCCAGCAGACCAGGCAGTAATTCTTCTTACCGCGGCGCAGCAAGGTGTAGCGGCCAAACAGGCGATCGCTGTCAGCAAAAACATATTCCGGATCGGCCTGTTTTTCACCGTTGATGGTCACCGCGTTAGAGGCGACGGTTTTACGCGCCTGGCCGCGGGACGGCTGCAGCTCGGAATCCACCAGCGCCTGCAGCAGATCGGCGCCTTTTTCCATCTCGATCATCGGCACGCCGTCCTGAGCCAGCTGTTCGAAGTCAGCTTCGCTGAGGTCGCTCAGGTTGCCGTTGAACAGGCTCTCGGTAATGCGTTTCGCCGCTTCCAGACCCTCTTCGCCATGCACCAGACGCGTCACCTGCTCTGCCAGCACGTACTGGGCGCGCGGCGCTTTACCGCTGTTTTTATCTTCTTCTTCCAGGGCATTGATCTCTGCAATGTCCATGAAGGTGAAGAACTTGAGGAAGCGATAGACGTCAGCATCCGCGGTGTTGATCCAGAACTGATAGAATTTATACGGACTGGTCTTTTTCGGATCCAGCCACACGGCGCCGCCCTCGGTTTTACCGAACTTGGTGCCGTCCGCTTTGGTAATCAGCGGCACGGTGAGGCCAAACACCTGGTTCTGGTGCAGACGACGGGTCAGATCGATACCGGAGGTAATGTTGCCCCACTGGTCGGAGCCGCCAATCTGCAGCGCCACGCCATGCAGTTTGTTCAGACAGGCGAAGTCGTAACCCTGCAGCAGATTGTAGGAGAACTCGGTAAAGGAGATGCCCTGATCGTCACGATTCAGGCGCTGCTTCACCGCTTCTTTATTGATCATCTGGTTAACAGAGAAGTGTTTACCGATATCGCGGAGGAAGGTCAGCACGTTCATGCTGCCAAACCAGTCATAGTTGTTCGCCGCGATCGCCGAGTTGTCGCCGCAGTCAAAATCAAGGAACGGGGCTACCTGTTTGCGGATTTTATCCACCCACTCCTGCACGGTATCCTCGGTATTCAGCTTACGCTCAGCGGCTTTAAAGCTTGGGTCGCCAATCAGACCAGTAGCGCCGCCCACCAGCGCCACAGGTTTATGACCTGCCTGCTGGAAGCGTTTCAGGCATAACAATGGAACAAGATGCCCCAAATGCAAGCTGTCAGCGGTAGGATCGAAGCCGCAATAGAGCGCGATCGGGCCTTGCGCCAGTCGCTCTGCTAACGCTTCCTCGTCCGTCACCTGGGCTACCAGCCCCCGCTCTTGCAATTGTTTAATCAAGTTACTGCTTGCCATCAAATTCTCCATGTATAAACGACTGCACCTCTGCCGGTACACGACTTTTCGCCAGATGCGAAAAGTACATAGAATAAAGCGCCGGCCCTTTCAGCGCCAGCGCTTCGATAACTAATTTCGGCAATTACGGTGCCAGGCGGTCTATTTTCCAGGCGCCGTTATCGCGCTGGTATAAAAAGCGATCGTGCAGGCGATGTTCGCCCCCCTGCCAGAACTCCATCTGCTCAATGCTGACGCGGAATCCGCCCCAGAAACTCGGCAGCGGTACTTCACCCTGCTGGAATTTCTGCTTCAGCTCGAGGAATTTGCTCTCCAGGATACCCCGAGCAGAGATCCGACTCGACTGCTTCGAGACCCAGGCGCCGATCTGGCTGTCGCGCGGGCGACTGTGGAAATATTTGACCACCTCCAGCGTGGACAGGCGTTCCGCTTTGCCGATCACCATCACCTGGCGCTCCAGCATATGCCACGGAAACAGCAGACTGACCTGCGGGTTATTTTCAATCTGATGGGCTTTGCGGCTGCCAAGGTTGGTATAAAACACCAGCCCTTTTTCGTCGTAATGCTTTAGCAGCACAATACGCTGATAAGGTTGGCCGCTTTCATCAACGGTGGCAACCACCATGGCCGTCGGGTCGGCGAGTTTCGCGTCGCAGGCCTGACGCAGCCAGCGCTCAAACAGCGGCAGAGGTTCAGCTGGAAGATCGTGGCGACGCAAACCGCCACGGGTGTATTCACGGCGCAAGTGCGCGATTTGCTGGAGTTCGTCGTTATCAGACATGGCCATTGAGGATATAGTCATAAGGTGGCGTTATTGTGCGCCCCCCGGACAGAAATCTCAACGTTTGGCGGTCTGCAGCTGGCAGTTATCGAGAACGATGCGGTCGCGCTTATAGACGGTGGCGGTATCGCCTTTCGACCAGAAGACATAGACGCCGTCGGTGTAGCGCGCTCCGGAAGCCGACAGCCCCTCTGACAGATTCAGCTGCTGATTGTCATAAATAAAACTCACCTGCTGGCGTGAGTTATTGCGATGGACCGTCAACGGTTTCTGGTCGCATTGATACTCCAGCGTGTCCGTCTGCATCCGCTCGACAAACTGGTTGTAGTAGCTACAGCCCGCCAGCATAAAAGGTACAACTGCGATAAGAATTTTTTTCATTCGTTTGCCTTCGACTTTCCCGGTCACGGAGGGCACTCCGCCCTCCGCTTAACATGTCCAGTTTACCGGTCGCGTCGTATTTAAGATTTCAGTTAACTCCGATTCTGCGGCGGGTTAGCAGGGAAAATGGCGCCCAGCACCGTGGCTTCGCTGGCGCCAGTCACAGAGGGCAGATTCCCCGGCAGGCCAGCGATGGTGCGCCAGGCCAGCCAGGCAAAGGCCAGCGCTTCCATATCATCGCCGCTGATCCCCGCTTCATCGGTGGTGGAGACTTCGGTTCCCGGCAGCAGGGCCGCCAGGCGCGCCATTAACAATGGGTTACGCGCGCCGCCGCCGCACACTAACAAACGCTCGCAGCCGCCGCTTAACAATACCTGCTCACTGATGGTCACGGCGGTTAATTCCGCGAGGGTTGCCTGCACATCCTGTCCGCGCAGCCCCGGGTAACGAGCCAGATGCTGCTCCAGCCAGCCGTAATTGAAATATTCCCGACCGGTGCTTTTCGGCGCCGGCAAGGCAAACCACGGATCGCTCAGCATATCCTGCAGCAGCGGCAGGAGCACTTTGCCTTCACTGGCCCAGTGGGCGTCTTTATCGTAAGGTTTACCTTGCTTACGCCAGATCCAGGCGTCCAGCAACATATTGCCCGGCCCGGTATCATAGCCGCGCACCGGCTGGCCCGGCACCAGAAGCGACACATTAGCGATCCCGCCGATATTCAGCACCATCCGCCGCTCAACGGGGTGCGCCAGCAGCGCATGATGAAAAGCCGGCACCAGCGGCGCCCCCTGCCCGCCAAGCGCCATATCACGCCGACGGAAATCCCCCACCACAGTGACGCCGGTATGGGCGGCGATCTGATTGTTATCGCCAATTTGCAGCGTGTGCGGGGCATCGCCCTGCGGCTCGTGCCATACAGTTTGCCCATGACAGCCGATGGCGATGACGTCCGCGGATTTGAGACTTTCCTGACGCATCAGCGCCAGCACGGCCTCGGCAAACAGCCTTCCGAGGCGGGTATCCAAACGCCCCAGCTGCGAGAGGGTCAGCGACTGGCCCTGACAAATCGCCAGGATCTCTTCTTTTATCGCGTGTGGGATGGGCCAGGTGAGACTGGCCTGCTGCGCCACCATGTTTTCGTTGATAGCGGCTAAAACGACATCGATACCATCAAGGCTGGTACCCGACATAACGCCAATAAAGCGACCCGATCTCATACGTTTTTCCTTCATTCCATGACCCTCGTATGCGTCTCACTCCATCATAAAGTGTCCGCTAATGCTATGTTGTAATAATACTTTTTAACAATAGAGAGACATTTCGGAGAACATCGTAAAGAACCGGCGTTTAGTTTAGGTTGAAGCACCATTAATTATTATTTTTTGTATATCCCGGGGGGAAGCTATGCCCGCCGACGACTAAATGCCATATAATTAACCGCATGGACGTTCAATTGAACACCTTCGGTGAACAGGAGATTCATAAATGATTTTACGTGTTTTGGCTGTATCGATGATTGGTTTTACGCTCGCGGGCTGTGTGAGCAGCAGCGGCCTGTCCGGCGACGTTTATTCCGCATCTGAAGCCAAACAGGTGCAGAGCGTGACATACGGTACCATCGTGCATACCCGCGCCGTACAGATCCAGAGCGGCGACGACAGCAATGCCATCGGGGCGATTGGCGGCGCGGTTCTGGGCGGCTTCCTCGGGAATACCATCGGCGGCGGCACCGGACGTTCTCTGGCCACTGCGGCTGGCGCGGTCGCGGGCGGCGTAGCCGGTCAGGGCGTACAGGGCGCCATGAATAAAACCCAGGGCGTGGAACTGGAAATTCGTAAAGATGATGGCAACACCATCATGGTGGTACAGAAACAGGGCAGCACCCCGTTCTCTGTTGGACAGCGCGTAGCCATTGCCGGCAGCGGCAGCCAGGTCACCGTCTCTCCTCGCTAACACCTGTCACGATGCGGCCAGTTGCGCCGCATCGTACTTATCACCCACATTTATCTCGCCGTAAAAGTTTTGTATTAGCGATAACACATATTAATTTTAATATTTCATCAATCATTGCGCCTGCGCAATATCTTTGCCCACAGCCCCCACTACTCTTATAACCGTTAATATTATTAAGCCAACCCAACCTCGTTGCTGTTGTTTATTATTCTGGAATATTGCCTATGACCAAACATGTGAGTCATGTTGTTAGACGTCTTATCATTTATTTTTTTATTTGTTTGCTGGCCGGAGTCGGCATTACCGGATTAACCAGCTCTTTTGAGACCAGATTCAACAGCACCTCATCAATACTATTTCCCCTGCTGACCAGTTTTCTGATGGTTTTTCATATCACTATTGCCTGTTTTATGGGCATGAAATACTGGAGCAGCAAGCGTCGCCTGTATCTGACGCCTGTCGCTTTCGGTTTTGCCTGTTCGGCGTTACTGATGCTGGGCACCCTCAGTAGCTATCCGGACTGGCTCAGCTGTAATCCCGCGCCGGTGGTGAAACAAAATGACGCTGTGATATATTATTTCTTTCGCAATATAATGATGGCCGTCTTATTCACGTCGTCAATTATTTTGTATTACTTTCGCCGACGGATCATGCACTCCTTTAAAGCCCATGTAATGACTTTCGCGGCATGTATTGTTTTTACGTTAATGATAATTTTTTTGTCATGGATCTACTCCAGCCACTCGCCATGGTTGAGCATTAGGTTTATTGACGATCTGAGCCATACTTTTACGCCGCTGTGGCGGAGTATTATTGGCTGGCTGCTGATGGCAGTCTGGTTTATCGCGCTGATTTTAATAATTTGGTTTAGCAAACTGCGCAATATTTTCTGGTACAGCGGCGCTTTTTTTTGCAGCGCATATTTGTTCACCATTTTCCAGCTGCTCTCTGCCGTTGGGGAGCTCGATCAGGCCTGGTATCAGGCGCGTTTTTTTGAAACGCTGTGCACCCTGTTCCTGATCCTGGTGCTGCTGGTAGACGTCTTTATCCTCTATCGCGAGTCTAACCACAAGTATGTCAACTCATACCAGAATTCGATCCGCGACCCGCTGACCCGGCTTTACAACCGCAGCTTCTTCTACGATACCCTCAACCAGCAGCTGGCAAAGGTGAAGGCCCAGCATCCGCTGTCGGTGATCATCTGCGACCTCGACCATTTTAAACGCATCAACGATAACTATGGCCACATCGCCGGCGACAAGGTGATCCAGTTTGCCGCCTCGGTGCTGGACAGCCATTCGCGTAAGGATGACGCGGCCGCCCGCATTGGCGGTGAGGAGTTTGCCCTGCTGCTGGTCAACACCGCAGAGGACGAGGCGCAGGCGATCGCCGAGCGCATCCGCCTGGCGGTCAGCGCCGAGCAAACCCCTCTGCCAGAACGGATGACCATCAGCATGGGCGTGTATACGACCCATGACGGCAGTGTGACAGCCGAAGAGTGCGTCCAGCGCGCGGACGAAGCCATGTATGAAGCAAAAAACAGCGGACGTAACCGGGTGGTAATCTGGCGACGCCAGGGCAGGTAAAAAAAGGCCCGGGATAAACCGGGCCGCAAAACGATTAATCTTTTGCCTGGAGATCGAGGATATTTTGTTCAAGTTTACGAATTAAGTGAAGCAACGTTTCCACTTCCTGCTTCGAGACCCCTGCGAGGATTTCATCGCGGGTTTTGCCTATCACCTCTTCCATCTCGTTGATCAGCGGTTCGGCTTTTTCCGTCAGCTTGATGCGTTTGGCTCGCCGATCGCTTGCGCAGGTCTGGCGAGAAATAAGCCCTTTCTCCTCCAGCTGATCGAGCGTGCGCACCAGGGACGGTTGTTCAATACCGATGGCTTTCGCCAGCTGGATCTGCGACTGCTCAGGCGGCAGCTGGTGGATGTTATGCAGCGTAACCCAGTGGGTCTGCGTTAACTCCAGAGGTTTCAGGCGATGGTCGATTAGCGCGCGCCAGACGCGAACTAAACGTGCCAGATCAGAACCAAGTGGCGATTCCAATTTCATCTCCTTATAATTAGCTTGCTAAGTTATTATACTGATTTTAGAATAGTGTGCAGCATTTGAATAATCAAAACAAATGAATTACTTGATTCAACAAAAACCAAAACAATGATTTACACTGTTAAAGAGTAGCACGTCCTGAGGTTATCCCTGTTATGGCAAAGGATTTTTGCTTGTGAAACTGAGTCTTAATTCATCCGGATTGCCGCTGCAGGACCTGGTGTTCGGCGCATCCGTCTATTTCCCTCCGTTGTTCAAAGCCGTCCTGCTGGGCTTCTTTATCTGGCTGTTTTTACATCGCCAGCTGCGTGACTGGATGTATGCGGGCGACATCTGGCATCCACTGCTGATGGATCTCTCCCTGTTCGCGCTCTCGGTCTGTCTGGCCCTGGTGTTACTGATTGCCTGGTGATCTTCCTGCTATGAAAAAATTAAAATATCTTTCAACACTGTTGGTGGCGGCCATCGCTCTGGTTGCCGCGTGGTTGTTATGGAATTTCTACACTCAGTCCCCCTGGACCCGCGACGGTAAAGTGCGCGCCGAGCAGGTCGGGATCACCCCTCAGGTTTCCGGCAGTATATTGCAGCTGAACGTGGCCGATAACCAGCAGGTCAAGGCCGGTGAGGTATTGTTTACCATCGACGACACCCCCTACCGCATCGCGGTGCTGAACGCCCAGGCACAGCTGGCGAAAGCGCAAGCTGAGGTGGCGAAAGCGCAGGCGGAGCAAAGCAAAGCCGCCAGCGAAGCCCGCCGTCGCAGAAACCTGTCGCAAAATGCCATCTCAGCTGAAGACCTTGAAAACGCCAATACCGCCCTGAATACCGCCACCACTACCCTGGCGGCCGCCAGAGCGGGAGTCGGTGTCAGCGAGGCGGCGCTGAAACATGCGCAGTGGCAGCTCAGTCAGACGGTCGTCAAAGCGCCGGTAGACGGCTGGGTGACTAACCTCTCCACCCGGGTCGGCGATTACGCCACCACCGGCCATCCGGTCTTTGCCCTGGTGGACAGCCATTCGTTCTACGTGCTGGGCTACTTTGAAGAGACCAAACTGCGCCATATTCGCATCGGCGATCCGGCGCAAATCATTCTCTACAGCAATCAGCAGACGCTGCAGGGGCATGTCGCCAGCATCGGTCGCGCGATTGTCGACCAGAGCGTGGAACAGGGAACCGGGCTAGTGGCCAATATCAAACCGAATATCCCCTGGGTCCGCCTCGCCCAGCGCGTGCCGGTGCGGATTGCCTTTGATACGTTGCCGGCCGATGTCACTCTGGTCTCCGGTACCACCTGCACCGTCTCGATCGGCGGACAGTGATGAATCTGCAGACCCTGTCATGGCGCACGCTGCCCTGGGTTAAAGCCACCCGACCGCAGTGGCGATACGCGCTACGCAACGGCATCGCCATGTGTCTCGCGTTAAGCATCGCCTACGCACTGGATCTGGATGAGCCCTACTGGGCGATGACCTCCGCGGCGGTAGTCAGCTTTCCCACCGTCGGCGGGGTGATCAGTAAAAGTTTTGGCCGCATTGCCGGCAGCCTTCTCGGCGCCTGCGCCGCCCTGCTGCTGGCGGGCCATACGCTCAACGATCCCTGGCTGTTCCTGTTCAGTATCTCCGGCTGGCTGGCGCTGTGCACCTGGGCCTGCGCCTTGTTCACCAATAACGTGGCCTACGCCTTTCAGCTGGCGGGCTATACCTGCGCCATCATCGCCTTTCCGGTGATTAATATCAGCGACAGCTACGAGCTATGGGTGATTGCCCAGTCGCGCGTGTGCGAAGTCATCGTTGGGATCTTGTGCGGCGGGTTGATGATGATGATCCTGCCCAGCACCTCCGATGGCAGCAATCTGCTGACGGCCCTGAAAACCATGCACGCCCGCCTGCTGGAGCACGCCAGTCTGCTGTGGGTCCCGGAAACGACGGATGCCATCCGCACCGCCCATGAAAGCGTAATTGGCCAGATCCTGACCATGAACCTGCTGCGCATCCAGGCCTTCTGGAGCCACTACCGCTTCCGTCGGCAAAATCCCCTGCTGAACTACCTGCTGCACCAGCAGCTCCGCATGACCAGCGTCATTTCCAGTCTGCGGCGTATGCTGCTGAACTGGCCTGACGCCCCGGCCAATACCCGCCAGGTGCTGGAATCGTTGCTCGCGGAGCTCGCCACCTCCAGTGCTGACAGCTATCACGTCGCCCGCATTCTGGCGCCGCTGGCGCCGCCGCCGGACGCGGATTACCGCCACCTCGCCTTTTGGGCGCGGTTACGCTATTTCTGCCGCATTTATCTGGAAAGCAGCCGCTGGATCCGCCGGGTTGAAAATGCCTCGGCGATCGCCGAGTTCAATGTCCCTTCCGCGCCCGCGCTGGCCCGCCACACCGACCAGGCAGAGGCATTGCTCAACGGCATCCGTACCTTTTGCGCGCTGGTGGCGATTGGCGCGTGGGGGATCAGTACCCAGTGGACCAGCTGCGCGGCGGCCCTGACCCTGGCCTCCATTTGCTGCGTGCTCTATTCGGTTTCCGCCTCGCCGTTTCGTTCGTTGACGCTGCTGATGCAGACCCTGGTGCTGCTGTCGCTGTTCAGTTTTGTGGTGAAATTTGGCCTGATGGTGCAGATAACCGACCTGTGGCAGTTCTTGCTGTTTCTGTTCCCGTTGCTGACCACCATGCAGTTACTCAAGCTGCAGTGGCCAAAATTTGCCGGCCTGTGGGGGCAGCTTATCGTCTTTATGGGCTCGTTTATCTCCGTCACCAACCCACCGGTTTACGACTATGCGGCCTTTTTTAATGACAATTTAAGTAAGATTGTCGGCGTGGGCTTTGCATGGCTGGCCTTTGCGGTGCTCAGTCCCGGCTCGGACGCCCGTAAAGGTCGACGCCACATCAGAGCGTTACGGCGTCACTTTGTCGATCAGCTCAGCCGCCACCCCCAGCACAGCGAGCACGAATTTGAATCGCTGGTATATCACCATGTCAGCCAGCTCAGTCAGAGCCAGGATGCGCTGGCTCGCCGCTGGCTGCTGCGCTGGGGGGTGGTATTGCTGAACTGCTCCCACGTGGTCTGGCAGCTTCGCGAGTGGGAAACGCGCTCCGATCCTCTCGCCCAGGTGCGCGACCTGTGTATCAACCTGCTGCGCGATGTGATGAGCGAGCGTGGCGTGCAGCAGCGGCCGCTGGCCTCCACGCTGCAGGAGCTGCTGCGGATCTGCGAAGTTCTGAACCACCATCATCAGCCGGCGGCCCGGGAGCTGGCCGCCGCGATATGGCGACTGTATTGCGCGCTGTCGCAGCTGGAACAGGCTCCGGTCGCCGGAACGATTGGCGAAAAGATTACTTAATCACCCCGCAGGCAAACCGTTCGCCGCCGCCGCCCAGCGGCTGCGGACTGTCGGCCATATTATCGCCGCCGACATGAACCATCAGCGCTTTGCCTTTCACTTCCGCCAGCGTTTTCAGACGCGGAGCGATAATCGGCTGGTCAGCCACACCCGCGTCGTTGACCACCAGCAGCGGTAGATCGCCAAGATGCCCGGTGCCCAACGGCCCTTCATGTTTACCGGTATGTTGCGGATCGTAATGTCCGCCCGCCGCTCCGGCGGCTACGGCTTTGCCCTCTTTCATCGCCGGCTGGCAGCTGCCTTCAGCATGAATATGAAAGCCGTGCTTGCCCGGCGGTAACGCCCGCAGATTAGGAGCAAATTCGAGTCCGCGGTCGGTTTCGGTGATTTTTACACTGCCGATGGATTGACCAACGCCCTGGCTGGTCACGAGATTAAGTGGCACATCTTCACTGACGGCCTGCGCGCCAGCGCAAAATGCGAGGGAAAGGATAGCGAGAATACATCGTTGCATAACACCTCCGGATGGCTGTCTCTCTGTTAAGTGTAAACCAGGAACTGCTTTCCGGAGGCGAAATGCCCGTTACGGCACGTCGTAACCGAGCGCGGCTTTGCGGATACGGAACCACTGCTGGCGGGTCATACTCAGTTTTTCGGCCACAATCGCCGAGCGCACGCGCTCAATTTTACCCGAGCCGATAATCGGCAGCGGCTGCGACGGCAGGCGCATCACCCAGGCGTAAACCACCTGCTCGATGCTGTCGGCGTTGAGCTCGTGGGCCACCTGGGCCAGCTCGTCGCGCAGCGGCTGAAAGCCCTCTTCATTAAACAGGCGGCCGCCGCCGAGGCAGGACCAGGCCATCGGACGAATACGCAGCTGCTGCAGCTGGTCGAGGGTACCGTCAAGCAGCAACGGCTGATGCACCGGCGAGATCTCCACCTGGTTGGTAGCAAGCGTAAACGGCAGGCGCGACTGCAGAAGGGTGAACTGGGCAGGGGTAAAGTTCGAGACGCCGAAATGACGTACCTTGCCGCTGTGGTGCAGCGCGAGGAAGGCTTCAGCCACCTCGTCGGCGTCCATCAGCGGATCCGGCCGGTGGATCAGCAGCAGATCGAGATGGTCCGTTGCCAGGTTGCGCAGCGATTGCTCGGCGCTGAGCACGATGTGGTCCCGGTCGGTAATGTAGTGACCGATGGTGTTTTCAGCGCGCGCCCGGGTGGCAATGCCGCATTTGCTGACAATCTCCATCCGGCTACGCAGATGCGGCGCCAGCTTCAGGGCTTCACCAAAGGCGGATTCACACTGGTAATCGCCATAGATATCGGCGTGATCGACGGTGGTAATGCCTAAATCGAGATGCTGTTCGATAAAGCCGACCAGCTCGTCTGGCGACATTTTCCAGTCCATCAGACGCCAGTAGCCCATCACAAAACGCGAAAATTCCGGCCCCTGGGGAGCCATAGCAATACGCTGAACCATAACCGCTTCCTCAATAAAAAAGTGCTCTGAGTATACGTAATTTTTGGCTTAAAACAGTGAGGGTTGCTGCGGTTCTTCCGCCGCCTCTGGTCTGTTCGCGCGTATTTTGCGCAGCAGGCGTTGACGGCACAGACGCAATACCTCCTGTTTCTGCGCATCGCTCATCGTTTGCCAGTTAAAACGCTCCTCACGGCTACGGAAACAGCCGCGACAGTAGCCGCGCTCATCGGTCTGACAAATTCCCCGGCACGGGCTCTGCACCGGGAAAAACTCTAACTGCTCTGCCACCACACGCCTCCTGTCCCCTCATCTCCTTTCATTGAAGACGTTTCCCTGCGCCGACGCAAATTTTGTTCACTCCGTGCTGCGCCAGTTAACATTTTTGCGCTAAGTCTTGCATTAGACCAATCGGTCTACTACAGTGTGCGCCATGAACAGACACAGCGATTGCGATACCCGAGAACATATCCTGGCCACCGGCGAGCAGCTATGCATGCATCGCGGCTTTACCGGCATGGGCTTGAGCGAACTCCTGAAGACGGCGGAAGTGCCCAAGGGCTCTTTCTATCATTACTTTCGCTCTAAAGAAGCCTTCGGCGTCGCCTTGCTTGAAAACCATTACGCCGGATATCTGCAGCGCCTGGTCGATCACTTCGCCCATGGCGAGGGCAACTATCGCGATCGGCTGCTGGCCTACTATCAGCACACGCTGAATCAGTTTTACCAGCAGGGGATTATTAGCGGGTGTCTCACCGTCAAGCTGTCGGCAGAGGTTTGCGATCTGTCGGAAGACATGCGCACCGCCATGGACCACGGCGCCAGCCAGATCATCGCCCTGCTGGGCGACGCGCTGGAGAAAGGGCGTCAGGAAGGCAGTCTGACCTTTGACGGCGAGGCCAGGACGCTGTCGCAGGTACTCTATTCCCTGTGGCTCGGCGCCAACCTGCAGGCCAAAATAACGCGTAGCGCAACGCCGCTGGAGAGCGCCCTTGCCCACGCGAAACAGATTATTGCGGCGCCTGCTGTATAACAGGCGTTTTTATTTCATCAGTTCCTAGACGACCGGTCTACTCAGGAGTCATTATGTCGGAATCAAAATTATTCACCCCGTTGAAAGTCGGTGCCGTCACCGTCCCTAATCGCGTATTTATGGCTCCACTGACGCGTCTGCGCAGCATCGAGCCGGGCGATATCCCTACCCCGCTGATGGGCGAATACTACCGTCAGCGCGCCAGCGCCGGGCTGATCATCACCGAAGCGACGCAGATTTCCGCCCAGGCCAAAGGCTATGCCGGCGCGCCAGGGCTGCACAGCCCGGAGCAGATTGCCGCCTGGCAGAAAATCACCGCCGGCGTTCACGCGGAAAACGGCCATATCGCCGTGCAGCTGTGGCACACCGGACGAATTTCCCATAGCAGCCTGCAGCCCGGCGGCGCCGCACCGGTAGCGCCGTCTGCGCTGAGCGCCGGCACCCGCACCTCGCTGCGCGACGAAAACGGCCACGCCATCCGCGTCGACACCTCGATGCCTCGCGCTCTGGAAACCGAAGAGATCCCGGGGATCGTCGATGATTTCCGTCAGGCGGTGGGCAATGCCCGTGACGCCGGTTTCGATCTGGTTGAACTGCACTCGGCCCACGGCTATCTGCTGCACCAGTTCCTCTCGCCGTCGGCGAACCAGCGTACCGACCAGTATGGCGGCAGCGTGGAAAACCGCGCCCGTCTGGTGCTGGAAGTGGTCGACGCCGTGAGCAAAGAGTGGAGCGCTGACCGGATTGGCATCCGCGTGTCGCCGATTGGCAGCTTCCAGAATGTGGATAATGGCCCGCATGAAGAAGAAGACGCGCTGTATCTGATTAGCGAGCTGGCGAAACGCGGTATCGCCTATCTGCACATGTCCGAGCCGGACTGGGCGGGCGGCAAGCCGTATAGTGAAGCTTTCCGTCAGAAAGTTCGCGACCGCTTCCCTGGCGTGATCATTGGCGCTGGCGCCTACACCGTTGAAAAAGCCAACGACCTGATCAACAAAGGGCTGATTGATGCCGTGGCCTTTGGCCGCGATTACATCGCCAACCCGGATCTGGTGGCCCGCCTGCAGAAAAAAGCGGCGCTTAACCCACAGCGCCCGGAATCCTTCTACGGCGGCGGCGCGGAAGGCTACACCGATTATCCTACGCTGTAATCCCTCCATTGATAGCGGCGACGTATCGCCGCTATACTCAACGCTCTGATCTAGCAAATAAACTGCATAGGGGACATTATGCGCTTACTCCATACCATGCTGCGCGTTGGCGACCTGCAACGTTCTATCGACTTCTATACCAACGTGTTAGGCATGAAGCTGCTGCGCACCAGCGAAAACCCGGAGTACAAATACTCCCTCGCCTTCGTCGGCTACGGCGAAGAGAGCGATACCGCAGTGATCGAACTGACCTACAACTGGGGCGTGGACAGCTATGAGCTGGGTACCGCCTACGGTCACATCGCGCTGAGCGTCGACAACGCCGCCGAAGCCTGCGAGCGGATCCGCCAGAACGGGGGCAACGTCACCCGTGAAGCCGGGCCGGTAAAAGGCGGCACCACCGTTATCGCCTTCGTGGAAGATCCTGACGGTTACAAAATTGAGCTGATTGAAGAGAAAGACGCCGGTAAAGGGCTGGGCAACTAACCCCTCCCGACCATAGCGTCTTTATTTTCATCGCTCGCCCGGGCGCTGCGGCGCCCGTTGTTTTCACCCCTGCCTGCTGCAAGCCGTGGCAAAATTTGCCATAATGCGCGCTACTTTTTACCAGCTAAGAGAATCTGATGTCCGAGAACGCTCAACTGAATGGTCTGTGCGACCGTTTCCGCGGTTTTTATCCAGTGGTGATTGATGTTGAAACCGCAGGATTTAATGCCAAAACCGACGCCCTGCTGGAGATCGCCGCCATTACGTTGAAGATGGATGAGCAAGGCTGGCTGATGCCCGATGAAACGCTGCATTTCCATGTTGAACCTTTCGAGGGCGCCAATCTCCAGCCCGAAGCGCTGGCCTTTAACGGGATTAACCCGCACGATCCAGAGCGCGGCGCCGTTAGCGAATACGATGCCCTGCATGCCATCTTCAAAATGGTACGCAAAGGGATGAAAGAGAGCGACTGCAGTCGGGCTATCATGGTGGCGCACAACGCCACATTTGACCACAGCTTCACCATGACCGCCGCCGAACGGGCGGGGCTAAAACGCAACCCGTTCCATCCGTTTGTCACCTTTGACACCGCCGCGCTGAGCGGGCTGGCGCTGGGCCAGACGGTGCTGTCGAAAGCCTGTATTGCCGCAGGTATGCCGTTCGACGGCGCGCAGGCCCATTCCGCCCTCTACGATACCGAGCAGACGGCGCAGCTGTTTTGCGAGATAGTGAACCGCTGGAAGCGTCTGGGCGGCTGGCCGCTGCCGGTAGCGACGCCGGAGTGATAAAAAAAGCGACTTCCAGGAAGTCGCTTTTTTACTGACAGCGGGAATTATTCCGCTTTCGGCTCGTCAGTGTGATATTTCGCCGCGGTCTCTTTGATCAGCTGCTGCAGTTCACCGCGCTGGTACATTTCGATGACGATATCGCAGCCGCCCACCAGTTCACCGTCCACCCACAGCTGCGGGAAGGTCGGCCAGTTGGCATATTTTGGCAGCTCAGCGCGGATATCCGGGTTCTGCAGAATATCAACGTAAGCGAAACGTTCGCCACAGGCGGACAGCGCCTGAACGGCCTGAGCGGAGAAACCGCAGCTTGGCAGCTTCGGCGAACCTTTCATGTACAGCAGGATCGGGTTTTCAGCGATTTGGCGTTGGATCTTTTCTAAAGTCGAGCTCATTGTCGTGCTTCCTTAAACTTCTTTCTACGGCAGTAACTTGTCATTGTAGCGTCCCGAGGGCAGGACCGATAATAACATTTTTTTCACTATTCATATTTTATCTTCTGTTGCGCGAAGTTGCCTTAAAAATATCATTTTGACGCCGCGGGCAGGCGCGCGTTGCGCATTTTCTGTGCGAGGCGGTCAATGTCTGACGCGTTTTCTTGCAATCGTTAACCAATCGACATTTTTGATACAAAAGAATATTAACTTTCCGGGTTTTTATGCTTTAGAATCGTTCCGGTTTGTCATTCATCGTCAGGCATTTGTACATGTCTGTAATTAATCAGGGGATTGCTCAGTGGCGCGGCTAAACAAAATCGCGATATCGCTCTGTGCATTACTGTTCACATCTATCTCATTCACACCACTGGCTCAGGCTTCAGGGCATACGCACGCCTCCGCCTCGCCAAAGGCGTTGCCCGCGAAAAGCGGCTCAGAGCGCAAGAAAAAAGCAACCAGTCAAAAAAGTAAAACCACCGCTAAAACCACCAGTAAAAAGTCCTCGAGCACCCGGCTCCCTACCCGCACTACCGCAGCAAGCCAAACCGCGCTTCATCGTCAGGCCGTCGGCGCCACGAAAAAATGCGTGCTGCGTAAAGGGTATAAAAAGCAGTGCGCGAAAACGGTGGCCGCCAGCGCCGAGCCTACCCTGGCGTTGAACAGCGTCAAAAGCAAATGCGTGGTGCGTAAGGGCTATAAAAAGCGCTGTAAACCCGAGGCCAGCGAAGCGAATCTGACGATCGCCGATGCGCATAAAGTCCGGGTGCAAAAAGCGCAGAGTACCGCCATGAACAAACTGATGGGCCAGCTGGGTAAACCATATCGCTGGGGCGGCACCTCCCCGCGCACCGGGTTCGACTGCAGCGGGCTGGTCTATTACGCCTACAAAGACCTGGTCAAGATTCATATCCCGCGTACCGCCAACGAAATGTATCACCTGCGCGATGCGCGTCCGGTCGATCGTGACGAACTGCAGAGCGGCGACCTCGTCTTCTTCCGCACCCGCGGACGCGGCACTGCCGACCACGTAGGCGTTTACGTCGGCAACGGGAAATTCATTCAGTCACCACGCACAGGTCGTGATATACAAATCACCTCCCTGAGCGAAGATTACTGGGTTCGCCATTACGTCGGCGCCCGGCGCGTCATGACCCCGAAAACCATTCGCTGATCCCGGTCTGCCGCTACGGCGGCAGCCCTCTTCACCTGCCCGTTCTCCGCCCCTACCGTCAGGGGAAACTGCATATTCGCCTCTGTGACCGGCGCTTCCCGACGATAGCGGGTGGGCGACATGCCAAAGTGACGGTGAAAGGTGCGGCAGAATGCCGCCTGCCCGTCGTACCCCAAACGTTGAGAAATACTCTGCATCGAGGCCTCGGTCTGCGTTAAGTAGATTGTCGCGATGGTCATCTTCCGTCGGCTGACGTAGCTCGCCAGCGTACAGCCGGTCACCATGGCGAATTGCCGCTGGAAATACCAGTGCGAGTAGCCGGACTTTTTCGCTATCGCGCTCACCGGCAGGGTGTCAAAAATATGTGCTTCGATCCAGTCAACGATCCCCTGCACTACCGGGATCATTTTCGGGCTTACCACTTCATCTGTTTTTGCCATCGTAGCCATCCTGTGGAAATTGCTGCCGGCGGCTATATTTGTCATACAAATATAAAAATAGACAATGAATTATTGGCATAGCGGCGATTACCTGAAAGCATAGCATCATTAATTAATTGATTTAAAATGCTTATTTCCACTCAGGCGCTTGCGCTGCAGGGATCTTCGAATGACGAGCTGAGGAATGAACCATCGCGGCGAGAGACCCGTGCCCCTGCCCCCTTTAACTTATACATTTTTGCAACATCTACGGGCGTCTTAACGCTCTGCTCCGCAGAAAACGGTTAAGCCTTCGGCAGTTGCGCCTGTGATAATAGCCTTTATCGTTGTAAGGCTTTTCACTGCCTGCGGCAAATGTTAACATTCTCAATACAATAACAGGCCCGGGACGCGACAGCGTCGGGCGGTCAGCACTCGATTCAGGTGAAAACCTCATCTTGTCAATGTGAGATAAAACAAAAAAGTTATAAGGAGAGTAGCAATGTCGTTTGAATTACCTGCATTACCATATGCAAAAGACGCCCTGGCGCCGCACATTTCCGCAGAAACCCTGGAATACCACTACGGTAAACACCACCAGGCGTATGTCACTAACCTTAACAACCTGATCAAAGGCACCGCATTCGAAGGGAAGTCGCTCGAAGAGATCGTGCGCACCTCTGAAGGCGGTGTTTTCAATAACGCGGCGCAGGTCTGGAACCACACCTTCTACTGGAACTGCCTGGCACCGAACGCCGGCGGCGAACCGGAAGGCGAGCTGGCTGCCGCTATTGCCAAATCCTTCGGCAGCTTCGCTGAGTTTAAGGCCAAATTTACCGACGCCGCGGCGAAAAACTTTGGCGCTGGCTGGACCTGGCTGGTCAAAAATGCCGACGGCAGCCTGGCTATCGTCTCCACCAGCAACGCCGGTACCCCGCTGACCACCGACGCCAAGCCGCTGCTGACCGTTGACGTCTGGGAACACGCTTACTACATCGACTACCGCAACGCCCGTCCAAGCTATCTGGATCACTTCTGGGCGCTGGTTAACTGGAAGTTTGTTGCCGCTAACCTGGCCGCATAAACGACAAACCGCAGCTGGGTCCCCCCGGCTGCGGTTTTTTTTAGCGCTTTCCCACCCGTTTATGACTGACTGGCAAAGGCCTCTTCCGGCTGCGCTCGTCCGCTAAACCAGACCAGCAGCAGCGCCAGACCGGCAATGATCGCGCCCATCACCGGCACAAAAGCGTATCCCAGTCCGCCGGAGATCACCGCCCCGCCGGCGGCGGCGCCCAGCGCGTTGCCAAGGTTGAACGCCCCAATATTCACCGAAGATGAGAGCCCCGGCGCCTCATGCGCCACGCGCATCACTCGCATCTGCAGCGGCGGCACCACCGCAAAGGTGGCTGCGCCCCAGACGATCATACTGATGGCCGCACCCGCCTGGGATTGCGCCAGCAGCGGGATCGCCAGCATGATCGCCATCAGCAGCAGCAGAAAGCCTTTCAGCGTGCCGGAGACCGACCGGTCGGCGAATTTGCCACCCAGATAGTTGCCCAGCGAAAAACCAACCCCAATCAGCACCAGCATCGCGGTAATAAACAGCGATGAAGCATGGGTCAGCGTATTTAGGACCGGCGAAATGTAGGTATACAGCGTAAACATCGCCCCGGCGCCCAGCACGGTGGTCAGCAAGGCTGAGAGCACCTGCGGCCGTAACAGGACCGAAAGCTCTTGTTTGACATCCGGCCGCTCGCCCGCGCTGCCCTTCGGCAGGGAGAACCACAGGCTCACCATTGCCAGCAGGCCTAACCCCGCGGTGGCGAGGAAGGACATCCGCCAGCCGATGGTTTCCCCAAGCCAGGTCGCGGCAGGCACGCCGCCGATATTAGCGATGGTGAGGCCCATAAACATGGTGGCCACCGCGCTGGCCTGCTTGTGCCTGGGCACCACGCTGGCCGCCACCACCGACCCCAGGCCAAAAAAGGCGCCGTGGTTGAGGCTGGTAATAATGCGCGACAGCAGCAGCGTAGTGTAATCCGGCGCAATGGATGACAGCAGGTTGCCGACGGTGAAGATCCCCATCAGAAAAATCAGCGCATTGCGTCGGGCGCGATGCGACAGCAGCAGAGTCATCAGCGGCGCGCCGACCATGACGCCGATGGCATATGCACTGATCAGCATTCCCGCCACCGGTATTGAAACGTCCACGCCTTTGGCAATCACCGGCAGCAATCCCATTGGGGAGAACTCGGTGGTACCGATGCCAAAGGCGCCGATCGCCAGCGCGAGTAAAGGAAAGTTGATTTTCATTCAATGACTCCATCAGACCGTCGGGAGGACGGCATAACATCAGAAGCCAAAAGCATGACATCAATCACAAAAAAACAAAAGTGAACGAAATAACAAAAGATTTTTGCAGAATTGATAATAATGGCGGGATACGGGGAGGAAGCCGCGCTCCTCCCTCATTGGAGCATTAGTGCAGAATGGCGGTCAGGCTGAATGCGACGATCACGCCGAGAGCAATAATCGTGGTGATCAGCGAAAACTTTAAATTGGTATCCATCATTTTTCCCTCTTGTTATCCCCACACCAAAAGTGAGCTTGCTCATTTTTGCACAAAAAATCGCAAAAATCTTCCGGGATTTAGGGCGATGCACATTTTTGCTCTTCCACTTTGCCCCAAGATCGGACAAAATCCCACGCTAATTTAAAAGCGTATCGGCCATTGACCCCTTCCTGTCGTTCTGTGTCGTTTTCCCGACGTGATGCAATGTTGAAAATTGTATTCAGGGTGTGTGTAGGCAAACGTTTACGTATCGATGATCAGGCGATCAGGTCAAGGCATGGAGTGAGATGTAATGGCAACTATTAAAGATGTAGCGAAGCGCGCAAACGTTTCCACTACAACTGTGTCACATGTAATTAACAAAACCCGTTTCGTTGCCGAAGAGACGCGTAATGCGGTATGGGCGGCGATTAAAGAGCTGCACTACTCGCCGAGCGCGGTGGCCCGCAGCCTGAAAGTCAATCATACAAAATCGATTGGCCTGCTGGCGACCAGTAGCGAAGCCGCCTATTTCGCTGAAATCATTGAGTCCGTGGAAAAGAGCTGTTTCCAGAAAGGCTATACTCTGATCCTCGGCAACGCCTGGAACGACCCGGAAAAACAGCGTGCCTATCTGTCGATGATGGCGCAAAAACGCGTCGACGGTCTGCTGGTGATGTGTTCGGAATATCCGGATTCCGTCCTGAGCATGCTGGAAGAGTACCGCCATATTCCGATGGTGGTGATGGACTGGGGCGAAGCCAAAGCCGACTTTACCGATGCGGTGATCGATAACGCCTTCCAGGGCGGGTATATCGCCGGACGTTACCTGATTGAACGCGGTCACCGCGAAATCGGCGTGATACCGGGCCCGCTGGAGCGCAACACCGGCGCGGGGCGACTGGCCGGCTTCATGCAGGCGATGAAAGAGGCGCATATCAGCGTGCCGGAAAACTGGATTGTACAGGGCGACTTCGAGCCGGAGTCCGGCTACCGCGCCATGCAGCAGATCCTCAGCCAGCAGCACCGTCCAACGGCGGTCTTCTGCGGCGGCGACATTATGGCGATGGGCGCCATCTGCGCCGCGGATGAAATGGGGCTGCGCGTGCCGCAGGACATTTCGCTGATCGGTTATGATAATGTGCGCAACGCCCGCTATTTCAGCCCGGCGTTAACCACCATTCATCAGCCGAAAGATTCGCTGGGCGAAGCCGCGTTCAATATGTTGTTGGATCGTATCGTCAACAAGCGCGAAGAGTCGCAGTCTATCGAAGTGCACCCTCGGCTGGTCGAACGCCGCTCGGTGGCGGATGGCCCGTTTGTCGACTATCGTCGCTAAAGCATTGGCGGGCGCGGATCACTCCGGCGCCCGCAGCCACTCCCGATTCAACGTGTCGCTGTCCCCCAGGTAGTCCAGCATCCAGTTTAACGCCGGTGAAGCATCATTCTGCTGCCAGGTCAGACAGCAGGCCGCATCCGGAAACGGATTTTCCAGCGCCAGCGCGGTCCACTCGCCGCGATCCACCCATGGCCGGGCGAAATGGCTTGGCACCATGCCGACGCAGAGCCCTGCCGACAGACAGGTGGCCGACGATTCCCAGTCGGGGACCACCACCCTCTTCTGGTTATCCAGCAGCCACGTTGTCCTTTTGGGCAATGAACGCGAGGTATCCTCCCGCACCAGCGACGGCCAATTGCGCAGAACATCATCGCTCAGCGGACCCGCCATCTTCGCCAGCGGATGATCGCTCGCCACCACGCAGTCCCAGCTCAGCATCCCCATATCGCGGAACGCGTAGCGCCCCCCGACAGGAATAGAGCGCGTTGCGCCAATCGCCAGCTCCACGCGGCCGTCGGCCAGCGCATCCCATACGCCGTTAAACACTTCCTGGAAAACGATCAGTTCGACGTCGGGAAAATGGCGATAGAAATCCACGATCATCTGGCGCATCCGCGCGGGTTTCACGATATCGTCCACCGCGATTGACAACTGCCCGCGCCAGCCGTTAGCGATTTGCTGGCACTGCTGGCGGGTGATCTGCATTTTTTTGATAACAGAGCGCCCTTCCTGTAAAAACCAGACCCCGGCGGGGGTCAGCTCCACGTCACGATGACGGCGCTCAAACAAGGGGACGGCCAGCCACTCTTCCAGCTGACGCACGGTATAGCTGACGGCGGAAGGCACCCGGTGCAGCTCCTGCGCCGCCGCGCTGAAGCTGCCGTTACGGGCGACGGCATCAACCACTTCCAGAGAGTATTCAGACCACATTTTCTGCCTGCAAAAATTTTGAATGCCTGTGACAAATATTAGCGTTTCACAAGCCACAATGCACTCCCTACACTCTGCGGCATCGTACCTGTACTCCAAAAATGAGAACGTTATGTCACAACCTGGGAAAGGATTTTTAGTCTGGCTGGCCGGCCTGAGCGTGCTGGGCTTTCTGGCCACCGATATGTATCTGCCGGCATTTGCCGCCATGCAGCAGGATCTCAACACCTCCGCCGCATCCATTAGCGCCAGCCTGAGCCTGTTCCTTGCCGGCTTCGCGCTGGGCCAGCTGTTCTGGGGGCCGCTGTCGGACCGCTACGGGCGCAAACCGGTGCTGCTGAGCGGCCTGGCGATTTTCGCGGTCGGCTGCCTGGGGATGCTGTGGGTGCAGAACGCCACTCTGATGCTGGCGCTGCGCTTTCTGCAGGCGATTGGCGTCTGCGCCGCGGCGGTCACCTGGCAGGCGATGGTGACCGATTACTATCCCGCCCAGCGCACCAACCGAATCTTCGCCACCATTATGCCGCTGGTAGGGCTGTCCCCTGCGCTGGCCCCGCTGCTGGGCAGCTGGCTGCTGGTGCATTTCGAGTGGCAGGCCATCTTCGCCACCTTGTTTGCCATCACCCTGCTGCTGATGCTGCCTGCCCTGCGCCTGAAAGCCGCCGCTAAGTCGGCCACTGTGACTGAAAAGAAAATCACTTTTCTCGCGCTGCTGCGCTCCCGGGAATACAGCGGCAACGTCATGATCTACGCCGCCTGTTCCGCCAGCTTCTTCGCCTGGCTTACCGGTTCGCCGTTTATCCTTCATGAGATGGGCTACGGCCCAACCGCTATCGGGTTGAGCTATATCCCGCAGACCATCGCTTTTCTGGTGGGCGGTTATGGCTGTCGCGCGCTGCTGCAAAAATGGTCCGGACAGCAGATGCTACCTTGGCTGCTGGTGATCTTCGCCGTCAGCGTCGCCGCCACCTGGCTGGTGGGTCTGCAAACGCATGCCTCGCTGGTGGCGTTAATGATCCCGTTCTGCCTGATGGCGGTAGTCAACGGCGGGATCTACCCTATCGTGGTCGCTCAGGCGCTGAAGCCTTTCCCGCAGGCAACCGGCCGCGCGGCGGCGCTGCAGAACACGCTCCAGCTTGGCCTGTGCTTCCTGACCAGCCTGTTAGTCTCCGCACTGATCGCCACGCCGCTGCTGACCACCACCAGCGTGATGCTGGTCTCTATTTTGTTAGCCGGAGTGGGTTACCGACTGCAGCAGACGCCAGAGCTGGCGGCCCACTCTTCCCACGCCTGACGCCCGTCGCCAGAGCCCGGACCAGTGATTAGCACGCTAAGATATTTTTATTGAAAGCCAGTACTTAGCGTCCTATACTAGATCCGGGTTCACATAAATAAAAAATATTTAACAGATTAACGGATGCAGGATGCCTCCGTTTCACCATGGAAGGCCTTTCGGCAAGGGTTATCTCCCTTCCTCTGTTCTACGTCGGATAGCGACTTCACGGATTATCCGTGAGATTTCTCACAAAGCCAAAAAAGCGTCTACGCTGTTTTAAGGTTCTGATCACTTGGGCGTGATGGAGAAGCTATGAGTTCATCGTGTATAGAAGAAGTAAGTGTACCAAATGATGACTGGTACCGGATTGCAGCTGAATTGTTGGGCCGTGCGGGAGTTGAAATCAACGGCTCCGCGCCGTCAGACCTGCGGATTAAAAACCCTCTTTTTTTTAAACGCGTATTGCAGGAGGGGTCGCTGGGTTTAGGCGAAAGCTATATGGACGGCTGGTGGGACTGCGAGCGTCTGGATATATTCTTCCATAAAGTGCTCCGCGCCGGGCTGGAAAAACAACTCCCTCATCATTTCAAAGACACACTCCGCATCGCAGGCGCTCGCCTGTTTAACCTGCAAAGTAAAAAACGCGCCTGGATTGTCGGCAAAGAGCACTATGACCTCGGCAACGATCTTTTCAGCCGGATGCTGGATCCCTACATGCAATATTCCTGCGGTTACTGGAAAGAGGCGCAGACCCTCGAAGCCGCGCAGCAGGATAAGCTGGATCTCATCTGCCGTAAGCTGGAGCTCGAGCCAGGCATGCGAGTGTTGGATATCGGCTGCGGCTGGGGCGGTCTTGCCGAATATATGGCGCGAAATTACCAGGTGAGCGTTGTCGGAGTGACCATCTCCGCCGAACAGCAAAAGATGGCCCAGGCGCGCTGCGATGGCCTTGACGTAGAGATTCGTCTTCAGGATTATCGCGATCTGCACGACAGCTTCGACCGCATTGTCTCCGTCGGCATGTTCGAGCATGTGGGTCCCAAAAATTACGCCACCTACTTTGAGGTCGCCGATCGTAATTTAAAACCCAACGGCCGCTTCTTACTGCACACCATCGGTTCCAAAGTCACCGACCATAACGTTGACCCGTGGATCAATAAATATATCTTCCCCAACGGCTGCCTGCCGTCGGTACGGCAGATCGCCGACGCTAGCGAGAAGCACTTTGTGATGGAAGACTGGCACAACTTCGGCGCCGATTACGACACCACCCTGATGGCCTGGTATGAGCGTTTCCTCGCCAGCTGGCCGGAAATTGCCGATAACTATTCAGAGCGTTTCAAACGCATGTTCAGTTATTACCTGAATGCCTGCGCCGGCGCCTTCCGCGCCCGCGACATTCAGCTCTGGCAGGTGGTGTTCTCGCGCGGAATAGAACACGGACTGCGCGTCGCCCGTTAAAACACAGTCCCCCGCTCACCGGCGGGGGATTTTTTTTTCAGGCTTCACTGACCTTTGCCGCCATCTCTTTCGCCGCCAGCACGCGTTCGACCGTATCGACAACCGCCTGGGTTTGCGGGTCGATCTCGATATTGACGCGGTCGCCCAGCTTTTTCGCCCCCAGCGTGGTCCGCTGCAGCGTCTCCGGAATAAGATGCACGCAGAATCGGGTTGCCGTCACCTCACCTACCGTCAGGCTGATGCCATCGATACCGATGAATCCTTTATAAAGGATATATTTCATCAGCGTCGGGTCCTGTACTTTAAACCAGATCTGACGGTTATTTTCGGAAGTGAGGATCTTCACGATTTCCGCGGTGGTCATAATATGGCCGGACATCAAATGCCCGCCGATTTCATCACTGAATTTCGCCGCCCGCTCGACGTTAACTTCATCCCCGACCTGAATATCGCCAAGATTGGTAATCCGCAGCGTCTCTTTCATGAGATCAAAGCTGATGCGCGCGCCGTTGATGTCGGTCACCGTCAGACAGCAACCGTTGTTGGCTACCGATGCCCCGGTTTCGAGCCCCTCCAGCATATGCGCCGGCAGCTCCACCACGTGGGTGCGAAAATTGGGTTTATCATCAATGGAGACCACTTTCGCGGTTCCCTGAACAATACCAGTAAACATGTTTGGCTCCTGTTGAAAATCATGACGGTATCATTACCGTTTTCGCTATCGGGAACAATAACAGGAGGGCTGAGCGGTTGCCAGCGCGCTTCGTGCCTCGACTCTTTTTTCACTGGCTTAATGGCTAATCCTCGCTACAATAGACTGGAATTTCCTCATTTTTATCCCCTTGCTGCCAGTTACGGCGGCTTTTTTAGTCTCAAAATAACAACAATACAAAGGTGTTCACGTGCAGAAGTATTTCATTGAAGCGCGTCAGTTATTAGCTCTGGCTATACCCGTCATTCTTGCGCAGGTAGCGCAGACGGCGATGGGTTTTGTCGATACCGTGATGGCGGGCGGCTACAGCGCCACCGATATGGCCGCGGTGGCCATCGGAACCTCCATCTGGCTGCCGGCCATTCTCTTCGGCCATGGGCTGCTGCTGGCGCTGACCCCGGTGGTGGCGCAGCTTAATGGCTCCGGGCGGCGGGAGCGTATCGCGCCGCAGGTGCGTCAGGGCTTCTGGCTGGCGGGGCTGGTCTCGGTGCTGATCATGGTCGTGCTGTGGAACGCCGGGTATATCATCAGCTCCATGCATAATATCGACCCGCTGCTGGCGGAGAAAGCGGTTGGCTATCTGCGCGCGCTGCTGTGGGGGGCGCCGGGCTATCTGTTCTTCCAGGTCGCCCGTAACCAGTGTGAAGGGCTGGCAAAAACCAAGCCCGGAATGGTCATGGGCTTTATCGGTTTACTGGTCAACATTCCGGTGAACTACATCTTTATCTATGGCCATTTCGGCATGCCAGAGCTGGGCGGCGTCGGCTGCGGCGTGGCGACCGCCTCCGTTTACTGGGTGATGTTTGCCAGCATGCTGTGGTGGGTGCGCCGGTCGCGTTCGATGCGCGATATCCGCTGCGCCGAGGGCTTCAGCGGCCCCGATTTCGCCGTCCTGCTGCGGCTGGTGCAGCTGGGGCTACCCATCGCCCTGGCGCTATTCTTCGAAGTGACCCTGTTTGCCGTCGTCGCGCTGCTGGTCTCCCCGCTCGGGATCATTGACGTCGCCGGCCACCAGATTGCGCTGAACTTCAGCTCGCTGATGTTCGTTCTGCCGCTGTCGCTGGCGGCCGCGGTCACCATTCGCGTCGGCTTCCGCCTCGGCCAGGGCTCAACGATCGATGCCCAGGTTTCCGCCCGTACGGGTGTGGGCGTGGGCGTCTGCCTGGCGGTGTTTACCGCTATCTTTACCGTGCTGATGCGTAAGCAAATTGCCCTGCTGTACAACGATAACCCGGAGGTGGTGATGCTGGCCTCGCATCTGATGCTGCTGGCGGCGGTCTACCAGATCTCGGACTCTATTCAGGTGATCGGCAGCGGTATCCTGCGCGGCTATAAAGATACGCGGTCTATCTTTTTTATCACCTTTACCGCGTACTGGGTGCTGGGTTTACCCAGCGGCTACCTGCTGGCGCTGACCGACGTGATTGTCCCCCGCATGGGGCCCGCCGGCTTCTGGTGCGGATTTATCATCGGCCTGACCTCCGCCGCTATTATGATGATGCTGCGGATGCGTTTTCTGCAGCGCCAGCCCTCCAGCATCATCTTACAGCGCGCCGCGCGCTAATCCTGCCAAAGCCCGCCACCCTGGCGGGCTTTTTCTTTCTTCAGTTATGTTCCGACGTTGTACATTCCGTTACTCCCCGACACCAAAGACTCACTGATGAGCGCCCCGGAGATGCATATAGTGTGGCCAACAGCCCCGCAGTGGGGTTACTCAGGAAACCAATTCGAGGATTTCAGCATGAAAAAAGTATTAGCTCTGGTTGTTGCCGCTGCTATGGGTCTGTCATCTGTTGCTTTCGCAGCCGACGCCGCGACCACCACCCCGGCTACCGCAGCCAGCCACACCACCGTTCACCACAAGAAACATCACAAAGCGGCGGCGAAACCGGCAGCCGAACAGAAAGCCCAGGCAGCGAAGAAGCATCACAAAGCCGCGGCGAAACCGGAAGCAGCGCAGAAAGCCCAGGCAGCTAAAAAGCACCATAAAGCCGCGGCGAAACCGGCCGTAGCGCAGAAAGCCCAGGCAGCAAAGAAACACCATAAAGCGGTGGCTAAACCGGCCGTAGCGCAGAAAGCCCAGGCAGCAAAGAAACACCATAAAGCGGTGGCTAAACCGGCCGTAGCGCAGAAAGCCCAGGCGGCGAAGAAGCACCATAAAGCGGCGCACCACGCAGCCAAACCGGCGGTACAACCGGCGGCATAACGGTCAGGCGTTAAGGTAATAAACCGGCGCTGAATAGCGCCGGTTTTTTTTCAGGAGGACATCATGCTGCAACGCTATCGCTTCGAATTGCTGTTGGTTATGCTCATCGTCTGCGCGCTGTTTACCCTTCGCTTGATGTTTAAATAGCGGGCTGCTGAACCCATTTACGGGCCGGCGGCGTATAGTCGCGGAAACCGGCGATAATCTCCTCTGGCGAAGCAGCAAACGGCAGCATCTCCGCGTAGCGCGGGTGCATAAATCCTTCCCGTACCATGTTATTGACCATCGCCTGCAGCGGATCGTAATACCCCTTGATATTCAGGAATGCGCACGGTTTTTCATGGATGCCCAACTGCGCCCAGGTCCACTGTTCGAAAATCTCTTCAAGCGTCCCCGCTCCGCCCGGCAGAGCAATAAAGCCGTCGGCCAGCGCCGCCATTTTGGTTTTCCGTTCGTGCATATCCTCCACCACATGCAGCTCCGTCAACCCGCGGTGGGCAATTTCCCGCTCCACCAGGCCGCGCGGCATTACGCCGATGACCGTGCCCCCGGCCTCCAGCGCCGCATCGGCAACCGCCCCCATCAAGCCAACTTTGCCGCCGCCATAGACAACAGCCAGTCCCTGCTGCGCCAGCATGTGGCCAACCCGTCGGGCGGTTTCGAGATACAGCGGATGTTCGCCAGCTGAAGAACCGCAGAAAATACCAATCGATTTCATCTTCCTTATTACTCCTCTCTTCTGGTGGGCGATAATTTAACACAACGGCAACCCTTACGCGCAGGGTGAGACCGGCAAAGAAAAGAGAGGCGAGGCGCCTGCTGGCGAAGAAATATCCTTGTGGTTCAGTAAAATATCGCCGGAGTGGGTAAAAGATCCGCAATCGCATACAATGTACAAGAAAAGTGACGTTTACCTCTTGCCACATCCCCTGCCTGCCGCTAATATGCGTCCCCGTTGTCACCACAACATTGCGTTCGTAGCTCAGTTGGTTAGAGCACCACCTTGACATGGTGGGGGTCGTTGGTTCGAGTCCAATCGAACGCACCATTATGCGTTTATAGCTCAGTTGGTTAGAGCACCACCTTGACATGGTGGGGGTCGTTGGTTCGAGTCCAATTAAACGCACCATAATGCGTCTGTAGCTCAGTTGGTTAGAGCACCACCTTGACATGGTGGGGGTCGATGGTTCGAGTCCATTCAGACGCACCAATCTCGTTTCGTATCATTCCCTCTCAACATTAGCCTGCTGCATCGTGACCGGAAAACGCACGCCTTCTGCGCTTCCAGCCTGAACGTCATCGAACCCTGCCAGCGACAAAGCGAAACCCGATTATTCGCGACTATGAATAGCCTGCGCCATCGCCAGGGCATCCTCCCCTGCCGGCAACCGCGAAGGGGCTTGAGGATCGTTCACCATCCGCCAGACGGCCTGAGCCACATCGGCAGCCTGCGTCACGCTGGCGTTATCCTGGATGCTGTCGAGGATCTGCTGGCCGAGCGGCGCATAGCTCTCCGGGAGCTGGCCCATCGTTCGACGAGCGTTTTCCCCGAAGCGGGTCTGGGGAGCGCGTCCCGGCAGGATCAAACCGACGCGAATATTAAAGGGCCGCAGCTCCAGCGCCAGCGACTCCGTGAAGGCATTCACCGCCGCTTTACTCGCGGTATAGACCGCCAGCAGGGGCATCGGCTGCAGGGTGACCGCCGAGGTGATATTAACGATCGTCCCGCTACGGCGCGCTCTGAACCGGGGAAGTACCGCCTGGGTCATGGCGATAGTCCCAAGCGTGTTGGTGGCAAACAGGTTCGCTATCGCCTCGTGTGACGCCCCCTCCAGGGCATTGAGCATCCCCACTCCGGCGTTATTGACCAGAACGTCAATCTCTCCGGCCTCGGCAATCGCCTCGGCGATACTCTGCGCTGAGGTGACGTCAAGACGCACCAGCCGCAGACGGTCGCTGGCCGGCAACAGATCCTCGCGCGGAACCCGCATTGTGGCGATAACCTTCCAGCCCTGTTCAAGAAAATAACGCGCCGTCTCCAGACCAAAACCCGATGAACAGCCGGTGATCATAATCGTTTGCATCTCTCTGTCTCCGATTGGTTTCTTCCTTTTCATCATAGACAGCCCGCTCCGGACGATATAGGGTCAATAATCCATTATTCTTTAGCAGGAGTCCGGAAATGAGCGACCCGCTGGCGGAAATCATAGCGATGCTCAATCTCAGAGCGGTGCTGACCAAAACCATTGAGGGGGCGGGAGAATGGCGCGTTAAACGTTCAGACCAGGGAATGTCGTTCTACGGCGTGGTACTGGAAGGCGGCTGTCGGCTGGAAATAGACCAGCATGAACCGCAGATCCTGCGCGCCGGGGATTTTATGTTGATCCCGGCGGCGTACCGCTTCGCGTTAACCAGCCTGACCCCGCCGCCTTCACCGGCGCTGGAGACCACCCCGGTGAAACTGGCGGCGGAACACTTTCGCCTGGGAGCTCTCGACCAGCCAGCGGAGATGCAGGCGCTGATTGGCCACTGCGCTGCCGATTCGGATAACGCCAGCCTGCTAACCTCCCTGCTGCCCGCCTTAGTGGTGGTTCGCAACCAGCCGCGGCTGGCCACCTTTGTCGGGCTGCTGAAAGAGGAAGCCCAGGCGGATCGCGCAGGCAAATCTTTCGTTCTGGCGCGGATGGTTGAGCTGCTGTTTATCGAGGCCATCCGATCCTGCGGAACGCTCGCCACCCCCGGACTGATGCGCGGCCTGAGCGACCCGCGGGTCGCCCAGGCAATCCGCCTGCTGCATCAGGCCCCCGCCAGACGCTGGACCGTCAACGCCCTGGCCGCCGACTGCGCGCTGTCTCGCTCGACGTTATTTGAACGCTTTACCGGCCTGACCGGAATGACCCCGATGGGCTATTTGTTGAGCTGGCGCATGACCCTGGCCATGCAGTGGCTGGGCGAGACGGGCATCAGCATAACGGATATCGCCGAGCGCCTCGGCTATGGCTCGACCAGCGCGTTCAGCGTGGCCTTTACCCGATATGCCGGGATATCGCCGGGCAAATATGCCCGCCAGCGGGCGGCGCAGCGCCCCCCAGGCCCGCCATAAGTTAACCTGCCGCAATCGTCGTCTGCAGCCAGCGCTCAAACACCTGCAGCGCCGGCTCCCCCTCGCCGCCGCCGGGTTTGATCAGGCAAAAGCGCTTGGCCAGCGTCGGCAAGCCCGGCCATGGGGCGACCAGCGTCCCGCTGCGCAGTTCGCTCTCCACATACATCTTCGGCACCAGGGCCACGCCCTGCTGGCTGAGTACCGCAGCGATTGCCATCTCATGCAGATCATAGCGCGGCCCCTGCGCCGGATTATCCAGCGCCAGACCGCACTCGCGGGCATAGTGCAGCCAGGCGTCCGGGTTTTGCCGCCGATGAATGCGCGGCAGCCGGTTCAGCAGCCCCGGGAGATCGTCATCCGTCAGCAGCGCGGCATGACAGACCGGCAGCAGATACTCCGCAAACAAAAACGTCACATCCATTCCGGTCCACGCTGGGTGATCAAAATGGATGGCCGCATCAAATCCGCTGCCCGGCAGAATAAAGGGGTCGCTGCGGGCGGCGATATTGACCACGATATGCGGATGCTGCGCCGTGAACTGCCCGAGCCGGGGGATGAGCCAGCGGCTGGCGAAGGTGGGGAGCACGGCGATCTCGAGACTGCGGCCATCGGCGGGCATCCCGCTAACGTCGTGGGTTTCCCGCTCCAGCCTGCTGAGGATCTCGCGGACCTGTCTGGCATAGCGGGCGCCGGCCGGATTGAGCCGTACCCGGCTCCCGATCCTGTCAAATAGTTTGCTGTCGAGGAGCGCTTCCAGACGGGCGATCTGCCGGCTGATGGCCCCTTCCGTTAACGCGAGCTCCGCCGCCGCGCGGGCAAAGTTGCCGTGGCGGGCGGCGGCCTCAAAGGCCAGTAGCGCAGCGCTGCTGGGGATTTTACGACGCATAGCCAATGCTCCTTGTGCGGGCCCATTGAAATTCAGTGACAGAATATCACTGAGTGATGAATAAACATCGTTTTTCAGCGCCATTATTGCCGGATAGGATGAATAAAACTCACTAAAGCGCGTTATGCGCTGAATCATCTGTCTCTCGAGGTCACTATGCTCTATGTCGTCGAATGCGCCTACACCGACCCGCAAAGCGAAGCGGCGTGGAATACCTTTTACAATCGGGAAAAATTGCCGGCGCTGGTCTCGGTGCCCGGTTTTCATGCCTCCCAGCGCTTCTGCGCGTTCAGCGAGGTCTGCCCTCGCTACCTGGCCCTACACGATATCCGCGATGCCGCCGTCCTCGACAGCGACGCCTATCGCCGCAATGGTGGGGGTCATTTTGCCCGCTGGCAATCGGCGATCGCCGACTGGCATCGCCACCTCTATCTCACGACTCACGCGCTGCGGGAGGTGGCTCCTGACGAGGTGCTGCTGCTGAGCGATACCGCGGAAGCCCTGCCCGTCGCTGCGCCGATCGTCCTGCAGCCCGGGGGTCTGGCCACCCGGCATACCCGCTATGCCGCCATCGTCCCGCGTGACGACCTGCATCACCGGGTCACCTCTGCCGCGGTCTTTATCTATCAGCCCATTACCGCCAGGTTGCGTCACCCGGCGGAGCAAGCGTGAGGTCAACATGACACCAGCTCCCTTTTATACCCTGACAGCAGGCGACCTGACGATAAGCGCCATCAGTGATGGTCAGATGACGGCGCCGCTGACGCTACTCGCGGGGATCGCCCCTGAAGAGGCGGCGCGTCTGCAGCGCCAGGCCGGGTTAACCTCGCCGGAGGCCATCGAGATCGGCGCTTACCTGATCCGCGGACGCGGGCACACGCTGCTAGTGGATACCGGCACCGGCGGGGCCAACGGCGTCGGCGGCGCGCTTATTGCCAATCTGGCGCTGCTCGGCGTGCGCCCTGAGGAAATTGACACCATCCTTCTCACCCACGCGCACCCGGACCATATCGGCGGCCTGCTGACCGCCGCCGGTACACCGGCTTATCCCAACGCCATGGTGTTCCTACCCTCGCGGGAAAGCGCTTACTGGCTGGCGCCATCGACACTGGACAACGCCAGCGATCGTGGACAACGTAACGTGCTGCTCGTCCGCCGCATAATGGCGATCTGCGCGACGCAAATTCGTGATATTGATGAAGACGAGCCGGTAGCCGGGATCCGGCCATGTCCCCTGCCCGGGCATACGCCAGGGCATACCGGATATCGCCTTGAGGCGGGCGGAACGTCGCTGCTAATGTGGGGGGATATCGTCCACTTTCCCTCGATCCAGAGCGCCCGGCCAGAGGTGTCGGTGGCATTTGACGTCGATCCTGACCAGGCCCGGCATACACGGGAAAGTCTGCTGCGCCAGGCCGCCCGCGAACGGTGGCTCATCGCCGGTATGCATCTTGGCCTGCCGGGTTTCGCCCGCGTGGAGAATACCGCCTCAGGCTACTGCCTGCGCCCGGTGTGACCTTCGCGGTGAACACCGATCACAGCGAAACCCCGGTCGTGACATTAACGCGACCGGGGCGTGGTGTCTGGGGAAGTGGATTAGCCGTTAACCGCGGCTCTTCCAGCCTTTTTTACTTTTGCAGCTGGCTTTGGTGGCGACCCATGGGTGACGCAGCTGGGTCAACTGAAGATCCTGAGAGGCCGGGCTAGCGGACCAGCGTTTGTTGCACAGAGGCTTACGAGTTGCAATGACCATAAAAACGCTCCTGAAAGTAATGAACAGTTCCCTGGGTAATTCCATAAGTTCAGAATCAGCTTATCACCGCTTAAACGTAGTTATTTCAATCTTTGTTTTGCTATGTAAATGGTGATTGCCACCTGAAAGGTATTAAATTGATCTAGATCAATGTAAGTGCGATTTTTTGATTTCGCCACCTATATTTTCAACCGTTTAACTTCGGCCACCGCTTGATTAAGACTTTTCCTATACCACATAATCCAACAGAAGAGGGCAAGATTATCAGATTTTTATTCTAGTTATGTATGCTAATGTGGTTAATTGTTTTGATTATTCTAGCTAATAAAATTCACTTGGTCAGACCGCCGCAGGCGGTTACTCTGCACCGGCAATACGGGGATTTGTCAGGGAGTGGTGGATGACTACAGGCTATAAACTACTTGGCTATAAGTTAGCGGATAATATTTTCTACTGCCTGCATCATCGGGAAATTATCGCGTTACGTGGGACGCGAACGCAGGTTCAGCTGCGCAGCACCATGGCTTGTTTACTGGAGTATTTGCTGGCGCATGGCAGAGAACGTCTGGTCAGCGATGAAGAGTTAATGATTAACGTCTGGGAAAAAAATAATCTCCGTCCGTCCGCGCAGCGATTATGGCAGGTTATCCAGACCCTAAAATCTCGCTTAAACCAGGCGGGGGTCGAAAGCACGTTAATTGTCCGCGTTAAATGCGCAGGGTATTATATTAACCCTGCTTGCGTAGCCGAAATTTATTCCTTCAAACCGCCGGGCATGATGAATTATATAAATAACTCGCCTGCTGATATGAATAAGCTCCTGGTTCGCAACTAATCTCCTCTCCACGCCGTTTAGATCGCTTGCAACAGGATTTATTCTTTGAATATTTTAATTCACAGCAATAATATTTATTTTAATATCGGCCTCGCCCAGTGTTTCAGAGATATTCAGGAAACCCTGCCCGGTCTGAATATTATTCATTCACTGCCGCTCAGCCATCTGCCCGATCTGGCCGGGATGGATGTAATTATTTTAGCGCTGGAAAACTATCACGATTATCAGGCCGCTGCTGAATTAGCCCAGCGCTATCCCGGTCTGGTGGTCGGATTTACCTCCGCCAACAATGTGAGACGCGGACGCGCCTTTTACGCGGATACCCTCCTGTGGGTCAGCCAACGGGAAAGCGTTCACGAGATCGGCCGCCTTCTGCGCCGGCTGGCAGACCGTAGCCGCCCTTTCGCGCCGCGCCATCAGCGTCAGAGTCACTCCTCCCGGCTGCGAGCCCCACTTAATGACCTGGAGATGCAGATGATTCGTGGCGTGGTCGACGGACAGTCAATTAATCAGATGGCGGACGCGCTGGGGGTTAATCGCAAGCGGGTTTATAACGGACTGGAGCGGATCAAAATGAATTTTCGCCTCGTCAGCCATACCCATTTTCATCATTTTATGACCGCGGAGGCCACGTTTAGCCACCTCTGCGCCGATCTCAGCTGCTATAGACCAGGAGTACGGCCAGCCCGGCAACGACGTGCCGCATCGCGATCGGCCGAAAATCATTCATATAATTTGAATGAGTTTCGCAAATTGTTTTGATTTTAACCACGAGGTATTGCGCGTATTCTTTATCACATCAGGGCGACAAGCCCTATATCAGACACCAGATTAAGGAATACGACCATGAAATCCATCAAAACTTTCGTTGCTGTTGCTGCACTGTCACTGTTCTCTTCCGTTAGCTTCGCCCAGAGCGTCAGCGCCACCGCCTCCACCCTGGACCGTGCTGAAGCCAAAATCGCCGCCCAGGCCGCTGAGCAGGGTGCGTCCTATAAAATCACCAGCGCCCAGTTTAATAATCGCGTCCATATGACGGCTGAGCTGAGCAAATAATCTCTTCGTTCTTTCGCAATGAAAAAAGCGCCGTCAAAAACGGCGCTTTTTTTTCGCCTCTTTCTCCGGGCAGTGATTTCCTGAGCGGCGCGCTGTGGCGTTCAGCCAATTCCGGGCCAATACTTACCGTATCCCCCGGAAAAGAGAACCCGATGATGAAAGCCTGGATCGTCAACAAACCCGGTTCACTGGACAATCTGCAGCTTGTCGATCTTGCCGACCCCGGCGCGCCGGCGGCAGGCGAGATCCGCGTAGCGCTCCACGCCACCTCCCTGAATTATCACGATTTGCTGGTAGCGACGGGGGTGATTCCCACCGCCGATCGGCGGATCCTGATGGCGGACGGCGCGGGGGTGGTCGAAGCGGTTGGCGCCGGAGTCAGCGAGTTTCAGCCAGGCGACCGGGTGGTGGCTGGCTTTTTCCCGCAGTGGCTGGATGGCCGTCCTGGCCCGCAGGTGAAGGACTTCAGCCAGACCCCGGGCGACGGCGCCGAGGGGTTTGCCTGCCAGTATGTGGTCAGACCGGCCAGCCATTTTACCCATGCGCCTGACGGATGGAGCTTCAGGGAAGCGGCGACTATCACCACCTCCGGCCTCACCGCCTGGCGCGCGCTGGTGGTGGAGGGGCGGCTAAAAGCGGGCGATACGGTGCTGACGCTCGGCACCGGCGGCGTGTCGATAACCGCCCTGCAGCTGGCGAAAAGCATGGGCGCGCAGGTCATCGTCACCTCCTCATCAGATGAAAAGCTCGCCCGCGCGCGCGCCCTGGGGGCTGACCATCTCATCAATTACCGCACCACCCCGGCGTGGGGTGCTACGGTGCAGGACATCACTGGTCATCGCGGGGCCGATATTATCCTCGAGCTCGGCGGACCGGGCACCCTGAGCCAGTCGTTCGAAGCCGTCCGTGTTGGCGGACACATCGCCCTCATCGGCGTCCTGACTGGCTTCGAAGGTCATGTGCCCACCCATCTGCTGATGAGTAAACAGGCCCGGTTGCAGGGGCTGGTGGTGGGTCATCGCCGGCAACAACAGGACTACGTCAACGCGCTGAACCTGCAGGCGTCGCGGCCGGTCATCGATAAAGTGTTTGATTTTGCGGCCTTACCAGACGCCTTCCGCTATCTGCAAAGCGGCGCCCATTTCGGCAAAATTTGCGTGGAGTGGTAGGGGTGAGGAGATGAGATGAACAGGGCCTCCGTGCCCTGGGAACGGCTTTATTCGAAAAAGACGTCCGGATTGTCCGACAGCGAAACAAAGGATTTCGTGTTTTTATCCAGCGCCTGAATCTCGCCGCTTTCAATGTCGTAGAACCAGCCGTGCAGGCGCAGGGTATGGTCGCGCAGGCCGACGGCCACCGACGGGTGGGTTTTGATGTTGTTCAGCTGAGCGATGACGTTTTCCTGCACCATGCCGTTGACCTTATCGGTTTCGCTGGCCCAGGTTTTCTTTTCCACCACCGCTTTCGCAGCATCAGCGTAGCGCAGCCAGTGAGACACCGCCGGCATCGGCTCCAGGCACTGGCAGGTGGCGATCGCTTTCATCGCCCCGCAGTTTGAGTGGCCGCAGATCACGATATCAGTCACGCCCAGCGCAACCACGGCATACTCAATGGTCGCGGATACACCGCCCGGCTCCGGCCCGAAAGACGGCACGATATTCCCGGCATTACGAATAACAAAGAGCTGTCCCGGCTCCTGCTGGGTAACCAGTTCCGGCACCAGACGGCTGTCAGAGCAGGAGATGAAAAGCGCTTTGGGATTCTGGCTGGAAGCCAGGCTGCGGAAGAGCTCTTTACGCTGGGGGAAGATCTCTTTCTGGAAGTTGAGGAAGCCCTCAATGATATGTTGCATAGCAGTGTCTCTTCTCTGTAGTTATTACGGTATGACAAAGATCACAGTTATTCAGTTTACCATTGCTGACAAGAATGGGAATCGTTATTCAAACAGTTGCGCAGAAAACGCGCGCCGCGGATGCCCATTCAGCCTCGCCTATTCCACAGGGTTTTCACGTGCTTTCCTGAGCCAGTTTGCTACTCTGTCTGCTCGTACCGTCCCCACGTTGCCGACCGCCTGACGGCGGCGAACACACCAGGAGTTGCTATGTTCTTATCCAGCCTGATGGCCATTGCCGCGGTGCTGATCATGGGCGTGATCAGTCCCGGCCCGAGCTTTATTTTTGTCGCGCGCAATGCGGTCGCCCGCTCGCGCCTGCACGGTCTGGTGACCGCCCTCGGCACCGGCGCCGGCGCCGCCATTTTTTCTATTATGGCGATGCTGGGCCTGCAGAAGGTGCTCACCGCGGTGCCGGAGCTGTTTATTGGCTTGAAAGTAGCGGGCGGGCTCTACCTGTTATGGCTGGGCTATAAGATTTTCCGCGGTTCGGCGCAGCCGATGGATTTCTCCGCCAACGGTATGGCCGGTAACCGTTCGTTGCTGAAGACCTTCCGCGACGGGCTGTATACCCAGCTGAGCAATCCCAAAACCGCGCTGGTGTTTGCCTCGATTTTTACCGCCCTGCTGCCGACGCAGATCCCCACCGCGTTCTATTACATCGTGCCGCTGATGAGTTTTCTGATTGACGTCAGCTGGTATTCGCTGGTGGCGCTGGTGCTCTCCGCCGATCGCCCGCGTCGGGTCTACCTGCGGTTGAAGCGGCGAATCGATATCGCCACCGCGACGGTGCTGGGGGCGCTGGGCCTGCGGCTTATCGCGACCTCACTCACCCGCTAGCGGCTACACGGTATGGATACGGATATCGTGTTGCTGAAAGGCAACGCGATATTCGCGACTAATATTCTCCTCCACCACCAGCACATCGATATCGCTGCTCGCGGCCACCACGAACCGCGCCACCGCCGGAATTTTATCCGAGGTCAGGCCGATGATAATTTCGCTGCACTGCTTAATCACCGCTTTCTTAAACTCACAGTCGGCATAGTCAAAGCCGGTCAGGCCTGACTCTGGCGCCATGGCGCAGCCGCCGATAAACCCCTGGTCGAATAACATCCCCTGCACCTGAGCCACCGCCGCGGCCCCAACGCAGCCCCCGCTCGCCCGCTGCACCTGACCGCCGAGCATCACCACGTCGTAGAGCGGCTTTTTCACCAGCACCGCGGCGATCTCCGGAGAGTTCGTCACCACTGTCAGCGCAAGCTCGGCGGGCAGCGCCTCGGCCATCGCCAGATTGGTGGTGCCGGTATCAATGAAAATAGTGCCGCCGGGTTTCACCAGCCGGGCGCACTGCTGCGCGATCCTGAGTTTTGTTGCTCGGTTTTTATCTTTCCGTTCACTGTAGTCTCCCGCTTCCGGCAGGCTCAACACCGCCCCGCCGTAGACTTTTTTACAGACGCCTTCGCGGCTAAGCTCATGCAGATCGCGGCGGATAGTATGCTCAGACACCTGAAGACGCGCCGCCAGATCCGCACACACCACCCTGCCGTTTTCCTGCAGGATCTGGCAAATCAGCGCTTGTCGCTGTTGGGGAAAAGCAGCATAATCGAGCAAAGCAACTCCTTAAATAATCATAAACGAGCAACAGTAAGCATGATCGTCTGCCCTGCTGTGATTGTCAATGTTCCTGCCCGGAGGTTTACCATGAAAATTGCCCATTTCGCTCTGTGGACCCAACAGCTTGAGGCTCAGGCCCGCTTCTGGGTCGAGTTCTTTGCCGCCAGTATTAATGAAAAATACCTCAGCCAGACCAACCCCGGATTTGCCTCCTATTTTGTCACCATCGACGACGAAGTAGTGATCGAGCTGATGACCAAGCCTGGCCTGCAGCAGGCCAGCGCGGATAATAACCATACCGGCTGGGCGCATCTGGCCCTCTCGGTGGGCGGCGCAGAACAGGTCGATGCCCTTGCCCAACGCGCTGGAGCGGCGGGAATACTGGTTTCACCCCCGCGCACCACCGGCGACGGCTATTATGAGGCGGTGATCGCCGATCCCGATGGCAACCTGATTGAAATCGTCGCATAGTCAGTAGACCGCCAGCTATAAGGAGGCATCCATGGCACGTTACCGGATCATCGACACCGCGGCCTGGCCCCGCCGGGACCATTTCACCTTTTACCGACAATTTGCCAACCCCAGCTTTAATCTCTGCGTTCCGATAGAGGCGCAGCGCCTGTACGAATGTGCGAAGGACCGGCGGGTCTCATTTTTTCAGCTCGCGCTCTATGCCCTGCTGCGCGCGGCCAACGGGGTGCCGCAGCTCCGACAGCGTGTGCGCGATGGCGAGGTGATTGAATATCACAGCCTGGCGGTCATGACGCCGGTGATGACCGTCGAGGAGGGCTTCCGCCAGGTATGGTGCGACAACGCTGCCGAGTTCACCGCCTTCAGCGCCGCGGCAACGCCGAAGATCGTCGCGGCAAGAGAGACATCGCCGGCGCCGCTCATCGTCGATGGCGAACATTTTATCTGCGCCAGCTGTCTGCCGTGGCTCCACTTTACCTCGATGACCCATGCGGAATACGCGGTGGGCGCCGCGGTTCCGGCGCTCACCTGGGGGAAACTGCAGAACGGCGTGATCCCGGTGGCCGGGCGATTTAACCATGCCTTCGTCGATGGTCTCCATGCCAGCCGCTTTTATGCCCTCGTCGAAGCGGGGTTTCGTGACCCCGAGCGGCTCTGGCAGCCGCTAACCGCGACCGCCCCCTCACTGCTTCCCCCTACGGCGAAGGATCGCTGAGAACTCGCCACACTCACCGCCGGGCAGCCTTCCCTCTGTCCGGAGGTCGCTTTTCCCTAACTGTCGCCTTTGCAACAGGCAGCGCAAAAGCGCGCTGCATTTGCAGCAGTCCGCTCCGTCAGCAGACATAGCCACCCCGCTAGATATCGCCAACCTGCCTTCCTCTCTCGCTGGCACGTGTTTTGCTTACTCATACATATAACCCATGGGCATTATGAATAATTTATTTATCCAATTTACGCATAAGCTATTCACTGAATAAGAGAGAAGATGATGTCAGCCAGTTCACCCGCTCTGCCTTACACCCAGTCCTCGCCGCAGGCGCATATTATTGCCAGCGATGCGGAAGCCCTCGCCATCGCCGATGAGATCGCCGCCGTGCTCAAACCCGGCGCCGCCGAGCGCGACCGCACGGGTATCGTCCCGGTGGAGATCGTCAATACCTACTCCAACAGCGGGCTGTGGGGTATTACGGTGCCGCGCCGCTTTGGCGGCGCCGAGGTCTCGGCCGCGACCCTGGCGCAGGTCATTGCCATTCTTTCCGCGGCCGATCCATCGTTAGGTCAGATTCCCCAGAACCACTATTGCCTGCTGGAAGATATTCGTCTGCAGGGCAGCGACGACCAGCAGGCGTTCTTTTTCGCCCAGGTACTGCAAGGCTATCGCTTCGCCAATGCCCTGTCGGAAACCGGGGGGAAAACGGTCCTCGATATTCGTACCCGTATCGTGCAAGGCGCCGAGGGGCTGCGGATCACTGGCCGTAAAGGCTATTGCACCGGATCACTGTATGCCCACTGGATTGGCATTCTGGCGCTGGATGCTGACGATCGCGCCCAGCTCGCCTTTGTGCCACAGAACAGCCCGGGGCTGACGGTGGTCGATGACTGGGCGTGCCTCGGTCAGCGAACTACCGCCAGCGGCACCGTACTGGCCGATAATCTTCCGGTCAATCCCTTCCACCTTTTCCCAACGTGGAAGTCCTACGCCAGCCCGACCCTTGCCGGCCCCTTTGCCCAGTTGACCACCGCGGCGATAGACGCCGGTATCGCCCGCGCGGCGCTGGACGATACCGTGGCGTTCGTGCGCAACAGCGCCCGACCGTGGATCGACGCCGGTGTGGCGCGGGCCAGTGACGACCCGCTGACTATCTACCATATCGGTCAGCTGGATAGCCGTCTTGCCGCTGCCGACGCGCTGCTGGAGCGGGCCGGACGGGTGCTCGACCGCTATAAAAATGACCTCAGTGAGGAACATGTCGCCGAGGCATCGCTGGCCGTCGCCCGCGCCAAAATCTGGACCACTGAAGTGGCGCTGGAGGCCGCCAGCCGCCTGTTTGAGCTGGGGGGCACGCGGGCTACCGGTGAGTCGCTCAACCTCGACCGCCACTGGCGCAATGCCCGGGTGCACACCCTGCACGACCCGGTACGCTGGAAGTATCAGCTGCTCGGAAACTGGGTGCTGAACGGTATTCGTCCGCAACGACACGACTGGAACTGATATGACGAGTCTGCTGGCATTTTTCGCACAAATCGACTGGAGCGATGTGGCCCAGGCCGCCCTCGATACCCTCACCATGCTGGCCTGGTCGCTGGGCTGGACCGTGCTGCTGGGCCTTCCGCTGGGGATCGTACTCTATCTCACCGGCGAGCCGCGTTTGCTGTACGCCCCGCGTCTTTACCGCCTGTTGTCATTGTGCGTCAACGTGCTGCGCTCCCTGCCGTTCATCATTTTACTCATTGTCATGATCCCGTTGACCACGTTGCTGACCGGCACCTCGCTGGGGGTGGAAGGAACCATTCCGCCGCTGGTCGCCGGCTGCGCCCCGTTCTTCGCCAGGCTGGTGGAAACCGCTCTGCGCGAGGTGGAGCACGGCCTGGTGGAGGCCAGCTGGTCGATGGGCGGCAGCACCTGGCAGCTTATCTGGCACACGCTGTTACCGGAGTCGCGGGCCGGGCTGATCGCCGCTGTGACCGTGACGGCCATTTTGCTGGTCGACTACACCTCGATGGCGGGGGTGATTGGCGGCGGTGGGCTGGGCGATCTGGCCATTCGTTTTGGTTATCAGCGCTTTCAGACTGACGTGATGGTGGTCACCGTCCTGATGCTGATTGCGCTGGTACAGCTTCTGCAAATGAGCGGCGACCGCCTGGTGCGCTACGTCAGCCGCAAATAACTTACCTTTCCAGGTTTCAGGAATCATTATCATGAAAAAATCCATTATCGCCGCCGGACTTCTGGCCCTCTTCTCCACTACAGCAATGGCTAACGAGACGCTGATCGTCGGCGCCACGCCGGTACCGCATGCGGAAATCCTGGGGTTTGTGAAGCCCGTGTTGGCAAAGGAAGGCGTCGATTTACAGATCAAAGTATTTAACGATTTTATACAGCCCAATCAGCAGCTGGCGGAGAAACACCTCGACGCTAACTACTACCAGTACCGTCCGTTTCTCGATAACTACAACCAGACCCGGCATACCAACCTTATTCCGGTGATCGGGGTGCATATCGAACCTTTCGGCGCCTACTCCAGCAAATACACGAGTCTCACCGCGGTGCCTGACGGGGCGACGATCGCCATTCCTAACGATCCGGTGAACACCGGACGCGCGCTGGTGATGTTAAGCAACGCCGGGCTGATTACCCTCAAGGATCCGCACAATCCGCAATCGGCAACGAAGGACATCACCAGCAACCCGCATCACTTTAAAATCCGCGAACTGGAGGGCGCCATGCTGGCGCGGGCGGTGAAGCAGGTCGACCTCGCCTTTATCTTTGCCAACTATGCGCTGGAGGCCGGTATCGACACCGATAAAGCGTTGCTGGTGGAAAAAGGCAGCGATCTGTACGTCGAATATCTGGTGGCGCGTCCGGACAATATTCAGGACCCGGGCATTCAGAAACTGGCGCAAGCGCTGCATTCGGACGCCGTTCGTCAGTTCATTCTGACGCGTTATCAGGGCAAAATTTTACCCGGATTTTAATCACCGCGGGCAGCGGCGACAGCCGCTGCCCGGGCAAACGGAGCGCATCATCGTGACGCATATCCCCGCCCCACCGATCCATATTGAGTTTGCTGGTATCAGCAAAGCCTATCCTAACGGCGTGCAGGCGCTACAGGACATTGACCTGACCATCCGTCAGGGCGAAATTTTCGGCATCATCGGCCGCAGCGGCGCCGGAAAATCCACCCTGCTGCGCCTGTTTAATCGCCTGGAAAGTGCCGATAGCGGCGAGATGTTCATCCACGGCGAGTCGACCGTTCGCTACTCCCCGCGCCAGCTGCGCGACCTGCGTCGGCGGGTGGCGATGATTTTTCAGCACTTTAACCTGATGGCCACCAAAACCGTGGCGCAGAATATTGCGCTGCCGCTGAAGATGGCTGGCATCCCGGCCGGCGAACGTCAGCGGCGGGTTACGGAAATGCTTGAGCTGGTGGGCCTCAGCGCCCTGCGCGACAGCTACCCTGCCCGCCTTTCCGGCGGCCAGAAACAGCGAACCGGCATCGCCCGGGCGCTGGTCACTCAACCGGAAATTCTGCTGTGCGATGAGGCAACTTCGGCGCTGGATCCGGAAAACACCTTGTCGGTGTTAACCCTGCTGAAGGAGATTAACCAGCGCCTGGGGCTGACTATCGTGCTGATCACTCACGAAATGGAGGTTATTCGCACCCTCTGCGATCGGGTCAGCGTGCTCGAAGGCGGACGCATTGTCGAACAGGGGGAGGTCTGGCGCGTGTTTGGCAACCCGCAGCATCCGGTGACGCGCGCTATGCTCGGCCTGCAGCACCCCGATCGCCCGGAGGCCGGGCCATCGCTGCGCGACGGCGAGCAGATCGTGACCTTACGGTTTGACGGCAGCAGCGGTCGCGAACCCAATCTGCAGCATATCGCCAGCCTGCTGGGGGGCGACGCCCGCCTGCTGTACAGCAACTGCGAGCGTATCCAGGGCCGGGTCATCGGCCAGCTGCAGGTCCGGCTGAGCGGGCCGCTGGCCGCCAGCGCGCTGGTGCAGGATGGCTGGGTCGCGGACAGCATTTTGACCCACCCTCTTCAGGCAGCGGAAACCACTGCGCCATAGCCATAGAATGGAATTATATTTCCGATCCTTTGCTAAGGATAATTGGTTATAAATCATAACGTTTCAGTGTTAGACAGGGCGAAGTGCGCCTCTTATCTTTCGTCATGAATTGTAAATCACCACGCAATCACTTGATGAGGTAGCACTTTTGTCCAGATTACAACAAGGATTAAAAACCCAAAAAACCCGCTTCGCCCTGGCGCTAAAAGTGGCCCTGCTCGGCGGCGTGGTAGCATTTTCTTCTGCTGTCTTTGCTGAGGGTCTCCTGAAAGAAGGCATCACCCCGGCCACTGACGCCAGTCAGATCCCGGCCAGCGCCAAGCTGCGTAAAGACACGGTGGTGGCCGGGATCTCCGAGCCGCAGGGGATCTTTAACCCCTACTTTTTCGTCAACGGCTGGGATGAGAACGTCACGAACGTCATTTTTTCACGCCTGATCGACTGGGACAGCCAGGGCAAGCTGGTCCCGGGGCTGGCGGAGAGCTGGACGGTCAGCCCGGACAGTAAAGTCTATACCATTAAATTGCGCCCTGGTCTGACCTTCAGCGATGGTTCACCGCTGACGGCGGAAGATGTCGCCTTTACCCTGACGGTCCTGCTCGACCCCAAATATGATGGCGATACCGACATCACCCTGGCCAATATCGCTGGCGGCGCAGAATACAAAGCCGGCAAGGCTGACAGCGTCAGCGGCCTGAAAGTCATCGACCCGCTCACTCTTCAGGTGACCACCACCCAGCCAGGCGCCACCACGCTGGCCAAAATTGGCGGGCCAGTGCTGTCGAAAGCCTGGTACGGCAAAGGATATCAACGGGGACATCTCGACTATCTGCGCTCACTGCACGGCAAGCCGCTGGGCAACGGCCCTTACGTGTACGATACCTATATTCCCGGTCAGGAAATTCGTTTCCATGCCAATAGCCATTTTTACCGTGGGACGCCGCCAACGCCGCGCTTTATCTATCGCGTGACCAATCCGTCGACCAACTTCCAGTTGTTCCAGACCGGGGAGACCGACTACGACGCCTTTACCTCGCGTCCTGACGATATCGAACAGCTGAAGATGCTCGGCTTCGCCAACATTAATCTTTACGGCTCCAGCGACTACAGCCAGGTGGAATTCAACGTTCATCGTCCGGCGCTGCAGGATAAGCGGGTACGCCAGGCGCTGATTTACGGCCTGGACCGGCAGAAGCTGATCGACGTGGTCTATCAGGGGTACGGCAAAGTCGCCATCGAGCCGATCGCCCCGATCTCCTGGGCCTTTAACGCAGAAGGCGTCAATCCTTACCATTACGATCCGGCGCAGGCGAAAAAGCTGCTGGATGAGGCCGGCTGGAAAGCTGGCGCCGACGGTATCCGCGTCAAAGAGGGCCTGCGCCTGGAGCTAACCCTGCTGGTGAGCAAGAAGGTGCTCAACGATGCGTTGATCCCCATCGCCAAAGAGAACTGGCGGCAGATCGGCGTGCTGCTTAAGCCGCAGGTGGTGGATTTCAACGCTCTGATGGCGCAGCGCAAAGCCGGAAATTACGATCTCGCCTCGTTCAGCACCAGCACTCTCAACGACCCGCACGACGGGGTATGGGATTTCTACAGCAGCGAAGCTAAAGAGTCCGGCTACCACAACGCGGAGGTCGATAAGCTGATTAACGCCGGCAACGCGGTGCTCGACATCGAAAAGCGCAAGCCGATCTATCACCAGCTGTATAAAGTGCTGGCCGACGATCCGCCGGTGATCCTGCTCGGCTATCGCAACATCCTTTCCGCCAGCAGCGCCCGCGTCACCGGCTTTAAACCGGATATCTACAACGGCCTGACCGGCAGCCTGCCGGATGTGAAAATCGTTAAGTAAATCCCCTGGCCGCCGGGTTAACCGGCGGCTGATGCGAGATCGTCATGAAAAATTTCATCCTGAGGCGCCTGCTGCAAACGCTGCCGATGCTACTGCTGGCCTCGTTCATTATTTTTATGCTGTTTGCCAAAACCCCCGGCGACTTTATCGATGGCAATATTACCCTGACCGCCGCCCGCGCTGCGGAGCTGAAGGCGATCTATGGCCTCGACCAGCCGCTGTTCACCCGCTATCTCCACTGGCTGGGACAGCTTCTGCGCGGCGATTTAGGTTTTTCGCTGCAGTATCAGATCCCGGTCAGCCAACTGCTCAATCAGTACATCTGGAACTCTTTTCTGCTGGCCAGCGTCGCGCTGGTCTTTTACTGGGGCATTGGCCTGGCGGTCGGCGTGGTGTCGGCCCTGCGACCTGGCTCCTGGTTTGATCATCTGGTGAGCGTTGCGGTGTTTGCCGCCATGTCATTCCCCACCTTTTTCCTCTGCCTGTTGCTGATTAAATGGTTTGCCGTCGATCTCCACTGGCTGCCGGTAGGCGGGATGACCAATACCGGCAGCGACGAAAGCGGCTGGCAGTATGTGCTGCAAGTGGCTGCCCACCTGGCGCTGCCGGTGCTGGCGCTGGTGATGCTGCAGGCGGGCAGCCTGACGCGCTATGTGCGCGCCAGTATGCTCGACGTGGTGAAAATGGATTTTATCCGTACCGCCCGCGCCAAGGGATTACATGAGCGCACGGTGATCCTTAAACATGCGTTGCGCAACGCCCTGCTGCCGATCATCACCCTGCTGGGCTTTGAGCTGCCGGGGCTGTTCTCCGGGGCGATCATTACCGAAAAGGTATTCAACTGGCCGGGGGCAGGCCACATCCATATCGACTCGCTGGCCGCCCGCGACTATCCGGTGCTGATGGGGTTTACTCTGTTTCTGGCGGTGCTGACGATAGTCGGTAATTTGCTCGCCGACGTGCTGTACGCCTGGGCCGATCCACGTATTCGGGTGAGGTCATGATGATCCTGTCTTACTTTGCTTCCCGTCGCCGCCAGCGGCAGGCGGCTATCCCGGCGCTGGCGCACATTACCCCCTCTCCCTGGCGCCAGGGATGGCGACAGCTGCGCCGTAACCGGCTGGCCATGTTCTGCCTGATCCTGCTGGCCGTAATGGCGGTGTGGTGCGTGCTGGGGCCCGTCTGGTCGCCGTGGAAAGATGATGCCACCGACGCCCTGAGCATCAACCAACCGCCCGGGGCGGAACACTGGCTGGGGACCGATTTCCTTGGTCGCGATGTCTACACCCGCCTGCTGCTGGCCGGGCGCATCTCGCTGATTATCGGCCTGCTGACCATGGTGATGTCGGTATTCCTCGGCTATCTGCTCGGCGCCCTCTCGGGTTATGTCGGTGGGTTAACCGACAGAGTGATCATGCGCGTGGCCGACCTGGTGATGACCATCCCTGGATTGCCGCTGTTGATTGTTGCCGGGGCGATGCTTTCCGAGCTCGATTTTTCCCCGGACTCGCGCATCTATATGGTGGTGGTAATGCTCAGCCTACTGGAGTGGCCCCGACTGGCGCGGCTGGTGCGCGGGCAATGTCTCTCCCTGCGCGAACGCGATTTTATGCTGGCCACCCAAGTACTGGGCCTGTCGGCGCGTCGCCGGCTGTTTGGCCACCTGCTGCCGAATACCATTCCGATTCTGGTGGTGATGGCGACCATGGCTGTCGCCAACGCCATTCTCAGCGAATCCGCGCTGAGCTATCTCGGCCTCGGCGTGGTGCCGCCAACGCCGTCGTGGGGCAATATGATGGATGCCGCCAATAGCCTGATCGATTTCCAGCGCCGTCCCTGGCTGTGGATGCCGCCTGGGATCGCCATCTTTCTCACCGTGATCGCCATTAACGTGCTGGGCGATGGCCTGCGCGACGCCATGGATCCCAATATGAAACCGAGGCTGAAATGACCCTACCGTTAGTCTCTTTTAATCATCTCTCCGTCTCTTTCGCTGGCGAACGTCATCGCGTGCGCGCGGTGCAGGACGTCTCTTTCACGATTCAGGCCGGGCAAACCGTTGGCGTGGTGGGCGAGTCCGGCTGCGGCAAAAGCGTCACCGCCATGGCGCTGATGGGCCTCCTGCCGTCGCAGGCAGCGCGCATCGACGGCGGCGAAATTCGTTTCGCGGACCGCGATCTGCTGCGGCTGAACCCCAGACAGATGGCCGACCTGCGCGGCCACCAGCTGGCCATGATCTTTCAGGAACCGATGTCGGCCCTGAACCCGGTGTTGACCATCGGCGAACAGCTATGCGAACCAGCGATCCGCCACCTCGGCGCCACGCCGAAAGCCGCCTGGCAGCTGGCTACCCGGCTGCTAAGCGAGGTCGGCCTGGCGCGCGGCGACAGCCTGATGGCCAGCTACCCCCACCAGCTATCCGGCGGCATGCTGCAGCGGGTGATGATCGCCATGGCGCTGAGCTGTCAGCCCAAACTGCTGATTGCCGACGAACCGACCACCGCGCTGGACGTCACCGTGCAGGCGCAAATCCTGCGCCTGCTGCGGGATCGGGCGCGGGCCAGCCAGATGGCGATGATGCTGATTACCCACGACCTGGGGGTGATCGCGCAGATGGCCGAACAGGTGGTGGTGATGTATGCCGGAAGGATCGTGGAACAGGGCGCCACGGCGGAGGTGCTACGCCATCCGCAGCACCCTTATACGCGTGGGCTCATCGCCTCCCGCCCGGTGCCGGGCGAGCGGCGTCGGCGACTGTACTCGATTCCCGGTCAGGTACCGGATCTGGCCGCCCTGCCGGCGGGCTGCGCTTTTGCCGGGCGCTGCGAACGGGCGACGCCGCGCTGCCGGGAGGCGATTCCGCCGCTGCTCGGCGAGCGCCAGCGGGCCGCCTGCTTTTATAGCGAATTTGCGGAGGCGACAGCATGAGCGATCGCTATGTTATTGAAGTGGATGGATTGAAGAAGTATTTTCCGCTGCGCGACGGCCTCTTTGGCCAGCAGACCGGCGAGCTTCGCGCGGTGGACGGCGTCAGCTTTAACATCCGTCCGGGCACTATTTTTGGCCTGGTGGGCGAGTCCGGCAGCGGCAAAACCACCGTCGGCCGAACCCTGCTTGGCCTGTACGAGAAGAGCGCCGGCAGCGTGAAATTTCACGGTCAGGAGCTGGCCGACCTGCCCGGGCCCGCCCTGCGCGCCATACGGCCGAGGATGCAGCTGGTATTTCAGGATCCCTACAGCTCGCTGAACCCGCGGCTGCGTATTGGCGAGGCGATAGGCGAAGCCATGCTGCAGCACAAGCTCTGCACCCGCGATGAGCTCTATGACCGGGTGATCGACGTGATGAAGATCTGCGGCCTGGCGCCGGAACACTACGCCCGCTTTCCGCATCAGTTTTCGGGCGGCCAGCGCCAGCGGATCGGTATTGCCCGGGCGCTGATCCTCAACCCGGATTTTATCGTCGCCGATGAGCCCATCTCGGCCCTCGATGTGTCGATTCAGGCGCAGATCATCAATTTGTTTTCCGACCTGCGCGACGACCGCGGCGTCACGTTTCTGTTTATCTCCCACGACCTCGGGGTGGTGGAGCATTTATGTGACGATGTGGCGGTGATGTATCTCGGGCAACTGGTGGAAAGCGCCAGCCGCGATGCGCTGTTCAGCCGCTCCCTCCATCCCTACACCCGCGCTCTGCTAGCCGCGGTGCCGACCCTCGACCCGCACAGCGAACCGCAGGCGCTGGTGCAAGGCGAGATCCCGGATCCGATCAATCCTCCCGCCGGCTGCCGCTTTTCATCTCGCTGCCCGCAGGCCGGCGATCTGTGCCGCAGAGAAGCTCCGGCGCTGCGCGAGGTGGCCCCTGGCCATCGAGTGGCCTGCCATTGGGTCGCGTCCTGAGCGCGGCCGACGGGGGTTATTTATTTCTAAACAACCGGTCGATTGTGCGCAGCGGCGCCAGGATTTACTATCCGCTCCGTCTTGTGAGACGCGTTATGAATGAAGCGTAATATTTTTGTTCATTTTTGCCCGATGGCTTCGGGCATTTTTTTGCGACACGCCCGGGAGCGATCCTGCCGGCGACAAATTTAGCGGGGCGCGGTCGCCCGTCTGTCAAAACGCAGCAATGGAATTGCTCGTTCGCGTCCCGCTATCCCTTAATGACCTTCCCGTGAAATCCCGGAAAAAAATAAGACTCTATGAGATTGCCTGAGGCATAGCGTTATCTTATTTTTTAAGCGTGTACTCCACATTAAGGAAGCAAGATCATGCTTAAGCGTCGCACTATTAAAACAGCACTGGCGGCGGTTATTTCTCTCGCCGTCATGGCGGCACCGGCCTATGCCAACCCGGGTAACGGTAATGGCAATGGCGGAGGTAATCACGGGAACAGTGGTAACCATGGCAATAGCGGCAATCATGGTAACAGCGGTAACAGCGGCGACCATGGTAATAAAGGACAAAATAAAGGTCAGTCCACCGCCGATCATGGCAACCGCAAAAACTACGGCAAGCCCGACCACGTCGACAGCGATATTAGCTTCTCACGGGCGCGCTCCCTGGCCGTGAACTACGGTCTGGTCGGCTATCAGGCGCTGCCTCCGGGTATCGCCAAAAATGTTGCCCGCGGCAAACCGCTCCCTCCGGGTATCGCGAAAAAGACTCTGCCAGCTTCTATGATTAACGACCTGCCCTATTATCCGGGCTATGAATGGCGGGCGGTCGGCGATGACCTGGTGCTGGTAGCGCTGAGCACCGCCATCGTCACCGCCGTGATTAACGGTGTGTTTGACTAACTCACCTGCTTATTGAAAAGCCTCGCCCCGGCGAGGCTTTTTTGTGCCTGGCGCTGGAGAGTGACAACTCGCTGGCATCATCGCTAAGATAATGGCTCAACCAACCCGGGACCGACTATGGACAAAGACACTGTAGTGACGCTGTTGAAGTACAAGCGCTGGATTGACCTTGCCACCTTACAGGCGATCCGCACGATAGACGGAACAATACATGGCGAAAAGCGTCACCTGACCCTCAGGCTGATGAACCATATCCATGTCGTTGACATGATTTTCCGGGCGAATCTGCGCGGCAGGACGCACGGTTACACCGCGCTGAATACCCCCGAGACGCCAACCATTGATGCGCTGGAAACGGCAATGACCGCCTGTACGGACGAATACATTCACTACGTCAGCGCCATGACCCCCGCCGATTTCCACGAACGTATCGCCTTCAAATTTGTCGACGGCGGCGACGGCAATATGACCGCGATGGAGATGTTGAACCACATGCTCTTTCACGGCGCCTATCACCGCGGCGCGGTAGGCTGGATGATTGGCGAATGCGGCGGCGTGCCGCCGAAAGATGTGCTGACCGTTTTCCTGCGCGACCATCATTCCTGAAACTTATCCCGTGACGTTCCCCTCGGGGAACGTCCTCGTGGCGAATGATGCCGTTCTGTCCGTCGCCGTAACGGCTTGCTAATCGCTCCCGAGCGATGCTGCTGCGGCTAATTCGAATCGTGCCGGGTATGATGAAGGCTGCAGAGGTAATGCGTCAGGTTCATCCAGCCTCCCCAGAGGGATGAGCCCGTCAACGTAACCATGAGCCTGATAAAAAATGGCCAGATTGCCCCAGGGTAAAAAGACCATGATATCGCCCTTGCTGGCTGCTGACCCTACAGGCGAATCCGCCGTCGACAGCCGGGCGGGTAAATCGCCTATCTTTTCCTCTCCTGCATAGTCGCTGAGCTGCAACGTTAAAGGTAACAATCCAGCGAATTCGCGGCTGGCCTGACTACCGTTCAGGGTCGCGGTGAGCACGTTATCATTGATAGTAATCTTTAACTTCATCCTTCACTCCCTGCTAATGATTGAGGTCATTAAAATTGATGCGCGGAACAGGTAAACCGCTTCCCGGCGGCGAGCATCTCCTTCTCACCCTGCCCCGCCAGGACTACCTTTACCCGGAGAGGCGTGCTATTAGCTGACGCTGATCGTCAGGCAGTTGGCTACCGCTGATATCCTGAAAAACCAGCGGCGGGAGCCATGTCCTGCCGGCACCACGGTTCGCGACGGGTCCGCAAGGGATCAGCCCGTTCTGATAGCGCGGCTGTCCGCTCCGGGATAGTCCCTCAGAATGTCGATAATCACTCGCAGCGCACTGGACACGTTCCGGTGCGGATAATAGATATGAAACCCAGGAAAGGTGTGACTGTAATTCTCCAGAACCGGTATCAGCCGACCGCTTGCCAGTTCGTCCTGCATCAGATCCGCCGCTTCATAGGCCAGCCCCACTCCCAGCGTCGCGGCTTTAATGACTGTGCCGGCATCGCTGAACACCCATCCTCCGGCGGGGTTATGTCGATATAACCGATCGCCATCATGCATCTCCCATCCCCATGGTGAACCGTCGGACATGCGGTAGCCAATACAGGGATACTTATCGAGTTCGCGGGGATGTGCGGGGATCCCATGCTGGCGAAGAAAATTGGGGCTACCGACAACCCGCATCGGCACATCGGGGCCAATACGCACGGAAACCATATCCTCGTTGACCATGCTGCCGTAGCGAACCCCGGCATCATATCGCTCCTTCACAATGTCAACAAAGGTATTATTTTCAATAAGCTCCAGCGCGATATCTGGGTATGCATCCCGTAACGACTGCAGTCGCGGTAGCAACACTTGCTCGATGGCCTGCCTGCTGCCGTTAATGCGCACGGTTCCTGCAGGTTTCTCCCGAAGCTGATTCAGCAGCATCCAGCCATTTTCCAGTTGACCGAACCCCTGATCGAGCGAACGCAGTAGTTTTTCCCCGGCTGAGGTGAGCGCGACCTTGCGGGTACTTCTCACCAGTAACTGCAGATTAATACTTTTCTCCAGCATGCTGATGCTGCGGCTGATACTCGACTGGGCAAGCCCCAGCCTGGCCGCGGCACGGGTAAATCCCCCCTCTTTAGCCACATGATAAAAAAGATAGAGATGATGCAAATCCTCACGACGAAAAATATCCACCCTGCCTCCTGCGTCTGGTCGGTCTCAAGGATTCTATTTATAACATGGACACATTAATGAAGTGCGGTTTTGCCTGCTAATCAGAACGGTTTTGGTTCTCTACTATAAGCGCCATCAACACTCACACCGAACGGGACATCCTGGCCTGTCCTTTACACCATTCAGGAGTATTTATGGCTACTTTTTCTCATCGAACGCTGCGCACGGGAATGATCGTTGGGATGGCGATGCTGTTTGGTTCCAATGCCGCCATCGCAGACCTGGCGCTGCCTATGAAAGGCGACACGGATGTTAAGCTCATTCAGATCTGGGATAAAACCTTTCCGCTGAGCAGCGCCGTCGACCATCAAAAAGTCACCTTTAAAAACCGCTACGGTATTACCCTTGTCGCCGATGTCTATGTGCCGAAAAATCACCCGGCCGGTAAGCTTCCTGCCCTGGCGGTCAGTGGGGCATTCGGTGCCGTAAAGGAGCAGTCATCCGGTCTCTATGCTCAGGAAATGGCCCGGCGTGGTTTTGTTACTCTGGCTTTTGATCCTTCCTATACCGGCGAGAGCAGCGGCGAACCGCGTAATATCGCCTCACCCGATATCAACACGGAAGATATCATGGCGGCCGTCGACTATCTGGGTCTGCTGGATATCGTTGACCGTCAACGCATTGGCCTGTTGGGCGTCTGCGGCTACGGCGGGCTGAACCTTAGCGCGGCGGCAATGGATAAACGTATCAAGGCTGTCGCCACCTCGGTGATGTATGATATGTCGCGCCTGTGGGGTAAAGGCTTCCAGGACAGCTATACCCCGGAACAGCGTAGCAAAGTGCTGGAAAACATGAGCCTGCAGCGCTGGAAAGACGCCGAGAATGGCGTGCCTGCTTATGAGAGCCACAATGTCAGCTTTGATAAAGCGGGTAACGTGGTCCGGGATAAAACTATCCTGCCAGCAACGCTGCAAGCGGATGCCGATCCCATTACTCGAGAATTCTTCGATTATTATCGCACCAGGCGTGGGTATAACCCGCGGTCGGTTAACTCCGCCGGGTCATGGTCAGTGACAACCCCAATGCCGTTTATGAATTTCGCGCAACTGGATCATATTAAGGAAATCTCGCCACGACCGGTACTGATTATTACCGGTGAGAAAGCGCATTCGCGTTACTTTGCGGAAACCGCCTAGCAGCAAGCGGCTCAGCCTAAAGAACTGGTCATTGTTCCGGGCGCTAACCACGTGGACTTATATGACAACCAGAGTGGAAGAATTCCCTTTGATAAACTGGACCATTTCTTTAAAGCCACTCTGAAATAACTTTTTATTGATAACCATTTTAATACCTGTGTCGGAATTAAGCCGGCACACAGGAGCGAATATGCATAATTTTAATTTTTATAATCCAACACGTATTGAATTCGGCATCGATAAAGAAGATACCCTTGCTGACCATATCGCCAAAGACGGTATTCATCATGTGCTGATTTGCTATGGCAGCCAGCGAATCAAAAATGAGGGTCTGTTCGAGAAGGTCACGCGCCGTCTCGTATCCCAGGGAATAAGCTGGTGTGAATTTGGCGGTATTATCAGCAACCCGGTCATTTCATCGGTCAGAAGCGCCGTTGAGTTGGCGCGTAAGGAAAAGGTACAGGCGATTATCAGCATCGGTGGCGGCTCGGTTCTTGACAGCGCGAAAGCGATTGCTGCGGGAGTCGACTATCCAGGCGACGCCTGGGAATTGTTCACTGGCGACGGGGAATTAATCTCCGCCCTGCCGATATATGCCATTCTGACCCTCGCGGCCACCGGTAGCGAAATGAATCCGTATGCCGTGGTGGTTAACGAAGAAACAAAAGAAAAATTATCCATTGGTAACGATGCCACTCATCCACGGGTGACGGTATTAAACCCGGCGTTGATGACGGGTGTTCCGAGGGAATACCTGGTCTACTCGGCAGCGGACATTATTTCGCATTTGATCGAGGTGTACTTTACGGCCACCGTACTGCCCAGGCTGCAGTCCAGACTGATTGAATCATTGATTAAAACCGTCATCGAAACGACGGATATACTGATTAACGATCCGCAAAATATTGCGGCACGCGGCGAATTTGCCTGGGCTTCGACGCTGGCGCAAAATGGGATAACCTTCTCCGGCGCCGCAGATTATAGTTATCCTAACCATGCGATTGAGCACTCGTTGTCTGCCCTGTTCGACGTGCCTCATGGCGCCGGGATGTCGGTGGTGATGCCTGCATGGATGAAATGGTACCAGTCCCAAAATAAAGCCCAGTTTAACCGCTTCGCCCGGGTAGTTTTTAACGTGGAAAGTGCGGAAGAAGGTATTGCTGCACTGGAATCCTGGTTTACGAAAATCGGCACGCCGGTGAGACTTTCCGAGGTGAATATTTCTGCCGAGGCATTACCTTCAATTATCGACAATGTTAAATCGCATATCCGGGCCTTTGGTATCGCCGAAACCTATTCGCCTGATGTTGTCGAAGTTATTTTGCAAAATGCGCTTTAATGGCGAATACGAATGGGCTTCGGGAAGGTCCCTTTCATTCGCGATCAACCAATACAGAGTGACGCCTGCCGTAAACGTTAAGGTGTAATAAACCCTATTATGGATCTCAGAAAACATTCAGCTTATGATGATGATAAAAATCACTCCTCCAACTGGAGGGGGTATTTTCCATCACGCTCTGCGTATTTACGCTAATTGCTTCAGAATTTATGCCGGTGAGTCTGCTCTCCCCCATCGCTATGGATTTGGAGATCACCGAAGGTACCGCGGGTCAGGGAATGACGATCTCAGGAATATGTGCTGTTTTAACCAGCCTGTGTATTCGCAGATTGGCAGGTAAAATGAACCGCAAATATTTGCTGTTACTCCTGACCGCGTTGATGGGGATTTCGGCTTTAATTGTAGCGATGGCGCCGAATTTCAGCATTTATATGCTAGGGCGCGCATTGATTGGTGTAGTCATTGGCGGCTTCTGGTCAATGTCTGTCGCCACGGCGGTCAGGCTGGTCCATATTAGTCAGGTTCCGCGCGCTCTGGCCGTTTTTAATGGCGGCAATGCGCTTGCCACCGTGGTGGCCGCACCGCTGGGTAGCTATCTGTCGTCAGTCACCAGCTGGCGTGGCGCCTTTCTGAGCCTGGTGCCCATCGCCGTGGTAACCTTTATCTGGCAATGGATAAGCCTTCCCTCAATGAAAGCGGGAGCGCACCAGGCCGCTAGCGGTTCCGGTCTGCGCAGACTACTGGGCGATCGTTCGGTGGCGATTGGCATGGGCGCGGCCGGTATTTTTTTTATGGGGCAATTTACCTTATTCACCTATATTCGCCCGTACCTCAAACTGATCGCTCAGGTCGATGCCAGGACCATCTCGCTACTATTATTAGCGATCGGTATTTCCTGACTCGCGGGGACTACGGCTATTGGACTGGTGATTAAAAAGCAGCTCTATAAAACGTTAATCATTATTCCGCTACTGATGGCCCTGATTGCGTTATTACTGATCCCGCTGGCGACAAACCTTGTTGCGGTGTCGATTCTGCTGGCCCTGTGGGGCGTACTCTCCACCGCAGCGCCGGTGGGGTGGTGGAGTTGGGTCGCCCATGCCAGCAAAGCGGATACCGAATCAGGCGGGGGACTGATGGTCGCCACAGTGCAGTTTTCTATTGCCCTTGGTGCAACGGTCGGCGGTATTATATTCGACCATCTGGGCTATGAGAGCACCTTTTGCCTGAGCGCCGGGATGCTGATCGTGGCCGCGCTGATGACGATCCAGACGGCGCGACGTTCTGCTGACTGATTACGCGCGATGTTTGCTGGCTCGGTTCCGGCTAACGTCGTCGACCATTCGATAGAGACGAAAAGCTCGACTGGATAGCAAGGCCAGAATATCTCTGGCCTTGCTATCCACGACTCAGGAAGTACATTGATGATGCCCTTCGTTGGCCCACTGATGAATGCCATCGGGTCCTTTTGGTGTAGAAGGTTTTGGACAAGCCACGGAAGTATAAGCGCTTCCCGCCCTTCCTTTTGTTATTGACTGGCGTGAATTCGCCCCCACGCCATCCATACACCCCGTACGGCAATCATTCGCATCAAACCACATCACGGTAACGGCAAAGCCACAGTGGTTAATCCAGAAGTCTGCCAGTGAATTCGACGTCGAATCACGGGTAAGGCAATTATCAGCCGGAGGATAGGATTTGACTGACGAAGAAACCGATGACGGCCCTTGCGAAGACGCTGTTCTCAGGGCGACGTTTTGAGGCGTTGTGACGGTCGCAACTAAACCGCCTGCAGCGGTTTGAATTGTAGATTGAGGCCGCGTACCTGATGAACTGTGGGCTGACTGAGTCACCGGTTGTTTATTCGCGACGCTGGCGACCGTATTATATCCCGTTTGCGGGTCGCTGGTACCGCCGAGAGTAAATACGTCATAAAGCATGACAACGGGTAAGGTTGCGACATACCATGTCGCGACACCATAATGGCCTTTATCAATCTCCTTCCCGGTTTCATTTAGGGCTTTTTGCGTTGTGCAGGATATTAAAGCAGGGAATAAAATTGCGATGGCTATCACACGGAAGAAAAACATATTAACCACTCCCATCCAGCAGGAATTAGATATACGGACTGACCGCTCAGAGAGCGATTAAATCCTTCATTCGTTTTAGGAGGATTATAATGGCGGTAATAACAGATCCACTCATCCATATGAATGAGTGGATGAAATAAATCAGCCGTGAATCGCACGAATGATCAGCAGTAGTTCTGCCTGATTACGGGTGTGGGTTTTCCGGTACAGGGCGCTAAGGTGAGTTCTGATCGTGGCGATAGATACGCCCAGATGTAAGGCGCATTCATCCGGCGTCATGCCCCGCACCAGCAACTCCGCCACCGCATTTTCGGCAGGCTTGACGTTAAACAGTTCCATCAAGGCGCTGCCGGTGAAAAACGGCTCGGGAATAATCACGCAGGCGACCCCGGCAAGGCGGGCCGTCGGGATCACGAGGATCGGTTTCGGCTGACGCCCGGCGGTATAGCACACCCCTGCCCTCGGCGGCTCTGCCGTCCGGGTGGCCTGCTCGATAGCCCGTTTCAGTTTTTTGCTGTCGGTATTGAGGCACAGCGTATCGCCCCCGCTATACCAGGAGAGGCGGGTGTTAGCGCGCAGGTAGCGTTCGGCATGCGAGCTGGCGTAGACAATTTTACCGCCATGATCCACCAGCCATACCGGGTAGATCCCGTTGTCCATCACCGCGCTCTGGTATTTTATGGTGTCTCGCAGCTGTTCAAATCGGGCGTGAAGCTGGCAGGCGGTTTTTAACGCCGGGATCAAGCGCCTGAACAGTTCAAACTGCGCCGGCTGCGGATAAGCCGCCGTATTGGCCGTCATCAGTGACAGATAGGTGGCATAGCCATTGAGGGTGCATAGCTTGACGCTGGTAAGATTATTCAGATCGTTGGGGTGATGAAACTCATTGTAATAGACGCTGCCGGCAATAAATTTATCGCCTAAATACTCGCGGTCTCGGTACATTTGCCCGACCGGTAACGCGGTCAATATTTTTTCGGCGGGATCGATGGCCAGAAACACGTCGCGATAGGCAGTGAAGACCTTCTCCTCCAGCAGGAATGAATCGGTCAACAGATGCGCATTGCCTTTATCGTAGAACAGAAATGCCGCGTACTGATGGCCGGTGAGGAACGCCAGTTTCTGCAATGCCGATTTCCACAAATCGGGATCCAGGGTGGCCATCAGCACCGTTTCCAGGATCTCGATGTAAATCAGTTCCGGATCAATCGCCATACCGCCACCTGTGAGTCACTGTTTCCGCTGCCGGAGCGGCGCATGTGGCCGCCCTGATCAGCATAGTTCCGCCAGCGAAACAATGACAGTCCCGGTTCGCTAAGCAGACCGGGAAAGGCGGTTGCCGGGAGCGTGACGCCAATGCGCTATCAAGGGGGCTCAGGATCCGCTGTTGCGGGTTTGGATAGCGCTCCCCTTCCGGCATAGCGTCCGCCAGACCATCAGGGCGCACAGCAGGGTGACGACCGCCAGCCCACTAAACAGCAGCGTATAAGCAGAGTCATAGCTCTCGCGCAGCGCCCGGAGGGAAAAGTCAGGCAAAAGCGCAGCCGCCTGCGGCATATTGCCGGCTCCCAGCCAGCCTGCGGCGCGGTGAATCACCTCGGGGGCATACCCGTGAACGCGACTCTGCAGGGTCAGGGTATTGCTTGCCGTTAATACCGCGGAGACTATCGCCAGGGCGATCCCCTCGCCGGCAACGCGAACGGTGTTGAACAGGCCTGCCGCCATACCGGCTTTCGCCACCGGCACAGCGGATATCGCCAGGCCGTCCATCAGCCCCCAGGGAAGCGCCGCCCCCGCCCCACAGAGGATCAGCGCCAGCACCAATTGCGAAAGATGGTTACTGTGAAAAGCATCGCCCAGCAACAGCAACCCGACGGAGGCCATCATCAGCCCTCCCGTGGATACCCGCCCCGGTGAAAACCAGCGGGTGAGCAGGGCCGCAACGGATGGGAAAATCAGCATCGGCGCGGTCAGCGCCATCAGATATAGCGCGCTCTGCGACTCACTCATCCCCTCTCCGCCCATAAAATGCAGTGGAACAACAATCAGCAGGACCACGTAGCAACAGCAGGTGGCGACAGGCAGCAACAGTACGCCGACAAAACGCGGATGGCGCAGCAGGGAGAGTTCCAGCACCGGGTTGCTCACCCTCTGGCAGCGCACGGCAAACGCCACGAACAGTCCCGCCGACGCGATGAACAAGGCCAGCGTGGTCAGCGATAAAAAGCCGCGGGCCGGAATGACCATAAGCGATGCAGTAAACAGCATCAGGGCCAGCGTAAACAGGGTTAAGCCGAGGTTGTCAGGTGTCCGCGGCTGGCTTTGTTCTGCCGCCGGCAGATACGCCAGACCGATAAGCAGAACCATCGCCGAGAGCAGCGCAAACAGGGCGTATACCCCGCGCCAACCCACCGCGTCGGTCATGAAGCCGATCAGCAGCGGGCCGAACGCCAGGCCGGCGCCGAACACTGTGCCCAGGATGCTGAATGCCCGCGTCCGCTGAGCGCCGTCATACAGCTGGGCCAGCGCCGCACTGCCGCTGGCTAAAATCATCGCCGCGGCCAGACCTTGCAGCGCCCTCAGCACGCCTGACAGGAAGAGATTGTGCGTCAGACAAAACAGCAGGCTGCTCAGGCAAAACAGCGCGGCGCCGGCGATAAAAATACGTTTTCTGTCGATGGCATCCGCCGTCACCCCTGCGGCCAGCAAAAAGCTGCCGAAAGTCAGCATAAAGCCATTGGTCAGCCACGACAGCGCAGCGGGAGAGCCGCCCAGCGACTGCTGTATCGCCGGGGTGGTCATGACGCCGCCGGTAAAACTTAACGGCAGCAGCAAGGCCGCCATAAAGACAGAAAGCGCGGCCAGGGCGCTGGCGTATCGGGAAGGTGTTCTGGCGGTGAGTAACATCGGGCGGCCCTCATCAGTCGGCAAGGAATGAATAAACTATCGCCATCCTATTGCGGATGTTCTTGCCGATAAATAGACTGAAAATATCTTCTTAAGAGACAAAAGGTTTATAATCGATGGACAGCCTCACTTCGCTGACGTCCTTTGTCCGCACCGCCGAAACGCTAAGCTTTGTTCAGGCCGCCAGGCTGCTGGGGATATCTGCCTCGGCGGTGGGTAAGAATGTCGCCCGGCTTGAGCATAAGCTGGGGGTCCGGCTGTTCAACCGCAGCACCAGAAACGTCAGCCTGACGGCGGAGGGGGCCGCGTTTCTGACCCGCTGCCAGAGTATCCTGGAGCAGATCCAGGAGGCCGAGTCTGAGCTGACCAGCAGTCTTTCACAGCCCACCGGTAAACTGAGGATTTCACTGCCTGTCATCGGCTACCGCCTGTTGCTCCCAGCCCTCACCGCCTTTAGCCGTCTTTATCCGCAGGTTGAACTGGATCTCGATTTTAGTGACCGGCTGGTCAATCTGATCGATGAAGGATTTGATGTCGCTATCCGCAGCGGCGAACTAGCGGACTCCCGCTTGATCGCCAGAAAGCTGGGGGGCTTTCGTTTTGTGCTCTGCGCCAGTCCGGCCTATCTGGCGGAATACGGCGTTCCCGGCTCGCCAGCGGAATTAGCGGCGCACAAGTGTATTTTTTTTCGCTTCCCCGCGACAGGGCTGATCCAGCCCTGGGAACTGCGCGATATGCGGCTGACGGGAGATTTCAGGGCCGCTGCCATTATGACAGTCAATAACATTGAGGCCGCCATTCGCTTAAGCGCGGCGGGGATGGGCATCGCTTATGTGCCTGATTTTGTCGTGCGCGAGGCCATCAACGAGGGACAACTGCAGGAGGTGTTGCCCGGCTGTTGCGTCAAGGATGGGCATTTCTCGGTCCTGTGGCCCGCCAGCCGCTACCTGTCACCAAGAATACGCTGTTTTATTGATTTTATAGCTGCGGCAGAGATACCCTTGTCGCCCGTATCGGCAAGCCCTACCCCCTGAAAAGCTCAGCGCCGGATATCCTGCCGCCCGGCCAGCGAAAGCCGGCGGCAGGTATACCATTCAAGAGCGCATCTTACCCTTTGGCAAAATTGGCCTGGATCCGCTGCTGCAGATAATCCTCGGCGCTGATGGGCGGGTACTTCCTCTGCGGCCCGAGGATCTCGACATCTTTATTGGCCTGGCAGAAAAACGCCAGGCTGTAGCGCGGCCCCTGATATTCGTGGGGCAGCGGGTTTCTCACCCGGTGGAAGTTAGACGGCAGCTGGTCGTCGCTCCAGCGCATTAGCATATCGCCGATATTGCAGGTGATGACCTCTTCGCGCGGCTCAATGCTGGTCCACTGCTGGCTTTCGCGGTCTTTACCGGGACAAACCTGCAGGCCGCCCTGACCGGGGCGCTGGAACAGCAGCGTCAGACAGTCAAAATCGGTATGCGCGCCGGCCCGCCACATTCCCTGCTGCGACTGCTCGGTTGCATAGTAGTGCAGCATGCGCAAGGTGCTCTGATAGGTGTCACGCTGCGGATCGTGCGCGGTGGTGAAAAACGATTCCGGAAAACCGAGCTTTAACGCAAAGCAGGAGAGGATCTTCATCCCCAGCTGCCAGCACTGCGATTCAAACCCGAGCATCGTCTGTCGGAAGCCTGGCAGCTCCCGATCGCTGGGCCAGCGCCCATCCATCAGCGGACGGGTTATCTGATAGGACTCTTTTTGATCCGGCGTGCGGGTCGACGGCCGAACCTGCGCCTTGCTCTCCCAGCCGGCGTTGCCGGCCAGCGGATACTGGCGCTTCACCTCGTCGGGCAGGTTGAAAAACGCCTCGGTCGTGCTGAACGCCTGGCGGATCTCCGCCAGCGGAATACCATGGTGGCTGACCTGGAAGAAGCCGATCTCCACCGCCGCCTCCCACAGTTGTTCGGCAATATCATTTTTTCTTTCGGCAAAGTTCGACAGGTCGATACAGCGCACTTCGCGGGTGAAGGTCTCTTCGCCCTCGGCGCCCATCAGCGCCTCTTTTTCCAGTTCCTGTAAGGCATAGCGTTGATTCTGGGTGGTTGCGTTCATCGTCATTATCCTGTTATCAGTTAAACAGCGGCGCGCTGTTGGAGGGTACGGACGGCCGCCAGCGCGTCGTGGCGCATCGCGTCAAGGTCGAGACCGGGAATGGCGTCATCTTCCACGATGGGTCGGCCATTGAGCAGCAGCGCCTTCAGCGCGGCGCGCCCGCCGCAGGCCACCGGGCCAATGGCCATATCGTGCAGGCCGAAGTAGCGCGGATCGTCCAGCCGGTAAATGGCGAGGTCCGCCTGCATCCCGACCTGCAGAGTGCCGCTCTGCGCTAAGCCGAGGATCTGCGCCCCGCCGGCGCTGCCCCAGCGCACCACATCCTCCACCGTGGCCGCATCGGCCCCGCCCTCGAAGGTGCCTCCGGCGTAGCGCGGCTGCGCCAGCATCCCCTTGCGCGCGCGCTGCAGCAGCCATGCGGCGTGGGCTTCGCTTTGCATATCCGCCGCCTCATTGGAGGCAGCGCCATCCACCCCCAGCGAGACCGGGACCCCGGCCTGCTCCAGCGCCAGCAGATCGGCGATGCCGCTGCCCAGCCGACCGTTGCTTTGCGGGCAATGGGCGATGCCGGTTCCGGTGCGGCCCAGCAGGGCAATCTCCTCCGGCAGCAGCTTCACCAGATGGGCAAACCACACGTCATTTCCCAGCCAGTCATGCTCCGCGCAGAACTGCACCGGCGTCATGGCGAATTTCTGCCGCGCGGCGTCAAGATAATCGACGGTTTCCGATAAATGGCTGTGCAGCCGGATCCCCAGCTGGCGGGCCAGCTTCGCCATCTCCCGCAGCTGGGCGCCCGGCGCGGAGTGCAGGACGGTAGTGGGCGCCATCACCACCCGGCGCAGAGAATCGGGCCGGGGGTCGTGATAGCGGCTGACCAGCCGTTCGATATCCGCCATATAGCCGTCGAAGGTTTCCGGACGCAGCGCCACCGGCAGATCCTGTTCCACCGCCCGCCCCTGGGTCGCCCCACCCCGGCACAGAACGATGCGCATCCCCAGCGCTTCCCCTTCGCTGAAGACAATCTCCGAGGTATCGAAAGGCATATCTGGCCAGTACAGGTAGTTGTGATCCGCCACGCTGGCGCAGCCCGAGCGCAGAAGCTCCACCAGGCCAATGCGCACCGCCAGACGAAAGGTATGTTCATCGAAAGCCGCGCGAAAGCGGTACGGCGTGGCGCTCAACCAGGCCGTCAGGCTCTGGTTCAGCCCCTGCGGCTCGCCCTTCAGCAGCGACTGAAAAAGATGGTGGTGCGTGTTCACCCATGCCGGATAGATCACACAGTCGCGGGCATCGATCTGTCGCTCTTCCGGCAGCGGCGTCAGGCTGCCGATGGCCGCAATCTTGCCGTCGCGGATGCGAATATCTGGCCCGGCCAGCCGCGCCGCCTCTCCGGGCAGACCGCTGAGGATGGCATGGGCATTTTTAATCATTAATGACATGGCGTCGCTCCTCAGGGTTTAACCTGCATGGCCTGAACAAATTCGGTGGTGTAGGCCTGTTTCCAGTCGGTGGCCGCCGCCAGCAGACCGGCGCTGACCATAAAATCGCGGGTCTTCTGCCAGCGCGCGTCGGTCATCGTCCCCCAGCCCTGGCTGGCGGCATCCCCGCCGTCGATCAGATGATGCTCACGGATCTGGGTCACGCCCCAGGCGAGCAGATCGTCGGTCATTTTCGGATTGTCCTGCTTAATCAGCGCATTGCCCGGCGCCGGATCCTTGAGATAGCTCACCCAGCCCTCCATTGAGGCGCGGACAAACTTCGCCATCGCCGCTTTACGCTCGGCGATGGTGTCCGGGCGGGCGATAAGAATGCCGCCATAGGGAGGGTAACCATGCTCAGAAAAGAGGAAGAAGTTCGCCTTCACCCCAGCCTTCTGCACCTGGAACACCTCGGAGCTGACATAAGCCTGCTGGGCGACAGCGTCGTCGACGACAAAGGGTTGAATATTGAAGGTGTAGGGGCGAACCTGAGCGTCGCTCAGCTGGTATTGCGCCTTCAGCCACGGCCACCATGTCGCCTGACCGGAGCTGGAGACCAGAATGGTTTTATCTTTCAGCCCCTGCAGGGAGGTGACATCGGCGTGGGTCAGCAGCCCCTGGGGATCGTACTGAAAGGGAGCGGCAATGGCTTTCGCCTGGAAGCCGCGCTGAATGCCTTCCAGCAGCTGCAGATCGTAACCGATGATCACATCGGCCCGCTTCGACAACAGCAACTGCATGCCGTTGACCTGGGGGCCACCGGAGCGGATCTCGACGTCGAGACCATATTTTTTGTACAGCCCAGTGGCCTGAGCCTGATAATAACCCCCCTGCTCCGCCTGAGCGTACCAGGAGGTCAGCAGAACGATTTTCTCCTCGGCCTGAACGGCCAGCGAGACACCGCCGAGGGCCATCAGGCCCAGCCAGCGTAAACCCCGGGGAAGGCGTGCGCCTGTTTTCATTATCCCTCTCCTCTTTACGCCGGGAGGGGGAGCGAGCGAATGTGGCTCAGCCTCCCATCCCGGTCAACATTGAACCGCGACATGGTGACTGAGCAATGTCCCGTATGGATAACCCGTACTGACCGCTTCTACTCACACTTAGCTATACAAAAACAATGCCAGATTTTATCGCCCGCGCGCGGTCGCGCAAAATCGCCTGCGCCGCCGCCCTGGGCATGCAACCTTTGATTCATGCACACAAAAAACGCACCATTATGGTGCGCTAATGAATGATTTTAGTGCCTGCCGGTCTCTCACAGCTGGCTGAAGAGCATCTCCAGCTGGTTCAACATCATCGAGGCGGCAAGTGAAAGCTGGCGGGCGGGCGAAACGCACAGCGCCAGCGTGAAAGGCTTAAGCTGCGGATCGGTAAGCGGCACAAACGCCAGCTGGCCGGACTCGATCTCATCGAGAATATCCAGCCGGCACAGGATGCCGATACCCATCTGCTCTTTAATCAGGGTGCGGATCATGTGGATGTTATTCGACACCGCCACCTCCTTCACCTCGTTGCCGCTGATGTTCACCAGCGCCTCTACCGGTTCGCTGATCATCAATGGGGCGGAGGGCAGGATAAACGGGTAGTCGATGCACTGGCTAAAGCGCACAGCGCTGCGGCTGGCCAGCGGATGGCCGGTCGGTACCACGATCCCCATATTCATTTCGGCAAACGCCCTCACCTGCAGTTCACGGGAGGTCTGCGGATTGAGCATGATGCCGAAATCCGCCTCGCCGGAGATCAGCGCCTGCTGGATGTGGATATTGTTGATGGTGGTCAATGTAAAAGAGATGTTGGGATAATGTTTATGCACCTCTTTGAGCATCGTCGAAAAGAAATGCCGGTTAATGGCATCGATGGTGGCGATGCGCACATGCCCGCGCCGCAGTCCGCGCAGGTCATCCAGCTGCTCACAGACCCGGGTAAAGTCCTTTTTCCAGTTATTGGCCGCATGCAGCAGCAGCTCCCCGGCGGCGGTCAGCCGCAGCCCGGTGGGATGGCGCTCGAAGAGCGGCATCGCCAGCTCCTGTTCCACGCGCAAAATCTGACGGTCGATAGAGGACGCAGAGACATGCAACGCCTCTGACGCTTTACGAAACGACCCCTGACGGGCCACTTCAGTGAAATAGAGCAGAAATCGGGAGAAGGCAAACATCGTTTGGGTGCTCTCTTTTTTGCAAGGGGTTGTGCGAATCAAAGCTCTGGACGCAACAGTTTTATCACAATACCGTAGCATTCATAGCGGAGAAACGATCGTTTCACCCATTTTCTTGCACGCCGGACAGTTCACCGCGAAGGGGAGTTATCTCTTCGCCGACCCTGGCCGCCCTGCAGACAGCGGAATGAGGGAGAGTAAACGGTAATGCGCAGCCACGATTTTATTTCGGTCTCGGTCGGGGAAATACGGCCTAACGGCGAGGGAAATCTGTCTTTAATATTGCAGGCAGCGGCCGGGGAAATATTACCGGCCTACTCCGCCGGGGCGCATATCGATATTATTATTCCCGGCGTCGGCCCGCGGCAATATTCCCTGTGCGGCATGCCTGACCGCGGAAATCGCTATGAAGTTTGCGTCAGGCTGGCGGACGCTTCCACCGGCGGCTCACGCTATTTGCACCAGCAGCTCAAAGCCGGCGATCGGCTCTCCATTTCGCAGCCGCGCAACCATTTCCCCCTGCCGCAAGCCGGGCGCTACCTGCTGTTTGCCGGCGGTATCGGCATCACGCCGTTGCTGGCGATGGCTGACGCGATTGCCGCCAGAAAGGGTGAGCTGGAGCTGCATTATTATGTCGCCAGCTTGCGCCAGACCGCCTTCTCCCCGCGCCTGGCTCAGCTGGCCGCGAGCGGCACGGTGGCGATTCACTGCAGCGAGGAAGGCGAGTCGTTTCGCCAGCAGATCCCCCCATGCTTAACCGCGCCCGATCCTGATACCGCGGTGGTGGCCTGCGGCCCGGAGGGCTTTATTCAGCGACTGCGGTCGGTCATGGATGAATATCGCTGGTCGCCGTCGCAATTTGTATTCGAGCGCTTCACTCCCGCGGCGGAAAATAATACTGCGGCGAAAAACGCTTTTTATATTGAGCTGGCCTCCAGCGGGCAGCGTCTGCAGGTCGCCGCGGATCAAACCATTGCTCAGGTATTACAGAACGCCGGGGTGGAGGTCATGCTCTCCTGCGAACAGGGAATGTGCGGGTCATGTATTACCGGGGTCCTCGACGGGATCCCCGAGCACCGGGACAGCGTGCTGACGGCGGAAGAGAAAGCTGGCAACGACCAGATCACGCTCTGCTGTTCGCGGGCGAAATCACCGGGTCTGGTTTTGGATCTGTGAGGAGACTGACGATGACATTCTCCTCCTCTTGCGCGCCGCTCACCGGTATCAGCCGCGCCCGACTCCCGGCCTGGGCGCTGCCCGAAGGCTGGCCGACGCAGGCCAACGGTGAACCGCTGCTGGCGGACCTGGCCTTTCGCGATGGCCGGATCGCCGCATTGACCCCAACCGACCAGCCGGCTCCCGGCCTGTGGGATCTGGCGGGGGCGTTGACGCTCCCCGGCCTGGTGGAACCCCATGCCCATCTGGACAAGACATTCACCATTGAACGCTGCCGTCCGGCGCAGGCCGGGCTGCTGCCGGCGATCCACGCCATGCATGAGGATCGCCGACATTGGACCGGGGCGGATATTCAACGTCGGGCGTCCGCCGCGCTGGCCCGGGCGGCAGCGAATGGCGTGACCCATTTGCGCAGCCATATCGACTGGTTTACCGCCGACGCGCCGGACGCCTGGCAGGAGATCGCCCGCCTCGGTACCGGCGGCATCACCCTGGAGCGGGTGGCGCTGGTCCCGCTGCCCCTGTTTCAGGATCCGGCGGATGCCGAGGCCATTGCCCGTGCGGTCGCCAACAGCGGGGAGCGCTGCCTGCTGGGCGGCTTCATCCACTCCTCCAACTGGGACGCCGCCGCCATGGCAAACCTGCTGCATAGCGCAGCCCGCTGGAAACTGGATCTGGATTTGCATATCGATGAGGAGCTCAGCGAGGTGTCTCAGGGGCTGACCTGGCTGGCGGATCATCTCTCCCGCCACCCTTTCCCCGGACATATCTGCTGCAGCCACGGCTGCGCGCTGGCCGCCGGCAGCGACGCGCAGGCGGCGCAAATCCTGCGTCAGCTGGCGGCGCACGGCGTCACCCTTATCGCCCTGCCGATGACCAACCTGCTGCTGCAGGATGCGACGTTCGGCCGCACGCCGCGCCAGCGGGGGATCACCCTGCTGCACGAGGCGCAGGCCGCCGGCGTGGCCACCCTGCTTGGGTGCGACAACGTGCAGGACGCTTTTTGTCCGGCGGGAAGCTACGACCCGCTGGACACCCTGGCCTGCGGCCTGTTCAGCGCCCAGCTTAGCGACCCGTTCGACCGGCAGTCGCGGCTGATCTGCGATCGCGCGGCGCTAACCAGTTCGCCGGCAGACGCGGCGCCCTTTGCCGTCGGGGCGGCGGCCAGCGTGGTGATTTTCCCGGGTAGCGACCGCTTTACCTGGCCTTTAAACAGCGCCGCCCGTCTGGTGGTTAACCACGGCAGGTTAACCCACCGGCGAGTGTGGCAGGAGGAGATGGCACATGAGTCTTGAAGCAGGCGCGGGGGCGCCGCTGGCGCGGTATGCCGCCTGGCGCAGAGCCGGCGATTTTATCTTTCTCTCCGGCATTATTCCGGTCAATCCCCTGACCGGCACCATCGTCAACGGCTTTCAGGATGTGCCTGAGCCGGTGCGGGAGCTGCTGGGGGCGACCGGCGAATTTTCAACCGATGCGAAACAGGGGCCGATCCTCGCCCAGAGCTGGTACGTACTGGAAAGCATCCGCCGCACCGTGGAGTCCGCGGGAGGGCAGATGAGCGACGTTATCAAGCTGGTGCAGTACTTTCGCAACCTTGACCATTTTCCCTATTACAGCAGGGTCAGGAAGCTGTTTTATCCCGGCCAGCCGCCCGTTTCCACCGTGGTGCAGGTCAGCGAAATGCTGCCCGACGCCACGGTATTGATTGAAGTCGAAGCAACCGTCTGGTTACCCCAGCCAATTCACTCCGAGGCACCGCGATGATTAACGGTTACATTCCTGCAGCGCGCTTTCTCCCTTTTCTGAGCTGGACGGACGTGGCCGCCCTGCCGGATAAAAGCAATACGGTTATCGTCCTCCCTACCGGGGCGATCGAACAGCACGGCCCGCATCTGCCCTGCTCGGTGGACAGCGTGATATCTTCCGGCGTGGCGGGCCATGCCCTCGCCCGGCTGCCGGCGGCGATCCCGGCCTACGCCATCCCGCCGATCGTCTACGGTAAGTCAGAGGAGCATCTGCATTTTCCCGGCACCCTGACCCTCAGCGGCGATACGCTGCTGCATACGCTGCTGGAGATCGCCGAATCTCTCTATCGAGCCGGTTTTCGCAAGCTGCTGATGATCAACGGCCACGGCGGCCAGCCGCAGATCCTGCAGATCGCCTGCCGGGAAATGCGCCTGCGCCACGGGGATTTTATCGCCATCCCGCACGATGTGTTCAACGTGCCCAACTGCGAAAAACAGTTTCTCAGCCCGCATGAACAGCGGATGGCGATGCACGCCGGCCATAGCGAAACGGCGCTGATGCTGGCGCTGGCGCCGGAGTGCGTTCATATGGAGCGGGCGGTCGCCAACTTCCCGCCGGAATTCCCCTGCCCGACCCTGTCGAAAGGCCGCCCGGCGGCGGCATGGGCAGCGTATGACTTTGGCCCCAGCGGGGTGATTGGCGACCCGACCCCGGCGACGCGGGAGCAAGGCGAAGGGCTGCTCGACTCCCTCGCCGCCAGCTGGGCGCAGGCAATCATCGAGATCCACCGCATGGCCTGGGTCGAACGTCGCGAACCGACCTGGGGCAAACAGCACTGGCATGGCTTTGTCCAGTCCCTCCCCCCCTCTTTCGCTGCTGATTCCAAGGAGCCCTGATGAATACCAGATCGACGCCATTTTTAACCCTGCTGACCGTGACCGCCCTCGCCACCTCAGCCTCCTCCTTCGCGGCGGAGAAGTTTACGTTTCTCACCAACTGGTATGCCCAGGCGGAGCACGGCGGGTTTTACCAGGCCCAGGCCACCGGGCTGTACCAACACGCCGGTCTCGATGTCGAAATTAAAATGGGCGGCCCGCAGATCAACGTTATGCAGCTGATGGCGGCCGGTCAGGCGGACTGCACCCTTGGCGACAACGGCCAGGCGCTGGAGACCTGGCAGGCGGGGGTGCATGCGGTAACCGTCGCCACCGTGTTCCAGCACTCGCCGACGGTGTTTATCACCCATGACAAAGTAAGCAACCCGGCTGAGCTTAAAGACAAAACCTTCCTGCTCGCCACCGAGGCCTATACCTCCTTCTGGCCGTGGGCGAAGAGCGAGCTGGGTCTGGCTGGCAGCAAAGTGCGCCCCTATACCTTTAACGTCCAGCCGTTCCTCGCCGACAAAAATCTGGTGCAGCAGGGCTACGTCACCTCCGAGCCGTTCTCCGTCGCCAAAGGCGGGCAGCCGTTCTATGTCTATCCGCTCAGCGACTGGGGCTACCCGCCCTACGGCAACTCGATCATCTGTATGGCGGACACCATCCGCAAACGTCCGGCGGCGGTGGCGGCCTTCGTCAAAGCCTCCATGGAGGGCTGGAAAAGCTACCTGCAGAATCCCACCCCCGGAAACAATCTGATCGGCAAAGCGAATCCACAAATGGGCGCCGAGCAGATCGCCTTTGGCATTGCCCAGATGAAGCACTACCAGCTGGTGACCGGCGGCGATGCTAAGACCGGCGGCATCGGCATCATCACCGAGCCGCGGCTGAAAAAAACCTGGGACATGCTGGTGAAAAACAAACTGATCGACGCCAGCAAGGTGCCGTTTGAGCAGACTTACACCCTGGAGATGGTCAAAGACGCCGGAGTGATGCCATGAATACCGCCCCGAAACTGACCGTGATGAGCGACACCCGCTTTACGCCCGCCTCCGCCACGCCGGCCATTGAGGTGCTGTCGGCGGAGAAGATCTACAGCAACGGCACCCGGGCGCTGCTGCCCGTCAACCTGACCATCAATCAGGGGGAGTTCATTACCCTGCTCGGTCCGTCCGGCTGCGGTAAAAGTACGCTGCTGAAGATGGTCGCCGGCCTGGTGGAGCCCAGCGACGGCAAGCTGATGCTGTGGCGGCGCGACAGCCGGGAAAAGGCCCAGCATCCGCTCTCGTTCGTCTTCCAGGAAGCCACCCTGATGCCGTGGAGCAGCGTGCGCAATAACGTCAGGCTGCCGCTGGATCTGGCCGGCGTGCCGCGCGCGGAAGGTAATACCCGGGTGAGTGAAGTCCTTGAACTGGTGGGGCTGGGCAAGTTCGCCGACGTCCTGCCGCGCGAACTCTCCGGCGGCATGCAAATGCGCGTCTCCATCGCCCGCGGTCTGGTCACCCGGCCAAAGCTGCTGCTGATGGATGAGCCCTTCGGCGCGCTGGATGAAATTACGCGCAACAAGCTCGACAGCGATCTGCTGCGTCTGTGGCAGGAGCAGAACCTGACGGTGGTCTTCGTCACCCACTCGATCCACGAAGCGGTGTTTCTCTCGCAGCGGGTGATCATGATGGCGGCCCGTCCCGGACGGGTGGTGGAAGATATCGCCATCCGGGAGCCGTTCCCGCGCAGCGAGGCGTTCCGCGTCAGTCCGGCCTTTTCCCTGTATGCCCGTCAGCTGCAGGACAGTCTGTTGCAGGCCAGCCAGTCTGGTATGGAGCCATAATATGAAAACCACAACCGCAACGCCGTGGATCCAGCATCCGCGTTTTCTCAAAATTCTCTATCCGACCCTCGTCGCGGTGGCGGTGGTGCTCCTGTGGCAGGGCGCGGTAAGCTATTTCCGCATCCCGGCCTTTCTGGTGCCGTCGCCGCTGGTGATGCTGGACAGCCTGTGGACGCATCTCACGCCGCTGCTGCTGGCGCTGCTGTTCACCCTTAAGATCACCCTGATCTCGTTTCTGCTGTCGATTGTCATCGGCGCCGCCGTGGCGTTTATCCTGGTGCAGAACCGGTTTGTGGAAACCGCCCTGTTTCCCTACATCGTGTTTTTGCAGGTGACGCCGATCGTTGCCATCGCCCCGCTGATTATCATCTGGGTGAAGGACGCCACCCTCTCGCTGGTGGTGTGCGCCACCCTGATGGCGGTCTTCCCCATCATCTCCAATACCACCCAGGGACTGCGCAGCGTCTCTCCCGGCCTGCTGAGCTATTTCCGCCTCAATCACGCCAGCCGCTGGCAAACGCTGGTGCGACTGCGTATCCCCTCGGCGCTGCCCTATTTCTTCGGCGCGCTGCGTATTTCCAGCGGGCTGTCGCTGATTGGCGCGGTGGTGGCGGAGTTTGTCGCCGGCACTGGCGGGACCAGTACCGGGCTGGCCTATCAGATCCTGCAGGCCGGCTATCAGCTGGATATCCCGCTGATGTTTGCCGCGCTGCTGCTGATCTCTCTCGCCGGGATCGCGCTGTTCGGCGTGATGTCCTGGGTCTCGCGTCGGGCGCTCAGCGCCTGGCATGAAAGCGAAGCCGTGCAATCTCATTAATGTTCTGCTGACGAACAGGAAAAAGAATGATGACTGATGAACAGCGTCAACAAGCGATAGCGGCGATCCAGCAGGCACTCCCGGCGCTGGAGTGGACCCTGCAGCCGGCGAAACTCAAACGGCTTTCCCGCGATTTTCACTGGTTCAGTCCGGTACTCACCGAGCAGCTGGCGGGAAAACAGGCGGACGCGGTGGTTCGCCCGCGCGATGAAGAGGAGCTGCGGCAACTGGTCGCCGCCTGCGCGCAGCACCAGCTGCCGCTGACCCTGCGCGGCAGCGCCACCGGCAACTATGGCCAACTGGTCCCCCTCGAAGGCGGGATGCTGGTGGATATGACCGGGCTCAACCAGATCGTCGCCCTCGGCAACGGCACGGTGAGAGCCCAGGCCGGCATTCGCCTGGCGGACATCGAAACCGCCGCCCGCCCGACGGGCTGGGAGCTGCGCTGTATGCCGTCGACCTATCGCCTGGCGAGCCTGGGCGGCCTCTACGGCGGCGGGTTCGGCGGCATCGGCTCCATCAACTATGGGCCGCTGGCGGCGCCCGGCAATGTGCTCAGCGTCAAAGTGATGACCGTCGAGCCGGTCCCTCGCGTACTGACCGTCCCGGCTCCCGAAGCGCTGCTGCTGCATCACGCCTACGGCACCAACGGCATCATTCTCGAGGTTGAGCTGGCGCTGGCTCCCGCGCACCAGTGGATAGAACGCCTGGACGTGTTTGACGATTTCGCCGATGCGCTGAACTATGCCAACGCCTGCGTCCGCTCCCCGGGACTGGTGAAGCGCCAGGTGGCGCTGCTGGCCACGCCGATCGCCGATTATTTTAGCCACCTGAACGATCGTTACCGCGCCGGCCAGCATGCGGTTATCAGCCTGATCGCCGTGGAGAGCGAAGGACTCTGCGCCAGCCTGTTACCGCGCCATCGCGGGAACAACGCCATCCGTCAGGCCAGCGACGAGGCCCGGACGCAAAACGCCTCGTTAATGGAATACTGCTGGAACCACACCACCCTGCATGCGCTCAAGGTGGACAATACGCTGACCTATCTACAGACGGCGTTTGATCCGCTGCGCTATCCGCAGCAAATTTTACAGATGGAGCAGCATTTCGCCGGGGAGGTAATGTCCCATATTGAATTTCTGCGCGATATCGAAGGCAACCTTACCGCCAGCGGTCTGCAGCTGGTGCGCTATACCACGCCCGAACGTCTCAACGCGATCATGCAGATATTTCGCGATAACGACGTCAAAATTAACAATCCCCACGTACTGCAGGTTGAGGACGGCAAACAGGGGGTTATCCGCCCTGACGTGGTGGCGGTTAAACAATCTCTCGACCCGGCAGGATTGCTTAACCCCGGCAAGCTGCGCGGCTGGGCGCTGCGCGACCAGCTGGAGCTGGACAGCAACCCGCTGGCGCGGGCCACCCGCGAAAGCCCCGCGACCTGATCGCCCCCGCTCCGCGTGCGGGCTAACGCGGAGCGGGCCCGTCTCTCTTCCCCTGCCCGCACGGCGAGTTTTTTACGTCACTCATTCATATGAATGAGTGGTGTCTCTGTTTCCTCCGTTATACTTTTCTGTAGTTGACGAGACGGCCGTTAAAAATTGTTCACAGCATTTTCTCAATTTTCTCTTTGAGCAAAAAAGAGGTCTTCTGATAACGGCCAATAAATTCCCTTGTATGATCAACAATGATCAGATCCGTTGCTAAGGAAATTAAAATGTCATTATCCGTGAATAGGTACCTAAAAGAAGTTGAAGAAATAAAAAATAAAGCCACCGCCCTGTCCAATAAAGAATTCAGTGACACTATTGATGAAAATGGCCATCAATACGTTGATCTGGTAATGGAGGGTGGCGGCGTCCTCGGATTAGCCCTTGTAGGTTACATATATATTTTAGAGCAAGCAGGGATAAGATTCATTGGTATCGCAGGCACGTCAGCCGGTTCAATTGCCGCCTTGTTATTATCTGCAATAGATGTACCTGAAAAAGAAAAAAGCGAACGCCTAATAGATATGATCGCCAATATGCCAATAAATACATTTATTGATGGGAAAAAGGACGGAGATTATGACCCAAAGAAATTTATGGATACTGCCACAGGCTTAATGAACTCTAAAAACAAGTCAGGGTTTAAATATTTTAGTGCATTTTTAAGGTTTCTTACGACAACGGACAACTTAAAAATAATGCAAGGACTTAATAGAGGCGATGAATTTGAGTCCTGGCTTAAAAAACAGCTATCATCTTTTAATATTTATACAGTAAACGATCTTAGAAAAAGAATGGCGACGACTCCATACGGATGGAAGCTTAGAAGCACCAGCATTGATAAATCATCCCAACTTGAAGGTAAACAATCCCTTGATGAACTGGATGTAAATCATGACTATTTATGCCTGATAACAGCAGATTTAGCCACCGAATATAAAGTTGAACTTCCTGTCATGGCAGAACTATACTGGGAAAAACCGAACGATGTAAATCCCGCGGTGTTCTGCCGCTGCTCTATGTCTATCCCTTTTGTTTTTCAGCCCTACACGGTAAAAATACCTCATATGGATAATAATCTACAATTGAAATGGCAAAAATATACCGGCATTAGTTTTCAAAGCAGATTAGCGACTCGATTTCCGCCACCTATCGCTTGTTTTGTTGATGGCGGCATCATGTCAAACTTTCCGATTGATGTTTTTCACAACCCCACAAAAATTCCAGCAAGACCCACATTTGGTGTCAAACTGCAACTTGACGATCACAGTCATGAAATTAATAGCACCCTTGATATATTTGCTCAATCGTTCAACACCGCCAGACATGCCATGAATTACGATTTCATTAAAAAAAACCCTGATTACAATAAGCTAGTATCATTCATAGACACTGGAGACATTGGCTGGTTAGACTTCAGTATGTGCGATGCCAACAAACTTAAATTGTTTAGACTTGGCGCAGAAACCGCTTATCAATTTCTTATTAATTTTGATTGGCATAATTACAAAAAAATCAGGCGAGATATTACTTCTGCTTATCAGACAAGCCTTCCCCTTACAAAATTAAATAGATACTTCAAGAACAAATAAATACTTCAAAGATAAAAATAGAAAAGTTCAGCCAGATAAGGAGCGAAACTCGAAAAAATCATTTTCTGCCATCCACAATTTAACAATCTACCTGATGAGGATAAGACCATGCCTAATGGTAATGATTTAATAAACGCAGCAAGAAGTCAGCTTAATGTTAAAGAGGAACCACTTAACAGCAACTCTGGCCCGATGGTAAATACCTATCTCGACTACGTGGGTAGCCCCTCCGGCTCGCCATGGTGTATGGCTTTTATCTACTGGTGTAGCTGTCAGGCTGGTATTCCCGGCCTGCCTAAAACCGCCAGCGTAGCGAAATTCTATCAGGAGTCATTAGCGCACGGAAAAATAATAAATATTTCCGACATTGCCGTTGGCGATATTGTTTTAAGAGTAGATTATCCCGCCCAGTCTAACGGCAAAAAGCCAGGAGATCACGCCGGGATTTACACAGGTAAAAATAAGGCAGGCATCCCGTTATATATCTCAGGTAACACCGTCTCCACAAATCCTGTAGTCACCGATGAAACTAGCTCATATGTTGATGAACATCAGATGAAGCATTTTAATTACGCAGCTCGCTTTTGGTAACGCGAAGTCTTATAGATGCTTTGAGAAATAGAGACATTGCTATTACCACACCTTCCGGCCGACGACTGTTTCACCAGGCATCGGCCCCTTTCCCCATACCGTCCCTGCCTCCCGCCTTTTCAGCCCGAAGCCGACCTCACCCTGCGCCGGACAGTCCCGCCATATGGACGATAAGCCCTACCGCGGCGGCGGCGGCCAGTACCCAGGTCAGCTTCCACTTATAGCGAAACAGCAGCCCGGCGGCGGCGAGAGCAATGGCCGCAGACCATGGGTCGAAACCGGATGGCCCCCAGACGCTATGCCAGATAAAAAACAGCGCCAGATTCAGGATAACGCCCACCACCGCGGCGGTAATGGCGGTCAACGGCGCGGTAAATCCCACTTTATTATGCGTGGTTTCAATAAACGGCCCGCCGGCGAGAATAAAGATAAACGAGGGTAAAAAGGTAAACCATGTCACCAGGCACGCCGCCGCGATGCCCCCCAGCAGCACATCATCAACGCCCAACACCGCTTTGGTGTAGCCGCCGACAAACCCGACAAAGGTCACCACCATGATCAACGGTCCGGGGGTGGATTCCCCCAGTGCGAGGCCGTCCATCATCTGCCCTGCGCTCAGCCAGCCATAGTGGGTCACCGCCCCCTGGTAAACGTAAGGCAAGACGGCATACGCCCCGCCGAAAGTCATCAACGCGGCTTTGGTAAAGAACCAGCTCATCTGGGTCAGCGGGTGCGCCCAGCCCAGCATTAGCGCCAGGGTGGCCATCGGCACCAGCCACAGCAGTATCCCGGCGATCAGCACCCGGGCAGTGCGCCGCCAGCTGAACAGGGCGTGGGCTGGGATCGGCGTCGCGTCATCAATAATGGCGGCCCCGCCAGGCTGACTCTGCGCGCGATGGGCGTCGGCTTTGCCGAAGGTCGCCGGCGCCACCCGTCCGCCGATAAACCCGACGATCGCCGCGGTCAGGACGATCAGCGGAAAAGGTACGTTCAGCGCAAAAATAGCGACAAAGGCTGCGGCGGCAATGGCCCAGTAGGCGCCATTTTTCAGCGCCCGCGAGCCGATGCGGTGCGCCGCCTGCAGCACGATCGCCGCCACGGCGGGTTTGATGCCATAAAAAATTCCCGCCACCACCGCGACATCTCCCCAGACGAGGTAGATCCACGCCAGCGCGATGAGCAACACCAGCGAGGGCAAAATAAACAGCACCCCGGCGATGATGCCTCCCCAGGTTTTATGCATCAGCCAGCCGATATAGGTCGCCAGCTGCTGGGCCTCCGGGCCCGGCAGGACCATACAAAAGTTGAGCGCGTGCAGGAATCGCCCTTCCGAGATCCAGCGTCGGTTATCCACCAGCTCCTGGTGCATCATGGCGATCTGCCCGGCAGGTCCGCCGAAGCTGATGAAGCCGAGCTTCAGCCAGAAGCGAAATGCCTGCCAGAAGGATACGGAAGCGACGACGGAAGGGCTGTCAGTCTGCGGAAGAACCACCGTTTTGCTCATGATTACCAGACCTCATTTCACAGGACTTCAGTAAGCCGTCGAACAGCGAGCAGGCTGCCGCCAGCAGTTGGTCATCGTCCGTAATGGTTTCCCGCAGCCCTGCAAGAATGCTTTCCACCCCCGCCGCCTCCGGGGTGGATACCCCACCGACGTCCAGGAAGTGGATCAGCCGGCCCAGAGCGTCGGGGATCGCGGCCTCCAGAGCAAAGCGCCGGACCAGAACTTCGAAGGTCACCCGCATGCCGACGTGGCTGAACAGCGCCCCGTCAAAATCAAAACCGACCGCCGTCGCCGGACAATCCTCAGGCGCGGCCATCCACAGGAACCGCGCCTCAGGGTCGATAAAGCGCTGAATTAGCCAGGCGCTGGCCAGACGATCGACCCACGGGCGTCGGCGGGTGGCCCACAAACGGCCGCGAAAGGCCTCTCTATCCAGAAGGCTCAGTTCGCCCGCAACCGCCTGCGGCTCGTCCGGCGATAGCCGCTGATTAATCGCCTGCTCGAGGGTGGCCAGTCGCTCAGCGGCCTGCTCCCGGGCGGCCCCCGGGAAAAAATCGATAGCCGCGATCCGCTGGTAGTCACGCTGAATTTTACGCAGCTGTTTGAGCTGAGCCGCCAGTCCGTCGGCGGATAACGTCTCCTGCAGCGCCAGCAGATCCTGCAACAGCGCATCATACTGTTCGCGACGATCGAATAGCGGCCTGAGCGCCTCCTCTTCCGTCGACTCAATCGTAAACACATACCCGGCCCCGCCCTCCGCGCGGATCGCCTGGCAGGTGCTGAGGAAAATGTCATAGCCCTGACGCATGTCGGGCAGCAGATAGACCCCGTCGCGCAGGACCGCCGCCCCGCTCTGCTTCAGGGTTCGCCAGACACGCATGCGCAGCGTGGCTTGAGACGTCGTCAGGTTAAGGATCAAGAGATGCATTGTCATGATGTAGAGATTACTACAGCATGTAGCGTGTGTGACGTTTATTCGCGCGCAGGTTAAGATGAATTTCAGCAATGCATAGCTAAAAAGCACAAAACGAGGGCCCGCGCAGCGGCAGGCCAGGCGCTAAGCGCGGGGCGGCGATAACGGGCGCAGCAGCAGGGTGAACAGCGCCAGCCCCACCGGCGCCAGGGATCCCCACAGCACCGCGTTCCAGCCGAAGGCGTTGAGCAGAACGCCGGACGAAAACGAACCCACGATCATCACGCCGAAGACCAGAAAATCGTTGAGCGACTGAACCTGGGTCTTCTCTTCCGGGCGGTGGAAATCGATGATTTTCGCCGAGGCGCCGGTGAAGCCAAAGTTCCAGCCGATGCCGAGCAAAATCAGCGACAGCCAGTAATGATACACCCCGACGCCGCTGAGACCGACCGCCACCGAGGCGCCGGTGATCAGCAATCCCGCCGCCGCCATGCGCGCTGCGCCGAAGCGCTGGATCAGCCGGCCGGTGACAAATCCCGGACCGTACATCGCCATCACATGCCACTGGATCCCGAGGTTGGCGGCCTGCTGGGAAAGGCCGTGCATATGCATGGAGAGCGGCGCGGCGGTCATCAGAAAATTCATTACCATATAGGCCACCGCGCCGCTGAACACCGTGGTGGCAAAGCCCGGCTGGCGGACAATCTCGCGCAGCGGCCGCCCTCCGCGAACGCTGGCCGCCGCGGGCTCTGCTGGCGTCACGCCTGCCAGCAGAATGGCGGCGAGCGCCGCCACCAGCGCCTGAGCGAGGAAGGTGAAGGCGAAGGTATGAGTCGGCCAGAGGTGCATGGTGCCGGTGACCAGTATCGGGCCAATGATCCCGGCGGCCACGCCGCCGCCCATCACCAGCGACAGCGCGCGGGCGCGACGTTCCGGAGCGACGCCGTCGGTGGCGGCAAAGCGAAAACTGAGCGCCACCGCGGCATAGGCGCCGCCAAGCATCGCGGCGAAACAAAACAGCAGAAAAGAGCCCAGCACCACCGCCAGAGCGGCCGCCAGACCGGTAACCACCCCGGCGCCGGTACCGGCCATAAACGCGGCTTTGCGGCCCCGCTTACGCGCCAGCGCGCCGAAAGGCAGAATCGAGGCCGCCATCCCCAGCACAAACAGGGTGATCGGCAGCGTGGCCAGCGACGGGCTGGGGGCGATAGTATTGCCGACGATAGCGCCGGTGGCGTAGAACACCACCGAGTTGGCGCCGGCCAGCGCCTGAGCGACGGCCAGGCGGATGATATTGTTGTTCTGCGCCGCCAGCGGCAGCATCTGTTCGCTAGACATCCGTTGTTTTCACCAGTTTGAGAGTGGCGCCAGGCGGGTCGTCTGGCATCGCGCCCTGTTTGTTGGGTTCCCTGACCGTTACCTTAGCTGCAAAATACGCTTTTGCACCATAGTGAATAGCAATATCACCCGGCGACCTGGCCCTCTTCTGCGCCAGATAGCCGGGCCGGGCTTCGCAGCCCGCTTTTTTCACGGGATCAGTCGCGCCGCGCCGCGGCGAATTTAGCCGCAATCATCGCTTCCGTCGGCTGGACGCCCCCCAGGCTCCACTGCTCCGGGTCATGTTCATCAATGCGGATCCACACCGACTGGCGGAACTGCGGATCGCCCTGCCCCTCAATCTCCACCAGCAGATCGGTCATCCGCCGCAGCAGCTCACTTTTCTGTTCCGCGGTCATGATCCCTTTAATGGTTTGCACGTTAACAAATGGCACGCTATGCTCCTTAGCATCTAAGTCTAAATTTCAAACTCAGAGTAGAAGGCCAATCTCACGATGTCAAAAAATAAATCATTGCCCTACCTCGATCCTGAGCTGTGCGGCCTGGCGGAAGGAGCCAAAATACTGGGCGACCGCTGGGTGCTGCTGATCCTCCGCGAGGCGTTTTACGGCGTGACGCGCTTTGAAACGATGCAGGCGCATACCCAAATTACCCGCCAGACGCTCACCATCCGGTTGAAAACCATGACCGAAATGGGCTTGCTTCGCAAAGTCCCCTATCGGGAAGCGGGGGCTCGCGAGCGCTATGAATATGTTCTCACCGAAAAAAGCCGTAGCCTGGCGCTGGTGCTGTTCGCCCTGATGGAATGGGGCCACCAGCAGGTGCTGCACAGCACGCCGCATATTGCGCTGGTGGACAGCGCCAGCGGCGAGGCCGTCCATCCCGGGTTCGTCACCGCCAGCGGCAGCGTGGCGAATCCCGCCGCGCTGCAGATCGTTAAGGCAGACGAACGCTGAGAGCGGCGCGGTTGCCCTGATACAGAACTTTCGTAGGCCTCTGGCGGAAGCCGCGACGAGCAGGTATGTTGCATTGCCACGTTACCCGACGACTGGGTGACATTTTGGTTTCATCGAACGGTGCGATAAAGAATGAGGCTCTCTGCCGGGTCCGATCCCGGCTATTATTCGTGGCGCACGCCATGACCGCCCTGGTCCGCCGCTGATCCGCGGATCGTTCATGCTAAAGGAAGAAAATGTCGCTTCGTTCACTGCGGGCTTTATGTTTGACCAGCTTCTTTATCGCCGACGTTCGCGACGGCCTCGGCCCGTTTCTGGGGATCTTTCTCACCCAGCGTCACTGGCAGGCGGAGGACATCGGCCTGTTGATGACCGTCGGCGGCGTGGCCGGCCTGCTGGCGACCCTGCCCGCCGGCTTCATCACCGACACCTCGCGGCATAAGCGCGTGCTGTTGGCCGGGGTCTGCCTGGCGATCACCCTGACCACCCTCCTGCTCTGGTTCAGTCAGAAGACCAGCGTGGTGGCCCTTTCACAGGTTGCCAGCGGGATCTGCGCGGCCTTTGTCGGACCGTTAATCGCCGGGATCACCCTTGGGCTGACCCGACAGCGCGGCTTTAGCGCTCAGATGGGAAAAAACGAAGCCTTCAACCATGCGGGGAATTTCTTCACTGCGCTGATTGCCGGGGCCATCGCCTGGTACTGGGGCATCGGCGGCATTTTCATCCTGATGGCCTGTGCCACCCTGTTTACCCTGATCGCCCTGCTGGCAATCCGCAGCAGCGATATTGACGATGACGCCGCCCGCGGCCTCGAGTCGGCCGTCACGCCCGCTGTGCCTGGGTTTGCCATCCTGTTCCGCCATACGCCGCTGCTGATCGCCGGCGTGACCCTGATGCTGTTCCATCTCGCCAACGCCGCGCTGTTGCCGATGCTCAGCATGCGGATCGCCGCCGCGCCGGGACACCTCAATCCGGGGCTGTTTGCCGCCGCCACGGTGATTATTTCGCAGGTGGTGATGATCCCGGTGGCCATCCGGGTCGCCGGCAGCATCGACAAATATGGTTACTGGCGATGCATTCTGCTGGCGCTGCTGATCATGCCCATCCGCGCGGCGCTGGCGGCCGCCAGCGACGCCCCGGCGATGATGGTCCCGGTGCAAATTCTTGATGGTCTGGCGGCAGGGATTTTGGGGGTGGCGGTGCCCAGCTTTATCGTCTCGCTGCTGCGCGGCAGCGGGCACGTTAACGCCGGACAAAGCGTGGTGATGCTAATGCAGGGCGCCGGGGCGGCGATGAGTCCGGCGTTAACCGGCGCTATCGCCGGGCGCTACTCTTTTGCTACCGCCTTCGGCGTGCTGAGCGTTATCGCGCTGGTCGCGCTGATAGTGTGGTGGCGCAGCGCCCCGCTGCTCACCAACTCGGTGTCGCCGCCGATCGGCGAGAGCGGCCAGTAAAGAAAGGATATCGTCAGGCGGACAACAGCCCCCTGCTGCCTGCCTGACGTGGGAAAGGCGTTAATTCATCTGCGGATTCAAGGTTATTTGCCGCAGAGCGTTCGCCATTTCGAGCTGAATCAGCTCTTTGACACCTTCGCGCTTAATAAACTGGCTGCGGTGTTTACTTTTTACCTCTTCAAGACTTTTTTTGATCTCCTGCGCCGGCAGTTTATACCAGCCGCGAGCCTGTTTCTCTCCGCCCATTTCCAGCCACAGCGATGAATAACTGGCTTTCACCAGATCGCTTTTCACGTGGTAATCGGAATCGATCGCGTAGACCGTAGTGATGCCGAAATAACGCAGGAAACCATACAGCACGCTCATGATGATATTTTTCGGCCGCGCGCCATGCAGCTCTTTGGTCAGCACCTTCACCTCATCATTGGTGATATCTTTCCCGCCCTGTATTCCGCCGATATAAGCGCGGCCATCGTCGGTACAGGAAAAACAGACGCTATAAACGCGCCGGTCGCCGAGAAACAGCTGCAGCATCAGCTCACCCTCCTCCTGAAACGGCGATGCCAGCAGCTTAACGTCAAGCTTTTCGCCATTTTTCAGAGGAATAGCAAACATCGTCCGGCCAAAATCCGCCACGTTATAGAGCTGCGGCAGCACATCGGGCTGAAACGTTTTCTCGATAAAATTCAGCGAACCGTGGGCAATATCCAGCTTGCGCCGTTTTGACATCCGTTTATTAAGATAGGCCTTAAAGGGTTTATCCTCGAAAGGCACCAGTCCCTGGGTCACGGCGGTCAATCGTGCGCACTGATATTTGGCGCAAAGTCCTTGATATTCTCTGTATTTACCTCCTGCGAGCGAGAGCTCTCTGCATTTTCGTAAGAATTTTTTATAGCTTATTTTGACCTGACCGATCACTTTATTATGTTTACGCCATTCTTTGATGGCGCCTGTAACAGTATGTTCCATTGATTAAGATCCATAGATTCATCCATAATCGCGGCCATATTAACATAAAAGCCATTCGTCAATGCTTAATTACACCTTCGTTGTCCTTTCATTTAATATTTAGGCAGGAAATTATTCTGGTGGAGATATTTAAAGCTAACGCCATCCTGTCAACGGTTATTTATGGTGGGTTTTATCTGCTGCCGGCGGACTTAACGCTCTGTGCGTTCGGCGCGAAGAGCGGTTACCTCCGCAGGCGGTTATGCCCTATACTTGACGCTGATTCAAAACCAGCAACGATAGGTAACTTATGGAAATTGATCTCGACAACCTGGTCTTCAGCGGCCTGGATGAAGCGGAAGAGCGCAACGCGGAGCGTCTGGAAGAAGCGGACAAAAAAGCCCAGGCGATCGTTGCCGATGACGATTGCGGCGACGCCTGTAAAATCTGATTATCAAACCGGCCTGCGGGCCGGTTTTTTTTCCCCACGCCCCCTCAGGTGGGTAAATACCCTTTCAACGTATCCAGCAGCGCCTGCGCCGCCTTCGACAGCGGCAGATGTCCGGCATGGATCGCCCCAACGCACTTTTCAATCGGCGGATCGCTGAGCGGAATGCACACTGCCCCCAGCGAGGTCATCTGCGTTTTGCATAGCGCCGGCACCGCGCTGCCTCCCAGACCGCTGGCTACCATCCTCCCCACCGTCACCAGTTGGTGGCTCTCCAGCGCCACGTCCAGCTGACGCCCGCTGCGCGCCAGCGCCTCCTCCAGCATCAGGCGCACCGCCGAGGGACGCTGGAGGGTGATAAAGTCGAGAGTTAACAGCTCCTGCCAGGTGAGCTTTTTTTTCTTCGCCAGCGGCGATTGCCGGGGAACGATCGCCACGAAGCGGTCCACCGCCAGCGGGGTAAACAGCAGGTTGTGGTTGGGCGATGGCTCGAAAGCGATGCCCATCTCTACCCGCCCCTCACGCACCATCTCGATTACCTGCTCATTGATCACATCATGCACCGTGACGTTCACCCCGGCATAGCGGTCGCGGAAGGCTTTCAGCGCCTCCGGCAGAACGTTGGCGGCGAACGACGGCATCGCGGCGACCGAGATTTTGCCGCGCTGCAGGGTAAAGCTCTGGCGCATCGCCTCCTCAACGTTATCCCAGTCGGCCAGCAGTTGACGGGCCATCGGCAGAAAGAGTTCCCCCTCCTGGGTGAGGGTCACTTTGCGGGTGCTGCGCTGCAGCAGCGCGCCCCCCAGCGCCTCCTCCAACCCTTTGATGGTCAGGCTGAGCGCTGGCTGCGACAGATTCAGCCTTTCGCTGGCGTGGGCGAAATTGAGAGTGTGAGCTACCGCTAAAAACGCGCGTAACTGTTTGACACTCATTCTCATTTTTCATCCTGTTAACTAATTGAAAGAAATTAGTTAACAGGAAATTAATTAAATTTCCAAATGAGTGAGTCACAAATTCAAAATTATCAAATCAGTCGCCCGCGCCAATGATAAGGGTATCGCAAGGCAGGAGAGACAAGATGGCAGGACTGGATAAACGCGTCGCCAGCTACGAAGCGGCGCTGGAAGGGTTAACGGACGGCATGACGCTGCTCGCCGGCGGCTTCGGCCTGTGCGGTATACCCGAGAATTTGATCGCCGAGGTGAAGCGTCGCCAGGTGAAGGGGCTGACGGTGGTTTCCAACAACTGCGGCGTCGATGGCTTCGGTCTCGGCATGCTGTTGGAGTCGCGCCAGGTCAGCAAGGTAGTGGCCTCTTACGTCGGGGAAAACGCGCTGTTTGAACAGCTGGTGCTGAGCGGCGAGCTGGCGGTAGAGCTCACCCCGCAGGGAACGCTGGCGGAAAAAATCCGCGCCGGCGGCGCCGGGATCCCCGGCTTTTACACCGCCACCGGCTATGGCACGCCGGTCGCCGAAGGCAAAGAGGTGCGCCAGTTCGACGGTAAAAATTACATTCTTGAACAAGCTATTCGCGGCGATTTCGCCCTCGTGAAGGGCTGGAAGGCTGACTGGTACGGCAATGTGGTTTATCGCCATACCGCACAGAATTTCAACCCGCTGATGGCCACCGCCGGGCGCATTACGGTGGTGGAGGTGGAAGAGATTGTGCCGCCGGGCGAACTGCCGCCCTCCGCCATTCACACCCCGGGGATCTATGTCGACCGGCTGATCGTCGGGCAATTCGAAAAACGCATTGAACAGCGCACCTTGCGCGCCGGAGGGCACTGAGATGTTAACCCGCGAACAAATGGCGATGCGCGTCGCCCAGGAGCTGCGCGACGGCGACTACGTCAACCTCGGGATCGGTATCCCGACGCTGGTGGCCAATTACATTCCCGCCGGCATTGAAGTGATGCTCCAGTCGGAGAACGGCCTGCTGGGGATGGGCGAGTTTCCCGATGAGCAAACTCTCGACGCCGACATGATCAACGCCGGCAAACAGACCGTCACCGCGCAAACCGGGGCGGCGATCTTCGATTCGGCCCAGTCGTTCGCCATGATCCGCGGCGGCCACGTCGATCTTACGGTTCTTGGCGCCTTTGAGGTCGACGTCGCAGGGAATATCGCCTCGTGGATGATCCCCGGAAAAATGGTCAAGGGGATGGGCGGCGCCATGGACCTGGTGGCCGGCGCGCAGAACATCATCGTGGTGATGACCCACGCCTCAAAGAACGGCGAATCCAAACTGCTGCCGCAGTGCACCCTGCCGCTCACCGGCGTGGGCTGCATTCGCCGGGTGCTCACCGACCTGGCCCTGCTGGACATTGTCGACGGGGCGTTTGTCCTGCGCGAAGTGGCCCCGGGGGTCAGCCCCGACGAAGTGATGCGTAAAACGGCGGGACGGCTGATCGTCGCCGACGACGTGCGCGAAATGCGCTTCAGCTAAGGAGAGACCATGACCGATATTGCCATAGTTGCTGCCGTACGCACCCCGGTCGGCAGCTTTCGCGGCGCCTTCGCCCCGCTTTCCGCCGTCGACCTCGGCGCGGCAGTGGTGCGCAGCCTGCTTGAACGCTGCCAGCTGCCCGCCGCAGCGGTCGATGAACTGATTTTCGGCCAGGTGCTCACCGCCGGCTGCGGGCAGAACCCGGCGCGCCAGACCGCGCTGCGGGCCGGCCTGCCGGTGGACACTCCAGCGGTCACCGTCAATCTGGTGTGCGGCTCAGGGCTGAAAGCGGTTCAGCAGGCGGTGCAGGCGATCCGCTGCGGCGACGCCGAGATCGTTATCGCCGGCGGCCAGGAGAGCATGAGCAATGCTCCCTATCTGATGAATGGCGCCCGCGACGGCCTGCGTTTCGGCCATGCCAGCCTGCAGGACAGCATGATCCAGGACGGCCTGTGGGACGCTTTTAACGACTACCACATGGGCATTACCGCCGAGAACCTTGCCGACGCCTTCGACATCAGCCGCGAGCGCCAGGACGCCTTCGCCGCCAGCTCCCAGCGCAAAGCGGCGGCCGCTATCGCCGCCGGACGCTTTCGCGAGGAGATCGTCCCGGTCAGCGTCCCGCAGGGCAAAAAGCCGCCGCGTGTCGTGACCGACGATGAGCAACCGCGCCCGGAGACCAGCGAGCAGCAGCTGGCCAAGCTGCGCCCGGCGTTTCGCCCGGCTGACGGCAGCGTCACCGCCGGGAATGCCTCATCGCTGAACGACGGCGCTGCGGCGGTCCTGCTGATGAGCGTCGATAAAGCGCACGAGCTTGGGCTGCCGGTGCTGGCGCGCATTGTCAGCGCGGCGGTCGCCGGGGTCGACCCGTCGGTGATGGGCATCGGCCCGGTGAGCGCCTGCCGCCAGGCGCTGCAGCGCGCCGGCTGGACGCTGGACGAGGTGGATCTGATCGAAGCCAACGAGGCCTTTGCCGTGCAGGCGCTGGCCGTCGGCCAGCTGCTCGAATGGGACAGCGAGAAGGTCAACGTTAACGGCGGCGCCATCGCCCTGGGCCATCCCATCGGCGCCTCCGGCTGCCGGATCCTCGTCAGTCTAGTGCATGAGATGCAGCGCCGGGGCGCCAGCAAAGGGCTGGCCACCCTGTGCGTCGGCGGCGGACAGGGCATCGCCATGACCCTTCAACGTTAACAGGAGCCACTATGTTTACACCACGCCTGGCGGTACTCGGCGCCGGACTGATGGGCGTCGGCATTGCCTGCCATTTCGCCCGTCACGGTCACGCCGTCCGCCTGTATGACACCGATCCGCAACGTCTCGCCGAGATACCCACAGTAGCCGAGGCGATCCTGCGCGAGCTGGAGGCGAGCGGTCAGCAGGCTCCCGCCGACCGCGGCGCCGTGCTGAGCCGTTTAACCCCTACCCCGGCGCTGCAAGCGCTGGCGGACGCCACGCTGCTGATTGAAGCGATCCCCGAACGGCTGGGGCTGAAGCACGCCCTGTATGCCGAACTGGAAACGCTGATCGCCGACGAGGCGATTATCGCCAGCAACACCAGCGGCCTGCCGCCGGATCGGCTGGCGCAGGGCATGCGCCTCCCGGAACGGCTACTGATCGCCCATTTCTGGCATCCGCCGCACCTGATCCCGCTGGTGGAAGTGGTGCCCGGGAGCGCCACCCTGCCTCATCTGGCGCGCCAGGTGAGCGACTTTTGCGCCGCCTGCGCGCTGGAAGCGGTGGTGCTCAACCGCGCCGCGCCGGGCTTTGTCGGCAACCGGCTGCAGTTCGCCCTGCTGCGCGAAGCGCTGCATATCGTCCACAGCGGCATCGCGTCCCCGGAGGTGGTGGACCAGGTGATGCGCGCCTCGCTGGGGCGCCGCTATGCGATGGTCGGCCCGCTGGAGGCAGCGGACATGACCGGCCTGGCGACGGTCCAGGATATCTGCCAGCACTTGCTGCCGGAGCTGGCCAGCGGCACCGAGATGATGTCGCTGGTGGCGGAGAAAGTAGCGCGAGGCGACACCGGCGCCCGCAGCGGGCAAGGCTTTTACCGCTGGGACGAGGCCCGGCGCCAGCGCATCCAGTCGCGCCGGGAACACCAGCTGCGCTTCGCCCTGAAGCCCTAGTATCGCGTTCTGTACCCCTACAATAACAATGAGAGTGAGACGTCGTGATGAGTGTGATAATAGCCCTGGCCGCGCTGGCATTACTGATGCTGGCAGCCTACCGTGGATACAGCGTGATCCTCTTTGCGCCGATCGCCGCCCTCGGCGCGGTGCTGCTCACCGACCCGGGCGCGGTCGGCCCGGCCTTTACCGGCCTGTTTATGGAAAAAATGGTCGGCTTTGTGAAGCTCTATTTCCCGGTGTTTCTGCTGGGCGCGGTATTCGGCAAGCTGATTGAGCTGTCGGGATTCTCGCGGTCGATTGTCGCCGCCGCCATCCGCATCCTTGGACGCCGCCATGCGATCCCGGTGATCGTGCTGGTGTGCGCCCTGCTGACCTACGGCGGGGTATCGCTGTTTGTGGTGGCCTTTGCCGTCTACCCTTTCGCCGCCGAGCTGTTTCGCCAGAGCGGGATCCCCAAACGGCTGATCCCAGCCACCGTCGCCCTCGGGGCCTTCTCGTTTACCATGGACGCCCTGCCCGGCACGCCGCAGATCCAGAATATTATTCCCACCAGCTTCTTCGGCACCAACGCCTGGGCGGCCCCGTGGCTGGGGCTTATCGGCTCGCTGTTCATTATCCTCTTCGGTTTGCTGTGGCTGGAGCGCCAGCGCCGCAAAGCGCAGGCCAGCGGCGAAGGCTATGGGACCGACCTGCAAAATGAGCCGGAGACCCCGGATGACATCAACCTGCCGCATCCGCTGATCGCTATCGCCCCGCTGCTGCTGGTGGGGGTGCTGAATCTGCTGTTTACCCACTGGATCCCGCAGTGGTACGGCGCCAGCCATGAGCTCACCCTCCCGGGTCTGGCGAAGCCTGTGGTCACCGAGGTGGGGAAAATCACCGCCATCTGGGCGGTACAGGCGGCGCTGCTCTCCGGCATTGTGCTGGTACTGGTCTGCGGCTACCGCAATATTCGCGGCCGGCTGGCAGAAGGAAGCCGGACGGCGGTGGGCGGGGCTATTCTCGCGGCGATGAACACCGCCTCTGAGTATGGCTTCGGCGCGGTTATCGCCGCCCTGCCGGGTTTCCTGGTGCTGTCGAAAGCCCTCGCGGCTATTCCCAATCCGCTGTTAAACGAGGCGATCAGCGTCACGGTGCTGGCCGGGATCACCGGCTCGGCCTCCGGGGGAATGAGCATCGCCCTGGCGGCGATGTCCGAGACCTTTGTCGCCGCCGCCCACGCCGCCAATATTCCGCTTGAGGTCCTGCACCGCGTCGCCGCCATGGCCAGCGGCGGCATGGATACCCTGCCGCATAACGGGGCGGTGATCACCCTGCTGGCGATCACCGGCCTGAGCCATCGCCAGGCCTACGGCGGCATTTTCGCCATCACGGTGATCAAAAGCCTCGCGGTACTGTTTGTCATTGCCACGTTCTATGTGACCGGCATTGTCTGAGACCCGACTGAAGGAGAAATATGATGAATTTAAACGGTAAAACAGCGCTGGTCACCGGCTCCACCAGCGGCATCGGCTTAGGGATCGCCAAAGTGCTGGCGCAGGCAGGCTCCCAGCTGGTGCTCAATGGCTTCGGCGACAGCAGCCACGCCCGGGCTGAAGTCGCCGCGCTGGGCAAGATCCCCGGCTATCACGACGCCGACCTGCGCGACGTCGGGCAGATCGAGGCGATGATGCGCTATGCCGAAAGCACCTTCGGCGGCGTCGATATCGTGATCAATAACGCCGGCATCCAGCACGTGGCCCCGGTGGAGCAGTTCCCGGTGGACAAATGGAACGACATCATCGCGATCAATCTCTCCAGCGTCTTCCACACCACTCGCCTGGCGCTGCCGGGCATGCGCCAGCGCAACTGGGGGCGCATCATCAACATTGCTTCAGTGCATGGCCTGGTGGCGTCGAAAGAGAAATCGGCCTATGTCGCCGCCAAGCACGCGGTGGTCGGCCTGACCAAAACCGTGGCCCTGGAAACCGCGCGCAGCGGCATCACCTGCAACGCCATCTGCCCCGGCTGGGTGTTGACTCCGCTGGTGCAGCAGCAGATCGATAAGCGCATCGCCGAGGGGGTCGACCCGGAGCAGGCCAGCGCCCAGCTGCTGGCGGAAAAGCAGCCCTCCGGGGAGTTTGTCACCCCGCAGCAACTGGGCGAAATGGCGCTGTTTCTGTGCAGCGACGCCGCCGCCCAGGTGCGCGGCGCGGCGTGGAACATGGACGGCGGCTGGGTGGCGCAGTAAGCCGCAGGCGTCGCGAAGATCAGAACATCGCCAGAAAGCGTTTCACCGTGCGCGAGCGCTCGAAGCGCCGCCAGGCGATGGCGATATCGGTCTTCAGCGGCGCCCCGCTGAGCGGGTGATAGCTGACGTTCGGCTGCTGGATGCAGGTCATTGACTGCGGGACCAGCGCGAAGCCGAACCCGGCATTGACCATGCTCAGCGACGACGAAATCTGCGACGACTGCCAGGCGCGCTCCATATCGATGCCGGCGCGCAGGCAGCTGTTGTACACCAGCTCATACAACCCCGGAGCCACTTCCCGCGGGAAGAGGATCGGCGCCACGTCGCGCAGCTGCTCCAGGGCCAGGGTCGGCTGCGTCGCCAGCGGGTTATCGCGCGGCAGCGCGATAACCATCGGCTCCTCATCGATAATCCGCAGATTAAAGGCCTTACTGCTCTCGCACGGCAGACGGACGAAGGCAATATCCAGCTCGGCCTCGCTCAGGGCGGTCATCAGATTGGCCATGTTGTCTTCCATCTGGTGCAGGGTCACCCCGGGGTGGTCGAGCTGAAAACGGTGCAGCAGCGTGAAGATTTGCGGGTGGAAAGCATCAGAACTGGTAATGCCTAGCGACAGGCTGCCGTTCATCCCGCGGGCAATGCCCTTGGCCTTCTCCAGCGCCGCATCGCTCATGGCGAGGATCTGGCGGGCATCCTCATAGAACGACTCACCGGCCTCGGTGAGCTCCACCCCGCGGGTCAAACGCCGAAACAGCGGGGTCCCCACCTCGCGCTCAAGCCGCTGAATTTGCTGACTTAACGGAGGCTGTGAAATACCCAGTTCCTTGGCGGCCTGGGTGAAGTGCCGCGTCCTGGCGACGGCGACAAAATAGCGAAGATAACGAAGTTCCATATCGAAAACGTCTCAAACCAGCATGGTTTCTATATTGGAACTGTGAGCTGAATCGGGTCAACATTTATTTAACCTTTCTTATATTTGTTGAACGAGGAAGTGGTATATGAATCATTCTGCTGAATGCACCTGCGAAGAGAGTCTATGCGAAACCCTGCGGGCGTTTTCCGCGCAGCATCCCGAGAGCGTGCTCTATCAGACATCGCTCATGAGCGCCCTGCTAAGCGGGGTTTACGAAGGGAGCACCACCATCGCCGACCTGCTGAAGCACGGCGATTTCGGTCTCGGCACCTTTAATGAGCTGGACGGGGAGCTGATCGCTTTTAGCAGTCAGGTCTATCAGCTGCGGGCCGACGGCAGCGCGCGCAAAGCCCAGCCGGAGCAGAAAACGCCGTTCGCGGTGATGACCTGGTTCCAGCCGCAGTACCGGAAAACTTTCGACCACCCGGTGAGCCGCCAGCAGCTGCACGAGGTGATCGACCAGCAAATTCCCTCTGACAACCTGTTCTGCGCCCTGCGCATCGATGGCCATTTCCGCCATGCCCATACCCGCACCGTACCGCGCCAGACGCCGCCGTACCGGGCGATGACCGACGTCCTCGACGATCAGCCGGTGTTCCGCTTTAACCAGCGCGAAGGGGTACTGGTCGGCTTCCGTACCCCGCAGCATATGCAGGGGATCAACGTCGCCGGGTATCACGAGCACTTTATTACCGATGACCGCAAAGGCGGCGGTCACCTGCTGGATTACCAGCTCGACCACGGAGTGTTGACCTTCGGCGAAATTCACAAGCTGATGATCGACCTGCCCGCCGACAGCGCGTTCCTGCAGGCCAATCTGCATCCCGATAATCTCGATGCCGCCATCCGTTCCGTAGAAAGTTAAGGGGGTCACATGGACAAACAGTATCCGGTACGCCAGTGGGCGCACGGCGCCGATCTCGTCGTCAGCCAGCTGGAAGCCCAGGGGGTACGTCAGGTGTTCGGCATCCCTGGCGCCAAAATCGACAAGGTATTCGACTCACTGCTGGATTCCTCCATTCGCATTATTCCGGTACGCCACGAAGCCAACGCCGCGTTTATGGCCGCCGCCGTCGGGCGCATTACCGGTAAAGCCGGCGTGGCGCTGGTCACCTCCGGCCCGGGCTGCTCCAACCTGATCACCGGTATGGCCACCGCCAACAGCGAAGGCGACCCGGTGGTGGCCCTGGGCGGCGCGGTGAAACGCGCCGATAAAGCCAAACAGGTCCACCAGAGTATGGATACGGTGGCGATGTTCAGCCCGGTGACGAAATACGCCGTCGAGGTGACCGCGCCGGACGCGCTGGCGGAAGTGGTCTCCAACGCCTTCCGCGCCGCCGAGCAGGGCCGCCCGGGCAGCGCTTTCGTCAGCCTGCCGCAGGATGTGGTCGATGGCCCGGTCAGCGGCAAAGTACTGCCGGCCAGCGGGGCCCCGCAGATGGGCGCCGCGCCGGATGCCGCCATCGACCGGGTGGCGAAGCTTATCGCTCAGGCGAAAAACCCGATCTTCCTGCTCGGCCTGATGGCCAGCCAGCCGGAGAACAGCGCGGCGCTGCGCCGTTTGCTGGAGGCCAGCCATATTCCGGTCACCAGCACCTATCAGGCCGCCGGGGCGGTGAATCAGGATAACTTCTCTCGCTTCGCCGGCCGGGTCGGGCTGTTTAACAACCAGGCCGGGGACCGTCTGCTGCAGCTCGCCGACCTGGTGATCTGCATCGGCTACAGCCCGGTGGAATATGAACCGGCGATGTGGAACAGCGGCAACGCGACGCTGGTGCATATCGACGTCCTGCCCGCCTATGAAGAGCGCAACTACACCCCGGACGTCGAGCTGGTGGGCGATATCGCCGGCACCCTCAACAAGCTGGCGCAAAATATCGATCGCCGGCTGGTGCTCTCCCCGCAGGCGGCGGAGATCCTCCGCGACCGCCAGCACCAGCGCGAACTGCTGGACCGCCGCGGCGCGCAGCTGAATCAGTTTGCTCTGCATCCGCTGCGCATCGTTCGCGCCATGCAGGATATCGTCAACAGCGACGTCACGCTGACCGTGGACATGGGCAGCTTCCATATCTGGATTGCCCGCTACCTGTACAGCTTCCGCGCCCGTCAGGTGATGATCTCCAACGGCCAGCAGACCATGGGCGTCGCCCTGCCCTGGGCCATCGGCGCCTGGCTGGTCAATCCTGAGCGCAAAGTGGTCTCCGTCTCCGGCGACGGCGGCTTCCTGCAGTCGAGCATGGAGCTGGAGACCGCCGTCCGCCTGAAAGCCAATGTGCTGCACCTGATCTGGGTCGATAACGGCTACAACATGGTGGCCATCCAGGAAGAGAAAAAATATCAGCGCCTGTCCGGCGTCGAGTTCGGGCCGATGGATTTTAAAGCCTATGCCGAGTCCTTCGGCGCCAAAGGATTTGCCGTGGAAAGCGCCGAGGCGCTGGAGCCGACCCTGCGCGCGGCGATGGACGTCGACGGCCCGGCGGTGGTGGCCATTCCGGTGGATTATCGCGATAACCCGCTGCTGATGGGCCAGCTGCATCTGAGTCAGATTCTGTAAGTCATCACAATAAGGAAAGGAAAATGAAAAAAGTCGCACTTGTTACCGGCGCCGGCCAGGGGATTGGTAAAGCTATCGCCCTTCGTCTGGTGAAGGATGGATTTGCCGTGGCCATTGCCGATTATAACGACGCCACCGCCAAAGCGGTCGCCTCCGAAATCAACCAGGCCGGCGGCCGCGCCATGGCGGTGAAAGTGGATGTCTCCGACCGCGATCAGGTGTTCGCCGCCGTCGAACAGGCGCGCAAAACGCTGGGCGGCTTCGACGTCATCGTCAACAACGCCGGCGTGGCGCCGTCCACGCCGATCGAGTCCATTACCCCGGAAATTGTCGATAAAGTCTACAACATCAACGTCAAAGGGGTGATCTGGGGCATTCAGGCGGCGGTCGAAGCCTTTAAGAAAGAGGGGCACGGCGGGAAAATCATCAACGCCTGCTCCCAGGCCGGCCACGTCGGCAACCCGGAGCTGGCGGTGTATAGCTCCAGTAAATTCGCGGTGCGCGGCTTAACCCAGACCGCCGCTCGCGACCTCGCGCCGCTGGGCATCACGGTCAACGGCTACTGCCCGGGGATTGTCAAAACGCCGATGTGGGCCGAAATTGACCGCCAGGTGTCAGAAGCCGCCGGTAAACCGCTGGGCTACGGTACCGCCGAGTTCGCCAAACGCATCACCCTCGGTCGGCTATCCGAGCCGGAAGATGTCGCCGCCTGCGTCTCCTATCTTGCCAGCCCGGATTCTGATTACATGACCGGTCAGTCATTGCTGATCGACGGCGGGATGGTATTTAACTAATAAATAATAAGCTCTGACATGGCTTGCCCCTGCTTGTACGCAGGGGCTTTTTTTGGTTTGGGTGTAAGTGTAAGCATCCTGGCGAAACGAAGCATCAATATTTGCGGGCTTCTGGCGTTATTAGTTACGCTTCTGGCACGACGTGGGCAATTCAGTTGAAAATATACTTCGCTGGCTCAGGCTCCAGCACTGCGGTCCGGAAGATGTTCATGTGGTGATGGAGGCCACCGGTGTTTACCACGAACGGCTGGCTACTGAGTTACATGATGCCGGTTACCTTCTGTTAAGAGACTGGCCTCCATTCAATTATCGGATGTATTGGATGGCCAGTGAATTTTTACAGTGAATAATCATTGTTATAAAAATGTGATAAAATATATAGGCCGTTCATCTCCACCACAATTCTGCCTGAACGCCAAAGCTTAACTGACGGCTTTTATCGTCATTGAAACTGAAATTAGTAATTTCGTTATGAATTGCATCCATATAGGTGGTATAGAAGCGAATTTCCGGGCGTGATTTTAACATGCTATTTGCAACTTTAAGTGCATGATAAACTGTTGCTTTATAGCCTGATTCCCGAAGAGTTCCGTCGATATTAGTATTTCTTTGATTAAAATAAGCCAACTCTATTCCTGTTTGATTATACTGATCCCAAATCCAGGCTGGCCGAACCACTGCACGCAAAAATTCCGAGTCAGAGTGTGGATGTTTATCTTCAATGGTATGAATATTTTTAGCCATCCCAGCAACTACTGTGCTGGCCATTATTATATTGGGGGATAAATAATTTTCCCCTTGTGTGATAAAGCGCCATGTATAGCCACTGGCACTGCCTGGTATATACAAATAGCCCGGTTCTGAGTCATTTATTTTAGCCATGCTACTAGCAATCGAATTATTACCAAGTTGAAACCCAAATTCATTGAAACCACCATCATCATGTTGTGTGGTTAAAGTGATAGTTCCCATTGCAGCATCTTTAAATTCGATATCATTCTGGCTATCTGTTTTATTTGCCATATGATATTTACCATCTATTTCCAATGTCTTATTATGAGATACAGGTATTTTATTATAACGAAAATCAATGAAATTCGTGTTGACTGTTTCATCAGCAGCATCCTTATCCTGACGTTGTAATGCAATATCCAAACTACCAACAGGCAATGTGATATTTTCTAAGCCTACACCGCCTGCGGTTACTGCATTATGATATTTCCAGTCAAGCATCTGGAGTTCTCGTTTAGCAATTTTATGCTTACCAACCCACAATATTGCATCAGGAATTGGTGGTATAAAACCCGTGGTTTTTAGATACATATCTGAAAATTGTAGATAACTGCCCTTCTCAGAGGGTGTATCGAACCATCCACTGGAATTTGACTGGCTAACATTACCGTCCAGAGTAACGATTGCTTCAGCCTCTCTAGTTTGATCTTTAAACACTCGCTGTGTAAAGGTGAGATCAAACCACCCCGTGTTTTCATTACCATATCGTCCAAGACTACCAATGGCATAGTCTTTCGGACCACCATTGGTTGTTGTTGCCATTCCTGCACGAAAATAACCGGAATAATTAAACCCTATTTCCTTCTTAATCTTTAACGCAAGATCGTGGAATTCACTATCCGACATATTATTAAATGTACCTGCCTCATTCGTCGAGGCGGATAATGGTTCACCTGTCGTTATTTTATTCGCAATTAATTTTTTGTTGTCATTCTCTTTGAATTTTAACTTATCGTCGTTCGATAACTCTTCCTTTAACTTCCGAACAATTGCATCAATATCCTCCGGCGAAAGAGTCGGTGCAGAAATAGCATAAGCATTAACTAGTAGAAGTGCAGAAATACATATAAGTTTTGTAAGGCTGTTCTTGATTGCCATCAATTAGTACCCTTGTGATTTTGATTTTATTGTTGTTTGCCAAGCGTTAACAATAAGTATTTATGAACACTATCATCTGTTAAATAAAAGATAAACAGCATCCCCCCATCTAATTTTTAGGTTAACCAGATGGGGTATACTTTATAATTAATCAAATAAATAATTCAGGGCCTGGACAAGCCATTCTTGCTAATCACATCTTTATACCACCAGAAGCTTTTTTTCGGGATTCTGGCGAGCTCTTTAAGATCAAATTCATCACGATCAACATATATAAATCCATACCGCTTGCCATAGCCTTGATGGGTGCTGATTAAGTCTATAGCGGCCCAGGGACAATAAGCGAAAATTTCTACACCATCGGTTATTGCAAGCTGCATTTGTTCAATATGCTTTTGTAAATAATCAATGCGGTATTGATCATCAATTTTACCATTTACAAGACAATCATGTTGACCTAACCCATTTTCAGAGATCATGATGGGTAATCGATATTTATCCCATACGGCTCTTAAAGTCGTGCGAAAACCTATAGGGTCGACCAGCCAGTTATAATCTGTTTTCTCGAGATAAGGGTTAACTGCTGCCCGATAAATACCTTCCTCACCATAGGTGATCTGCTGATCACCTTCGCGGAAGGTAATATCATGACCATCATTACGACTCGCACTGACCGTCATTGTGGCATAATAATTAATAGAAATGAAATCAGGGTTAGCATTCTTCAGTATTTCATCATCTCCCTCCAGGACATCAGGCTGATAACCTCGATCACATAAATATGACCAGGCGAGGCTGTTATATTGGCCATAAACTGCCATATCAAGATAAAGCCAACAACGAATTGCCATCCAGTTGTCTGCTGCAATAATATCCTCTGGATGGCAGGACGCTGGGTATACCGATATAATATTTGGTGCTGGTCCAATCTTACCCTCAGGCACACGTTCGTGGCACAGTTTCATCACTGCTGCCTGTGCTACAAACATATGGTGTGCTTCCTGGTAAGCGTGTTTTTTGCTGTTATGTTTTTTTCCAATGGCATTACCGTGTAAAATCATTACGTTTTGTTCGTTTATAGTTAAAAAATATTTTACCCGGTCACCAAAACGATCAAATATCAATCTCGCGTATTCTATAAATGCATCAATGGTTTTTCTTGAACTCCATCCACCTTGCTCTTCAAGTTTCAATGGCAAGTCAAAGTGATACAGAGTCAATATAGGCTCTATATTGTAACGCAACAGCTCATCAATTAAATTATTATAGAAATCAACCCCTTTCTCGTTTATTTCACCTTGCCCCTGAGGCAATACTCTCGACCATGAAACTGAAAAACGATAACTTTTTAATCCCATTTGAGCAAATAAACGAACGTCTTCTTTATAGCGATGATAATGATCGCTCGCTACAGTAAAATCGGTAATGTCAGCATGCCGGGCACCAAGGGCATCCTGGACCGAAGGACCTTTGCCATCGCAATTCCACCCTCCTTCAACCTGGAAAGCTGAAGTCGATGCTCCCCATAAAAATTCATCCGGAAAAACTTTAAGATTTTTGTATAGCATATTAAGCCCTTAATATTATTGATTCGGAATACATTTATAACTTGACGCTCATTATCTTTTTCGTGGCGTCAATTACCTTGTGTTGGTCTTGTGTATATTCAAGCTCTGAAGTTTCTTCAAGATTAGTAATAATAACAGGGGTGTGCAGAGAAAGACCGGCTGCGCTAATCGCCCCAATATCAAATTCAATCATGAGTTGTCCTGAAGTCACCTTCTGTCCTTTTTCAATGTAAGACTTAAAGGGCGCCCCTTTCAATGACACGGTATCAATACCTACATGGATCAATAGTTCAACACCATTATTTGATTCCAGACAGATAGCATGTAAAGTCGGGAAAACTGAAACAACGGTACCGTCAAATGGTGCCAATACCTTTCCTTCAACAGGAACGATGGCTAATCCTTTTCCAAGGGCACCGGAAGAGAAAACTTCATCCTCTACTTCTTCTAATGGGATTACATTCCCTTTTATTGGATTCATTATCCCTTCTATATTATTTTTTTCTGCTGAAATGTGCGATTCTGCAGGTGCTTCAGCATTACCGGTACACACTGAAGCCGGTTCGTATTTCAGACTAAGAATATAGGTAAGGATAGCCGTTACTATAACGGAAATAAGTAATGCAATAAGAATATTAAAGATGTTCCACAGGTTCTCGCCAAGATATAAAGGCAGGGCTGGAAGTCCCGATGATCCCACGGCATAACGATACACATCTGTAATCCCGGCATATAAACCACCGCAAGCGGCTCCTGTCATACAAGCGATTAACGGGTATTTTTTTGGTAAATTTACACCATAGAGTGCAGGCTCTGTAATCCCCATTAGTGCAGTGATTCCTGAAGAACGTGCGATTTGACGAGTAGTATTCTCCTGAGTTCTAAAACCAACAACCAGCGCAGCAACGGCCTGACTGATATTGGCTATCATCGCACCTGGACCAATAATATTTTCGACTTTTAATGTTGTAAGTTGTGCAATAGAAAGTGGCGTAATGCTAAAATGAATGCCAAACATAACTAATATTGGCCAAAGTGTTGCTACAAGGAAAACCACTGTCCAACTACCGACAGATTGTAAACCCACAAAAGCTAATGCAATATAATCTCCAATATACCCTCCCAGTGGACCAAGCAGCGTTAACCCTATAATACCGACAAACATCAGAGTCAACATAGGGACAAAGATAATCTTGATGGCATTAGGCACTATTGTATTCAAAAAACGTTCAACAAATGACTGTAGCCAAACAATGAGTAAAATTGGAACAACAGAGGAACCATAGTTTACGAGCCTAACAGGCAACCCAAAAATCTCTATTGGATCGCCTGTCAATCGTAACTGGACAAATTGAGGATGAAGTAAAATACCACCAAGCACTGCGGCAAGTATTGGATTGCACTTTAATTTTGATGCCGCATTATAGGCAAGTAAAATTGGCAAAAAGTAAAAAACAGCGTCAGACATAAAGTTTATAACTACATAGGTCTTCTCTTCCTTACCAATAAGGTTAAACACGACAAGTAAAGCCAGCAATGCTTTTACCATCCCTGCCCCGGAAATAGCGGGTATGAGAGGGTTGAATGTTCCAGAGATAAAGTCCATAACTGAACTTAAACTTATTTTTCTATTCTTCGATGTGGATATATTAGAACTGCTGGAGCTGCGTGCTGGGTACGCGTCATTAAATGCATCAAAAACATCCTTAACATGAGTGCCGACAACCACCTGGCACTGACCTCCACTCATAATGACATTGATTACCCCTTCAAGGGATTTCAATTTAGCAATGTCAATATTATTATCAACCAAAACAAATCTCAACCGAGTTTGGCAATGGGTTAAATCTTTTACATTCCCAATCCCGCCAATATGAGAAATTATAGAGGTTATCAGATTATGGTATTTACCGCTCATTAAGATTCTCCAGTTTTTGATGCTGGGAATCTAACAGTTGAAAAATATTGAATCAAATACCTTTAAACTATGCATTACTATGCCTCACAGGCATGGTAATCGTAATGACACAGCAACAAAACCTCTTGATAATCATCGGGTTTGTTTTTTTCGCTTTTACATAAACTACTGTTACTGGTCGATTTCAGTATGTCCATAATCATAAAACGAGATCCAGATGCTACTTTTACAGCATAAGAATTCAACCTCCTTTAAATAATGTGATGGATATCACAACTATAATGAAGATAAAGAGTTCATGTTTTGGCTGTTTGTCCGGTTAAATCACCCTGACATTAATCGTTAGACGTTGGCTATTAGTATTCAGGTTGGTTCAGATAGCGTGAAATCGTTTTAACAAATAAATCTGTTGCGGTATTAAATATACGGCCTTTTTTCCATAGAACCAGGCTTTGTGTACGCCTTATCGGGTTAAACTGCCGAAAAGTTAATCCATTCACATTACGTACAAGTGGGCTATCAATACATACCACGTAACAAATACCTTTCCTGACGCTTTGAATAGGTATGACAAGACTGTTGTAGGTTCCTAATATATTAATATGATATTTCGAGCGGCCAAACCAGTTTTCTATTTCATTAATAACAGAAGGCCTCGCTGGAAGCATCAGTGGCTGATGGATCAGATCTTTCATTTCAACTTTTTCCTTTTTGGCTAAAGGATCGTCGACGGGTAGCAGCACACCCCATTCTTCATATGTGGGTAATCTTATGACGTTATAACTTAATGTATCAACCGGGTCTAATAACACACAAATATCAACCTCTCCTTCATCCATTTTTTTGATGATATATTCTGTTACGCCAGAATAGAAGTTAAACCTGACGTTAGGGTAAGATAAAGAGAAGGGTTTAATTAAGTCTAAAAGTAATTCGCTACCCTGTGACTCCACTATTCCAATGGTAACTTCACCAGAAACTAAAACATTCTTTTCGGTTAGTTCTTTTATTGTTAGTGCAGCAAGATCCAAAATATCTCTGGCGCGACTCTTTAATAATTTACCTTCTGGTGTGAGGGTCATTGCCCTGCCATTTTTTTCGAACAACTCCACACCAAGGCTCTGTTCAAGCATTATTAGCTGGCGACTTAATGTTGGCTGCGTAATGTGTAGCAAATCCGCAGCCTTGGTAATATTGTTAGTGTTTGAAACGGTCAGGAAGTAACGTAGAATTTTTAGGTCCATATAGCCACCAAATTTAACATATGAATCCCAACTATACTTGAGATATTAATAAGTGTTAACAGCCCATGGAGATTTTTGTTACCAATAGCGCATTATGAAAGCAGGGATGTTTGATGCGATCACCAATGTTACTTTGTCGGGACTGTACTTCGATTTTAATTCCATTGTCGACTACTTGTGAAAAAAACTCATAACACCATTCAATGGCGCATGCTGGTTCCCTTCATACCAGTGCAATACCCTGTCACATACAGAATTGCTGGCAATAAAAGAAGGAACACCGAATGAAGTATGTGAATCTGGGTCGTAGCGGGTTGAAAGTCTCCCGTCTTTGTCTCGGTTGTATGAGCTATGGCGAACCTGAACGGTTGCCTCAACCCTGGTCCCTGGATGAAAAGGCGTCACGTCCGCTCATTCGCCAGGCGCTTGAAGCCGGCATTAATTTTTTTGATACCGCGAATATCTACTCAGGCGGAAGTTCTGAAGAGATTACTGGAAAAGCGCTGAGAGAAATGGCCAGACGTGACGAGATCGTTGTAGCGACAAAGACCTTCTTTCCGTGGCGCAACTCACCCAATACCGGGTTTCTTTCCCGCAAGGCCATTTTTCAGTCTATTGACGATAGCCTGATGCGCTTAGGCATGGATTATGTGGATCTCTTTCAGATTCACCGCTTTGACCACTCCACGCCTGTTGAAGAGACCATGGAGGCTCTGCATGACCTCGTTAAAGCAGGAAAAGTACGTTACATCGGCGCATCTTCTATGGAAGCCTGGCGCTTTGCAAAAATGCAGCATACCGCTGAGCGTAACGGCTGGACCCGATTTATCACGATGCAACCGCAATACAACCTGCTTTACCGGGAAGAAGAGCGCGAGATGCTGCCCCTGTGTGAAGACCAGGGCGTTGGGGTGATCCCCTGGAGTCCGATGGCACGCGGCAGGCTCACGCGCGACTGGAGTGTCACGTCCCGACGAACGCAAAACGATGCCTTTGCGTTAAAAATGTATGAGAACGCAGCCCTTCTGGATAAGCCCGTTATTGATGTTGTTGCCAGCATTGCCGAAAAGCACGCGGTGCCAAGAGCTCATGTTGCAATTGCCTGGCTGTTATCAAAATCCGTCATCACAGCACCGATCATTGGCGCAACGAAACCAGAACATCTTTCCACGGCTATCAGCGCGCTGGACTTTTCTCTGAGCGATGCCGAAATCATAGAACTCGAGGCACAGTATCTGCCGCACCCCGTTGACGGGATCATTCCCCCGCTTCCGGATACGCCGCCTTCCCTCACGCCGCCTTCAGCAATCCAGAACTGTTAACACCCTGCCCTGGCCCGGCGTTGCCGGGTCTGCCAGACCACTCATTCCCGGTCACTGATGTGAAAAGGGAAACGGTGCCGGCGCGAATGCGCCCGATCGAAAAATCATCGCTCCACCAGGTTCGCTCCCGCTGTTGGCGACAATAAACAACTCGCGATGCCCGGGGCGGATCGCCAGGCTTGTCGATTTAAGGTTACGGCCTTCGTCGCGGTCAGGCAGCACAATTTGCCCAATCGGCAGTCCGTTGCGGTTGAAGACCATGACGCGGCCCTGGCCTGAGATGGCCACATATACATTGCCTTCGCTGTCGACACGGGCCCCGTCTGGCGCCGGCCCGGTGAACTGATAGATAACAACTGAACCAAACGGGGCGACCGTGGTGGCGTCTGACAGTCTTACGCGATGAAGCCTGTTTTTAGCGTGTTCTGTGGCCCATATCTGAGTACCGTCAGGGTCAATCGCTATGCCGTTCCCGACTGCGAGCCCAGGCAGGATGGCATGAATTGACCCGACATTGGGACTAACGTAGAACACTCCACCCTGTGGATCGGCTGAATTTCCCCGGCTGTCAGTGAAATAAAATCCGCCCTGATTATCAAAGACCAGGTCGTTGACAAGAAATCCGGCATCAGGAGCAACAATCATCTGCTCACCGGTGCCGTTGGGTTCGATAGCCCGAACAGAACCTCGCTGCATATCGCCCACCGAGGCGATAAAGATCCGTCCATCCTTGTGTACCGCCAGGCCGGAAGCACCGAGCGTATTCTCCTTAAGGACAATGGAAAGCTGCCGCTCCGGGGTGAGCTTAAACACGCGCCCCGTCGCCACATCAACAAACAGCAGGTTATTGTTCCGATCGAACACGATCCCTTCGAGCACGAGCGACGCCTGTGAAACGCTGAAGTACGGCTGGGCCTCCACGGCCTGAAGAGAACGCTCCCAGGGCGGTATGGGGACTGCACTGCATGTAAGCGCTTTATGATTTAGTCCATTCATGTGGTTTATCCCCGGCAATTATACAGAGGGAGACTTCACCTGCAGTCTCCCTGTGACAGCAGGTATTAACTTTTATCAAACTGACTTTCGGTAAACGGATCGGCGCGACCGCCCTGCAATGGGATTTTGGCAAGCGCCGCATCGATTTCGCGTAGCTCGCTGTCCGTCAACCGGACTTGCGGTGCGCCGCTATTTTCTATCAGGTGCGGATATTGCGTCGTACCCGGGATAGGGACAATCCAGGGTCGCTGGGCCATTACCCAGGCCAGCGCGAACTGAACCGGAGTGGTGTTTTTGCGACGGGCCCAGGACTGCGCGAATTCAAGCAGCACCATGTTTTTGGCCAGGGCATCGGGCTGGAAGCGTGGCAGGTTATGCCGCCGATCGGTGCTGTCGAACCGCTGGCTTGGATTGACTGCTCCGGCAAGGAAACTGCGGGCGGTCGGGCAGTAAGGTACGAAACCGATACCCAGCTCTTCGAGCGTTGGAAATATCCGCGTCTCCGGTTCCCGCCACCACATGGCATACTCACTCTGCACTGCAGTCACAGGGAGTACCGCATGTGCGCGCCGGATTGTCCTGGCACTCGCTTCCGACAGTCCCCAGTGTTTCACTTTCCCCTCCTGGATCAGCGCCTTCACGGTTTCCGCCACATCCTCGATCGGCACATTCGGGTCGGGGCGATGCTGATAAAGAAGATCGATGTGGTCCGTTTTCAGACGCTTTAGTGAGCCCTCTACGGCGCGGCGGATATGGTCAGGGTGGCTGTTTAGGGAAGTTGGCTTCCCCTCCTCCACGCCGAAGCCGAACTTGGTGGCAATCACTACACGATCGCGAACAGGGGCCAGTGCTTCCCCGACAAATTCTTCACTGAGATGGGGGCCGTACACCTCGGCAGTATCAAAGAAGGTGATACCTTGTTCGAAGGCTGCCCGGATAAGCGAAACCATGGCTTTACGATCGCGCGGACCTCCGCCGTAATAACCCACCATCGGCAGGCACCCGAGTCCCATGCTGGAAACCTCCAACGAGCCGAGTTTACGCGTGGTTAAGGTTTCCTTCCGGACGGGAACAGCATCCGAAGAGGCGTTCGACGTGTCCTGACCAGCCGGTTTCGCCATCACGGCGCCGCTCCTTCCGAGGGTGGTTGCGGCCAACGCCAGACCGGCGCCGGCGATCAGAAAATTGCGCCGGTCCCGGGAAGCGGGTATGGCAGCAGAAGGCTGGTCATGATTCATCTTGCTCATAAACTGGAACTCCCTATAACGAAGAAAGGATTCATCAATTTGGTCATTACCAGGCGTAAGCCTGAGGCGCTTCTCCCCCGGGACCGGGCCAGATTTCGTCAAGACAGCTCATGGTGTCGTCTGATAGCGTGACTGTCGTAGCGTGAAGCGCCTGCTGGAGTTGTTCCACCGTACGAGGCCCAATCAGTGGAGCGGTAACGACAGGATTCTGCAGGAGCCACGCCAGCGCCACATCGGAAGGGGTTTCGCCGAGGTCCTCACATAATCCCTCGTAGGCTTCCAACTGCGGACGATACTGTTCGATTAGACGGGCAAACGCGGGCCTTGCACGGCGCCCGCTTGCCATCTTTTTCAGTACGCCGCCAAGCAACCCTCCGGCAAGCGGGCTCCAGGGAATCAGCCCCAAGCCAAAATGACGGCATGCGGGAATGAGCTCCAGCTCAATAGTTCGGGCAGTCAGATTGAAGAGACTTTGCTCGGCGACCAGGCCCAAGAAATGACGGGCCGTGGCGACTGACTGCGCAGTCGCAATGTCCCAGCCGGCGAAATTGCTGCTACCGATATAAAGAACCTTTCCCTGCTGAACAAGCAGTTCCATGGCCTGCCAGATCTCTTCCCACGGTGTATGACGATCGATGTGATGCATCTGATAGACGTCAATATGGTCGGTCTTAAGACGTCGCAAACTGTCCTCGCAGGCCTTGCGAATATGGTAAGCAGAAAGCCGGCGATCGTTCGGTCCTGGTCCCATAGGCTGATAGACTTTCGTCGCCAGAACAATACGGTCACGGCGACCACCCTGCTGAAGCCAGCGACCAATAATTTCCTCGGACAGCCCTGAGCCTTGCTGGATATCGGGGGATTGTTCGGTGCCATACACGTCTGCTGTATCAATGAAATTGATACCCGCCTCAAGCGCCTCATCCAGAATGCGGGCGCTGGTTTTCTCGTCGGTGACGTCACCAAAATTCATGGTTCCGAGGCAAAGGCGGCTGACTTTCAGGCCGGTGCGGCCAAGATGCGTATAGTTCATAAACGGCTCCGTTAGGTGAATGTTCCGCCCTGGCCCACCAGCCAGAGTGCATAATTTTCAAGAATAACGAAGCACAACGTGTTCAGTGAGAGGACATGAGTGGATGGACTTGTGAAAAAAATTCAGCAACGGATTAGCCCTGGTCGGTCTAAGGTGTATATCATTTCTTTATCAACGCATTCGGGTCTTAACGCACAAGGAAAACTATTCTGTATGCAAATAAGCAGAGCTGATGTTGCCGATCTCATTTATTTCATGGCGATTGCACGTCATCGCAGCTTCAGCCGTGCGGCAATTGAATTAGGCGTCAGTGCATCAGCGCTGAGTCATGCCCTGAAGGGACTGGAAACCCGGCTCGGGGTTCGCCTGCTTAATCGCACGACCAAGAGCGTCACCCCTACGGCAGCTGGTGAGGAACTGGTTCAGTCTGTTCTTCAGCCTTTCGACTCCATAGAAGGCGCGCTTGAATCGCTTAACCGGTATCGCAATACCCCTACCGGACGTATCCGCATCAATGCCGCCGTTGAAGCGGCAAATCTTTTGCTTGCGCCGGTCATGCCCGCTTTTATGGATCGCTATCCCGATATTGAAATCGATATTGTGGCCAGCAACCGTATGGTTGACGTCACTGATGCGGGCTTCGATGCCGGTATCCGCTATGGTGGCACCGTCCCGGAGGACATGGTTGCCCGGCGTTTATCCGCCGATATTCGCTGGGTTATCGCGGCCTCCCCCGACTACCTGGAACGCTACGGAACGCCTGAACATCCGGATGATTTATTACGCCATCGCTGCATCAGCAATCGTCTCGGCGACGATCGGGTTTATCGCTGGGAACTTAAGCGAGACGGCGAAACATACCAAATGACAGTGCCAGGCTCAGTGACGGTCAATCATGCCGAAACGGGCCTTGTAGCCGTACTGGGCGGGGCTGGCCTGATGTATTTTCCGGAGCCTCTTGTTGCTCCCTATGTCAAGGATGGACGGCTCCGCCTGGTGCTTACGGAATGGTCCCCGCTGGAGGAAGGTTTTCATATCTATTATTCAAGCCGCCGGCAACTGCCGACCGGGCTTCGCCTTCTGATTGAGTTCATACAGGAGGCCAGGCCGCTGGGGTTGTGAAATAGCGCCTCCATACTGAACAATGAGTTAACGTCTTTATCGCCTCGTAGCGGATAGCAGAAAATCAATCAGGGTCTTCACTCTTTTCGTTTTACCCGCGTTTTTGGGGTAATAGAGATAAACTGGCGGGTAGGTTTTCCAGTAGCACTCCATCACGGGGATAAAGTGCTCCCTGTCGGGCTGTAACTGCCAGATGGGTTCAAACAGGCGTCCAATTCCCAGCCCGTTACGGATCCCGTCAGCCATAACGTCGATATCGTTACTGATTAACTGCCCGGGCATCTCAACCGTCAGTTGCTCTCCGTGGTCGTTCAGGAGCAACGGAAGGATGCGGTTGTTAGTGATAAAACGGTAGCCAATCAGCTTGTGTTGACTGAGGTCTGCCGGCACCTCAGGCATTCCATGCTCGCTGATATAAGCTGAGGATGCATATAATCCTTCACGAAAGGGTTTCATTAACGGCCGCGCCACCACCCCGCCTTCAAGAATATCGCCAAAACGGATCCCCAGATCAAAACGCTCTTCGATGATATTCACGGTACCGTCATAGACCGATATTTCCAGCTGTATGCCCGGATATTGCTGACAGAATTTCGCCATTGCAGGCTTAAGAATTAACAAATAGGCAAAACGCGAGAGTGTGATTCGCACGATACCAGAGGGCTCCTGATTCTGGTCGCGAATGCTTTCAAGCGAATTTTCCAGCGACTCCACCGCCGCAGCGGTCTGTTCCAGCAACAGCTGCCCGGTTTCCGTCAGCTCAATACGGCGGGTCGTACGCACAAAAAGCGGATGGCCAATATGCTCTTCCAGCAGCTTAAGCGCATTGCTGACGGAAGGAGGCGTAATTTCCAGTTTTCTTGCGGCTGCCGAAATATTACCCTCACGTGCAATGCTCTGAAAGATGCGTATCTGGTTATAAAGGGCATTATTCATAATGTGTTCCTTAAACAATCTCCGTCAGATTATTAAGTACAGTCTAAAGATGCTTAAGTCAATGCTCCTCTAATCTTCATGAAATTCGCCTCTTATACTTTTATCTCTTTCTACAACGACCTGAGTTCAGGAGACTATGATGCGAATTTTATGTCTGGATATCCCCGCACCTGGAGCATCGCTGGAAAAATATGCTCCACACCTTAACGCTGAAGCCCTGCACGCCTGGGGATTGTATAAATCCGGCTTCATCCGCGACATCTACTTCCGTCAGGACAGACCTGGCGTCGCTATTTTTCTTGAATGTGACTCTGTCGATGAAGCGGTGAACGTCATGGCCGAATTTCCGCTGGCAAAAGCAGGCTTATTAAGCTTCGAGTGCATTCCGCTTGGCTCCTTTATTAACTGGGAAAATCTTTTTGCCGCTGAATTCAAAAAGTAAAAGTGAGGCCCGATATGAAACCTGCAGATAAACCCGTGCTGTGTGTTGTCTCCAGCCATCCAATTAAAGGTGCATCCGGTGTACCGACCGGTTTTTTCCTGGCCGAGCTGACGCATCCGCTGAAAGTACTGGAAGATGCCGGACTAAAAACGACGATAGCCAGCATTCGTGGGGGACAGCCACCGGTGGATGGATTTGACCTCAGTGACCCTGTCAACGCCTGGTTCTGGAACGAAACCGATTTTCAGCAGCGCCTGGCCACAACGCCTGCGTTATCCGAGCTGAACGGTACCGATTACAGCGCCGTTTTCTTTGCGGGCGGGCATGGAACCATGTGGGATTTCCGCGACAGCCAGGATGCCCAGCGTATTATCCGCGAAGTGTATGAAAATGATGGGATTGTCTCAGCCGTCTGCCACGGACCTGCGGCACTGGTTGACGCAAAACTCAGTAGCGGCGAATACCTGGTGAAAGGCAAAAACGTGGCGGCCTTTACCAACAAGGAAGAGGAAGAAGTTCACACCACAGATGTGGTTCCCTTCCTGCTTGAGACTGCACTCCGCGAGCATGGCGCGCTTCATCATGAAGCTCCGAACTGGTCTGAAAACGTGGTTACTGACGGTCGCCTTATCACGGGGCAGAATCCCGCTTCAGCGCACGGTGTCGGTGTGGCGCTGTTAAATGCGCTCCGCCAGACAGCTTAATTCATTCATCTGTCTTTCATCGTTACTCACCCTCTTTGGCCGGTTTACGTCAGCAACGATCCGGCCTTTTTTCAGGAGCTGAATATGAAAACTCTTCCTCCCGTCGCGCTCGGCACATGGTCCTGGGGCACAGGCTTTGCCGGTGGCGACACCGTCTTCGGCAATCATCTTTCTGATACTCAGATGGCAGACGTGTTCACCACGGCCATGAGTAAGGGCCTCAATCTCTGGGATACCGCAGCAGTATATGGCATGGGGAGTTCAGAGGCTGCGCTGGGAACGTTAGTCCGTCAATTCCCCCGCGAGGATATGATTTTATCCACCAAATTCACGCCGCAGATTGCGGACGAACAGTCAGCGCAGCCTGTCAGCAATATGCTTGAGGCCAGCCTGGGACGCCTGGGTGTGGACGCGATTGATTTCTACTGGATCCATAATCCCCTCGATGTTGAGAAATGGACGCCAGGACTGATCCCACTTTTACAAAGCGGTAAGGTAAAACGCGTAGGTGTTTCCAACCACAATCTGGCACAAATCAGACGCGCCAACGAAATCCTTAACGCTTCCGGTTATTCCCTCAGTGCAGTACAGAATCACTACAGCCTGCTTTATCGCGCCTCTGAAGAGGCCGGGATCCTTGATTATTGCCGACAAAATAACATCACGTTCTTTGCTTACATGGTCCTGGAGCAAGGCGCGCTCAGTGGTCGTTATGATTCAAATCATCCCATGCCTGCCGGGAGTGGCCGGGCCGAAAGTTATAACGCAGTACTGCCGCAGATAGAAAGATTAACCGCCGCCATGAAAAAAATGGGAGCTGAAAGGAATGCCAGCGTTGCACAGATAGCCATCGCATGGGCTATTGCGAAAGGTACCCTTCCACTCATCGGCGCGACTAAAGTCCATCACGTTCTGGACGCCGCCAGTGCTTCAGATATCCAGTTACGCGAGGAGGAAATCATCCTGCTGGAACAACTCGCCACAGAGACCAGAGTGGATACACGAGGCGCCTGGGAAAAACCGATGGTGTAACGCCCGTCCGGGACAGACTGTCATGAATGACATTCACGTATGGACAGTTCCGGCTGATCCTTATCTGCATCACTTTTACTGCTTTGTATGAAGGGTGAGAATATGAAAATCATTTGCCTCGAAGAACATTATCTCGACAGCGAGTTAGGGCGAGCGTGTATGCCTGTTGCGCTTGAGCAGGCGCCTTTCCTTGGCGACTGGGGGAAAACCGTCGCTGATGGTCATAATCCTGACCGAAGCCGGCCGCAGATAGAAAAGAATGCGCTGATAAACGCGAAAGGCGCAGATTTGGGAAGCCGCCGCCTCAGGGATATGGATGAGGCTGGAATTACCCTGCAGATCCTTTCTGTGGGCGGATTCCCCCAGTTGGCACCCAAGGATGAAGCGGTAACATTAAATACGGCGGCAAACGACCGCCTTGCCGGGGCGGTAAGAAATCACCCGGATCGCTTCGCGGCATTTGCCACACTTCCCTGGGCACAGCCGGAAGAGGCTGAAAAAGAGCTTGTCCGCGCAGTTGAAAAACTGGGGTTTAAAGGGGCACTTCTCAATGGCCGACCCTCTTCATGCTTTCTCGATCATCCTGACTATGACTCCCTGCTTTCCCGCTTTAATAAACTGAATGTGCCACTCTACCTTCATCCCGGATTACCGTTTAAAAGCGTGCAACAGGCCTACTTCACGGGCTTCAGCGCAGAGGTCAACGCCAGGCTCTCTATGTTTGGCTGGGGCTGGCATCACGAAGCCGGGATCCATTTGTTACGGCTGATGTTATCGGGCGCATTTGATAAATATCCCCACCTGCAGGTAATCAGTGGCCACTGGGGGGAGATGCTGCCCTTCTGGCTGCAGCGTCTTGATGACAGCCTTCCGCTGGCTGCAACGGGTCTGTCACGCACGCTAACGAGAACCTTCCAGGAGCACGTTTATGTTACCCCGTCAGGTATGCTGACACTGCCGCACTTCCAGTTTATCTACGAGTTAATGGGGGCAGACAGGATCCTGTTCTCCGTCGATTATCCCTATCAGACCCTGGACGGTGTAAAAACATTTATCGACTGTCTGCCGGTCAATAAGGCTGAAAAAGAGGCCATCGCGTTTCGCAATGCAGAACGTTTACTGGGCATCACGGCGTAGTTCACGGGTTCATGATGACCGGGCACAATAAGATCCGTCGACCATTATTAGTTTTTGTCTAAAAGTGAATGAGCCTTTACTGCTCTAAAAAAAATAATGGTGTCACTCTATACTGGGTTAAATATTCACCAATGATGTTTAACTGATTGAAATGAAAAATATCCTTGTTGTTTCAGGTCATCCTGAGCTGAACCATTCCGTCGCCAATGCCACTATCCTTGATGAAGTGGCTACCGCCCTTCCCGATGCTGAAATTCGTCGTCTGGACTGGCTCTATCCGGACGGCAAATTCAATATCGCTGCGGAGCAGGAAAGCCTGCTCAGGGCCGATGTGATTGTCTGGCAGTTTCCTTTTTCCTGGTATGGGCTACCCGGGGTAATGAAACAATGGCTGGACGAGGTCTTTGTCCACGGCTTCGCGCATGGCTCAACGGCGAAACTGGGCGGTAAAAAGCTGATCCTCTCCTTCACTACAGGGGCGCCGCAGGTGCTCTATACCGCTGACGGTTTCTTTGGCCATGCCATAGAAGAGTATCTTATTCCATTCGAGACCACGGCAAGGCTGTGCAATCTTGAGCTGCTGGCGCCGGTTTATACCTGCGGTATCAGCTATGCCGACCGGGATGCCGACAAAATCGCGCAGCAAAAAACGCTTGCCCGGGAACACGCTTCAAGGCTTGTCGATCTGCTCAATTCCGTCGTGAATAATCCAGAGGGAGAATAACGATGCAGTATACCCGGCTCGGTAAAAGTGACTTACTGGTCTCCCGCATCTGTATGGGATGTATGGGGTTTGGCGACCCGTTAACGGGCCAGCATCGCTGGACGCTGGACGAAACAGCAAGCCGGGACATTATCCGCTACGGTCTCGAAAAGGGTATCAATTTTTACGATACCGCCATCGCCTATCAGAACGGCTCCAGCGAGCGATACGTTGGCCGGGCGCTGCGGGAGTTGGCAAAACGCGAGGACGTGGTGCTGGCCACCAAGTTTCTGCCACGAACCGCCGCGCAAATTGCCGCGGGGATCGGCGGAAAAGAAGCCATAGCCCAATCGCTCGACCAGAGCCTGCAGAATCTGGGGATGGACTACATCGACCTCTACATCTATCACATCTGGGATTACAACACGCCAGTTATTGAGGTGCTTGAAGCGCTGCACGCCGCCGTGACCGCCGGCAAGGTGCGCGCGATTGGTATTTCCAATTGCTATGCCTGGCAGCTGGCGAAGGCGAACGCCCTTGCCGAACGCGAAGGGCTGACGCCCTTTGTTTCCGTGCAGAGCCACTACAACCTGATTATGCGTGAAGATGAACGAGAGCTCTTCGGTCTGTGCGCTGAAGATGATATCGCCATGACCCCCTATAGCGCGCTGGCCAGCGGTCGTCTCTCCCGGAAAGAAGGCCACACGCGACGAGCCGCGGAGGATGATTATGCGCGCGGGAAATATGACAGCACGGCTGAACAGGATCGGCTCATTATTGAGCGTGTAGCCGAACTTGCCGAACGGCATCAGGTGTCCATGACGGAAATATCTCTCGCCTGGCTGCTGACAAAAGTCACGTCACCTGTTGTAGGGGCCACAAAAAAAGATCACGTCGATGGCGCGGTAAACGCCGTCAATCTTCAACTGAGCCAGGAGGAAATCCGGTTTCTGGAAGAAACCTACCAGCCGCATGTTCTGACGGGGATCATGGCGCAAAACACGCCGCAAACGAAAGACGCCAGGCAGGTCTGGACGCGGTAGCCCTTATTCACTTTTATAGGAGATTTTATGATCTGGTTACTGCAGCACAGAGCAGCAGCGTTGTTTTTGTTTGCAGTTATCTTCCTGATGCCCGTTAGCCATGCACATAGTCGTGAAAAGACCGACATTAAAACGCTCGTTATCGTCTCACACCCTTATCCGGAACGCTCAGTTCTGACAAAAGGGCTGCAGGCAGCCGCTGAGAGTCTGGAAGGCGTGACGGTTCGCAACCTTGAGACATTGTATGGTTATGACACACGTCAGATTAATGGCGACGCGGAGCGAAAAATGATGCGTGAGCACAGTCGTGTCGTTTTTATCTTCCCGACACACTGGTTCAATATTACGCCGATGATGAAAGCCTGGCTTAATGAAACCTGGGGGAGTGTCGGACCCGGTTTGTGGCAGGGAAAGGAGATGCTTATTGTCAGTACGGCTGCGGGGGGAAGCTCAACTTACGGGCCAGACGGCAGGATCGGGGTATCGCTCGCGGATGTGTTTTTACCAATGAAAGCCAGCGCCCTGCACGCAGGTATGACGTGGCTTCCTCCCCTGGTCTTTGAGGGCGCCCGTAGCGATCAGCTACCTTCCTACCAGCACCAGCTGATCGAACGACTTAAACAGTAATGTCAGTAAAAGGAGCCTCGTGAAAAAGAGCCTTATGCTTTTAATTTGCATACTAATAAGCAGTCCGGTTTTTGCAACAAAACCGGATGTGCTGGATAAGTCAGTGATGAATCTCTTCGAGATTGGGGTCAGGCCCGATCGGGGCAACGATTTTGCAGACGTGGCCAGACAGACGATTTCTGCTTCGGTTGTTCATGAAGAAGGTACGCTGGCGATGTACGCCCTGCAACGCAGCGACCATCCACGTCATGCATTCATGGTGGAGCTCTATGAAAACGAAAGCGCTTACCACAAACATCTGAATGGCGACCCGTACAAGGCATTCGCTGCCCGGGCACCTGACATTATCGAACGGAAAAATAAAATCATTCTGGAGCCCCAATTTCTGGGGGACAAACACATCATACCGAATGAGCGAACCATTAATAATCTGGTGATCGTCGAGGTAAAGCCTGAATTTCAGACCGAATTTAAAAACATCGTCATGCCTGAAATGGCTGAGTCGCTCAAAGTAGAGAAAGGCGTGTTAGCTATGTATGCCGCTACAGACTCACAGACTCCGAACCGCTGTTATTTCTATGAGATTTACGCCAGTGAGGAAGCGTATCAACTGCACCGACAAACGCCACACTTTCGGGATTATCTCAGGCAAACGGCGCATATGAGCGCCAGTAAGGACGCTATCCCGGTAAAACCGGTATTTCTTCGTAACAAAGGCGGAATCAAACAGGATCCGCACCGTTGATCAGTGAGGATTAACATGAAAAGCATAATTGCAGCGGCGGCCATGTCGCTTGTTATTTCTGATTTTGCTATTGCTGAGGAAACAAGAGGTAAAGCGATGATGAAAATTGAACCTTCAGCGATTTCGGAAGCTGATATTCGTGCTGTCTCTCCGGCTCTGGCGCGCTTCAGCCGTGAAGCCATTACTGAAGATCTGTGGACACGCGATTCCCTCTCGCCCAGGGACCGTAGTATGGTGACCATTGCCATGCTGATTGCCCGCAACCAGCCAGGCGAGCTTAAGCACTATATTGAAGTCGCTCTCGATAGCGGCGTGACACCAGCGGAACTGTCAGAAATCATTACCCATCTGGCGTTCTACTCAGGTTGGCCAAATGCAATGTCAGCCATCAGCGTGACCAAAACGGTTTTTGAATCTCGTGGCGTTACGGCGGATGCAATTCCTGACGCTTCTCCGGATCTGCTCCCCCTCAATCAGGAAGCAGAAAAGCAGCGTTCAGAAACAGTGGAAAAAAATGTTGGCTCAATATCTCCAGGCCTGGTTAAGTTCACTGCTGAACCCCTGTTCCTGGATCTCTGGCAAAGACCCGCGCTGAAACCCCGCGACAGAAGCCTGGTTACGGTCAGCGCCTTAATCGCATCCGGACAAAGTGCACAGATTGGCTATCACCTCAACAGAGCGATGGATAATGGACTATCTGCTGAGGAGGCTGGTGAGATCGTTACCCAAGCCGCGTTCTATGCCGGCTGGCCAAACGCGTTTACCGCTGCTCCTGTTGTCGGAGAGGTACTACGCAATCGGTCATCGAGTAAAAAGTAATATTACTGAACGCGAAAACCTAACGTACATCATAAAATTAGGGTGACCAGTTCTCGAACAAATGGGCGCAACATTGAGTGATTTGGACTGACCCCGCCCGTAGACATATTCTTTCCTCACGACGAGGCCTTATCCATCGGCTCCAGCGGCAATATGCACGCATGGGCGCCGTAAGCTTTAACTGTTATGGCGTTACTCCTGGGTTTATGAATGGTCTGCGGCAGAAGTGTCTGCCCGCGAGGTCAGAAAGATCAGTACGGTTGCGATAATCAGCATCGCGGCGCTGGCCAGGAAGGTGCTCTGGTAGCCGTGATGGTCGAAAAGCAGACCGCCCACCGTCGAACCGAGAGCAATGGACAGTTGCACCATCGCCACCATCAGTCCGCCGCCCGCTTCGGCATTCTGAGGGAAGGTATGCGGAACCCATGCCCACCATCCCACCGGTGCGGAAGTGGAAATCAGCCCCCACAGCCCGAGCAGCGCCGTCACGATGGCTACATGACTGCCGAAGGCAATCAGGGCCAGCGCAGTGATAGCCATCAGTACAGGGATGGCCATCAGGGTCGGGTAGAACCCGCTTTTCAGCACCCGGCCAATCAGGGTAGTGCCGATGAAACCCGCGACACCAATAACCAGCAGGACCAAGGTCACCGTTGCGGCATCCACCCGCGTCACCGTCTCAAGGAAAGGCCTGATGTAGGTAAAGAGCGTGAATTGCCCCATAAAGAAGATCCCCACACCCAGCATGCCCAGCGTGACCACCCGTCGACGAAACAGCCTGAAAACGTTGCGGGAAGCCGCCGCCTGACGGGTGACCGACATAGAAGGCAGACTGAGTAATTGCCAGACAAACGCGATGATGGCGACCGGCACCAGGCAGAAGAAGGCCCCCCGCCAGCCAACAACCGATCCGAGCCAGCTGCCAAGAGGGGCAGCCACGACGGTAGCCAGAGCATTGCCGCTGTTGAAAATAGCCAGCGCCAGCGGAACACGATGCACCGGGACCAGACGCATTGCCGTCGCGGCCGACATCGACCAGAACCCGCCGACCACAATGCCAATCAGGGCCCTGCCCGCCATATAGGTCAGGTAATTGGGCGCCATCGCAATAACAGCACCGGAAATTGCCATAATGCAGGTCAGACCGAGCAGCAGCGTTTTCCGGTTAAGCGTGCCTGCCAGCACGGAAATAAACAGGCTGGTTACCACTGCAAATGTCCCGGAAATGGCGATGCCCTGTCCGGCCATACCTTCGGTGACACGAAGGGTCTGCGCCATCGGTGTCAGCAGGCTGACCGGCATGAATTCGGAGGCGATCAGGGCAAAGACGCACAGCGTCATGGCAAAGACACCACTCCAGTGCTCAGGCTGTTTCCCGCTTCCGGTGTTATTTTTTCTGTTTTCGTCTGTCTTATTACTCATTCAGGGATTTCTTTTCAGTAGATAACATGAAGTCTGCGCCCCGGAGCCTTCAGCGCTGAAGGAAGAGCTGAAACGGCATACGGGGACGGGATAAGAGGGATAATCGCGATATGGAAGGTGCTGTGGGTCAGTTGGCTACCCTGATCTGCACCGCAAGAGGTCCGTGGCGCTGCAGGACCGGGAGTCCGGAATCCACTTTCCCTAACGGGATCAGTGAACGGCCGTAAGCCCTGCCCCGGGCAAAAATCGCCAGGTTGCCCCACGGCGCGTAGTAAGTGATATCTCCGGCTTCCGGCGTCATGCCGTCCGGTGCCTGCACCGTGGAAAGCCTGCGCGGCAGGTCGCTTATACGCTCAATATCGTCATAGTCTTCCAGCGTCAGGCTGAGAGGAAGCAAAGACGCAAAGTCCCGGCCTGTCGGCGTATCATAGAGGGTGGCGGTAGCGGTTTCTCCCTCCACGATGATCTCAATTTTCATAAGCGTCTCCTGCGCCACTCCCCGGTCGTTGTCACTCGCCATAGCGGACTGCGTGACGAAAATCAGGCCGGCAAGAAGCAGCAGTGATGTTCTGCGGTAAGCGTTTTGCATAAGGGTTATCGTTGACTTTTTCATCGCTTTATTATTAGCAATATGCAGCGGGTTAACTAGCTAATGAATACTTAATACCCTTATGAGTAAAATTTATAAATGGACCGGAAACGAGCATGGCCAGGCGCAATCTCAACGACTGACTCTCTTTCGTTACCGTGGTGCGTGAGGGTAGCTTTACGCGCGCTGCCGCCCAGCTCGGCGTGACCCAGCCCGCCTGAGCAGGTGATTTCCGGGCAGGAAGAACGGATGCGAATCCGCATGCTGACAAGGACCACGCGCAGTGTGTCAGTGACGACTGCCGGGGCGCGACTGCTGTATTAATGAGCACATGGTTCAATCGGGGAAAATTTACGCCTGAGAGTTTAATGACTATATCTGGCACACAGCAGGCGTGATCGACACCAGGGGGACGTAACGCGCTAGCGGCTAAGCGTAGCGCCAGCAGAGAAAATCCCGGATGGCGGCGCATGGCGCCTTATCCGGGCTACGCTGTTGTGCCTTAATTGTGCCGGGTGGCGCTTCGCTTACACGGCCTACAAAACTGCCCGCGATTTGGCGCTCTATTCGCGCCCTTCGTAGGCCCGCGCAAGCGCAGCGCCGCCGGGCAAGGACAGCGGGCATGGAGCCGATTTTGTGCCGGGTGGCGGCTGCGCCTGACCCGGCCTACAAAACTTACCCGGCCTACAAAAACAGGGCTGCCCGTACTCTTCTGGTGGCATGCCCCAGACCCGCGCCTGCGCAGCGCCGCCGGGCAGTTACTGCGCCTGCTGCTGCGCCTGCGCCAGCTGGCGGACGATCGCCTCGCGCCGCGCATCCCCTTCCGGCAGCCGGGCCAGCAGCGCCTGCAGGGCGGCCACGGCTTCGGGGTAATCTTCATTACGCACCGCGCTCAGGGCCAGCATCTCCAGCACCGGCAGGCTGTTCGGCTGCCGCTGATGCAGGTCACGCAGCAGCAGCTCGCCCATCCGAACCTGACCGCTATCTCCCGCCCGCACCAGCGCGCTGGCGTAATCGAAAGCCGCCGCCGGGTCATCCGCCGCCAGAGCATGCGCCCGGCCAAAGGCGCCGATCGCCGTCTCGCCATCGTTTAACAACAGGCCCAGCCGTCCAAGCAGCTGCCAGCCGGGGAGGTCATTCGGGGTATCCTGCAGGTGGCTGCGCAGGCCAAGCCGCAGCTCCGCCAGCTCATCCATTCGCAGCGGCGCCGCCGTCGGGTCCTTAACCTGCTGCAACAGCGCAGGATAATGCCGTTCAGCCTGCTGCCAGAGCAGCACCTGGCCGATATCGCTGGTTTTCAGATACAGGCCCAGACTCAGGACTACCAGCAGCAGCGCCCCCGGAAGCAGCGCCCAGCGGCTTAGCGGCCGTTCGCCAGGCTGTGCCTGGGGCGGGATATCGGTCAGCAGCGTGCGCTGCAGCTCGACGACCAGCGCCGGGTTGTCCTCGCCGCGCTCCTGCGTCAGCTCCTGCAGGCGCGACTGATACAGGGCGCGGTTGAGGGTATCGCGGTCCACCGCCCCGTTGCCCGTCCATGGGTAATAAAGCAGTCCCAGCGCGCCAGCCAGCAACAGCCCGGCGATAACCACCAACAGGCTCATCGTTCTTTTCCTTCTTTTAATAATTCCGCCAGCCGCTGGCGCTCTTCAGCGCTGAGCGCCGCGTCAGGGATGTCGCGACGACGCGCGCGGGCGATAATCATCCCGGCGCCCGCCAGCACGAACAGCCCCGGCCCCAGCCACAGCAGCACCGTGCCCGCGGTCAGCGGCGGCTCGTAGCTGACAAAATTGCCGTAGCGGGCCACCATATAGTCAACGATCTGCCCTTTCGTTTTCCCCTGCTGCATCAGCTCGTACACCTTCTGCCGCATATCGGCGGCAATCATCGCGTTCGAGTCGGCGATGCTGTTGTTCTGGCATTTCGGGCAGCGCAGCTGGGAGGTGATCTCGCGAAAGGCCTGCTCCTGGGCCTCATCCTTAAACTGCCAGGTATCGATGGCGGCCCACGCCTGGCCGGTCACCATCAGCGCCAGCAGGATGCCCATTACCCCTCTCATCAGCCCGCCCCCCGGTTGTATTGATTCCACAGCGGCTGGAGCTCCTCGCGCCACACCCGTTCGTTCAGGTCGCCGGCGTGCCGCCAGCGGATGATGCCCTGACCGTCGATGAGAAACGTCTCCGGCGCGCCATAAACTCCCAGATCCAGGCCGAGCATGCCGTTGCCGTCGTACAGGCTCAGCCTGTACGGATTACCCAGGCGCTGCAGCCAGCTCATCGCCTTCTGGCGATCGTCTTTGTAGTTCATCCCCACCACCCGCACGCCCTGCTGCGCCAGGCCGTTGAGAAACTGATGCTCGGCGCGACAGGTTGGGCACCAGGTGGCCCAGACGTTGAGCAGCAGCGGCTTGCCGTCAATCAGCGTCCGCCGGTCCAGCGTCTGACCGGGGGTATTCAGCGCTTCAAGGCGAAACTCCGGCAGCGGTTTGCCAATCAGCGCCGACTCAAGGGTCGTCGGGTCGTCGCCATCGGCATTGCGCATCAGCTGCCAGAACAGCGCGGCGGCCAGCGCCAGAAACAGCGCCAGCGGGATAAACAGCAGCTTCCGGTTCATGAGGCCTCCTGCAGTTTCTTACGCATCCGATAGCGCGGGTCGAGCATGCAGCACAGACCGCCGAGGGCCATCAGCACCCCGCCGTACCAGATCCAGCGAACGAACGGTTTGTAGTACAGACGCACCGCCCAGCTGCCGTCGCTCAGCTCTTCCCCCAGCGCGGCGTACAGATCGCGGGTCAGCCCGCCGCTGATCGCCGCCTCGGTCATCATCATCCGGCTGGCGGTGTAAAAGCGCTTCTCAGCATACAGCGTCGCTTCCGGGCGTCCGCTGCGGGTCACGGTGATAATGCCTTCGCCGCCGGTCCAGTTGGGGCCGACGATATTGCGCACGCCGTTAAACACAAAGTGATAGCGGTGGATATCGATACTGTCGCCGGGGCGCATCCGTACATCGCGCTCCACGCTGTAGTTCTGGCTAAAAGTGATGCCGATAACGGTCACCGCCACGCCGACGTGACCGAGCACCATCCCCCACTGGCTGCGGGTCAGCGTCCGCAGGCCGCGCCAGAAGCCGTGGCGATGAGTGGCCCGTTCGTGAACCTCCAGCAGGGCGAAGATCAGCACCCACAGGGCCATCATCAGGCCAATGACCGCCATGGCGGTGATACGATCCTGCAGCAGCCACGGCAGCGCCAGAGAAAGTGACAACGTCACAACCAGGGCGATAATCAGGCGCTTAATCTGCCTGGCGATGTCATCGCGCCGCCAGCGGATCAGCGGCCCCAGCCCCAGCAGCAGCGCAAACGGCGCCATCAGGGCGGTGAACATGGTATTGAAGAACGGCTCGCCGATGGAGATGCTGCCGAGGCCCAGCTCTTTATGCACCAGCGGCAGCAGCGTTCCGAGGAGCACCGCCAGCATCGCGGCCATCAGCAAAATATTGTTGCCAAGCAGGAACGACTCGCGCGACCACAGGGTATGTTCCACCCGCGCCCGCACCCGGCCGCCCTTCAGGGCGTACAGCAGCAGCGACCCGCCGATGGCGACAATCAGCAGCGCCAGGATAAACAGCCCGCGCGACGGATCCGAGGCGAAGGCATGCACCGAGACCAGCACCCCGGAGCGCACCAGGAAGGTGCCCAGCAGGCACAGGGAGAAGGCGGCGATGGCCAGCAGCACCGTCCAGGCGCGGAAGCTGCCCCGCTTCTCGGTCACCGCCAGGGAGTGCAGCAGCGCGGTGCCCACCAGCCACGGCATAAACGAGGCGTTTTCCACCGGGTCCCAGAACCACCAGCCGCCCCAGCCCAGTTCGTAATAGGCCCACGCCGAGCCCAGCACGATGCCGAGAGTGAGGAACATCCATGCCGCCTGGGTCCAGGGACGCGACCAGCGCGCCCAGGCAGTATCCAGCCGGCCCGCCAGCAGCGAGGCGATGGCGAAGGCGAAAGCCACCGAGAAGCCGACGTAACCCATATAGAGGATCGGCGGATGAAAAATCATGCCGATATCCTGCAGCAGCGGATTAAGGTCGCGGCCGTCAATGGGGTACTGCGGCAGGCCGCGGCTGAACGGGTTGGAGGTAAAGAGGATAAACAGCAGGAACCCCAAGGCGATCATCCCCATCACCGCCAGCACCCGGGCGACGGCGTCGAGCGGCATCCGTCGGCTGAAGAGGGCGACGGCGAAGGTCCAGACGCTGAGCAGCAGAACCCACAGCAGCAGCGAGCCCTCATGCGCCCCCCAGGTCGCCGCCACCCGATACCACACCGGCAGCGCGCTGTTGGAATTTTCCGCCACGTAGCGGACGGTAAAGTCGTTGACCACGAAGGCGTGCACCAGCAGCAGGAAGGCGCCGCCGATACAGGCGAACAGCCCACAGGCCAGCGGCCGGGCCAGGACCATCAGCCGCCGGTCCTGCCGCGCCGCGCCCCACAGGGGATAGACGCTCAGGAGCAGCGCCAGACCCGCCGCCAGACACAGTAAAAAATTGCCCAGCTCCGGCATCATGGCTGCGCCCCCGTTTTCTCCGGCGTCATGGCGTTTTTCACCTCCGGCGGGGTGTAATTTTCATCATGTTTGGCCAGCACCTGCTGGGCGGTAATATGCCGCTCGCCGTCCAGCACGCCCTGGGCCACCACGCCCTGCCCTTCACGGAACAGGTCCGGCAGAATGCCCTTATAGCTAACGTCCACCACCCCGCGGGCGTCATACAGCTTAAAGCGCACGTCGAGGGTTTGCGGGTCGCGCTGCAGGGAGCCCGGCTGAACGTAGCCCCCCACTCGCAGGCGCTGCCCGGTATGAGGTAGCGCCCGGGTTTCCGTTTTGCCGTAGATAATTTCCCCCGGGGTGTAAAACAGATCGATATTGCTGCTCAGGGCGTACAGCGTCAGGCTGACAGTGAGCCCAAGTCCGGCGAGCACCGCCAGCACGATATACAGCCGGGTTTTACGACGCGCTTGCATCCGCGGCCTCCTTGTCATGTTCGCGGGCAGCCGCGATCCGCCGCTCGCGCGCCTGCTGGCGTCGCACTTCATGGAATAGCGCCCGCCGCGCCCACAGGGTGTGCACCGTCAGCAGGCCAAAGGCGGCGACGGCCACCGCCACCGCCAGCCAGACGTACTGGGCATAGCCGCCCATATTCAGGAAGGCGGCGAACGAAGAAAAAGCGGGGCTCATCGGACGGCTCCTTTGTTAGCCAGCGCCACCACCCACGGTCGACGACGCTCCAGCTGCAGGATCAGGTTACGCAGGCGCATCAGGGTCAGGGTGACCGACAGCGCGAGGAAAGCAAAGATACAGATCCGCAGCGGCAGACGCATGCTCGGGTCGATGGTTTGCTGCAGGTTGGTCGAACCCTGGTGCAGGGTATTCCACCAGTAGACCGAGTAATGAATGATGGGCAGATTGACCACCCCGACCAGCACGAGGATCCCCGCCGCGCGCCCGGCCACCCGCCGGTCGTCAAAGGCGTGCCACAGGGCGATGACCCCGGCATACAGAAACAGCAGCACCAGCTCCGAGGTCAGGCGGGCGTCCCAGATCCACCAGGTTCCCCACATTGGCTTGCCCCACGCCGCGCCGCTGACCAGCGCCACCAGGGTGCAGACCGCCCCCACCGGTGCCAGGGCGGCAATCGCCAGATCGGCCATTTTGATCTGCCAGACCACCCCGACGAAGGCCGCGACGGCCATCGCCAGGTACAGCCCCATCGACCACATCGCCGCCGGGACGTGAAGATACATGATCCGGTAGCTCTCCCCCTGCTGATAGTCCGCCGGGGCGAAGCCAAATCCCCATCCCAGGCCGATGACCAGCAACAGCGCGCTCAACGCCGCCAGCCAGGGGATCCAGCATCCGCACAGGCGGTACAGCCGCTCGGGGATCGCCAGTTGATGTAACGCTTTCCACATAGACGCTTACTCACACGGTTTTGATGGCCGCGCCCACAGGCGCAGCGAATTATTGCACGGTCAGCCGCAGCGCGGCGGCGGTGGCGAACGGACACAGGGTGGCGCTGGCGGTTAAGAACGCCGCCAGCATCGCCAGATAACCGCCGACCGGGAGCCCGGCGGCGGCGGCCTGGCAGGCCGCGGTGGCGAAAATCAGCAGCGGCACCGCCAGCGGCAGCACCAGCAGGCTCAGCAGGACGCCGCCGCGCTTCAGGCCGACCGTCAGGCCAACCCCCACCGCGCCAAGAAAACTGAGCGTCGGGGTGCCGAGCAGCAAGGTCAGCGCCAGCACGCCGGCATCGTGCACGCTCATCCCCAGCAGCAGCGCCGCCAGCGGAGAGACGATCAGCAGCGGCAGGCCGCTCATCATCCAGTGGGCGACCACCTTCACCAGCACCACCGCCCCCAGCGGCGTCGGCAGAAGCAACAGCTGCTCCAGGGAGCCGTCCTGCCAGTCGTCACGAAACAACCGATCCATCACCAGCAGCGCCGCCAGCAGCGCGGCGACCCATACCACGCCCGGCGCAATCTGCGCCAGCAGCTGCGGCGCGGCGCCGACGCCGAACGGAAACAGGGTGATGACGATCAGAAAGAACCAGAGCGGATTGAGGATCTCCGCCCCGCTGCGCCACGCCAGGCGCAGTTCCCGGGCCAACAGCGCCCGCATCATTGCCACCTCCCGTCGCCGCCGCCGAGGCGCAGGGTGCGCAACGGGCAGCGCAGCGGCCGCAGCGGCTGGTGGGTAGTGAGGATCGCGCTTCCCCCCTGCCGGGCGTGCTGCTCCAGGCGTCGGGTCAGGGTTTCCATCGCTGTGGCGTCGAGGGCGGTGAACGGCTCATCGAGGATCCACAGCGGCGCGTCGGTTAACCACAGGCGGGTCAGCGCCACCCGGCGCTGCTGCCCGGCGGAGAGCTGGCTCAAGGGGAGATCTTCATAGCCCGCCAGGCCGACGGCGGCGAGGGCGCGTTCCCGCTGCTGAAGGCGGCTGGCCGGAAAGAAGAAACGCAGGTTTTCATCGGCGGTCAGCGCCGCGTTAACGCCGGGCTTATGGCCCAGCCACAGCAGCTGACGATGAAATGACTCCCGGACCTTCGCCAGCGGCTGGCCCTGCCAGCTCACCCCGCCGCTTTCCGGGCGCGCCAGGCCGCAGAGGATCCGCAGCAGCGAGGTTTTCCCCGCGCCGTTATCACCGGCGACCTGCAGCAGCTCACCGGCAGCAAGGGACAGCGTCAGCTCCGCAAACAGCGGTCGATCGTCAACGATGCAGGTCAGTCGCTCTGCATGCAGCATGAAGGCAAACTCCTTGATTCAGACAGTATTTTACGTCCTGGCTAAGTATGGGTTGCGCCGCGTGGGCGACGCAACCCTGACGGTTACTGTCCGGCCCCCGGCAGCTTCGAGATATCAGCGTTGCCTAACGCCTTCTCATCGTGCGCCGCGGTCTCCTTACGCACCTTCGCCACATCGCTGGCGCTGACCGCCGGCGCGTTGTTGCCCCAGCTGGTGCGGATGAAGTTGACCACATCCGCCACCTGCTGGTCGTCCAGACGCCAGCCGAACGATGGCATGGTCAGGTTGGAGACCGCATCTTTCACCGCCGGCGTGGTGCTCCCGGTCAGAACAATGTGGATAAGCGAAGTGGCATCTTCGGTCTGTACCACCGGATTGCCCTTCAGCGACGGGAAGGCGCGTTTATAGCCCGCGCCATCGGTACGGTGACAGGCGGCGCAGTTATCGACGTACAGCGCGGCGCCGGTTTTGCTGTCGTTACCCTTCCACAGATCTTTCGCCACGCTGTCTTCCACCGGGGCTGGGGTCTGTTTGCCGCCGCGCGGCGGGAGCGACTTCAGATAGCGGGCGATGGCGGTGATGTCGTCATCAGAGAGATACTGCAGACTGTGCTCCACCACATCGCTCATGCCGCCGAAGACCACCGATTTATCGTTGCGTCCGGTTTTCAGGAACTCGGCCAGCTCGGCTTCGCTCCAGGTCCCCAGACCGTCGCGGTTTTCGCCACGCAGGCTGGAGGCAACCCAGCCGTCAATCGGCGCATTACTGCCCGCCAGGTAATCATCGCCTTCGCTTTCGCTGAGCGCTTTTTCCTGCATCGTCAGGCTACGCGGGGTATGACAGGCGCCACAGTGGCCCAGGCCTTCCACCAGATAGCGGCCGCGCTCCAGCACCGGGTCAACCTGCGGGTTGGCAACAAAGTCGCTCGGCGTCGGAGCGAAGATGCCGCGCCAGAACGCCAGCGGCCAGCGCATCGACAGCGGCCACGGGATGTCGGTGTCCTTGTTGGCGACATTCACCGGCTCCACGCCGTGCATAAAGTAGGCGTACATGGCGCGCATGTCCGCTTCGCTGATCCGTGCGAACGAGGGATACGGCATCGCCGGGTAGAGCGTGGAACCGTCTTTCCGCACGCCCTTGCGCACCGCGTCGTCGAACTCTTCGAAGGTGTACCCGCCAATGCCGTGTTCTTTATCCGGCGTGATATTGGTGGAGTAGATGGTGCCGATCGGCGTCTCCATCGGCAGACCGCCGGCGAAAGGTTTGCCCGCTTTGCCGTTGGTGTGGCAGGCGACACAGTCCCCCGCCCGCGCCAGATACTCCCCTTGCTTAATCAGATTGCTGTCCGCAGGCGCCTCTTCGGCGAAGGCTGCGCAGCTCAATGCCCCAAGCACCAGGGCCGATAACCATTGCATTTTCATCATCTGCCTTCCTTTATGCCTGCACCAGGGGACCCGGATTTTTCAGATACTGCTCGCGGATCGCCTTCGCTGACCAGTAGGCCAGCGCGGCCACCGTGCCGGTTGGGTTATAGCCCAGCCCCTGCGGGAAAGCGGAGGCGCCGATGACGAAGACGTTATGCACGTCCCAGCTTTGCAGATAACGGTTAACGGCGCTGGTTTTCGGATCTTCCCCCATCACCGCTCCGCCGTTCATATGGGTGGTCTGGTAGGTGGTGGTATCAAAGTGGCTGTTGGCGTTTTTCGGGCTGCCGAGGATATATTTCGGCTTCATCGCTTTGGCGATCGGCGCCATCTTATCGAACATAAACTGCGCCATCTTGATGTCGTTTTCCTGCCAGTCGAAGGTCATGCGCAGCAGCGGCTGGCCAAAGACGTTTTTGTAGTTCGGATCAAGATCGAGGTAGTTCTGCCGATAGGACTGATGCGCGCCGTGGGCATCCATCGACAGGTGATGGGTGTAGGTATCGGCCACCGCCGCTTTCCACTTGCTGCCCCACGCCGGGGTGCCCGGCGGTACCGGGAAACCGGAGATGGGCTTGGTCCCGGCCTGGTTGACCCAGAACGGCGAACCGCCGACAAAGCCGGCCGCGCCGTGGTCGAAGTTGTCGGCGTTGAAGTCGTCGACGCCGACGCCGTTGCCGCCCGCGCCGATAAACGGGTTGGTATAAGTGTCTTTGTCGAAAATGGCCTTGATGGTGGTCATGTTCTGGTAGGCGAAGTTACGCCCCACCACCCCTTCGCCGGTCTCCGGATTGTACGGTTTACCGATCCCGGAGAGCAGCATCAGGTGCACGTTATGGAACTGGAAGGCGCCGATGATCACCAGGTCCGCCGGCTGCTCCATTTCGCGCCCCTGGCCGTCGACGTAGGTCACGCCGGTGGCGCGGGATTTGTCGTCAGTCAGGTTGACCTTCAGCACGTTGGCGTTGGTCCGCAGCTCAAAGCGTTTTTCCTGGCGCAGCGCCGGCAGGATGTTCACGTTCGGCGAGGCTTTAGAGTACATGTAGCAGGCGTAGCCGCTGCAGAAACCGCAGAAGTTGCACGGACCCATCTGCGCGCCATAGGGGTTGGTATAGGAGTCGGAGGTGTTGGCCGACGGCAGGTTGTAGGGATGGTAACCCACCTCGAGCGCCGCTTTTTCAAACAGCTGCGCTGACCAGGTGTTTTTCTGCGCCGGCAGCGGGAAGTCGTCTGAGCGGTCCGGGGCGAAAGCGTTGCCGCCGCGGCCTTTACCGACGACCTTGCCTTTGATCGACCAGGCGGTCCCGGAGGTGCCGAACACTTTCTCCGCTTTATCGAAGAACGGTTCCAGCTCGTCGTAGGTGACGCCGAAATCCTGGATGATCATATCCTGGGGAATGAAGTTTTTGCCGTAGCGCTCTTCATAGTGGCTGCGCATCCGCAGTTCGATGGGATCGACGCGGAAATGGACGCCGGACCAGTGCAGCCCGGCCCCACCCACGCCGGTACCCGGCAGGAAAGCCGCCAGCTGGCGATACGGCACCGCCTGCTGGCTGGTGTTATGGCGGATGGTGACGGTGCTTTTCGACAGATCCTGGAACAGCTTGCGGCGGATGTTGTAGGTCAGCTCATCGATAACCTGCGGATAGGCGCCGTCCGGCCAGGTGTCGCGCATCGGGCCGCGCTCCAGCGCCACGACGTTGAGCCCGGCTTCGGTCAGCTCTTTGGCCATGATCGCCCCAACCCAGCCGAAGCCGACGATCGCGACATCGGTTTTTTTCAATACGGTGGCCATGATTACGCCCTCTCCCCATTAATTGATACCGGCGGGAAGGGGTAGCGTTCGCCCCGTTCAACCCAGTCCATAAAGTCGGCGCGCGCGCCGGGAAAATTAATCAGCGTCCAGCCGACCATGCCTTTATTACCGCCATGGATCGGGTCGCTGAAGAAGCCTTCTCGGGTGTTCTGCAGCAGATAGGTGAAGAACAGCGAGGCCGGAAGCTGTTTGAACTCGGCTTTGCCGGATTCCCACAGGCCGAGCGCCTCGTCCTGTTGCTCGTTGCTCAGTTCAGCGAAGGTCTTGTGATACTTGTCCTGACACCACGCCTCGGCGTCGGCGATCCCGAGGTTATAGATCTGTTTGGGCACCAGCGGCAGCTGATAGCCCATCTCTTTCGGCACGTCGGGGTTGAAGGGCCCCTGCATATACCAGATGGAGCCGGTAGCGTAAGGGGTATTGAGCTGGCGGTCGATAAACTCCGGCACGCCGGCCTCTTTAGCGCCGGGGCCAAGTTCATCCGCTGGGATCAGGCGCGCGACGGCGGCGTTGATAAACGCCCACTCACGATCGTTGAAGAACTGCGGCTTCCAGTCGCTGGCCGCCGCCGTGTTCCCGGAGGCTGGCTCTGAAGCGGGGGCCGCCTGCGCGGTCGCGCTGGTGGCCACGCCAATGGCCCCTGCTCCCGCGCCGCCGATCACCACCGTCGGGATCAGCGCCATCGACTTCACCAGGAAATCACGCCTGGAATTGTTGGTTTTCTCGCTCGACATCATCACATTCCTGTCATTGAAAATTACTGTTTTTGTCGCTGACAAAACCAGTGAATGTCGTGCTGGAACCGATACCATTGCGCTTTTAAACCGCTTAGCGTCTGGCCCGGCCCGGCAAGTCGGATAAAACATCGCCAGAGGCGATATCATTTATAGGGTTATCGTTTGGATAGTAGACGATTCTCAACGAAACGCGGGAAATCGGAGAGAAATTCACCGGAATGTCATCGTGAGAAGGGTGCTGCCATAACCTTGAGGCGGTAAACCGGCGGCGTTCACACCGCGCTGAGCTTACCCATGCGCCAAAAAAGAGTGACTTGTATCACAAATGTTATTTTTTGTTTATGGTACATGGCAGATTAAACGTCTGTAAATACTCGTATTAGGAATAATTAAACATTTTGAGCTGTTAAAAAAGTTAATAACCGTTGTTAACTATTTTGCATCTATTTCCCGGCTAACGCGTTCGGCTGGCGATATCCCGTCCACAGGAGAAGAGAAGATATGTTCGATCATGTGAAATTCGGCGTCAGTGATTATGCCGCGAGCAAAGCGTTCTTTTTACAAGCCCTTGCCCCGCTTGGCGTAACGCTGGTCGGCGAAGGCGAGCCGACCTACGGCGCAGAGCTGGCCGGCAGCGGCGATGTCTCTTTGTGTCTCTATCAAAGTGCGGACAAACCGGCGCCGCTGCATATCGCCTTTCGCGCCGACAGCCGCGAACAGGTCGACGCCTTCTGGCAGGCGGCGCTGGCCGCCGGAGGAAAGGACAACGGCGCGCCGGGGTTACGACCAAACTACCACGCCAGTTATTACGCCGCCTTTGTGATTGCGCCAGACGGGCACAATATTGAAGCCGTGTGCCATCTGGCGTCTTAACCAGCGGTTACCGCTGCGGAAAAATCCACACATCCTCCGCCGGGAGCGTCAGATGACAGTGTTCGGCATCGCGCAGCGCCGTTCCGTAGGCGCGCAGCGGGAAATCGTCGCCCTCGGTGCGGAACAGGTACTCCCAGCGGTCGCCGAGGTACATGCTGGTCAGCAGCGGTAGCTGGAGACTGTTATCCTGCGCCGCGCCGTCCAGACGCAGGCGCTCCACGCGGATCACCGCCGTCGCCGGCTCGCCGACGCTAACCCCCTCGCCCGCTCGCCCCCACAGGCTCCAGCTGGCGCCTTCGATCCGCGCCCTGCCGTTCTCCAGCGCCATTACCTTGCCGTGCAGGCGGTTATTGCTGCCCATAAACTCGGCGGCGAACAGCGTCGCCGGGCTGCCATACATCTCCTGCGGCGTCCCCTGCTGCTCGATGACGCCATTGTTCAGCAGCAGAATACGATCCGAGATGGCCATCGCCTCATTCTGATCGTGGGTGACCATCAGCGCCGACAGGCCCAGCTTGACGATCAGCTCGCGCAGAAACACCCGCGCCTCTTCGCGCAGCTTGGCATCAAGGTTGGAGAGCGGCTCATCCAGCAGGATCACCGGCGGGTTGTAGACCAGCGCCCGGCCGATGGCCACCCGCTGCTGCTGGCCGCCGGAGAGCTGGTGCGGATGGCGGTTGCCAAGGTGCCCCAGCCCCAGCTGATCCAGCACGCGCTGCACCCGCTCTTTTATCTCCCCGGCGGCCACTTTACGCAGCTTCAGCGGATAGGCCACGTTGTCGAACACCGTTTTGTGCGGCCACAGGGCATAGGACTGGAACACCAGCCCGAGGTTACGCTCTTCGGCCGGGATCTCGCTGCGCGGCGTGCCGTCGTACACCGTGCGGTTGCCGATGGCGATCCGTCCGCTCGTCGGTTTTTCCAGCCCGGCCACCGCCCGCAGTAGCGTGGTTTTGCCGCTTCCCGAAGGCCCCAGCAACGACACCACCTCTCCCCGGCCGAGCGTCATCGACACCCCTTTCAGCACCGGGTTGTCGCCATAGGTGAGATGCAGATTTTCTACCGATAACTCAATCATGTAATTTCACTCCAAAGCGCAGGGCGATGCCAAGGCCAATCACCACCAGCAGAATATTGATAAAGGAGAGCGCCGCGACGATATCGATGGCCCCCGCCGCCCACAGCGACACCAGCATCGAGCCGATGGTTTCGGTACCCGGCGACAGCAGATAGACGCCGGTGGAATATTCGCGCTCAAAGATCAGGAACATCAGCAGCCAGGAGCCAATCAGCCCATAGCGCGACAGCGGGACGGTGACGTGGCGGGTGATCTGCCCCCGCGAGGCGCCGGTGCTGCGCGCCGCCTCCTCCAGCTCCGGGCCCACCTGCAGCAGCGTCGAAGAGATGAGCCGCAGGCCATAAGCCATCCATACCACGGTGTAGGCCAGCCAGACGCTGAAGATGGTGTTGCGCAGCGCGCGCAGCTGCACGATAAGGTGCTCCCGCAGCCAGTCGGCCACCGGCAGCGCCGAGAGCCAGCCGTGCTTCAGCGACTGATCGAGCCACATCGGCACAAACAGGAACACCCACAGGAAGGCCAGACCGGCCAGCAGCCCCGGCACCGCGCGCGGGACCAGTACGCTGTAATCAAGAAAGCGGGTGACGTTGTCCGCTTTGCGGTGCATGGCGATACCGACAAACAGATAGCAGATCACCGCCAGCGCGCCGCCGACGATGCCGATAGCCATCGAGTTGACGATTGCCCGCAGCAGGTTGGGCTGCTGCCAGATATTGTGGAACGTCGTCAGCGACAGCTCATCCCACAGCGACACGCCGACGCCCCAGTTGGAGATAAAGGCCCGCAGCGCCACGCCGAGCAGCGGCACGCCGATGGTCACCGTCAGCCAGGCCACCACCACCGCCCCGGCCACCCAACGCCATTTACCCAGCGGCAGCGCCCGCGCCTGCGACGCCTTGCCCTTCATGGTGACAAAGCGGTTGGCGGTGCGCATCAGCCGCCTCTGGAGCATCACCAGCGGGATGGTGATGCAGATCAGCACCACCGCCACCGCCGCCATCAGATGGTAGGAGGGGGTGCCGAGCTTGTTGGTCAGCTTGTAGAGATAGGTCGCCAGCACCATGTTGCCCTCGGGGTCGCCCAGCACCAGCATCAGACCGAAAACCTCCAGACCGAGGAAGAAGAGCAGCACGCAGGCGTAAAGAATGGACGGCCGCACCATCGGCAGACTCACCGAGGTCATCACCTGCAGCGGCGTGGCGCCGACGGTGCGCGCCGCCTCTTCCACGTCGGAACCGACGCTGCGCAGCGCCGAAGAGATATAAAGATAGGCGTGCGGAACGTGGGTTAAGCCGGCGATGACCACAATGCTGAACATCGAGTAGATATTCCACGGCACAAAGCCGATCAGCTGCTGTGCCCACTGGGAAAAGAAGCCTACCGGCCCGGCGGCCACCACGTAGCCAAAGCCCAGCACCATCGGCGAGACGAAGATCGGCACCAGGATCAGCGGCTCAATGAACCGCCGGCCGGGTAAATCGGTGCGTACCATCAGAAAGGCCAAAATACCGCCCAGTGGAATGGCGATAATCACCAGACCAAAGGCCAGAATAAAGCCTGACCTTAACGCCAGATAAAAATCCGGGTCGGTAAAAATAAAGGCGAAGGCTTCCAGGCTCCAGGATTTGGAGCGGGAAAAGAACGGCGCGGAGAGAAAACTCTGCACCACAATAAATAACAGCGGGACATAAATCACCAGCGCCGTGATGCACACCACCACGCCGCGCGGCAGCCCCTGCCACTTTCTGCGTAATACATTCATGGTTCATCCCTTTGGTCAGGTGAATAAACCCGCCGGGTGTGAATAAGGGGCATCGGCGATGCCCCGGGGGAGGATTATTTCGCGGCGGCGCTGCGCCATTGTTTAATAAACTGCAGACGTTTTTGCGGCTGTAAATAATCCAGCAGCGTTTCGTTGACCGGGATCGGTTTTAACGCTTTGCCCAGCAGCGCGGTCATGCCGTCGATATCATTTTTGCCTTCAATATCGCGACGAATAGAGGGAATATCCGCCTGACTGGCGAGGATCTGCTGGCCTTTTTCCGACAGGACATAGTCCAGCCACAATTTTGCCGCATTGGGATGTTCGCTCTCCTGGCTAATAAACGAGACGCGGGAGAGCACCAGCACGTAATCTTTCGGATAGGCAATGCCTAAAGAGGGATCGTTTTTCGCCCGCGCTTCCGCATAGGAGCCAAGGATGTTATAGCCGATCAGGTTTTCGCCAGAGGAGACGCGCTCCATCATCGTTCCGGTGGAAGACTGCACCGTCAGGCCGCCTTTGGCGATATTCGCCAGGTCGGTAAAATAGTTCGCGTCGGCCTGGCTGTCCTGCACCGCCAGCATAAAGCCGAGGCCCGATTTTTCGATATCGTAGGTGGTGACTTTGCCTTTAAATTTATCGGCCTGGCTGGGGATCAATTTTGCCAGCGCGGTATGCGAATCCGGAACCTCATTCTGCGGGATCAGCCGTTTGTTATAGATAAATACCACCGGCTCGTAGGTGGTGCCATAGGCTTTCTGCTGCCACACCGCCCAGTCGGGCAATTGCTTCACCTCCGGCGAGGCATATTGTTCCGCGTATTCGGTGGCTAATTTCAGCGCCGTATCCATCGATGAGCTCCACACCACGTCCCCGCTGCCGCCCCCGGCGGCCTGCTCGCTGATATAGCGGTTATACAGCTCGGTGCTGTTCATGTCGTTATATTCGACTTTGACGCCCGGATATTGCGCTTCGAATCCTTTAATTAACGGCCCGGCGGCTTTGGTATCGGTTGTGGAATAGATCACCACCTTGCCCTCTTTGACGGCGGCATCAACCGTTTTTTGATAATCCGCCGGATAGCCCGCAGGCACCTCCGCCCAGGCGGCACAGGCGAAAACGGCCGTCAGTGAAACCACTAAACCACTTATTTTCTTATACATGATACCAACCTTTAATCATCAATTAATAAACACAAATTTAACATATAGTGGTATCAGCTGCCCTTGCAACGCCGGGGCTGGCTTTTTTCTGGCTTTTGTGACAGTGGCAGAATTTAAAAATGTGGTGTTTATGACGTTAATTAAAACGCGATCGCGGACCGGTTTTTTATCGTCTGGCGTATAACGCAGACGCTGGCGCAGTGGCGTGACGCCCGGAGCCCCCGCCCTTGACCTTCTGCGCCGGGCGGCGCAGCATAAAACGGCAAACATAACAAAATAACAACAGACTACAGGAGAGAATCAGTGCCAACAGGACACCGCTTTCTGGCGACGGATCTGCATCAGTTTGTCGTCTCACTGTTTACCCATCTCGGCAGCCGCTCAGAAGAAGCGACGCTGGTCGCCGACCACCTGATCGCCGCCAACCTGGCCGGGCATGACTCCCATGGCGTCGGGATGATCCCAAGCTATGTGAAATCCCATGCCGGCGGTTTTCTGCAGCTCAACCGCCACGCCACGGTCACCAAAGATGCCGGCGCCGTGGTCACCCTCGACGGCAACGCCGGCTTCGGCCAGGTAGTCGCCCACGAAGCGATGCAGTTAGGTATCGAAAAGGCGAAGCAGCACGGCATGGCGGCTATCGCCCTGCGCAATGCGCATCACGTCGGGCGCATCGGCTACTGGGCCGAGCAGTGCGCCGCCGCCGGACTGATCTCCATTCACTTCGTCAGCGTAATCGGCGACCCGATGGTCGCTCCGTTCCGCGGAAAAGACAGTCGCTTCGGCACCAACCCCCTGTGCGTGGTGTTTCCGCGAGAGGGCCATCCGCCGCTGCTGCTGGACTACGCCACCAGCGCCATCGCCTTTGGAAAAACCCGCGTCGCCTGGCACAAAGGGGAAGCCGTGGCCCCCGGCTGCCTGATCGACGCCGAGGGGTTGCCCACCACCGACCCGGCGGTGATGCAAACCTCGCCGCTGGGCGCCCTGCTCACCTTCGCCCAGCACAAAGGCTATGCCCTGGCGACGCTGTGCGAAGTGCTCGGCGGCGCGCTCTCCGGGGGGCAAACCACCCATCAGGAAAGCCTGCAGACCAGCGTCGACGCCATCTTTAACTGCATGACCACCGTGATCCTGCGCCCGGACGCGTTCGATGCCCCGGACAGCCAGGCGCAGACGGAGGCCTTTATCGCATGGTGTAAACAGTCGCCGCACGATCCCGATGCCCCGGTGCTGGCCCCCGGCGAATGGGAAGCCGCCAACCGCGAAGCGCGCCTGGCCGAGGGGATCCCGCTGGATGCGGGCAGCTGGCAGGCAATCTGCGCCGCCGCGCGCGACGTCGGCCTGAGCGAGTCGCATATCACCCGCTGCCGCCCTCTCGCGTAGCGGCGTTTTCCCCCGCAGAGCGTCTGACGTCGGCGCTCTGCGTCATCGTCATTAGTGACGAGGTCACGCTCCCGTCATCATCCATCTGAAATTTTTCATTATAAATCAACAAATTAAAATCTGGCACAAGACCTGCATAGCGCAGCGGGCCTGCGTCCGCATCACCACCAGGCGATACCGCGATCGTTGCCCGTCGGGCCCGGCGCGACAGCGATCCTCTGTTCACTGTTAACAGGTCTGTTACTGATGAAAAAAATCACGAGCGTGTGCCCCTACTGCGGGGCGGGTTGCAAACTTAAACTGGTTGTCGACAACAATAAAATCATTCGCGCGGAAGCCGCCGACGGCGTCACCAACCAGAACCAGCTGTGCCTGAAAGGCTATTACGGCTGGGATTTTCTGAACGACACGCAGCTCCTGACGCCCCGTCTTAAACAACCGATGATCCGCTACCAGAAAGGCGGCGCCTTTACGCCGGTCAGCTGGCAGGAGGCGATTCGCTATACCGCCAGCAAGCTCAGGGAGATCAAAGAGAAGCATGGCCCGCGCGCCATCATGACCACCGGCTCCTCGCGCGGCACCGGCAACGAAACCAACTATGTGATGCAAAAGTTCGCCCGCGCGGTGCTGAACACCAATAACGTCGACTGCTGCGCCCGCGTCTGCCACGGCCCTTCCGTCGCCGGGCTACAGCAGGCGCTGGGCAACGGGGCGATGAGCAACTCGATAAGCGACATCGAAAACTCGAAGTGCCTGCTGGTCTTTGGCTACAACTGCGCCGACTCCCATCCCATCGTCGCCCGCCGGGTGATCAAAGCCCGGGAAAACGGCGCTAAGATCATCGTCTGCGATCCGCGACGCATTGAAACCGCACGCATAGCCGACCGTCATCTGCAGCTCAACAACGGCAGCAATATGGCGCTGGTGAACGCCTTCGGCTATGTCCTGCTGGAGGAGGAGCTGTACAACAAAGCCTATGTCGAACGCTACACCGAAGGGCTGGACGCCTACCGCGAGGCGGTGAAGGATTACGCCCCGGAAGCAGTGGAAGAGATTGTCGGGGTCAGCGCGCAGGCAATTCGCGAGGCGATGCGCATGTTTGCCGCCGCCCCTTCCGCCACCATTATGTGGGGCATGGGGGTCACCCAGTTTGGCCAGGCGGTGGACGTGGTGCGCGGCCTGGCAAGCCTGGCGCTGCTCACCGGCAACCTGGGGCGGGCGAACGTCGGCGTGGGCCCGGTTCGTGGACAAAACAATGTGCAGGGTGCCTGCGATATGGGCGTTCTGCCGAACCTGTTCCCCGGCTATCAGGAGGTCACCGACCCCGTCGTGCGGGCCAAATTCGCCGCCGCCTGGGGGATCGACCCGGCGCAGATGGATGACCAGGTCGGCACCCGCATCACCGAAGTGCCGCATAAAGCGCTGACCGGCGAGATCAAAGCCTACTACATCATGGGCGAAGATCCGCTGCAGACCGAAGCCGACCTCGGCCTGGTGCGCAAAGGCATCGAGGCGCTGGACTTCGTGGTGGTGCAGGATATCTTCATGACCAAAACGGCGGAGATTGCCGATGTCCTGCTGCCGGCCACCTCCTGGGGCGAGCACGGTGGCGTCTTCACCTGCGCCGACCGCGGGTTTCAGCGGTTTGAACAGGCAATCCCTCCGGCGGGGAATGTGAAGCGCGACTGGGAGATCATCAGTCTGCTGGCCAGCGAAATGGGCTATCCGATGCACTATGAGAACAACCAGCAGATCTGGGACGAGATGCGCGAGCTCTGCCCGCTTTTCTACGGCGTGACCTGGGAGAAAATGGGCGATATGGGCCATGTTCAGTGGCCGTGCCCGACCCTCGACCACCCCGGCACGCCGTGGCTGTATAAAGACAACCGCTTCGACACCCCATCGGGTAAAGGGCAGCTGTTCGCCACCGCCTGGCGCGCGCCGGCGGAGCGTCCGGATGATGAATGGCCGCTGGTGCTCTGCACGGTGCGGGAGGTGGGGCACTACTCCTGCCGCTCGATGACCGGCAACTGCGCCGCGCTGCAGTCGCTGGCCGACGAGCCGGGACGGGTGCAGATAAATCCGGTGGATGCGCAACGGCTGGGGATCGCTGACAAACAGCTGGTGTGGGTCAGCTCCCGACGCGGGAAAGTCATCACCCGCGCCGACCTCAGCGATCGCATCAACCCGGGCGCGGTCTATATGACCTATCAGTGGTGGGTGGGCGCCTGCAATGAGCTGACCCAGGATAACCTCGATCCGATCTCCAAAACGCCGGAAACCAAATACTGTGCGGTGAAAGTGGAAGCGATAGCCGACCAGCAGTGGGCGGAGCGCTATGCCTGGACGGCCTACAGCGACATGAAGGCGCGACTGAAAGCCGCCGCCGACGTCTGACCTCAGGGAGCGCGCGCTCCCTGCTGCCGCTGCCGGTGGGTTACGCCGCCGGCAGCTGTTTCTCCACCAGCGCCACCCACATCGCCACCCCGTGGCTAATCAGCGCATCGTTAAAGTCATAGCTGGCGTTATGCAGCGGCTTCGACGGCGTTTCGCCATCGGTGCCGATCCAGAAATAGGCCCCCGGACAGGCCTCCAGCATGCAGGCGAAATCCTCTGAGGCCATCGACGGCGCCTGGTTCCAGCGCACCGCCTCCGCGCCAAGGGTGGCGACCGCCACCTCGCGCAGCAGCTGCGCCTGGGGCGCATGGTTTTTGGTCACCGGATACCCCGGAAACCAGCTAATCTCGCCCTGCACATCGGACACCTGTGGCTGGGTCGCCACATAGCTTTCGATAAGCTCCCGCACGCGGGCGCGAACGCGATTGCTCAGGCAGCGGAAGGTGCCGCGCAGCACCACGGTGTCCGGCAGGACGTTGATCGCCTCGCCGCCGTTTATCTGGGTGATGCTGACCACCGCCGAATCCTGTGGCGACAGGCGGCGGGAAGGAATGGTCTGCAGCGCCATAATCAGCTGCGCCGCAGCGACGATCGGATCAGCCCCGCTCTCCGGCATCGCCGCATGGCAGCTTTTGCCGCGCAGGGTGATCTCGAAGGCGTCGAGGGAGGCCATCATCGCGCCATCGCTGAGCGCCACTTCGCCAAGCGGGATCCCCGGCCAGTTATGTAGCGCGTAAATCGCATCCATCGGGAAGCGTTCGAATAATCCCTCCTCCACCATTTTGCGCGCGCCGCCGAGGTTCTCTTCCGCTGGCTGGAAAACAAAGTGGACGGTGCCGCTGAACTGACGGGTCTGCGCCAGATGGGCGGCGGCCGCCAGCAGCATCGCGGTGTGGCCATCGTGGCCGCAGGCGTGCATGACCCCGGCGCGGCGCGAACGGTAGCTGACGCTCCCCAGCTCGGTGATCGGCAGGGCGTCCATATCGGCGCGCAGGCCGATGACCGGCCCGGGGCCGTTTTCCAGCGTCGCCACGACGCCGGTGCCGGCCAGCCCGCGATGAACCTGCAGGCCAAACGAGGCCAGCAGCTCGGCGACGCGGCGCGAGGTCTCCTGCTCCTGATATCCGAGCTCAGGCGCGGCGTGAAACTCACGTCGCCAGCCTGTGGCTTCGGCGATCAGTGACGGCGATACGGCCATGTATTACTCCTTTCCTGCATAGCGTAATGCTGAATAATTTGGTCATGCGTTGCGTTTTTACCCGTCGCTCACCGGCGTCGGGTCGCTGCCGCTCCCTCCGTTATATCCTGTCGTTAACACGCTGACAACGTCACGAAATGCGGCGGCGGCACGGCGTACAGGCCTGCCGTCGCCCGGCGGTCCTTTTTTGGTAGTGATTTCAACGGTGACAACGGCCAGGCGATTAATTATTATGCAGCTCAGGACGGCAATTTGCCGAAGGATCCACTACTGACCTCTCCGTCATCGGAAATAAAATGTTTAACCCAGACCAGAATCGTCTTGCTCCCACGCTGGCGATGATCATGGCCGCGTCGCTCGTGGGATTTATCACCGGCTATACGGTGCCGTTAATCAGTCTTGAGCTGGCGCAGCAGCAGATCGCGCCGCTGTATGTCGGCCTGCTGGCCGCCCTGCCGCCCGCCGGCATGATGATCTCCTCTTTCCTCTCTCCTGCGCTGTGCCGGCGCGTTGAGATGGGCGTGCTGCTGAGCGGCAGTTTGATCCTGCTGGCGCTGGCGACCATCGCCTCATGCATGACCACCGATATGACGCTGCTTCTGCTGCCGCGCCTGCTGACCGGCCTGGCCTCCGGGGTCATTATCGTCCTCGGTGAAAGCTGGATCACCGGCGGCGCGGCAGGCAACCAGCGCGCCACCCTCACCGGTATCTACGCCTCGGCCTTTACCGGCTGCCAGCTGGCCGGGCCGCTGCTGATCTCCGTCGGCCCCGCCTGGCAGGCTTCGGCGCTGATGGCGATCGTCGCGGTCACCGCCGTCTGCCTGCTGATGCTGCGCCATCTGCCCACCGGCACCCGCGAAAGCCTTGGGGAGCGCGCCAGCTGGCGCAGCCTCGGCGCCTTCCTGCCGGTACTGGCCTCCGGGGTCTTCTGCTTCGCCTTCTTCGACGCCAGCATCCTCGCCCTGCTGCCACTGTACGGTATGGATAAAGGGCTTAATGAAGGAATGGCGGTGCTGCTGGTGACCGTGGTGCTTACCGGGGATGCGATGTTCCAGACCCCGCTCGGCTGGCTGGCCGACCGGGTCGGCATTCGCCGCGTGCATCTGGCCTGCGCGGTGGTCTTCAGCCTGTCGCTGCTGGCCCTGCCGCTGATGCTCGGTTCGCGCATTCAGCTGATGGCCATTTGCCTGCTGCTGGGCGCCGCGGCGGGGGCGCTTTATACCCTGTCGCTGGTGCGAGCGGGGAAAACCTTCAGCGGACAGAAGCTGATTATGATTAACGCCCTGTTCGGCTTTTTCTGGTCCGCCGGAAGCGTCGCCGGGCCGGTAGTCAGCGGCATGCTGATCGGCATCACCGGCTACGACGGCCTGATCGCCACCCTGGTGGCCAGCGGCGTGCTGTTCCTGCTGATCCAGTGTCTGTGCAAAAACGAGAAAACCCTGCTCGCCAGCGAGCAGGAAGACGACATGGACGAAGCGACGGAGTCCGCGCAGTAGTCCTGACGGGCTGGCCTGGCGCCAGCCCTTTTTATGGCCCTTACCTGAGGGTATCCTGTTCTTGCTGGCTCACTGCTGTAACCATTGCCGGCCCCCTGCCGAGAGGAAATTCCATGGAAAGCATGACGTTACATCGTGGCAGATTGATCGATCATATCCTGCTGGTTGTCGAAGACTTTGAGGCAAGCAAAGACTTCTATACCGCCGTACTGTCGGCGCTGGAGATCCCGGTTATTACCACCGCTAATGACTACTTGCTGGCCGACGAACTGGTGGTGGCCTCACGCCACAGCCCGGAGGCTGCCGGGAAACTGACAGGACGCCACCACCTGGCGTTCCAGGCCAGAGATCGTGACAGGGTGGACGCTTTTTACCATGCGGCGCTGACCCATGGCGGCCGCGATAACGGCGCGCCTGGCGAACGACATTATCATCCTGGTTACTATGCCGCTTTTGTGCTGGATCCGCAGGGGAATAATATTGAGGCGGTCTACCATGGCGAGGCTGAGCGCAGCGCCGGGTCTGTTGCGATCAGCTTCACGCAGTAAGCGGGCGAAAGACACCTTTTTGCCCGCAACAGGAGGACACTATGTTTTCATACATCATGTTGGGAACCAATGACCTGCCACGCGCCATCAAGTTCTATGACCCGTTAATGGCGCTGCTGGGACACGTCAAAGCCGGTCGTAACGAACAGGGGGCGTCCTGGGGCACCTTCAATGGCAACCACACCTGTGGGCTGTGCGTGGGCGTTCCTTTTGACCTGCAGCCTGCCGGGGTGGGTAATGGAACGATGGTGGCGCTTAACGCCCGCTCCGTCGAACATATTGCGGAACTGCATGCCCTCGCCCTGCAACTCGGCGGACGTGACGAAGGCGCTCCCGGTCATCGCCCACAATATGGCAACGGCTTTCACAGCGCCTACGTCCGCGATCCCGACGGCAATAAGCTGGCGTTTGTTTATTATGCGTCGGCAGCTTGAATGGCTGCTGCGGAAGTGCCTTTTTCAGGCAGTAATGCGTCATTCAGGACGGCCGACTTCGCCGTCCTGATTTCATTGAGAATCACGAAAAACCGCGGTTAAAGCGCTACGACTTCTCTCCCCGACGAGTTATCTACCGCGAAGTGATAACGTAATCCGGCGTCGCGCATACAGCGTTTCCGCCGCCAGCTGAAAATGATATTCCATCGCCTTCAGCTTTTTCGTCTTGAGCTGTTTTAGTGGAATACCCTCGATATGCCCTGTCGCGACCAACCACCGGATTTCAGCCGTACTCAGCTTGAGCTGTTTTTTCAGTATTGATAGCAGGCTGATGCGAAATGGCTGACTGACTCTGACGCGCACCGTTATCCGCGGGCACGCCATCAGCGTCACCGACCATTGCTCATGAATACGAAAATCAGGTTGCCCCGACGGCTCGGCGCGGTTGCGCTTCAGCGTCGCGAGGTCAGCGGCATAATAGTGAACCATAGCTGCATCGTTCTGCCTCAGGCGCTGAAGCAGTTTACGGTTTATCTTGCTGACGTGCAGCCTGGAAAACAGGGCGATATTCCACGTGTAATCGCAGTGCGTGCATTTATAGATGCTCCAGATATCCAGCAGCTTCTTTTGCGAATTCACCCGGATGGCGCCGGAAGGTGCGAAGTCGCGTTTTACATTGCAGGCGGGGCAGCGTTTGGCAATGTGCTGATACCCCACGGGCGTGACCGTCCATGTAACTGTCATAACGTACCTTTTTTAACCCATACGAAACCGAGTCCGTCATTAACGGACCATGATTTTTGGCGTATGAAAAATAGTTAGTCGCTATTTTTCAGTGGGTTAAAAAAAGATTTCCAACGTTATATTCCTGGAGAAGCCCAAAGCGATACCCGGAGATTAACAAAGGGGTTATCGCGGGATATATGAGTTCAGTCAATGTTTATACTGATGATGAAAAACATCATCAATATATTTGACAACACTCAGCGGGCTGGCCTGGCGCCAGCCCGCTCGGTTTACAGCACCTTGCTGAGGAACGCGGCGGTGCGTGGGTTGCTCGGCGCGCTAAAGATCTGCCCCGGCTTGCCCTCTTCCTGAATCACGCCCTGGTCGATGAAGATCACCCGGTCGGCCACTTCGCGGGCAAAGCCCATTTCGTGTGTCACGATCACCATGGTCATCCCCTCGCTGGCGAGGTTTTTCATTACCTCCAGCACGTCGCCCACCAGCTCCGGATCCAGCGCCGAAGTGGGCTCATCAAACAGCATAATCGACGGCTTCATCGCCAGCGCGCGGGCGATGGCTACCCGCTGCTGCTGGCCGCCGGACAGGCTCGAGGGCCAGGCGTCGCGCTTATCGCTTAAGCCCACCTTCGCCAGCAAGGCTTCCGCCAGGTCGACCGCCTGCTGGCGCGGCATATTGCGCAGATTCATCGGCGCCATAATCAGGTTTTCCAGCACCGTCATATGCGGGAACAGGTTAAAGCGCTGGAACACCATGCCAACGCTTTCGCGCATCTTGTTGAGGTCGGTAGTGCGGTCGTGAGCGGCAAAGCCGTTGACCACCACCTCGCCTTCGCTGACCGTCTCCAGGGCATTCATGCAGCGCAGGAAGGTACTTTTCCCCGAGCCGGACGGGCCGATGATGCACACCACTTCCTGCGGTTTAATATCGCAGCTGATGCCGCGCAGCACGTGGCTGTCGCCGAAGCGCTTATGTAAGTTATTAATGTGAATCACTTTTGCCAAACCTCTTTTCCAGACGGTTAACCAGCTGCGCCAGCAGGAAGGTGATCACCCAGTAGACCAGGGAGATGGTCAGGTAGGGTTCCCAGTAGGTGGCGTAGGCGCCGGAGACGGTGCGCGCGGCGTAGGCCAGATCGGCCAGGCCAATCGCCGAGGCCAGCGAAGAGTCCTTAACAATGGCGATGGCGTTGTTGCCCAGCGGCGGCAGAATGCGGCGAAACGCCTGCGGCAGGATCACCTTGCGCATGGTTTTCCACCACGGCATGCCCAGCGCGCGGGAGGCCTCCATCTGCCCTTTGTCGATCGACTGGATGCCGGCGCGGAAAATCTCCGACACATAGGCCCCGGCGTTAAGGGTGATCGCCACGATGCAGGAGAGGAACGCCCCGTAGCTGGCGCGCAGCTCGCGGGCAAAGTCGGCGCTCATCAGGCCGCTGGTCACCAGCAGGCCGTCGCGCGGGTTGATAAATAGCGGCACCAGCGCAAAGTGCACCACCATGATCTGCACGAACAGCGGCGTACCGCGGAAGGCGCTAACGTAAAAGCGCACCGGAAACTGCACCAGGTAGCGGAGAATATATTTCCACGGCCCGTGCTCGGCCTTCGCCATCCGTCCGAGACCGAGGGTTAACCCCCACAGCGTCCCGAGGATCACGCAGATAATGGTACATTTAATCGTCATCAGGGCGCCGTCCACAAACAGCGGGCCGTACTCCTCGATGATCTCCCAACGGAATCCCGTCATAGTCCTTCCCTAAAAAATACGGCTATCGCCTGGGCGATAGCCGTGGTCACTGAAAAAGGTGGCTTATTGCGCTGGCAGCGTCGGCACGTTGTCGTCGAACCAGGTTTTATAGATTTTGGCGTAAGTCCCGTCGTCAACGATCTTCTGCAGACCGGCGTTGATTTTGCCCAGCAGTTCGCTGTTGCCTTTCGCCACCGCGATACCGAAATATTGACGTTCGAATTTGGCATCCGGCACCAGCTTGAACTGCTTCTCCGGGTGCTGTTTGATGTAGTACTTCACCACCCCGACGTCACCCACCGCGGCGCTGACGCCGTCCTCGAACAGTTCCTGGAGCATCAGCGGGGTATTGTCGAAGCGCTTGATCGCCGTGCTGTTCTTGCCCAGCACCTCAGAAACCACGATATCGCCGGTGCTGGAGTTCACAACCCCGACCTTCTCGTTTTTCAGGGCCGCCAGCGAATCCACCTTCGAGTCCTGGGCGACGACGATAGACTGCTCAGCCGGGAAGTACGGCGCGGAGAAATCGACCATCTGTTTGCGTTTATCGGTGATGGTGATCCCGGAGATGATGATGTCGCGGTCGCCGGTGTTCAGCGTGGCGAAGATGCCTTCCCATGGGGTATTGACCAGCTTGACGTCAAAGCCTTCGGCTTTGGCGATGGCTTTAATGATGTCGATGTCGAAACCTTCCAGCTGTTTCTGGCTGTTTTCAAATTCAAACGGCCGGTAGGTGCCGCCGGAGCCGACGGTATAGGTTTCCGCAGCCGCCTGTCCGGCTGCCGTCAGCGCGGCCATCATGAAACACGCTTTGAGCAAATTCTTGACCATGAGATTTCCTTTTTATGCATTTATTTTGCATAAAAATACACACACTGACTTTTATATGCAACCGGAAACCTTCCCGCTGGTGAATTATCTTATCAACTGCCGCGTTTACCGCCGGATTTACCAATGGCCCGGTGCAGGTCGTTGATTCGCTTCAGGGATTTCACCGTTTTTTGTGGCGTGGTGGAGGCCACCGACAGAACAATCATCTCCAGACACACCAGCACCGTGCCGTGCAGCGGCATCCGGCTACTGTCCCCGCCGCGCGGGACGTCAATCACCACCTGCGCCTCCTGGCTGAAGCGCGAGTCCACCGCCTGGGTCAGCAGGATGGTCGGAATACCCAAGCGCTTCGCCTCGCGCAGGGTGGTCATCCCCTCACGATGGGGCGATTTTTGCCCCATCATGATCAGCACATCGCCGCGCTGCAGGCCGATGAGCTGCTCGGCGAGGCTGAAACCCGTGCGGTTCATCACATACGCCGGCAGGCCAATGCGGCTGAACAGCCGGGCGGTGTACTCGGCGAGGATCCCCGAGGCGCCGATACCGAAGATCCCCACCTGCCGTGCGTCGCTGAGCAATGCCACCGCCTGAGCCACCGCCGCGCGGTTGTCGGCCCGCGACAGGACCTCGCAAACCCGTTGATGGCCTTCCAGCACAAAATCAATACTGGAATTGACGTCGCTGGAGAGCGCGGTGACCGTGGAGCGCATCTTTTCCGCCGAGGTGACCGAGGTGCCGAACCAGCGCTCCATGGTCTGCTTAAGCTCGCGCAGCCCGGCGAAGCCCAGCGCCTGGATGGCGCGCACCACCGTGGCGTCGGAGGTCTGGGTCGCAGCGGCGATCTCCATCGCCGTCTGCTCCAGCACCACCTCGCGGTTATCGTTGATATAGCTGACCACGGCCCGCAGTCGGGGAGAGAGCTGATGCGCCCGGGCGCGATAGCGTTCGCCGAACAGGTCGACCCGCCCCTTCTCTTTTTTTATCGCGCTTTTCATTTGGCCTCCGCCGGGAGCGGCCTGCCGGCAATATGCGACTGCACCTGGGCCACCATCAGGGAGAGCGCGGCGTAGGAGTTGGAGATCACCTCCTCCCGCGGCAGCAAAATATAGTGCCCGGTGCGGCAGGCGCGCATAAAGTCGCACCAGCCGGGCATCACCGCTTCCATCGCCTGCAGCTCATCCTGCGGCTTGCCGCCGGTATCCGACCGCCAGGTGGCGAAGACAAAATCGGCGTCCAGCTCCGGCAGCTGTTCCGCGCTGACATCAATACGCTGGCCGTCGGGGATCCGCTCAATCAGCGGCGGAAAGCGGAACCCGGCGTCGCGCAGCACCCGGCCCAGGGCATGATACGAATGATGCACCGTGACCTTGCCATTGTTCGCCTGGATCACCGAGACGGTGTACTGAGAAGGGTTGACCATCGCTTTCAGCTGCTTGATTTGTTCCTGATAACGGCGCTCAAGGATCGCCAGCCGCGGCTGGGTGCTGGTCAGCTGGGCCAGCTTGCGGTAAATCTCCGGGGCGCTGCCCTGCAGATGGTCGATACTCACCGTCGGGGCAATCTTCTCCAGCTGCTCCACCGACACGTGGCGGCTGGGCTCGGTGATGATCAGATCCGGCTTGACGGCAGCCACCGCTTCCAGATCGATATCGGCTGTGCCAATAAAGCGGATATCGCTGTTATCGAAATCGACACCGGTGAGCTGGGCGCTGGAGCGCAGATAGTGGCTGCCGTCCGGGCGCGTGCGGCCGTGGCTGGCGATCGGTGGCGCCCCGAGCTCAATCAGCGGAATAGTAATATCGAGATCGTGCATCGAAACAATGCGCTGCGGATGCAGCGGGACGGTGACCGTGCGGCCTAAATCATCGGTAAAAGTTTGAGTATGTGGGTCGGCGGCGCTGACGGCCCCCGTCAGCAACAGCAGCAATGAGACGAACCAACGCATAATACCTTCCTGATTAAAGGGCATCACGGCGACGCCAGAGCAAGACAACAAAGAACGGGCAGCCCACCAGGGCAATCACAATCCCCGCAGGGATCTGCAGCGGCGCAAACGCCAACCGGCCAAGGGTATCGGTCGCCAGCACCAGCAAGGCGCCAATCAGGGCGCTGCCGCTCAGCAGCGAGACCTGGCCGCCGCGCAGCACGAAACGCGCCATATGCGGCGCCATCAGGCCCACAAAGCCCAGGCTGCCGACGCAGGAGACGCTGGCCGAGGTCAGCAGCACCGGGGCGAAAAAGCGCAGCAGAGTCAACTGCTGCAGACGCACCCCAAGGCCAATGGCGGTTCGGTCGCCCAGCAGCGCCGCGTCCGCCGCCCGGGCGGTACAGAACAGGATGATGGCCCCGGGCAGCGCCCAGCAAAAGGCCACCGCCAGCAGTGGCCAGGAGACGGCTTGCAGGCTGCCCGCCAGCCAGATCATCGCTGTCTGCACGTCGCGTACGTCGGCGGTGGTCATAAAGATGCCGACAGCAGCCGCCAGGGTCCAGGAGACGCCGATGCCAATTAAAATAAAGCGCGGCCGCGAGCAGTCGCGGGCCAGCGTCAGGACCAGCAGGGCCACCGCCACGCCGCCGACCATCCCCGCCAGCGGCCGCCAGACCAGGCCTACCGCCGGGAAAAACAGCACCAGCGCCAGGACCACGATGCTGGCCCCCTCTTTAACGCCGATCAGCCCCGGATCGGCCAGCCCGTTGCGGGTGATACTCTGCATCGCCGCGCCGGCCAGCCCCAGCATGGCCCCGCACAGCAGCGCCATCATGATCCGCGGCAGGCGAATATCAAACAGAATAAAGCGCGGCTGCTCGCCCATCTCCTGTGGCGCCAGCAGGGCCTGCGCCAGCGTCGACGCGGGCAGCGGATAGCTGCCGCGGCTGAGGCTGTACAGCCCGAGCGCCAGCAGCATCAGCAGCATAAAGGCGGCAATTTTCAGCGCCGCCGGGCGCAGCAGCAGCTGGCGGGAAGCGAAAAGCAGCGGCCGAAAACCGGCCCGGTGAACGGCGCGCGTCATTTAAAAAACCTCGCGGCGATAAAGATAAACAGCGGTGCGCCCACCAGGGCGGTCATCGCCCCGGTGGCCAGCTCCTGCGGCGCGACCAGTGTCCGGGCGGCGATATCTGCCAGGAGCAGCACCAGCGCCCCCACCGGCGCCGCCAGGGGCAGCGCCAGGCGGATATCTTCCGTCACCAGACGGCGCACCACGTGCGGCACCACCAGCCCGACGAAGCCGATCGGTCCGGCCACCGCCACCGCCGCGCCGCAGAGCAGCGCAATCGCCAGCAGGCCCAGCAGCCGCGTCTGGACGAGGTTCACGCCGAGGCCCAGCGCCACCTTATCCCCCAGCGCCAGCACGTTGAGGCGCGGGGCAAGGAACAGCGCGACGCCAAGGCCGATCAGCGCCGGGACCAGCGCCGTCCGCAGCGTGCTCCAGTTCAGCCCGGCCAGATCGCCCGCCAGCCAGGTGCGCATCGCCAGCAGCGTTTGTTCATCGAGAATTAATATCGCCGCCGTCACCGCCGACGCAAACGCCGACAGCGCTACCCCGCACAGCGTGATGCGCAGCGGCGTCGCTCCGCCGCGACCGGCAGAGGCCAGCGCCATCACCCCGCCGAACAGCAGCGCCGCGCCGCAGGCGGCGGTCAGCGGCCGCGCGGCGGGGAAAGCGCCGAGAGAGAGCCCCAGCGCGGAGGTCGCCACCACTGCCAGTGACGCGCCGGCGTTAAGGCCGAGGATATGCGGCTCGCCCAGCGGGTTGCGGATCACCGTCTGCAGCAGCAGCCCGGCGACGCCGAGCGCCGCGCCGGTCAGCAGCGCCGCCGCCAGCCGCACCAGGCGCAGTTCGACGATAATCCGCTGCTCGAAATTGCGCGGATTGTACTCCAGCAGCGCCTGCAGCACCGTCTGCGGGGCGATCCAGCGGGCGCCCAGGCCAAGATGCACCAGCGAACCGGCGATAAGCAGCAGCGTAAGCAGGAGCAGCGCCAGTCGGGGACGGGCGCGCCGCCGCGCGGAAAGCAGGATAGTCACGCTCATTGCGCCGCCGCCTGGCGGGCGCGAAACGGCATAAAGAAGGGTTTGCCGGTTTGCGGGTTAATCGACATCTGCACGTCAACGTCAAACACGCGTTTAATCAGCTCAGGGCTACAGACTTCGTTGTCGCTAATCGTACCGGCGATGCGCCCCTGTTTGAGAAACACCAGCAGATCGGCGTAGTTCACGGCAAAGTTGAGGTCATGGAGCACCGTCACCACCGTGCGGCCATGTTCGCGGGTCAGGGTCTGGAGCAGCTCGAGGATATCGACCTGATAGCGCAGATCGAGCCAGGTGGTCGGCTCATCGAGCAGAATGGTGGCCGTTTGCTGGGCCAGCGCCATGGCGATCCAGCAGCGCTGACGCTGGCCACCGGAGAGGCTGTCCACCGGCAGATGAGCGAACTCGCGGGTGCCCGTTAAGCGCAGCGCCTCCTCCACCGCCAGCTCATCGGCGTCTGACCACTGGCGCATCAGACCCTGCCACGGATAGCGCCCACGCGAGACCAGCTCGAAAACCGTTAACCCTTCCGGGGTCAGCGGCGATTGCGGCAGGATCCCGAGCTGGCGCGAGACGGCCTTCGTCGGCATCTGATGAATGGCTTGCCCGTCCAGACGCACGCAGCCGCCGAGCGGCTTCAGCATCCTGGCGATAGTCGACAACAGCGTTGATTTGCCGGAGCCGTTCGCCCCTGCCAGCACCGTCATTTTGCCGCTGGGGATGGTCAGGTTGATGTCGTCAACGATCAGGGTCTGGCCGTAGCCGGCTGACAGGGCATCCAGTACGATCCCCTGCTCTGCAGGTGTCACCCGCTGTGGCATAACTCGCTCCTGCGCCGCAGCGTTCCAGGCGATGGCTGGACATTCTGCAGTCAAATCAAAATAAATCTCATTCTCTTTTGATCATGACGGGGATGAATGTAGTAGTCAATACTCGCCATCGTCTTCCTGCGGAGACGCTGACTACAGCGAGGCTGCGCCAACACAACATAATTTAAATAAAACAATATCAAAGAGATAACTGCATAACGCTCCCTTCTGGAGGCGTTTAAAACGTCCTGTTCCTCGCCGCTGAAATTTTATCTTGCATAACGTTTACTACTACATTCCTTCATGGTTGAATGATTCTCAATTACACATATAAAGGCGCATTCAGACGCTAAACCACGTGTTTTTATTATTCAGGGCAATGATTTTATTGGCTTTATCTGACCGCAAAGGCAGATTCGTTCACGAGAAAAAGATAATGACTCAACCCCATGTCGCCTTCACCTCGTTGCAAGGGCGGGCGCTTTTTTCGCTTCTTTTTTTAGCCTCACCGGGATTAATGGCCGCGGAAAATCACGCGGCGAAAGATAACAACGATGCGGAAGAGACCATCATCGTGGTGGCCAACGACGCCCAGCAGAGCGCCACCAGCGGCTATCAACCGCTCAGCTCCTCTACCGCGACGTTGACCTCAATGCCGCTGCTGGATATTCCGCAGGTGGTGAATACCGTCAGCGATCGGGTTCTCGAAGATCAGCACGCCACCTCGCTCGATGAGGCGCTGTATAACGTAGCCAACGTGGTGCAGACCAACACCCTTGGCGGCACCCAGGACGCTTTTACCCGCCGCGGCTTCGGCGCTAACCGCGACGGCTCGATCATGACCAACGGCCTGCGCACCGTGCTGCCGCGCAGCTTTAACGCCGCCACCGAACGGGTGGAAGTCCTGAAGGGACCCGCCTCGACGCTGTACGGTATTCTCGATCCCGGCGGGCTGATCAACGTCATCACCAAACGTCCGGAGCGGCAGTTCTCCGGTTCGGTTTCCGGGACGTCCACCAGCTTTGGCGGCGGCACCGGCAGCGTCGACGTCACCGGCCCCATCGAAGGCACGAATCTGGCGTACCGGCTGATCGGCGAATATCAGAATGAGGATTACTGGCGCAACTTTGGTAAAAACAAAAGCCGCTTTATCGCCCCTTCCCTGACCTGGTTTGGCGACCGGGCGACGGTGACCGCGTCCTATTCGCACCGCGACTACAGCGCCCCCTTCGACCGCGGCACTATCTTCGATCTCAATACCGGGCATGCGGTGAACGCCGATCGCAAAACCCGCTTCGATGAAGCCTTTAATATTACCGATGGCTATTCCGACCTCGCCCAGCTCAACGCCGAGTATCGCCTTAACGACGCCTGGACCGCGCGCTTCGATTACAGCTACAGCCAGGATCACTATAACGATAACCAGGCGCGGGTGATGGCCTATGATTCGGCGACCGGCAACCTCACCCGCCGGGTTGACGGTACCCATGGCTCCACGCAGAAGATGCACTCGACCCGCGCCGACCTGCAGGGCAACGTGGTGGTGGGTGGCTTTTATAACGAACTGCTGACCGGCGTCGCCTATGAGAATTACGATCTGCTGCGCACCGATATGCTGCGCTGCAAGAACGTGAAAGGCTTTAACATCTATCATCCGGTCTACGGCACCCTGGACACCTGCAATACCGTCTCCGCGTCCGACAGCGATCAGCGGATCCAGCAGGAGAGCTATGCCGCTTACGTGCAGGACGCGCTGTACCTCACCGACAACTGGATCGCCGTCGCCGGCGTGCGCTACCAGTATTACACCCAGTACGCCGGTAAAGGCCGACCGTTTAACGTCAATACCGACAGCCGCGATGAGAAATGGACGCCGAAAGCCGGCCTGGTCTACAAAGTGACGCCGAACGTGTCGCTGTTCGCCAACGTCGCCCAGTCGTTTATGCCGCAGTCGTCGATCGCCAGCTATATCGGCGAGCTGCCGCCGGAAGAGTCCACCTCTTACGAAGTGGGCGCCAAATTCGACCTGTTAAACGGCATTACCGCCAATATCGCGCTGTTTGATATTCATAAGCGTAACGTGCTGTACACCGAGAGTATTGGTGATGAGACGGTGGCGAAAACCGCGGGCAAGGTGCGTTCCCAGGGGGTGGAGGTGGATCTGGCCGGGTCAATTACCGATAACCTCAGCATGATTGCCAGCTACGGCTATACCGACGCCAAAGTGCTGGAAGATCCGGATTACGCCGGGAAACCGCTGCCGAACGTACCGAAGCACACCGGTTCGCTGTTCCTGACCTATGACATTCATAACGTCTACAACAGCAACACCCTGACGGTCGGCGGCGGCGGCCATGCGGTCAGCAAGCGCTCCGGCACCAACGGCGCGGATTATTATCTGCCGGGCTATGCGGTGGCAGACGTGTTCGCCGCCTATAAGATGAAGCTGCAGTATCCGGTGACGCTGCAGGTGAACGTGAAGAACCTGTTTGATAAGACCTATTACACCTCTTCCATCGGCACCAATAACCTCGGTAACCAGATTGGCGATCCGCGTGAGGTGCAGTTCACGGTGAAGATGGATTTTTAACCCTTACCCTGGCAACGGATGTCGATTGCCGGGCGGCGCTGCGCTTGCACCGGCCTACAACAGCATGGCCTGCGGTCCTTCCCCTTCCTGTGGAGTTCGTAGGCCCGGTAAGGCGCAGCCGCCACCGGGCATTGCGTTCAGCTTACCAGTCCTCCTCCTGGCCGAGGATGCGCAATATATCCTGACGATGCTGCAGCAGCTGCGGGTTATCGCGATGGCGGGGAAAGGCCAGCGGCAAGGCGAACTCGGCGATAATCCGCCCCGGACGCGGCGACATCACCAGCACCCGCTCGCACAGCAGCAGCGCCTCTTCGATATCGTGGGTCACCAGCAGGCTGGTATAACCCTGCTGCTGCCAGAGGGCGATCAGCTCCCGCTGCATACTGATGCGGGTCAGCGAGTCCAGCTTGCCCAGCGGTTCGTCGAGCAGCAGCAGGCGCGGCTCGTTCAACAACGCGCGCGCCAGCGCGGCGCGCTGCGCCATCCCCCCTGACAGCTGCCGCGGCCACGCCTCGCTGAAGGCCTGCAGCCCGATGCGGTCAATCAGCGCGTCGGCCTTTGCTTCCAGCCCCCTTTTGCCCTGCGCCTGCGGGCCCAGCAGTACGTTCTGCCGCACCGTCAGCCACGGATAGAGCGTCGGATCCTGAAACACCAGTATGCGCTCCGGCCCCGGAGCGCCGAGCGGCGCGCCGTCGAACTGCATCTGTCCGCTCTGCGGCGCTTCCAGCCCGGCCAGCAGCCGCAGCAGGGTGGATTTACCGCAGCCGGAAGGACCCAGCAGCGCCACGCTTTCCCCCGGCCGCAGCTGCAGGCTGATATTCTCCAGCACCGGCACCGCCTGTTTGCCGAGCGTAAACGCGTGATGAAGATGGCTTATCGATACCGCCGCGCCGCGCGCTATCGTCTGCGAACCTGACGTCGCGGTTACCATTGCATCCCTCCCCGCTGCCAGCTCAGCAGCTTATCGCGCAGCATAAATAATCCGCTAATCAGGCCGGAGCACAGCAAGGCCATCACCAGCAGCGCGGCGTACATATTGGGATAGGCCGCCCAGCCCTGGGCCCACTGGAGGTAAAAGCCGATCCCCGACTTCACCCCGACCATTTCAGCCACAATCAGCACCGAAAACGACGCGCCAAGCCCCATAAACAGGCCGACAAAGACGTTCGGCAGCGCGGCGGGGATCGCCACCCGCAGGATCAGGAAACGCTGGCTGGCGCCGAGGGTCCGCGCCACGTCGTACCATGCCTTGTCAATGCCAATGACCCCGGACCAGGTCAGCACCGTAACCGGGAACCAGGTGCTCAGCGCAATCAAAAACACACTGGCGCCGAAGCTTGACGGAAAAATAAACAGGCACAGCGGCAGCAGCGCGGTAGACGGCACCGGCCCCAGCAGGCGTAACACCGGATGGACCCAGTAGCCAATCCGTTGCGACCAGCCAATGGCCAGACCGGTGATGAACCCGCTGCTGGTGCCGAGCAGCACGCCGAGCCCCAGCAGCCCCAGAGAGTGCAACAGGCTGTCGAGCAGACGCGGCCAGTCATCATGCAGCACCTCGATCAGCGCCTGCGGCGGCGCGAAAAACGGCACCGGCAGCACGCCGCTCTTGGCGGTCAGCCCTTCCCAGGCAGCGAACAGCACCGGCAGCAGCGCCAGCCACTTGCCGGCATGCCGCACGCGCGCGCCGCGCGCTCGCCAGTAGCGATAGCTCAGCGCCAGCAGCAGCAAGCCGCCGCCGAAGGTGAACTGCGCCAGCGCCCAGCCCTCGCTAAACGGCCAGCGCCGCCCGGCATCGGGCCAGGTCAGAGTAAACAGACCGCCCAGCAGCCACAGCGCGGCGGCCAGCAGCCCTTCTCCCCACAGCGGCGCGCGGACGGTGGGGCGCGCCAGAACCTGCTCAGGCGAAGACGTTGGCATAGATACTCTCCGCAAACTGATGGGGATCGGTGCCCGGTTTGATCACCTGCACCCGCTGCAGGTCGACCGCGTACTGCGTCAGCTCTTTCACGAACGCCTCACCCACCGCGTGGTGGCCGTGCCCCTGCCCGTGCAGAATGCCGCTCACCTCCGCTTCATTGGTATTGAGCGCATGGGCAAGGAAGGATTGCGCCACGCTTTCCGGGTGTTCTGCGGCATAGCTGTGCGCTTCAAGGATCGCCTGAGTGAGCGCCGCGGCGGCCGGTTTATGGTCCCGCGCCAGGCTCCCGCTCACCCCCAGCACGCAGCAGCTGAGGTTGGCATAATCTCCGGTCATATTGCTGGCGACAAGCTGATACTTGCCGGTCTCCAGCAGCCGATAGCTGAACGGCTCGCTGCCGCTGATGGCGGCGATTTCGCGTTTGTCCAGCGCCACGCTGAGCAGATCCGCCGGGTAGACTTTCCACTGCACGTCGCTGATCGGGTCGATACCGTGGCGCTTAAGCAGAATGGCGAAGAAGTTTTTATCCGGCCCGGCCATGTCGGTGACGCCGATGGTTTGTCCCTTCAGGCTCTCGAGGCCGCCGAACGGCGAGTCTTTGGCCGTCAGCAGGTTAAGACAGCCGCCGTGGGTCCCGGCGGTGAGCTTGACGTCAAAGCCCTGCTCCAGCGCCTTCAGCCAGCGCAGCGCCATCCCCACCCCGGCGTCGGCCTTGCCGGTGGCGATCGCCTCCAGCAGCACATCGGTGGAGTTACCGAAGTTAACAAACTCAACGTCGAGGTTATATTTACTGAAAATCTTCTGCTGCTCGGCGACGGCGACCGGCGCGAGGCATACCGCACTTTTATTGATCGCCAGCTTGATCTTGTAGGGCTCTGGCAGGCGCAGCGCCGGATGGGCATCGCCGCTGGCCATCTCCGCCATATCGTGAGCCCACAGCGGCAGAGAGACCCCGGCCAGCGCCAGGCCGCCGCTAAGCTGTAAAAAACGGCGGCGGGAAAAAGCGGATCGGGTCATGGCGTCACCTCCGCGTGGACCGGCGCGGCGGGCACGCTAAAGCTGGGGTCAAAGGTCGGCTTCACGTCCAGCCGGGTGCGGATCAGGCCGTTGGCGAGATAAAAGTCCGCCGTCGCCTGCTGTTGGGTCACGGTTTCCTCTGCCAGCGGTTGCCACTGCGACTGGCGGTTGGCAAACTGCGCGCGGGCGATCTCGGCCGGGAAGCGGATGATCTCCCCCAGCGTTTTGCCGTAGCTGTCGAGATTGGCGTAGGCCCAGCGCTCGGCGCCGGCCAGGCGCTGGAGATAATCCTGCAGCGCGGCGCGCTTTTGCGGATCGTTAAGCGCGGAATCCGTTGCCGCAAGGAAGGTATTCCCCGGCAGCAGCCCTTTGCCGCTCACCAGGATCTGCCCCTCGTTGGTCTTCACCATCTGGGTGGTGTAGGGTTCCCAGGTCGCCCAGGCGTCCACCGAACCGTTAAGCAGCGCCACTTTGGCGTCCACCGGGCCGAGGAACACCCACTGCACCTCCTTCGGCGAGATGCCCGCCTGCTCGAGCGCTTTCAGCGCCACGAAATGACCAATCGACCCTTTGCCGGTGGCAATGCGCTTGCCTTTTAACCCGGCGGCGGTTTTTATCGCGCTGCCGGGGGAAACCAGCACCGCGGTCCCCGCCGGATTGCTTTTGTCCACGGCAATCGCTTTCACCGGCGCGCCGTTAGCCAGGGCGAAGAGCAGCGGCGCATCGCCGATGATCCCCGCGTCCACTGCGCCCGCGTTAAGGGCTTCCGCCAGCGGCGCGGCGGCCGGGAATTCAGCCCACTTAATGTCATAGGGGAGGTTTTGCAGGGCGTTGGCCGCCTCCAGCTGCGAACGCATGCCGCCTTTTTGATCGGCGATGCGCAGGGTAAGCCGCTCCTGCGCCGTCGCGTAACCGCCCAGCGCCAGCAGCATCAGCGCTGCCGCCACCCGGCCTGAGAATGATAGACGCATCGTGATTATCCTTGTGATTGAAAGACGAAGTGGCCGGCTGCCAGCCAGGCGCTGTCGCTCTGCGGGGTATGCACCCGGCCGCAGAGCACATTACGGTAGTGGCGTTCCAGCGGGTTCTGTCGGCTGAGGCCATGATTACCGGTCAACTCGAGCGCGATATTCACCGCCTGAATGGCGTTGTCGGTAATGGTGACTTTCGCCAGATTGGCCTCGATGGCGGAAAAGCGCAGCGCGGCGGCCTGCTCCAGCAGGCTGCGGTTCACCAGCAGCAGCCCGGCGATCTGCCCGACCTTCTCCTGCACCCGCGGCAGGCGGGAAAGCGGATGGCCGAGGCCCGCGGGCACTCGCCCCGTCAGCCACCTCACCAGCCAGTCGTGAGCGGCGCGGGCGATGCTGTCATAGATCGCCGCCAGCAGCGCCGTCTGCCGGTTGGCGAACAGGCGCAACGGTTCCGCCTGGGCAGAGGGTGGTGCATCGACAGGCCAGACATCCACCGCGTGCTCTGCCGCCACCCGCACGTGGCGAAAAATCACCTCATGGCTGCCGGTGGCCCGCATCCCGGCGTGATCCCAGCTTTTCACCACGCTAATCCCGGCGCTGTCGCCAGGCACCAGCCAGGTGCCCACCCGCGGCGGGTTATCATCGCTTCTCGCCCATACCGCCAGCCAGCGCAGCCCTTCAATGCCGGTGGTATAGATTTTATGACCGTTGATGTCCCAGCCGTCCGCGCAGCGGCTCGCCACGGTGTCCGGCAGGCCGCCCCGCGCCGGGGAACCCAGCTCCGGCTCAACGCGCAGGCTGTTGATCAGGCCACCGCGTTCGACGGCGTCGTGAAAAACCTGCTGGCGCAGCGGCGCGTGCCAGGCGTCGTTTTCCGCCAGCCGCAAATGGTGCAGATACTGCATGCAGACGATCAGCGCCGTCGCCGGCTCACCCCAGGCGATGGCGGCGATGGCCTGCTGCAGCTGGGCCAGGCTGGCGCCCGCGCCGCCGTAAGCACGCGGCACGGCGAGGCTTAACCAGCCCCCCGCGCGCAGGTGGTCGATATTGCGCCAGGGAAAGTCGCCGCTGGCGTCGAGGCTGGCCGCCTGCTCCGCCATCTGTTGGCGTACCGCCGTCAGCTGCTGCGCCCAGTCGTCGCGCTCAGGATGGATCACGATGCGCGCTCCGCCACCGCACGCCGCGCGGCTTTTTCCCGAGCGATCGGCAACAGCGCCCGGCCGTAGTCTGCCGCATCGTTCAGCGGGTCGAATCCGCGGATCAGGAAGTTGCGCACCCCGAGGTCGTAGTAATCGAGCAGCGCATCGGCCACCTGCTCCGGGGTGCCCACCAGGGCGGTAGAGTTATGCTCGCCGCCCACCAGCTGGGCGATGCCGGTCCACAGGCGTTTGTCCACCACTCTGCCCTGCGCGGCGGTGGCCCGCAGCCGCTGGGCGCCGATGCTGTCCGGTTTGGCCTTGAAACCGCCCCCGCGCTGCGCCGCCTGCTCGGTGGCGACATGCAGGATATGCTCGGCTTTCTCCCAGGCCTCGGCTTCGCCGTCGGCGATAATCGGCCGGAACGAGACGCTGAAACCGATGTCACGCTGGTGTTTCGCCGCTTCGGCGCGCACGCGCTGGATGGTCTCGCCGGTTTGCGCCAGCGACTCGCCCCACAGGGCGAAGACGTCGGCGTGTTTGCCGGCGACGGCGATGGCCGCTGCCGACGAACCGCCGAAGTAGATGGGAAGATGCGGCTTTTGCAGCGGACGAATAGCTGACCAGGCCTGTTCGGCCTGATAAAACTCGTTGTGAATATCGACAGGCTGCTCGCTGGTCCACACCTGGCGCACCACGTCGAGGAAGGCGTCGGTGCGGGCATAGCGCTGGTCGTGGTCGAGGTAATCGCCGTCCCGGCGCTGCTCGGCGTCATTGCCGCCGCTGATGATATGCACCGCCAGCCGGCCCCCCAGCAGATGCTCAAGGGTGGCGAATTTGCGCGCGGCGAGGGTCGGCGATACAAAACCGGGGCGATGGCCCAGCAGGTACTGAATTTTCTGCGTCGACAGTCCGGCCAGGGCGGTTACCAGAAAGCCGTCGGGTTGATCGGACCAGTGACCCACCAGCAGGCGATCGAACCCGGCGGCTTCATGGGTTTGCGCGAAGCGAACAATATAGTCGCGGTCAAAGATCGGCCCCACCGGGGCAATCGTTTCGGAAGAGAGGCGGTGGCCAATCATGCCAAGAAACTGAATGCTCATGAACAACTCCTTGCGTCAGGGTAATGGAGTGGCCGCGACGGCGGCGCTGGTCATTACCCTATACAGAGTGTGTTAATGAACAAAATGCATTTTTATCATATCTTAATATGCAAGGCTTGCATTAATAGAAAATGAGTAGTGTTTTCAGTCGGATACTGTCAGCTGCTGCACCACTTTGCTGGCGAAAAAGATCAGCGGCGACTGCAGGTTGGCCAGATACTGAGCGTGGATCAGCCACAGCGACACCGCAGGCTGAAAATCGCTGAGGTTGACGACCTCGATCTCGTCCCGCCACGGGCTGGCCGCCAGCGCCGCCCGCGGCACCAGACCCAGCCCCAGTCCCTGCGCCACCAGCGCCATCTGCAGCTGGGCGCCCGCGCTCTCGACGTTAAGCTTCAGGCGCAGGCCCTGGCTTTGCAGCTCGCGGATGAGCCCGGCGCGCAGGCCACAGCCATCGGGGTTAAGGATCCAGCCCTGTTCGACGCACTCCCGCAGCGACGACGCCCGCAGATTCAGCCGCCGGGCGGCAATCGGCACCACCTCCAGGGGGCACAGCAGACGCCCGCTGTAGCCCTCGGCGAGGGTCTGCTGGGCGGGGCCCATCGCCAGCATCCCGTCAAGTTCGCCGTTTTCCAGCCGGCGCTGCAGCTCTCCGCTCCAGCCGCAGGTGACCTGCGGGGACAGTGCGGAAAACTGCTGGCTCAGCGCCGCCAGCGCCGCCGGCAGCGCGATCTCGCTGATACTCTGCGGTACGCCGAGACGCAGCGCGCCGCGCGGCTCGCCTTGCGGATCCAACAGGCTGTAGAGCTTTTTCGTCTCGCGCTTAATGCTCAGGCACTGCTCGTACACCCGCTGACCGGCGGCGGTCAGGGTCAGCGGGCGGGTCTGACGCGCTAACAGCGTGACGTTCAGCTCCTGCTCCAGACGCTGCAGGCGCCGGGTGATCGCCGACTGGGTGATCCCCAGATAATCCGCCGCCTGATTGAGGGAAGAAAACTGCACTGTGGCCAGCAGAGCGTCAATATCGTCGATGCGCATAGGATCCTTATGTGAAATTTGCATATTAATATATGCGTAAATTGCATTTAAATAATATTAACGCCTCTGTTAGCGTTTTGACCAGTCCCTCTGACAGGAAGCGCACATGACTGCACCACGACTGGAAAAATTACGCCATTTTATTCATGAGGTTGACCGTCTGCACCGGGAACACCACTCGACCGCGCCGCTGCTTGACGCCGTGGCGCAGCGGCTGGCGGCGCTGGTGCGTCACGACGACTGGCTGCCGGAAGAGTACACCCTGCCGCACCCACACCATTACCAGCAGTATCTGCTGCATGCCGACTCCGGCGAGCGCTTCTCGATCGTCAGCTTCGTCTGGGGGCCGGGACAGGCGACGCCGATCCATGACCACCGGGTGTGGGGGGCCATTGGGATGCTGCGCGGCGCGGAGGAAAATCAACGCTACCAGCTGGATGCCGATGGCATACCGCGCGCGCTGGGCGCCGCCACGCTTCTGCAGGCTGGTCAGGTGGAGAAAGTCTCCGCTGACGATGGCGACATTCATCGCGTCAGCAATGCGCTGGCGGATCGCGTCTCCATCAGCATACATGTTTACGGCGGCAACATCGGCGCGGTGAAGCGCGCAGTGTATACCCCGGAAGGCCAGCAAAAACCGTTTATATCCGGCTACTCCAACCGCCATTTACCCAATATCTGGGATTCCTCCCGCGAACACCAAGGATAACCATTATGTCCACTTACGCTTATCGCCAGGCCGCCGGGATCCGTCAGGCGCTGCTCGACCGTCGTGAACTGGCGCTGATCGACGTCCGTGAAGAGGCCGATTTCGCCACCGCTCATCCACTGTTTGCCGTCAATCTGCCGCTCAGCAAACTGGAGCTGGAGGTCCGCCGGCGGATACCGCGCTTCACCACCCCGATCACCGTCTACGACAACGGCGAAGGGCTGGCGGAGATCGCCGTCGAACGGCTGCGGACCTGGGGCTATCAGGATGTGGCCCTGCTGGCCGAGGGTCTCGCCGGCTGGCGCCGCAGCGGCGGCGAGCTGTTTCAGGACGTCAACTCTGCCAGTAAAGCTTTTGGCGAGCTGGTGGAAAGCGTGCGTCACACGCCGTCGCTCAGCGCCCAGGAGGTTCAGGCGCTCATCGACAGACGACAGGAGGTGGTGATCGTCGACGCCCGGCGCTTCGATGAGTACCAGACCATGAGCATCCCCGGCAGCATCAGCGTGCCCGGCGGCGAGCTGGTCCTGCGGGTGGAGAGCCTGACGCCCTCCCCGCAGACGCCGATCATCGTCAACTGCGCCGGACGCACCCGCAGCATCATCGGCACCCAGTCGCTGATCAACGCCGGGGTGCCGAACCCGGTCCATGCCCTGCGCAATGGCACTATCGGCTGGACGTTGGCTGGCCAGACGCTGGCGCACCAGCAGCAGCGGCAATACGACCCCTCCGCCCGCGCCTCTGGCGTCCGGGCCGCCGAGGCGGCGCATCTCGCCGAACGGGCCGGGGTGGCAGTCATCGATGAAGCGACGCTACAACGCTGGCGGCAGCAGAGCGACCGCACCACCTTCCTGTTTGATGTCCGCAGCCCCGAGGAGTACGCGGCGGGCCACTATCCTGGCAGCCTGAGCGCGCCAGGCGGCCAGCTGGTGCAGGAGACCGATCACTTCGCCAGCGTGCGGGGAGCGCGGATAGTGTTACTGGATGACGATGGCGTCCGGGCGGCGATGACCGGCTCGTGGCTGGCGCAGATGGGCTGGGAGACGGCGCGGCTGAGCGCGCTGTCGGCCAGCCAGCTGAGCGAGCGCGGGGTGCCGGCCGCCGAAGTGCCCCCCGCCCCGCCGGCGGAGGAGATAAGCCCGGCGCAGCTGGCGCAACAGCTGGAGGAGCCCGGGACGGTGGTGCTCGATTTCACTACCAGCGCCAACTTTGTCGCCCGCCATATCCCCGGCGCGTGGTGGCTGACGCGCTCGCAGCTGCGCCAGGCCCTGGAAGCCCTCCCTCCCGCGCAACGTTACGTGGTGACCTGCGGCAGCAGCCTGCTGGCCCGCTACGCGGTGCCCGAGGTGGCGGCCTTAACCGGTAAGCCGGTACAGGTATTGCGCGGCGGGACGCTGGCGTGGATCGCCGCCGGTCTGCCGCTGGCCCATGGCGACGACGGCCTCGCCGTCGAGCGCCGGGACCGCTATCGCCGTCCCTATGAAGGGACCGATAATTCCGCAGAGGCCATGCAGGCCTATCTGGAGTGGGAGTACGGCCTGGTGGATCAGCTGGCCCGCGACGGCACCCACGGTTTTCGGGTGATCTAACGCCAGCGCGCCTCAGGCCTGACGCATGATCCACGAGTACTGAAAGCTCTTCGGCGCCGGAAAATGGGTCCGGCGCCGGTAGGAGCCCAGCGATTGCGGCGTGCAATAGGTGCAGCTCCCCAGCCATTCAACGCTCGCCGGCGCCACCCCCGCCTCTGTGAAGATCGCTTCAGCGAAAGCGCGCAGATCAAACCACAGATTATCGCTGCCGCGTGCGGCGGCTTTAAGCGGATCGCTGACCGGGGCCGAACGGGAATGGAACAGCCGCTGGCGGTGCCGGGCCACCCGGTCACCGCCGGGCTGGTCCAGCAGTTGCTGATAAAATCCGGCGGAGACTTCGTAACAGCAAGGGTGAATATGCGGCCCCACGGCGATGACCAGATCGGTCAGCGCCACCCCCTGTTGGCGAAAAGTCGCCAGACTGTTGTCGACAATGCCGCTGGCCAGCCCCTGCCAGCCGGCATGGACGCTGCAGACGAAGCGACCGTCGCGCGAGGCGATCAGTATCGGCAGGCAGTCGGCGGTCACCACCCCCACCTTTTGCCCGGCCACGGCGGTAAACACCGCGTCGGCGTGCGGCCGCGTCGGCAGCGGCTGCTGATAGTGATGCACCTCATTGCCATGGACCAGCTTCACCGGGGCCAATTCGGCATAGGGAAAAGCGGCGGTTTCGTGGACATCGAGAAACGCGTGGCGGATGCCAGGGATAGCGTCGAGCAAGCGGGAGCGGTAAGCCATAGAGACGATAAACGACAGGGAATGATGTCTTACCTTAGGCCAGGACACGCGGAGAGGCAAGGCGGCGGCCCGGCATTTTTCCGCCAGACCGCCGGACAGCATCAGACCATGGCCGCGCGCTGCTGGCGATGCATCAGCCAGAACACCGCCACGCCGGCCAGCACGATGCCTGGCGCTGAGGCTGCCATCACCCCGACGGTGCCGGTGCCGAGGGCCAGCATCTTGCCGGCCAGCAAAGGGCCGCTCATCGCCCCGAGGCGGCCCACCGCCACGGCGGTGCCGACCCCGGTAGCGCGGATCGCCGCGGGATAGAAGAGCGGCGCCAGCGCGTAGAGCACGCTCTGGCCGCCGGTGGCGAACAGCCCGGCCACAAACCCCGCCAGCAGCATCCCGCTCAGCGTCGACGCACTGCCCAGCGCCAGCAGCGATGCCACAATGCCGCTGTATATCAGAAGCGACATGCGCAGCGGAGTAAGCTTATCCATCAGCGCGCCCAGCAGCAAAGTACCGCAGGCGGCGCCGATCTGCAGAGAGAACATCACCCCCGCCGCCTGGCTGGCGCTGAACCCCTGGCCCACCAGCAGCATCGGCAGCCAGTTGATGAGCATATAGACCACCAGCAGGGTGAAGAAATAGCCCAGCCACAGCAGCAGCGTGGCGGCAGCATGTCCCGGGGCAAACAGGGTGCGCAGCGGCACGCTGGTCTCCACGCGCTGAAACGCCTGCGACTCCGGCAGCCAGCGCATCAACAGCGGGATCAGCAGCAGCGGGACCACGCCGCCAATCCAGAAGATGGTCTGCCAGGCCGCGGCGAGGCCAGAGAACCCCAGCGCCGCCGCCAGCGCGGCGCCAATGGGCACGCCGCAGTACATCAGGCTCACCGCCCGGCCGCGAAAGCGTGGGCCAGCGGCTTCCGAGGTTAAGGCAATCAGGTTCGGCAATGCCGCCCCCAGCCCGACGCCGGTGAGCAGGCGCGCCAGCAGCAGCGTCGGGAAGCTCCAGGCCACCGCGGTGGCCAGCGAGAACAGGCCAAACAACAGCACCGAGCTCAGCAGGATGCGTTTGCGCCCGTGGCGGTCCGCCAGCATGCCGCCCACCAGCGCGCCGGGCAGCAAGCCGAGGATCCCGGCGCTGAAGATCCAGCCCATCTGCATTTTATCCAGCGCAAAGGCCTGCGCCATGCCGACGGCGGCGATCCCCGCCGCCTGCAGATCCAGCCCCTCCATCAGGGCCACCATAAAACAGAGCCCGATGGTGACCATCAGGCGCGAGGAGTTTGCGGTCGTTATCTTGGTCATAGGGTACCTTGGCGATAGCCGGACAAGCGGATCAGGTGATGGGCGGCTGATGCGTGGTCAGCCGCGCGTTGTTATTTTTGGCGGTTAAGCAGATCCAGCGCGACGTCGACGATCATATCCTCCTGGCCGCCGACCATCCGCCGTTTGCCCAGCTCGACGAGAATATCCACCGCGCTGAGGCCATAGCGCGCCGCCGCCGCTTCGCTGTGGCGCAGGAAGCTGGAGTAGACCCCGGCGTAGCCCAGCGCCAGCGTTTCGCGGTCGACGCGCACCGGGCGGTCCTGTAGCGGCCGCACCAGCTCGTCGGCGGCGTTCATCAGCGCATAGAGATCGGTGCCATGTTGCCAGCCGAGCTTGTCGGCGGCGGCAATAAACACCTCCAGCGGCGCATTGCCCGCCCCCGCCCCCATCCCGCCCAGGCTGGCGTCTATGCGATCGCAGCCCTCTTCCACCGCGGCGATAGAGTTGGCCACCCCGAGGCTCAGGTTATGGTGGGCATGCATCCCGGTGGCGGTCTCCGGCTTCAGCACCGCCTTCAGCGCGCGGAAGCGGTCGCGAATGTCGTTCATGTTCATCGCCCCGCCGGAATCCACCACGTAGATGCAGGTCGCCCCATAGGATTCCATCTTCAGCGCCTGCTGCGCCAGCGCCTGCGGGGAGATCATATGGCTCATCATCAGAAAACCGACGGTGTCCATCCCCAGCTCGCGGGCAAAGGCAATATGCTGCGCCGCGACGTCCGCTTCGCTGCAGTGGGTGGCGACCCGCACCACCCGCGCCCCGGCCTGATACGCGGCTTTCAGGTCGTGCAGCGTGCCGATGCCCGGCAGCAGCAAGGTGGCGATTTTCGCCTGGCTGACCACCGCCGCCGCCGCTTCAATCCAGGCGATATCACTGTGGGCGCCAAAGCCGTAGTTGAAGCTGGATCCCTGCAGCCCATCGCCGTGGGCCACTTCGATGGAGTCCACCCCCGCCTTATCCAGCGCGCCGGCGATCTGCTGCACCTGCGCCAGGGAATACTGGTGACGAATAGCGTGCATACCATCGCGCAGCGTCACATCCGAAATGTAGAGTTTTTTACCGTTCATGCTGTCGCTCCCGCCGCGCTGTTCATTGCCCCGGCCATTTGCTCCGCCGTCGCCAGCGCCGCTGAGGTCATAATATCGAGGTTGCCGGCGTACGCCGGCAGATAGTGCGCCGCCCCTTCCACTTCGAGGTAAACCGCGGTTTTCAGGCCGGAAAAACGGCCCACGCCGGGGAGGTTGACCGGATTATCCTCGGGGATAACCTCAAACTGCACCTGCTGCTTCAGCCGGTAGCCTGGCACGTAAGCCTGCACCGCCGCCGCCATCTCGGCGATCGAGGCGGCAATCGCCTCCTGGGACGCCATCTCGCTCAGCACATACACGGTATCGCGCATCATTAGCGGCGGCTCCGCCGGGTTGAGCACGATAATCGCCTTGCCCTTGTCCGCGCCGCCCACTTTTTCAATCGCCTGCGAGGTGGTTTCGGTGAATTCGTCGATATTCGCCCGCGTGCCCGGCCCGGCGGATTGACTGGCGATGGAGGCCACGATCTCTGCATAATGCACTTTCGCCACCCGCGAAACCGCGGCGACCATCGGGATGGTCGCCTGGCCGCCGCAGGTCACCATATTGACGTTGCCCTGGTGGAGGTTGGCCGCGAGGTTGACCACCGGCACGCAGTATGGGCCAATCGCCGCCGGCGTCAGGTCGATGACGCGGATCCCCGGCTTCGCTTCGCGCAGCGCGGCATCGTTTTTAACGTGCGCCCCGGCGCTGGTGGCGTCGAAGACGAAGTCGATATCGGCAAACTCCGCCATCTGCATCAGGCCGCCCACCCCTTCGTGGGTGGTCGCTACCCCCATGCGCCGGGCGCGGGCCAGACCATCCGACTGCGGGTCGATGCCGACCATCACCGCCATTTCAAGATGCTGGCCGTGGCGCAGAATTTTAATCATTAAATCGGTGCCGATATTTCCGGAGCCGATAATGGCGACTTTACGTTTACGCATCACGATGTCCTTCTCCGGCGGCGACGAAGCGTGCCGCGACTGAGCCAATACCTTCAATATGGGCGACAAAGCTGTCCCCCTCGTTAATCGCCACCATCGGGCCTAGCGCCCCGGTGAGCACGATATCCCCCGCCCGCAGCGGTTCGCCGAGGCTGGCCATCTTGCGCGCCAGCCAGACCGCGGCGTTCAGCGGATGCCCCAGGCACTCGCTGCCCCGGCCGCTGGAGACCAGCTCCTGGTTGCGGGTCATCCGCATGGCGCACTGCTTCAGATCCAGCCCCGCCGGGCGCTGCGCCGGGCCGCCGATGACGTACAGGCCGCAGGAGGCGTTATCGGCGACGGTGTCGACAAAGCCGATTGACCAGTCGCGAATCCGGCTGCCCACCACCTCCAGCGCCGGCAGCACCCATTCGATGGCGTTATACAGTTCATCAAAAGTGGTATCGGCATGGGGCAGATCATGTTTCAGCACCAGGGCGATCTCGGCCTCCACCTTCGGCTGCAGCACGCGGCCAAACGGCACGTCGGCGTTGTCGCCGTAGCACATGTCGGCAAACAGGGTGCCGAAATCCGGCTGGTTGACCCCCAGCTGCTGCTGCACTTTGGGATGGGTCAGGCCCACCTTGCGGCCCACTACCCGCCGGCCATGGGCCACGTGGTGCTGAACGTTCAGGCGCTGGATGGCGTAGGCGGCGTCGGCGTTGTCGACGCCGAGGATATCGCGCAGCGGGGCGATCGCCTGGCCGGTCCGTTCGGCGTCGCGCAGCTGCTGCGCCAGCGCGTCAAGAGAAAAAGTCATCATCACTCCTTAGGCCCGTGCGAGGAAATTGAGCACCAGCTGATTAAAACTGTCGGCATGTTCCCACTGCGCCCAGTGGCCGCAGTCGCGGTAAATATGCAGCTCAGAGCCGGCGATCCCGGCGAGCAGGCGCAGCCCGGCGTCCATCGGCACGAAGCGGTCGTTGCGTCCCCAGACGATCAGAGTTGGCGCAGCGATCTCGCCCAGCCGCGGACCAAAGTCAGGGAACTGCTTCGGGTTGGCTTCGAGGCTCTTGACGAAGTTGTCCAGATGGTCGCGGCGCGACAGCATATTGTTCAGCCGCGCCTCGAACAGCGCGTCAGTGAGGTCGCGGGTGTCAAAGACGAAAATGCTCATCATCTTCTTCAGGTTTTCAATGGTCGGCTCGCGGTACAGGGCGTTCAGCAGCTTGATGCCCTCCGTCGGCATCGGCGTGAACAGGCTCATGCCGCCGGTCCCCCCGCCCATCAGCACCAGCTTAGCCACCCGCTCCGGCCAGCTCAGGGTGAAGGCCACTGCGCTGTGGCCGCCCATCGAGTTGCCCAGCAGATGGACTTTATCGATCCCCAGCTGATCGACCACGCTTTTCAAAATGCGGGCGTTGAGATCCGAACGCGAGCCGCTGTTGACGATCGAATCGCTCTTCCCCCACCCCGGACAGTCGAGGAGCAGCACGCGATAGCCCGCCTCGACCAGCGGGTCAATATTGCGGCTGAAGTTGGCCCAGCCGGTAGCCCCCGGCCCGGAGCCGTGGAGCATCACCACGGTCTCTTTCCCGTCGCCGCAGTCATTGATATGGATACGCAGCGTGCGGCCCCCTTCGTCGACGTTGAGGAATCGGCTGGTGGCGGCTTCGGTTTGCGGTTGATAGCTCATGTTAGTCTCCCGGTTAATCAAATCTCGGTGGTGGCGCTCAGCGAGCCGAATCCGGCGATCCACTCGGGGATCGGCCGGTAATAGCGGCCTTCGCTACGCCAGCGGCCAAAAGCGGATAGCGCGGCAAAGGCGGCCACCCAGGTCTTAATTTCGTGCGTCGATTTGCCGGCCATCGCCGACAGCTCGTCGTTGCCGATCGCGTCCAGTTCGCTCAGCCGCCCCTGCTCCAGCAGGCTCATAAAGCGGTTGTCCCACACCGGATTAAGGGGATGGAGCGAGCGCGGGTCCTCGGTAAACCGGCGGGCGGCGCTGATCACCCGCTGCTGGCGCAGCTCGCGTTCGTCCGGCGGCAGCTGTTTGCCGCTGCCGAGCAGGCGGTGGCGCAGATGGGCGTCGGCCTTCGCCAGCTCCGGCACAGGCGGCTGGTGCGACAGCCCGCCAGAGCCGAGGATCAGCACCCGCTTATTGAGGGTGTTGAGGAAGCGGCCCATCGCCTCGCCAAGCTGCCGGGTGCGTTGAAAGCCCGGTAGCGGCGCGGCGACGCCGTTAATAAACACCGGCAGCACCGGCAGGCGATCCAGCCCACCCAGCAAAAACTCCAGCGGCTGGGCGAAGCCATGGTCCACCTGCATGTTGTACGACACTGCCAGGTCGATACCGCTGTTGAGCACGGCGTGAGCGCAGGCTTCCGCCAGCTCGGTGGGCACCGGCAGAACGCCGGCGGCGCTGGCGAAGTCGCCGATGGCGGTGGCGCCGACGCCGAGGCAGAACGGCGGCATCACGTCATAGAAAAAACCGTTGTAGTGATCGGGGGCGAAGAGCACCACCAGTTCGGGATCGAATTCAGCGATCCGCCGCCGGGCGTCGGCAATCACCCCGTTGACCTCATCAAGGACCGCCTGCTCCGGGTCAACGAATCCCACCAGCGGGGTGTGCGACAGACAGTGCAGATAGGCATGCATATCAGGCCACCTTCTCTTCAGCGTGGGCGGTATCCCCGGCTGCGAGGGTCATTTTTTCCGCCAGGGCGGTCAGCTGCGCGCCGAGGGTTTGCGGGATAGCGAGGGCGGCGACAAAGCGGTCCGGCCTGACCACGGCGATGGCGGTGTGATGTTGCGCAAACCAGCTCTTCAGTCGGTTTTGTTTATCCCCTACCCGCAGCGTGCCCGGAGCGTTATCCTGCTCGCGGTGGATCTGCACCTCCGGCACCACCTGAATAAAGCGCACCCCTATCGCGCGCCAGCGGGCGATCTGCCCGGCGTCGAGCCCCCACTGCGGGTTGCAGCCCCAGCCGATAATGGCGAAATTCGCCCCGATAACCTCGTCGAGCAGGAGGCTCTCGCCATTCTCCAGCGTCACCTGCGGTTGAATAAACATTTTGCCCACCGGCGAGGATTTACCTGCGCCGTCGGTCAGCAGCGCCCCCTCGCGATACTGCGGCATCGGCTTAAAGCGCATTTCGAGGAAGTAACGTTTCACCGGCGGCAGGTAGTTCAGCAGCCACGAGAGGCCATCGCGCACGGCCCCCTGCCAGCGCTTCGGCGGCGCCAGCACGTGGCCGGCGGTCACCGACAGGTCAATCATCGCCTTCGCGTGGTCGCGACGCTCCTGCTGGTAGCTGTCAAGCAACGCCTCTCCCGCTTTGCCGTTGACCACCAGCGCCAGCTTCCACGCCAGGTTGAAGGCGTCGCGCATGCCGCTGTTGTATCCCTGGCCCTGCCAGACCGGCATGATGTGCGCGGCGTCGCCGGCCAGCAGCACCCGGTCAATGCGAAAGCGCTCGGCAAGGCGCGCGTTATGGGTGTAGACCCGCTGGCGGATCAGTTCGACGCGATCCGGGTCCGGTAGCACTTTGCTCAGCAGGCGGCGCATATTGTGCGGCTCGCTGAGCTGGGCTTCGGTTTCCCCGGGCATCACCATAAATTCAAAGCGGCGCACGCCGTGTGGCAGCGCAGCGGAAACAAAGGGCCGCACCGGGTCGCAGCACAGATAGATGTGCGGGGTGGCCAGCGGGTCGTTGGCAATATCGATGACAATCCACTGATTCGGCGCGGTCTTGCCTTCAAAGGGGACGTTCAGCGTACGGCGAATAAAGCTGGCGCCGCCGTCGCAGGCCACCAGCCAGTCCGCGCGCACCGTCTCCCGCTCGCCGTCCGGCCCTTTGATATTTAACGTGACACTGTCACTGTTCTGACTAAAGGCTTCCACCTCGCGGGAGAAGAGGCAACGGACCTGTGGGAAACGCTGCAGGCCGTGATACATCACCGCATCCACCTGCGGCTGGATAAAGGCGTTGCGCCGCGACCAGCCAAACTCATCGGTCATCGGCTGGATGTCGGCAAAGCAGCGGCCCTTCGGGGTCAGAAAGCGCATGGCGTGCCACGGCGTGGTGTGCGGCAGCACGTCATCCACCAGCCCCACCGCCTGCATCGCCCGCAGCGATTCATCGTCAATACCGATGGCCCGCGGGTAATCGATCAGTTTGTCGAGTTTTTCCACCAGCAGCACGCTGATGCCCATCTGGCCAAGGTAGTTGGCCATCATCAGGCCTACCGGACCGGCGCCGGCGATGGCGACCTGGGCGGTATGCTGCACGGCGGGTTGAATATCGGGTGTAGATGTTGTCATTCTCAGCGACCTCACGACTCGGAAACGGCCAGACCGGCAGGCCATTTGTTAATCATGTGTAAACGTATTTTTATAATGGGCTGAGTATAGGGCGGGGGTTTTCGGCTACAATCAAAACATCATCGAATGTGCACCAGGTGCACGCCACTGTTTATAAAGCATTTTCAGGAAGGTTTTATGCATAACGATGGGTCCACAGCGTACAAAACGGTGCGCGGATTAAGCCGGGGTTTATTGTTATTAAAATTGTTAAATAAATTCGACGGCGGCGCGACGCCGGGCCTGCTGGCGGAGTTTAGCGGCCTGCATCGCACCACCGTGCGCCGGCTGCTGGAGACGCTACAGGAGGAGGGTTTTGTCCGCCGCAGCCGCTCCGATGACAGCTTTCGTCTGACCATTAACGTCCGCCAGCTGAGCGACGGATTTCGTGACGAACATTGGATTTCTGCCCTCGCCACGCCGCTGCTCGGCGAGCTGCTGCGCGAAGTACAGTGGCCGACGGACATCACCACCCTCGACGTCGACGCCATGGTGGTGCGCGAAACCACCCACCGTTTCAGTCGGCTGTCGTTTCACCGGGCGATGGTCGGACGGCGACTGCCGCTGCTGCTCACCGCCTCCGGTCTGACGTGGCTGGCCTTTGCTCCCGACGCGGAGCGCGACGCCATTCTCAGCATGCTGGCCGCCCGTCCGGAGGCGGAGTATCAGCTGGCCCGCGAACCGGAACGGCTGGCGGCAATCCTCGCCCGCACCCGCCAGAACGGCTATGGAGAAAACTACCGCGGCTGGCGGCAGGAGGAGAAAATCGCCTCTATCGCCGTGCCGGTCTGCAGCCAGCAGCGGGTCATCGGCTGCCTCAACCTGGTCTATATCGCCAGCGCCATGACCATTGAGCAGGCGGCGCAAAAGCATCTCTCTACGCTGCAGAGGGTGGCGGGCCAGATAGAGGCGCGCATGGAGGATCAAGAAGTGTGGTACGAAATGCCTTGATCGTAGTGAGGGTAAACGCGATCAATCATTGCGCCCGGCGTCGTTATATAATTTAATACACAACGAATTTTTCACGCCATTCGGGCCAGATCATGCCAAAACACCCCTTACTGCTGGGCCTGACGCTGCTCAGCGCCAGCCTGTTCACCGGTCAGGCCTTCGCCGACCGCACTGTCACCGACCAGCTGGGTCGCCAGGTCACCCTCCCCAACCACGTCACCCGCGTCGTGGTTCTGCAGCATCAGACGCTCAACCTGCTTGTGCAACTGCATGCCGCTGAGGATATCGTCGGCGTCTTAAGCAGCTGGAAGAAACAGCTCGGGCCGCAGTTCGCCCGCTTTATGCCCGAGATCGGGCAACTGGCGACCCCGGGCGATCTCACTCAGGTCAATATTGAAAGCCTGCTGGCGCTGCGTCCGCAGGTGGTTTTCGTCGCCAACTATGCGCCGCCGGCGATGATCGCGCGGATCCAACAGGCCGGGATCCCGGTGGTGGCCATTTCGCTGCGCCAGGATGCCGCCGGGGAAAAAAGTAAAATGAACCCCACCATGGCTGACGAGGAGCAGTCCTATAACGCCGGACTGGTAGAGGGGATCCGCCTTATCGGCGAGGTCGTCGAACGCCAGCCCGAGGCCGAGGCGCTGATTCACTACACCTTTGAGGCGCGTAAGCAAGCCAATGCGCCGGTGGCCGATATTCCCCAGAACCAGCGGGTGCGGGTGTATATGGCCAACCCCGATCTGAATACCTACGGCGCCGGCAAATACACCGGTCTGATGATGGCGCACGCCGGGGCGCTGAACGTGGCGGCCGCCAGCGTAACAGGCGCCCGTCAGGTGTCGCTGGAGCAGGTGCTGGCGTGGAACCCGCAGGTGATCTTCGTCCAGGACCGTTATCCGCAGGTGGTCAAACAGATAGAGAACGACCCGCAGTGGCAGGCGATCGATGCGGTGAAACATCACCGCGTGTGGCTGATGCCGGAGTACGCCAAAGCCTGGGGTTACCCGATGCCGGAGGCCCTGGCGCTGGGCGAGCTGTGGATGGCGAAAAAACTCTACCCTTCGCGTTACCAGAACATCGATGTGGACAGTAAAGCCAGGGATTACTATCAACGCTTTTACCGCGTAGCGTGGACGCCAGATGCCCGCTAACCACCGTCCCTGGCTGTTGCAGGGCAGCCTGGCGCTGGCGACGCTGGCGATCGCAGTCGCCTCTCTCTGTTTCGGCCAGTTCCCGTTAAGCCTGAGCGCCGTTGGCCACACCCTGATCCATCTCCCACCAGGCGAAGGGGTGATCGGACAGATCGTCTGGTCGGTTCGCCTGCCGCGCGTGGTCATAGCTTTGCTGGCCGGGGGCGCGCTGGGGCTGTGCGGCGCTACCTTACAGGGCGTGTTCCAGAACCCGCTGGTCGACCCGCACATCATCGGAGTGACCTCTGGCTCCGCCTTCGGCGGCACGCTGGCGATCCTGTTGGGCGTCGGCGGCCTGCTGATGATGGCCTCGACCTTTTTCTTTGGCCTCGTCGCGCTGGGGCTGATTTACGCCCTCGCCGCCCTGCAGGGGCGGGACAGCACGCTGGGGCTGATTCTGTCCGGGATCATCCTCAGCGGCTTCTTCGCCGCGCTGGTCAGCCTGATGCAGTACCTCGCCGACAGCGAAGAGACGTTACCGAACATTGTCTTCTGGCTGCTCGGCAGCTTCGCAACCGCCAGCTGGCATAAGGTACTGCTCATGATCCTGCCCATGGCGGTGGCCGCCGGGGTGTTGTGGAAGCTGCGCTGGCGAATCAATCTGTTGGCGCTGGAGGAGCGCGATGCCCGCAGTCTTGGCGTTCCGGTGGCCGCGCTGCGTCGCGCCGTGCTGGTCTGCTGCGCGGTGCTGGTGGCAGCGCAAGTGGCGGTCAGCGGCAGCATCGCCTGGATGGGACTGGTGGTCCCGCACCTCGCCCGTCTGCTGGTGGGCGCCGACCATCGTCGCCTGCTGCCCGCCGCCTTCTGGCTCGGCGCCGCCCTGATGCTGGTGGTGGACGATATGGCGCGCACGCTGACGCAGGCGGAGATCCCGATCGGGATCATCACAGCCCTGCTCGGCGCGCCGCTGTTTACCTTGTTGCTGGTGCAATCCCGACGCCGGAATACGCTCCAATGAACCGCTCATTGTCGCTGGAAGCGCTACGTTACGGCCACCGTCAGCCGCTCTTCACCCCGCTCACGCTGGCCTGCCGTCCCGGCGAGATCTGGGCGGTGCTGGGCGCCAATGGCCGGGGAAAAAGTACTCTGCTGGATACCCTGACCGGCGTGCTGCCGCCGCTGAGCGGCCGGGCGCAGTGCGAGGGCGGCGTCGCCCTGGTTCCGCAGTCGTTTCGTCCCGCTTTCCGCTGGCGAGTGAGCGATGTGGTGCTGATGGGCCGCGCCCGGCACGTGGATCTCTTTGCCCAGCCGGACGAGGAGGATGCCCGGAGGGTTGAGCAGGCGCTGGCGCAGCTGGGGATTGCCGCCCTGGCCGGGGATGACTTCGACGCGCTCTCCGGCGGCCAGCAGCAGCTGGTGCTGATTGCCCGCGCGCTGGTCAGCGCCAGTCAGAATATCCTGCTGGATGAGCCCTGCTCGGCGCTGGATCTCGGTAACCAGCAGGTGGTGCTCCAGCTGATCGACGACCTCGCTCACCGCCAGACGCGCACCGTCCTGTTCACCACTCATGATCCGAATCATGCGCTACAGGTGGCCAGCCATACGCTGCTGCTTCTGCCGGAGGGCCAGTGGCTGGCGGGCGAGACTGCCGAAGTGCTGAGCGAAACGCACCTCCGGCAAGCATACGGCCTGCCAGTACGTCTGATCTACCATCCCGCGTCCGCGTCCCCTCTGCTGGCGCCGGGGTTTACTCTGCGTCGCTGAACGGCATAAAACCCGCCTGCCGGAGATACCCCTGGCCAACGTCGCCGAGGATAAAGCGATACAGGGCCAGCGCGGCGGGATCGGCACTGAGGCGCGCCAACTGGTAATCGCAGCGAATATTCCACGCTGCCGGGATGGTCAGGGTACGCAGATCGTCGCAGGAGGCCAGCGCGGGGGCATAGTGCGCGTAGCCGATAAACAGATCCGCCAGATTCTGGCGAATGAGCCACGCGCCGGCTATCTCTCCCGGCGGCACGCTCAGTGAGTCTCTGCCGCCGACCAGCGGCTGCGCCCGCCCGGCCATCGCGTTGCCCAACCCAGGACAGCGCGCCTCGATTCGGGCAAACAGTTGCCAGGTGTAATCTCCTGACGGATCGCATCCCGGCGTGGAGGTCGCCAGCCGCAGGCGGGGCGTGCTGAGCAGCGCCAGCCAGTCCAGGCCATCGTTGTCTCGCGACCGCATGGCGGTCAGCATCAGCTGATTGCCGGCAAATCCCTGGCATTCCTGCGCCAGACCCGCCTGGAGCAGCGCCTGCGGGTGCGCCGCGTTGGCGGAAGCAAAAACCGCGCACGGGGTCCCGGCCTCGATCCGCTCGCGCAGCAGGCCGGCAGGGCCAAACTGCGCATCGACCGCCAGGCCAGTCTGCTGCTGAAAGTACGCCACCAGCGGCAGAAAAGCGCTTTTCAGGCTTCCCGCCGCCAGCAGCGTGAGAGGAGTGGACATTATAGATCGTCGCTATAAACCGGATAATATAGCGCTATATTACCCGGTTTGCCGCCACGTCAGTAGCGAATTTCCGCCAGCGCCCGGAGCTGTTCAGGGGTGGCTACCGGCAGGTCGAAAAAGCGCAGATAGGCGGGGATCATTTCAAACAGCATGTCGGTCCCGCGCTGGATGGGGCACTGTCGCGCCTGGGCGGCCCTCAGCAGCGGGGTATACTCCTGGGTCATCACCACCTCCCCCACCCAGGTGCCAGGCGCCAGACGGTCCACGTCCAGCGGCAGCGGATCGCTGACCTTCATCCCCAGCGGCGTGGCGTTAACCACCAGCTCGTGTCCGGCCGGATCGCGCTGCATCAGGGTGATATCGAGCTGCGGATAGTGCTGATGCAGCCGTCCGGCGAGAGCGTGCGCCACCTCCGGTCGGGTATCGTACAGGGTCAGAGCGCTAACCCCTGCCGCCGCGAGAGAGGCGGCGATAGCCGACCCCACTCCGCCGTTGCCGACCACCAGCGCCCGCGTCCCCTCAGGATGAAATCCTTTGCGGCGCAGGCCCAGCACAAAGCCGTCGCCATCGAACATGTCCCCGGAGAGGCTGCCGTCCGCCTCGCGACGGATGGCGTTACAGGCGCCGGCGATAGCCGCCGTCGGGCTCAGGCGCTGCACCAGCTCGCAGGTGGCGATTTTATGCGGCATCGTCACCAGCGCGCCGATGATATTGGTCATCGTAAACAGCGGCGGAATAAACGCGGCATAGTCCTCCGGTTTGACCCCCATCGGCACCACCTTCACGTCCACCTGCTGGTCGACAAACCACGGGTTGTAGATCATCGGCGCCTTAAAACTGGCGGTCGGATAGCCAAGATGCGCTATCAGCCGCGTATTCCCACTAATCACCATGCCTTGCTCCTTTGTTTACTGCGATAACTCGATACGTTTGACGTCGCCGAGGATAAACAGATAGGCCACCACACCCAGCAGCGCGGCGCCGCCGATGTAGATCAACGCGTAGAAGAAATTGCCGAACCCGGCGACGATAAAGCCGATCACCAGCGGGGTGAGGATCCCCGCGAGGTTGGCGCAAAAGTTGAACAGGCCACCGGTAAGTCCGCCCAGCCCCTTCGGGGCGATGTCGGAGATCAGCGTCCAGCCGAGGCCCACCATCCCCTGGCCAAAAAAGGCAAACGACATCACCAGGATCACCGCCAGGTCACTCTGCAGCCAGTTGGCGGAGATGATACAGCTGGCCATCAGCAGGCCAGCGACGATCGGCAGCTTACGCCCCAGGTTGGCCGACCCGGTGGCTTTGAGCAGCTTGTCGGAGATCCAGCCGCCAAACATCACCCCACCGGCGGCGGCGACAAACGGCAGGATGGAAAAGAAACCAACCTTCAGCCACGGCATATGGCGTTCGGTGGCCAGCCAGGTCGGGAACCAGGTGAGAAAGAACACCAGCACGGTATTGCCGGCAAACTGACCGATGCTGGCGCCGATGATCTGGCGTTTGCTCAGCAGCTGGCGGACCAGCGGCCAGCTGAACGCCACCTGCTGGTCCGTCGGGGCGCTCAGGCCGCCGCCGTTTTCGATATGCTCACGCTCCTTCTGGCTGAGACGAGGATCTTCATGCGGTTCGCGGTAGCAGCGCCACCACACCAGGGCAAACAGAATGCCAACCGCGCCGACGCTGACGAACAGCACCCGCCAGCCGAAGCCATCCATGATCCAGAACAGCAGCGGGGCAAAGCAGGCCAGCCCAAGATACTCCCCCACGGTGTACACCGCCGTGGCCTTCGCGCGCTCCTGCTGCGGGAACCAGGCGCTGACCACCCGGCTATTGACCGGAAAGCACGGCGCTTCGCTGACGCCAAGCCCGAAACGGCACAGCAGCAGCGTTTTCAGCCCCACCGCCATGCCGTGGAACAGGGTAAAGAGCGACCACAGGGTCAGCGACAGAAAATAGGTGACTTTGTTGCCAAAGCGGTCAAGAAACAGCCCGCCGGGGATTTGCGCCAGGGCGTAGGTCCAGGCGAAAGCGGAGAAAAGTATCCCCATGATCGCTGGATCGATCCCCAGCTCAGCGGTGAGCTTTGGGGCGGCGATCCCCAGCACGGTGCGGTCGAGGTAGTTGATCATGGTGCCGATGGCCAGCAGCGCAAGAATGCCGATGCGCCGCCGGGAGCGGCGCGCGGTGACGGCCGGCTGGGCGGCAGCCGTCGGGTTAGGGCTATATGAGCTCATAGTCAGTTCCTGTCTCGGGTACAGAGGGTGTTGTTATTGTGTTTCAGGCATAATGAACCATTTGATTCAGGCTAACAATACTGCATCGCCGCCAGGCGGACGGCCGCATTCGCCGCGCCATAGAGCGCGTAGCCTGCCCGTCGTTCGGTTAATTCAAAGAAGAAGCGCCCGGCGGTGAAGGGCCGGGTATACAGGTGCAGGAACGCCCCGCCCTGCGGATCGCGGTCGTAGAGAAGCTGCCGCCGCTGGAGCTGCCCGACGTCCAACTCGCCGCCAAAACGCGCCAGCAGATCGTCATAGTAATTGGCCGGGATCGGCAGCGCATGGCCGGCAACCGCGGCGAGCTGGTCGCAGGTGGCCGGCAGATCGCGGCAGGCAAAGGCGGCATGCTGCAGCCCCGCCCCCTGGTAGCAGGCGACCGATCGGGCGATCTGCGTCGCCCGGCTCTGGGAGATATTCAGCGCCAGGCGGATATCGCCCTGCGGGCTGCGCACCGCCAGACTGCGCACCAGTCCATAGGGGTCCGGCAGCGTCTGCTCATGTTCAAGGGTAAAGCCAAACACCGTGCGGAAGAACATCACCCAGTTGTCGCGGCTGTCTGCCTCCATGCCCAGCGCCAGATGGTCGATACCGAGGTAATCTTCGCGCACCGTCAAACCGTCGCGCAGGAGAAAATCGCGCTCGTAGATCGCCTCTCCGGCGTCGATCAGATAGACCAGGCTGCCGTCAGGGGCGCAGATCGCCGGGATAGGCGTCTCGTTCGGCCCGGCGTCGCCCTGCCAGGTGGCATACCCCAGCGCGCGGGCGCGAGCGACAATCGGCGCACTGCTGTCGACCCGCAGCGCCATCGCACAGAGCGATACCCCATGGCGTTGATAAAAGTGATCGGCCCAGCTGTGGGGCTGATGGTTAATCACGATCCGCGCCCCGCCGTTGCGCCACAGCGTGACCTGTTTGGAGCGGTGGCTTCCCTCGTGCTGAAAACCCAAAGCCTGCAGATGCTGCCCCAGGCGCTGCGCCTCGGCGACGCTGGCGGCGAATTCAATAAACTCCAGCCCGTGATAGTTCGGCAACGGCGGCGGTGAAAACAGATCGGCATCGCACGCCGGGAGCCGGCGTCGAGTCTGCTCCTCCAGCCACAGCAGCGAACGATAACCATCTTTGGCCGTCGCGCCGTTTGGCGAGGCGCGAAAACCGTCATTAAAGATCTCCAGCGACCAGGGACCGCGATAGCCGCAGCGGGTGATCTGCTCGGCAAACGCCTCCAGCGGCAGCTCCCCCTGCCCGGGGAAGCAGCGGAAATGGCGACTCCACTCCAGGAGATCCATTTTCATATACGGCGCATCGGCGAGCTGAACGAAGGTGATTTTCTCCACCGGCACCGATGGCAGCGCGTCGAGGGTGTCGCCCCGGGCCAGGATATGGAAGCTGTCGAGCACCAGGCCCAGCGCCGGGCTGTCCACCTGCTGCACCCGCTCCCAGGCCTGATGCCAGCGGTTCACATGGGTTCCCCAGGCCAGCGCCTCATAGCCGATTACGATCCCCTCCTCTTCCGCCAACGTGGCCAGCGCCCGCAGGTCCGCCACCTGCAGTTCGCTATCCGCCGAGCAGTCCGGCTGCACATTGCTGCACAACAGCAGCGTGTCGCAGCCCAGCTCGCGCATCAGCGCAAATTTGCGTCTGGCGCGGGTCATATTGGCCGCAAACTGCGCCCGGCTGGCGCCTTCAAAATCGCGAAAGGGTTGAAAAAGCGTGATTTTTAACCCTAAATCGGCGGCCAGCTGGCGGATTTCCGCCGGCGTCCCCGTATAATAGAGCAGATCGTTCTCGAAAATTTCCACACCCTGATAGCCCGCCGCCGCAATAGCGTGCAGCTTCTCTGGCAGGGTGCCGGAAATCGAAACGGTGGCGATAGAGCGCAGCATAAGGTCCTCGGGTCAATAGCTGACGTGAGTCTTGAATATGTATCATTTGGTTCATTTGCGCCATACCAGGTTGCTAAATTGTGATCATTATGTGTATTTTTTGTCACCCAAGAAAAAGGAGTTGCCATGACCGTCGTTGCTCATGATGAAGCACAATCTCTGAAGGAGCGGATCTTCAGCGCCGCTATCGCCGTCTTTGCCGAACACGGGCTGTCAGGCGCCCGCATGGAGCAGATCGCCACCGAGGCGCAGACCACCAAGCGCATGGTGGTCTACTACTTCAAAAGCAAAGAGCAGCTCTATCAGGAGGTGCTGCAGCATGTGTATGCGCGGATCCGCGAAACCGAGCAGCAGTTGGGGCTGGAGAATGTGCCGCCGGTAGAGGCGCTGGTGCGGCTGGTGCGCTGGAGCGTGCGCTATCACGCCACCCATGCGGACTATATGCGGGTGATTTGCATGGAGAACATGCAGCGCGGCAAGTGGCTGAAGGCCTCAGGGGATCTGAAGCCGCTGAATCGAACCGCCCTGTCGATTCTGGAAGACATTTTGCAACGCGGCCAACAGCAGGGCGTCTTTCAGGCGGGGCTGGAAGCGCGCGATGTCCACCGGTTGATCAGCAGCTTCAGCTTTTATCAGGTGTCGAATTTCTACACCTTCAGCAGTCTGTACCTTGACGATCCGCTGCCCGCCATTGACGATGAAGCGATGGTGGCCCACCACTGCGACATTGCCGTCCGGGCGGTGGTCCGCTTTGTGATTTCCTGACCCGCCGGCGAAAGGCGTCAGTGTCCGGAGAGGGCGTGAATGACCTTCGCCATCGCCTCCTCGGTGAGCGGTGAACGCTGGATTTTGCTGTTCGCCAGCGAGGTGCGCAACACGCCGGCGATGACAATGTGTTTCGGCTCCTGACCAAGGTCACGCATCTCCAGCACCACTTTGCCCACCACGCGGCACATTTCCTGGTACAGCTCGTCGTCTTTCGCTTTATTTCCCATTGAGTCTGGCTCGCATTTTCTCATTATCAATCAAATCATTATTGATAGATTTTTCCGGCAACGCAAATCATCCCACCGTTAACGGCTCAATGGGGTATTTTAGCGCCTCATGATGTCAGTAAAATCCCTTTCTTACGCCCCTTTTCATGCCGCCTGATGAAATATTGTGTTGCGTAGTTATATGCATAACGTGCCGGTTTTGTTACGCGTTTTGTCCATAATTTGAAACGAGGTTTTTATTTTCCTTTTTGATTTCGGCAGCGTATAATGCGCTTCGATTCTTTCTTGAATGGTTTCAGCGCATTGGACTGCATGATAAAACGCATAACACCTTGCCACATTTCATGGGCTGAACCGCCAGCACACATTCTTCTGCACGCTTCAGGGTTGTCACCTATCCTTAGGGCGTGGCTTAGCAACTTTCGTAATACAGGTTTGGCTCCCCGGCAGTGCGCCCGCGGAGCGAGAATTCCATATCCTTCACAACTTAAAGACTAAAACTGTCATGAAAAAGACCAAAATTGTTTGCACCATCGGTCCGAAAACCGAATCTGAAGAGATGCTGACCAAAATGCTGGAAGCCGGCATGAACGTGATGCGTCTGAACTTCTCTCACGGTGACTATGCGGAACACGGTCAGCGCATCCAGAACCTGCGCAATGTGATGAGCAAAACCGGTAAGAAAGCCGCTATTCTGCTGGACACCAAAGGACCGGAAATTCGTACCATCAAGCTGGAAGGCGGCAACGACGTCTCCCTGAAAGCGGGCCAGACTTTCACCTTCACCACCGATAAATCCGTTATCGGCAACAGCGAAATCGTAGCGGTAACCTATGAAGGCTTCACCTCTGACCTGAGCGTCGGCAACACCGTTCTGGTGGACGATGGCCTGATCGGCATGGAAGTGACCGCTATCGAAGGCAACAAAGTTATCTGTAAAGTGCTGAACAACGGCGACCTTGGCGAGAACAAAGGCGTGAACCTGCCGGGCGTCTCCATCGCCCTGCCGGCGCTGGCGGAAAAAGACAAACAGGATCTGATCTTCGGTTGCGAACAGGGCGTGGACTTCGTCGCGGCCTCCTTCATCCGTAAGCGTTCCGACGTCGTCGAGATCCGTGAGCACCTGAAAGCCCACGGAGGCGAAAACATCCAGATCATCTCCAAAATCGAAAACCAGGAAGGCCTGAACAACTTCGACGAAATCCTCGAAGCCTCTGACGGCATCATGGTTGCTCGTGGCGACATGGGCGTTGAGATCCCGGTTGAAGAAGTTATCTTCGCGCAGAAAATGATCATCGAAAAATGTATCCGCGCGCGCAAAGTGGTTATCACCGCCACCCAGATGCTGGACTCCATGATCAAGAACCCGCGTCCGACCCGCGCTGAAGCCGGCGATGTGGCCAACGCCATCCTCGACGGCACCGATGCGGTGATGCTGTCCGGCGAATCCGCGAAAGGTAAATACCCGCTGGAAGCGGTCACCATCATGGCGACTATCTGCGAACGTACCGACCGCGTCATGACCAGCCGTCTGGATTTCAACAACGACAACCGTAAACTTCGCATCACCGAAGCGGTGTGCCGCGGCGCGGTAGAAACCGCTGAGAAACTGGAAGCGCCGCTGATCGTCGTCGCCACCCAGGGCGGTAAATCCGCACGCGCTGTGCGCAAATATTTCCCGGATGCCACCATCCTGGCGCTGACCACCAACGAAACCACCGCTCGCCAGCTGGTGCTGAGCAAAGGCGTTGTGCCGCAGCTGGTGACAGAGATTGCCTCTACTGATGACTTCTATCACCTGGGCAAAGATCTGGCGCTGAAGAGCGGCCTCGCGCGCAAAGGCGACGTGGTGGTGATGGTCTCTGGCGCATTAGTCCCGAGCGGCACCACTAATACCGCTTCCGTGCACGTGCTGTAATAATTTACAGGTTAATTGGTTTTTTTTAATAAAGCGCCTCTCGGGGCGCTTTTTTTTTATTCATCGGCTAGCTCTTCCTATTAAAAATGCAAATCGGAATTTACTATTTAATAAGAGATTATCTAAGATGAATCCGATGGAAGCGCGCTGTTTTCACTCGCCTTTTTCAGCGATTTTGACCAATTCGATGCTTCTTTGAGCGAACGATCAAAAATAAGTGCGTTCAGGTAAAAAAAATATTCTCATCCCAAAAAAGTTTGTGTAATACTTGTAACGCTACATGGAGATTAACTCAATCTAGAGGGTATTAATAATGAATCGTACTAAACTGGTACTGGGCGCGGTAATCCTGGGTTCTACTCTGCTGGCTGGTTGCTCCAGCAATGCTAAAATCGATCAGCTGTCTTCTGACGTTCAGACTCTGAACGCTAAAGTTGACCAGCTGAGCAACGACGTGAACGCAATGCGTTCCGACGTTCAGGCTGCTAAAGACGACGCAGCTCGCGCTAACCAGCGTCTGGACAACCAGGCTCACTCTTACCGTAAGTAAGAGTTCTGGTAATAAAAATGGCGCACTCAGTGCGCCATTTTTTTTGCCCTCGCGCTGAGGGCTACTGGGTGAGCAGGCCGTTATCAGACGAACTGTTCTGCGCCGACAGCGACGTCGCCGCGCTCCCCGCCCCCGTCGATACCACCACCGGATAGCCCGCCCTTCTCGACATCGCTTTTTTCAACTGCTGGTCATCCACCGCTTTATCCTCTGCGAAGGCGTGAAACGCCGCTGGCAGCGTGTAAGCGATGGTCCGGGTGTTTTCCCCTTCCGTCTGCGACAGCGGCCTGTGGACCTCTACGTAGCGTTTACCATCCGGTTCGACGGCAAACTTCACCGGCTGATTGATGATCCGCACTGGCGTCCCGGTTTTCACCTGACTGAACAGCGCCTTGATGTCATCAGCGTTCATCCGCATACAGCCCGAGCTGACGCGCAGCCCAACGCTGTCCGGGGCGTTAGTCCCGTGGATGAGATATTCGCCGTTACCGTAGGCCAGACGCAGCGCATAGCGACCCAGCGGGTTATTCGGCCCGGCCGGCACCACCGCCGGCAGCGTCACCCCTTTCTCCAGCGAGCGCGCACGGATGCCGGCGGTGGGTGTCCAGGTCGGGTTAGGGATCTTCTGCCCGACGCGGGTGGTCATCTCCGGGGTTTCCAGTCCTAACTGGCCGATGCCCAGGGGATAAACCTGGACCTGATTCTCTCCCGGCGGGAAGTAGTACAGCCGCAGCTCCGCGAGGTTGACGACAATCCCCTCCCGCGGCGCGTCAGGCAGCAGCATCTGCGAAGGGATCAGCACCTGGGTCCCGGGCTTCGGCTGCACCGGCGCAATGGTATCGTTGGCTTCGAGGATCAGCATCGCCGCGGTATCGAAATGGCGGGCAATCGCCTGCAGGTTGCGATCGCTCTCCTGAACCGTCCAGTACTGGTTCTGGCCAATCAGCCGGCTGTTAGCCGGAGGCAGCGGGTAGTCGACGGCCCAGGCGGCCGGGGAAGCGCCAAGGGCGCTGAGAAGGGCTAAGGTGATCATCGTTTTGCGTTTCATACTGAGATTCCTTCTTTCGCTGATAAAACGCCAGGAGACTGAACGGCGGCAGGGTCAGCGCCCTGCCGGACGTAACAGAATGAAATCTACCTGTTTATTCTAGCTAATATTTGCGGCTTTCGCGCGTATCGCGCGGATCATGGCTTCGAGGCCCTGCGAGCGGGAGGGGGTAAGATGCTGGGTGAGAGCCATTTTTTCAAACCACGGGCGGACGTCGAACTCGACGATGTCCTGGGCGGTCATCCGGTCATAAAGAATAAACACCACCGCAATCAGCCCTTTGACAATCGCCGCATCGCTGTCGCCGCGCAGGGTGACAACGCCGGAAGGATCCTGCGCCATCACGATCCATACCTGGCTTTGACAGCCCTGAATAATATTCTGCGGGCTGTGCTCCGCGTCGCTCAGCGGCGCCAGCCGCTGGCCCAGCTCAATGATATAGAGATACTTCTCTTCCCAGTTGGCGCAACGGCTAAAATTGCGCAACAGTTTATCTTTGTCCGGTAATGCCGTCATCGTCACGTCCTTTACCCTAATAGTTTGTGGATCCGCTGGAGGCCGGCCACCAGGCGGTCCACCTCTTCCGTGGTATTGTACATGGCCAGCGACGCCCGACACATGGCCGGTACCTGATAGCGGGCCATCAACGGCATGGCGCAGTGGTGCCCGGTCCGCACGGCGATCCCGTAGTTATCGAGGAAGCTGCCGACGTCATAGGCGTGATGCTGGCCGAGGTTAAAGGCAATCACCCCTTTGCGCTGCGCCGGACCGTAGAGGATCAGGTCCGGCACCGCGCGCAGGGCCTCCAGCGCGTAGCGCATCAGCGTCTGTTCGTATTCGGCGATCTGCGTCAGTCCCAGTTGGCTGACGTAGCTCAGCGCGGCGCCGAGGCCAATGATCCCGCCGGTATTCGGCGTGCCGGCCTCAAAGCGCCACGGCGCCTGGTTCCAGGTGGTGCCCTCCGTCAGGCTGACGGTGGCGATCATCGACCCGCCCCCTTCCCAAGGCGCCATGGTCTGCAGCAGCTCGGCCCGGGCGTAGAGCACGCCGATCCCGGTCGGACCATACAATTTGTGGGCGGAGAAGACATAAAAATCACAACCCAGCGCCTGAACGTCCACCGGGTGGTGCATCACCGCCTGAGCGCCGTCCACCAGTACTTTCGCGCCATGCTGATGCGCAAGGGCAATCAGCGCCGACAGCGGGTTTTCGGTGCCCAGCACGTTGGAGACTTCGGTGATCGCCAGCAAGCGGGTACGCTGGTCAAACAGCCCGGGAACCACGTCCAGCTGCAGGGTGCCGTCCGGGTTGAGGGGAATCACCCGCAGCTCAGCCCCCACCCTGGCGCAGAGCATCTGCCACGGTACGATGTTGGCGTGGTGCTCCATCTCGCTGATGATGATGTTATCCCCAGCGCCGACGTTGGCATTTCCCCAGCTGTTGGCCACCAGGTTGATGCCCTCGGTGGTGCCGCGCACGAATACCAGCTCCTCCGCCGATCCGGCGTTAAGGAAAGTGGCCGCCTGCTGGCGCACCGCTTCCATCCGCGCGGTGGCTTCCGCGCTGAGGGTATGGATCCCACGATGCACCGCCGCGTAGCCGTGACGATAGAATTCCGCTTCGGCGCCGATCACCGCCTCCGGTTTTTGGGCGCTGGCGGCGCTGTCAAGATAGACCAGCGGCTGGCCGTTGACCTCCCGGCTCAGTACCGGAAAATCGGCGCGAACCCGTTCTACTGAAAATGTCATGCTGTGCCTCCCGGCAAACGCTCTCCAATTCGCGCCAGCACCTGCTCTCTGAGCGCGTCGCTGCGGATAGCTTCGGTAAGCTCGGCGGCGAAGGCGTAGAGGATCATCTGCTGCGCCGCCTGCTGTTCAATCCCGCGCGAGCGCAGATAGAACAGCTGTTCTTCGTCTATGCGCCCGACCGTCGCCCCGTGGCTGCATTTCACGTCATCGGCGTAAATCTCCAGCTGCGGTTTGGTGTCGACTTCCGCCAGCCGCCCGAGCAGCAGATTGTTGTTGGTCATCTGGCCGTCGGTTTTCAGCGCGTGCGGCGCGACGTTGATCAGCCCGTTAAACACCGCCCGGCCCTTATCGCTGACGATGGTTTTGTGCAGCTGGCGGCTGGTGCAGTACCCCACCTGGTGATCCAGCCAGGTGCGGCTGTCGCAGACCTCATTTTTTACCGGCATCGCCAGCGAATTAAGGCGCAGGTCGCTATTTTCGCCGCCCAGACGCGTGCTGGTGTGGTGACGCAGCACCTGGTCGCCGAGCAGGAAACTGCTGCTGAAGGCCGAGGCGTCGCGGCCCAGCTGCAGGTCGTTATGGGCGAAGTGGTAGCTATGCGCGTTCTCGAACGCCAGCTTGATGTGCTGCAGGCGTGCGTTGTCCGCCACCGTCATGGTCAGCCGCCCGCCGGTGAAGTGCGGTTGCTCATCGAAACTGAGGTAATGCTCGACAATCGTCGCCTCCGCCCCGCTCTCCAGCGTCAGATGGTGACGATAGTGGGCGGTATTCAGCGCATCGCCGGCCAGGCCGCGGGTGATATGCATCAGCAGCAGCGGCTTATCCAGGCGACGGTTGCGCGGCACGCGAAGGCGGGTCACCGACTGCGCCAGGCTTTCGGTCAGATGGAGAAACACTTCCGGCTGCAGGGCATCCGGCAGATGCTGGCGCTGGTTATCAACGCTAACCTCCACGCCGCTGGCGGCGAGATCGTCGCTCAGCTCAGGATGATAGCGGCCGTCGATAAACACCAGACGCCAGGCGTCCAGCGGCAGCGCCAGCGCGTCACGCTGTTCAGCGCTGAGCGACGCCCCCTCCTCGGCGACGAAGCGGCCGTTAAGTAGCGCGTCCAGCGGGGTGTATTTCCAGTCCTCCTGCTTGCGCGTCGGCAGCCCCAGGCGCAACAGCTGCTGCAGATGCTGGCTGGCCTCCGGCGTACGCTGGTCGGCCTGCGCTTCAAACAGATGGTGCCACTGCTGCAGCGCGTTACTGCTGTTCGGTAAGCCAGCCATAGCCCTGCTCCTCCAGCTGTTTGACGAGGGTGAAATCCCCCGACTTCACAATCCGCCCCTGATAGAGCACATGGACATAGTCCGGCTTGATATAGTCAAGGATGCGCTGATAGTGGGTGACGATGATGAAGGCGCGTTTGCCGTCGCGCAGCGCGTTCACGCCCTGGGAGACGATTTTCAGAGCATCGATGTCCAGCCCGGAATCCGATTCATCGAGAATGCACAGCTCCGGCTCAAGCACCGCCATCTGCAGAATGTCGTTGCGCTTTTTCTCGCCACCGGAGAAACCCACGTTCACCGAACGGGTCAGCAGATCTTCCGGCATCTGCAGCAGCTTAATTTTCTCTTCCATCAGGTCCTGGAAATCGAAGCGATCCAGCGGCTCCTGGCCGCGATAGCTCCGTACGGCATTCAGCGCAGTCTGCAGGAAGAACTGGTTGCTGACGCCGGGGATCTCCACCGGATACTGGAAGGCCATAAAGATGCCTTCCCCGGCGCGATCTTCCGGGGCGAGCTCCAGCAGGTTTTTGCCCTTAAATTCGACGCTGCCGCCGGTGACCTCGTAATCTTCGCGCCCGGCCAGAGTGGCCGAAAGCGTACTTTTCCCCGAGCCGTTTGGCCCCATAATGGCGTGGACCTCCCCCGGACGCACCTCAAGGTTCAGCCCGCGCAGGATCGCTTTATCTTCGACGGCGACATGTAAATCTTGAATACTTAACATCTTTTTTCCTTAATTATCAGCCGACGCTATGCTCAAGGCTAATGGCCAGCAATTTTTGCGCCTCTACGGCGAACTCCAGCGGCAGTTCGGAGAAGACGTCTTTACAGAAGCCGTTGACGATCATCGAGATGGCATCGTCTTCGCTGATCCCGCGCTGCAGGCAGTAGAACAGCTGGTCCTCACCGATCCGCGAGGTGGTCGCTTCGTGTTCCAGCTGAGCGCTGTTGTTGCGACATTCGACATAGGGGAAGGTATGCGCCCCACAGTCCGGGCCGATCAGCATTGAATCGCACTGGGTATAGTTGCGGGCATTCGTGGCGGTCGGCATGATTTTGACCAGCCCGCGATAGCTATTCTGGCTGTGTCCGGCGGAGATCCCTTTCGAGATGATGGTCGAGCGGGTGTTCTTGCCGATATGGATCATTTTCGTGCCGGTGTCCGCCTGCTGATGGCCGCTGGTCAGCGCCACCGAAAAGAATTCGCCGATCGAGTTATCGCCGCGCAGGATGCAGCTGGGGTATTTCCAGGTGATGGCCGAGCCGGTTTCCGACTGGGTCCATGACATTTTGCTGTTCTCCCCTTCGCACAGGGCGCGCTTGGTGACAAAGTTGAGGATCCCTCCGGTGTTGTTGTCCCCCGGGAACCAGTTCTGCACCGTGGAGTATTTCACTTCCGCGTCTTTATGGATGATGACCTCCACCACCGCGGCGTGCAGTTGATAGCTGTCGCGCACTGGCGCCGAGCAGCCCTCGATGTAGCTGACGTAGCTGCCTTCATCGGCCACCAGAATGGTACGTTCAAACTGGCCGGTCTTTTCGGCGTTGATGCGGAAATAGGTCGATAGCTCCATCGGACAGCGGACGCCCTTCGGCACATAGATAAAGGTGCCATCCGAAGCCACCGCGGCGTTCAGCGCGGCAAAGAAGTTGTCATTGCCCGGCACCACGGTACCCAGATACTTTTTCACCAGTTCCGGATGATCGTGGATCGCCTCGCCGAAAGAGCAGAAGATGATCCCCTGCTCCGCCAGCTTTTCACGGTAGGTGGTCGCCACCGACACCGAGTCGAATATCGCGTCCACCGCCACCTCGCGCCCTTCGCGCACCGGTACGCCCAGCTGGTTAAAGGCTTCTTCCACCTCGCTGGTCAGAAAGGTGTTGGCCCCGGTCTGCTGCACCGCGCCGGGCTCGGAGGCGCAGGTCTCATCGCAGTTGCCGCAGGAGGGGGCGGAATAGTAGCTGTAATCCTGATAATTCAGCTTATCGTAATGCGCCTTCAGCCAGTGCGGCTCTTCCATCTCCAGCCACGCCCGGTAGGCATTGAGCCGGAACTCCAGCATCCACTGCGGCTCATTGCGGCGGGCGGAGATGGCGCGAACCACTTCTTCATTAATGCCTTTGGCCAGCTCATCGGTCTGCAGGCGAGTGAAAAAGCCCTCTTTATAATTGAGCGGGCCGCCGGTCCAGGTTTTGACATCGTCTGTTGCTTCAGTATTACGCGACATAGTTACTCCGCCTGCACCCCAAAACTTTCGCCGCAGCCGCATTCGTGCTGCGCTTTCGGGTTATGAAATTTAAAGATTTCATTTAATCCTTCCCGGACGTAATCCAGCTCCGTACCGTCAATGAACGGCATCGCCTGCAGCGGCGCGTACAGCTTCGCCCCTTCAGATTCAAAGAGCAGATCGTCGGGCGCCGGCTCGGCAATCATTTCGAGCACATAGCCAAAACCGGCGCAGCCGCTGGTTTTAATACCCAGCCGCAGCCCCTTTTTATCCGGTTGCTTGCGCATCAGATCGCGAATATGCGCGGCAGCGGCCGGCGTCATGGTCAGTCCCTGCCAGCTGAAATCGGCGGGATTAAAGGTTCCTGCTTGTACTTCCATCGATAGACCTCCAGGTTGGCGCCATCAAGGCATACCGCCATGTTAGTGATAATGATTATCACTTCAACCCTTCTCCAGCAGGGGTATTGCCCCAATTAGCGCTTTTTATAAGCATAGACCCTTGCCCGGGGATTATCAGGGTGCGCAAGTTGAACCTAATCATATGATTTATAATATTTTATTCTGATATCGTTCTATCACCGCACGCAATGGCAAAGATGTATCGAAAATACCGATTTATGCGATAGCAGCAGACCACCTTCCTGATTAACCTTGTCGTAGAAACCAAAAAAGTGACGGCGTCACTGAGCAGCCATGCGCGCTGAACAGGCGCTGGCCTGCGGAATGAGAAAGCGTAAGCAGAAAGCGTCAAGGCGCAACGCTTTCGGCAGGGGCGGTCGCGGCCTGGCGGGGGACGTGGCCGCGATCGGGGGGAGATAAACCGCGATAAAGCGGGTAGCCAGGAAGGCTAACGGTTGGCTAAGTTCCTTTTCTCACCAGGCGGGCGGCCTGGACAAAAACTTCATCCTCCACCCCATCCCCCTTCTGTCTGCCCAGCCGCACCAGCTCATCCACGATACTCCCCTGATTAATCTGCTTTTGGGTCGCCACTAAGCTAATGACCGCCGCGCCGATAGCCATGCCAATCAATGCCGTTTGTTCATCTTTATCTTTCATGGTGTCGCTCCGTCTGTCCTCCTCAGAAAGGCTAGCAAAAGATAGCATCTGCTCAATTTCAAAATCATCTTCTTTACACCTCCCGGAAAACGCAGGCGCCGAGCTGACCACGCTTCCTTGCTATGGCGATAGCGCAAAACGCTGTCGCACCACATCGGGTCTTTTATTTGGCCCGAATTCACGCTTCGCGGAAATAAATAAAAATAACGCGCGTGCCCAAGGCAAAAAAAAGAAATAACCATTTAAGCGACAAATCCAGTTTATTCCGTTAGGGAATGGCTTGGATGCTAATATTTCATTTCCCCACCGCCTTTTAGAAGCCTATAGTTTTTTTGCCTGCAGAACATCCACTTAGGTTAAAAGACATAAGGATATAATCATGATTGTTTCAGCCCCCAGCGATTATCGCGAAGCCGCTCGTCGCCGTCTGCCACGTTTCCTTTTTGACTATATTGACGGTGGCGCGGTGGCGGAAAATACCATGAACGCTAATGCCGCCGAGCTCGCCTCGGTAGCCCTTCGCCAGCGCGTGCTGTGCGGAGCGGGTGAGCCGACGCTGGCCACCACCATCCTTGATGCCCCATGGGCGATGCCCGTGGCGCTGGGGCCGGTCGGGGCCACCGGAATGTACGCCCGCCGCGGCGAAGTCCAGGCGGCCCGCGCCGCCTCCCGCGCCGGGATCCCTTACACTCTGTCCACCGTGTCGGTCTGCTCCATTGAGGAGGTGGCGAGCCACGCCAGCGGCGCGCTCTGGTCCCAGCTGTACGTACTGAAAGATCGCGGCTATATGCGTAATGCCCTGGAACGCGCCTGGGCTGCCGGCATGAAAACCCTGGTATTCACTGTCGATATGCCGATCCCCGGCTCACGGTATCGCGATAACCGTTCAGGGATGTCCGGGCCGCACGCCACCTTGCGACAGTATCTTCAGGCCTGCACCCACCCGCGCTGGGCAATGAACGTCGGCCTGGCGGGCAGACCCCTGTCGTTCGGTAACATCGAAGCCTATACCGGCCACAAAATGACCATGGATGACTATATGGGGTTCATCAGCAACAACTTCGACCCGTCCATCGCCTGGCACGATCTGGAGTGGATCCGCGACAGCTGGCCAGGAAAGCTGATCATCAAAGGGATCCTCGATGCCGACGATGCGCGCAATGCCGTGCGGCTGGGCGCCGATGGCATTGTGGTCTCCAATCACGGCGGCAGACAGCTCGATGGCGCCATCCCCACCGCCCGGGCGCTGCCGCGGGTGGCGGATGCGGTCGGCGACGATCTGACGGTCCTTGCCGACTCCGGAGTGCGCTCCGGCGTGGACGTTATTCGCCTGCTGGCCCTCGGCGCGAAGGGAGTCCTGCTTGGTCGGGCCTATATTTATGCCCTCGCCGCCGCAGGCGAAGCGGGGGTGGCACACCTGCTGCGCTTATTTGCCGAGGATATGAAGGTCACCATGACCCTCACCGGCGCCACCTCGCCCTCCGCCATCAGCCTCGATTGCCTCGACCGGCTGGAAAAAGATCAACAGCGCAGCCGTGCGGTCCCGGTATCCTTATCTGCCTGACGCAGCCCGGGGCCGGGCCTGACCGCGTGCCCTGGCCCGGTCCGGCAAGGGGGAATTACCCCTGAGGGTCCAGCGCCGGACGTTGCGCTGCGTCAGCCGGTCGCTCGGGGCGGATGCGGAACCAGATCGCATACATGGCCGGCAGGAAGATAAGGGTCATGATGGTTCCCCCCAGCGTCCCGCCAATCAGCGTATAGGCGAGCGTCCCCCAGAAAACCGAATGCGTCAGCGGAATGAACGCCAGGATCGCCGCCAGCGCGGTCAGCAGAACCGGACGGGCTCGCTGCACCGTCGCCTCCACCACCGCGTGGAACGGATCGAGCCCCGCCTGCTGGTTATGGTGGATTTGACCAATCAGGATCAGCGTATTTCGCATCAGGATCCCTGACAGGGCGATCAGGCCCACAAGGGCATTGATGCCAAACGGCTGATTGAACAGCAGCAGCGTCGGCACCACGCCAATCAGCCCCAGCGGCGCGGTCAGGAAAACCATGACCATCGCCGACAGGGAACGTACCTGCAGGATAATGATCAGCAGCGTGAGGGCGATCATGATCGGAAATAACGGCACCATTGCCCGGGTGGCTTTGCCTGACTCCTCGATCGACCCCGCCGTCTCGATGCGATACCCAGGCGGCAGGGAGTCGATAATTGGCTGCAGCGGCTTCATCAGCGCGCTGGAGACATCCGGCGGCTGCAGGTTATCCGCGACATCTCCCCGGACGGTAATGGTCGGCGTGCGGTCGCGACGACGGAGCAGGGGTTCTTCCATCCTGACGTCGACTTCACCGATCTGCGACAAAGGAACCCGCTGCCCGCCGCTGCCTACGAGAGTGAAGTCGGCGATTTTCGCCGGGTCCAGACGGATATCGCCCGCCGCGCGGCCGATGACCTGCACCGCGCGAATATCCTCCCGGACGGTGGTAATGGGGATCCCTGACAGCAGGAACTGCAGCTGCTGGGCGACGGCCTGGGAGCTGAGCCCACTCGCCTGCAGCCGGTCCTGATTGAGGCTGAAATGCATCACCGGTACCCGCGATCCCCAGTCGCTATTGACGGTGCGCATCAGCGGACTGGCCTGCAGCACCGCTTTCACCCGATCGGCGATGTCGCGCAGGGTGTGCGGATCGGGCCCCATCACCCGCCAGGCGACTGGATAAGGCGAATAAGGGCCAAAGACCAACTGCGTGACGCGCACCCGCGCCTGCGGCGCAAGGCCATTGGCCACCGCCTCCCGCAGCCGCAGCTTAAGCGCCTCGCGCGAGGCCGGACCGTCGGTCAATACCACCAGCTTGGCAAATGAGGGATCGGGCAATTCCGGAGCCATCGCCAGGTAAAAGCGCGGCGCGCCCTGGCCGATATAGCTGGTGACAATCTTCGCCTCCGGCTGCTGCTGCAGCCAGCGCTCAATTTTCGCCGTCGCGGCGCTGGTCTGGATAATCGACGACCCGTAAGGCATCTGCACCTCAACCAGCACTTCCGGGCGGTCGGAGGTGGGGAAAAACTGCTTTTTCACCACGCTCATTCCCAGTAACGCCACCATAAACAGCACCACCACCCCGGCGGCCACGCGCCATTTGCCGGCGATAACCCGGGTCAGCAGCCGGCGGAAGCGCTGATAGCGCGGGGTGTCATACAGCGCGGCGTGGCCTGCCGCCGCGGACTTCCTCTCCGGTAACAGGTGTACGCCCAGCCAGGGGGTAAAAATCACCGCCACGATCCAGGAGGCAATCAGCGCGATACCGACGATCCAGAACACGTTGCTGGCATACTCCCCGGCGGTGGATTGCGCAAACCCGTTAGGCATAAAACCCACGGCCGTCACCAGGGTGCCGGCCAGCATGGGCGCCGCGGTGTGGCTCCAGGCATAGGCGGAGGCTTTGAGGCGGTCATACCCCTCCTCCATTTTGACCACCATCATTTCAATGGCGATAATGGCATCATCCACCAGCAGCCCCAGGGCGAGGATCAGCGAGCCGAGGGTGATGCGGTCAAAGTTTTTACCGGTGGCGGCCATCACCACGAACACCACGGCCAGGGTGAGCGGCACCGCCGCCGCGACCACCACCCCCACGCGCCAGCCCATGCTGACAAAGCACACCGCCATCACCACCAACAGAGCGACAAAAAATTTGATCATGAACTCATCGACCGCCGCGCTGATATTCACCGACTGATCGGTCACTTTGGCCAACGACATGCCGAGCGGCAGGCTCTGATTGATGCTGTCCGTTTCGGCGTCCAGCGCTTTCCCCAGCGCCAGACCATTCCAGCCCTCGCGCATCACCACCCCCAGCAGCAGCGCCGGTTCGCCCTGATTGCGGATCAGGAAGGTAGCAGGATCTTCATACCCCCGCTCAACCGTGGCGACATCGGCGAGTTTCAGCGTTCTGCCCCCGGCAATAATCGGCGTGTCGCGGATCTGCTGCAGGCGGTCGAACGCCCCGTCGAGGCGGATAAAGATCTGCCCGCCACGGGTCTCAATGGCCCCGGCGGCGGTCAGCACATTCTGATTGTTCAGCGCGGCAAAAATCGCCTCCGGCGAGAGCCCCAGGGTGGCGAGACGGTCATGAGAAAAGGAGAGATAAATGCGCTCCGCCTGTTCGCCGAGAATATTCACTTTTTTCACCCCAGGTACATGCAGCAGCTGCTGGCGCAGGGCTTCGGCGTCACGCACCAGCTGCCGCGGCGGCTCTCCCCGCGCTTTCAGGGCAAAGAGGGCAAAGGTGACATCGGCGAATTCGTCATTCATCATCGGGCCGGAGACGCCGGCAGGCAGGTTATTCGCCTCATCCCCGAGCTTTTTGCGCGCCTGATAAAACTGCTCCGGCACCTCGGAAGGCGGCGTCTGATCCTGCAGCGATAAGGTGATTAACGCCATCCCGGGACGGGTATAGGTCTCGGTGCGATCGTACCACTTCAGCTCCTGGAGCCGTTTTTCCAGCGGCTCGGCGACCTGATCCTGCATCTCCTGCGCGGTGGCACCCGGCCAGACGGTGATGACCGTCATTTGCTTGACCGTAAAGGGCGGGTCTTCCGCCCGCCCGAGCCCGAAGAAGGCCACCAGCCCGGCGACCGAGATAAGGATAATTAAAAACAGGGTTACCGACCTCTCGCGGACGGCCAGCGCGGAGAGATTAAAACGCCTGCCGCTCATGGCTGACTCCCGTCGGCATTATGCTCGCGTCGTTCCGCCAGCCGCACCATCTCGCCCTGGTGCAGCAGATGGGCCCCCAGGGCGACGATGGGCTCCCCGGGCTTCAGCGGGCCGGTCACCCGCGCCGTTTCATCATTCAGGCCGATCACCGTCACCGGTTGCCAGGAGACGGTGGCCGGGCGCGATGCAATGCGCCAGACGCCAGGGCCGTTGCCCGGATCGTAGACCGACGCCAGGGGCACCTCCAGCACCTCGCCTGGCCCCTGGTCGCTGCTGATACGCAGGGTCACGGTTGACCCCAGCGGCGCATTCGCCAGCGCGCCGTTCAGCACATAGCGCGCTTCAAAGGTGCGGGTGGCGGCGTCAGCCGCGTCCGAAAGCAGCCGCAGGGTCGCGGTGACCGGCTGAGATTCGCTGCCATAGCGTGTCGCCAGCGCCTCGCTGCCGACCGCTGGGCGCAGCGTCTCCGGAAGCTGCACCCGCGCTTCGCGCTGCCCTGCCCGCGCCAGGCGGATCACCACCTGCCCGGCGCTGACCACCTGTCCCGGCTCGGCGAGCGTTTCCACCACCACGCCGTCGGCATCCGCCAGCAGTCCGGCATAGTTGGTGGCGTTTTGCGCCACGTTTGCCTGCGCCTGGGCCGCGCTGAGGTCGGCTCTCGCCGCCTCTGCCGTCGCGTTGATCTGGTCGAACTCCGCCGCCGAGACGGCGCCGCTGGCCACCAGGCCGCGATAGCGGGCCAGATCGTTGGCCGCCTTTTTGGCTCGCGCCCGCGCGGCGTCGACCGCCCGCTGTTGGGACTTCGCCTGCAAGGTTAGATCAGCCGGATCCAGGCGCAGCAGCAGTTGACCGCGCCGGACGCTCTGCCCGGTCTCCACCAGCCGGGCAAGGATTTTTCCCGATACCCGGAAGCCGAGATCGCTTTGGGTACGAGCGACCACCACGCCGGTAAAGGCCCGCGAGCTGGCCTCCGCGCGCTCGACGGTCGCCACCCGCACCAGCGGCGGCCGGGTGCGGGGATCGTCATGATCGGCAGGTTCGCCGCAGCCCGCGAGGGCCAGCGGCAGGAGGCAGACGGCAAGATGGACGGCGTTGGGCCTGAGCATGGGTCACCTTAATGAAAAGACCGGTTGGTGACTGCATTCTCAGACTAGTGACCAATAAAGTCAATGGTCACAAATCAGGGGGAGAGACTTCTCAGGATCAGGGAGGCAAGCAGCACCGCCGCGGTGGGCGCGGTGTCGAGATTGTATTGCAGCTGCACCGGGTTGATGAAAGGACACATCACCATATAGACCGCCAGGGTCGCCTCATCCAGCGGGGTTTTGCGCTCGAACTCACCCGCCTGGCGGCCTTCGACCAGGATTTGACCAATCAGCTGCTGCAGATGACCGGCATACTGCTCCGTTGAGGGCCATTTATCGCGCGCCGCGACGGCGGCGATATCGTACAGTTTGCGATCCTCGAAAAACAGTTCACTGCCGGCCTCGGTCAGCGCCCGGAACAGGCGGCGCAGCTTCTCGCTGGCGGAGGGTGCATCGGCGATGGCCTCGCTGACGGCCACCATGATCTTCTCCAGCCGGCTGGCGCAGATTGCCTCGCCAATCGCCTGCTTGGAGTCAAAAAACTTGTAGATATAGGCTTTGGAAAAGCCTATTGCTTTGGCGAGATCGGTGACCGTGGTCTTTTCATAGCCATAGCGACTGAAGTGCGCCATGGCCGCGTCAAGAATCTGGTCCCGAACGCTGTGGTCAACGGGGCCACGGCTTGCTGGGGTGGGGGTAATTTTCGTCATCCGTTTAGCTTAATGCGATCGCTATCGTTTGACAACGAGTGACGTTATCATGATTTGGTCACAATAACACCCCACCCTGCTCACCTCTCTCGCCGCGTTATGCCTCACGCGCCTCATGGTTAATCGCGCCGGCGGGCAGACAGCCCAGGCCTTGCAGCGTCAGATGTACGGCACGATCGAGCGGGGTATGCGGCTCCGCGCCTAAAAAAGCCACCAGCTTATCGTTGCGCAGGCGTACCGGTAGACGCCAGAGATAGTGCATCTCGACCATTTCGCGCAGGGTGGCGTTGAAGGGCGCCGCCAGCTTCACCAGCCACCAGGGAAAGGACTTCACTACCGCCCTGCCGCCATAGCGGGCGACCACCCGCTGGATCGCCTGGCTCATTTCGCTGCCGTCCGGGTCCCAGTGGCCCTGCATATGAAAGCGGGCAAACGGCTCAAGCTCATGCCTGCGGGCCAGCAGCGCGGCGATGGTGGCGGCAACGTCGGGCAGCCAGGCCCACTGATGCCCCACGCCGATCGCCCCTGGTAGGCTGATAGTCCGGGGAAGCTGACCTGGCTTGACCAGCCCCTGGGAAAACCAGTTATTTCCGGCGCGCGGACCAAAATAATCGCCCGCCCGGACAATCAACGCCCTGCCGCCGCGCTGTACGTAATCCTCCAGCGCCTGCTCCATTTCCACCCGAATGGCGCCTTTGCGGGTCACCGGCCGTTGCGCGGCCGCTTCAGCAATCAGCGGAAAGGCATCCGATCCATAGTTGTAAACCGTGCCGGGCAGGACAACTAACGCCCGCTGCTGGGCGGCGGCCTGCAGGGTGTTGCGCAGCATAGGTAGTACCTGCTGCCGCCAGTGCCGGTAGCCCGGCGGATTGACCGCATGGACGATCACGTCGCAACCGGCAGCCGCCGCCGCCACCTGCCCGGCATCCAGCGCGTCCCCGGCAATCCACTGCATGCCCTCTTCGGGCGCACGAAGCTGGGCGCCGCGCTTCAGCGCCCGAACCTGCCAGTTGTCCGCCGCCAGCCGACGCGCCACTTCCCCGCCTATGCCCCCGCTTGCTCCCAAAATCAGGACTTTGCCGCTGCTGTTCATCGTCTTTCCCCGTTCGCTAATGGATGCTTGACAGCCTACCTGCGGCTCATATCAAATGAAATTGCATACCATCATCGAGCGGCTATACATTTTTGTATGAATACCTCTATTCCCTGGGAGTGGTACCGAACCTTTCTCGCCGTCCTGCAGGAAGGCTCTTTATCGGGCGCATCGCGCACCCTGAACATCACTCAGCCGACGGCGGGTCGCCATATCGCCGGCCTGGAGGCCGCCCTCGGCCAGGCCTTATTTACCCGCTCGCAAACCGGCCTGCTGGCGACCGACGCGGCGCTGGCGCTGCAGGCGCACGCCGAGACAATGGCCAACACCGCCCGGGCGCTGGAACGCACGGCGGCTAACTTTAGTCGCGACAGCACCGATCTGCGTGGCGTGGTGCGGGTGGCCGCCAGCGAGGTGGTCGGCGCCGAGGTGCTGCCGCCGCTGATTGCCCGGCTCAGGCAAGCGTGCCCGAGTATCGTCATCGAACTGATGCTCTCCAATCGATTTCAGGATCTGCTTCACCGGGAGGCGGATATCGCGGTGCGGATGGTCGCTCCGCAGCAGGAGCAGCTTATCGCGCGGCGTCTCGGCAGGATCGAGCTTGGGCTGCATGCTACCGATGCCTATCTGACCCGCCAGGGTCGGCCCGCTACGCCTGAGGAGCTTGACGGCCACGCGCTGATTGGTTTCGACAGCGCCACGCCCCTCGTTCGCCGGGCTCTTGCGCGCTATCCCCGTTTTCAGCGCGAGGCCTTCGCGATGCGCACCGATAGCGACCTCGCCCAGCTGAACCTGATCCGCGCCGGGGCAGGGATCGGCATCTGCCAGGCGCCCCTCGCCGACGGCATTATTCCCCTGCAGCGAGTGCTGGCGGCAGACTTTTCTCTGTATCTCGATACCTGGCTGGTGATGCATGAGGACCTGCGCCATAGCCCCGCCTGTAAGCGGGTATTTAATTTCCTCGCCGAGGGGTTGCAGACGTATATTCGCGGCCCTCTGGCGCGCTGACCCACCCGCCTTGCGGGTAATCCCTTCCCTGCTGAAATAGTCACTCATTGACACTGTAAATACGGCATTGTATAAAACCCCGCCCCAATAATGAGTTTCATTTGCATTCCTCCCATTTGCTGGTCATTTACTCGCCTGTTTACAAGGATAGCGTTTAATGAAGAAGGTCCTCTGCGCGTTAGGCTTGATGTTCACCGCCGTCAGTTCCGGGCTGGCAACAACCTACCCCCTGACGATTGAAAACTGTGGCTATCAGGAGACCTTTACCCGGCCGCCGGAGCGCGTGGTCGCGCTGGGGCAAAATACGGTCGAAATCCTGCTGCTGCTTGGGCTGCAAAAGCAGGTGGTGGCCAGCGCCTTCTGGCCGACTACGGTATTACCCCAGCTGGCTGAGCAAAACGCGAAGATTAAAACCCTGACGGTGGAAATCCCGAGCCTGGAATCCGTGCTGGCGCAAAATCCCGATTTCGTTCCCGCCCAGTTGCCGCTGCTGCTGGGGCCGGAAAGCAAAGTCGCCAGGCGTGAAGATCTTGCCACCGTTGGCGTGAACAGCTACGTGTCGCCGGGGATGTGCGCCACCAAAAAGGCTACCGGCGATATGTACGGCAGCCGGCAGAAGCTGTGGGACATGACCTGGCTGTATCAGGAAATTAGCGATTTCGCCCGCATTTTCAACGTCGAAGATCGTGGCCAGGCGCTGATCGCCGATTTCAAAAAACGTGAAGCCGACCTGCGTCAGGAGTTCGGTAAAAGCAAAAAAGATCTCTCCTTCGTCTTCTGGTTCTCCAGCGCCTCGCCATCGGCCGATGCCTATGTCGGCGGTAAAAACAGCGCCTCCGGCTTTATCGCCAACGTGCTGGGCGGTCATAATGCGATAACCTCCGAGACCGAGTGGCCCACGGTGAGCTGGGAGAGCATCATTGCCGCCAACCCGGATGTGATCGTGGTCTCGAGCCTGGATCGTAACCGCTGGGCGCTGGATAAGGCCGAGGAGAAGATTAAATTCCTCAAAAGCGATCCCGCCGTCAGCCAGCTGGAGGCGGTGAAAAAAGGCCATATCGTGGTGATGGACGGCCAGGCGATGAATCCGACCATCCGCACCCTTTACGGCGCGGAGCAGGTGGGCGAACAGCTGAGAAAAATGGGGCTTAACTGATGAGCGCCGCCGTGCTTCAGACGCGCCGCAGCATGCTGCTCACCGGTTGGTGTGTCGTCGCCGTGTTCGTGCTGGCGCTGGTGATTGCGGTGGGCGTCAGCGTCGGCGAACTGCCCATCCCGCTGCAGAACGTCTTTTACGCTATCAGCAATAAAACCGGCTTAACCGCGGTGCCTCTCAATCGTATCTCCGAGAGCGTTATCTGGGATTTCCGCCTCAGCCGGGCACTGGTCGCCGCCTGCTGCGGCGCCGGCCTCGCTATCTGCGGCGCCGTGCTGCAAAGCCTGCTGAAGAACGCCCTCGCGGAACCTTACGTCCTCGGCGTCTCCGCCGGGGCCTCCACCGGCGCGGTATCGATTGTGGTGCTGGGCCTTGGCGCCGGGGCGATCTCCCTCTCCGCCGGGGCGTTTGCCGGAGCCTTCGCCGCCTTCGCCTTTGTTGCCTTTCTGACCAACGGCGCGCGCGGCGGCAATGAGCGCACCATCCTGGCGGGCGTCGCCGCCTCGCAGTTATTTAACGCCCTCACGGCCTACACCATCAGCACCTCCGCCAGCGCGCAGCAGGCGCGCGATGTGATGTTCTGGCTGCTGGGCAGCTTCAGCGGCGTCCGCTGGCCCGAATTCCAGCTGGTTCTGGTGGTGGTCCTCGCGGGCCTGGCGGTCTGCCTGTGGTATGCCCGGGCGCTGGACGCGTTCACCTTCGGCGACGATGCCGCCGCTTCGCTGGGCATTGCCGTGCCGCGCGTGCGCCTGATCCTCTTCACCACCGCGGCGGTGATTACTGCCACCATCGTCAGCATGGCCGGCTCGATCGGCTTTGTCGGCCTGGTGGTGCCGCACGTGATGCGCTTCTTCTTTGGCCCGCTGCACCGGACGTTGCTGATCGCCAGCGCGCTGGCGGGGGCGATCCTGATGGTGCTGGCGGACATTGCCTCGCGCCTGCTGATTGCCCCGCAGAGTCTGCCGGTCGGAGTGGTGACCGCCCTGGTTGGGGTGCCTTTCTTTGCCGTGATTATCTACCGCTCAAGGAATAAGTGATGAGTATTTGCGCTGAAAATATCACCTGGAAGGCAGGCAAAAAGGTCATCGTCAATAATGTCTCGCTGCGGGTGTCGCGCGGCGAAACGGTGGGTCTGCTGGGCCCCAACGGCTGCGGCAAATCCTCGCTGCTGCGGGTTCTGGCGGGCCTGCGCCGCCCGGATGCGGGTCGCGTCACCCTCGACGGCCACGACATCGCCCGGATGGCGAAAAAGCAGCTCGCCCGCCGGGTGGCGTTCGTCGAGCAACACGGCATGACCGAGGCCAATATGCGGGTGCGCGACGTCGTGCGGCTGGGACGTATTCCGCACCACTCGCCGTTCTCCAACTGGAGCGCTCAGGATGACGAGGCGGTCACCGCCGCGCTGCAGCGGGTGGCGATGCTGGAGAAAAGCGACCAGGGGTGGCTGAGCCTCTCCGGCGGCGAGCGGCAGCGGGTGCATATCGCCCGCGCGCTGGCGCAGAACCCGAGTGAGATCCTGCTGGATGAACCTACCAACCATCTGGATATTCACCATCAGATGCAGCTGATGCAGTTGATCAGCGAACTGCCGGTGACCAGCATTGTGGCCATTCACGATCTTAACCATGCCGCGATGTTCTGCGATTCGCTGATCGTGATGCAGCAGGGGCAGATCCTCGCCAACGGGACGCCGGAGGAGATTTTGTCCGAAGCGCTGCTGTGGGACGTTTTCCGGGTGAAAACCAAAATCGAGATCTCCCCGTACCACGGTAAAAAGCACATTCATTTCATCGTTTAGGTTGGGCGAGTATGCCTCTCTTCCCCCTGCGCCCTGCCGCGACCCTCTGGCCTCCCGTTTTACTGGGAAGCCAGTTCGTTTTTAATATTGGCTTTTATGCGGTCGTCCCTTTCCTTGCCCTCTTCCTGCGCGACGAGATGCTGCTTTCCGGCGGGCTTATCGGCCTGATCCTCGGGCTGCGCACCTTCTCTCAGCAGGGCATGTTTATCATCGGCGGGACGCTGGCCGACCGCTACGGCGCTAAGGCGATCATCCTCGCCGGCTGCGTGGTCCGCGTTGCCGGCTATCTGCTGCTGGCGTGCGGCACAACGCTGGAGCCGATTATCCTCGGCGCCTGCCTGACCGGCGTCGGCGGGGCGCTGTTTTCCCCGTCGATCGAGGCCCTGCTGGCGCGAACCGGGACCCACAGCCAGGCCAACGGAAAACGCAGCCGCGCCGAGTGGTTTGCGCTGTTTGCGGTGTGCGGTGAGCTGGGGGCGGTTATCGGCCCGGTGGCCGGAGGGTTACTGAGCGGGATCGGCTTTCGGCATATCGCCCTCGCCGGTGCGGGGATATTTCTTCTGGCGCTGCTGGTGCTCTTTTTCTGTCTGCCCGCCGACGGGCAGAGGCCCCAAACGCGCAGCCGGGTTCCGTGGTGGACCCCTTTGCGCCAGCCGCGCTTTGTCGCGTTTATTATTGCTTACAGTTCATGGCTGTTGAGCTACAACCAGCTGTATCTCGCCCTGCCGGTGGAGATCCAACGCGCAGGCGGCCGTGAGCAGGATCTGGCGCCGCTTTTTATGCTGGCCTCGCTGTTGATTATTACCCTACAGCTTCCTCTCGCCCGCTTCGCCCGTCGTATTGGCGCCGTGCGCATTCTGCCGGTGGGCTTTCTGCTGCTGTCGGCTTCCTTCGTCAGCGTGGCGTTATTCGCCGCCTCGCCGCCCGCCGCCGGCTGGCTGCGATTATTGCCGTCGGCCTGCTTTGTCACACTGCTCACCCTCGGCCAGATGCTGCTGGTGCCCTCAGCCAAGGATCTGATCCCGCTGTTTGCCGAGGAGTCGACGCTGGGCGCCCACTACGGGGCGCTCGCCACTGCGGGTGGGTGCGCGGTGTTAGCCGGGAATTTGCTGCTCGGCCATTTGCTTGACCAGGCGCTCACCCCCTCGCCGCAGGCGGTCTATCCCTGGCTTCTGCTGGCGCTGTTTCCGTTGTGCAGTGCCGTGGCCCTGCGGGCGATCTGCCGCCCGCTGGCGGCAACCTGACGCTGAGCGGGTAACGGCCCGCTCAGGAGGTTAACCGGGAGAAGCGCACGAAAGCCAGTCCGCCTTATTTTACCGCCAGCTCGCGGCGAACGATCTCGGCACCGGCGCTTAAGGCGTGCAGTTTGCCGGTCGCGACCTGGCGCGGCAGCGGCGCCATACCGCAGTTGGTGGAGGGGTAGAGCTTGTCGGCATCGACGAACGCCAGCGCCTTGCGCAGGGTAGCAGCCACCTCTTCCGGAGTTTCAATCGCATGGCTGGCGACATCGATCGCCCCGACCATCACCTTTTTACCGCGGATCAACTCCAGCAGATCCATCGGTACCCGCGAGTTGTGGCACTCGAGAGAGATAATATCGAGGGACGATTTCTGCAGCTGCGGGAAGGCCTCCTCATACTGACGCCACTCTGAGCCCAGCGTTTTTTTCCAGTCGGTATTGGCCTTGATGCCGTAGCCGTAGCAGATATGCACCGCCGTCTCGCACTTCAGCCCTTCGGTGGCTCGTTCCAGCGCGGCGATCCCCCAGTCGTTCACCTCATCGAAGAAGACGTTGAAGGCCGGCTCATCGAACTGAATAATATCGACCCCGGCAGCCTCTAACTCTTTCGCTTCTTGATTGAGGATTTTGGCGAACTCCCAGGCCAGCTTTTCCCGACTTTTATAGTGGTTGTCATACAGTGTGTCGATCATGGTCATTGGGCCCGGCAGCGCCCATTTAATCGGCTGACTGGTGAGCTGACGCAGATAGCGCGCGTCCTCAACGAAGACCGGTTTCTGGCGCTCTACGGCGCCCACCACGGTTGGAACACTGGCCTCATAGCGGTTACGAATTTTCACGATCTCGCGTTTGGCAAAATCAACGCCGCTGAGGTGTTCAATAAAGGTGGTGACAAAGTGCTGCCGCGTTTGCTCGCCGTCGCTGACAATATCGATCCCGGCCCGCAGCTGGTCATCGAGGGACAAACGCAGGGCGTCGCGCTTGCCGGCCAGTAATTCTTCGCTGGACAGTTTCCAGGGCGACCACAGGGTCTCTGGCTGCGCCAGCCAGGAAGGTTTCGGTAAACTGCCAGCGGTGGAGGTCGGAAGCCATGTTTTCATAATAAGTAGCCTTTTATATTGGTTTAGCAACGCGCGAAGTTAGCAGACCATTGCTCAAGCAACGTCTTGTGCGGGTCGATAAAATGTTGTTGTGTAAATTTACCCTGCTCTATCGCCAACAGGCTGCGCTCTTCCCGGTCATACACAATTTTGGTGACGGAATGATCCAGGTGATTGAGATTGGGCTGATAGTATTGCCCCGCCGCGGAATTCGCGTTGTAAATCTCCGGACGATATATTTTTTGAAACGTCTCCATCGTGCTGATGGTCGCGATCAGCTCCAGGCTGGTGTAATCGCTGAGCAGATCGCCGGAAAAATAGAAGGCCAACGGCGCGACGCTGTGTTTCGGCATAAAATAGCGCACCTGCAGCCCCATTTTGCTGAAATAGCGCTCGGTCAGCGAGACGCCTTCCTGGGCATATTCAATACCGAGAACCGGATGTTCGTTACCGGTGCGACGATAAACATCTTTGCTGGATACGCTCAGACAAATCACCGGCGCCTTGCTGAAACTGGTCTTATAGGCGCTGGATTGCACGAAATCCTTAAAGATATTGCCGTGCAGCTCGCCAAAGTTTTCGGGCACGCTGAAGCGGCTCTGGTCTTTATTATGCTCCAGCAGCAGCACGCTAAAATCATAATCCCGTACCCAGGAAGAGAAGTTATTGCCGACGATACCGGCATGGCGCTCACCGGTTTTTTTATCGACAATATGCGTTTGCAGGATCTCTATCACCGGAAAACTGGCGGCATCAGCAATATTCATCTCGACAGAAATAATATCCAGTTCCACCGCATAGCGATCGTTGTAGGGATTATCCCAGTGCGCCAGGGTATTAAACCGGTTATTCATCATGATTAACGTATTGCGCAGATTGTCCTGACGGCTCTCCCCTCTCGCCAAATTGGCAAAATTGGTGGTAATACGCGTATTTTCCGCAGGGTTATAATTTTCATCAAACCGGCTGCGCTTAATCGTATAGGTAAATTCGTTATTCATGGCGATTGTCCATCCTGGTGTCGGGCATAAAGCGGAATAAGCGGAGTACTCTCCACTGGCGACGCAGAGTCAGACCTGGCGCGCTTCAACCGGTAAATGTTGTTGATTCGTTAATGGGTCTATTTTTGCCAGAGTCGGTGATGGAGGGAAAGCGACTTAAATTCATTGCAACATGAGCTATCCTCATGTTGCTCCGCTAAGGGCAAGGTGCGGTTCGCGGTATCATCATGAAGCCATGGTCAGGCGCGGCAGTTCAGGCAACGCCAGGCTAATAATCGTTTGTCCAGGGAATGCATGCAGGGTACAATCTTTAACCACTATAATACGTGCTGTGACCTGGCCGCCGTACCCGTTTGCTGGAGCTTTTGTCGTAAAGAATGATTGTTGATATCAGTATTATGTCGATGTGCATGGCCGTGCTGCTGATTATGAGCGTACTGCTGAATTAAGAGGCTCCCGAACACAATGACACCCGCTCTCATCTGACCTTCACATTCGCGAGGAATAAAGGAGATTCAGAGGATTCGCGCCGCACGGCATTGTCCCGCCTGCCGCCGCCCTCTACTCTTTATGCACTTGCTTATCGAGGATAACCAGATGAAAAAAGCTCTCTTTGCGCTGTTCGCTATTGCTGCCGTGGCCGCCGCCAGCGCTTTTGCGGCTGATAAAACCGACGCTCCGACGCCCGCTGTCGACAACGGCGGCCGTCCTCCGCTGGAGATGGGTCATGGTCCCCTGCCGCCGTTCCCGCCACCGTTTCCGCCGCGCAAGCCGGTGCTGTTTTCAGCAACGGTCGCGACCGATACGCCGGCGGAAACCATTAACAAACTAACCGCCCTGATCCCGACCGGTCAGGCGAAGCACTACGAAGTTCACGTGGAGGTGGTGCCGGTTGCGGAGGATGCCGACGGGCAGTAGCCCTGGCGTGGGTACGCTGCCTGAGTCCTGCGATAATAAAAAAGCTGCCGCGATAAGCGGCAGCTTTTGTTAACTTGAATAAAACAGAATGCAGAGAATTAGCTGCGCACTTTACGGTAGATAAACAGCACAACCAGCGCACCGATTACCGCCACCACGAAGCTGCCGAAATTAAACCCGTCGACTTTGCCAAAACCAAAGAAGGTACTGATCCAGCCGCCGACCACGGCGCCGATGATCCCCAGAATAATGGTTACAATAAACCCGCCGCCGTCTTTCCCCGGCATAATCCACTTGGCTAAAATACCGGCAATAAGTCCAAAAATGATCCAGGAAAGAATACCCATGGTTAACCGTCCTCTTGTTACCTTTATGCATTTCGTATTGAAAAGAGTAGCATATATAACGAGATTGGATCGGTAATAATCTATTTATTAGATAATTTCTTGCCGCTGCGCGGTAGTGTTCTCACGCCATCTCTCGCGCTGCCAGGCCCTTTGCCGCTTATTACCTTGAAAAAAGGGAGGCTATTCGCCTCCCCCTTACGGTTTATATTACCGCGGTGGTTAGCCGCGATGAACAGCACAATCGCGACTGTTCGTCGAAGATTTCAATTTGCCAGACCTGATGGCGAGTCCCGACGTGCAGCGCTTTGCACACGCCCCGCACCCGGCCCCCACGCGCTGAACGGATGTGGTTGGCGTTAACCTCCAGCCCCACCACCTTCTGTTCGCCTTCGCTGCACAGATAACCCGCCACCGACCCCAGCGTCTCCGCCAGCACCACCGACGCCCCGCCGTGCAGCAGACCAAACGGCTGCTGGGTGCGGCCATCCACCGGCATGGTGGCCTCCAGCGTATCGTCGGTAAACGTCTCAAAGCGAATATCCAACAGCCCTACCATGTTTCCCTCACCGAGCCGGTTGAGCTGCTCCAGCGTGGTCTGACGTTTCCAAATCATCCGATTATCTCCAGTAACGCCTGCAGCGGGTGGCGAACGCCGCTGCCTTCAATGCGCTTCACCTGGCTGCGGCAGGAGTAGCCCGTCACCAGACAGCGGTTACGCGGCAGCCGCTGCATCGCCTGCTGCCAGGAGAGCGCGTAAATGGCCAGCGAGTTGGCATGGTTTTTCACTTCATGACCATAGGTGCCTGCCATCCCGCAGCACCCAACGCTGACGTTTTCCAGCTTCGCGCCGAAGTGGGCAAAAATCTCTGCCCACTGCTTTGTCGCCGCCGGCAGCGCGGTCACTTCCGTACAATGACCGAACAGGTACCAGGGCTCGCCGCCGAGATCGGGACGGGCGTCGGTCGGCAGGGCCTTCGGCAACCACTCATGCACCAGCATGACCTGGAAATCGCCGCGCTTGTCGCCGAGCGTTTGCTTATATTCATCGCGGTAGCAAAGCACCAGCGCCGGATCGACGCCGACCAGCGGCATACCCAGCTGCGCCACGCGGTTAAGGAAGTCTGCCGTTTTCTGCGCGGTGCGCGCGAAGCGGGTCAGGAATCCTTTAATATGCTGCGCCTTGCCGTTCGGCGAGAACGGCAGGAGCACCGGCTGATAGCCTAAGGCCTCGACCAGACGGATAAAGTCAGCCACCACCTGAGCGTCGTAATAGCTGGTGAAGGGATCCTGCACCACCAGCACCATCTTCGCCTTCTGCTCGTCGCTCAGCGCTTCGAGCTGCTCAAGGGTCATATTGGCGGAGCGGTGGCCGGCCATCTGCTGCTTCAGCGACGGCGCCGAGAGCAGCGGCAGATCGACCATCCCGATATGCTTCTCCGACAGCTTTTTCAGCCACGGCTGGTTAATGAAGAAGTTAAAGGTCTTCGGCGCCTGGGCCATCAGCGGTGCATAGGACTCCACCGACGCCACCAGATGATCCCGCACCGGACGCAGATAGCGGCTGTGATACAGCTGCAGGAAGCGCGAGCGGAACTCCGGGACATCGATTTTGATCGGGCACTGGGTCGAACAGGCTTTGCAGGCCAGACAGCCGGACATCGCCTCTTTGACCTCGTGCGAGAAGTCATATTCCCCTTTGCGCGCATGCCAACTGTTACGGGTGCGCGCCACCAGCGAGCGCAGGCTAACGCCCTGCTCCGGCAGCGCCTTCTCCAGCTGATTGGGATCGACGCCGCGATCCGCCAGCAGACGCAGCCATTCGCGGACCAGCGTCGCCCGCCCTTTCGGCGAGTGGATGCGCTGGTTGCTGACTTTCATCGACGGACACATCGGACTTTTTACGTCAAAGTTGAAGCACAACCCGTTGCCATTACACTCCATCGCCCCGCGCCAGCTGCTGCGCACCGCGATGGGGATCTGCCGATCCCAGGTGCCACGCTTCACCGCATCGACTTTCATCATCGGCGCGTCGACCCCTTCCGGAGGACAGATTTTCCCTGGGTTCAGGCGGTTATCGGGATCGAAGACCGCTTTGATCTTCCTAAGTTCGCCGTACAGCGCCTCGCCAAAGAAGGCCGGGCTGTACTCCGCGCGAAAGCCTTTGCCATGTTCCCCCCACAGCAGGCCGCCATACTTCGCCGTCAGCGCCACCACATCGTCGGAGATCTGCTTCATCAGCACCTCCTGCTGCGGATCGCACATGTCCAGCGCCGGGCGCACATGCAGCACCCCGGCGTCGACGTGGCCAAACATGCCGTAGCTCAGGCCGTGGCTGTCGAGCAGCGCGCGGAACTCGACGATATAATCCGCCAGGTGTTCTGGCGGGACGCAGGTATCCTCGGCAAAGGGGATCGGCTTGGCGGCACCTTTAGCATTACCCAACAGGCCTACCGCCTTCTTGCGCATGGCATAGATGCGCTCCACGCCATCAAGATCGTGACAAACCTGCCAGCCGATGACTCCCGCCTCGCTGCGGGCCATCAGCTCGTCCAGCCGCTGGCACAGGGTGGTGACCTGCTGGTCAATCAGCGCCGCGTCATCCCCGGCGAATTCGACGATATTCAGCCCGAGCATCTCTTTATCCGGTACGTCGGTGATCAGTTCGTTCACCGAGTGCCAGACGATATCCTCGCGCGCCAGATTGAGGACCTTAGAGTCGACGGTCTCCACCGACAGGGCCTTGGCTTCCACCATAAAGGGTGCATTACGCAGCGCAGAGTCAAAGGAGTCATATTTGACGTTGACCAGCCGGCGCACCTTCGGCAGGCGGGTAATATCCAGCCGCGCTTCGGTGATAAACGCCAGCGTCCCTTCCGAACCGGTTAAAATCCGGGTCAGGTCGAACTCGCTCATCTCATCGTTAAAGACGTGGCGCAGATCGTATCCGGTGAGGAAGCGGTTGAGTTTGGGAAACTTATCCATGATCAGCTCGCGCTGCGCCTTGCAGCGCTGGTAGACCGTGTTGTAGATCCGGCCGATCGTCGAGGGCGTATTGCCCAGCGTCTCCGCCAGCGCCACCGGCACCGCCTGGGTATCGAGGATATCACCGCCCATCAGCACCGCCCGCAGGCCAAGCACGTGATCCGACGTCTTACCGTACACCAGCGATCCCTGTCCGGACGCGTCGGTGTTAATCATCCCGCCCAGGGTAGCGCGGTTGCTGGTGGAGAGCTCCGGGGAAAAGAAATAGCCATAGGGCTTGAGAAACTGATTCAGCTGATCTTTGATGACTCCGGCTTCAACGCGCACCCAACCCTCTTCGGGGTTGATTTCGATAATGCGGTTCATATAGCGGGACATATCGACGATAATTCCGCCGTTCAGCGCCTGGCCGTTAGTGCCGGTGCCGCCGCCGCGCGGGGTGAAGATCAGCGATTTAAAGCGTGGTTCGGCGGCGACGCGCGCCAGTAGCGCGACGTCTGCCGTGGAACGTGGAAAAAGGACCGCATCCGGCAGCAGCTGATAGACGCTGTTGTCGGTGGCCATCGTCAGCCTGTCGGCATAGCTGGTGGCGGTATCGCCGGTAAAACCCTGTTGCTCCAGTACCTGCAAAAAATTCAGCACCAGCTGAACTACCCCTGGCGCCTGAGAAATTTGTGGGATCATCACACTTGACCCTGCCTGACTATGTTGTGTTTGAAAATATTGTGTTGGTGCTAACTAAACGTTTGCGTAGCGCATTCAACTTTTTATCACATTTTTTTCATATGCGCCCACGTGTTTTCTGTGCAAAATCAGCCCGGCAAAATTATTGATATTATTATCAGTACATGGATTTACGCGGCGCCAGCTTTTTGGCGCGACTGGAAAGGTAAAATTTATCTATGATTAACCCCCATCAGCCTCGGGACATACCGCAAATACTGCTGTCGGTGCTGTTCCTGGCCCTGATTATCATATCCTGCCTGTGGGTTGTGCAGCCGTTTATTCTGTCCTTCGCCTGGGCCGGCACCGTGGTGATCGCCACCTGGCCGGTGCTGCTGCGTCTGCAGCGTGTGCTGTTCGGCAAACGGATGCTGGCGGTGCTGGCGATGACCCTGCTGCTGTTTTTGCTATTCGTTATTCCTATCGCTCTGCTGGTCAACAGCCTGGTGGATAACAGCGTTCCGCTGATCAAACTCATCAGCAGCGGAAATGTGACGCTGCCGGATTTCGCCTGGCTCAACAGCGTGCCGCTGGTGGGCGATAAGCTCTACTCCGCCTGGCATGGCCTGCTGGATATGGGCGGCTCGGCGATTATGGCCAAGGTTCGCCCCTATATTGGCACCACTACCAGCTGGTTTGTCGGTCAGGCGGCGCACATCGGCAAGCTTCTGGTCTACTGCGGTTTGATGCTGCTGTTCAGCGCGTTGCTCTACTGGCGCGGTGAGCAGGTGGCCTACGGTTTCCGCTATTTCGCCACGCGCCTGGCGGCTAAACGCGGTGACGCCGCCGTGCTGCTGGCCGGCCAGGCCGTGCGCGCCGTGGCGCTGGGCGTGGTGGTGACAGCCCTCACCCAGGCGGTGCTGGGCGGTATCGGCCTTGCCATCTCCGGCGTGCCTTACGCCGCTCTGCTGACCGTGGTGATGATCTTTACCTGTCTGGTCCAGCTCGGACCTTTGCTGGTTCTGGTGCCGTCGATTATCTGGCTTTACTGGAGCGGGGACACCACCTGGGGCACCGTGCTGCTGGTGTGGAGCTGCGTGGTCGGCACCATGGACAACGTTATCCGCCCGGTGCTTATCCGCATGGGCGCCGACCTGCCGATGATCCTCATTCTTACCGGCGTCATTGGCGGCCTGATCGCCTTCGGCATGATCGGTCTGTTTATCGGTCCGGTGCTGCTGGCCGTCTCCTGGCGCCTGTATGACGCCTGGGTGCACGAAGTGCCGCCGCCGCCGAAAGATCCCGACGTCGTGCTCGAAGAGCTCAGCGAGCTGGAGGCCGGGCGCAAGTAATGCATTGTCAGGCGGGGAGACCCGCCTGTTTCCCCGCCAGCACAATTGTTAAGCAAAATTTATTGATCGCCGGCTCAACGCCAGACTTGTAAGCCCCTCACCCGCGTTTCACCTTCCGGACCTTCACAACAATTTAACTATTGAGAGGAATCTGATCGACGGCAAAGGCCCCGCTGCCTACTATTAGCTCACGGTTATAAATCAACACCTTGATTTATAAGCATGGAAATCCCCTGAGTGAAACAACGAATTGCTGTGTGTAGTCTTTGCCCATCTCCCACGATGGGCTTTTTTTTGTCCTGCGCTCACGTTGCCTGGCGCTCTGACACAGGCAAAAAAAATCCCCGGCATCGCTGCCGGGGATCGGTGTTGTCAGGGCGAACTTATTTATTCAGTTCCGCCAGACCTAACCAGGTTTGCACCACGGTGTCCGGGTTGAGGGACAGGCTATCGATCCCCTCCTCCATCAGCCAGGCGGCAAAATCTTCATGGTCAGACGGCCCCTGGCCGCAGATGCCGACGTATTTACCCTGCTGCTTCGCGGCGCGGATCGCCATCGACAGCAGGGCTTTCACCGCGTCGTTGCGTTCATCAAACAGCTCAGAGACCACGCCGGAGTCGCGGTCCAGACCGAGCGCCAGCTGGGTCATGTCGTTCGAACCGATGGAGAAGCCGTCGAAGTATTCGAGGAACTGCTCCGCCAGCAATGCGTTCGACGGGATCTCGCACATCATAATGATCTTCAGCCCGTTCTCGCCGCGCTTCAGCCCCTGACGCTCCAGCTCTTCGACCACCGCTTTCGCCTGGGCAACGGTACGGACGAACGGCACCATCACTTCAACGTTGGTCAGCCCCATGTCGTTACGCACGCGCTTCATGGCTTCACATTCCAGCGCGAAGCAGTCGCGGAAGCTTTCGGAAACGTAGCGTCCGGCACCGCGGAAGCCGAGCATCGGGTTCTCTTCTTCCGGCTCATAGCGCTCGCCGCCTACCAGGTTGGCGTATTCGTTCGACTTGAAGTCCGACAGACGCACGATCACCCGTTTCGGATAGAAAGCGGCACCAAGGGTGGCGATCCCTTCGGTCAGGCGGCCAACGTAGAACTCTCTCGGCGAATCGTAGCCTTTCATCAGCTCGCGGATTTCGTTCTGCAGGCCCGGCTCCTGGTCGTCAAACTCCAGCAGCGCGCGCGGGTGCACGCCAATCATGCGGTTGATGATAAACTCCAGCCGCGCCAGACCCACGCCTTCGTTCGGCAGGCAGGCGAAGTCGAAGGCGCGATCCGGGTTGCCGACGTTCATCATCACCTTCAGCGGCAGATCCGGCATGTCGCCGACGCTGGAACTCTTGACGCTGAAGTCGAGCAGCTCGGCGTAGACATAGCCGGTATCGCCTTCGGCGCAGGAGACGGTCACGTTCTGGTTTTCCTGAATGCGATCGGTGGCATCGCCGCAGCCGACCACCGCCGGAATACCCAGCTCACGGGCGATGATAGCCGCGTGGCAGGTACGGCCGCCGCGGTTGGTGACGATCGCCGAGGCTTTCTTCATGATCGGTTCCCAGTCCGGGTCGGTCATATCCGTAACCAGCACGTCGCCCGGCTCAATGCGGTTCATCTCGCTGATATCGTGGATCACCTTCACCGGACCGGCGCCAATGCGATGGCCGATGGCGCGCCCTTCGGCGATGATCTGCCCCTGAGCGTGGAGGGTATAACGCTCCATCACCTGGCCGCGGGAACGCACGGTTTCCGGACGCGCCTGGACGATAAACAGCTTACCGGTGTGGCCATCTTTCGCCCACTCGATATCCATCGGACGGCCGTAGTGCTTCTCGATCTGCACCGCCTGCTTCGCCAGCTCCTGCACCTCCTCGTTGGTTAACGAGAAGATATCGCGCTGCGCCTGCGGCACATCTTCGATACGCACCTGCTTGCCGTGCTCCTGGGTCGGCGCGTAAACCATGCGGATCTTTTTCGAGCCCATAGTGCGGCGCACGATCGCCGGGCGGCCAGCGGCCAGCGTCGGTTTGTGGACGTAGAATTCGTCCGGGTTCACCGCGCCCTGCACCACCATCTCGCCCAGACCCCACGCCGAGGTGATAAACACCACCTGGTCAAAGCCGGATTCGGTATCGATGGAGAACATGACGCCGGAGGAGGCCAGATCGGAGCGGACCATCCTCTGCACCCCGGCGGAGAGCGCCACGCCGCGATGATCGTAACCCTGATGCACGCGATAGGAGATCGCGCGATCGTTAAACAGTGAAGCAAATACGTGCTTCACGGCAACGAGCACGGCGTCAAAGCCCTGCACGTTGAGGAATGTCTCTTGCTGCCCGGCGAAGGAGGCGTCCGGCATATCCTCCGCGGTGGCGGAAGAGCGCACGGCGAATGAGGCCTCGGCGTCATCGGCGGACAGCAGGTCATAAGCATCGCGAATCGCGTTTTCCAGTTCGCTCTGGAAGGGGGTATCGATGATCCACTGTCGGATCTGCGCGCCCGCTTTCGCTAATGCGGAAACGTCGTCAATGTCGGTTTCATCCAGCAGCGCATAGATGCGCTGGTTAACACCGCTTTGGTCCAGGAACTGGTTGAAAGCATCAGCGGTGGTGGCAAACCCGTTAGGTACGGAAACACCCATACCGGACAGATTCGTAATCATTTCACCAAGGGAGGCATTTTTGCCCCCAACTCTGTCTACATCATTCATGCCGAGTTGGTTATACCAAAGCACCAGCGGTGACGAGCCATTGTTGGACATCGAGACAATCCTTTTGTGATTTAATACCAGTGAAAAAAATTTCACGATCGACTGCAAGATTATCCTGACATATTTATGGTGCTGAAAAAAACGGTGAATCGTTCAAGCAAATTATTTTTTCTTTTTTCGGACTGTTCCTCTGATATAGATAACTTGATGATTTTTAGGAATTATGACGAGAAACGCTGGAAATAACGGCAAAAAAAAGAAAATGAACCACCCTTTTCATAAAAAACAAAAATAGCGTTTCAATTTTAACAAGAGACAAATCAAACAGGGATATGCTTAAATTTAATATCCGCTTTCAGGCAATTAAACTCATTATACCGGATGGTCAAAATGGAAAGTGCTGTAGATCGCCACGTATTTTATATTTCTGACGGTACCGCCATTACGGCTGAGGTGCTGGGACATGCCGTCATGTCGCAATTCCCGGTCGCCATCAGCAGCGTGACCCTGCCGTTTGTGGAAAATATCAGCCGCGCGCGGGCGGTGAAAGAGCAGATCGACGCGATTTATCAGCAAACGGGCATCCGCCCGCTGGTGTTCTATTCCATCGTCATTCCGGAGATCCGCGATATCATTCTGCAAAGCGAGGGCTTTTGTCAGGATATCGTTCAGGCGCTGGTGGCCCCGCTGCAGCAGGAGCTCAACCTCGACCCGACCCCGGTGGCGCACCGCACCCACGGCCTGAACCCCGGGAACCTGATCAAATACGATGCGCGTATCGCCGCCATCGATTACACCCTCGCCCATGACGATGGCATCTCGCTGCGCAACCTTGACCAGGCGCAGGTGATCCTCCTCGGCGTGTCGCGCTGCGGCAAGACGCCCACCAGTCTGTACCTCGCCATGCAGTACGGCATTCGCGCCGCCAACTATCCGTTTATCGCCGACGATATGGACAATCTGGTTCTGCCGGCCTCGCTGAAACCCCTGCAGCATAAGATGTTCGGCCTGACCATCAATCCGGAGCGTCTGGCGGCGATCCGCGAGGAGCGCCGGGAGAACAGCCGCTACGCCTCTCTGCGCCAGTGTCGGATGGAAGTGACCGAAGTGGAGGCGCTGTATCGCAAGAATAAAATCCCCTGCCTGAACAGCACCAACTATTCCGTTGAGGAAATAGCGACAAAAATCATGGACATCATGGGGCTGAATCGCAGAATGTACTAATACACTAGTACATTATTAAAAATTTGTTTATGCTATCACCCGTGGCCTATACAGGATCATGCCCTGCTCTTGCAATAAGCAGGGATTGGTTTATCGTGATGCGCATCACTTCCCGGCATTTTCGCTGGCGAAGAAACAGATTTTTGAGACCCCAATGAATAAAACAGACGAATTGCGTACCGCGCGCATTGAAAGCCTGGTAACGCCCGCGGAGCTGGCCCAGCGCCATCCCGTTACGGCCGACGTGGCCGCCCACGTCTCGGCCTCCCGTCGCCGAATTGAAAAAATCCTCAACGGCGAAGACCGCCGCCTGCTGGTGATTATCGGCCCCTGCTCCATTCACGACACCGACGCGGCGATGGAGTATGCCCGCCGCCTGCAGACCATGCGCGAGCGATACCAGCCGCAGCTGGAGATCGTGATGCGCACCTACTTTGAAAAACCCCGTACCGTGGTGGGCTGGAAAGGCTTAATCTCCGATCCGGACCTCAACGGCAGCTACCGGGTCAACCACGGGATTGAGCTGGCACGGCGCCTGCTGCTGCAGGTCAATGAGTTGGGGGTACCGACGGCCACCGAGTTTCTCGATATGGTGACCGGTCAGTTTATCGCCGATCTCATCAGCTGGGGAGCCATCGGGGCGCGCACCACTGAAAGTCAGATCCACCGTGAAATGGCTTCGGCGCTCTCCTGCCCGGTCGGGTTTAAAAACGGCACCGACGGCAATACGCGCATCGCCGTGGACGCCATCCGCGCCTCCCGCGCCAGCCATATGTTCCTCTCCCCGGACAAGCAAGGGCAGATGACGATTTACCAGACCAGCGGCAACCCGTTCGGGCATATCATTATGCGCGGCGGCAAACGGCCGAACTATCACGCCGAGGACATCGCCGCCGCCGGCGAGGCGCTGCGGGAATTCGATCTGCCGGAGCAGCTGGTGGTCGACTTCAGCCATGGCAACTGCCAGAAGCAGCATCGCCGTCAGCTGGAGGTGTGCGCCGATATCTGTCAGCAAATTCGCGCGGGCTCTACCGCCATCGCCGGCATTATGGCGGAGAGCTTCCTGCAGGAAGGGACCCAGAAAGTGGTTCCCGGCCAGCCGCTGGCCTGGGGCCAGTCGATCACCGATCCCTGCCTGAGCTGGGAAGACAGCGAACGTTTATTGAGTGAGCTGGCGGCCGCCACGGCCACCCGTCTGTGACCGCTCCGCCCGCCGCGCATGCGGTGGGCGAACCCCTTCTGACATTCCCTACCAAATTCGGTAACACGAGAAATAACGCTTGCCGTCAAAAACAACATTATTGATAATGATTATCATTGTTGCTTTGATTTTTATTTTGAGAGCTATGACGCGTATGGATAACACTGCCACAGCTGAAAAACCAAAAGACAATGCCCCCTATCCCGTGGCGACGGACAGACAGATCAGCAGTCGGGTTCTGTTAGGCAGCGAAGGACGGGTAGTCATTGAGCATGGCGGCCAGCGCTATCTGCTGCGCCAGACCCACGCCGGGAAGTTGATCCTGACCAAATAGTCGCCCCGCGGTGCGCGGGGCGAGGCGAGTTAGCTCGAGCAGCTGACTTCCAGACGTTTCCCCCAGTCCGGCGGCCGGCGGACGTAGTCGTCCTCGCGATCGGTGAAGGGATCGGCCAGCGCGGCATGCAGACGCTCCAGCTCCCCCATATCGCCAGCCTCAGCCTGCTCGATCGCCCGCTGCGCCAGCCAGTTACGTAATACCAGCGCCGGGTTGACGCCCTGCATCCGCTGCTGGCGCTGGGCATCCCCCACCTGTTCATCACGCAGCCGCGCGCGATATCCGGCGAACCAGCTGTCGAAAGCTGCACGGTCGATAAACTCGTCGCGCAGCGGCGAGGCGGCGCTGAGCTGTTCGCTGTGGCTCAGCAGGCGGAACGTTCGGGTATAGTCGCTTCTTTCGCGGATCATCAGGGCAAACAGACCGTCGAGCAGGTCGTTATCCCCTTTCTGCTGGCTGAACAGGCCAAGCTTGTCGCGCATCCGCTGGCCATAGGCGGTCAGCAAGGCGTGCTGATACTCATCCAGCGTCGCATTCAGCGCTTCGGTGCTGATAAACGGCGACAGCGACTGGGCCAGACGCTGCAGATTCCACAGCCCCACCGCCGGCTGGTTTTCAAAACTGTAGCGCCCCTGATAGTCGGAGTGGTTGCAGATGAAGTCCGGCTGAAAATCGTCAAGGAAGCCATACGGGCCGTAGTCGATGGTCAAACCGAGAATCGACATGTTGTCGGTATTCATCACCCCATGGGCAAAGCCCACGGTTTGCCAGCTGGCGATGGTCTGCGCGGTACGCGTGACAACGTCACGGAACCATAACAGGTACTTGTCCGCCTCATCCTGCAGTTGCGGCCAGTGGTGGCGAATGACATAGTCGGCCAGCTGCTGGACCTTCTGCGGCTCGCGACGATAGTAAAAATGTTCGAAATGGCCAAAGCGGACATGGCTCTCGGCCACGCGCATCAGCATCGCGCCAGGCTCCACGCGCTCGCGGTAGACCGGCGTATCGCTGGTCACCATCGCCAGGGCGCGCGTCGTCGGGATCCCCAGGGCGTGCATCGCCTCTGACGCCAGACTTTCCCGGATCGTCGAGCGCAGCACGGCGCGGCCGTCTCCCATCCGCGAATAGGGGGTCAGGCCGGCGCCTTTCAGATGCCAGTCGTAACGACGGCCATCCGCCAGCTGCTGCTCGCCGAGCAGGATCCCACGGCCGTCGCCCAGCTGGCCGGCCCAGGCGCCAAACTGATGGCCGCTGTATACCTGCGCCAGCGGGGACATGCCCGGGAGCAGCGCTTCCCCGCCCCAGACGCCGGCCCCGCTTTCAGGCGCAAACAGCGCGTCAGGGACGCCCAGCTGTTGCGCCAGCGGGGCGTTGCGCCAGATAAGTCGGGCGTTATCCAGCGGCGTTGGTGACAGGGAAGTGTAAAAGTCCGGCAGTTCATCCCGCCAGTGGGTGGTAAAAGAAAGGGTCATGGTTCCTCCTCTCTCCAGTGTAGTGCCTGGAACAGCGGATTAACACGGGCGGAGTGCAGGGTTATCGGCATAAAAAAGGGAAGCGCTCGCTTCCCTCAGGCCGCTGAATGACGTCAGATACGCCGCGCCTGCCAGAACTTTTTGTTCCAGTAGACGTTATCCAGCGAGGAACGGGTGACGCCCTGACTGGTGGAGGCATGTATAAACTGGTTATCGGTATCGTAGATGCCGACGTGCAGGCCGCTTTCGCCTGAGCCGGTTTTGAAGAACACCAGATCGCCAGGCAGCAGATCGCGCTTATCAATCCGGGTACCGATTTCCGCCTGCTCGCGGGTTTCGCGCGGCAGCTGGAGGGCAAATTTATCGCGAAACGTGCGCACCACAAAGCCGGAGCAGTCGACGCCGCGCGGCGTCATGCCGCCGTAGCGATACGGTGCGCCGCGCCAGCTGCGCAGCTGCTCGTTCAGATTCGCCACCACCGTAATGGAGTCAGCCAGCCGAGGATTCGGCGGCGGTGCCCGATGGCTGCTGCAGCCGGCTAAAATTAACGCCGCCGCCAACATGAACCAGAAGCGCATTTCAGATGATCCCTCTGTCCCTAGTCTCTTTATCGCAATAATTTAGCTTGTTTATCAATATAGTGACAAGATAACTGCGTGCTACTGTGACGCGATGAGCATAATATGACCGGCCACCTCCACGCGCTGGAACGGGATCGCATAGGCGGCGGTTAAATTTTCCTCATTCAGCACCTCGGCGGTCTCCCCGCAGGCGATGGCTTCCCCCTGGCAGAGCAGCCAGCTCTGTCCGGCATGGCGCAAAGTGTGGTTGAGATCGTGACTGCTCATCACCACCGCAATTCCCGCCGCGCTTAGCTCGCGTAACAGCCGATCCAGCGCCGCCTGCTGGGCCACATCCAGACTGTTCATCGGCTCATCCAGCAGCAGCAGTTGACCCATGGGATTGCTTAAGGGATCGATCTGCAGGATCACTGCCGCCAGCCGCACGCGCTGCCACTCGCCGCCCGACAGCTGATTGACCGGACGGCCCAGCTTATTGTCCAGACCAAGCCGGGCCGCGATATCGCTCAGACGGGCGCTATCACCCTGCTGCTGCATATGCAGCGCCAGGTAGTGCCACACCGGCATGGCGAACGGCGGGGTCTGGTGTTGACACAGATATCCGCGACGGCGCGCCAGCTCCGTCGCCGGCCACTCGTCAAGCCGTCGTCCGTTAAAATGAATCGTACCGGGGCCGTCGGACAGTCCCGCCATGCGGGCCAGCAGCGTGCTCTTCCCTGCGCCGTTAGGCCCCACCAGGTGGACGATCTCCCCGGCGCGAAAGGCCGCAGAAAACGGGGCCAAACGCCCCGCCGCTTCTACATCCTGTAGCTGCATCAGAAACGACATTATTTCGCCAGCGCTCCTTTAATCGCCGCCACCAGCTGCGGATCGTCCGGCGTCATGTCCGGAGAGAAGCGCTGAATGACGTTGCCCTGGCGATCGACGAGGAATTTTTCGAAATTCCACAGAATGTCGTCCACGTACAGCGGCGCCCGGCCCTTGCTGGCCATCCGCTCATAAAAACCGCTGCCTTCCGGGGCCACCGCCTTCGGCGCGGCGGCAACCAGCTTTTGATAGAGCGGCGCGCGATGTTCGCCGTTGACGTCAATCTTGCTGAACAGCGGGAAGGTGACGCCGTAGGTGGTGCTGCAGAAGGTCTTAATCTCTTCTTCACTGCCCGGCTCCTGGCCGAGGAACTGGTTGCAGGGGAAGCCCAGGACGCTGAAGCCCTCGCCGGCAAACTGCTTTTGCAGGTCCTCCAGTTGCTCGTACTGCGGCGTCAGGCCGCATTTGGAGGCCACATTGACGATCAGCAGTACCTTGCCGGCAAAGGATGCCAGGGTGGTTTTCTCGCCATCAATGGTCGTCACTTCGGTATTCAGAATGTCATGTTGCATAGCCTGTCCTCAATGGATAAACCGGTTTCCGGTGAAGGTGATCCCTATCTACTGTAGCGGATTCAGCGCCCGCCATTCTACTGCCAATCCCCGCGAGTTGTCGCATGATGTAACAGCGCTTCGCTGCCCGTCGACAACATGAAATCCTCTCAATTGGGCAGGCAACCATTTCCGTGTACAGTGTTCCATGAATGTAATATGGTTTTGTTACTTGTTAATTTAAGAGAGTTTTATTGATGAAGAAGTTGTTTAGCCTGGCGTTAATCGCCGCCTCTGTCGCCCTGCTGAGCGCCTGCTCTCCGGATGAAGATAATAAAGTGAAAGTCGCTATCAATACCGGGCCGGACGAAGCCATCTGGAAAGTAGTGGAGCAGGTAGCGAAGGATAAATATCACCTCGACGTCGAAGTGGTCTCCTTCAATGATTACGTGCTGCCTAACGAAGCGCTGAACAACAAAGATGTGGATGCCAACGCCTTCCAGACCCTGCCTTACCTTGAGGCGCAGTCGAAGGAGCGCGGCTATAAATTCGCGGTGGTGGGTAAAACCTTTGTCTTCCCTATCGCCGCCTATTCACATCGTATCAAAAATATCAGCGAGCTCCCTGAGGGGGCGACAGTGACCATCTCTAATGAAACCACCACCCTGGGCCGCAGCCTGCTGCTGCTTCAGGCGCAGGGACTGCTCAAGCTGAAACCGGGCGTCGGCTATTTACCCACCACGCTGGATATCATCGACAACCCAAAACAGCTGAAAATTGTGGAGGTGGATACCCCGCAGCTGACTCGTACTCTGGATGACCCGAACGTCAGCCTGTCAATCATTAACACCAACTTCTCCGCCCAGGCCGGCCTGTCGGCCGCCCGCGACGGCCTGTTTATGGAGGGACCGGATTCCCCTTACGTGAATGCGATCGTCGCCCGCGAGGATAACAAGGACAGCAAGAAAATTCAGGAACTGAAAGCCGCCTTCCAGACCAGTGAAGTCGCGGAAAAAGCGAAGGAAGTCTACAAAGGCGACGCGATCAAAGGCTGGTAAGCCCGAGCCGGCGCCGTCCCTGCAGACGGCGTCGCGCTATCCCCGTCACCGCGAGCGCAGCAGCAACCAGATAAAGACCGGCGCGCCCAGCGTCGCCGTCACCACGCCAATCGGCAGCTCAGCGGCGGAAAGCGCCAGCCGGGCGATAATATCCGCCCCCAGCAAAGCGCTTGCCCCCGCCAGCATGCAGGCCGGGAGCAACACCCGGTGATCGCTCAAGCCGCATAGCCGCAGAATGTGCGGGATCACCAGGCCGATAAAGCCAATCGCCCCCGCCAGCGCCACGCTCACGCCGACCATCCAGCCGGTCGCCACCACCAGCAGCTTGCGCCACAGCCACAGCGGCAGCCCGAGCTGACGGGCGGAGACTTCGCCCAGCGCCAGTAAATTCAGGGGTTGTGACTGCAGACAGACCCAGCAGAGCACCGGCAGGAGGGCTATCATCAGCCACAGCTGCTGCCAGTCGACGCCGCCAAACCCGCCCATCATCCAGTACATCAGCTGCCGCAGGTCAAAAGAGGTGGAGAAGTACACCGCCCAGGTCATCAGGGCGCTGCAGATGATGCCCAGCGCCACCCCCGCCAGCAGCAGACGGCTGGTGGAAAGATGGCGGCGGGCGAAACGCAGCAGAATAAAGGTGATCAGCAGCGCGCCAAGGATCGCGCACAGCCCAAGCGCCCAGCCTGGTAACAGGCCTTTGCCCAACAGGACGGCGGCAATCAGCCCGACGCCCGCGCCGTTGGAGACGCCCAGCAGACCCGGTTCCGCCAGCGGATTTTCAAACAGCGCCTGCATTATCGCCCCGGAGAGCGCCAGCGCCGCCCCCACCAGCAGCACCGCCAGGGTCCGCGGCAGGCGGATCTGCCAGATAAACAGCTGCCCCTTGGCGCTGAACCACTCGCCGGGCGGGATCCATTGATCCCCCGCGCACAGACTGATCAGCAGGGTGACCAGCAGCAACAGCGTTAAACCAAAGAGCCAACGCCGGCTGCGGCGCTGTTGGAGATGGGCGAGAGTCAGCATAGATTCCATTACGCACTGGGAACAAGAGGCTGATTTTACGGTGGCTGTCGCGGTGAGAAAAGGAAAACCTCACGGCCAAACGTCGACGCGGAGGAGGCTCCCCCGCGTCGACCATCCCGCTTTACACCAGGATCTGAAACAGCAGCGCGAAGAGAATGATGTTCGCCACCACGATTGCCCAGCCGTTATAGAGCATGTATTTCAGATGTGTAGACTGTGCCAGCCCCATCTGGCCGAACATGTCCGATGAGGGGAACGGCCCGAACCAGTCCACCTGAGACGAGGCCAGCAGCACCGCGGTGGTCCCCTGCGGCGGCACGCCGGCGGCCATCAGCATTGGGCCAAAGATTTTATGAGTAAAGGTCATCTGGGCCACCGCCGCGCCAGGCACATGGCCGATAATATTGAACGCGAAGATGCTAAAGCACAGCCAGGCCGGGGAGATCCCCTCCAGCAACGGCTGGGTATACTCCAGCAGCCCCTGATAGGCGTGCAGGCCATCCATCAGCTCAAGGATCGGGTTGTACAGCCAGTAGAGAATAAACATCCACACCAGACGACCGCAGCCGTGATAGAGCGCCTGCAGGATCTGCGTCGGCCGCAGGCCGCCCACCAGCCCGGTCATCAGCGCCACCAGCAGCATGACGATAATTGCAAAGCTAAAGCCGGCTTTAATCACCACTCCAACTACCGCCATCACGATGATGGTCGCGGCGAAAGCCAGCGCGCTTAATTTACGCCGGCGCTGCTGCGCGGCGTTAAGTTCCTCTTGCGGCTTTTCCGAGAGATCGACCTCATAGCGCAGTTTGCCTTCGGTCATCTTCTGGATCCGTCCCGCCATGATCCAGCCGGCTAACAGGGTGACGGCGCTCATCGGCAGGCCGACATACAGCAGATAATCCGGATAGCTCAGTCCGCCAAGGCTGAGGATCGTCACGGTACTGGGAGTGAAGGGCCCGGTAAAGAGTCCAACGGAACCGGCGGTCATCATCAGCGCGGCCACCGTCGGCGGCGTTAAGCGTACCGCCGCCGCTACGGGGATAATCACTGCGACAATAATCGCGTTGCCGCCGGCCATGGTGCCCAGCGAACCGCAAATTAAAATCGATGACACCACAATGCCGAACTTGACCCGCGTCTGGCTCGACAGCCCAATACGGTGGACCACGAATTTCACCAGCTCAACCGCCGCACCGGTGCGGGTGGCTACCTCCCCCACGCCGGCGCCGAGCATAATGATAAGCCCGACGGTGGCAATAAATGACCCGGTGGATTTCGCCAACATCACGCCCATTTCCTGCAGACCGGTCGAGGTCATGATCATGGCGATAATAATCGAGGAGATGACCGCCAGCACAATATCGACGCCGATCAGCGATAATATCGCTAACGCCACCAGCGGCGTAAATCCCAGCAGGCCAAGCTCGCTGCCCGGTCGACCGTGGCACCACAGCGCAATCAACACGAACAGCAGCAATAACAGACCGGTAATAACGTTTTTTCGCGTGATATTTCGTCTGACAGGCGTATTGCCTGCGAGCGTTGAGTCACTCATAACACTCCTTAATGCCAATCAATCCGACCGTAAAGGTCAGGTGGTGTATTGGGGCCTGCTCAGAAAATATCCTCCCTCTTTTTCATTATTGGCCGCGGCCTGAGGGTCTGGTGGGGTACAAAGGAAACGATTCTGAGAGCGTTTTATTCCGCCATCAGGCGGGGCCAGCAGCACAATATGTAACCAATGCGCTGATTGGTGATTAAATTTATGTTAACTTAGTGTTAGTAGAAAATGACTTTTTATCGGTAGGCTATAACCCTGAGTTAACTGTTCATGAAACTGCGTCATCTGGAAATCTTCTATGCCGTCATGACCTGCGGCTCTCTGTCACGGGCAGCGGAATCGCTCAATATCTCCCAGCCAGCGGCCAGCAAAGCGTTAAAAAGCGCCGAGCTGAAGCTGGGCTTTACCCTCTTTCAGCGGGTGCGCGGCAAGCTGCTGCCGACCAGCGAGGCGATCACACTTTTCGAAAAAGCGCAGACTATTTATCAGGACCTCGATAACCTGCGCCTGCTGGCCGATAACCTGGCCCGCGATCCGCGTGCCAAAATCACCTTAGGCTGCCTGCCAAGCCTGGGGTTAAGCCTGGTACCGGAGCTGGTGACCGATTTTTATCAACAAAACAGCAACCTGGTAATGACGCTCACCACAGAACACACCGAGACGCTGGTTAGAAAACTGGATTTACGCGAGATAGATTTAGCGCTGACGCTGCAGCCGGTGCAGCAGGGAGAGATCCTTACCACCCTGATTGCCGAAGTGCCGCTGGTGTATATCGACCGTCATTATCGTCAGGGTGCGGTGGACATCAGCGAGATCGACCAGCAGCGGTGGATCTCGCCGGGGCCGCACTCGCTCTCCGCCGCCATCGCCACCCGTCGCGACTTTTCCACTACCCGGCTAAACGTCCAGACCTACTATATGGCCACCGAGTTCGTGAAGCGCGGCATGGGCTGCAGCATTACCGATATCTTTTCCGCCCAGCACAACCTTTCTCCCGAGATGATCCATCCCATTACGCCGCCGATCGCGATTAACCTCTGCCTGTTACGGCGGGCCGACGTTTCCCTGAGCCCGATGGCGCAAAAGTTCGTCGATTTTCTCTGCCAGCGCCTGCGCCAGCAGCTCAAGGAGATTAACCTGCGGTTATACCCTGACCATAAAAAGTCAATTGCGCCGCTGGGGTAAATGCTTTGACATAACCCGATAAATTGATCAGCGGTGGATATATCGGGTTATGAACAAACGCATTGTCATTATCGGCGGCGGCGTGGTCGGTCTGGCCACGGCCTGGGAACTGATTAAGCGCGGCCATCAGGTGCAATTACTGGAGCGCAATGGCGAACCGGCCAGCGCCACCAGTTTTGCCAACGGCGGACAATTAAGTTACCGCTACGTCGCTCCCCTTGCCGACAGCGGCGTTCCCCTGCAGGGGATGAGATGGATGGGTAAAGCCGATTCGCCGCTCAATATGCGTCTCAATATCTCTTTTCAGCAGTGGCGCTGGCTGCTGCAGTTCCTGCGCGCCTGTAATAGCCAGACCAATAAAATAAACGGCGACCATATATTGCGTCTGTCGCTGCTCAGCCGGCAGGTTATGCAGTCGTGGCGGGAAGAGGATAGGCTTGCCGATTTTCACTGGCGACGCAGCGGAAAATTAATTATCCATCGCCGGGAATACGATTTTACTAAAGCGGCAAAAGGGATAGATCCTCAATATCAGCAGGTGCTGAATGCTGAAGCCTGCCTGCGGCTGGAGCCGGCGCTAAAACATATCAGCCCTTCGCTACAGGGCGGCATTTATTCGCCGGGGGATGAAACGGCGGATTGCCATCAGTTTTGCCTTGCGCTGCTCGACAAGCTCACCGCCAGCAGCCGCTTCAGCCTGCTGACCCACTGTGAGGTGCTGCAGCTCACTAAGCGCGGCGGACGCGTCAGCGCCCTGGAGACCAGCCGCGGGAGCATCACCGGCGATGAGTATGTCGTCGCCGCCGGAAACGGCAGCGGCCCGCTGCTGGGACATCTGGGCGTTCGCGTGCCGCTCTGCGCCCTGAAGGGGTATAGCCTGACCCTTCCCTATCCCCAACAGACGGGCATTGCGCCGGACATCAGCGTTACCGACTATGGGCACAAAATTGTCTATGCCCGCCTTGGCCAGCAGTTGCGCATCGCAGCGATGGTGGACATCGGCTACGACGGCGACGAACTGCGCGAAAGCCGCATTCAGGCGCTGAAGAGCATCGTCGCCCGTAGCTTTCCCGAACTCGAGGGGTTGGACAAGGCCGAAGCCTGGACCGGCATGCGCCCCTCAACGCCAGCCGGCCCACCGCTGCTGGGACGCGCCGGCTACCCCAACCTGTGGATGAACCTCGGCCAGGGAAGCCTCGGCTTTACCCTCGCCGCCGGCAGCGCGGTGGTGCTGGGCGCGTTAATCGACAATCAGATGCCAGACATTTCTTTAGAAGGTCTCACATGGAAACAAACCGCATGACAATTATTCGCAATCATCCACAACCTCGTCTTTCCGCCAGCGTTGAGTATGGCAATCTGCTGTTCCTCTCCGGACAGACGCCGAAAAGCAACGAGGAGGAGATCACCTTGCAGACCCGCGAAGTGCTGGAGAAGATCGACGCCCTGCTGGCAGAGTCCGGGAGCGATAAGCGGCACATTCTCTCCGCGCAGATCTGGCTGAAAAATATCGAACGTGACTTTGCTGCGTTCAATGAGGCGTGGGTGGAGTGGATGCCGGACGGCCATAGCCCGGCGCGAGCGGCCGTGCAGGCGGAGATGGCGCGACCAGAAATCCTGGTGGAGATCATGCTCACTGCCGTTAAAGCGTAAGTTTCGACAGAAAAGAAAAAGGCCGCGATGCGGCCTTTTTAATTAGTTCAGATTATTTGTCTTTAGGCGACGCGTTTTCGACACGGCTTTTCAGCTTCTGACCGGGTCTGAAGGTCACCACGCGCCGGGCTGTAATGGGAATATCCTCCCCCGTCTTCGGGTTACGTCCCGGGCGTTGGTTTTTATCCCGCAAATCGAAGTTGCCGAACCCGGAGAGTTTGACCTGTTCTCCGTTTTCCAGAGCACGACGGATCTCTTCGAAAAACAACTCGACCAGTTCTTTGGCATCCCGCTTGCTAAGCCCAAGCTTATCAAACAGATATTCTGACATTTCAGCTTTTGTAAGCGCCATAGGTTCAATCCCTCAATGATGCCTGGAATCGCTCTTTTAATGCCTCTACACATCTGGCAACGGTAGCGGCAATCTCCTCTTCTTCGAGTGTACGGCTGGTATCCTGCAGGATCAGGCTAATCGCAAGGCTCTTATACCCTTCCGCCACACCTTTACCACGGTACACGTCAAATAAGTTTACGCCAACTACCTGATTTACGCCAACTTTCTTACATTCGGCTAAAACATCGGCGGCAGCCACGTTTTCCGCGACCAGCACCGCGATGTCGCGACGGTTCGCCGGGAAGCGGGAAATATCGCGCGCCTGAGGCACCACGCGGTCTGCGAGCTTGTTCCACTCCAGTTCAAACACCAGAGTGCGACCGTTCAGATCCAGTTTACGTTCCAGCTCAGGATGAACAACCCCAATGAAACCAATGCGTTCACCTTTAAGATAAATCGCTGCGGATTGCCCCGGATGCAGCGCGGTGGTCGCTTCAGCACGGAATTCGATATCCGCTAATTTTCCGGTTAAATCCAGAACGGCTTCCAGATCGCCTTTCAGATCATAGAAATCGACCGTCTCTTTCGCCAGTGTCCAGTGCTCTTCGTAGCGGTTGCCGCAGATGGCCCCGGCCAGCATCACATCCTGCCGAATGCCCAGCGGCGCGTTGGTGTCCGGCACAAAGCGCAGACCACTCTCAAAGATGCGTACCCGGCTCTGCTGACGGTTCTGGTTGTAGACCACGGTCCCCAGCAGGCCAGTCCACAGCGACAGGCGCATCGCCGACATTTCGCTGGAGATCGGGCTTGGCAGGATCAGCGCCTCTTCACCGGCGTGGATCAGCTGCTGGACTTTCGGGTCGACGAAGCTGTAGGTGATCACTTCCTGATAGCCTTTGTCATTCAGCAGCGTTTTCACCCGCTTCAGCGACAGGTCGGCTTCACGGTGGGTACCCATGATCAGACCCGCCTGCACCGGCTCATCAGGAATGTTGTTGTAGCCATAAACGCGAGCCACTTCCTCGACCAGATCCTCTTCGATCTCCATGTCGAAACGCCAGCTCGGGGCCACCGCCTGCCATTCGCCTTCACCCACCGTCACTTCGCAGCCGAGGCGCTGCAGAATATCGGTAACCTGCGCGTCGTCGATATGGTGGCCAATCAGGCGATCCAGTTTGCTACGACGCAGAGTGATGGTGGCGCGTTTTGGCAGAGTCTCTTCGTTGGTCACGTCGATCACCGGGCCGGCTTCGCCGCCGCAGAGGTCGATCAGCAGACGCGTGGCGCGCTCCAGCGCTTTATACTGCAGGGCCGGATCGACGCCGCGCTCATAGCGATGAGAGGCATCGGTGTGCAGGCCGTGACGGCGCGCGCGGCCGGTGATAGACAGCGGGCTGAAGAAGGCACACTCCAGCAGCACGTTCTGGGTTTCGTCGTTAACGCCGGAGTGCTCCCCGCCGAAGATCCCGCCCATTGCCAGCGCTTTGTTGTGGTCAGCAATGACCAGGGTATCGCTGTCGAGCTTCGCTTCGGAGCCATCAAGCAGGACCAGGGTTTCGCCCTCTTTCGCCATGCGCACCACGATCCCGCCTTCGATACGGTCGCGGTCAAAGGCGTGCATCGGCTGGCCCAGCTCAAGCAGCACATAGTTGGTTACGTCAACCACCGCGTCGATGGAGCGGATCCCGCAGCGGCGCAGTTTCTCTTTCATCCACAGCGGCGTCGGCGCTTTGACGTTGATGCCTTTCACCACGCGGCCCAGATAGCGCGGGCACGCCTGCGGGGCGTCAACCTGAATCGGCAGCACATCGTCAATGGTGGCGGCAACCGGGGTGATTTCCGGCGCCTTCAGCGGCGCCTTGTTCAGCACGGCCACGTCGCGCGCGACGCCGATGATGCCCAGGCAGTCGGCGCGGTTCGGGGTGACGCTGATCTCGATGGTGTTATCGTCTAGCTTAAGGTATTCGCGAATATCGGTACCGATCGGCGCATCCGCCGGCAGCTCGATAATTCCGCTATGATCGTCGGAAATGCCCAGCTCGGAGAAGGAGCACAGCATCCCTTCTGACGGTTCGCCGCGCAGCTTCGCAGCCTTGATTTTAAAATCGCCCGGCAGCACGGCGCCGATGGTCGCCACGGCGACTTTCAGCCCCTGACGGCAGTTTGGCGCGCCGCAGACGATGTCCAGTAGGCGTTCGCCGCCGACGTTGACTTTAGTGACGCGCAGTTTGTCGGCGTTCGGGTGCTGACCGCACTCCACGACTTCACCAACAACGACGCCGTTGAAGCTGCCGGCAACCGGCTCAACGCCGTCCACTTCGAGGCCCGCCATGGTGATCTGATCGGAAAGCGCTTCGCTGTCGATCGCCGGGTTAACCCACTCGCGTAACCACAGTTCACTGAATTTCATTGTTCTGTCCTGCCCTTATTTAAACTGTTTGAGGAAACGCAGATCGTTTTCGAAGAACGCGCGCAGATCGGTGACGCCATAGCGCAGCATGGTCAGACGCTCCATGCCCATGCCAAAGGCGAAGCCGGAATACACTTCCGGATCGATACCCACGTTGCGCAGCACGTTCGGGTGCACCATCCCGCAGCCCAGCACTTCCAGCCATTTGCCGTTTTTACCCATCACGTCGACTTCCGCGGACGGTTCGGTGAAGGGGAAGTAAGACGGACGGAAGCGTACCTGCAGATCTTCTTCAAAGAAGTTGTTCAGGAAATCGTGCAGGGTTCCTTTCAGGTTGGTGAAGCTGATGTTTTTATCAACGATCAGACCTTCCATCTGGTGGAACATCGGGGTGTGGGTCTGATCGTAGTCGTTACGATAGACGCGTCCCGGCGCGATAATACGGATCGGCGGCTGCTGGTTTTCCATGGTGCGGATCTGCACGCCGGAGGTCTGGGTGCGCAGCAGGCGAGTGGCATCGAACCAGAAAGTGTCGTGGTCAGCGCGCGCCGGATGGTGACCCGGGATATTCAGCGCATCGAAGTTGTGGTAATCGTCTTCGATTTCCGGGCCCGTCGCCACGGTAAAGCCGAGCTCACCGAAGAAACTTTCAATACGGTCGATGGTGCGGGTGACCGGATGCAGGCCGCCATTTTCAATGCGGCGACCCGGCAGCGAGACGTCGATGGTCTCTGCAGCCAGACGAGCATTCAGCGCCGCCCCTTCCAGTTCGGCTTTGCGCGCATTCAGCGCCTGCTGTACCTGCTCTTTCGCTTCGTTGATGACCGCACCGGCTGCCGGACGCTCTTCCGGCGGCAACTCACGCAGGGTGGTCATTTGCAGGGTCAGATGCCCTTTCTTACCCAGGTATTCCACGCGGACGTTGTCCAGCGCAGCAACATCTGATGCCTCGTTAATGGCTGCCTTGGCACTGGCAACCAGCTCTGCGAGATGTGACATGGTTTTCCTCATTATGTCGGTGCAGACACCGGTTATAGTGAAATTAATATTCCGAATCCATATACGAAAAAAGCCTCCACAGGGGAGGCTTTCTGGCGCTGTTTTCCGTTTCTTCTTTCACGCGCTAGCCTCCTGAGTTCAGGTGCTAAAGTAAAAAAAGAAGCGGAAAATAGCAGCATTCATGCTTGCATTACCTTGTCTGGTAAGAAACGTCAGACCTGTATTGAAAAGCCTGCGCCGATAAAAGTCAATGTATTGATGGTGTTGAAACGAAAAGAGGGAGACAAGCTCCCTCTTTCAACTGGCTTATGCCAGAGCTGCTTTCGCTTTTTCGACCAGAGCGGTGAACGCTACTTTGTCGAATACGGCGATGTCAGCCAGGATCTTACGGTCGATTTCAACAGAGGCTTTTTTCAGGCCATTGATGAATTTGCTGTAAGAAATACCGTTCTGACGTGCTGCTGCGTTGATACGTGCAATCCACAGTTGACGGAACTGACGTTTACGTTGACGACGGTCACGGTAAGCGTACTGACCAGCTTTGATAACAGCCTGGAAGGCAACGCGGTATACGCGAGAACGCGCACCGTAGTAGCCTTTAGCTTGTTTCAAAATTTTCTTGTGACGTGCACGTGCAATTACACCACGTTTTACGCGAGCCATGTGTGCTCTCCTGTATCTATTCTAAGTTAAAAAAGTTAAACGTTAACGACTTATGCGTACGGCAGGCACGCGATAACCAGGCCCAGATCGCCTTTGGAAACCATGGCTTTCGGACGCAGGTGACGTTTACGCTTGGTAGCTTTTTTAGTCAGAATGTGACGCAGGTTAGCGTGCTTGTGCTTAAAACCACCTTTACCGGTTTTTTTGAAGCGCTTAGCAGCACCGCGTACGGTCTTAATTTTTGGCATTTTAATAACTTCCACTTCGCATTGTTAATAAACGAAACAAAGGCGAACAAAACCAGTGAGCCGAAGCCCACCGGAAATGTTTCTTGATGGCCTTACTGTTTCTTCTTAGGAGCGAGCACCATGATCATCTGGCGGCCTTCGATCTTCGTTGGGAAGGATTCGACTACTGCCAGTTCAACCAGATCGTCTTTCACGCGGTTAAGCACTTCCATACCGATCTGCTGGTGGGCCATCTCACGACCGCGGAAACGCAGCGTGATTTTGGCCTTATCGCCATCTTCGAGAAAGCGAATCAGGCTGCGGAGTTTTACCTGATAGTCACCTTCATCAGTACCAGGGCGGAATTTAATTTCCTTAACCTGGATAACTTTCTGCTTCTTCTTCTGTTCCTTAGAAGACTTACTCTTTTCATAAAGGAACTTGCCGTAGTCCATGATACGACAAACTGGCGGCTCGGCGTTAGGGCTGATTTCAACTAAATCTACTCCAGCCTCTTCAGCCTTTTCGATAGCTTCTCTCAGACTCACAATACCCAGCTGCTCACCTTCCAGACCTGTTAAGCGAACTTCCTGGGCGCGAATCTCGCCATTGATACGATTCGGACGTGCCGTTTGAACTCGTTTTCCGCCTTTAATACCTTATTCCTCCAGTTGTTGAAGACTGCGGCTGCGAATCTCTTGTTGCAGCTTCTCGATCACTTCATTTACGTCCATGCTGCCGAGGTCTTTCCCGCGACGGGTGCGCACGGCCACTTTGCCGGCTTCGACTTCTTTGTCGCCACAGACCAACATATACGGGACACGACGTAAAGTGTGCTCGCGGATTTTAAAGCCAATCTTCTCATTTCTCAAGTCTGCTTTTACACGAATGCCCGCATTTTGTAGTTTACGCGTCAATTCGTTAACGTATTCAGCCTGAGAATCGGTGATATTCATGACCACCACCTGCACTGGCGCAATCCAGGTTGGGAAGAAGCCAGCGAACTCTTCGGTCAGGATGCCAATGAAGCGCTCCAGAGAACCGAGAATCGCACGGTGGATCATGACCGGCACCTGACGCTCGTTGTTTTCGCCCACATAGGAGGCGCTTAAACGCTGCGGCAGAGAGAAGTCCAGCTGTACCGTACCGCACTGCCATGCACGATCGAGGCAGTCATACAGGGTAAATTCAATTTTCGGGCCGTAGAACGCCCCTTCACCCAGTTGATATTCAAATGGGATATTATTTTCTTCCAGCGCCACCGCCAGATCCGCTTCCGCGCGATCCCAGGTCTCGTCGCTGCCGATACGTTTTTCCGGGCGAGTCGACAGTTTGACAACGATCTTCTCGAAGCCAAAGGTGCTGTACATATCGTAGACCATACGAATACAGGCGTTCACTTCATCGCGAACCTGATCTTCAGTACAGAAGATATGCGCATCATCCTGGGTAAAGCCGCGAACGCGCATCAGACCGTGCAGCGCACCTGACGGCTCGTTGCGGTGGCAGCTACCGAACTCCGCCATACGCAGCGGCAGGTCACGGTAGGATTTCAGCCCCTGGTTGAAGATCTGCACGTGGCCCGGGCAGTTCATCGGCTTAATGCAGTATTCACGGTTCTCAGAAGAGGTGGTGAACATCGCATCTTTGTAGTTGTCCCAGTGGCCGGTTTTTTCCCACAGCACGCGGTCCATCATGAACGGACCTTTCACTTCCTGGTACTGGTACTCTTTGAGCTTGGAGCGCACGAAGGTTTCCAGTTCACGGAAGATAGTCCAGCCGTCGTTATGCCAGAAGACCATACCCGGCGCCTCTTCCTGCATGTGGTACAGGTCGAGCTGCTTGCCGATTTTACGGTGGTCGCGCTTCGCGGCCTCTTCCAGGCGCTGCAGGTAGGCGTTCAGGGCTTTCTTATCGGCCCACGCGGTACCATAAATGCGCTGCAGCATCTTGTTGTTGCTGTCGCCGCGCCAGTACGCGCCTGCGGTTTTCATCAGCTTGAAGTGATGGCAGAAACGCATGTTCGGCACGTGCGGACCGCGGCACATATCGATATATTCTTCATGATGATACAGGCCAGGCTTGTCATCATGAGCAATGTTTTCGTCAAGAATAGAAACTTTATAGCTTTCGCCTCGCTTCACGAAGGTTTCACGCGCTTCGTGCCAGCTCACTTTCTTCTTGATGACATCGTAGTTTTTCTCGGCGAGCTCATGCATACGTTTTTCGAGCGCGTCGATATCTTCCTGAGTCAGGGTGTGGTCGAGGTCTACGTCATAGTAGAAGCCATTATCAACAACCGGACCGATAGCCATTTTGGTGTTGGGCCACAGCTGTTTGATAGCATGGCCTAACAGGTGCGCGCAGGAGTGACGAATGATCTCCAGCCCTTCTTCATCTTTAGCCGTGATAATAGAGAGGGTGGAATCGGTTTCGATCGGGTCGCAGGCGTCTACCAGTTCACCGTTTACCCGGCCGGCGATGGTGGCTTTCGCCAGGCCTGGGCCGATATCCAGCGCGACGTCCATCGGGCTGACGGCGTGATCAAAATGGCGTTGGCTGCCATCAGGAAGCGTAATTACAGGCATTTTATGTCCTTATTTGCAGTGGTGCCCCACACGAAAGAGCACATACAAAACAATATAATCATAATTATCACCAGGTTAAGGCGCAGTTCCCGCTTCACTCTGCGAAAAGAGGAGCACGACCGGAGCGATCGTTCCCGCCTGCTGCCGCCTGCTGATAACACCGGGGAGTAGTTTACACATCATTGGTACGTGATTAAAGCCGCAATAGCATAAATGATGGCGGAATGCGGAGAAAACAAGAGCGGCGCGGATAAAAGCAGAATATCCGCCAGGAAGGGCCGATAATAATCACCAGCGAAGCCGGACGATATTATGCGGGCTAACTAAAAGAGACGCGTTGATATTGCCTGCGTGATGTTTAGCGCGGGTCGTTAAACCGGTACCACTTTACCCGGCTTAATAGACTGCCCGTGAAGCAGTAGCCTGCGATATTAAGACCACTCGCCTGCCACCAGCGTATGCACATTAAAGGCATCGCTCATGGATTGTCCGGTGCTACGGGAACCGGGGGCAATATTCGATCCGGCCTCAACGTCGGTAGCTTTGGCGATACCTACCTGCGTATGGTCCTGGTTACCCGACGGCGGAACTGGCGTGGCGGCCGATGCGCCAAAGGAAAGCACGCACAGCGCCAGGGCTGCGATGGTAAACTGGCTTTTTTTCATGATGTTTATTCTCTTATTACGGAAGACGGACCGAACAATGTCTCCATTCGGTCAGTGGCTGTTAGTATAGATCCAGATCACATATTTGTCCGTTCAATATTTAGCTTTTCGTGTCAAATAGAATGAATATTTGTCAGCAAATGGAGAATAATGGAGAAAAGATGGAGGCCAGTTTCTTTTTATAAAAACTAAAACGAATTGCCAGAAAAAATAATGTCACTTATTGCTAAATCTAAAACGATCAGGCCGGGAAACCCGGCCTGAAAATATTACATTTTATACCCGAGGGAGAGCGAGGTCCGGCGATCGGTATGCTCCGGCGCAGACGCAGGCGGCTCCGAGTTCCAGGTGACGTTGTACGCCACTTTCAACGCAAAGTGGGCGTTAATCGCCACGTTTAACGCACTCTCTGAGTTGACCGTGGTGTCCTCGGCGCCAAATACCGATACCCCTTGGGTAAATTTGGCGTTATCGGTCATCTGCCAGGCCCAGGTTCCGGAGGCGTAGCCCAGCGGTTGAGTGTCGGTATCCCCGTCGGTGTATTCGTCATAGCGGACGCCAGGACCAAATTCAAACCGCAGGCTGTGCACCGGTCCGTTGAGGATTTGACGACCATAGCCCGCCGTCAGGACATCGCGCTGCTGATAGCCGTTATAACGGTCGGTTAGCCAACTGCCCTGCCCAAAGACGTAGTTCATATCGGTCAGGTTATAGCGACTACGACCACCGACTGCATATTTCTCTGAGGAGCGCTCATCGTTGGACGAGGTGTTGCTGGCGTTGCCCCACAGCGACCAGGCGGTGGTGTTGCCATACCAGGTCAGGGTGGAATCAGCCGTCATTGAGGAGTTCTTGGTGTTGCCGGACTGCGCCAGGTAACCTGCGTTGACCACCCCTTCGAACGGTTTTTTGGCAGCGGAAGGGTCATCCATGACGGTAAATACAGAATCATCGGCCATTGCGCCAACAGACGCAAAAAGCCCCCCCGCCAGCATGACCGCTGCGGGTACTGTCTTTAAAAGCTTCATTATAACTCTCTAAAATACATTTTTTTAGGACAGTACAAATGATGAACAGGCCTAACCATGCCGGCTCATTGAATTTAGCGTCCGTACAACATAAAAGAGACCTGTGGGTCCCGGAAACTTTCGCGAGGATCGCGGAGTGCAGGTCCTAAGAAAGGTAGCAAATTATAAAAAAGCACGAATAACATAGCAATCACTTACTCTTTCGTTTTTTGAATAAGACAGCTCCGGAAACAATCTTTATTTCATAATGAAAATACAGGCTTCTTTGCAAATCTCTCAGGGACAGCACTTTCCCTCCCTGAATCATCGTGCCATGCTTAAATAAAGCACAGTCGCCGTATTAAGGAGGAGAAGGAATGACCAAAATTTATACGCTCACGCTGGCCCCCTCGCTGGATAGCGCCACCCAGACCCCGCAGATCTACCCGGAAGGGAAACTCCGCTGCAGCGCGCCGGTATTTGAACCCGGCGGCGGCGGGATCAACGTCGCCCGCGCCGTGACCTTTCTCGGCGGCAAAGCCACCGCCATTTTCCCGATTGGCGGCGCCACCGGCGAGCACCTTGCCGCCCTGCTGGCCGATGAGCAGGTGCCGATCGAAACCGTCGAAACCCGCGACTGGACGCGACAGAACCTGCACGTTCACGTGGCCGCCAGCGGCGAACAGTATCGCTTTGTGATGCCCGGCGCCGCGCTGACAGACGATGAATTCCGCCGCCTGGAAGAAAAAGTCCTGACCATCGACCCCGGCTCACTGCTGGTGATCAGCGGCAGCCTGCCGCCAGGTATCAGCGTCGAAAATCTGATGCAGCTGGTTAAAAATGCGCAACAGCAAGGCCTGCGTTGCATTATCGACAGCTCCGGCGATGCGCTGGCCGCCGCGCTGGACGTCGGCAATATTGAATTAGTGAAGCCAAACCAGAAAGAGCTCAGCGCCCTCGTGCAGCGCGATCTGAGCCAGCCTGATGACGTCCGCCTTGCCGCTCAGTCGTTGATCCAGTCCGGTAAAGTGCGCCGGGTGGTGGTCTCCCTCGGTCCGCAGGGGGCGTTAGGGGTTGACGCCAGCGGCAGCGTTCAGGTGGTGCCGCCGCCAATGAAAAGCCAGAGCACCGTCGGCGCCGGCGACAGCATGGTGGGCGCCATGACCTTGCGTCTGGCGGAAAACGCCAGCCTCGAAGACATGGTACGCTTTGGCGTCGCCGCCGGTAGTGCCGCGACCATCAACCAGGGTACCCGCCTCTGTTCGCAGGCCAATACGCAAAAAATCTACGATTATCTCTGCGGACGTTGATTTCCCCTGCCCCTCCGCGCCGGCGGAGGGGAGCCGCGAGATTTGCAGGATGGTCTATGCTGGAAAGGCCATACATAACAACGGGGTGTCGAGATGAGCAATGAAATTACCGCCTGGGTCGTCAGCGTAACCTTCCATGAGCAGGTGCTGACGGAGATCAATGAGGTCAGCAACCATTTTACCCGTGCCGGGTTTGTACTAACGCTCAATGATGAAGAGGGCACGCCCCATGAGCTGGGCACCAATACCTTTGGCCTGCTGAGCGCCCAAACAGCCGAGGAAGTGAAAGCTCTCAGCGCCGGCCTGGCGGAATCGGCCCTTGGCCGTCCGGCAGAAATCGCCGTCAGCACATTCGCCGAGTGGTTAAAAGCTCAATAAATGCGTTTAGCGCAACGGAAAGCGTCAGTTGTGCGTCAGTTCCAGGTTTACCCGGTAGTAATGCGCTAACCTTATGATATGGTGGAAAACATGGGGAGAGACAGCATGTGGCAAGCAATCAGTACTCTTTTACGCGATTGGCATACCGAAGACGCTGAAATCGAACTGAAAACCGAGCTGCCCGGCGGAGAGATCCATTCCGCCTGGCATTTGCGCTTCGGCGGCAAAGATTACTTCGTGAAATGCGACGAACGGGAACTCCTGCCTATCTTCACCGCCGAGGCCGATCAGCTGGAGCTGCTGTCGCGAAGCAAAACCGTTCGCGTACCGCAGGTCTTTGCCGTCGGCAGCGATCGCGACTACAGCTTCGTGGTCATGGAATACCTCCCTCCCCGTCCGCTGGATGCGCATAACGCTTTCCTGCTTGGCCAGCAGTTAGCCCACCTGCATCGGTGGAGCGATCAGCCGCAGTTCGGTCTGGATTTTGATAACGATCTTTCCACCACGCCGCAGCCCAACGCCTGGCAGCGTCGCTGGTCGGTGTTTTTTGCCGAGCAGCGTATCGGCTGGCAGCTGGAGCTGGCGGCGGAGAAAGGGTTGCACTTTGGCGATATCGATACCTTAGTCGATGTGGTACAGCAGCGGCTGGCCAACCATCAGCCGCAACCTTCGCTGCTGCACGGGGATCTGTGGTCCGGCAACTGCGCCTTAGGGCCGGATGGCCCCTACATCTTCGACCCGGCCTGCTACTGGGGCGACCGCGAGTGTGATTTAGCAATGCTGCCGATGCACCCGGAACAACCCCCGCAGATCTATGACGGCTATCAGTCCGTCTCGCCGCTACCGGCTGGTTTTCTCGAGCGTCAGCCGATTTACCAGCTTTATACCCTGCTGAACCGGGCGATATTGTTCGGTGGCCAGCACCTGGTGACAGTCCAGCAGGCGCTGGACGATGTCCTGATGGAAAAAACGCGTTAGACAAGGTTTACGGCGGACCTCACCGGTCCGCCGCCCTGCATTATCAGTTAATCTCGACGCCGTTGAGGCGGAATTTAATGGTCATCGTCACGCCGGTTCCCGGTCTTGCCTGCTCGTAACGCCATCTGCGCATCGCGCTTTTCACCTCGCGCTCGAACATATTCGCCGGCTGGGCGGAGAGGATCTGCAAATTATCAATTCGGCCATCTGGCGTGACGTCAAACTTCACCCGCACCGTCCCTTCAATGCGCAGCGCCTGAGCGCGCGCCGGATAGGTCGGCTGGACACGGCTGATGGCCCGCGGGCCGCTCGGGGCAGTGACGGTGGGTTTGGCCGCTGCGGTGGAGGTGCTCGGCGCGGTGCGCGCTGGCGTCGTATTGTTGTTTTCAAACGGTGAAGCCGGACGCGGCTCCGCTGCCGGCTTGACGTCCCGCTTAGGCTGCTCAACCTTTTTCTCCGGCTTGGGCTTCGGTTTAGGTTTGGGCTTCGGCTTAGGTTCTGGTTTATGGATCACCACCGGCGCCTCTTTCGGCGGCTCAGGGACCACCTCAGGTTCCGGCTCTGGTTCGGGTTCAACAACGGGCTGCACGACGGGTTGCGCCGCCGGGGGCGGCTCAAGATCGGCCGGCGCCACCATGGTGATCTCTATCGGCTGCGTCGGGGAAGGCTGTTCAATAACCTGATGTACCGAGGTATAAAGCAGCCCCGCCACAACGGCACCGTGGATAGCCACGGACAGCAGCGTTGGCCACGGGAAGCGGCGAGGTAAATCAAGGGTCATTGCGCTCATAGTCGTTTCTGTTGAAAAATGATGCTACGATTTTAAATGCAAATAGCAATCATATTCAATAAGCCGTCTTAACCTGAGTCAATTTTTGCCGCCATTTGCGGAAAAAAGCCGCGTCGGCAGGGCATTCGGCGCCGGGGCGCATCTTTGCATTGCAGTCCATCGTCGTTTAACTTAACGTAATTCGCCTGTTTATTGATAAGGAGCTTTGCCGTGCTTTACGTTATCTACGCTGAAGATATCGCCGATTCTCTGGAAAAGCGGCTCTCGGTTCGCCCCGCGCATCTTGCGCGTCTACAACTTTTACATGATGAAGGTCGGTTGCTTACCGCCGGACCAATGCCGGCCGTTGACAGCAACGAACCGGGCGCAGCCGGATTCAGCGGCTCAACGGTAATCGCTGAGTTTGAATCGCTGGAAGCGGCTCAGGCCTGGGCCAATGACGATCCGTACATTGCAGCTGGCGTCTACCGCCAGGTCTCTGTTAAGCCATATAAGAAAGTATTTTGAAAATACCCTTTTCTTTTTCTGGTTAACCGCAAAAACACACCAGTCCATCAGATGAAAGGGCGCATTTTTCTACACAACATTAAAATGCCGCCCTTTTTAACCGCACGAAAGCGCTGGCTGTTATCCGCCTGAGATGCCTGGAAGATGAGCACATCTCTTCCCCAGCGACGACATCATCGACCATCACCTCGCCTTTTGCGGCAACAGAAAATGCCGACCAAACGTCGACGCCGGGCATGATATTGAATGGCTAATATATTGAATAAGTCTGTGACAGAGATCTTGCATGGATCTATCGCTTGCTTTGCATGCCAGCGCATCCCGACATCGTCCGGTAAATCTTAAACACAGTTGAAAGAAGATCGTTAAAGAGAGAGGGATTCTCAGCAACAGATATTAACGCCTGGAGTAAATAAGCATGTATATCCGGTTCAGCTGACATAGGACCAAATATCGCCTATCTTGCTGCATTCAGGATCGCGGTGTCTGGAAAGCAACCGGAAATAAAAAAATGCGCTGATCCAGGCATATCCCATAGGGATGAACGTATAAAGATCACGTGACCAGATTTACGTTACAGAGGATTTTTTTAATGCCTATTAATTTCGTTAGGTAAAATTCACGCGGAGTGATTGTAGGGTTATTATTGGTTGGTTAAAATATTTGAACGGGAATAACAAATGTTTTCAATAAGCCCTGCATTTTTTTGGGCTACCATTTATGCACCTGACGCTTATGAGGATTTTTGTATGAACACCCTGAAAAAAACCGCATTATTTTCTCTGCTTGCCTTATATATTCCTGTATCACAGGCCGCTGCGACAGAATATAGCCTGGATCCACAGCATACTTCGGTTGTTATTGCCTGGAACCATTTTGGTTTCTCTAACCCTACCGCCTATATCTCTGATGTTTCAGGGAAACTATCTTTTGACAAAGATAACCCAGAGAAATCCTCTGTGCACGTCACGCTGCCAGTCAAAACCATTGATACGCATGTCAAAGCGTTAACGGATGAGTTTTTAGGCAAAGAGTACTTCGATGTCAAAACGTATCCTGAGGCAACCTTTCAGAGCACCCGGGTGGAAAGTAAAGGCGGCAATAAATATGATGTTGAAGGTAACCTGACCATTAAAGGTATCACTAAACCGGTAGTATTGCATGCCACCCTGAACAAGCAGGACATGCATCCGATGGTGAAAAAGGAGGCCATTGGTTTTGATGCCACTGGGGTAATAAAACGTTCAGACTTCAAGCTTGATAAATATGTTCCGGCGGTGAGTGATAACGTGACCATCACGTTATCTACGGAAGCCTATGCCAAATAAATTTACACCCACAAAAGCGGTGCATTTTAATCAGAGTGGTCACCCCGATAGTTAGCATGAAATTGAAAAACGATCGACAACCCTACGCCCTGTTCAGGCTTCTGCAGGGCGGTTAATGTCTGTCGCAGAATAAGGAGTTCTGCCGGTAATTCCCCGTCATGCCCTGACAGACATCGCATAGATATTTCATTAGGCCACCAGGCGATGTTAAAAGGGAGTTCAGCGCAGGGCTGAGAAAACGACAACGGCACCGCGCACGGTGCCGTTAGCCTGCTCGCTTAACAGTCGGGGAAAATAAACAGCAGAGCATGGCGCTGCCGTTTCACCAGCCCCTTCCTGATGGCGAGGATCCGCATATTGCGGCGTGATTGGGCTTCCAGCCAGCGCGCTTTACGGCGATTCACCTGTCTCAGCATGCGCCAGCGCCCTACTTCCGTTCTACTACGCTTCATTGCAACGACTCTACGAGTGAAAACAGCCCCCATTATAAACCTCTGCCTGCGGCTGACCACCGCTTTCGCTGCGTTTTTATTTGCCAGAAAAATACTGATGCGTAAACTCATCACATAACGTCATTCAAAAGGATTTTACATCTATGACAACCTTTTACACGGTGGTGAACTGGCTGGTCATTCTGGGGTACTGGCTGTTGATCGCCGGTGTAACATTACGAATTCTAATGAAACGCCGCGCTGTGCCGTCCGCGATGGCATGGTTATTGATCATTTATATTCTACCGCTGGTGGGGATCATCGCCTATCTCTCCTTTGGCGAGCTGCATCTTGGCAAGCGGCGGGCAGAACGCGCGAGGGCGATGTGGCCTTCCACGGCCAAATGGTTAAACGACCTCAAAGCCTGCAAACATATCTTCGCGGAAGATAACAGCCCGGTGGCCGAGTCCCTGTTCAAGCTGTGCGAACGGCGCCAGGGCATTGGCGGCGTAAAAGGCAACCAGCTGCAGCTGCTGACGGAATCTGACGATGTTATGCAGGCCCTGATCCGCGATATTCAACTGGCTCGCCATAATATTGAGATGGTCTTCTATATCTGGCAGCCAGGCGGCATGGCCGACAGCGTCGCCGAATCGCTGATGGCCGCCGCCCGTCGCGGGGTCCACTGCCGGTTGATGCTCGACTCCGCGGGCAGTGTGGCTTTTTTCCGCAGCCCATGGGCGGCAATGATGCGTAACGCCGGCATTGAAGTGGTCGAGGCTCTCAAGGTCAATCTGATGCGTGTGTTTCTGCGCCGGATGGACCTGCGTCAGCATCGCAAAATGGTAATGATCGATAACTATATCGCCTACACCGGCAGCATGAATATGGTTGATCCCCGCTACTTTAAACAGGACTCAGGGGTCGGACAGTGGATTGACCTGATGGCGCGCATGGAAGGCCCGGTGGCGACCTCGATGGGCATCGTCTACTCCTGTGACTGGGAGATCGAGACCGGCAAGCGCATTCTGCCGCCGCCGCCGGACGTCAATATCATGCCGTTCGAAGAGGCCAGCGGACATACTATTCACACGATCGCCTCCGGACCGGGCTTTCCGGAAGATCTGATTCATCAGGCTCTCCTCACCGCCGCCTATGCGGCGAAAGAGCATTTGATCATGACCACACCCTACTTCGTACCCAGCGACGACCTGCTGCACGCGATCTGTACCGCCGCCCAGCGCGGCGTGGACGTGAGTATTATTTTACCGCGCAAGAACGATTCGCTGCTGGTGGGCTGGGCCAGCCGGGCCTTTTTCACCGAGCTGCTGGCAGCAGGGGTGAAGATTTACCAGTTCGAAGGCGGCCTGTTGCATACCAAGAGCGTGCTGGTCGATGGCGAACTGAGTCTGGTGGGTACCGTGAATCTGGATATGCGCAGCCTGTGGCTCAATTTTGAAATCACGCTGGTCATCGATGACGCCGGCTTCGGCAGCGATCTGGCGGCGGTCCAGGATGACTATATCTCGCGCTCGCGCCTGCTGGACGCCCGTCGCTGGTTAAAACGTCCGCTGTGGCAGCGGATCGCCGAGCGACTGTTTTACTTCTTCAGCCCGTTGCTGTAAAACGTGCCCATCAGATACCGAATGAGTAGCAATCATGGATATGGATTTAAACAACCGTCTGACCGAAGACGAAACGCTTGAGCAGGCATACGACATCTTCCTCGAACTGGCGGCCGATAACCTCGACCCGGCGGACATCATTCTGTTTAACCTGCAGTTTGAGGAGCGCGGCGGCGCCGAGCTGTTCGACCCGTCTGCAGACTGGGAAGAGCATGTGGATTACGATCTGAACCCGGATTTCTTCGCCGAAGTGGTGATTGGCCTGGCGGATACCGACGGCGGGGAAATCAATGATATCTTCGCCCGCGTACTGCTGTGCCGCGAGAAAGATCATAAGCTGTGTCATATTCTGTGGCGTGAATAACGCTGACTAGCCAGTGAAAAGCCTGCCGCGTTCCTCCCGGCAGGCTTTTTTTATGCCGAGGGTTTACTGCGGTAACGCATGGCCACAGGCGTGACAAAACCGGGCGTTATCGTCATGGTGGCCCTGCTGGCATTGCGGGCATACCCGCTGCTGACGCCGCCGGTTCAGGGCGCTGGTCATATGGGTGGTGATAAGCCCGGTCGGAATGGCAATAATGGAGTATCCGATCAGGATGAGAATGGAGGCCAGGATGCGGCCCAGCGGTGTATGCGGCGTGATATCCCCGTAGCCGACGGTAGTGATGGTTACAATGGCCCAATAGACCGAAGCGTTGAGCGTGGTAAAACCATACTCTGGCCCTTCTATCAGGTACATTAACGAGCCGAAAATCACCATCACAATGGCGATAAACGAATAGAACAGGATCAGCTGATGGCGCGCGCTGACAATCGCCCGCCAGAACACATTGAGCGAAGGCATAAAGCGCAACAGTTTGAGAATACGCAACGCGCGGATCGCCCGCATTGCCCGCCAGGCAAAGACATAATTGAGGCTAATTTCCGGCCACAGCCACATCACGTACAGCGGCAGGATGGTCGCTAAGTCAATAAACCCCCAGAAGCTGAAAATGTAGTGGAGCGGATTGGGCCATGTCGCAATACGCAGCAGATACTCCAGGGTAAAGACCGCGGTCACCAGCAGCTCCAGCCAGACGAAAATATGCCATTCATCTAATGTCAGATGATATTGCGTGCCCAGCCCCGACTCGACAAATATCACCACCACGCTGAGCAATGCGAAAAGTCCGCACAGACCTTCGAAGCGGCGGCCGGAACGTCGGTTTTGATCGAAAAGCAAATGATAAAGCCGCAGGCGAGCGGCAGAAAGCATACCCACTTCGTTAACCTCGCAAAAAAAAGGGCTGACCTGCGTCAGCCCCTGAGATTATAACGGGTCTACCTTAAGGCAGGAAACCGCATGGCGGAAGCTGCCTTCCAGCACCGGACGGGTTTTGGCGCACTCCGGTCCAGCGAGCGGACAGCGGGTGCGGAAGACACAGCCCGAAGGCGGATTAATCGGCGAGGGTAATTCGCCCTCCAGCAGTTGGATGGTTTTCGTTTTTTCGAGGTCCGGATCGGGGATCGGCACCGCCGACATCAGCGCTTTGGTATAGGGATGCAGCGGATTATGGTACACCTCATCGTAGGTTCCCAGCTCCACCGCATGGCCCAGATACATCACCAGTACGCGATCGGAGATGTGCTTAACTACCGCCAGATCGTGGGCGATAAATATCAGCGACAGTCCCATTTCACGCTGCAGCTGCTGCAGCAGGTTGACCACCTGGGCCTGGATGGACACGTCAAGTGCGGACACCGGCTCATCGCAGATAATCAGCTTCGGCTCGAGGATCAGCGCCCGGGCGATGCCGATACGCTGACACTGACCGCCAGAGAACTCGTGCGGATAGCGGTTGATCAGGTTAGGCAACAGCCCGACTTTCATCATCATCGCCTTCACGCGATCGCGCACTTCCTGACGCGGCATCTTCGGATGATAGGTACGCAGCGGTTCAGCGATGATTTCTCCGATGGTCATACGCGGGTTCAGCGAGGCCAGCGGATCCTGGAAGATCATCTGGATATCGCTGCGCACGTCGCGCCACTCTTCCTGCTTCATGCCCAGCAGATCTTTACCCAACCAGGCCACTTTGCCATCGGTGGCCTTCACCAGGCCAATGATGGCGCGGGCGAAAGTCGATTTACCGCAGCCTGACTCCCCCACCACGCCGAGGGTCTCGCCTTCATAGAGACGCAGCGTCACGCCATCTACGGCTTTCAGCGTTTTCGACGGCTGCCAGAACCACTGTTTGCCATCTTTAATATCGAAATGCACCTTCAGGTCGGCAATTTCGAGCAGGACTTTTCGTTGTTCAGTTACGGCGTTCATAGCAGATCCCCCACCGGTTTAAAGCAGGCGCGCAGGCGACCTGGCGCGAAAGACTCCAGCGGCGGCGCGCTGCTGCACTGTTCCATTGCATGCGGACAGCGCGGCTGGAATGGGCAGCCTTTCGGCAAACGCAGCAGGTTCGGCGGGTTGCCCGGAATGGTCAATAACGCATCGCCTTCGGCATCCAGACGAGGAACCGCATTCAACAGCCCAATAGAGTATGGGTGCGACGGCTGATAGAAGACATCGCGCGCCTGACCGTACTCCATGGTGCGGCCCGCATACATCACCAGCACTTTATCGCAGATCCCCGCCACGACTCCGAGGTCATGGGTGATCATAATGATGGCCGTATTAAATTCGCGTTTCAGCTCATTCAGTAACGTCATGATCTGCGCCTGCACAGTGACGTCCAAAGCGGTGGTCGGCTCATCGGCAATCAGCAGCCGCGGCCGGCACAGTAGCGCCATGGCAATCATCACGCGCTGGCGCATCCCGCCGGAGAACTCGTGCGGGAACATCTTCATGCGCTTGCGCGCTTCCGGCATTTTCACCGCGTCGAGCATCTTGACCGACTCCTCAAATGCTTCGGCTTTGCTCAGCCCCTTATGCAGCATCAGGACTTCCATTAACTGCTCTCCCACCCGCATATATGGGTTCAGAGAGGTCATCGGATCCTGGAAAATCATCGAGATTTGCTCGGCGCGCAGTTTGTTCAGCTCACGCTCGGGCAAATTGAGGATTTGCCGACCGTTAAAGGTGGCAGAACCCCCGATGCGACCGTTGGCCGCCAGCAGCCCCATCAGGGCGAAGGCGGTCTGCGATTTACCGGAGCCGGACTCCCCGACAATACCGAGCGTTTCGCCCGCCTGGAGGGTGAAGTTCAGATCATTGACGGCGGTGACATCGCCATCCGGCGTTTTAAAGGTGACGCGAAGATCTTTCACGTCCAGCAGCAGGCCGCTGTGACTCTGCGCTTGCGGCGCTTTTGCCGTTTCAATCATGGTCATGGCAGCGCTCCTTAGCGGTCTTTCGGGTCGAGGGCATCACGCAGACCATCGCCGATAAAGTTGAAACAGAACAGGGTCACCACCAGGAAACCCGCCGGGAACAGCAACAGCCAGGGCGAGACCTCCATTGAGTTGGCGCCATCGCTGAGCAATGCCCCCCAGCTGCTGAGCGGCTCCTGCGTCCCCAGCCCCAGGAAGCTGAGGAAGGATTCAAAGAGGATCATACTGGGGACCAGCAGCGAGGCGTACACCACCACCACACCCAGCACATTAGGAACGATATGGCGCAGCACGATGCTCGCTGTGGAGACCCCGCCGACCTGCGCCGCCTCAATAAACTCTTTGCGCTTCAGGCTCAAGGTCTGTCCGCGTACGATACGGGCCATGTCCAGCCAGGAGACCATGCCGATAGCGACAAAAATCAACAGGATATTCTGACCAAAAAAGGTCACCAGCAGGATAACGAAGAACATAAACGGGAAGGAGTTGAGGATCTCCAGCAGACGCATCATCACCGAATCCACTTTGCCGCCGAGATACCCGGAAAGCGAACCGTACAGCGTGCCGAGGATCACCGCCACCAGCGCCGCCGCCACCCCAACCATCAGCGAAATACGCCCGCCGATCGCCACGCGCACCAGCAGATCGCGACCGGAGGAGTCGGTCCCAAAGTAGTGGCCAGAGGCCATGTCCGGGGCATTGGACATCATGCCCCAGTCGGTATCGAAATAGGAGAATGACGACACCATCGGCGCGAAGGTCACGAACAGCGCAATGAGCACCAGCATAATCAAGCTGGTGACCGCGGCGCGGTTATGCATAAAGCGGCGACGCGCATCCTGCCAGAGGCTACGCCCCTCCACTTCCAGCTTCTCACTGAAGTTTTCCAGCGCCTCGCTATTTTTCTTACTTAACATCATGGCGAACTCCGGCTTCAGTAGCGAATCTTCGGATCGATAACGGCGTAAAGCACGTCAACGATGGCGTTGAACAGAATAGTCAGGGCACCCACGAGGATCGTCAGGCTGAGCACCAGCGAGTAGTCGCGGTTAAGCGCCCCGTTAACGAACAGCTGGCCAATCCCCGGCAGGCCGTAAATGGTTTCAATGACCATTGAGCCCGTAATGATGCCCACGAAAGCCGGCCCCATATAGGAGAGCACCGGCAGCAGCGCCGGCTTCAGCGCATGGCGCAAAATAATGCGGCGCATCGGCAGCCCCTTCGCCCGCGCGGTGCGGATAAAGTTAGAGTGCAGCACTTCAATCATTGAGCCGCGGGTAATTCGCGCGATGCTGGCGATATAGGCCAGGGAAAGCGCCACCATCGGCAGGATCATAAATTTCAACGCCCCGCCGTTCCAGCCGCCGCCCGGCAGCCAGTGCAGGGTAATAGCAAAGATCATCACCAGCAGAGGCGCCACCACAAAGCTCGGAATAACCACGCCGGTCATGGCTACCCCCATCACCGCATAGTCCCAGCGGGTATTCTGCTTCAAAGCGGCAATAACGCCCGCAGCGACGCCGATCACTACCGCCAGCAAAAAGGCAGCGAAGCCCAGTTTCGCCGAAACCGGGAAGCTGGCCGCCACCAGATCGTTGACCGAATAATCTTTGTATTTAAAGGAGGGACCAAAATCGCCATGCGCCAGCTGCTTCAGGTAATTGAAGTACTGCGTCATGATGGGGTCGTTTAAATGGTATTTTGCTTCAATATTCGCCATGACTTCCGGCGGTAGCGTGCGTTCCCCGGTAAAAGGACTTCCCGGAGCCAGACGCATCATGAAGAATGAAATGGTAATAAGAATGAATAGCGTCGGAATCGCTTCCAGACAGCGACGTAAGATAAATTTTAACATTGCCCGTACCTTCTGGCGTGTGCCTTTGCACTGCTCTCAAATAAGACACGATGGAGCGAGCACAGGCTCGCTCCACGTATTGCCATTAATGTTTGATAACGTAAAGGTCTTTGGTATAGACGTTATCCATCGGGTCTTTACCGGTGTAGCCACCGACCCACGGTTTCACCAGGCGGGCGTTAACGTAGTAATAGACCGGTACGATCGCGCTGTCTTTGTCCAGCTGCTGCTCTGCTTTCGCATAGGCTGCAGTGCGCTGCGCTTCATCGGATGCTTTCACGGATTCAGCCATAATCTTATCGAACGCCGGGCTCTTATAGTGCGCAGTGTTCATTGAGCTGTCTGAAAGCATGGTATTCAGGAATGAGGTTGGCTCGTTATAGTCGGCGCACCAGCCTGCACGCGCCACGTCATAGGTACCCTGATGACGGGTATCGAGGAACGTTTTCCACTCCTGGTTGACTAACTTCACGTCAATGCCCAGGTTTTTACGCCACAGCGAGGCGGCGGCAATCGCCAGCTTCTTGTGCAAATCAGAGGTGTTATACAGCAGGTTGAAGGTCAACGGTTTATCGGCGCTATAGCCGGCTTCGGCCAGCAGTTTTTTCGCTTCTTCATTCCGTTTTTCCTGCGACCAGGTAAACCATTCCGGCTCGGTCAGTTTCGCGCCATCGGTATACGGCGGGGTGTAGCCGTAGGCCGGCAGATCGCCCTGTCCTTTTACCTTATTGGCAATAATGTCGCGGTCCAGACCCAGCTTCAGCGCGGTACGTACGCGCACGTCGGTGAACGGTGCTTTCTGATTGTTAATTTCGTAGTAATAAGTACACAGATACGGGTCAACGTGCAGCTCGTTCGGGATCTCTTTTTTCAGTTTCTGGAAGAGCTCGATCGGCAGCTGGTTATAGGTCATATCCAGCTCACCGCTGCGGTAACGGTTAACATAGGTCACTTCAGAAGAGGTCGGCAGCCAGGTGACAGTGTTAATAACGGTTTTGGCATTATCCCAGTAATGCGGGTTGCGCTCCATGACGATACGTTCGTTGACCACCCAGTCTTTCAGGGTGTACGCGCCGTTGGTGACGATATTGCCAGGCTGCGTCCACTTCTCGCCAAATTTTTCAATCGCTGGTTTGTAGACAGGAGACATCGCCGGGTTAACCAGCAGTTTATAAAAATAGGGTACTGGCTCGCTGAGGGTGACTTCCAGCGTGTGGTCGTCAATGGCTTTTACGCCCAGTTCGCTCGGAGCTTTCTTGCCGTCAATGATTTCGTCGACGTTCACGATATGACCATACTGCGGATAGCTGGCATAAGGAGACGCGGTTTTCGGATCCACCAGACGCTGCCAGCTATAAACGAAGTCCTGGGCGGTCACCGGCTCGCCGTTAGACCATTTCGCATCTTTACGCAGATGGAAAGTCCAGACTTTGAAATCTTTATTATCCCAGCTCTCTGCCACGCCAGGGATCGGGTGGCCATCTTTCGGCGAGGTATTCAGCAAGCCTTCGAACAGGTCGCGGCTAATATTCGCCTCAGGCACCCCTTCGATTTTATTCGGGTCCAGCGATTGCGGTTCGGCGCCGCTATTTCGCACCAGCGTTTGCTTATCCGAAAGTTGCACACCGGCCGGGACATCCGCTGCCATAGCCATATTGCCGGCCATGAGTGCGGATAGCACTCCTGCGGCGATCAAACGTTTTTTAGTGATGATGGTCATTGTGTTGTAACTCCAGTCATTATAATTACTGGTTTTTTAACCAGCCTGTTTTTTTCCCGTTTAGGGGATCTGTCCAGCGCAGGAGTGTTTGCGATTGGCAGATTGCTATCACCGACTTATTTATTACGACCGCTCGAACGGCAGTCTTAACGTCGATTCGTTCCCCCTCGCTGGGGGGCAGTTCCGGCATAGCGAGATCATTAAAAATGATTCTCATTTACGCACATAATTCAGCAGACGATAACGGCGGAAAGTACCAAAAGGTAAACACCTCCGCCAATGCAATTTGCAAATATGTTACCGGATTCTCTTTTATTGCCGGCTTTGCCAGCGTTACTCGCGGTTGTCACAAAACACCGATAGGAAAATATCATTATTAATCATTTAGTTATGATGCTTCCACCAGCCAACATACTGATCAACGACCGCAAGATGATTTTTTGTACAAAAATTTAACAATAGATTACTTTTTAGCACATTCATCTACAGCCTTGTTAAAATTACTAATATCATTTCGATGATCCGACAGCAAGTACCAGAGAATGATGTGAAGAAAATAACATCACAGGATGGGGAGACGTGAGGGGAATGTTAAGAGAAATATTTCATATATTAATGAAAATTATGGAATTAATAGCGATATCGCAAAATGTTATTCCTACCGCCGGTTACGCGCTGGCTAATAGGTTTTGCTAATAATCGCGCAGGCGAGAAGGGAACCTACCCGCCTGCGTGGCAACCAGCTAACTCAGCAGCCCCGGAAAGAGCGCTTTAATCCCCGTCACAATAAACTCAATGCCAAGGGCCATCAGCAGCAGGCCCATAATACGGGTGATAACGTTGATCCCTGTCTGCCCTAGCAGACGCACCAGCCACGGCGCCATGCGGAAAATCCCCCAGCAGCAGAGGGCAAAGACGGCAATCGCCAGTGAAAAACCGACGAGGTGCACCCAGGAGTGATACCGCGTACCCCACACGATAGTGGAACTGATTGCCCCCGGTCCGGCCATTAGCGGTAGCGCGAGAGGAACCACGCCGATGCTCTCCCGCACCGCCGTCTCCGACTTCTCCTGCTTGTTCTGCTTATCTTCACCGAGCTTACCGCTGATCATCGACATCGCGATGGTCACCACCAGGATGCCGCCGGCGATACGGAACGAATCAATGGAGATACCAAAAATCTGCAGAATGCCATCGCCGAGAAACAATGACGTCAGGAGGATGATCGCCACCGACAGGTTGGCGGTCAGGTTGGTCTTATTGCGCACTGCTGCCGGTTGGTAGCTGGTCATACTAATGAACACCGGAATAATGCCCACCGGGTTAACCAGAGCAAATAAGCCGATGAAAAACTTGAAATATGCAGAAAAATCGAACAGTGATTGAGTCACAATGGGCTCCGCAGCATCATCAAAATTGGCGGTTGACTGTTAACAGCATAAAATAACTGCGCGAAACATACGCTTTTTGCATGCAATATTCATTATAAATATGCATAACCCGGTGATATGTATCGAATGTTAGCTATTTGTAGTTTTAATGCTAATCGTTTTTTTAATTTCAAAACCCTCCCATTACACTTGATCGAACCGGTCAAAAAGCAGCCAGCTGAAAGGTATCAGCAGTGCCAATACTTGATCTAAATCACGTAATTTGTACTCAGAAGTGAGTAATCTTGATGACACCAACAGAGTGGAAGGCAGCAGTACCTGAAAGTTAAAAAGATAAAGCTTTTTTAGTAAATCGGTAAAACAGCGTCCTGATTTTCCTACATAAACATTTACATGCAAGCTGTTTACAGCCTGTCTATAATGTCGAATCGAGCGACTGATTTACTAAAAAAGTTTAACATTATCAGGAGAGCATTATGGCTGTTACTAATATCGCTGAACTGAACGCGCTTGTTGAGCGTGTCAAGAAAGCCCAGCGTGAATATGCCAGTTTCACTCAAGAACAAGTCGACAAAATCTTCCGCGCCGCCGCGCTGGCCGCTGCAGATGCTCGAATCCCTCTCGCCAAAATGGCCGTTGCCGAATCCGGCATGGGCATCGTTGAAGACAAAGTGATCAAAAACCACTTCGCTTCCGAATACATCTACAACGCTTATAAAGACGAAAAAACCTGTGGCGTCCTGTCAGAAGACGACACTTTTGGTACCATCACTATCGCTGAACCTATCGGCATCATCTGCGGTATCGTTCCGACCACGAACCCGACTTCAACAGCCATCTTCAAATCGCTCATCAGCCTGAAGACGCGTAACGCCATCATTTTCTCTCCGCACCCGCGTGCTAAAGAAGCCACTAACAAAGCGGCTGACATTGTCCTGCAGGCTGCCATCGCTGCCGGCGCACCGAAAGACCTGATTGGTTGGATCGATCAGCCGTCTGTTGAGCTGTCTAACGCCCTGATGCACCACCCGGATATCAACCTGATCCTTGCAACCGGTGGTCCAGGCATGGTGAAAGCAGCATACAGCTCCGGTAAACCTGCTATCGGCGTAGGTGCCGGTAACACCCCGGTGGTGATTGATGAAACGGCTGACATCAAACGCGCCGTTGCTTCCGTTCTGATGTCTAAAACCTTCGATAACGGCGTTATCTGTGCTTCTGAGCAGTCCGTTGTGGTGGTTGATTCCGTTTATGACGCGGTTCGCGAACGTTTCGCCAGCCACGGCGGCTACCTGCTGCAGGGTAAAGAGCTGAAAGCCGTTCAGGACATTATCCTGAAAAATGGCGCGCTGAACGCCGCTATCGTTGGTCAGCCTGCAGCGAAAATCGCTGAACTGGCAGGCTTCACCGTACCGGCCACGACTAAAATCCTGATTGGCGAAGTCACCGACGTTGACGAAAGCGAGCCGTTTGCTCACGAAAAACTGTCTCCGACGCTGGCGATGTACCGTGCGAAAGATTTCGAAGACGCCGTGACCAAAGCAGAAAAACTGGTCGCCATGGGCGGTATCGGTCATACCTCTTGCCTGTACACCGACCAGGATAACCAGCCGGCTCGCGTGGCTTACTTCGGCCAGATGATGAAAACGGCGCGTATCCTGATCAACACCCCGGCTTCTCAGGGTGGTATCGGTGACCTGTACAACTTCAAACTCGCTCCTTCCCTGACTCTGGGTTGTGGTTCCTGGGGTGGTAACTCCATCTCTGAAAACGTTGGTCCGAAACACTTGATCAACAAGAAAACCGTTGCTAAGCGAGCTGAAAACATGTTGTGGCACAAACTTCCGAAATCTATCTACTTCCGTCGTGGCTCCCTGCCTATCGCACTGGATGAAGTGATTACTGATGGTCACAAACGCGCGCTGATCGTGACTGACCGCTTCCTGTTCAACAACGGTTATGCCGATCAGATCACCTCCGTACTGAAAGCGGCGGGTGTGGAAACTGAAGTCTTCTTCGAAGTTGAAGCTGACCCGACGCTGACCATCGTACGTAAAGGTGCTGAACTGGCGAACTCCTTCAAACCAGACGTGATCATCGCGCTGGGCGGCGGTTCCCCGATGGATGCGGCGAAAATCATGTGGGTCATGTACGAACATCCGGAAACCCACTTCGAAGAACTGGCCCTGCGCTTTATGGATATCCGTAAACGTATCTACAAGTTCCCGAAAATGGGCGTTAAAGCCAAGATGGTGGCGATCACTACCACCTCCGGTACCGGTTCTGAAGTTACGCCGTTCGCCGTTGTGACCGACGACGCGACAGGTCAGAAATATCCGCTGGCGGACTACGCGCTGACCCCGGATATGGCCATCGTCGATGCCAACCTGGTGATGGATATGCCGAAATCGCTGTGTGCGTTCGGTGGTCTGGATGCAGTAACCCACGCCCTGGAAGCTTACGTTTCCGTTCTGGCTTCTGAGTTCTCTGACGGCCAGGCTCTGCAGGCGCTGAAGCTGCTGAAAGAGTACCTGCCGGCGTCCTACCACGAAGGTTCCAAGAACCCGGTTGCCCGCGAGCGCGTACACAGTGCCGCCACCATCGCCGGTATTGCGTTTGCTAACGCCTTCCTCGGCGTGTGCCACTCCATGGCGCACAAACTGGGTTCCCAGTTCCATATTCCGCACGGTCTGGCCAACGCCCTGCTGATCTGCAACGTTATCCGCTACAACGCGAATGACAACCCGACCAAGCAGACCGCGTTCAGCCAGTACGACCGTCCGCAGGCTCGTCGTCGCTACGCTGAAATCGCCGATCACCTGGGTCTCTCCGCACCGGGCGACCGCACCGCAGCGAAAATCGAGAAACTGCTGGCATGGCTGGAAAGCGTGAAAGCTGAGCTGGGTATTCCGAAATCTATCCGCGAAGCTGGCGTTCAGGAAGCTGACTTCCTGGCCCACGTTGATAAGCTGTCTGAAGATGCATTCGATGACCAGTGCACCGGCGCTAACCCGCGCTACCCGCTGATCTCCGAACTGAAACAGATCCTGCTGGATACCTACTACGGTCGCGAGTTCGTCGAAGGCGAAGCCGCCGCGAAAGCCGAAGCGGCACCAGTGAAAGCTGAGAAAAAAGCGAAAAAATCCGCTTAATCAACAAGCATAAACGTTCTGCAAGCCCCGTCATCTGACGGGGCTTTTTTTTGCCTGCCGTCAGCCATGCTTTAACCCTGCTAACCCAACGGAGCGCAGGCAATAAAAAAGGCGCCTACAGGCGCCTGGACGAGCTTCTGCGCGTATTAGCAGGGGCGGTGCAGGTTTTGTACCTGGGTTAACGAGCCGACGCTCAGCGCTTCTTTATAATGCTTACGACAGACTGAAACGTATCGTTCATTACCGCCGATGACGACCTGCTCGCCCTCATTATAAGGACGCCCCTCCTGATCGAGGCGCAGCACCATGCTAGCCTTTCGTCCGCAGAAACAGATGGTTTTTAGCTCCACCAGCTTATCTGACCAGGCCAGCAAATACTGGCTACCGGTGAAGAGCTCACCGCGAAAGTCTGTCCGCAGGCCATAGCAAAGCACCGGAATGTCCAGCGTATCGACAACTTCAGACAGCTCATGAACCTGCTCGCGCGTCAGAAACTGGCTTTCATCCACCAGCACGCAGTGAATCGGTTTTAACTTGTGCTCTGCGGCAATATCGTTATATAGCGACGTCTGTGGATTATACAAACGGGCCGGCGATGAGAGACCGATACGCGAGCTAACTTTTCCGGCGCCAAAGCGGTCATCAATCTCAGCGGTATAAACGACGGTACGCATCCCCCGCTCCTGGTAATTGTACGAAGATTGCAACAGAGCGGTCGACTTACCTGCATTCATTGCAGAGTAGTAGAAATAAAGTTGTGCCATCGGCTGCGTGACCCCAATCAAAGTGTTTTATCGCGGCGGCGATTATACCATATTTTATGCGTACAGCCGCCCGTTTAGCAGGGGTATTGTATCGCAGCCGAAGAGCCTGCAAAGCCAAAGGATTAAGAGGATGAATTGAATTTACAGGGCCATTATTTGTGCGCCCCGTTACGCTACTGGCGGGGTAACCATTGTCTTTTCGTGCTTATAGGGCGGTTAACTATGGGGCTATAAGCTGGGCCGCACGTTGTTTTATATTAAGTCTCGTAACCAAAAATGCGCTAATACTGACGAGGGTTATTTACCCATGTAAAGGATAATTTTTCTCACCGTACCTCAGAAAAAGCATACCGTCTCAGTGTTTTAGCTTACCTTCTCCTCATTGCTATAAGGATGAAAGATGTGAAGCGGCACGGGAATTTTAACTTAAATTAATTAATTCTCGCGACAAATAACCAGTAATTTTGAATTCCTTACATTCCCCCCTATTGCACAACGCATTTTATCGCTCTATTATTAGTTCAACAAACCACCCCACAATATAAGTTTGAGATTACTACAATGAGCGAAGCACTTAAAATTTTGAACAACATCCGTACTCTTCGTGCGCAGGCAAGAGAATGCACCCTGGAAACGCTCGAAGAAATGCTGGAAAAATTAGAAGTCGTTGTTAACGAGCGCCGTGAAGAAGAAAACGCCGCCGCAGCAGAAATTGAAGAACGTACGCGCAAGCTGCAGCAATACCGTGAAATGCTGATTGCTGACGGTATTGATCCGAATGAACTGCTGAGCACCATGGCAGCCGTTAAAGCCGGTACCAAAACCAAGCGTGCTGCACGTCCGGCTAAATACAGCTATGTCGACGAAAACGGCGAAACCAAAACCTGGACCGGCCAGGGCCGTACCCCGGCGGTGATCAAAAAAGCAATGGATGAGCAAGGTAAATCACTGGACGATTTCCTGATCTAATCTCCGTTGTTTCGATATAAAAAATCCCGCTGCGGCGGGATTTTTTTTGCCCTCGGGGCCGATATAAAAAACCGGGAGCGCATCTGCGGCTCCCGGTTTTGTGCTTTCAACAGCGCGGCAGATTACTTCGTGACCGCGGTTTCCAGCCAGGCTTTAAAATCGTCACCCAGCGTTTTGTGGCGAATACCATATTCGACGAACGCCTGCATGTAGCCAAGCTTATTACCGCAGTCATGGCTCTTGCCTTTCATGTGATAAGCTTCGACAGTCTCTTTTTCGATCAGCATATCAATCGCGTCAGTCAGCTGAATTTCATCACCGGCACCCGGAGGAGTCTTCGCCAGCAGCGGCCAGATATCGGCGCTGAGGACATAGCGCCCCACCACCGCCAGGTTGGACGGCGCGACGTCAGCTTTCGGCTTCTCTACCACACCCACCATCGGTACGCTTTCGCCCGGCTGCAGAGACTCACCTTTGCAGTCAACCACGCCATAGGCGGTCACGTCCTCGACAGGCTCAACCATAATCTGGCTGGCGCCGGTCTCATCGAAACGAGAAATCATCTCCGCGAGGTTATCGCGGCTCAGATCGGATTCATATTCATCCAGAATAACGTCTGGCAGAATAACCGCGACCGGCTCATCACCCACTACCGGATGGGCGCAAAGTACCGCGTGCCCCAGACCTTTCGCCAGGCCCTGACGAACTTGCATAATGGTTACGTGCGGCGGGCAAATAGACTGCACTTCTTCCAGCAGCTGGCGTTTTACGCGTTTTTCCAGCATCGCTTCCAGCTCAAAACTGGTATCGAAATGGTTTTCGATAGAGTTTTTGGACGAGTGCGTTACCAGAACAATTTCAGTAATTCCTGCAGCGATACATTCATTAACAACGTACTGAATTAACGGCTTATCTACCAGCGGCAGCATTTCTTTTGGAATCGCTTTGGTGGCCGGCAGCATCCTGGTGCCTAATCCCGCAACCGGGATAACCGCTTTTCTGACTTTAGAATTAAGGGCAGCCATTGAAATCTCCTGGACTGTTTGTTTTTTAAACTTCTCGTTACAAATAACGTGTCGAGTATATCAGTCAACCGCGTATTCACTGGTCTGAAAAGCTTCCGATAGCCTCGAATTAGGACTTTTACGCATAAAACTGCTCGATGTTACCACCGCTAAAGGGCAACGGGTAATCCCGTCTGCTTAGATATAACCGTAATTGCTCATTCCGCAGACAACATTAAGCGTAAACGCCCTCCAGCCCCCCAAATTTGGCACTGCCATGAGGTACAACGCTGGCTAATTTGGTTAAGGTAAGCATCACCCAACGTTCCCAAAGGAACGCCATTACTAATCTGAATTTGATGCTCACCGGTATTCAGCGTGCCATTGAGCCCCGCCGACACCAGAATTAAATTTTTCAGTCCGCTGTGGTAATACCCCACTAACAAAGGAAACTGACCGGGAAGGTTTGCCTGACGCAGCAGCTGATTCACCTGTTTTAGCAGACTCCCCATTTCTGGAAGCCGTTGTCCCTGATGCGCCAGTTGCTCCTGTAACAAGCCATTGAACAACGCGCGCAATAATAAAGCTGCCAGTACGCCATTATCTCCTGCTCGTGTGACATCCAGACAATAGAAGGCCAAATCATTGTCCGAGAGCGGCGCGATATCGAGTACCAGACCGGGTTTATCCGCCGACACCAGCTGGCGATAATGAATGCGGCAGTGCGACATTTCCTGTTGCACCGGCGGCTGTAATTCCTGCAGTAATCGTGAGGCGGCGGTAGGATTACTGACCAGCGCGTCCCAGTCCTCAAATAGACGCTCTTCCTCTTCCACACGTGAACTGAACATCGCAGGATAGAGGCACGCATAAACGGTTTCACGCAGGCGATTGAAATCTTTTACTGGCTTTAACAACACGTCCTGAACGCCAAGCCGCAACGCTTTGGCTATATCGGCCATGTTTTCGGTAGCGGAAATCATCAGGATCGGTAGCTGCTCGCCGCGATTACGCAACGTCTCCACCAGCTCCAGACCGTTCATTCTCGGCATCGAAATGTCGCAGATCATCAGGTCCGGATGCACCTCCGTCATTTTATGCAGGGCATCCTTGCCATCTTCCGCCTGGAAGGTCGTTGCTCCCAGCGAGGTCAGCCATCCATGCAAGAGTGAGCGGAAAACGGGTTCGTCTTCAACTATCAGAATCTGTTTTCCCGCCAATGGCTGCGTCATGATATCTCCCCTGGCTGACGATAATTCAATAGTGGCACGCTATTCTCACTATCGCCTGTCAGAATTTGCTTAAGTCAGGTACTCGTGCGTCAAATCGCGGTACGCACTAAGGGTAATAATTCATCCATTTTCTTTTCTACCGCCAGCTGCCCTGCGGTAATCGCCTCGCCGGCGCGATGGAAATCAAGCGTCGAGACTTGTGGACAGTACGGTTGCAACAGGATATCCGGCGGGTCGCCCGCCATACGATTGCGTTTAAGACGATTCTCCAGGACCTGGATAGAAGTGGTCATGATCTCCATCGCCGTCGGCGTCACGGCCGTCCGGCGGGAACTCATTTGCGTCAAGCGTGCGCGCAGACGAGTATGCCATGGCCCCTCCTTCGCTTCGGCTTCGCGCCGCGGCGTTTCGAGGGAGAATAAATCCTGCTGCATAAGGTGGGCATCATGTTGCAGATCCACGGCAATCACGATATCAGCCCCCATTGCCCGCGTAAGCGACACGGGAACCGGATTGACCACCGCGCCATCGACCAGCCAGTAACCATTATGCCTTACCGGCGACATTAACCCCGGCATACTGCAGGAGGCTCGAATCGCTAAATGCAGATCGCCTTCGGTAAACCACAGCTCCCTGCCAGTGCTTAAATTTGTCGCGACGGCGGCAAATCGCCGTTCGCAGTGTTCGATATCGGTCACGGGCATGATGCGGCGATAATGATTGAATACCTTTTCACCCCGCAACAGTCCACCGCGGCGCCAGGAGAGGTCCATCAGTTTCAGAACGTCCCAGTTGCTGAAAGAGCAGACCCAGGACTCAAGGGCCGGGAGCCGGTTACAGGCATACGCCGCCCCTACCAGCGAACCGATAGAGCAACCGGCCACGATATCAATCTCAATGCCGGCCTGCTGGAGGGCGTTGATGACGCCAATATGCGACCATCCGCGGGCGGCACCCGCTCCTAACGCCAGACCAATTTTAAGCTTTCTCATTAGTACTGATAACTATCCTTCCACTCTGAGCGTGGCAACATTGTCACGGCTCAGTTAACATAAAGCCCTTTGGCGTAGAACCGCCGTTACTCATTCTTCCATGGAGGCAGTTTTGTCGCAATTATGCCCCTGTGGCAGCGCACTGGAGTATAGCTCATGTTGCCAGCGATATCTGTCCGGCGCTGAGCTTGCGCCAGGCCCGTCACAGCTTATGCGCTCCCGTTACAGCGCGTTCGTCATGAAAGATGCCGACTATCTGATCAAAACCTGGCATCCGTCCTGTCAGGCGCGGCAGTTTCGCGCCGAACTGGAGAAAGGCTTTGCCCACACAGAATGGCTGGGCTTAACCCTGTTCGCCAGCGATGAAGGACGAGCCGCAAATGAAGGCTTTGTCAGCTTTATCGCCCGCTTTAATGACAATAACCGCCCGGGCGCCATTATTGAACGTTCCAGATTCTTAAAAGAAAATGGACAGTGGTACTATATCGACGGGACACGACCGCTGATTGGCCGTAACGACCCCTGCCCTTGCGGTTCAGGTAAAAAATTTAAAAAATGCTGCGGCCAGTAACGCTGCCGCAGCGCTTGCAAACACTACAGGATTTTCCTCGCGATGCATTCATTACAACGTAAAGTACTACGCACTATTTGCCCTGATCAGAAAGGCCTCATCGCGCGTATCACCAATATCTGCTACAAGCACGAACTTAACATTGTGCAGAACAACGAATTTGTTGACCACCGTACCGGTCGTTTCTTTATGCGCACCGAACTGGAAGGCATTTTCAACGACGCTATTCTGCTGGCCGATCTGGACAGCGCCCTGCCGGAAGGCTCGATTCGTGAACTCAATCCGGCAGGCCGCCGCCGGGTGGTGATTCTGGTGACGAAAGAGGCCCACTGCCTCGGCGATCTGCTGATGAAAGCCAATTACGGCGGGCTGGATGTCGATATTGCCGCGGTTATTGGTAACCATGACACCCTGCGCCCGCTGGTGGAACGTTTTGGCATCCCGTTTGAACTGGTCAGCCATGAAGGGCTGAGCCGCGAAGAGCACGACAAACAGATGGGCGACGCGATTGCCGCCCACGAGCCGGATTACGTGGTGCTGGCCAAGTATATGCGCGTGCTTACGCCGGAATTTGTCGCCCGTTTCCCGAACAAGATCATTAACATTCACCACTCGTTCCTGCCGGCGTTTATCGGCGCGCGTCCGTATCATCAGGCCTATGAGCGTGGCGTGAAGATCATCGGCGCCACCGCCCACTACGTGAATGATAATCTGGACGAAGGCCCCATCATTATGCAGGACGTCATTCACGTCGATCATACTTATACCGCAGAAGATATGATGCGTGCCGGGCGCGATGTCGAAAAAAACGTATTGAGCCGGGCGCTGTATCAGGTACTGGCGCAGCGCGTCTTCGTCTACGGCAACCGGACGATTATTCTTTAATCGACTGAGAAATGAATTGGTTAGCTTTACGGCGTTACGGGTAAAAATCAGGCAACCAGTTTATTTTTGTCAAAGGAATGCTTTACAGGGGCGCATCATTTGGTATGATGCGCCCCGCTTCCCGAGAAGGAAGCAGGCCAGTACTAAGCATTACCCCGTGGTGGGGTTCCCGAGCGGCCAAAGGGAGCAGACTGTAAATCTGCCGTCATCGACTTCGAAGGTTCGAATCCTTCCCCCACCACCATTCATTTTGCTGAATAGCCTACAATGTGATTTTCCCCTGGTGGGGTTCCCGAGCGGCCAAAGGGAGCAGACTGTAAATCTGCCGTCATCGACTTCGAAGGTTCGAATCCTTCCCCCACCACCATCCCTTCATGTATTACCCAGCTTACTCCACTTGCAATACTTTATATTCTGCCCTACGGGGAAGGATGAGAAGGTTCGACTCGAGCGTAGCGAGAGAACGTTGCCGCAGGCAACGGCCCGAAGGGCGAGGCGCTTTAGCGCCGAGTTATCCTTCCCCCACCACCATCTCTTCATGTCATCCCCAGCTTACTCCATCTGCGATACTCTATATTCTGCCCCACGGGAAAGGATGAGAAGCTTCGACCAGGGTTCGACTCGAGCGTAGCGAGAGAACGTTGCCGAAGGCAACGGTCCGAAGGGCGAGGCGCTTTAGCGCCGAGTAATCCTTCCCCCACCGCTGTTGCACTCTCTTCAGCCACCTGTTCTGCTATCTCCTCGCTCGCGCTTCGCTTAGCGAGGCTACAGGTGTGCCGTCTGGTAGTCCGGTCAGGTGCGCCGCACCGCCTCCGGGAAAACTCACAGCGGGGGCAGTCGCCTCTTCACCGGCGAACTTTTCACCACCGAGGTATTGCACTGCGCAAATTCGGCCAGGCCGTCCAGTAGCGTATCCAGCTGGGCAATATCACGCACCACCAGTCGCATCACGAAACAATCCTCTCCGGTCACTTTGTCACTTTCGATGCACTCCGGCATCGCCTGGATATATTTATCCACCTTCTGCAGTAGACCAGGCAGCGGCCGAACCCGCACCAGCGCCTGCAGGCTGTAGCCCAGCGCGGCGAGATTCACCCGCGCCCCATAGCCCTGAATCACGCCCCGCTCCTCCAGGCGCTTCACCCGCTCGGCGATGCTCGGCGAGGTCAGCCCCACCCGCGCGCTCAATACCTTCAACGAGACTCTGGCATCCTGAGTCAGGCAAGTGAGGATCGCCCGGTCAATTTCATCAAGTACGTCATTCATGTTTTTTACCTAATTATGAAAGGGATTTCCCCCTGTTTGCCTTAATTCAGCCATGTCAGGCTGTCAGGATTTTTCGCACAATACTGGAAAACTTCTGGAGGCGAAATATGCAAATTACCCGCGGCGTCTGGCAAATGAGCCTGGCGATGATAATTTCTGGCTCGATCGGCGCGTTTGTGCTGCTCTCTGGTTTGCCGGTAATTGATGTGGTGTTCTGGCGCTGCCTGATTGGCGCGCTCACCCTGCTGCTGTTTATCGTTCTCAGCCGCCAGCCCTTCAGTCGTCTCACGCGCTTCACCCTCGCCCTCGCGGTACTTGGCGGCATCGCGCTGGTCATCAACTGGCTGCTGCTGTTTGCCGCCTACTCGCGTATTTCAATTGGCATGGCCACGGTGGTCTACAACACCCAGCCGTTTATGCTGGTGCTGATGGGCATGGTGTTGGGGGAACGGGTCAGCGCCGTAAAATGGGGATGGTTACTGCTGGCCTTCGGCGGCGTGGTGATCCTGCTGTCAAGCGAGCTTGCCCCGACGCACGGCGAAAGTCTCACGGCCGGCGTTTTGCTGGCATTAGGCGCGGCATTTTTCTATGCCCTGACCGCCATCATCGCCCGCAAACTGCATCCGCTCCCTGCTCAGCATATTGCCTTTATTCAGGTGCTCGTCGGCGTCGTGATGCTGCTGCCGCTGGTGCAAATGCCCGACTTTTCTGCCAGCTTCCCCTGGCGCTATCTGCTGATCCTCGGCGTCGTCCATACCGGGATCATGTATCAGCTTTTATATAGCGCGATACAGAAGCTGCCGACGCCCATTACCGGTTCGCTCTCCTTTATTTATCCGTTGGTGGCGATGGGGGTCGACTATCTGGTCTTCCATCATGCGTTAACCCCTGTGCAGTTGCTCGGCGGGATGCTTATTCTGTTTGCCGCCGCCGGGAATAACCTCGGCTGGGGCGAAAAAAAACCCCGCCAGGGCGGGGTCAGTCAGCGGTCGCGGGCCAGTTAGCGACGGGCGCGGACAATCTGGTATTTGCGCGTCAGGTACTCTACCGGCGCGCTCCAGATATGAACCAGACGAGAGAATGGGAACAGCAGGAACAGGGTCATCCCCAGCACCAGGTGGACGCGGAAGATAAACGCCACGCCATCCAGGTGCTGCGACGCACCGCCGTGGAAGGTGACCACCGACTGCGCCCAGCCGACCAGCTTCATCATTTCGCTGCCGTCCATATGCTGGGCAGAGAATGGGATCGTCAGTAGACCCAGCGCACACTGCACCATCAGCAGGGAGAGGATCAGAATATCCGCGCCGGTGGTGGTGGCGCGCACGCGTGGGCTGAGCAGACGACGCTTAAGCAGCAGTAAACCGCCCACCAGGGTCATCACGCCGCAGGCGCCGCCGGCGATCATCGCCATCTTCTGCTTGACGTCGATCGGCAGGAAGGATTCATACATCCAGTGCGGGGTCAGCATGCCGAGGAAGTGGCCGGCGAAAATGCCGAGGATGCCGATATGGAACAGGTTCGACGCCAGGTTCATTCCCTTACGGTCCAGCATCTGGCTGGAGGCGGCGCGCCAGGTGTACTGACCGTAGTCGTAGCGCAGCCAGCTGCCGATCAGGAACACCGAGCCCGCAATGTACGGATAAATGTCAAAGAAGAACATATTCAGGAAGTGCATTATTGCTGTCCTCCGTTAGAGATATTCAGATATTGCGGGGCCACGGCTCCGGCAAAACGACGCTGGTGAGCGGAAATCTCCGACTCGCCGCAGCCCTGGTCGGCAAAGAATTTCACCTGTTCTTCTTCCCAGACCGCGTCCAGCGCCTGCGGCGTATCGTCGCGGGCTTCGTCGGCAATCTTCTCCGCCACCTTCTGGCTGTCGACCTGAGTGTTTGCCAGCTTCAGCAGCAGTTCGAACAGCACCGCATAGCGGCTCTCGCGCTGCTGCAGCCGCGCGCTGAGCAGGCCGAGGATCGGTGCAACGTCCCGCAGGCCGCCCAGCGCTTCCTCTTCCGGCAGCTGCGCCAGATACTCCAGATACAGCGGCAGGTGATCCGGCAACTCATGGCTATCGAGCAGCAGACCGTGGCGCTCATACTGCGCCATCAGATCAACCATCGCCTGCCCGCGATCGCGGGATTCGCCGTGCACGTGTTCAAACAGCAGCAGCGAGGTGGCCCGGCCGCGGTCAAACAGTTCGCTGTAGGCCGCCTGGGCATCCAGCGGATCCTGAGTCAGCAGATCGCGCAGAAAAACGCCCAGCGCGTGAGCATCCTCTTTGCTGAGTTTCTCTGATGACGCAAGCGCCTCGAACATCTCCTGCTGATGCTGCCATAAGGCAGCGTCAGGGTATTCGAGCAGGCGCGACACAATCACAAGTTCAATCATGCGTGCGGCTCCGTTTTGCTGGTCACGTCGATGGCGTCGATGCGACGGCTGTTGAACAGGTTGAACTGGCTGTCAGAGCCGTGGCAGCCGTCGCCAAAGCTAAAGCCGCAGCCGTTTTTCTCCGGAAACGCTTCCCGCGCCTGTTCACGATGGCTGCTTGGCACCACGAAACGATCTTCGTAGTTAGCGATCGCCAGGTAGCGGTACATCTCCTGAGCCTGCGCTTCGCTTAAGCCCACCTCATCCAGCGCGCGGGTATCGACAACGCCGTCAACGGTTTGCGCCCGCTTATAGTGACGCATCGCCAGCATCCGCTTCAGGGCCAACAGGACCGGTTGGGTATCGCCGGCGGTCAGCAGGTTCGCCAGATACTGCACCGGAATACGCAGGCTTTCCACGTCCGGCAGGATCCCATTGCTGCCCAGTTCGCCGGCATCGGCGGCGGACTGAATCGGCGACAGCGGCGGCACGTACCAGACCATCGGCAGGGTGCGATATTCCGGGTGCAGCGGCAGGGCCAGCTTCCAGTCCATCGCCATTTTCCACACCGGCGACTGCTGCGCGGCTTCAATCACCCCCTGCGGTACGCCATCTTTCAGCGCCTGCTCAATCACTTTCGGGTCGTTCGGATCGAGGAACACGTCCAGTTGACGCTGATAGAGATCTTTCTCGTTCTCGGTGCTGGCGGCATTTTCGATCGCGTCCGCGTCATACAACAGGACGCCGAGATAGCGGATTCGGCCCACGCAGGTTTCGGAGCATACCGTCGGCATTCCGGATTCAATACGCGGGTAGCAGAAGATGCACTTCTCGGACTTTCCGCTCTTCCAGTTGAAATAGATTTTCTTGTACGGGCAGCCGGTGATGCACATCCGCCAGCCGCGGCACTTGTCCTGGTCGATGAGCACGATGCCGTCTTCTTCACGCTTATAGATGGCGCCGCTCGGGCAGGTCGCGACGCACGCCGGGTTCAGGCAGTGCTCGCACAGGCGCGGCAGATACATCATGAAGGTGTTCTCGAACTGGCCGTACATCGCCTTCTGCATGTTGTCGAAGTTCTGGTCTTTGGCGCGCTTTTCAAACTCGCCGCCGAGGATCTCTTCCCAGTTCGGACCGCTGGTGATCTTGTCCATCCGTTGGCCGGTGATCAGCGAGCGCGGACGGGCGATCGGCTGGTGTTTACTCTCCGGGGCGTTATGCAGGTTCTGGTAGTCGTAATCGAACGGCTCGTAGTAATCATCGATGCCCGGCAGATGCGGGTTCGCGAAGATTTTACCTAACAGCATCGCGCGGTTGCCCATGCGCGGCTGCAGCTTGCCGTTGATTTTGCGGATCCAGCCGCCCTTCCATTTCTCCTGGTTTTCCCAGTCGTTCGGAAAGCCGACGCCAGGCTTACTCTCCACGTTATTGAACCAGGCGTACTCCATCCCTTCCCGGCTGGTCCAGACGTTTTTACAGGTGACCGAGCAGGTGTGGCAGCCGATGCACTTATCGAGATTCAGCACCATGCCGACTTGTGAACGAATTTTCATTTTACGCTCTCCTGTACCTGGTCATTGCCTTCGCCGTCTAACCAGTTAATGTTCTTCATCTTACGTACCACCACAAACTCATCGCGGTTGGAGCCGACGGTGCCGTAGTAGTTAAAGCCATAGGCCAGATGGCCATAACCGCCGATCATATGGGTCGGTTTCGGCGTAATACGGGTAACCGAGTTATGGATCCCGCCGCGCTGGCCGGTAACTTCAGAGCCTGGCAGGTTTACGATGCGTTCCTGGGCGTGGTACATCATGGTCATCCCGGCCGGCACGCGCTGGCTCACCACCGCGCGCGCCGTCAGGGCGCCGTTGGCGTTGAACACTTCGATCCAGTCGTTATCTTCGATCCCCAGATCTTTCGCATCCGCCTCGCTCATCCAGACGATCGGTCCGCCGCGTGACAGGGTCAGCATCAGCAGGTTATCGCTGTAGGTCGAGTGGATACCCCATTTCTGGTGCGGGGTCAGGAAGTTCAGCGCCTTCTCCGGGTTGCCGTTGGACTTCTCGCCCATCACCGCTTTCACCGAGCGGGTGTCAATCGGCGGACGATAAACCAGCAGGCTTTCGCCAAAGTCGCGCATCCACTGGTGATCCTGATACAGCGACTGACGACCGGACAGGGTACGCCATGGGATCAGCTCGTGAACGTTGGTGTATCCGGCGTTATAGGAGACGTGTTCGTCTTCCAGACCTGACCAGGTCGGGCTGGAGATAATTTTCCGCGGCTGCGCCTGAATGTCGCGGAAACGGATCTTCTCGTCTTCTTTGTTCAGCGCCAGGTGCGCGTGCTCGCGGCCGGTGATCTCGCTCAGCGCTTTCCACGCCTTCACCGCCACCTGACCGTTCGTTTCCGGTGCCAGGGTGAGGATCATCTCCGCGGCGTCAATGGCCGTCTCCAGCTTCGGCTGACCTTTCGCCGGGCCTTCCGCCTTGGTGTAGTTGAGCTTACGCAGCAGGTCCATTTCGCTCTGGGTATTCCAGGCGATGCCTTTCCCGCCGTTGCCGATGGTTTCCAGCAGCGGACCAATAGAGGTGAAGCGCTCGTAAGTCGCCGGATAATCACGCTCGACCGGAATAATATGCGGCGCGGTTTTCCCCGGAATCAGGTCACATTCGCCCTTCTTCCAGTCTTTGACGTCCAGCGGCTGCGCCATTTCCGCGGCGGAATCATGCTGGATCGGCAGCGTAACGACGTCGGTTTCTTTACCGAGGTGTCCCACGCACAGTTCTGAGAATTTCTTCGCGATACCTTTATAGATATCCCAGTCGCTCTTCGATTCCCAGGCCGGGTCAACGGCCGCCGACAGCGGATGAATAAACGGATGCATATCCGAGGTATTCATGTCGTCTTTTTCATACCAGGTGGCGGTCGGCAGCACGATGTCGGAGTAGAGACAGGTGCTCGACAAACGGAAGTCGAGGGTCACCACCAGGTCCAGCTTGCCGTCGAGGCCGTTATCTCGCCATTCGACTTCTTCCGGCTTCACGCCGCCCTGCTTGCCAAGGTCTTTACCCTGAATGCCGTTCTCCGTACCCAGCAGGTACTTGAGCATGTACTCATGGCCTTTACCGGAGGAGCCCAGCAGGTTGGAACGCCAGATAAACAGGTTACGCGGATGGTTTTTACCGTTTTCCGGCTGCTCCGCCGCAAAGCGAATCGATCCCTCTTTCAGGGATTTGACGGTGTAATCCACCGGCGTCATGCCGGCTTTTTTCGCCTCATCGGCGATGCGCAGCGGGTTAACGCCCAGCTGCGGCGCCGACGGCAGCCAGCCCATCCGCTCGGCGCGGACGTTGAAGTCGATCAGATGGCCGCTGTAGCGGGATTTATCCGCCATCGGCGACAGCAGCTCCTGCGCGGTCACGGTTTCATAGCGCCACTGGCTGGAGTGGTTGTAAAAGTACGAGGTGCTGTTCATATGGCGTGCCGGACGCTGCCAGTCAAGGGCGAACGCCAGCGGCTGCCAGCCGGTCTGTGGACGCAGTTTTTCCTGGCCCACATAGTGCGCCCAACCGCCACCGCTCTGGCCGACGCAGCCGCAGAAGATCAGCATGTTGATCAGACCGCGGTAGTTCATGTCGAGGTGGAACCAGTGGTTGAGACCCGCCCCGACGATAATCATCGAGCGACCATGGGTTTTATCGGCGTTATCGGCAAACTCGCGGGCGGTACGGATGATATGCGCGCGGGAGACACCGGTAATTTTCTCCGCCCAGGCCGGGGTGTAGGCTTTCACTTCATCATAGCTGGCGGCGCAGTTGTCATCGTTCAGACCGCGCTCCAGGCCATAGTTGGCCATGGTCAGATCGTACACGGTGGTCACCAGCGCGCTGGAGCCGTCGGCCAGCTGCAGGCGTTTGACCGGCAGTTTGTGCAGTAGAATGTTTTCAAGAGTGACTTTGTTGAAGTGCTCAGAACCTTCGCCGCCGAAGTACGGGAAGCCAACGTCCGCCACCTCGTCATGGCTGCCGAGCAGACTCAGACGCAGCTCAATCTCTTCGCCGGTTTTGCCATCGCGCTGTTCGAGGTTCCATTTGCCTTTATCGCCCCAGCGGAATCCGAGGGAACCGTTCGGCACGGTGAGATCGCCTTTCTCGTCAAAGGCGACGGTCTTCCATTCCGGATTCTTTTCCTGACCAAGGGAATCTACGAGGTCGGACGCGCGCAGCGTGCGGCCGGCGGCGTAATAGCCGTCGCGCTCCTCAAGCATCACCAGCATCGGCATGTCGGTGTAGCGACGCACGTAATCGGTGAAATACTGGCTCGGCTTATCAAGATGGAACTCACGCAGCATCACGTGACCCATCGCCAGCGCCATCGCGGCATCGGTACCCTGCTTCGGCGCCAGCCACAGATCGCAGAGCTTGGCGATTTCGGCGTAGTCCGGAGTGATGGCCACGGTTTTGGTCCCTTTATAGCGAACTTCGGTAAAGAAGTGCGCATCCGGGGTACGGGTCTGCGGCACGTTGGAGCCCCAGGCGATGATATAGCTGGAGTTGTACCAGTCGGCGGATTCCGGCACATCGGTCTGCTCGCCCCAGGTCATCGGCGAGGCCGGCGGCAGGTCACAGTACCAGTCGTAGAAGCTCAGGCAAGTGCCGCCGATCAGCGACAGGTAACGGGCGCCGGAGGCGTAGGAGACCATCGACATCGCCGGGATCGGCGAGAAGCCGGCCACGCGGTCCGGACCGTAAGTTTTCACGGTATAGACGTTGGAGGCGGCAATCAGCTCGTTCACTTCCTGCCATGAGGAGCGGACAAACCCGCCGCGACCGCGCGCCTGTTTGAAGCTTTTAGCTTTGTCGGCGTCTTCGATAATCGAGGCCCATGCCGCGACCGGATCGCTATGCTGAACCTTCGCCTCTCGCCACATCTTCATCAGGCGTTTGCGCATCAGCGGGTATTTCAGGCGGTTCGCGCTGTACAGATACCAGGAGTAGCTGGCGCCGCGCGGGCAGCCGCGCGGTTCGTGGTTTGGCAGGTCCGGACGGGTGCGCGGATAGTCCGTTTGCTGGGTTTCCCAGGTCACCAGCCCGTTTTTGACATAAATCTTCCAGCTGCATGAACCGGTGCAGTTAACACCGTGAGTGGAACGCACAATTTTGTCATGCTGCCAACGTTGACGGTATCCATCCTCCCAGTCCCGGTTGGTGTTTAGAAGCTGGCCGTGCCCATCGGCAAAGGTTTCACCCTTCTGTTTGAAGTAGCGAAACCGGTCCAGGAATTTACTCATCGGGTTTCTCCTGATATGGAGCCTGACGGCTCTCTGATAAATCGACATTGCTGGATTTGCAGCGAAGGTAACGCCATGAAAGCGGGCGGGAATTGATAGCGATCAATACGGACTGGCTTGTTAACGTGGCGCAAATTGGCAATTACCACCAAGGTGGTACAAAACTCAGCTTTTTAATTTGATGTTTTTTAAGGTTTTTTAGCGAAAAATAGCTCGCCAGACGCGGGATGGTTCACCAGGGAGGTATTAAGGGGTAGAGCGGTGACGCTGGCAAGCCGTCCCTCCCCGGCTCAGTGGCCAAAATGAATAAAAACGCTCAATAGTATGTTGTAACTAATTAAGCCAGTAAAAAAGGCGCCTCCCTCAGGAGTGCGCCTTTATGAAGCGACATCGACTATGGCGAATTACTGACGCTTACGGCCGTATACCGCCCAGGTGATGATTACGCAGGCAATATAGAAGATCAGGAAGACTTTCATCGCGCCGGCCGGCGAGCCGGTCAGATCCAGCGAGATACCAAACGCCTTCGGAATAAAGAAGCCGCCGATGGCGCCAATGGCGGAAATAAAGCCCAGCGCCGCCGCGGTATCGGTCGCCGCCTCGCGCATCGCCTGGGCTTCGCTGCCGCCCTGGGCCTTCACCCGGTCCATGGTCAGCTTACGGAAGATCACGGAGATCATCTGGAAGGTGGAGGCGCTGCCCAGCCCGGCGGTAAGGAACAGCACCATAAACACTGCAAAGAAGGCGATGAAGTTGCCGCCCTGGCCATTGGTCGGCAGCGTCAGGAACAGCAGCGCGCAGAAGACAGCCATCACCACGAAGTTCACCAGCGTCACGCGGGTACCGCCGAGACGGTCGGAGATCGCCCCGCCCATCGAACGCGCCAGCGCGCCAATAAACGGACCGAAGAAAGCGTAGTGCAGGATCTGCACGTCCGGGAACTGGGTTTTCGACAGCATGGCAAAACCGGCGGAGAAACCGATAAAGGAGCCGAAGGTCGCCAGATAGAGCAGCGCCATGATCCACAGATGCAGGCGTTTAAGCACCGGCAGCTGTTCGCTCAGCGAGGCTTTGGAAGCGGACAGGTCGTTCATAAAGAACCACGCCGCCAGGGTGAAGATAATCAGGAAAGGTACCCAGATCCACGCGGCGTTTTCCAGATACAGCATCGAGCCGTCCGGCTGCTGGCTGCCGGTCCCGCCAAAAATGGCAAACACCGAGACCGACACCACCAGCGGTGCGACCAGCTGCATCACGCTGACGCCCATATTGCCGAGGCCGCCGTTGACGCCCAGCGCCCCGCCCTGCTTCGCTTTCGGGAAGAAAAAACTGATGTTGGCCATACTGGAGGCGAAGTTGGCCCCGGCGAAGCCGCACAGCAGAGAGATGATGACGAAGACGCTAAACGGCGTGGAAGTATCCTGGACCGCAAAGCCCAGCCACACGCACGGCACAATCATGATCCCGGTGCTGAACGCCGTCCAGCGACGGCCGCCGAACAGCGGCACCATAAAGGCGTACGGCACGCGCAACAACGCGCCGGAGAGCGCCGGCAGCGCGGTCAGCATAAACAGCTGATCGGTCGTAAACTGAAAGCCCACTTTGTTGAGGTTAACGGCAACGGCGCTGAACAACATCCATACGCAGAACGCCAGTAACAGACAGGGAACGGAGATCCATAAATTGCGGCTCGCCACATGGTGGCCGCGCTGTTGCCAGAATTCAGGATCTTCAGGCCGCCAGTCGGTAATGACCGAGCGATTAGCCTTCTCCGGGAGGGAAGATTGACTCATAGATACCTCTGATTATTCATATTTCCTGCCGCTACCTTAGGGGTTGCCCGGGGCGGTAAGTTGATATAAATCAAAGGAAAAGCGCGGACTAATTTGTTCAAAAATAGACCATGCTCCGAAGTGAGTAGAGAATGGTGGGAAAAAAAGTGTGGTTTTTCACACGGCTGCCGGGATGCGTATAACCCCTCTCCCAACGGTGCCTACCACCGACAATTAAGGAGTAACTCTTTGGGGGTATGGGTATACTCCAGGGGATAGCCGAGAATAAGCGCCACTCCCGGAGACACGACCGGTCAGGAGCCACGCATTCCATGTTAAAACGTCTTTTTACCCCGCTGACGCTGGTCAATCAACTGGCGTTGATCGTCCTGCTTGCCACCCTTACAGGCGTCGCCGGCATGGCGATCTCCGCGCGCCTGGTCAACGGCGTGCAGGGCAGCGCGCACGCCATTAACAAAGCTGGGTCATTACGCATGCAGAGCTACCGGCTGCTGGCGGCGATCCCGCTGAATGAACACGATCAAAAGCTGGTCGATGATATGACCGCCACCGTCTTTAGTCCGGAGCTGCAAAACTCCGCCCGCCGCGACGGACAGGAGCGCCAGCTGCAGGCCCTGCAGCAGTACTGGCAGCTGGCGCTGGCTCCCGGCATGCAGCGCGCGGTCAACCAGGCGGAGGTCGCCCAGGATGTCGCCGACTTTGTCGATCGTATCGACCAGCTGGTGACCGCATTCGACCATACCACCGAGCAGCGTATCGAACGGGTAGTCTGGATCCATCGCCTCCTCGCCATCGGCATGGCGCTACTGCTGATCTTCACCATCATCTGGCTACGCGCCCGACTGCTGCGGCCATGGAAACAGCTGCTGAGCATGGCGCGAGCGGTGAGCCAGCGTGATTTCACCCAGCGGGCGCACATCAGCGGGCGCAACGAAATGGCGACTCTTGGCATGGCGCTAAATAACATGTCGGAAGAGCTGGCGGAAAGCTACGCCGTGCTGGAGCGCCGGGTGCAGGAGAAGACCGCCGGGCTGGAACAGAAGAACGAGATCCTCGCCTTCTTATGGCAGGCCAACCGCCGGCTGCACGCCAACGCCCCGCTCTGCGAACGCATTTCGCCGGTGCTGAACGGTCTGCAGGGTCTGACGCTGCTGCGCGATATCGAGGTGCGGGTCTACGATCTGGAAGATGAAGACAACCATCAGGAGTTTACCTGCCACTCGGATAATGAATGTGATGACATGGGCTGCTACCTCTGCCCACGCAACCTGCCGCCGCTACCGGATGGCGGCACGACGCTGAAGTGGCGGCTGTCGGATGCGCATAATCAGTACGGCATCCTGCTGGCGACGCTGCCGGTTGGCCGTCATCTCAGCCACGATCAGCAGCAGCTGGTGGATACGTTGGTTGAACAACTGACCAGCACTCTGGCGCTGGACCGCCATCAGGAGAAACAGCAGCAGCTGATCGTCATGGAAGAGCGGGCCACTATCGCTCGCGAGCTGCATGACTCCATCGCCCAGTCGCTATCCTGTATGAAGATGCAGGTCAGCTGCCTGCAGATGCAGGGCGACGCTTTGCCGGCGGAGAGCCGCCAGCTGCTGGGGCAAATTCGTAACGAGCTGAATACCTCGTGGGCCCAACTGCGGGAGCTGTTAACCACCTTCCGCCTGCAGTTGACCGAGCCGGGCCTGCGCCCGGCGCTGGAGGCCAGCTGTCAGGAGTACAGCGCCCACTTCGGCTTTACGGTGCAACTTGATTATCAGCTTCCGCCGCGCTTTGTGCCGTCGCATCAGGCCATACACCTGCTGCAGATCGCCCGCGAAGCGTTAAGCAACGCCCTGAAGCATGCCAGCGCGACGGAAGTGACCGTGACGGTGTCACAACGCGATAACCAGGTCCGTCTGGTGGTGGCGGATAACGGCCGCGGCGTGCCGGACCACGCCGAGCGGAGTAACCATTACGGTTTAATTATTATGCGGGATCGCGCGCAAAGCCTGCGCGGCGACTGTCAGGTTCGGCGCCGGGAAACCGGCGGGACCGAAGTGATCGTCACGTTTATCCCGGAAAAAACGTTTTCCATCCAATAAGGAGACCCCCATGAGTCAACAGGAACGGGCAACCATCCTTCTCATTGACGACCATCCGATGCTGCGCACCGGCGTGAAACAATTGATTAGCATGGCGCCGGACATCCAGGTGATTGGCGAAGCCAGCAATGGCGCGCAAGGTATCGAGCTGGCGGAGTCGCTGGATCCGGATCTGATCCTGCTGGACCTCAATATGCCGGGCATGAATGGCCTGGAAACGCTGGACAAACTGCGTGAGAAATCGCTGTCTGGGCGGGTGGTGGTCTTCAGCGTCTCTAACCATGAAGAGGACGTTGTTACCGCCCTCAAGCGCGGCGCCGATGGCTATCTGCTGAAAGACATGGAGCCGGAAGATCTGCTGAAAGCGCTGCAGCAGGCGGCCGCCGGAGAAATGGTATTAAGCGAAGCGTTAACCCCGGTGCTGGCCGCCAGCCTGCGCGCCAACCGCGCCACCTCCGATCGCGACATCAGCCAGTTGACCCCGCGCGAGCGCGACATCCTCAAGCTGATCGCCCAGGGGCTGCCGAACAAAATGATCGCCCGCCGGCTGGATATCACCGAAAGCACCGTCAAAGTGCACGTCAAGCACATGCTGAAGAAAATGAAGCTCAAATCCCGGGTGGAAGCCGCGGTATGGGTCCACCAGGAGCGAATTTTTTAAGGCGAGTCCGTCCAGGAGACGCCTGGCGCGGTGAACTTGACCAGCGGCTCGGTCAGCGCCAGGGCGATCTCATTGGATGAGACGCGCTGCCCCTGTTTATCCTCTACCACCACCGACAGGCGCCAGCGGTTCGCGGCGCCCGGTTCACTGTTCCACACCGGCATAATCACGCTCCAGCCATCGGGGCTGCGGGCATCCACCGGCGGCGTCAGGCTGAGCGCCTGGGTGTCGCCCTGCCAGTGCAGCGACTTGATACCGTGCAGACTATGGATCTGCAGCTTCAGCTGCACCGTCTCCCCGGACTGTAGATCCCAGGGCGGCGTGGCCAGATAGACCGTCAGATTTTTGCGCTGCCGATACTCCACAACCGGCAGATTATCCCGCTCCGGGCTGTCGAAGCGGCTGCCGCGCAGCGAGTTGCTGAACGCCACCTCGTCCGCCGCCAGCTGCTGCTTGAGCGGCACACCAAAGCGGTAGTTGAGCTTCAGGCCAACGTTATTCTGGCTGACGCCATTTTCCCCTTGCTTATGTTTGGCGGTCACGGTGACCAGCGGGACCGGGGTGTAATTGAGCCCGACGGAGACGGCCACCGGGTTATGGTAGCCAGTGCCGGTGTGAAACAGATCGACGCTGTCGCCGAAGTATTGTTCGACGCTGACGCTGGTGTTGATGTGCTCATAAAACGGCAGTCGCGCCTGGGCGGTAACGTCATACCCTGCGGCCATCCGCTGCTCCTGGGTTTGATTCTCCCGCAGCTGCCAGTCGCCCAGCGGATGGTAGTAGTTCGCCGACAGGCGGAGATATTCTCCCCACGCCTCGGCGCCGACGCTGCCGCGAGCCAGGCTTTCGCTCAGCACCTTGTCATAAAACGAGTTATAGCCCAGCAGCCAGCCGCCGACCCGCCAGCGCTGGCCAAGCCCAATGTTGCCCACCAGATCGTTCTCGCGCCGGGTCACCGAATACTGGTTCCACGTCAGGTAGCGATCGTTATCCTGCAATGGCACGAACCAGCTCCCTTTACTGCCGGTGAACTTCCCCTCTTTATCGACCAGCAGGTCGACATTGGCGTTGCCCCATGGCGAGAGCCAGCTCTCCAGCTGGTGGCTCACTTCATTGCCGAGTTTGTTAATGGCGAACATCTGCGCCTGTTCGCCCGCCGTCAGTCCGTTATCGCTCATGCTGGCCTCGCCGAACTTCTTAGCCACTTCGGCAAAGTGTCTGGCGTCGTCATCGACCTGCGGGGCGATCCCCAAATCGGGCAAGGAAGGTTCTTCCTGGGGAGTAAGAGTGGTGTGGCTGGCGGTCAGCGCCCAGACGGGAACGCCCGGCAGCAGCAGGAGAATGATCAGGGATGGCAGCAAACGGTACGACACAGACATCAACTGGTTTTGCGCGGGCTCGCAGAAAAAATTGGAAGATGGTTTTAGTTTATCGTTTTTTCCCCTCTCCCGCAGCCCTGAGGACAATTCCAGGAATATGCTGAAACCGGTTGGGCAATCTGTCGCCCAACCACAGAAGATATCGCCCCGCCGTTAGGCCCCGGCGCGGGCCGGTTGCGTCGCCAGCAGCGCGTTGAGCTCCGGCACGCAGGAGCCGCAGTTGGTCCCGCACTTCAGCCTGGCGCCCAAAGCCCCGACGCTGGCGCAGCCGCTGGCGATGGCCTCGCCGATCGCCCGCTCGCCGACCCCAAAGCAGCTGCAGACAATCCGCCCCGGCGGCGCGGCGGCAGCGTCCGGTCGGCCGCTGAGCAGCGCATGGCGCCGGGCGGCATCGGACGGCGGCGTGGCGAAGGCGGCGCTTACTCCCGCGCTATCCACCGCCGGCTCGCGCGCATCGCTCCACCAGCCCAGCATCAGCCTCCCCTGATGCCACGCCAGCAGGTTCCACACTGCGCCGCCGTCTGCTATCTGCAGCTGCCAGCCGCGCTGCTCGCACCAGACCCTGAGCCACTGGCGGGCTGACGCCTCCCCGGCCAGCGAGTAGTGCAGCACTCCTGTCGCCGCCCGCCGCCGCCAGTGCCAGGCCGCAGGAAATGGCAGCGGTTCGCGACAAAACAGTTCGCTGTGCCAGGCAGGCTGCCAGGCGGCGATGGCCACCGCCGCCTGTTTACTCTCCGGCTGGGCGGAATGCGGGTCCGTGACGGCGGCCAGCAGGTTATTCACCCGCCCCTGGCGGGCGAACTGATTGTTCCAGTGCATGGGGACAAACAGCGAGCCGGGGCGCTGGCCTTCGCTGATCGCCACTTTCGCCACCATCACCCCATGGCGCGACCAGATACGCGCCAGCCCATCGGCGACAAGCTGGTAGCGAACGGCGTCCTGCGGCGCCACCTCCACCACCGGCTCCGCGATATGCTGCATCAGCCGCGGCACGGCACCGGTGCGGGTCATGGTGTGCCACTGATCGCGGATCCGCCCGCTGTTGAGGATCAGCGGATAAAAGACATCGGTTGCCGCCCGGGTCGGCTGAGGCGTCACCGGCACCATTCGCAACCGGCCATCGCGATGCCAGCCGCGCGTGACATCCAGGTCGGCGCGGCGGCGGCTGACTGGCCAGCGGACCGGCGCCATGGCGTCCCACGCCTCGCGGCTGAGATCCGCCAGCGCGCCGATATCAAACGCCCGCTGGCCGTCGTTTTCGAAACCGGACAGCGCCGCATGCTCGCGGAAAACGTCATGCGGATGCTGCCAGGCAAACGCCTCGCGATATCCCAGCGCCTGCCCCACTCGGGCGATGATCCACCAGTCCGCTTTCGCCTCCCCCGGCGGCGGCAGAAAGCTGCGCTGACGGGAGATGCGCCGCTCCGAGTTGGTGACCGTGCCATTTTTCTCGCCCCAGGCCAGCGCCGGAAAACGGATGTGGGCGAAATGTCCGGTATCCGTCTCAGCGGCGACATCCGAGACGATCACCAGCGGACAGCCGGCCAGCGCCTGGCTCACCGCGTGGCTGTCGGGGAGGGACACCACCGGATTGGTGCCCATGATCCAGACCGCTTTCACCTCGCCGCGGCCGATGGCGGCAAACAGCTCCACGGCGGTCAACCCCGGGGTCTGCGCCAGCCGCTCGGTTCCCCAAAAGCGGGCCAGCCGCTGCAGATCGGCCGGCACAAAATCCATGTGCGCCGCCAGCATCGTCGCCAGCCCGCCGACTTCGCGCCCACCCATGGCGTTGGGTTGACCGGTCAGCGAAAAGGGGCCGCAGCCGCGGCGGCCATACTTTCCGCTAGCCAGATGGACGTTGATGATGGCATTACATTTGTCGCTGCCGCTGGCTGACTGGTTAATTCCCATGGTGTAGAGGGTGATGGCCCGCGGGGCGGCGATAAAATCGCGATAGAAACCCGCCACCTCATCGGCAGCCAGGCCGCAAAAATCAGCTACTTTCGCCACGTCCCAGCCACTCGCTTCGGCCAGCGCCTGCGCGCCATCGCGAAAACCGTCGACGCAGGCTCCAGCCTGCGCCAGGGCGTTAAGCAACCCCACGAACAGCCCGCCGTCGCTTCCCGGCGCCAGCGCCAGATGGCGATCGGCGATCTCGCAGGTGGCGGTGCGTCGGGGATCTATCGCCACGATCTGCAACCGGGGATTGCCCCGCTTCGCCTGCGCCAGACGCTGGTACAGCACCGGATGCGCCCAGGCAGCGTTTGAGCCGACCAGCACCACCAGATCGCTGTTTTCCACATCCTCATAGCTACAGGGCACCACGTCGGCGCCAAAGGCCCGCTTGTAGCCGGTCACCGCCGACGACATGCATAGCCGCGAATTGGTGTCGATGTTCGCCGCGCCGATAAACCCCTTCATCAGCTTGTTGGCGGCATAGTAATCCTCGGTTAACAGCTGGCCGGAGGCGTAGAAGGCCACCGCCTGCGGGCCGTGCTGGTCGATAACCTGTTGCAGGCGAGAAGCGGTCTCCGCCAGCGCCTGAGGCCAGGTCACCTTCTGGCCGTCCACCTCCGGCGCCAATAGCCGCCCCGCCAGGCCCGTGGTCTCCCCGAGGGCAGCCCCTTTGACGCACAGACGGCCGAGGTTGGCCGGGTGCTGGTCGTCGCCGCGCACGCTCACCCGCCCCGCGTCATCTACGCTCGCCAGCACCCCACAGCCTACGCCGCAGTAGGGACAGGTCGTTCGGATGGTCTTCATCAGGAGGCCTCCGCTCGCGCCAGCAGCTGCTGGCTGCCCACCCACACTTTGCCGTTTTCCACTTTCACCGGCCAGGCGCGCACCGCCTGTTCACCGCCGTCGCACGGCCAGCCGTCGCGCAGGCGAATCCGCTGTTTGTACAGCGGGGAGATCACCACCGGTTCCCCGCTGACGTCCCCTAACAGCCCCCGCGACAGCACGTTGGCCGCGCTGCCCGGCTCGCGGTTGTCCAGGGCATACACCCGATCGCCGAAGCGGAACAGGGCGATCTGCCGCTCGCCTAACCGGGCGCCGATCCCCGCCTGCGCCGGAATGGCGTCAAGGTCGCAAATCGCCTGCCACGGCCGGGATGGGAGTTCGCCTTCGGGCAACGCTTCAGCAGGCAACGGCTGCGGCTGACCGCGCAGATCGTGGCGCTGCACCGCCTCGTCGGGCTGGTCGCTGTTAACGAAGGAGCGGAACAGCGCCAGACGCTGCGGATCGTTGAGGGTGGTCTGCCACTCGCACTGGTAGCTGTCGACGATGCGGGCCATCTCCTGCTCCAGCTCCTCGCCAATGCCGAGGCTATCCTCCAGCACCACCTGCCGCAGGTAGGCGACGCCGCCCTCCAGGTTGTCCATCCAGGTGCTGGTGCGCTGCAGGCGGTCGGCGGTACGGATATAGAACATCAGCAGACGATCGATGCTGCGGATCAGCGTCGCTTCGTCGAGATCGCTGGCAAACAGGTCGGCGTGACGCGGTTTCATTCCGCCGTTGCCGCAGACGTAGAGATTCCAGCCTTTGTCGGTGGCAATCACTCCGATATCTTTGCCCTGGGCTTCGGCGCACTCGCGGGTGCAGCCAGAGACCGCCATCTTGATCTTGTGCGGGGCGCGTAGCCCTTTATAGCGATGCTCAAGCCGCACCGCGAGCCCGGTGGAGTCCTGCACGCCGTAGCGACACCAGGTTGCGCCGACGCAGGACTTCACCGTGCGCAGCGACTTACCATAGGCGTGGCCGGTTTCAAACCCGGCGTCGGCCAGCTCGCGCCAGATAGCCGGCAGCTGTTCCAGCCGCGCGCCAAACAGGTCGATGCGCTGGCCGCCGGTCACTTTGCTGTAGAGCTGATAACGTTTGGCGATCTGCCCGATGGCGATCAGCCCGTCCGGCGTCACTTCCCCCGCCGCCATCCGCGGCACCACCGAATAGGTTCCGTCCTTCTGAATGTTGGCGAAATAGCGATCGTTGGTATCCTGCAGCGGCAGGTGCGCCGGCTTCAGCAGGTATTCGTTCCAGCAGGAGGCCAGCACCGAGGCCACCAGCGGTTTACAAACCTCGCAGCCGTGCCCCTGGCCGTAGCGGCTAATCAGCTGCTCGAAGGTATGGATATGGTTGACCCGCACCAGGTGGTAGATCTCCTGGCGCGACCACGGGAAATGCTCGCAGACGTCTTTTTTCACTTCGACGCCCTGCGCCGCCAGCTGGTGCTCCATCACCTGTTTCACCAGCGCGCTGCAGCCGCCGCAGCCGGTGGCCGCTCTGGTGCAGCTTTTTATCGCCGCCATATCCCCCGCGCCATTGTTCACCGCCTGGCAGATATCGCCTTTGCTGACGCTATGGCAGGAGCAGATCGGCGCGCTGTCGGGCAGCGCCGCCACCCCCAGCGCCTTCGGCGCGGCCCCCTCCAGCGCCGGCAGGATCAGGCTCTCCGGACGCGGCGGCAGCGCCATGCCGTTCAGCATCATCTGCAGCAGCGTGGCATAGTCGCTGGCGTCCCCCACCAGCACGCCGCCAAGCAGGGCTTTGCCGTCCTGACTGACGACGATTTTTTTGTAAACCTGCTGCGGACCGTCGGTCCATTGATAGCTCTGGCAGCCCGGCGTGCGCCCCTGCGCATCGCCAAACGAGGCCACGTCAACCCCCAGCAGCTTCAGTTTGGTGCTCATGTCGGCGCCGCTAAAGCAGGCGTCCTCTCCTGCGAGGGTGGCTGCGGCGATCCGCGCCATCTGATAGCCCGGCGCCACCAGGCCGTAAATTTTATTATCCCACAGGGCGCATTCGCCTATCGCCAGCACGTCCGGGTCAGAGGTGCGGCACTGGCCATCAATGCCAATCCCCCCGCGCTCGCCGACCTGCAGCGCGCAGCCGCGGGCCAGCGCGTCCTGCGGGCGGATTCCCGCCGAGAAGACCACCATGTCGGTCAACAGCGTGCCACCGTCGGCAAAGTTCAGCCGCAGGCCGTCGGCCTCGCTCACGATGGCGGTGGTGGCTTTGCTGGTATGCACCCCCACGCCGAGGGCGACGATCTTCTCCCGCAGCATCGCCGCCCCGCCGTTATCCAGCTGGACGGCCATCAGGTTCGGGGCAAACTCCACCACGTGCGTCTCCAGCCCCAGCTGTTTCAGGGCGTTGGCGGCCTCCAGCCCGAGCAGGCCGCCACCGATCACCACCCCGCGCTTCGCCGCGGCGGCATGGGCGGCGATGCGGTCCAGATCGTCAAGGGTGCGATAGACAAAGCACCCGTCGAGATCGTTGCCAGGGACAGGCGGAACAAAGGGATAGGAGCCGGTCGCCAGCACCAGTTTATCCCAGTGGGTTTCATGTCCCTCGGCGTCCCGCACCAGCCGCGCGTCGCGGTCGATCGTCGCCACCGCCTTGCCGAGGCGGAGTTCGATGCCGTGCCGGTGAAAGAAATCATCGGCCACCAGCGACAGCGATTCGGCGCTGCGTCCGGCGAAATATTCGGAGAGGTGCACCCGGTCGTAGGCGGCGTAACGCTCTTCGCCAAACACCACGATACGATATTGCTCATGCAGGTTGCGGCTCACGCATTGTTCGAGAAAATGGTGGCCGACCATGCCATGTCCCACCAGCACTAATACAGGTTTCGTCATCGTCATTATTCCTGCAGCCTGCGGCTGCGTTGAAGAAGGATCAAAAAGCCAGTCCGCGGTGGCGGGCTCGTCGCTTTCCAGGCGCGCGGTGAGCGCGGCGGCGGCAGTGCAATCGCCCATCAGCAGCACGCCGCGCAGGCGGCCGTCGCGCAGCAGCAGGCGACGATAGTGGCGGTCGATGGGGTCCCAGCTGGTAAAAATGTCATCCTGTTCGCCGGCCTGCTGCTCGCCAGCGCTAAAGAGTTCAATGCCGGTGACCTTCAGCCGGGTGCCGACGTCCTGCCAGACAAAGCCCGCGCTGGGGACGCCGCACAGGCGATCCGCCAGCACCTCGGCCTGACGCAGGCAGGGAGCCACCAGCCCCCAGGTGTGGCCGTCAATTTCGCAACATTCGCCAATGGCGCTGATCCCCGGCAGCGAGGCGGCCATCTGGCGGTCAACCACGATCCCCCGCTGGCACAGCACACCGGACTGCGCCGCCAGACGGCTGTTGGGCTGCACGCCGGTCGCCAGCACCACTCTGTTGGCGCGGAATACGCGCCCATCCGCCAGCCGCACGCCGTCGGCGTCGATGGCGGCGATCCGGCACTCCAGCACACAGCGAATGCCGCGCGCTTCAAGCTGCTGCCTGAGCTCATCGGCGGCAAAAGCGTCGGTCAGCGGCGCCATTAATCCGCTGCCGCGATGCAGGAGAGTGACCTCCCCGCCGTGGCGACGCAGCGCTGCCGCCGCTTCCACACCCAGCACCCCACCGCCAATCACCACCGCCGGGCCGGGTATCGCCAGAATACGTTCCACGTCCGCCAGGGTGCGGAAGGGCATAACCTGCGGACGATCAATGCCCGGCAGCGGCGGGATAAAGGGCCGCGAACCGGTGGCGAACACCAGCTCATCCCACGGCAGCCAGGTCTCCGCGATGCGCAGCCGCCGTTGCACAACATCGACTTCATCCACCGCCTCGCCAGACCGCAGGCACACCCCGTGCCGGGTGTACCACTCCGCCGGCAGCAACGGGAGCTGCGCCGCTGTTTTTTCGCCAGCCAGCAGCGGCGAGAGCTGGATGCGGTTATAGGCCGGGTGCGGCTCGTCGCCGACGACGGTAATGGCAAACCGCGCAGGGTCGCGCTCAACCAGCCGCTGCACCAGACGGGTGGCCGCCATGCCGTTACCGATCACCACCAGTCGCCGCGTCATGACCGCCTCCTTACGCCGCTTTCGGCTGTTTTTCATACAGGAAATGGAGGATCTGCTGGCGCAGATGGTGATACCGGCTGTCGTCCGCCAGCTGAACGCGGTGGCGCGGACGCGGCAGATCGACCGCGAGGATCTCGCCGACCGTCGCTGCCGGGCCGTTGGTCATCATCAGCACCCGGTCGGAGAGCAGCACCGCTTCATCAACGTCGTGGGTGATCATGACGATGGTGGTATTGAGCTCCTGCTGAATCTGCATCACCGTGTCCTGGAGGTGGGCGCGAGTCAGCGCGTCCAGAGCGCCGAAGGGCTCATCAAGCAGCAGCACTTTCGGCTTCATCGCCAGCGCCCGGGCGATACCCACCCGCTGCTTCATGCCGCCGGAGATCTCCCCGGGCCGTTTATGCAGCGCATGACCCATCTGCACGCGCGCGAGATTGTGTTCAATCCACTCCCGACGCTCATGCTTGCTCATGGTGCGACGGAACACCTGATCCACCGCCAGCGCCACATTGTCGAAACAGCTCAGCCACGGCAGCAGTGAGTGGTTCTGGAAAACCACCGCCCGCTCCGGCCCGGGACCGGCGATTTCCCGGTTATCACACAGTAGTCCGCCCTCGGTAGGGGTGGTGATCCCGGCGATCAGGTTTAGCAGAGTCGATTTTCCGCAACCCGAGTGGCCGATCAGGCTAATGGTCTCCCCTTCGACGATATCGAAGGAGACATTCTGCAGCGCCAGAAACTCGCCGCTGGCGGTGTTGAAGCGCTGGCTGACGGCCTGCACCTGAATTAATGGTTTCATGTTGGCTCCTTATTTTTCCTGCCAGCTAAAGCGGCGGGCGAGCAGCATCAGACCCTGCTCCAGCAGCAGGCCGACGACGCCGATAATGACGATGGCGATGATGATGTTTTCCACATTGAGGTTGTTCCACTCGTTCCAGATCCAGAAGCCGATCCCCAGCCCGCCGGTGAGCATTTCCGCCGCCACGATCACCAGCCAGGCGATGCCGATGGAGAGGCGCACGCCGGTAAGCACCGCCGGCAGCACCGCCGGAAAGAGAATTTTGCGCATCACCGTCCACTCCGAGAGCTGGAGGACGCGGGCGACGTTGAGATAGTCCTGCGGGATCCGCCGCACGCCTTCCGCGGTGTTGATCACCATCGGCCAGATGGAGCAGATAAAAATGGTCCAGCTGGAAGCCGGCTCCGCCTTCTGGAACAGCAGCAGGCCAATCGGCAGCCAGGCCAGCGGGCTGACCGGGCGCAGCAGAGCAATCAGCGGATTAAACATGCGGGCGAAGAACAGCGAACGGCCGATCAAAAAACCCAGCGGAATGCCCGCCAGCGCCGCCAGGCCGAAGCCCACCGCCACGCGCTGCAGAGAAGCCAGCACGTTCCAGCCGATGCCCATGTCATTCGGCCCGTCCTGATAGAACGGATCGGCAAACAGGGTCAGCGCCGAGTCCAGCGTGCTCAGCGGCGTGGGAAAGCCTTTGCTGTGCATCGCCGCCAGCTGCCAGGCCAGCAGCAGCACCCCCAGCCCCAGCAGCGGGGGCAGCAGGCGCTGGATGAGCTCACGCAGCCAGCGCGTGACGGTTGGCGTGGTGCGCCGGACCTGCACCGGCGGCAGGAGAATCACTTCGCCAGGCGCGTTCTCCACGCTGACGACCGGTTGCTTACGTTGTGCCTGCTTCATCTCATGCCCCCTTACGTTGAATAGCGAAATGGCGGGCGTAGCCTTCCGGGTCGGACCCGTTCCAGACCGTACCGTCCATCAGTGTGCTGCTGCGCATCGTGGCTGCCGGCGCGCTGATCCCCCCTACCGCCTGGGCGGCAGCCTGCCAGACGTCGATGCGATTAATGCGCGACGCCACCGCGAGATAATCCGGAGCCTGTTTCAGCAGCCCCCAGCGACGAAACTGGGTGAGGAACCACATCCCGTCCGACAGCCAGGGGAAGCTCACCTCGCCCTCGGCGTAAAAGCGCATCGGATGGGGATCCTGCCAGCGGCGGCCGAGGCCGTTGTCATACTCCCCAAGCATCCGGCCGGTGAGGTACTGCTCTTTGGTATTGAGCCAGCCGCGCCTGGCGAGCAGGCGGGCCGTCTCCCGGGTGTTCTCCGCCGAGGCGGCGATCCAGCGCTGCGCCTCCATCAGGGCCGCCACCAGCGCGCGGGCGGTGTTCGGCTGGCGTTCCACCCAGTCGCGACGGGCGCCCAGCACCTTTTCCGGATGCTCGGGCCAGATATCCTGGGAAGTGGCCGCGGTGAAGCCGATACGGTCGTTTATGGCGCGGGCGTTCCACGGCTCGCCGACGCAAAAGCCGCTCATATTGCCGATGCGCATGTTCATCACCATCTGCGGCGGCGGCACCACGACGGTGCGCACATCGTTAAAGGGATCGATGCCGGCGCTCGCCAGCCAGTAGTAGAGCCACATAGCATGGGTGCCGGTGGGAAAGGTATGGGCGAAGGTGTAGCTGCCCGGCGCGCTGCGGTCGATCAGCCGCTTCAGACCGCCGAGGTCGGTCACCCCTTTCTCCTGCAGTTCGCTGGAGAGGGTGATGGCCTGACCATTGCGGTTGAGGGTCATCAGATTGGCCATCGCCTGCGGCTTGCTGGCGATCCCCAGTTCAAGTCCGTACAGCAGGCCATAGAGAATATGCGCCGCGTCCAGTTCACCGGCCACCAGCTTGTCGCGCACCGCCGCCCAGCTGGCCTCCTTACTCAGCGCCAGGGTAATGCCATATTTTTTGTCAAACCCCTTCGCCGCGGCGATGGCCAGCGGCGCGCAGTCGGTCAGCGGAATAAACCCGACCCGCACGGTGGTCTGCTCCGGTCTGTCCGAGCCGCCGGCCCATGCGGCCTGCATCACGCCCGGCAGCAGCATCGCGCCGCCCAGCGCGGCCCCTGCCTGCAGCAAGCGCCGCCGTGAAATTGAAAATTTATCGCTCATATCCGCTCCACACGCGCAAAAAAAAAAGCGCCCGACAGTGCATATGCACTGCAGGACGCCTTTATCCACGGACACCCGAACCGCCATTGGTTCGTCGCCCGGACTTTTATTCACTCACTATAACTAATGCAAAGGGGATGCCAGCTTTGGCAATGGCGCACTGGCGGGCTTTTCCTTTCGCCCGGGTCGGCTTGTCAGGCAAAAGTGCACCGCCGACAGGCAGCAAATGCCCATCGGTTGTGCATCTACTCCTTTGGAGTTACTGGCCAGATCGCCTTCACCATCAGCAGCGCGCGGGCTATCTCAACCATCCGCTGATTCTTGTCCATGGCCATCTTGCGCAGCGTCTGCCAGGCCTGCTCCTCCGGCATCCCCTGGTGTGTCATCAGCAGGCTTTTCGCTTTTTCGATCAGCTTGCGTTCCTCGAGTGCGTCTTTCAGCGAAGCCAGCTGGCTGGAGAGCTGCTGCAGCTCATAGGCCTGCTGGCGCACCAGCGGCAGCAGCTGTTTATCCAGCCGCGGCGTCACGCTGTCGCTCTCCTCCCCGGCCAGCCAGCCAGGCGCGTCGTCTTCTAACAGCGCGTCGGTGGCGTCCAGCAGATCGTCGATCAGTTGCTCTTCCACTTCGCGCAGCTGCTCAAGCCGCTGGGTCTGCAGGCCGAACCAGCGCAGCGCCGTTTCCCCACCGTCTGCCGCCGGCTGGCGGGTGCAGGCGATCCGCCGCAGCTGCTCTATGTCCAGACCGGCCTGACACTGGGTAGTAAACAGCTGGACGGTCGCCGGGCTGCCCAGCGCCAGGAAGCTGTCGAAGCAGGGCTGCTGACCGTCAATACGGTCCACCAGCTGCTGGCGCAGGCTGTCGCTGAACTCGCCGCGGGTAAAGCCCAACGCTCCCAGCGCGCGCTCCTGACCCACCAGCTCTTTTCCCTGCATAAAGCTGTACAGGGCGACCATACGCCCGGCTACCGGCGGGTCGTCAATACTGTCATTGAGCTGCGGGACGATATTCAGCAGATGGCGGATAATACGGCTGAACTGCTCCGTCGCGGCTTCAGCGGCTACCTGCCGGCGGCTGACCTGCTCACGCAGCGCCGGGAGCTGCGCCAGATCGCCTACCGCCCGGGCGATGCGCCAGCACAGCGCGCTGCCGGCGACCGCGCGCGCCCGTTCGAGGGCGGCATAGAACAAGGCCAGCCGCTCATCAACCAGCGCCCCACCCGCCCGACACTCCGCCGCGTACAGCTGGCCGCCCGAGCAAAGAAAAATATTCGACGCCCCGCGCTCGCACTGCAGCATATGCACCAGCGCGCTGAGCTGACTTGCCAGCTCGCCCAGCCGGGCTAGTTGCTGAAGCTGTTGTTTTTGCAGGCGGCGCGCCAGCTGCAGCCAGGCCGTCGCCTCGTCCGCGTGACCAGTCGTATTATTCATACCCCTCCTCCGGGTTAACGCTTTATACTGCGGTAAAGCAATAACCGTGCCTTTAAGAAGGAGTTTGTATGCAACGTATTGTGATTATCGCCAACGGCGCCGCCTACGGCAGTGAATCCCTGTTCAACAGCCTGCGCCTGGCCATTGCCCTGCGCGAACAGCAGTCCGACCTCGATCTCAAGCTGTTTCTGATGTCCGACGCGGTCACCGCCGGGCTGCGCGGGCAGAAGCCGGCGGAAGGCTATAATGTGCAGCAGATGCTGGAGATCCTCACCGCCCAGCAGGTTCCCGTGAAGCTGTGCAAAACCTGCGCGGACGGCCGCGGGGTCAGCGCACTGCCGTTGGTTGACGGGGTGGAGGTTGGCACTCTCGTTGAGCTGGCCCAGTGGACCCTGGCGGCAGATAAAGTGCTGAACTTCTGAATCTGGGGTGCCGAACGGCAGGAAATATCAGGTTTCGCCACCTGAAGAGGCGAAAAAAACGTTAGCTGAATGCTTTCAGGAACAACGTCATTTTTGTTTAATCTTTATCCCTTTTTTTGATCAAAATCAGCATCCCGACCCGCGCCGTTTGGTGTGATGCACAGAGCAAAGTGTGAACAATATCACGCGAGGACTGGGTGGGCAGGATGCTGTAGCAGGACAGAAACGGGGTACAAAAATGGCGATGGTAAAAGCAAGTTTGACGTTGTTTGGCGGTGACACGCTGGTGGTGCGGTGCTCAGAGCGCTGCCATATTCATCTGATGAGCGCGAAGGTCCCTGGCGACAGCCATGCGGATATTCTGAGCGTGCAGGATCGGGACAGCGCCTATCTGACGGTGCCCTACAGCGGCACCTGGAACGTGCTTATCGACAGTCACAGCCAGTCACTGGAGCACTCCATCAGCTACGTGCCAGCCTGACCGTCACTGACAGAACACCCGCCCGGCCATGCCGGGCGTTTTTCTTTTCCGCACGCTCAGGCCAGGCCCGGCGTCGGGCTCTCGCCCAACAGCGCGCGGACGCTGGCCACCAGATCATCAAGACTGGCGTCGTGCATCCCGAGCTTACTTAACGCCTGTTCCAGCGAAAACAGGTACTGAGCGTTGGTCCCAAGCGGCCCGCTGGCCCGGGCGATCAGCGGAGCGATGACCTGGGCGCTGGTATCCGGCTCAAACAGCGGATGACGCGGATCCATAATAAACACCAGAGCATTTACCGTTCGCCCGTCGTCCAGCTCCAGCTTGCACCAGGTGGGCAGATAGCAGCCGGTGATCATCTCCCGTTTCCACAGCAGAGTCAGCTCTTCTTCCAGCGTGTCGTCCGGCAGACGATAAGCGACGCCGGTAGTCCGGCCGCCCTCTTTCAGAGCCAGCATGCGTCCCGGCTGGCATGCGCTTCCGCGCCCGGCGGTCAACCGCAGGCAAAACGCGCGGTGCCAGCCCGGCAGCGTGCCGGTGCAGGACTCGCGATAATTGAGCGCCGGGTTCCAGATAAGCGAACCGTAGCCAAAGATCCATACTGAGCCATCATCCGGGCGGCAGGCCAGCGTCGCCGCCAGCGAGGCTGCGCGTTGTTCTGCCGACCAGAGTAGCGATTCCTCAATAGCGCCAAACGCTGTCTTACAATCCGCATTCATCAAGAAATCACGAGTTAACACTGTTTACTACCTCCGCCACTGCCCGCTTCCCGGCGTTCGTCTCATGCATCCGTCAATATTGCTGAAATATTATCCAGCTTTATCTTTCAATAAGCAATCAGCGGGGCGCTGGCAAGCGTAAAAGCGGCGTCAGCAATTATTTTTTCTTATGCCACTTATCGTCATCGCCTTTCTCGTAGCTGTTCTTCACCGCCGCCCAGGCGACTTTGTGTGCCGTCTCTTCGCGGCTGGCGTCATCGCGCCGGTCGTCTTTATCCTTATATTGATCCCAGGCGCTGTTAAACGCTTCTTTATAAATTTCCTGCGCATGGGCAGGCAGAACATGCTTAACGCTATCGGGTAGCTCTTGTTTACTGTGATAGGGCATTATGGCCTCCTGTTTGAGCATAAAGTTTAAGTCTGGAACGCAGGCGGCAGGCTATCAAGCCCATGATGAGTTAAAAATGAATTTTAGTAATTATCTGAATATTAATAATAAAAATAGAGTAATCGCAAATTATAATAAACTAATCAAGATATCTCTCGACACCCGTAAATTTAAGTAAAAATCCAGCGGCAATTTAGCAAAATCTGTTACTTTATCGCCCTGCGTTTTTATAATTATAACACCTGCATAAATGGAGATGGTTCATGACCCATGCACACGAGGCGGTAAAAACCCGCCATAAGGAGTCCTCCCTCGTCTTTCCGGTGCTAGCGCTGGCGGTGCTGTTTTTCTGGGGCAGCAGCCAGTCACTGCCAGTGGTTATCGCGATTAACATCCTCGCGCTGGTCGGTATTTTAAGCAGCGCCTTCAGCGTGGTCCGCCACGCCGACGTTCTCGCCCACCGCCTGGGCGAACCCTATGGCTCCCTGATCCTGAGCCTGTCGGTGGTTATCCTTGAGGTCAGTCTGATCTCGGCGTTAATGGCCACCGGCGACGCCGCGCCGACCCTGATGCGTGACACGCTCTACTCCATCATTATGATCGTCACCGGCGGTCTGGTCGGTTTTTCCCTGCTGCTGGGCGGGCGTAAATTCGCCACCCAATATATGAATCTGTTCGGCATTAAGCAGTATCTTATCGCCCTGTTTCCGCTGGCGATTATCGTGCTGGTGTTTCCCATGGCGCTGCCGGGCGCGAACTTTAGCACCGGGCAATCGCTGCTGGTGGCGGTGATTTCGGCGGCCATGTACGGTGTTTTCCTGCTTATTCAGACCAAAACCCATCAGAGTCTGTTTGTTTATGAGCATGAAGACGACGGCGACGATGACGACCCGCACCACGGTAAACCCTCCGCCCACAGCAGCGGGTGGCATACCGCCTGGCTGCTGGTGCACCTGGTGGCGGTTATCGCCGTCACGAAAATGAACGCCAACCCGCTGGAAACGCTGTTGACCAGCATGAACGCCCCGGTGGCCTTTACCGGCTTCCTGGTAGCCCTGCTGATCCTGTCGCCGGAAGGCCTTGGCGCGCTCAAAGCGGTGCTCAACAATCAGGTACAGCGGGCGATGAACCTGTTCTTCGGCTCCGTGCTGGCCACCATCTCACTGACGGTCCCGGTAGTCACCCTCATCGCCTTCCTGACCGGCAATGAGCTGCGCTTTGGCCTTGGCGCGCCGGAGATGGTGGTGATGGTCGCCTCGCTGGTGCTGTGCCATATCTCCTTCTCCACCGGACGCACCAATGTGCTGAACGGCGCGGCCCATCTGGCGCTTTTCGCCGCCTACCTGATGACCATTTTCGCCTGACCTCGCTTCCCCGCCCGGCGGAGTCCGGGCGAAAAAAAAGCCTGCCGGTTTTGACGCCGGCAGGCTTTTTAACTGATGAGGTCAGGCTTACTTGCTGGTATCCAGCTCGTCGAAGCTTTTCACCAGATCGTCAATCGCTTTCATCTGCTTGAGGAACGGCTCCAGTTTATCCAGCGGCAGCGCGGACGGGCCGTCGCATTTCGCGTGGTCCGGATCCGGATGCGCTTCGATAAACAGACCGGCGATACCTACCGCCATACCGGCGCGGGCCAGCTCGCTCACCTGCGCACGGCGACCGCCGGAGGCAGCGCCAAACGGGTCGCGGCACTGCAGCGCGTGGGTGACGTCGAAGATAACCGGTGAATTGTTGGAGGCTTTCTTCATCACGCCGAAGCCAAGCATATCCACGACCAGGTTGTCGTAACCGAAGTTAGCGCCGCGGTCGCAGAGGATCACTTTGTCGTTACCACCCTCGATGAACTTATCGACGATGTTGCCCATCTGGCCCGGGCTGACGAACTGCGGTTTCTTGACGTTGATCACCGCCCCGGTTTTGGCCATCGCTTCCACCAGGTCCGTCTGGCGCGCGAGGAAGGCGGGAAGCTGGATCACGTCCACGACGTCAGCCACCGGCTGCGCCTGGCTGGCTTCATGAACGTCGGTGATGATTTTCACGCCAAAGGTCTGCTTCAGCTCCTGGAAAATCTTCATACCTTCTTCCAGACCCGGCCCACGATAGGAGTGGATGGAGGAACGGTTGGCTTTATCAAAGGAGGCTTTGAAGACGTAGGGGATGCCGAGCTTCTGCGTAACGGTGACGTAATGTTCGCAGATACGCATCGCCAGGTCGCGTGACTCCAGCACGTTCATCCCGCCGAACAGCACGAACGGCAGGTCGTTCGCTACGTTGATATCACCAATGCTAACCACTTTTTGTTTCATAAGTTCGCCTTATCAGGGTGTAACCGGAATGGTTCCAGACTAATGCAATGTAATTTGTTTGTGCGAAATCGTGTTGATTTGTGCGCGGATCATCTCGCTAATCGGATCCTCCGGACATTGCTCGACAAAATAGCTCAGGTCCAGCAGCGCCACGTGATCGCAATCCAGCTGGGCATATATCAGCCCGCGGTCGCGGATCTCATACGGGTCTTCCGGGTTAAACTGCAGCAGCGCTTCGCTGGCGCGCAGGGCCAGCTCCATCTGCCGCTCTTCCATCAGCGCCGACTTCAGGGTGTCCAGCAGCTTGCGGATCACCTCGGCGTTATCCGCTTCGTCGAGATCTTCATTAAACAGTTCCGCCACCGGCCCGATGTTGCCCTTCAGCCATACCTCCAGAGTATGTTCGTCGAGGGTTTCGCCATTGAACGGATTAATCAGCCACATCTCTTCGCTGGTTTCCGGGTCCGCGCGCAGCAGCATCTGGGTCGGGAAGATCACCGGCACCACCGGCAGCCCCAGACGCTGGGCGATCCACAGCAGGATCGCGCCTAACGACACCGCGCTCCCCTGACGGTTGACCAGCACTTTATCCAGCCAAAGCGCGTCGGAAAGACGATAAACGCCCTGCGAGGCGCCAAAGCCCCACTCCTCGTAAAACAGCGCCAGCAGGCGTTCTATCTGGCGTTCCTGGTCCCACGAAGGCGCAATTTCCTCCTGCGCGAGGCGCAGCAGCCGCTGCAGCTCTTCCTCGACAAAACGCGTCGGAAAATCGTCGCGAACCTGTTCAGAAATGAGGACCATGCCATCACACAATGGCGCTTTGTTAAATTCGAAATCCGCTAATGACCCCATGACCTACCCCAGTATCGGTATTCTTGTGATGGCGAGTTGAATGATGATAAACAACACCACCAGCGCCAGCAGGAACGCGATAAAGCGGCTCTGCTGGCTGCGCGGACGACGACGGCCCAGCGCGATAAAACCTAATGCGATATAAATGATAACGCCAAACAGCTTTTCAGTCAGCCATGCGCCGTCTTCTGTGAACGGCAGGTAGTGCGTTATCGCCATTAATCCCGCACCGCTGAGAAACAGCAGCGTATCGCTGCAGTGCGGCGCAATTCGCACCCACCGCTGGTTCAGCAGCGGGCTCTGGTGATACATCCACCAGTAACGTAAAACGAACAATCCTACCGACACCACCACGCTGGCGATGTGCAGATAGAGGACAGCCGTGAATAAGTTCATCAGCCAACGTTCTCCATGTCGGGTAAACGTCCGAGGGTCAGACGCTCATTGTCGCCATAGTCGCGACAGGTCGCGACGTCCAGATAGCCCGCTTCGCGGAACAGCGCGCGCACCGCTTCGCCCTGGGTCCAGCCATGCTCCAGCAGCATCCAGCCGCCGGGCTGCAGATACTGCCGCCCCTCGCGGATAATCTGCGCCAGATCGGCCAGCCCCTCATCGCCCGCCACCAGCGCCGTTAGCGGCTCAAAGCGCACATCGCCCTCGGCGAGATGCGGGTCTGCAGCGTCGATATAGGGGGGATTGCTGACGATCATGGCGAAACGCTGCCCGGCCAGCGCGGCAAACCAGTCGCTTTGCCGTATCGTCACGTTAGCGATGCCCAGATGGGCGGCATTACGCAACGCCAGCGCCACGGCGTCCGGCATGACGTCCACCGCGGTGATCTCACAGTCCGGACGCTCGCTGGCCAGCGCCAGGGCAATGGCGCCGGTCCCGGTGCCGAGGTCGAGAATACGGCACGGCGCGACGGGCAGACGCGCCAGCGCCTGCTCTACCAGACATTCGGTATCCGGGCGGGGGATCAGCGTCGCCGGGGAGACAAACAGCGGCAGCGACCAGAACTCCCGCTGCCCGACCAGATGGGCGATGGGCTCCCCGCGCTGGCGTCGCTGCAGGAGCGCCTCCAGCGTCGTCGCCTCGTCAGCGGAGAGCGTCGTTTCGCCGAAGGCCAGGATCCAGGTGCGCGCCCGGCCGGTGACGTGTCCCAGCAGGATCTCGGCGTCGCGTCGCGGACTGTCGCTCTCCGCCAGGCGGGCGATTGCCTGCTGCAGCCAGGCCTGAAAGGTCATCATTCCTGCTCGGACAGCGCCGCCAGCTGATCGGCCTGGTGTTCCTGGACAATCGGCTCAATCAGCATGTCGAGTTTGCCCTCCATCGCCTCATCCAGACGGTAAAGGGTCAGGTTGATGCGGTGGTCGGTCACGCGGCCCTGCGGGAAGTTGTAGGTACGGTTGCGATCGCTGCGGTCGCCGCTGCCCAGCAGGTTGCGGCGCGTGGAGGCTTCCGCCTGCTGACGCTTGGCTACTTCGGCGGCGCGGATCCGCGCCCCGAGCACCGACAGCGCCTTGGCTTTGTTTTTATGCTGAGAACGTTCGTCCTGACACTCCACCACGATGCCGGTGGGCAGGTGGGTAATACGGATCGCCGAGTCGGTGGTGTTAACGTGCTGCCCGCCCGCGCCGGAGGAGCGGAAGGTATCGATGCGCAGATCCGCCGGGTTGATATCCGGCATTTCAGCCTCCGGCAGCTCCGGCATCACCGCCACCGTACAGGCGGAGGTGTGGATACGCCCCTGCGACTCGGTGGCCGGCACGCGCTGCACACGATGACCGCCGGATTCAAATTTGAGCCGGCCGTAGACGCCGTCGCCGCTGATCTTGGCGATCACCTCTTTAAAGCCGCCGTGTTCACCTTCGTTGGCGCTGAGGATCTCCACCTGCCAGCGGCGCGATTCCGCGTAACGGGTGTACATGCGGAACAGATCGCCGGCAAACAGCGCCGCTTCGTCGCCGCCGGTCCCGGCGCGTACTTCCACGAAGGCGTTACGCTCGTCATCGGGATCTTTCGGCAGGAGCAGGACCTGCAGCTGTTGCTCCAGCTGTTCGCCTTTATCTTTGGCGTCCCGCAGCTCTTCCTGCGCCATTTCGCGCATTTCCGGATCGTCGAGCATCATCTGTGCGGTTTCAATATCCTCCTGCACCTGACGCCAGTCGGTATAGCAGCGCGCCACATCGCTCAGTTGAGCATACTCCCGCGACAGCGCGCGGAATTTATCCTGATCGGCAATCGTCGCGGCATCGCCGAGCAGCGCCTGCACTTCTTCGTGGCGCTCGTACAACGCTTCCAGTTTGGCAACAATAGAAGACTTCATAGGCGTGAATTCACCCTGTCCTGAAAATAAGAGAAAGGTGCGCTATTCCAGCCCGAGGCTGTTGCGCAGAATATGCAGGCGTTCGTCGTCCCCGTCACGGGCGGCCTGCTGAAGAGATTTGGTTGGCGCGTGGATCAGGCGGTTGGTGAGCTTACGCGCCAGATCCTGCATAATTTCCTGGGCATCGCCGCCCTGCTCCAGCGCGGCCAGCGCCTTCGCCGTCAGCTCCTCACGGACCTGCTCAGACTGCGAACGGTACTCACGAATGGTCTCGCTGGCGCTCTGCGCGCGCAGCCAGGCCATAAATTCGCTGGTCTCCTGCTCGACGATCGATTCCGCCTGCACCGCCGCGGCCTTACGCTGCGCCAGGTTATGCTGAATGATGTTTTGCAGATCGTCGACGCTATAGAGGTAGGCGTTAGCCAGTTTACCGACCTCCGGTTCGACGTCGCGCGGGACGGCGATATCCACCAGCAGCATCGGCTGGTTACGCCGCGCCTTGAGCGCGCGCTCCACCATGCCTTTGCCGATGATCGGCAGCGGACTAGCGGTGGAGCTGATAATGATGTCGGCCTCTTTCAGCCGTTCGTCGATATCGCTAAGGGCAATCACCTCGGCGCCCACTTCTTCCGCTAGCGCCTGGGCGCGTTCACGAGTGCGGTTGGCGATCACCATTTTGCGCACGTGATGTTCGCGAAGATGACGCGCCACCAGTTCGATGGTTTCACCGGCGCCGACCAGCAGCACCGTCACGCTCGACAAGGATTCAAAGATTTGCCGCGCCAGGGTACAGGCGGCGAAGGCGACGGAAACGGCGCTGGCGCCGATATCGGTTTCGGTACGCACGCGCTTGGCCACCGAGAACGATTTCTGGAACATCCGCTCCAGTTCGCTCACGTTGAGGTGGCCGCGGCTGGAATCGGCGAAGGCTTTTTTCACCTGACCGAGGATCTGCGGTTCGCCCAGCACCAGCGAATCAAGGCCGCTGGCGACGCGCATCAGATGGCTGACGGCGTCGTTATCCTGGTGCCAGTAGAGGCTTTTACGCAGGTCTTCTTCATTGAGGCCGTGGTAATTGCACAGCCAGCGGATCAGCGCTTCCTGCAGGTTATCCTGCTCTTCGACGCTGAGATAGAGTTCTGTGCGGTTGCAGGTCGACAGCACCACTCCACCCTGCACCATCGGCTGAGCCAGCAAGCTCTCCAGCGCCTTATCGAGCGTTTCCGGCGAAAACGTGACGCGTTCTCGCAGGGCGACCGGAGCTGTTTTGTGATTGATGCCAAGAGCTAAAAGGGTCATTGTGAGGGAGTAGTACCAGCGTTGCTAAGGTTAGTCTGAGTGCATCATACAGGATGCGCGTAATCAATAAAAGAGAGGCTCCCCTTTTGGAGTAATAGCCAAAGCAAGACCGCCATTAAGGTTAATTTTTTGATTTCAGACAACTTGAACGTAGACGCTATCGCCCGGCGACGCTAGCATTAAGGGTTATAAATGTAACCTGCTACACAAATCGGCCCGCTGTTCCCCTGCCGCCGGATTTCACTGTAGACATCAAGGATTTGTCATCATTATGAATCGACTGTTCCGCCTGCTGCCGCTGGCCAGCCTCGTCCTGACCGCTTGTTCTGTTCATACCCCCCAGGGGCCTGGCAAAAGCCCGGATTCGCCGCAGTGGCGCCAGCACCAGCAGGCTGTTCGCAGCCTCAACCAGTTCCAGACCCGCGGGGCGTTTGCCTATCTCTCCGACGAGCAAAAAGTCTATGCCCGCTTCTTCTGGCAGCAAACCGGTCAGGACCGCTATCGCCTGCTGTTAACTAACCCGCTGGGCAGCACCGAGCTGTCGCTGACCGCCCAGCCGGGCAGCGTGCAGCTGATCGACAACAAAGGCCAGACCTATACCGCCACCGATGCCGAAGAGATGATTGGCCGCCTGACCGGGATGCCAATCCCGCTGAACAGCCTGCGCCAGTGGATCATCGGCCTGCCGGGTGACGCCACCGACTATTCGCTGGACGATCGGTACCGTCTGCGCGAACTGAACTACACGCAAAACGGCAAAACCTGGCACGTCACCTACGGCGGCTACACCACCGATACCCAGCCAGCCCTGCCGTCTAATGTCGAGCTAAACAATGGCGCCCAGCGCATCAAGCTGAAGATGGATAACTGGATCGTGAAATGATGAGCCGCTGGCCCTCACCTGCAAAACTGAATCTGTTCTTATATATCACCGGCCAGCGGGCCGATGGTTACCACACCCTGCAGACGCTGTTTCAGTTCCTCGACTATGGCGATACGCTGACCATCGAACCGCGCGCTGACGGCGAACTGCGTTTGCTTACGCCGGTGGCCGGTGTACCGGATGAAGAAAATCTGATTATTCGCGCCGCGCGTCTGTTGATGCGCGCCGCCGGCGAAAGCGGCCGCCTGCCGGCGGGCAGCGGCGCCGATATCAGTATCGATAAACGCCTGCCGATGGGCGGCGGCCTGGGGGGCGGCTCGTCCAATGCCGCCACCGTGCTGGTGGCGCTTAACCATCTCTGGGGCTGCGGGCTTTCGGAAGATGAGCTGGCGACCCTTGGTCTGCAGCTGGGGGCCGATGTGCCGGTCTTCGTGCGCGGCCATGCCGCCTTTGCCGAGGGAGTGGGTGAAATTCTCACGCCGGTGGACCCCGAGGAAAAATGGTACCTGGTGGCTCATCCAGGCGTCAGTATTCCGACGCCGATCATTTTTCGCGACCCGGAGCTACCACGAAATACCCCGCGCCGGTCAATTAATACGTTATTAAATTGTGAATTCAGCAACGATTGCGAGCTTATCGCAAGAAAACGTTTTCGCGAGGTTGATGCCGCGCTTTCCTGGCTGTTAGAATATGCGCCGTCACGCCTGACCGGCACAGGGGCCTGTGTGTTTGCTGAATTTAACACCGAATCCGCTGCCCGTCAGGTGCTGGACACTGCCCCGGCATGGCTAAATGGCTTTGTGGCGCGCGGAGTCAATCTTTCGCCGCTCAAGCAGGCCCTGCTCTGATTCCTGCGCTGTGATGGCGCAACGATCATGAGTCAGCCGGGGAAATTGAGTTACGGTGACAACGTCACCCTGTTCCAGACGTTGCATCGTGCTCTTTAAATACACCGACTGGATCGAATGGCGCCAGCCCGCACATTATTGGCCCATTCATCCACCACTGGACGCATGCCTGAGGTTCTTCTCGTGCCTGATATGAAGCTTTTTGCTGGTAACGCCACCCCGGAACTAGCACAACGTATTGCCAACCGCCTGTACACTTCTCTTGGCGACGCCGCTGTAGGTCGTTTTAGCGACGGCGAAGTCAGCGTACAAATCAATGAAAACGTACGCGGTGGTGATATTTTCATCATCCAGTCCACTTGTGCTCCCACCAATGACAACCTGATGGAACTGGTTGTTATGGTTGATGCTCTGCGTCGTGCTTCGGCAGGTCGTATCACCGCCGTTATCCCTTACTTCGGTTATGCTCGTCAGGACCGTCGTGTTCGTTCTGCTCGTGTGCCAATCACCGCGAAAGTGGTGGCGGATTTCCTGTCCAGCGTCGGCGTTGACCGCGTGCTGACCGTTGACCTGCACGCAGAACAGATCCAGGGCTTCTTCGATGTGCCAGTTGATAACGTGTTCGGCAGCCCAATCCTGCTGGAAGATATGCTGCAGCTGAACCTGGACAACCCGATCGTGGTTTCTCCAGACATCGGCGGCGTAGTTCGTGCTCGCGCTATCGCTAAACTGCTGAACGATACCGATATGGCCATCATCGACAAGCGTCGTCCGCGCGCCAACGTCTCCCAGGTGATGCATATCATCGGCGACGTCGCTGGTCGTGACTGCGTGATGGTCGACGATATGATCGACACCGGCGGCACCCTGTGTAAAGCGGCAGAAGCGCTGAAAGAGCGCGGCGCGAAACGCGTATTCGCTTACGCGACGCACCCAATCTTCTCCGGCAACGCAATCCAGAACATCAAAAACTCTGTGATCGATGAATTTGTCGTCTGCGATACCATTCCGCTGGCACCAGAAATTAAAGCGCTGGATAAAGTGCGTACTCTGACGCTCTCCGGTATGCTGGCTGAAGCTATTCGCCGTATCAGCAATGAAGAATCAATCTCTGCTATGTTCGAACATTAATCGAGCCGAGCACAAAAACCCGCTGCGGCGGGTTTTTTTGTCTCTGCATTTTTAATTCTTCCACAACATCATTCGGCATGCGTCAAGGCGGCAAGTGAATGAATCCCCGGGAGCGTACAGGCAGTACGTGACCGGGGTAAATGAACGCAGCCAACACAGAGGCATCCCGAAAGATGACGTGGAAATGATCAATGCCTCCTTCACCTGCCATTTAGTTGACAGATGATGCGCTCATGGATGAAACATTATTGTGAACAGATTATTTTCCTCACATGTGATGCCTTTCCGCGCCCTCATCGACGCTTGTTGGAAAGAACAGTACACCACCGCCCGCTTCACGCGTGACCTGATCGCCGGGATCACCGTCGGGATCATTGCGATTCCGCTGGCGATGGCGCTGGCGATTGGCAGCGGTGTGCCGCCGCAGTACGGCCTCTATACCTCAGCGGTGGCAGGGATTGTGATCGCCTTAACCGGCGGGTCGCGCTTTAGCGTTTCCGGCCCGACCGCCGCCTTTGTGGTGATCCTCTATCCGGTTTCCCAGCAGTTCGGCCTGGCGGGGCTGCTGGTGGCGACGCTGATGTCGGGGATCTTTTTAATTCTTTTCGGCCTGGCGCGCTTTGGCCGCCTGATCGAATATATCCCGCTGTCGGTCACCCTCGGCTTCACCTCCGGGATCGGTATCACTATCGGTACCATGCAGATTAAGGATTTTCTCGGCCTGCAGATGCCCCATGTGCCGGAGCATTATCTGCAGAAAGTGGCCGCGCTGGCGATGGCCCTGCCGACCATTAACGTCGGGGACGCCGCCATCGGCGTCGTCACCCTCGGCACCCTGATCTTCTGGCCGCGGCTGGGTATCCGCCTGCCGGGCCACCTCCCCGCGCTGCTGGCCGGCTGCGCGGTGATGCTGGTAGTCAACTTGCTGGGCGGCGATGTGGCGACGATCGGCTCACAGTTTCACTATCAGCTGGCGGACGGCACTCAGGGCAACGGCATTCCGCAGCTGCTGCCGCAGCTGGTGCTGCCCTGGGATATGCCGGGCTCCAGCTTTACCCTGAGCTGGGCTTCGCTGCAGGCGCTGCTGCCTGCCGCATTCTCCATGGCGATGCTCGGCGCGATTGAATCTCTGCTGTGCGCGGTGGTGCTCGACGGTATGACCGGTACCAAGCATAAAGCCAACAGCGAGCTGATTGGCCAGGGGCTGGGCAACATCGTTGCGCCGTTCTTCGGCGGGATCACCGCCACCGCGGCGATTGCCCGCTCGGCGGCGAACGTGCGCGCCGGCGCCACATCGCCGGTTGCCGCCGTGATCCACGCCCTGCTGGTGATCATGGCGCTGCTGATCCTCGCCCCGCTGCTCTCCTGGCTGCCGCTGTCGGCGATGGCCGCCCTGCTGCTGATGGTGGCATGGAACATGAGTGAGGCGCATAAAGTCATCAATCTGCTGCGCCACGCGCCGAAGGACGACATCGTGGTGATGCTGATGTGCATGTCGCTGACGGTGCTGTTTGATATGGTGATCGCCATCAGCGTCGGGATCGTGCTGGCTTCGCTATTGTTTATGCGCCGTATCGCGCGCATGACGCATCTGGCGCCGGTCAACGTCGAAGTGCCAGACGATGTGCTGGTGCTGCGGGTGATCGGTCCGCTATTCTTTGCCGCCGCCGAAGGTTTATTCAACGATCTGGAGACCCGGATCGCCGGCAAGCGCATCGTGGTGCTGAAGTGGGACGCCGTGCCGGTTCTCGACGCCGGCGGTCTGGATGCCTTCCAGCGCTTTGTGAACAAGCTGCCGGAAGGCTGTGAATTGCGCGTATCTAACCTCGAGTTTCAGCCGCTACGCACGTTAGCGCGCGCCGGCGTCAAGCCGCTGCCAGGCCGCCTGAGCTTCTACCCCGATCGTCAGGCCGCGCTGGCTGACCTGTGATCACCCGGCGGCAGGCCCCTGCGCCTGCCGCATCAACGCCCCCGTCGCCTGTTGTAGCCAGCTCAGCACCGCCGGCGTAATCCAGGTGCCCTTCATCAAATGCGGCTCCTGCTCCATTGCCCGACGAAACTTCTGCAACGTCTGCGGCCGGGTACCGGCGTAGGACTGAAACAGCTCAAGCCACGCCCGGGCCAGCGCCTGACCCGACGCTGAATCCGGCGCTATACCCTCCCGACATGCCTGATGCAGCTTCGCCACCAGCGCTGGCCACTCCTGTAGCCGGTCGAAATAGTGCTGGCGGGTGAACGCCATCTCTTCATCGTCGAGATACCGCGCCCAGATGGCCAGTTTGCTTTCGGCAAAGGCTTCGGTGATAAAGGCGATGATGGCCGGCGTGACGCCGGTCTGTTCAACCATTTGCGGCTCGGCGGCATGCATCGCGTTCAGGCGGGTCAGAAACTCCGGGCGCCCTGCTGTATCCTGCTCCAGGCGCTCCATCCAGCTCGTCGCCAGACTCATCGCCTGCGGACTGTCCGTCGGGCAGCCGCTCGCCATCAGCGTCTGCACCTCCTCCGTTAGCTCGCGCCACGCCTGGGCGCGCTGTTCATCCTGTGCCGCAAACGGCAGCGCGGCTAACTCCTGTTGACTAAACCAACGATCGTACATTTTCATTAACTCCAGCGTCTGTAGCCAGGACTCCAGATCGGGTTCATTGCCGCTCGCCAGCGCCTCGCGCAGCGCCAACAGCCGGTCGCGCAGCCTGGCGACATCACGCAGTTGGTCATTCAGCGTCTCTATCTGCTGCGTCAGCAGCTCAGGTAGCGACAGCGTTTGCCGATCGAGATAGTCCTTGATGGTGGCGAGCGTCAGCCCGGTCTGCGCCAGCGCCTTTATCATATGCAGGCGCTGAACCGCTGACAGGTTATAGAGCCGATAGCCCGCCTCGCTTCTGGCCGAAGGCGTTAACAGCCCCGTCTGTTCATAATGATGCAGCGTACGCACCGTCAGTCCGGCGCGCTTCGCCAGCTCTCCCACCTGAATTAACATGACTGCTCCTCTCTGTGGCCAGGTCCGCTACTCTGCTGCCTGACGTAACGTCAGGGTCAAGCATAAAACGCGCTTAATATTCACTTTTGGCGGCAACCATAGCATCACGAAGCTCAGGTCGGAATGGGGGTCGTTATATGGCGGGAAAAAGAAGAAGCGATAACGAGAGTCAGAGAAAAACGCATCGGCCGCGGAAGGCCGATGCGGAAAATGCGATTGCGGTTAGCTGTGACGATGCTGGTTACGACGGCAGCGTTTATCGTAGTGGCGCACCCACCAGTAGCGGTCGCTGACCTGCTCGTGGCCGCCAATACGGGCTCCGGCCAGCCAGAGCACAGCACCGACGAAGATGCTTAAGATAGCGCCATGCGCAAAGAATTGTGGCAGGTTAAGCTGCGGAAGCTGGTTCAGAATGGAGTAACCCACCCCCACAATCATCACCACCAACCCTAACCCCATGAGTACGTTACCGAGTAACGAAGCGTTTTTGCGTTTCATGTGTCACCTCCGGACTTTGGGTTGCCAGGGAATGTCCCCAAATCTTATAGGTGTAGTATAGACAAGGTCTCTTCTGCGGAGTGCGCCCACGATCACATTAGTGAACAGCGAATAGACAAAAATTTACAAATAAGTCTATGAACCATATCAAATTCTAATGATTTAGTGAGTAAATCATCAATGCCGGTATTGTCTTATAGCCAGAATTTTGTCAAGCGCGCCCGCAGACAGTACACTACGCGGCAGAGAATGCCCCATGCAGGATAGAAAACGTGACCATTAAACTGATTGTCGGCCTGGCCAACCCCGGTGCGGAATATGCCGCCACCCGGCACAACGCTGGCGCCTGGTATGTGGATTTACTGGCGGATCGCCATCGCGCGCCGCTGCGCGAAGAGAGCAAATTCTTCGGCTACACCTCGCGCATCAACCTGGCGGGCGAGGATGTTCGCCTGCTGGTGCCCACCACCTTTATGAACCTTAGCGGTAAAGCCGTGGCCGCGATGGCAACCTTTTATCGCATCAACCCGGACGAAATTCTGGTTGCCCATGATGAGCTGGATTTGCCGCCGGGCGTGGCGAAATTTAAGCTTGGCGGCGGCCATGGCGGCCACAACGGCCTGAAGGACATCATCAGCAAGCTCGGCAATAACCCGAACTTTCACCGCTTACGCGTCGGGATCGGCCATCCGGGCGATAAAAACAAGGTTGTCGGCTTTGTGCTCGGCAAACCGCCGGCCAGCGAGCAGAAACTGATTGATGATGCCGTCGACGAAGCGGCGCGCTGTACGGAAATCTGGTTAAAGGATGGTCTCACCAAAGCGACCAACCGTTTACACGCCTTTAAGGCGCAATAAGCCGTTGTCGTGCGGCATTTTTGCCGCGCACCGTGTATAATAGGCAAAGCTATTCAATTTTCTGCAATCTGTTCCTTGTAACAGATTGATTATCCAAAGATTAAGGTGATTTAAATCATGGGATTCAAATGCGGTATCGTCGGTTTGCCCAACGTCGGCAAATCCACCCTGTTCAATGCGCTCACCAAAGCGGGTATTGAAGCGGCCAACTTCCCCTTCTGTACCATTGAGCCGAACACCGGTGTCGTACCGATGCCCGATCCGCGTCTGGACAAGCTGGCTGAAATCGTCAAACCGCAGCGTATCCTGCCGACCACCATGGAGTTCGTTGATATCGCGGGCCTGGTTAAAGGCGCGTCCAAAGGCGAAGGTCTCGGCAACCAGTTTCTGACCAACATCCGCGAAACCGAAGCTATCGGTCACGTGGTTCGCTGCTTCGAAAACGACAATATCATTCACGTCGCGGGGAAAGTGAACCCGGCGGAAGATATCGACGTTATCAACACCGAACTGGCGCTGTCTGACCTTGATACCTGCGAACGTGCGATTCACCGCGTCTCCAAAAAAGCCAAAGGCGGCGATAAAGACGCGAAAGTTGAGCTGGCCGCGCTGGAGAAATGCCTGCCGCAGCTGGAAAACGCCGGTATGCTGCGCGCGCTGGATCTGACCAAAGAAGAGAAAGACGCCATCCGCTATCTGAGCTTCCTGACCCTGAAGCCGACCATGTACATCGCGAACGTCAATGAAGACGGTTTCGAGAACAACCCGTACCTCGATCAGGTTCGCGCCATCGCCGAGCAGGAAGGGTCTGTGGTGGTGCCGGTGTGCGCCGCGGTTGAAGCGGACATCGCCGAGCTGGACGATGAAGAACGTGACGAGTTTATGGCTGAGCTGGGCCTCGAAGAGCCGGGTCTGAACCGCGTGATCCGCGCTGGTTACGCCCTGCTGAACCTGCAGACCTACTTCACCGCTGGGGTGAAAGAAGTGCGCGCATGGACCATCCCGGTAGGGGCGACTGCGCCGCAGGCAGCCGGTAAGATCCACACCGACTTCGAGAAAGGCTTTATCCGCGCGCAGACCATCGCTTATGAAGACTTTATCGCCTACAAAGGCGAACAGGGCGCGAAAGAAGCCGGTAAAATGCGCGCTGAAGGCAAAGATTACATCGTCAAAGATGGCGATGTGATGAACTTCCTGTTCAACGTCTGATCCCGCTGGCTGGCATTTCTGCCGCCATCGAGTAATAAAAAATCCACGCTCCGGCGTGGATTTTTTTTCGTGCGCCAGACGGCGCGCTACTCCACGATATGGGTCTCTTCTGCCGCTTCGTAGCCATCAACGATCTGCACAATCTTTTTTAACTCGTCCTCAATAAAAGCCGGGGTGGCGCTTTCCCCTGAGGCCGGGTGATGAAGCTCCACCGAGATGCCGCTGGCAGCATTGGTCAGCGACAGGCTAATCTCCTGCGGATCCGCCGCAGACGAGGGTCGCCCGATATGCTGCGCGATGGTCGCCGCCGCCGCGCGCGTATCGACTTCCGCGAGATGCCCCCACCTCATTTCAACATGCCCCTGCTGCCCTGCCTTTATCACCTGCAGCGTATAACCGCTTTTTGCCATTGCCATGTCTTATCCTCCGGTTTCATTGCCCGGGCGACACATTCTCAGCCCGGTTTTATCAGCAAAGTTCGAACACTTCCGCCTTGCCGTTAATGACTCTTTTCCACATAGGTCTGCATATTTTCTTTGGTCACTAACTCAAACGGGATCCAGACATGGGATTCGACTTTTTCTCCTTTAATCAGCTTCAGCGCCACCGCTAAGGCCGTTTTGCCCTGACCAACGGCATCCTGGAAGACTGTTACCTGGATCTTATCGCTGGCCAACGCTTTTAGCCCATCCGGCGTGGCGTCGATCCCGCCGATCAGCAACTTCTTCTGGCTCTTCTCCAGCGCCATCGCCGCGCCAATCGCCATCTCATCGTTGTTCGCCGCCACAATATCAATCTCTTCCCCGTTACCTGCCCAGTTCTGCATCAGATCCATTCCCTCGCTGCGGGAATAGTTGGCCGGCTGTTTCTGCACCACTTTCATCGCCGGGTATTTGGCCACCACCTGCTCTACGTCTTTGGTGCGCTGCAGCGCGCCGGCATCGGTGAGATTGCCGATCATGATGGCGACGTTGCCTTTGTAGTTTGCCAGCTTCGCCAGCGCTTCCATCTGTAATGTACCGGACTCCCGCTCGTCCGATCCGACAAACACCACGCCAGGCGGTAACGTTTTATCCCCCGGCGTCCGGTTCACATACACCAGCGGCATTCTGGCCTGCTGCGCCATCTTCGTCAGCTGCGGGGTGCTGGCGGAGTCCACGGGGTCCACAATGATGGCGTCCACGCCGGAGGCGATGAAGCTCTGCACCTGATCGGCCTGGCGTCCGGTGTCGCCGCGGGCGTCTTCGAACTGCACATCGACGTGACGGGCTTGAGCTTCTTTCTCAATGGACTGACGGATAATGGTGAGAAAGTTTTGATCGAAGTAAGCCATCGAGACGCCGATCTTATCCGCTAATGCCGAAGCGGAACTGGCCAGAAGGCCTACTAACAGGATGATTTTACAGTGCTTCATAGCATGCCCTCAGAGGTCGAAATAAAATTTTCAATATAAACACAAACGGTATATTTAAATCATTTTCAGACTACGAAGGGCGTTCGGTTCTTGCAATCATGATGTAAAGAAAATGTTGCCATGCGCACATTTTATTTTACCGCCTCACTCATCAAGGCCTCACCGGTTTCGAGGAGCGCAGCGGGCGGCGAGGCCGGCTGATTTCGCTTCAGTAGGGCATTCTCCACGATCGGCTGTTGCAGATGCAGTTCGGCGAGGCTGCCGCGGGCGGCAGACCAGGGTTGACCCACGGGGAGCGCGGCCAGCTCGCGCAGCTGCTCCTCCAGCGGAACGGCACGGTTAAGCGACTGCATGATGGCAAACACCGCCGTTTTCAGTTCGCTCACCGTCAGGTACTTCCCCTTCTGCTCGTCGAGGGCATTGAGCTGACCGGCGAGCCGTTGCAGCTGCCGCATGCCCTCCGCCCAGCCGGTGAGGTGTTCCGCGGGCAAGCTGCTCGGCATACGGCCAGTTAATATTCGGCCGCGCCGGGTGGTTGAGCTTGTTCATTTCTGCACGCAGCGCAATAAAATCGGCCAGCGTGCGCGGGTCGCCACCGGTTTAATAGCGGAGGTCTGTATGTGTTGTCATCATGATGTCTGTCAGCGCGAGGATTAGCGGGCGGAGCGAGCGTCAAGGTACTGCTGGCGGTTGAGGTGGCGGATCAACACCCGGCCATTGCCAGGCGCTACATTACCCCGTATTTTGGGTTTCCGCTGTGGGCGGATGAAGTCACGATCGCGAGAGGAACAATGAAACCGTTATTTGTCTATGGGACGCTCTGTCCCGGTCGCAGCAATGCGCATATTCTGGAGACGATCGGGGGCGAGTGGCGTCCGGGCTAAGTCACTGGCACCTTTTACGCGCGCGGCTGGGGCGCTGCCGCTGATTTTCCGGGGATCGTCCTCGACGCCAACGGCCCGCGGGTCAACGGCTATCTGTTCCTGTCCGACCGGCTGGCGGCGCACTGGCCCATGCTGGACGAGTTTGAGGAGGGGTACGATCGGGTGTCGGTTGAGGTGACCACCGACGATGGACAGCAGGTCAGCGCCTGGATTTATCAGCTCCAGCCCCGGGAGTAATCCCCCGCCAGTATCGCGCTACTGGCCACAGCGGCCCAGCACGTCCGCGGGTCTGGCGTCGTTTCCGCCAATGCAGGTATACTGGCCAGATGTTTCCTAAGCTTCAGATACGCAAATGACAAAACTTACCTTACAAGAGCAGATGCTCAAAGCCGGCCTGGTCAGCAGCAAAAAAATGGCCAAAGTCCAGAGAACGGCGAAAAAATCCCGCGTGCAGGCCCGTGAGGCCCGGGAAGCGGTGGAAGAGAATAAAAAAGCCCAGCTGGAGCGCGATAAACTGCTCAGCGAGCAGCAAAAGCAGGCGATGCTGGCGAAAGAGTATAAAGCCCAGGTCAAGCAGCTGATTGAGATGAACCGCATTACGGTCGCCCGGGGCGATATCGGCTTTAACTTTACCGATAATAATCTGATCAAAAAAATCATGGTCGACAAGACCACCCAAACCCAGCTGATTAACGGCCGTCTGGCGATTGCCCGCCTGGCGGTGGATAACAAACCTGAAGGGGAGTATGCGATTATTCCGGCGGTCGTGGCAGAGAAAATTGCCCAGCGCGATGCCAGCAGCATCGTGTTGCACAGCGCCCTGAGTCAGGATGAACAGGATGAAGACGATCCGTACGCCGACTTTAAGGTGCCCGACGACCTGATGTGGTGATCGCGGGCTTCCGGCGGCAGGCGATCAGAACGAGCTTGCCTGCTGGATATGCATCGGCTCGCGGCTGACGGGATGGACAAAGCGCAGCTCGCTGGCGTGCAGCATCAGCCGCGGAGCCTGTTCCGTGCCCGGCAATTCCCGGCCGCCATACAGATCGCAGCCAAGGATCGGATAGCCCAGCAGCTGACAGTGGATCCGCAGCTGATGGGTGCGCCCGGTCTCCGGGGTAAGCGCCACCCTCGTCAGCGCCAGCGCCCTCTCCCCTTCCCGCGTCTGGTACAGGCGGTCAATGACCCGGTAGCGCGAACGCGCCGGTTTGCCGTGCCGGACACTGATCGACATGCGCGGGAAACGGGCCGGGTCTTTGGCGATCGCCGCCTCCACGACCCCCTCATCTTCCGGCAGATGGCCGCACAGCAGCGCCGTATAGATCTTACCCACCGTGCGCTGGCTGAACTGTTGGCACAGCGCAGCGTTAATCCCCTTGTTGCGGGCGACCACCATCAGACCGGAAGTGCCGAAGTCAAGGCGGTGTACCAGGGTACAGCCCGGAAAGCGCTGGACCAGTCGATGATGGACAGAGTCGAGGTTGCGCGGATCTTTGCCTGACAGGCTCAGCAGCCCGGCCGGTTTATTGATTAGCAGCAGGTGTTCATCCTGATATAAGAGGGTGATCTGGTCGCGGCACGGCGGCGCGACAAAGGTATCGATAATGGTGGACATCAGGCGGCCCGAAGAAGGAGTGGCCGGCGATAGTACCCCATTTTGTCCGCCGGTACGACGCTGGCGCACGATCCGCCCTCGCGGCGGTGTCATTTATCACCCACACTTATCGTAAAGGCATGGTCTGCGCAGGCAATGTGCTTTACACTGCGCGCTGCAAAATTTGAGTTAACCAACGAGTAAGAACGGTAATGGCGATGAACGGAACAATCACAACGTGGTTTAAAGATAAAGGTTTTGGATTTATCAAAGATGAAAACGGCGAAAACCGGTATTTTCATGTGATTAAGGTCGCCAATCCCGATCTCATCAAGAAAGACGCGGCGGTGACTTTCGAACCAACCACCAACAATAAAGGGCTGTCGGCCTACGCGGTCAAGGTCATTCCGGAGAGCAAATATATCTATATCGCCGGCGAGCGGCTGAAGCTGACCTCCATCAAGTCCTATGTGGTTTACCGGGAAGAAGAGCCGGTCGAGACCCGCGTGGATAAAGAAAACGCGGTGCTGTCGGTCGGGCTGCTGATGAACAGCATCCGGCCAAAATCCACGGTGCAGCCGGGAGAGATGCGCTCGGTGAAAAAGCTGGCGATCACCACCTTTCAGGGGACAACCCTGATCTTCTCGGAAGACGAAATCGATATCGATGCCACGGTAAAACTGCTCAAGGTTTGACGACCCGGCGTGCGGTCAGCCGCGCGCCCAGTCACCTGCCGAGCCGATTTTCGTCGCCATCGCCCCTCACCGGACGGGGCGAGGCGTCAGACAGCCGATAAGGATGCCGCCGCCATGCCCGTAAATTTTGACTTCAACGATCTCTATGCCTTTCGCGCCCTGATGGAGTATGGCAGCTTTCGGCTGGCCGCAGAATCCATTTGCCTGTCGCAGTCGGCCCTCAGCCGGCGCATCGAAAAGCTGGAGACCGCCTTGGGCAACCGGCTGTTCGAGCGCACCACCCGCCGCGTGACCCTTACGCTGTATGGACAGAATTTTGCCGAACGTTCAGAGCAGCTGCTGGCCCACGTCGAGACGGTGCTGGCGGATATCAGCCAGGTCAGCAAGGCGCGCACCGGGCTGGTGACGGTGGCGACGGTACCCTCTGCCGCCTACTACTTTATGCCGGACATCATCCGCAGCTTTCAGGCGCGTTATCCCCAGGTGCGTATCCGGCTGATTGACAGCAGCGTCGGGAATGTGATCGAGGCGGTCAGCAGCGGACAGGCTGACTTTGGGCTCTGCTTTGCCAAAAACCTGCCGGCCAGCATCGAATTCACCCCGCTGGCCGACGACCGCTATGTCGCCGCCTGTCGGCATGACCATCCGCTGGCAGGCAGGACGCACCTCAGCTGGCAGGCATATTTTGAACAGGATTATATTGGCCTCGATCGGGTCTCCGGCAACCGGACGCTGCTCGACCGGGAGCTGGCGCATCTGACGCCGGCGCGGCCAAGCATTTGCGAAACCCGCCACGTCACCACGATGCTGGGGATGGTGGAAGCGGGCATCGGCATTGCCGCCGTGCCCGCGATGTCAATGCCCGCTGGGGAGCATTCCGTTCTCCGCGCCGTGCCGCTCACCGACCCGGTGGTCACCCGCACGGTAGGCCTGATCCGCCTCAGCGGCCGTATTCAGTCCTACGTAGCGGCAGAGCTGGAGAAGCTGATTATTGAACAGTATCCTTCTGGCTGACCGGCGCAGCGGCGGCCACGCTTCGCATACCGGTGGCGTGGATGGTCTCCTGCGCCGCCGGTGAGGCCAGATAGGCTAGCAGCGCCTTTCCTTCCTGCGGGTGGTCGGCGCTGACGGTCACCGCCCCGGCAAAGCGGGTGATGTACTGCAGGTTATCCGGCAGTTCGCCGACGAAGGTTACTCCGGGCACTGGCAGCAGTTCGCTCACCTGCTGAAAACCGATCGCATAACTTCCCCTCGCCACTTCCGAGGCCACCGGAATACGCTCCACCATCTGCGCTTTGCTCTGCATCGCCTCATCAATGCCCAGGCGGTGGAACAGCGTCGAGCTGACATAGCGTCCGCTGGCGCTGTCGGAGTACGCGACCGACGGGGCAGCCAGCAGCGCCGCCCGCAGCTGGTCTGCGCTGCGGATGGCCGGCAGCGGCGCTCCCGCTTTCACCACCACGCCGATGGGCGAGTCGGCCAGCTCCCGGCGGGAATCCGGCTGCGTTCGGCCCGCTTTCTCGAGGTTGGTCAGCGCGTCGCCGACCATAATCACCACGTCCGCGTGTTCGCCCCGCGCCAGGCGGTTAGGGATCGCCTGCGGCGTTTTCCCCATTGACGGGCCGGGGATCACCACGAGATGGTTGCCAGTTTGTTTTTCCCACGCCGGGGCCAGCTTTTCCAGCGCCGCTTTGAAGCCGCCGGAGATCATCACGGTGACCTCAGCGGACAGCGCGCTGCCGCCGGTGGCGGCCAGCAGCAGCGTGGCCAGCAGAGTTCCTGTCGTTTTACGCATCATCCTCTCCCTGATTAACGTGCCGTCTGCAGCGCGACGGCGCTGCGGCGATAGAGGTAGCAGGTGGCCAGCAGACCGCAGACGGCGGCAAAGCTCATCCAGTAGCCAGGGGAGGCTTTATCACCGGTATATTCGATCAGCGCCGTGGAGATCACCGGCGTGAAACCGCCAAACACCGCGGTCGCCAGGCTATAGGCCAGCGAGAAGCCTGCCACGCGCACTTCGGCGGGCATAATTTCGGTCAGCGCCGGGATCATCGCCCCGTTGTACATGCCGTAGATAAACGACAGCCACAGCAGCACGCTCAGCATCATCAAAAAGCTCGGCGCGTTCGCCAGCATGGTCAGCGCAGGCCAGGCAGTAGCCAGCGCCAGCAGCGTCATGGCAATCAGCACCGGCCGGCGGCCAAAGCGGTCGGACAGCGCCCCGCCCACCGGCAGCCAGAAGAAGTTGGAAATCGCCACCAGCAGCGTGACCAGCAGGCTGTCAGAGGCGCTGAGCATCAGCACTTTTTTGCCAAAGGTCGGCGCATAGACGGTGATCAGGTAGAACGCGGTGGTGGTCATCGCCACCATCATCATCCCCGCGATGACCACCTGCCAGTTCGCCAGCAGGGTGGCGAACACCTGGCGCATCGCCAGGTGATGGCGGCGGGCAGTAAACTCCTGGGTCTCCTCCAGCTTACGGCGCAGCACAAAAATGAACGGCACGATCAGGCAGCCAAAAAGGAACGGAATACGCCATCCCCAGTCGCTGATGGCGCTCTGCTCCAGTACGGCGTTGAGGGCAAAGCCCATCGCGGCCGCCACCATGATGGCGACCTGCTGGCTGCCCGACTGCCAGCTGGTGTAAAACCCTTTGCGGCCCGGGGTGGCGATCTCGGCCAGATAGACGGATACCCCGCCCAGTTCAGCGCCGGCGGAGAAGCCCTGCAGCAGACGGCCGATCAGCACCAGCAACGGCGCCCACAGGCCAATGGTCTGGTAAGAGGGGATCAGCACGATCAGGAAGGTGCCGGTGGCCATGATCGACAGGGTCACAATCAGCCCTTTGCGCCGCCCAACCTTGTCGATATAGGCGCCAAGCACGATGGCGCCGATGGGCCGCATCAGAAAGCCGGCGCCAAAGACCGCAAAGGTCATCATCAGCGAGGCGAATTCACTGCTGGCCGGAAAAAAGGTATGTGCGATGTAGGTGGCATAAAACCCGAACAGGAAAAAGTCGAACTGTTCGAGAAAGTTACCGGACGTGACGCGCAGAATGGCGCCGAGCCGATCACGGGTACTCATCAGTGAGGTTGTCGAATGCATGCAGGTCTCCAGTTTGTTATCCACGCGTTGTCGCGCGCCTGTTGCTGAAGACTGAAACAGAACCCGGTATGAAATAAGCGTAATAAACGCATCCATTGATGCAATTTACGCATAAATAACATTTAGCTAATTAACATTACTTTTATATACAATCATTTAACACTTTCTGTACCCTCAGCATCGGTGGTGGAGATGAAAATGTGAGTTTTCCGTTTTGTGACCGAGGCCAGGGTACGCGGTTGCGCCCCCGACGGTATAAGACATGCCTGGTCCGGGATGGTTAACGCGATGCGCAGCGGCGATAGGTTAATAACCCGGATGTGGCCTCAGGGCGCCGGCGCCGCGGCGACGTTCCCCAGCGTCTGCAGCAAGGAGATCAGCCAGCGGGTGGCCTCGCGTTTCCCACTGCGTTTATGGGCGTAAATCTTGACGTCAAACGGGAGAACCGGAAACGGCAGCGGGAAAATGGTCAGCCGGGCGGCGCGGGCCATCGTCTCCGCCGCCCGCCGGGGCAGCGCCATCAGCAGATCGCTCTGCTCAATAATAAAGGGGGCGCTCAGCATCGAGGGCGTTTTCACCGCCACCTGCCGCGAATAGCCCTGCCGCTCCAGCTCGCAGTCCAGCACCCCCTGCCGCTCATTCCACGGGGTTACCACCAGATGACGGGCCGCAAGATAGGCGTCCAGGGTCAGCGCCGTGCGGTCAGCCTGACTGATGACCACATATTCGTCCCGCAGCCAGTTGATCTCCTCAAGATCGGGATGGGCTGGCTCGTCAGGGGTGTTGAACCCGAGAGCCAGGTCGACCTCGCCCGCCAGCAGCTCGGTCAGCGCCGGGCTATGGGGCAGATAACGAAGCTCAAACCGCAGCCCGGGCGCCTCCCGCTGCAGGCGGTGCATCAGCGTCGGAAAGACGCAGAATGCGGTGAAATCGGTGATCGCAATCTGCATGCAGTCGGTGCTGGCGCTCGGCACAAACGCCGCCGGCGGCGTCAGCTCCTGATTGAGAAATTTCAGCGCCGAAGCGATAGAGGGCGCCATCTGGCTGGCATAGACGCTGGGACACATCCGGTGGCCTTCGCGATAGAACAGCGGGTCGTTGAGGGCGCTGCGCAGCCGGGAAAGCGCATGGCTCAGCGCCGAGGTGCTCATCGCCAGCTCTTCCGCCGCCAGGCGCACCGAGCGGGAGCGATAGACCGCGTCAAAGACCGGCAGCAGGTTGAGGTCAATCCGGCGCAGGACTGGATGCATAATATTCATCATTTGCTGATTTCATTGCACTTAATTCTTTTCACAATACCGCTTATGCTCTGGGTCAGCAATGTTGCTTTCCTTGATACCATTCAGACAGGACGACCCATGAGCATCACGATCCGCCAGGCCACCCCGGACGACGCCACCGCCATTTACGACATGATTTATGAACTCGCGGTCTACGAGAAAGCCCCCGAAGAGGTGGTGACGACGGCAGAGGAGATCAGAGAGACGCTGTTTGCCAGCAGCAGCAAAACTGAGGCGCTGATCTGCGAGGTGGCGGGCAAAGCGGTGGGCTACGCCGTGTTCTTCACCAGCTACTCCACCTGGCTTGGCCGCAATGGCATCTATATGGAAGATCTGTACGTGACCCCCGACTATCGCGGGATCGGCGCCGGGAAAGCGCTACTGAAAACCATCGCGCAATATGCTGTACAGCGTCAGTGCGGGCGTCTGGAGTGGAGCGTGCTCGACTGGAACCAGCCGGCGATTGATTTCTATCTGAGCATTGGCGCGCAGCCGCAGGATGAGTGGGTGCGTTATCGCCTCACGGGCGATGCGCTGCGGGCCTTTGCGGAGTAAAGCGGCTCGCCAGCAGGTCGGCGCCAGGCGTCGACCTGCTGGCCGCGGATCAGGCTTCGACCGCGCTCTTCTGCAGCTGCGGACCGGCCAGCGCCAGACGCGCACCCGCTTCGGTATCGCTGTACTGCTTGAAGTTATCCATAAACAGCTGAGCCAGGCTCTCGGCCTTCTCCTGCCATTTATCCGCTGAGCTCCAGCCATTACGCGGATCCAGCACCGCGCTGTCTACCCCTGGAATGCTCTGCGGGATCGCAAGACCGAACACCGGGATGGTCTCCTCGCGCAGCGGGCCGGTAGTGCCGTTGAGGATCGCGCTAATGATGCTGCGGGTATCGCGCAGCGACAGGCGTTTACCCTCGCCGTTCCAGCCGGTGTTGACCAGCCAGGCTTCGGCGCCGGATTCCGCCATCTTCGCCGCCAGGACGCTGGCGTACTGGGTCGGGTGAAGCAGCAGGAACGCCGCGCCATAGCAGGCGGAGAAGGTCGGCGTCGGCTGGGTAATGCCGCGCTCGGTGCCCGCCAGCTTCGAGGTGAAACCCGACAGGAAATGGTACTGCATCTGCTCGGTGGTCAGACGGGAGACCGGCGGCAGAACGCCAAACGCATCGGCGGCAAGGAAAATCACCTTCGACGGATGGCCCGCGCGGGACACCGGCTTGACGATATTGTCGATATGCGACAGCGGATAGGAGACGCGGGTGTTTTCGGTTTTGCTGCCGTCGGCATAATCCACGCTGCCGTCAGCGCGCACCACCACGTTTTCCAGCAGCGCATTGCGGCGGATGGCGCCATAAATCTCCGGCTCCGCCTGCGGATCGAGATTGATGGTCTTAGCGTAGCAGCCGCCTTCGAAGTTAAACACGCCGTCATCGTCCCAGCCGTGCTCGTCATCGCCAATCAGCTGACGATGCGGATCGGTCGACAGGGTGGTTTTCCCGGTCCCGGAGAGGCCGAAGAACAGCGCCACGTCCCCTGCTTCGCCACGGTTGGCCGAGCAGTGCATCGACGCGATGCCTTTCTGCGGCAGCAGGTAGTTCATGACCGAGAACAGCCCTTTCTTCATTTCGCCGCCGTACCAGGTACCGCCGATGAGCTGAATACGCTCGCTGAGATTAAAGGCGACAAAGTTCTCGGAGTTCATCCCCTGCACCTGCCAGTTGGCATTGGTGCAGCCGGCGCCGTTGAGCACCACGAAGTCTGGCGTAAAGCTGGCCAGCTCGTCGGCGCTCGGCACGATAAACATGTTTTTGACAAAGTGGGCCTGCCATGCCACCTCGGTGACGAAGCGTACGCCAAGGCGGGTGTCCGGGCTGGCGCCGCACCAGGCGTCGATGATGTACAGTTTTTTGCCGCTCAGCTGGCCTGCGACCAGGCTTTTCAGGCTGCGCCACACGTCTGGCGATAACGGCTTATTGTCATTGCGGCCGAGGCCGGAGTCAGCCCACCATACGGTGTCGCGCGTCTGCTCGTCTCTGACGATATATTTATCGCGCGGCGAGCGGCCGGTGAAGATACCGGTATCCACTGCCACAGCGCCAGAGTCGGTCATCACGCCGCGGGCCGCGCCGGTCAGCTCAGGGGAGGTTTCATGTGCAATAAGCAAATCGTAATCAGGGTTGTAAAACAATTCGCCGCTTGCATTAATCCCCAGCTCCTGCAGAGCCATTTTTACTGATTCAATTTGTTGTGACATGGAACTCCTGACAAACTATTTAAGGTAAGAGGCCTGGGTTATTCATTGCTTTCGTCTTCGTCGCCCGCTATTGAATAAGATAATTCCGGGGCAATGAAATAAAGCAATAAATAACCGTGAGTCGCGATTTCATATCGTGCTCATGTAGGGTCGCCGATACGCATTCATAAATCTCAACTTTCCAAAAAATGTTAACACCTGTCGATAATTATGTTAATTGCATAGTTTCTATGCGCTATGCTAAAATTGCATAGCCTTTATTGCGTTTTTGAGGACTGGATCGGTGTTGGCAAATCTGGAAGTTAAATGGCTGTATGATGTGATTGCTCTCGAGGAGTCACGCAGCTTTACCCTGGCGGCCAAAGCCCGCAATATCTCCCAGTCCTCGTTCAGCCGACGCATCCAGTCGCTCGAGGCTTCCCTCGGATTCAGCATCTTCGATCGCAGCGCCAACCCCCTGCAGTTGACCAATCGCGGGAAGATTTTTGTCGGCTATGCGCGAAATATGCTCGACGATATGGATTTTCAGATCAGCCGTATTAAAGGTTTAAATAACACCACGCAAAAAATAAGAATCGACGCCGCCCCTTCGCTGTCGGTGTTATTGCTGCCGGAAATTATCGCCGGTTACACCGACCGTAAAAATAAGACTTTTCATGTTGAATCGATTAACGTCAACGACGCCGTATTTAACCTGAAAGAGGGTAAAAGCGATTTTATCCTCTCCTTCTATAATGAAGAATTAATGAACTATCCGTTTATTAATCATAAAATTTTTGATTCTTACCTACACCTGGTCTCCCCCTGCGACGAACATGGCCGGCCGCTGTTTCATTTACATCGCGGCGTGCTGCCGCTGATGAAATACGCCAACGACAGCTATATGGGGCGCCAGGTGAACCAGGTGATCGACCGCACGCCGGAGATCACCTTCTCCCTCACCTTTGTCTCTTCCATGAGCGAGCTGCTCAAGCGCATGATCCTCAATGGCGACGGCGTGGGCTGGCTGCCGCAGTACTCTATTCAGCGCGAGCTGGACGAAGGCCGACTGACGATCCTCGATGAGAGCCTGTCGCTGCCGATCGGCGCCTGGCTCTACCGCTCCGGCTCGCGGCTTAACCAGGCCGCCGAACGTTTCTGGCAGCACATTAAAACCCGTAACGAAGCGCAGGATTAACTCTCTCAGCCGCTGATCCCCAGATACGCCTTACGCACCTCCGGGTCGTTGAGCAGCGCCTGGCCGCTACCGCTCAGGCGGATTTGACCGTTCACCATCACATAGGCGCGGTCCGACAGGTTGAGGGCATGGCGGGCGTTCTGCTCCACCAGAAACAGCGTCATTCCCTGGGCCGTCAGCTCGCGCAGGATCTGAAATATCTGCTTCACCACCAGCGGCGCCAGCCCCAGGCTCGGCTCATCCAGCAGCAGCAGGCGCGGCCGGCTCATCAGCGCCCTGGCGATGGCCAGCATCTGCTGCTCGCCGCCGGAGAGGGTCATCGCCCGCTGTCCCCGCCGCTCTTCCAGCCGGGGGAACAGCTGGTACATCCGGGCCTTGTCCTCGGCCTGATAGCGGTTGCCGATGGCAATGGTCCCCATCAGCAGATTCTCCTCGACGGTCATATCGGGAAAAATGCGCCGCCCTTCCGGGGCCTGGGCGATGCCGTTGCTGGCGATAAAGTGGGTCGATTTCCGGCTGATCGCCTCCCCGCGATAGAAAATCTCCCCGCCGGCAATGCGCGGCTGGCCGAAGACCGACATCAGCAGCGTTGATTTACCGGCGCCGTTGGCGCCAATCAGCGCCACCGTCTCCCCCTCGTTGACGGTGAGGGAGACCTGCTTCAGGGCGTGGATCGGCCCGTAGAAGACATCCACCTCATCAAAGGCAAGCAGTGGCTGGCTCATCGGCGGGTCTCCTCTTCCTCAGCGCCAAGATAGGCGGCAATCACGCTGGCGTTGGCCTGGATCGCCTGCGGCGCGCCGCGGGCGATGACGTCCCCGTGGTCGAGCACGATGATATGATCCGAAATCTCCATCACCATCCCCATATCATGTTCGATCAGTAGCACCGTGATGCCATGTTGCTGGCGCAGAAAGCGGATAATCCGGCTCAGCGCCTGGGTTTCCACCGGGTTGAGTCCGGCCGCCGGCTCGTCCAGACAGATCATCTCCGGGCGGGTGCACATGGCGCGGGCGATCTCCAACCGCCGCTGCTGTCCGTAGGAAAGCGTTCCCGCCAGACGGTTGGCGCAGTCCACCATCTCCACCACCTCCAGCCAGTAAAAAGCGCGATCCAGCGCCTGACTCTCCGCCTGCCGATAGCCGCGGGTATTGAGGATCCCGGCCAGCAGATGGCGGTTAACCTGGGTATGCTGGGCCACCAGCAGGTTCTCAATCACCGACATCTCGCGGAACAGGCGAATATTCTGGAAGGTACGCGCCAGGCCGGCACGGTTCACCAGATGGGTGCCGCCGAACATCTTGTAATAGATCCGCCGCCCCAGCTGCGCCGGGTGGAGAAAATCGTCCGGGTGAAGCTTTTGCCCCAGCACCTGAATGACATCGGTGACCTTTTCCCGCGCCCGCAGCACGATGCTCCCCCCCGTCGCCCGATAAAAGCCGGTCAGGCAGTTAAATACCGTGGTTTTGCCCGCGCCGTTGGGGCCGATCAGGGCGGTGATCGACCCCCGCTCCACCTCCAGATTGACGTCATTCAGCGCTTTGATGCCGCCGAAATGCATCATCAGATGCTCAACGCGTAAGATGCTGTCGGTCATGGCGCGACTCCTTTTCGCCACGCTACCCCGCTGCGGCTGGTGCGCACCAGGCCGCGCGGCCGCCAGATCATCATCATCACCATCAGTACGCCAAACAGCAGCACGCGATATTCGTCAAACCCGCGCAGCAGCTCCGGGGTGACCGTCAGGACAAACGCCGCCAGCACCACCCCCAGGGTGGAGCCCATTCCTCCCAGCACCACAATCGCCAGGATCAGCGCCGACTCAAAAAAGGTGAACGACGTCGGGTTAACAAATCCCTGATAGCTGGCGAAGAACACCCCGGCGATGCCGGCGGTCGACGCGCCGAGCATAAACGCCGAGAGCTTGACCAGCACGTGGTTGAGCCCCATCGCCCGACAGGCGATCTCATCCTCGCGCAGCGCCTCCCAGGCGCGGCCGATGGGCATCCGCGTCAGGCGATGCTTCACCAGCAGCACCAGCATCACCACCAGGCACAGCACGGCGTAGAGAAAGATGAATTTCAGGTTGGGGTTGTAACTGACGTGGAAGAACTCATGGACGGGGATGCCGCCATCCTTAGCCCGGCGGGTAAATTCGAGGCCAAACAGCGTAGGGGACGGCACCGGTACGCCGTTAGGGCCGCCGGTGAAGCTCACCCAGTTGTTGAGCACCAGGCGGATAATTTCGCCAAAGCCGAGGGTGACGATAGCCAGGTAGTCGCCATGCATGCGCAACACCGGAAAGCCGAGCAATGCCCCGGCGAGGGCCGCCATCACCGCCCCCAGCGGCAGCATCGCCCAGAAGCCGAGCCCGAGGTACTGGTAGCCCAGCGCCAGGCCGTAGGCGCCGATGGCGTAAAACGCCACATAGCCCAGATCGAGCAGCCCCGCGAGGCCCACCACAATATTTAACCCCAGGCCAAGCAGAACGTAGATCAGCCCAAGGATGGCCACGGTCAGCAGATATTTTGTGGCGAGAAACGGAAAGACAATGGCCAGCCCCACCAGCAGCGGCATTATCCAGCGCAGCCGCGAGCGGTAGCCCGGCGGCCGGACGTACACCCCGTCATCCGCCCCCTCAAAGCGGGCAATAAAGGCTTTTCCCCTGTGGCTCTGCAGCAGCAGGCTGAGCGCCAGCCTGCCGGCCATCACCACCGCCACCAGAATCGCCACCCGCGCGGGCGCGAGGGTAAAGCCATACCCTTTGAGCACCACGCCGACGATCGGGCCAAAGACAATTAATGCGCAAAGACCGGCCAGCACGCTGTCGATCAGCGCGCTTTTGATTTCCCGCGCAGGCTGGCGCGTCAGTTCACCCATAGAGCCCCCTCAGACCTTGGCCACCAGCGGACGACCCAGCAGCCCCTGCGGGCGAAAAATCAGGATCGCCACCAGCAGCGCAAAGGAAAAGACATCTTTGTAATCCGAATTCACCAGCCCGGCGAACTGGGCTTCGGCCACCCCAAGCAGCAGTCCGCCCAGCATCGCGCCCGGCAGCGAGCCAATCCCGCCCAACACCGCGGCGGTGAAGGCTTTGATGCCGATAATAAATCCGATGTAGAAGTCGAAGGTGCCGTAGTTCATGGTCACCAGCACCCCGGCCAGGCCGGCCATCGCCGCGCCGATGACAAACACCAGGGAGATCACCCGGTCGGTATTGATGCCAAGGATCGCCGCCATGCGCCGGTCCTGCTGTGTGGCGCGGCAGATGCGCCCCAGCCGGGTGTACTGAATAATCCAGGTCAGGATCAGCATCCCCGCCAGCGCCGCGACAAGAATAAACACCTTGGTCCAGGTAATCTGCACCACCCCATCGCCCACCGTCATCCGCAGCGCGCCGCTGAGCAGCGTCGGGATCCCCTGCTGGTTCGGCCCCTGGCTCAGCTGGACATAGTTCTGCAGGATCAGCGACATCCCGATAGCCGAGATCAGCGGCGCCAGGCGCGTCGAGTTGCGCAGCGGCCGGTAGGCGATGCGCTCGATCGCCCAACCGTACACGCCGGTGACCACGATGGTGAACACCAGGGTGGCGAAAATCAGCAGCGGAAAGGAGTGGATCCCGAAGAAAGAGAGCAGCGCCAGGCCGATGGCGCACAGGTAGGCGGAGACCATATACACCTCGCCGTGGGCGAAGTTGATCATGCCGATGATCCCATACACCATGGTGTAGCCGATGGCGATTAAGCCGTACACCGCCCCCAGCGTCAGCCCATTGATCAGTTGTTGTAGAAAAAACGCCGTCATAGCCCCTCCAGCCGCCAGGCCGACGGCCGCCGGGATGGGTACCCGGTCGACCGCCGTCATGTGACGATTCGTAAGTCAAAAGGACAGAGCGTCCTCAGGTCGTGGCCGATCAGAGCTGGTGATATTTGCCCTTGTCGTCCCACTGATAGACCACGTAGTCGGACACCTTGAGGTCGCCTTTGCCATCCCAGGCTTTCTTGCCCATCACCGTCTCGACGTCGTGGTTCTTCAGCCAGTCGCTGGCTTTGGCGTTATCGGTGCCGACGGCGTTCCAGGCCGCGGCAATAGCCTGAATGGAGGCGTAGGCGTAGAGGGTATAGCCTTCTGGCTCAAAGCCGCTGGCGCGGAACTTCTCGATCACCGCTTTGCCTTCCGGGAGGGTGCGCGGGTCCTGACCAAAGGTCATCAGCACGCCGTTGGTGAACTGCGGCCCGCCGGCGGCCGTCACCAGCTCCTCGGTGACGATACAGTCGCCGGAGAAGAACTTCGCCTGCACCCCCTGCTCGCGCATCTGGCGCACCAGCGGGCCGGCCTCAGGGTGGCAGCCGCCAAAGTAGACCACGTCCGGCTTGAGGGCGCCGATCTTGGTCACCAGGGCGTTAAAGTCTTTTTCACCGCGGGAGAGGCCTTCGTACAACACTTCTTTGGTGCCCCGCTTCGCAAGCGCTGCGCGGGTGGCATCGGCCAGCCCCTGGCCATAGGTGTCTTTATCATGGATGACGGCAATTTTCTTCGCCTTCAGCACGTCCAGCATATAGTTGGCGGCAATCGCCCCCTGCTGATCGTCGCGACCACACATGCGGAAGAGATCCTTCATGCCGCGCTCGGTGATCTGTGGGTTGGTGGAGCCGGGGGTAATGGTCAGGATCCCGGCTTCGTCATACACCTCGGAGGCTGGCATCGTTGAGGAAGAGCAAAAGTGCCCCACCACGGCGGAGACTTTCGCTTCGTCCACCAGCCGGTTAGCCACCGCTACCGCCTGTTTCGGTTCGCACGCGTCATCCCCCTGCACCAGCACAATTTTTTCGCCTTTGATGCCGCCGGCGGCATTGATATCAGCCACCGCCTGCGAGGCCCCTTTCCAGTACTGGGCGCCGTAGGTAGCGTTGGGGCCGGTGAAGGGCCCGGCGACGCCGATCTTCACGTCAGCCTGGGCGTAAAAGGCCATGCTCATACAACCTGCTATCACAACATGAAGCGTCATTGTTTTCAGTTTCAAAGACATTCGGATATTCCTCAGCGATTTAGAGCCTGGCGTCATGGAATGACGCAGAAAATATCACTTACCGTGTGGTGCCGACGCAGGCGCAGCGCCAGGACGGCCAGGGTGGAAGAAGCAAAAATCCCGCCAGGTAGAGAGGGCGCGCCGGAGAGCGGACGCCCCGGTCGGTGCGCACGCGACGGCAACCCGTGCCGCATCCGGCAAGGGCGCATTCCCTTTCAGGTCAGGAGATTGGTTGCCATCACGTGGCGAGCCGGACAACGCGGTATCCGTACCGGCCCGTGAGCTAAACATAGATGCAGTTAGCGCTCGCTGCGCGCCAGCGTGGTGCAAAAATGCGAATATGATCAACAGTGGTGATTATTTTGTTGCGGTAATGTGAAGATGATAACAGGAGAGCCCGTTAAGGGCTCCCCTGTGGCCCGGCGGCCGCTCAGAGTTGGCTGGTGAACGTTCGGGAGATCACATCCTGCTGCTGCTCGCGGGTCAGCGCGTTAAAGCGGACCGCATAGCCGGAGACCCTGATCGTCAGATTCGGATACTGCTCCGGATGTTCTATCGCATCGAGCAGCTTTTCCCGGTTCAGCACATTGACGTTGAGATGCTGTCCCCCCTCCACCGTCTCCTCGTGATGGAAGTAGCCGTCCAGCAGCCCCACCAGGTTATTTTCCTGCGCCGACGGCGCTTTGCCGAGGGCCGCCGGCACGATGGAGAAGGTGTACGAGATGCCATCTTTGGCGTAGGTAAACGGCAGTTTCGCCACCGAGGTCAGCGACGCCACCGCCCCTTTGCGATCGCGGCCATGCATCGGATTGGCACCCGGGGCGAACGGCGTCCCCGCCCGACGTCCGTCCGGCGTGTTGCCGGTTTTCTGCCCGTACACCACGTTGGAGGTGATGGTCAGGATCGACTGGGTCGGCACCGCCTGGCGCCAGGTGGGCAGCGCCTGAATTTTGCGCATAAAGCGCTCCACCAGGTCGCAGGCGATGGCATCGACGCGATCGTCGTTGTTGCCATACTGCGGATAATCCCCCTCAATGACAAAGTCCACGGCCAGCCCGTGATGATCGCGTACCGGCTTCACCCGGGCGTACTTTATTGCCGACAGCGAATCCGCCGCCACCGACAGGCCGGCGATGCCACAGGCCATCGTGCGGTAAACGTCGCGGTCGTGGAGGGCCATCAGCGCCGCCTCGTAGCTGTATTTATCATGCATGCAGTGGATGATGTTCAGCGCGCTGATGTACTGCACCGCCAGCCAGTCCATAAAGTGGTCGAGGCTGGCCATCACGGTGTCGTAGTCCAGCACCTCATCGCGCAGCGGCGCGGTTTTCGGCCCCACCTGGATCTTCAGTTTCTCATCCATCCCGCCGTTAATTGCGTAGAGCAACGTTTTGGCCAAATTGGCGCGGGCGCCGAAGAACTGCATCTGCTTGCCGATGACCATCGGGCTGACGCAGCAGGCGATGGCGTAGTCGTCGCTGTGGAAATCGCTGCGCATCAGATCGTCGTTCTCATACTGCAGCGACGAGGTGGCGATAGAGACCCGGGCGGCGTATTTTTTAAACGCCACCGGCAGCGCCTGCGACCAGAGCACGGTCAGGTTGGGCTCCGGCGCCGGGCCCATGGTGTGCAGGGTATGCAGATAGCGGAAGGTGGTTTTGCTGACCAGGGTGCGACCATCCAGCCCCATGCCGCCCAGCACTTCCGTCGCCCAGATGGGATCCCCGGAGAACAGCGAATCAAATTCCGGGGTGCGCAGGAAACGCACCATGCGGATCTTCATGATGAAGTGGTCAATCAGCTCCTGGGCCTGCTCCTCATTCAGTAAGCCGGCGCGCAGATCGCGTTCAATATAGATGTCGAGGAAGGTGGCCGTGCGCCCCAGCGACATGGCGCCGCCGTTCTGCGACTTCACTGCCGCCAGGTAGGCGAAGTAGAGCCACTGTACCGCCTCACGGGCAGTGCGCGCCGGGTGGGAAATATCGCAGCCGTAGCGGGACGCCATCTCCTGCATCTGCTGCAGCGCGCGCCGCTGTTCGGCCAGCTCTTCGCGCAGGCGCAGGGTGGCCTCCAGCGCCTCGCCGCGTTCAAGGGCCGGCTGCAGGTCGGCAAACTGCAGCTCACGTTCGCGGACCAGAAAGCGAATGCCGTACAGCGCCACGCGGCGGTAATCGCCGATGATCCGTCCGCGACCGTAGCCGTCCGGCAGCCCGGTCAGCACCCCGGATTTACGGCAGCGCAGCATATCCGGGGAATAGACGTCAAAAACGCCCTGATTGTGGGTCTTGCGCAGCGCCGTAAACTGATACTCAAAGTCAGGATCCATTTCGCGACCATAGGCCTCGAAGGCGCTTTTGATCATATTGATGCCGCCAAAGGGATGCAGAGCGCGCTTCAGCGGCTGGTCCGTTTGCAGGCCGACGATCTTTTCCAGCGGCTGGTTGATATAGCCCGCCGCGTGGGCGGTGATGGAGGTAGCGACATTGGTGTCGAAATCCACCGGCGCATGGGTGGCGTTCTCGACGCGGATCCCGGCCATCACTTGCTCCCAGAGGGCGGTGGTGGCCGGCGTCGCGTCGGCGAGGAAAGACTCATCGCCCTCGTAAGGGGTGTAGTTATGCTGAATAAAGTCGCGAACGTTAATCTGCGTTTGCCACGCCGTACCGCGAAAGCCCTGCCAGGCGTCGGCGTATTGTGCGTCGTGGGTGTCGATATCTACTTTCATGAACATCGTCTCTCTACAGAATAAAAAAATCAGGCCAGCGCCGCCGCGGTGTGGATCCGGCCTAAGCGGATCGCATCGAGGGCAATCATGCGCTCTTCATTGGTGGGGATAACCGCACAGCGCACCCGACTGCCCTCGGCGGAGATCAGACGCTCGCCGTCCGAATTGGGCTGCTGGTTGCGGGTGGCGTCCATCTCAAGGCCAAAGACCGCCAGCCGCTCGCTTACCAGCCGGCGGATCAGCACCGAGTTTTCGCCAATCCCGCCGGTAAAAATAATGCCGTCGAGACGCTGCAGCGCGGCGGCGTGGCCGGCGATATGGCGGGCGATGCGATGGACGAAGGTTTTGATCGCCAGGCGGGCGCGGGCATGGCCCTCATGCCAGGCCTGCTCCAGCACCCGCAGGTCGGAGGAAAGGCCGGAGATCCCCAGCAGGCCGGAGGCGGTGTTGGCCACCCGCTCCAGGTCACTGAGGGTCTGCCGGGTTTCCGCGGCAATCCACGCCATGGCGCCGAAGTCGACATCGCCGCTGCGGGTGCCCATCATCAGCCCCTCCAGCGGCGTCATCCCCATCGAGGTGTCCACGCTGCGGCCGTTGCGCACTGCGCAGACCGAGGCGCCATTGCCCAGGTGGGCGATCACCAGACCACTCTCCTGCTCCGGCAACCCGAGCAGCGCCAGGGCGCGCCGGGAGACATAGCGGTGCGAGGTGCCGTGGAAGCCATAGCGGCGCACCCCGAGGTTCTGGTAATACTCCCACGGCAGACCATAGAGAAAGGCTTCCGGGGCCAGGGTCTGGTGAAAGCTGGTATCAAAGACCGCCACCTGCATCACCTCCGGGAACAGCCGCTGCGCCGAGGCGATGCCGCTGAGGCTGGCGTAGTTATGCAGGGGGGCCAGGGACGACACCTGGCGAATATTGTCGATAACCTCCTCGCTGATAATGACCGACTCGGTGAAGAGGTCGCCGCCGTGGGCGACGCGGTGGCCAATCAGGGCCACGCTGCCGATGAGGTCGCGTTGGGCTAATGCCCCGGCAATCGCCTGCAGGGCGCCTTCGTAGCCGCGCGGCGCCAGCGCCACCGGTTTGCCGCCGTTAAGCGAGAGAGACGCCTGGTCTGCGTTGATGCCCTCGGCCACGCCGTTGAGCAGGCAGTCGCAGCTGGCGGCGTCCAGCACGGAAAATTTGATCGACGACGAGCCGCAGTTGATCACCAGAACTACCGGAAATTCAGTCATGTTGTACTCCGCGTGGCCTGAGTCGGATTAGAACAGTTTGTAAACGATGTTGAGGATGGTCAGCAGACCAATAGCGGTCACAAAGAGGTTGTCGAGACGGCCACGGTATTTGGCCAGCGAAGGCGCTTTACGAATGGCGTACATCGGCAGCAGGCACAGTAGCGAGGCGATAATCGGCGCGCCCATGGCCTCAATCAGGTCGAGGATATTGGGGTTGGCATACGCCACCACCCAGGTCGAGCCCATGATGAACACCATGCTCAGGGTATTGAGCTTGCCGCTGGAGACGCGGGTTTTATCCCCTTTATAGCCGAAGCGCAGGATCAGCCCGTTCAGCCCCTCGAGGGTGCCGAGATAGTGGCCGAAGAACGATTTGAAGATGGCCACCAGGGCGATAATCGACGCGCCATATTCCAGCAGGGTGGCAAAGGTGGATTTAGTGCCCGACATCGAGGCAAAGTGATTCGCCAGATAGGAGAGCACCGGGATATTCTGCGCCTTGGCGTCCGCCATGTTCTGCGGCGAGAGGGTAAACAGGCAGCTGAAGGCGAAGAACATCACCACCGCCACCATCAGCATGCTGGCCCGGGAGATAATCTGCGAACATTTTTGTTCGGTGTACTCCCGGCCAAACTGCGCTTCATACTCTTCGCGTTTGGAGACCACAAACGAGGAGACGATCGGCGAGAAGTTGAAGGAGAACACCATAATGGAGATGCCCAGCCATACTGTCACCAGAATGCCGTCATGACCGGTTAAGGCGATATCGCTGAGGTTCACCTGGTCAATCACCGCGCTATTCCAGTAAGGGATCAGAGACAGGGAGATCACCACCAGGCTGGCGATAAACGGCCACACCAGATAGCTCATCACCTTGACCATCAGGTCTTTACCAAACCAGATGACAAACGCCATCAGCAGCAGCAGGAGCAGCGCCACCACCCCGCGGTTGAGGGCCGGCATCTGTAGCTGGTTCTCCCAGAAGGTCATGAAGGTATTGGTGATCGTGACGCCATAAATCCACAGCAGTGGGCAGATGGCGAAGAAGTACAGAAAGGTGATCACCACCCCGCCGGTTTTGCCAAAATGCTCTTCCACCGTTTCGGTGATATTGCCGGAGGGGTTAGCCCCCGACAGGCACAGCCGCGCCAGCGCCCGATGGCAATAGAAGGCAATGGGATAGGCCAGCACCAGCATCACCAGGATCGGGATCAGCCCGCCGAAGCCGGCGCGGATGGGGAAAAACAGTACCCCGGCGCCGATAGCGGTGCCAAACAGGCCCAGGGTCCAGGTGGTGTCAGATTTACGCCAGGACGAAAGGCTTGTCTGGCTGGATGCAATGCTCTCAGTCGTACTCATATCCTGTCCTCACTTCTGTATTGAATTAAGCGTCAACAAAACCCGTAATTTGCGAGACCCGCGAGAGATCGATATTGCCGCCGGAAATCAGGCTGACCGTTTTGCGGTTCTGGATATAGCTGTCTAATTTGCCGCTTAATAACGCGGCGCAGGCCAAGGCCCCGGCCCCTTCGGTGATCACTTTATTGCGCTGAATTAAGGCGACCATGCTCTGGCGAATGTCGTCCTCACTGACGAGGACGATGTCATCCACCAGCTGGCGGGCGATTTCATAGGTCAGTTTCCCCGGGCGGGCGACATCGCAGCCATCGGCTAAAGTGCCGGCGTGGCGATGGCTGGTGATCTCTCCGGCGTACCAGGAGGCGGCCATACCGTGAACATTCTCCGACTGCACGCCGATAATACGGATCGTCGGGTTAATGGATTTAATCGCAATCGCGATGCCGGCAATTAAGCCACCGCCGCCAATCGGCACGATGACATTATCCACGTCATACAGATCTTCTAATATTTCGAGACCGATGGTGCCCTGCCCGGCAATAACCTGCGGGTCGTCATAGGGGGGAATAAAGATACGGCCCTCAAGTTCAACAATATCGCTGGCTTTGGCGAGGGTATCGTTAAAATTATCGCCATGCAGCACCACCTCCGCTGAATAATCGCAGGTGGCGGCGACTTTCGATTTCGGCGCCCCTTTCGGCATCACCACTTTCCCGTCAATGCCGAGCATGGCGCAGGAGAGCGAGACGCCCTGGGCGTGGTTGCCCGCTGAGCAGGCCACCACCCCTTTGCGTTTTTCCGCCGCGGTTAACCCGCTGAGCTTATTAAAGGCGCCGCGAATTTTAAATGAGCCCGTGCGCTGCATATTTTCGAATTTAAGAAATATTTCCCCCTTGCAGCGTTCGCTAAAATAATTCGAGCGCGGCATACCCGTTTTATATATCTTTCCTGCCAGGCGTTGTTTCGCTTCGAGAATATCGTTAATCGATACCGGAAGATCGTAGGTAATATGCATGATGGCCTCTGTTTCTTAAGATAAAGTCAATAACCGGGCGTCATCCTGCTGATAACAGCGAGGATGGGTGTTGGGTTATTTAATAACTATCAGTCAGGCAATTTCTATTGGCTGCCAGTGGCGGTTGCCCTGCCCCGATGAATACTGTTTCGCCATCTCCACCAGCGACGCCGCCGCGGTTTTCAGCCGGTAATTTTTCGACCACACCGCCGCATAGCGCGCCACCGGCAAGGCCTCTTTAATGGGGATGGTGACAAACTGGCTCGAGCCGAACGGCGTGGTCATGTCGCAGGGAATGACCGTCAGAAAATCGGCATTGAGCACCAGGTTATAGATCGTCACCACCGAATCGGTATTGACGATATTTTCGCGGCGGATGCCGCTGCGCTGCAGGGTGGTCAGCAGTTCGCTGTAGTAACCCATATTGGTCTCCGGCAGCACCCACTGCTCGTGCTGGAGCGAGGCCAGGCGGACGGTGCCGTTGCCGATCCGCGCCCGGTTCGCCACCAACACAAACTCAGACTCAAACAGCGGCTCGACGTGCAGGTCCTGCAGCTTCATCTCATCGCTCAGCGTCCCGATGGCGAAGTCGAGGCGGCCGTCGCGGATTGCCGGCAAAAAGGCGGAGAGCTGCGCCTCATACATTGAGACCCGCGCCTTGGGGAAGGTCATTTTGAACTGATGCACCATCTCCGACATAAAGGTAAACCCCACCAGCGAGGGGAAACCAAAGGAGACATCCACTACCGTGCTGTTGGTCAGGGCATTCATTTCATTGACCATATTTTTCATTTCACGGGTGATTGTCTCTGACCAGTTAAGAAATACCTGCCCGGCCTCGGTGAGCGAGACGCCGGTATTTCGCCGAACGATTAACTCGCTGCCAAAATAGCTTTCCATGTCGCCAATGATTTTACTGACCGCCGGCTGAGTGAGTCCTAACGCTTTTGCTCCAGCCCCGATTGACCCGCTGCGGATCACTTCCTGGAAAACCACCAGATGCTGAGTTTTAGGCAGAGAAAAAGTATTCATCACGTCTCGCTTTCATTCCTTTGTTGACGGCGGAAAGTGTAACAAATCGCGATCACCGGGTTATGTGAGAGCTCTCACAAAGGCTCCGCCGCGGCGGATGAGCAAGAGTCACAAGTCAGAATAAATAAATTAAAATCAATACATTAAAAGCATCATGAACGCTATTTGCACGCCTTTTGTCGTGACCGAATGCGGGGATAAAAATAATTGATGGCAATAACATCGACGGCAGAATGGCGATAAAAAATACGCCTTTTGCACGCTATTTAACCAACGCTGTCAGGGTGAGAAGAGAGCCGAAAATTAAATTAATGCTGTAAAGAATAAAAAGCAGACGTAATCAACGCCCTTATTTAACGACAAGTCGGTTTGGCATCACATTTTATCTGCGGCGGGCGGGAAAAGGGCACAGGCATTATTTACATCAAAGAAACATTATATTCACAATTTAGTTTTTCTTGTGCGGCGGACGGTACGGCTTTTTCCGCCCTATCGCAGGCGGTCATACTTTGATTAAAATCAACCCTGGTAATTTATTTTTTACGGTGGCCGCTTGAGAGTCATTTGTGTTGCCGATCACAAATCCATAAAACAACCTTCCGGCTTTTCTTCCACCGCAACTGATTAACCAGCTTTTCACTATGCAAATGCAAATAACGTATTTGCCCTCCCCGCAGGCGCTCTGTAGTTTGAGCCAGGATCCCGGCGCTACTTTATCCGGGTCAGGACTTTATTATTCAGAGTGTTGAATTCCACCATGATTAAATTAACGCATCTTTGCAAAACCTACCCAGGCAGCGCCCAGCCGGCCATTCGCAACCTCAGTCTGGATATTGATCATGGCGAATTCTGCACCTTCGTCGGCCCGAGCGGCTGCGGAAAAACGACTATCCTGCGCATGATTAACCAGCTGGATATTCCCGACAGCGGCGACGTCTATATTCAGGGCGTCCGCCTCGCTGACGCTGATATTATCCAGGTCCGCCGCCAGATCGGCTTCGTGATGCAAAGCGCCGCGCTCTTTCCCCATCGTACCGTGGCGCAAAATATCGCCACCGTACCGCGGCTGGCGGGCTGGAGCAAAGCGCGGATCCGCGCGCGCATTGACGAACTGGTGGCGCTGATGTCGCTCGACAGCCATCTGCTGCACCGCTATCCGCATCAGCTCTCCGGCGGCCAGCAGGGACGCGTAGCCATCGCCCGCGCCATCGCCGCCGATCCGCCGATTTTACTGATGGATGAGCCCTTCGCCGCCATCGACCCGGTGGTCCGTGAACGCCTCCAGGACGAGCTGTTGCTGTTGCAGCAGCGGCTGCAGAAAACCATTGTACTGGTGACCCACGACATCAATGAAGCGATCCGTCTCGGCGATAAAATCGCCATTTTCCAGGAAGGCGGCGTGCTGGCGCAGTTTGATACCCCCGACCGTATTCTGGCCCACCCGGCAAGCGAGTTCGTGCGCCGCTTTATTGGTCCGGAACCCAATCTGAAGCGGCTGGGCATGATACAGGTCGGCCAGCTGCCGCGTCACGATGTCCCCCTGCTCGACGAAGCGCTAACGCCGATCGCCAGCGCCCATCCACCGCTGGCCAGCCCGCTGCGCCTGGTGCTTGACCGCCAGCGACGCCCGCTGCACTGGTTTGATCCGCTGCGAGGTCTCACCCTGCCGGTGGAGCGCCCGCTCGCCAGCAGCCACAGCCTGCGTTTTGCCTATAGCGCGCTGCTCGACGTGGCGACCGGCGTGCTGGTGCATGTGGATGGCGAAGGACAATACCAGGGGGCGGTGTCTCACGCCCTGCTGCAGCAAGTGCTCGACGGCGCGGTGGGAGTGAGACCTCATGATTGACTGGGGCTGGGTTATCGATAACCGCGCGATGATCGGCGATCTCCTCTGGCAGCATGCGCGGATGGTCCTGCTGGCGCTACTTTTCGGCTCCCTGCTCACCGGCGGCCTGTTAGCCATTACCCTGCGCTGGCCCGCGACGGCGCAGCCGCTCATCACCCTTTGCGGCGTGCTGTTTACCATTCCCTCGCTGGCGCTATTTATATTATTGCTGCCGTTTACCGGGCTGTCGCTGACTACCTCGCTGATTGGCCTGACGCTGTACTCGTTGCTGATCCTGTTGCGCAACATGCTGGCCGGCATAGAAAAGCTGCCACAGGCGGCGCTGGAGTCGGCGCGGGCGCTCGGCTACACCCGGGGATTCCGCTTCTTCGATATCGAGCTGTGGCTGCTGCTGCCCTCCTTGTTTGCCGGGCTGCGCATTGCCTCGGTAACGCTGGTCGGCCTGGTCACCGTCACCGCGCTGATCGGCCAGGGCGGGCTGGGACAGCTGCTGCTGGCGGGTTTTAATCAGGACTTTCTGACGCCGATTATCGTCAGCCTGGTCCTGAGCCTGCTGCTGTCGCTGGTCTTTGACGGGCTGATCGCCCGTCTCGGCGACTGGCTAACGCCGTGGACGAAATGATGACACTGCTTCTCGCCACCTTTCACTGGTTGACCCAGCCGGAGCACTGGCTGGGCGACGAGGGCATCCTGCTGCGCCTGGGCCAACACCTTTATTACGTGCTGGTCAGCATGGCCGTGGCCTGCGCCATTGCCCTGCCGCTTGGTATCGCCCTGGGCTACTGGCGCAAAGGCGCCTTCGTGGTGATCAACCTGTTTAATCTTGGCCGCGCCATCCCTTCGTTAGGGCTGATTTTATTATGCATCATCGTTTTTGGCTTTAACGATATCCCGGTGCTGGCGGCGCTTATCGCGCTTTCTATTCCGCCGATTCTCACTAACACCTGGGTGGGGATTTATCACGCCGACCGCCCGCTGTGCGATGCGGCCATCGCGCTGGGCATGACCCCCTGGCAAAGCCTGTGGCAGGTGCGGATCCCGCTGGCGGCGCCGCTGATCCTCGCCGGAGTGCGCACCGCGCTGGTTCAGCTTATCGCCACGGCGGTGGTCGCAGCCTATGCCGGTCTGGGCGGGTTGGGACGATTTCTGATCGACGGACTCGGGCAACGGGATATCCCGCAGGTGATCGGCGGCTCGCTGGTGGTTTCCCTGCTGGCGATAGGCGGCGAACTGCTTTTCGCCCGCTGCGCCGGCCGCCTGGTTCATCGCCGTATTGCCGCGCCTTATTAGCGTGACACTGACATGACCCCAGCGCCTGGCGCTGATTAACCTGAAAATAAAAGAGGTATTATGAAGCAATTATTTGGCAAGGCCGTCACCGCCCGTCGATTTCGTCTCTCGTTGCTGGCCGCCGGGCTGTTCAGCCTGAGCGTTTACACCTATGCCGCCAGCGTCACGGTGGGCGGGGCCAACTTTACCGAAAGTTCCATTCTCGCCAACATCTACGCCAGCGCGCTAAAGAAAAATCATATCGAGGCCAACACCCGTCTCAACCTCGGCAACCGGGAAATTATTATTCCGGCGCTGCAGAGCGGTGAGATCGATATCGTTCCGGAATATCTTGGCGCCCTGCTCAATTTCTATAACGGCAAAACCGAGGCCACCAGCCAGCAGGACGTCAGCGCTGAGTTGGCTCAGGTCCTGCCTGCCGATTTCACTCTGTTGAACCCGGCCCCGGCCACCTCGATCACCGCCTGGGCGGTACGTGCCGAGACCGCGGGGAAATACCATCTGCGCACCCTCTCCGACCTGAAGCCCGTCGCCCCGCAGCTGGTGATCGGCGGACCGCCGGAGCTGGCGGTACGCGCCCTGGGCCTGCCGGGGCTGAAACGCGTCTATGGTCTTGAGTTCAAAGCGGTGAAATCGCTGGACATGGGCGGGCCGCTGACCCGGCTGGCGCTCAATTCGGGCAAAATCGATGTCGCGACGGTCGTCTCCACCCAGGGCAATCTGGCGAAGGAGAAATGGGTGGTTCTGGAAGATGATAAACATGAGCAACCGAGTCAGAACGTGGTGCCGCTGGTGCGCAAAGCCAGTCTGACGCCGGAGATCGGCGCCGTGCTCAATGAGGTCTCCGGCAAACTGGACAATGCCACGCTGATTGCCCTCAACCAGCAGGTAGATCTTCAGCATAAAGATCCAGCGGCCGTCGCCGACCAGTGGGTTAATGCCAACCTATCCCAACACTGACCTTCACTCCGCCACGGATGGCGTTCAGCCGCGAGTCCACGCTATGTCTACCCGACACATGATCCTGAACCTGTTCTTTTATAACCCACAGGGGGATTACCGTTTCTCCTGGCGTCACCCTGACGCGCCTGAAGCGGACATATTTACCCTCAACTATTACGCCAGTCTGGCGCGCAAGGCCGAAGCGGCGACCCTCGACGCTATCTTTGTCGCCGACCATATCGCGGTGTGGGATACGGTGCCCAGCGGCCTGACCCACTACGCCAACGCCCGGCTTGAACCCCTGACGCTGCTCTCAGCCCTCGCCGCGGTGACGGAGCATATCGGCCTGATGGCCACCGCGTCCACCTCCTATAACGAACCCTATAACCTGGCTCGCTACTTTGCCTCGCTGGATTTCCTCAGCAATGGCCGGGCAAGCTGGAATGTGGTCACGTCGTGGCTGGAAGAAGAAGCAGCAAACTTCGGTCTGGAGCAGCTTCCCCGCCACGGCACGCGCTACCAGCGGGCCAATGAATTCATCGACGTGGTCACTCGTCTGTGGGATTCCTGGGAAGATGGCGCGGCGATCTTCGATAAAGCGCGCGGATTATTTGCCGATGCCGACAAGGTGCATCATCTCGAGTATCAGGGCGAGTACTTTCGCGTGCGCGGCCCGCTCAACGTCCCTCGCCCGCCGCAGGGCCATCCACTGCTGGTGCAGGCCGGCTCTTCGGAAGCAGGGAAAGCGCTGGCCGCCGCCTGGTCCGATATGCACTTCGTGTTTATTCACTCGATCGCCGAGGGGCTGGCCTATCGCGAAGAGATGAATCAACGGCTGCGCCAGCACGGGCGCGATCCGGCCCATTTCAAAATCATCGCCGGGGTCCTGCCGGTGGTGGTGAACTCCGACGAGGAGAAGGCGGCCCGCCAGCAGCTTAACGAACAGCTGATGAGCGACCAGATGGCTATCGATCTGCTCTCCTCTTATCTTCGAATGGATCTCAGCGCCCTGCCGAGGGACCAGCCCCTGCCGCCGCTCCCTGATGAAGAGAGCTTTGACGGCATCCGTACCGCGCTGAAGCTTATCCGCCAGTACGATCCGCGGCTCACTCTGCTGGAGTTGGGGAAGTTGTTATTACAGAGTTCTGATAGCTGGCTGCTGCTGGGCAGCGCCGAGGAGATTGCCGCCACCTTAACGGAGACCTGGCAGGCGGGCGCCGCCGATGGGTTCAACCTGATGTTCCCGCTGCTGCCGGGAGACTTTGACCGCTTTGTTGACCAGGTGGTGCCGCTTCTGCAGCGTAACGGCGTCATGCGTGACCGCTATCCGCCCGGCACTCTGCGTGAAAAGCTCGGTCTGCCGGCGGTGGCAAACCGCTTCACCGCCCCTTCCCGCCCCGCGTTACCGCCGACGCCGTAGTCTGCCATGACCCGCCCCGGCGCAGATCGCTGGCCGGGGCATTTTACCTATAGCTGGCTGACGCCCAGCGCCGCGGCCTCATCCCGCCACGCCAGCAGCGGAGCATAGGCCTCCCGCGACATATCGCTATAGCCGCAGATCAGCAAGGCGTCGCACAGGGGACGATAGCGCGCATCGCTCACTAACTGCTGGAGCGCTTCGCGCAGGCTGTTCAGCGTCGCCGCCGGGGTGGCGCCGGCAGTGATCAGCGGCAGCCCTGGCGCGTCCGGGCTCCAGCCGATCGCCACCAGTCCTGCCAGGGCCTGCGGCTGATGTCGCTGCAGCAGAGCGTAGGTCACACAGTCGATGGCGGCGATATCGGCGTTTTCCTGCTGCAGCTCGCGCAACGATTGCCGATGGCTGCCGCTAAACACCACAGCCGAAAAAAATCGCCCCTCCCGCGAGAGCGGCGCGACCATTTTGCGCAGCACGTTGTAGCCGGACTGCGAGTGCTCGGCATTGCACACGGCCCGGCGGCCAAAAAAGTCAGCCAGCATCCGGTGACTATCCGCTTCGCGGACCACCAGCAGGCTGCGGTAGCGGCGCCCTTCGCAACCGGGCGCGGCGTAGTGGAAGCAGCCCACCGTCTGCACCTCCGGCAGCTGGGTCACCAGCGGATAGCCACAGGTCTGACTCAGCAACAGCCTCGGCTGGCGCCAGTGGGCCAGCAGATCCTCGGGGTCATCCGCCGGCGGGTCCCCCGCCACCATCACGCCGCGTTCGGCCAGCAGCGACTGTACCGCCTGCCACAGAGCCTGGGTCTGTTGACGGTGGATGGCATACATCGGAAAGGTCATGCGTTCAGCCATGTTCTCCTCCCGCCTGCGCCTGCTCGCCAAAGCCCGGATGGGCGTTCACCGCCACCGCCCGGCGGCTAAAATGGCGTCGCCACTCACCGTACCCACGCACCAGGAACCCCTGATTACGCTGCAGATAGGCCGTCTGGCGATGCAGATACAGCTGACGTAAAGCGTACCAGGGAACCCCTGGCAGGTCATGATGCACCGCATGGTAGTTGAGATTGAGGAACAGCACTCGCCAGGGGAGCCCGGCCTCGTTGATCACCGAGCGGGCCAGCGGGTCATCCGCGGCCCGGTGTTCGAGAAAAGAGCGCACTTTGGTCAGGGCCAGCGCCGGGTAACTCACCGCCAGCACAAACCACAGCGGGGAAAAACCCTGCGCCGCCATCCAGGCCAGCAGGCCCGTCAGCAGCAACAGATGCAGGCTCCACATGGCGATGGCGCGGCGGTCGCCCTCGCGGAAAGCCCGCAGCGCGCTGCGCAGGGTGTGAACGATATCCATCAGCGGCGCCAGCAGCAGACGCCCCCAGAAGGTATTGCGCAGGTGGATAAGGCGGCGCTGCCAGGCTGAGAAGCGCTGCCAGCTTTCCGCGGTCACGTAGTACGATTCGGGATCATCCTCGGGGTGCGTCAGCAGATGGTTGCGATGGTGCGCCAGATGGCTGTCGCGATAGACGCCATAGGGATACCAGACCGCCAGCGGCAGCGTCCCCAGCAGCTGGTTAAACCATGCCAGCCGGGTGGGATGCCCATGGATCAGCTCATGCTGTAAGGACATATACCAGGCGGTAAACCAGATCAGCAGCAGCGTGGCCGGAAACAGGCCCAGCGTCCGCCAGCCCGCCACGCAGGCAAACCAGCCGCCGTAAACCGTCACCAACAGCAGCCAGGTCGGCAGCTCGCTGCGCCACAGCCAGCTGCGCGCCAGCTGGCGGATCAGGATGCGCTGTTGGTCATCCACATAGACAGCCGTCTTCTTTTCCGTCACTTCCGATACCTTGCCGTGTTGCCTCATTCCCTCCGAAGATGTGAGATAACACGTTAAATAACAAAGTATTTAATTTACTTAGCTTTGCCAAAAAGCGCGTTTGTATTGAGCATGGCAAAAAATACCGTCCATGGCGCAACAGGCTGGCGGCGTTTAAACAGATCCATTGCCCGGCGGCGCTGCGCTTGCCGGGCCTACGGGATGAACCCCACCCCCGCTCCATCCAGGCCGGTGCAGGCGCAGCCCCGCCGGACAAAAACAGTAGAGTCGCTTTTGTGCCGGGCGGCGACGGCACCTTGCCCGGCCTACGATCCGTGCGACCTGTCGTTAATTAATTCACCATTCTTGTTGAAACTCGCTGTTGGCAGCCTCGACACCGCTGTAACTTTACCGCCAGGTCGAGGACACTTAAGGGCTCCATAGCCTTATCCATCTTCGCGTCGAGGTTAGTTGTAGCGCATCAAAGAAACTACTCCTCTTCCCGCTCTGCTGGCGTCCAGGCCGGCAGAGTCTGGAAGGTGTGCAACAGCCCCTCGGACCACGCCTTGCGGATGCGGTTGAAGTAGGGATCGCTGTCGGTGATGCGATGCTGCCCGGCGCTGCTCAGGCTGCCGCTGCGGTAGAGCAGCGTATCCAGCGGCAGGCCAACGGACAGATTACTGCGCAGCGTCGAGTCAATGGAGATCAAGGCGCAGCACATCGCCTGCTCCAGCGGCGTATCGATGGTCAGCACCCGATCGATGATCGGCTTGCCGTACTTGCTTTCGCCAATCTGGAAATAAGGCGTGTCGCGGGTGGCTTCAATAAAGTTGCCCTCCGGATAAATATGGAACAGACGATGGGTTTCGCCGGCGATCTGGCCGCCAAGCAACAGGTTGCAGTTGAAGTTAGTATTACTGCAGTTTTGCTGGTTGCTGCTGTCGCGCTGGATCACCTCCAGCAGCGTTTTACCGATCAGCATGGCGGCGTCGTAGAGGGAAGTCACCTGCATCAGGTTCGGCTCCTGCTGGGTACGGATCCGCGCGCTGAGCAGGCTTATCACGCTCTGGGTGGTGGCCAGGTTGCCGGCGGATTGCAGCACCAGCACCCGTTCCCCTTCCTGATGGAAAACGTGCAGCTTTTTAAAAGTGGCAATATGGTCGACGCCCGCGTTGGTGCGGGAGTCGGAAGCAAACACCAGTCCATCCGCCAGGCACATGGCCACACAGTAGGTCATTGCGGTTATTCCCGTATTATTGCTGCTGCGCCTGCTGGCTGTGTTCGCGCACTTCAGCGTTGGTTAACATAATCTCCCCGCCGCCGCCCAGCCGGGTGCCCCGTACCGGGCAGGCGTCGAGATAATCCAGCCCAGTCGCCAGCCGCAGATGCTGATTCAGGCGACGGGTATTATTGGTGATATCAAACGACAGCCAACGGCCGTCGAGCCACACTTCCGCCCAGGCATGCATCGCGACATGCTGGGCGTTATCGCTGTAGACATAGCCGCTGACGTAGCGCGCCGGGATCTCCAGCGCCCGGCAGCAGGCGAGAAAAACATGGGTATGATCCTGGCACACGCCCTTCGCCCGGGCGAAGGCGTCGGCAGCGGAGTCCTGGACCTGGGTCGCGCCGGGGGAGTATGGCATTCTTAACAGCAGATCCGCCATCAGTTGATTCAAACTCTCTTCCGCCGCATCGGGACGATAGAGGCGCTGGGCGAACTCACGGATCGCCGTATCGGCGCGGGTCAGCGGCGTACTGCGCAGAAAAACCAGCGGCGACAGCAGCTCGGCCTCTTCATCACACGTCTCTTCCCCCTCGTCGGCGATATCGACAATCCCGCTGGCGCGGATGGTGATCTCTTTATGCGGGTTATCCAGCGTCAGCACATGCAGCACATTACCCCAGCCGTCGGTAGTGGTCACCGCCGCGCCGTCCGGCAGGGTCAGCGTCCAGGCGGTGATCGTCTGCCGTCCGGTGCTGCGCGGGGTCAGGCGCAGATACTGGGTGGAAAACTTCACTTCTTCATCGTAGCCATAGCGGGTGAGATGATCGATGACCAGTTTCATAAGGCCTCCAGATAGGTTTGTCTGATGCTGTCGGACAGGGCGTTAATTCTCGCCAGCAGTCCATTAAGCGTGGTCTGCAGGTCCGCCTGCGCCAGGTCGTCACGGGTGCTGAAGCGCAGGTCAACGTTGAGCTGATGGGCGAGACGCAGCGGCTGATAAGAGCGATCGTTGGCGATCTTCTCCAGTTCGCCCACCAGGTCGGCAATGCTGGCGCGCAGCGAACGTGGAATATCGTTACGCAGGATCAGCAGCTCCATCACCGTTTCGCGACTGACCGGCTGGCGGTAGAGGCTGTTGTAAGCTTCGCGGGCGCTGACCGCATTGAGCAGGGTATCCAGCCGGTAGTATTCGCGCACCGGGTCCGGATCGTTGGTCAGCTGTTGATCCTTAATTAGCAGCAGCTGGGTGGTGGCGAACGCGCGCTCGATCAGCGTGCCGATACCGATAAAACTCAGGGCGTCGTTGCGCAGCAGCGTGCCTATCACCGCTCCGCGAAACAGATGCACCCGCTCTTTCACCCACTCGAAAAAGCCGTCGCTCCCCAGTTCGCCCAGCCCCTGCTGGCGGAGGGTCCGCAGTTCGATGCGGGTGGCATTGATGCTCTCCCACACTTCGGCCGACAGACTGCCGCGCACCGCGTGCGCGTTGTTCCACGCCATCTCCACGCAGCTGTAAATACTGCAGGGGTTGTTGCCATCGAGGGCAAAAAAGTTGAGTAGATTGCTCATGGTAAAGCGGGCATGGCGCGCCTGAAACAGCTCGTGGGTCATTGACAAATTCAGCGGTAGCGCCAGATCCCGCGACTGCTGGCTGTGGCGGGGGATCATTGATAATTTCCAGGTCACGTCCAGCACCCGGGCGTAGCTCTCCGCCCGCTCAAGGTAGCGGGCCATCCAGAACAGTTCACTCGCCGTACGACTTAGCATGATGCGTCATCCTCCATCACCCAGGTATCCTTGGTTCCGCCGCCCTGCGACGAGTTGACCACCAGCGACCCTTCGGTCAGCGCCACGCGGGTCAGGCCGCCGGGCACCAGCCGCATCTCCTGTCCGGAAAGCACGTAGGGGCGTAAATCGATATGCCGTGGCGACAGCCCTTCATCAACGAAGGTTGGGCAGGTCGACAGCGCAAGGGTGTCCTGGGCGATATAGTTGGCCGGATTGGCCAGCAGGCGCTGGCGGAAGGCCTCCCGCTCCTCTTTGGTGGAACGCGGGCCGACCAGCATGCCGTAGCCCCCGGCGCCATGGACCTCCTTGACCACCATCAGCTCCAGATTGCTCAGCACGTAGCGCAGGTCCTCCGCTTTCCGACACTGCCAGGTGGGGATATTGCTGAGGATCGGCTGTTCGCCGAGGTAAAAGCGGATCATCTCCGGGACGTACGGATAGATCGATTTGTCGTCAGCCACCCCGGTGCCGATGGCGTTGGCCAGCACTACGCCGCCGGCGCGATAGACGGACAGCAGCCCCGGGACGCCGAGCATCGAATCGGCGCGGAAGGCCAGCGGGTCGAGCCAGGCGTCGTCGATGCGGCGATAAATCACATCCACCCGCCGCGGCCCCTCGGTGGTGCGCATATACACCGCGCCGTTTTTAATAAACAGATCGGCGCTTTCCACCAGCTCGACCCCCATCTGCTGCGCCAGGAAGCTGTGCTCGAAGTAGGCGCTGTTGAAGCGACCCGGGGTCATCACCACGACGCAGGGATCATCCACCAGCGAACTTTCGCGCAGGGTCTGCAGGAGGTAGCTCGGGTAGCGCTCCACCGGCGCAATGTGATGCTGCTCGAACATCTCCGGATAGAGGCGCATCATCATCTTACGGTTTTCGAGCATGTAGGAGACGCCGGACGGCGTGCGCAGATTATCCTCCAGCACGTAGTACTGGCCGTCGTTATTGCGCACCATATCGACGCCGGTGATATGGGCATAGGTGTTGTTTGGCAGGTTGATGCCCTGCATGCACGGTTGATACTGCTCGTTGGCCAGCACCTGCTCGGCCGGTATCAGCCCCGCGCGCAGAATATTCTGTTCATGATAGATGTCATAGAGGAAAGCGTTCAGCGCTTTCACCCGCTGGCGAATGCCGCGGTCAATGCGCTGCCACTCCCCGGCGGGTATGATCCGCGGCACGCTATCAAACGGGATCAGCCGCTCGGTTCCCTCATCCTCGCCGTACACGTTAAAGGTGATGCCGATACGGTGAAAAAGCAGTTCCGCTTGCGCTTTTTTCTGCCGGATAGAGAATTGATCGGTGTTGCGAAACCATTGCCACCAGGCATTATAGTGCGGCCGCTGCTCACCCTGGGCGGTCAGCATCTCGTCATAATAATGCCCGTCAGGAAGCGTTATTTTTATCATGGCCGTCTCCTCCGGTTGTACTCACTTTGTGGTAATCCCGATAAGAGATAAGCATTAATTATGCCAGGTCACACAGCGCGTCGGCGCAGCGTTACGCTGTGAGGCCATGGCCCTGAATTGATTAAAAAACAACCAGACACTTTGCTTATTTGTGGGCGGTTTTTAGCGTTAAACGCACCAGTTTGGGGCAAGTGGATTCACGGGACGCTGAGGCTTCGCGAGCCACGCCGCGTAGCGACAGGCGGCTGAATAGCACAGAGCCTGCGCTGTGCAGGCTCTGTGTTGCTCAGAAGAAATACTTGAAGCGCAGCCGGCCGCCATAGCGGGAGTCTTCCTGGCCGTCGCCGTTGTTTGGGTTGGATTCAATCCATGATGCGTAGGCCCCAAGATAGATGTTGAAGTTCTTCATATTCATTACGTTCGGAAACAGGTACGACGCATGGATTGTGTGGATATCATAGTTGCCCGGATCGGCGATCCAGCAATTATCGTCGCAGTTAGCGATAAAATCAGCGGTGTTAAAGCTGTCGATTTTGTTATGCGCGTAAATGTAGCCCAGCTCAAAACCGTGCCACAGGGAGTTAACGCCCGTGGTAAAGTCAGTCTCATCTTCGGCATCCATATAAGCGACGTTAAGGTTGGTCACCACGCCGTCCTGCGGATCGGTTTTTTGCCCATTCCACGTCATCGTATAGCCATAGCCGGTACGGCTGGACTGGTCGACCCAGCGTCCTTTCGCATCGTGATAGCCATAGGCGTTATTTACCACGTTGCTTTCCATGGCGATGGCAGTGGAGAAGCGCCCGCTGTTCCACGCGATAACCGGGCGCAAATAGGCCACATTTTTCTCATTTTCCAGTGCGGTGCCATGATACTGCTGGTCCTGGAATAGCGTGCTGCCGTTCTCCAGCAGGGTATTCAGTTCGAAATACCAGTTATCAAGGGTTTTGCTCATCAGGAAGTTGCCGCCGCTGTTGCTCCGACCGCGCCCTTCCTTCATCATGTAAATATAGCCGTAACCGTCGCTGTACAGATCGTTGGCGGTGTTCCCGGAGTATTCCACGAACGTATCCTGATTCAACGGGAACATATCGTAGGCTTCGAAACGACCAACCTTCACCTTCCAGTCGTTCTCCTGGCCAAAAAAGAATACCGCATCATCAAGATTCATTTTGCCGTTCAGGTCGGCCAGCGGCTGGACGGAAAAACCGGCAAAACGGCCATTATCCATTTTGCGCATGCCGTCAAAACCTAACAGCAGACGGCCATTAATATCCCAGCGTTCATTATTGCCCGGCGCCCAGTCTTTATTTGCCGTGGTTTTTACCGAAGTCAGGCTCCCGCTGCTGCTGGCGCCATCCATGTTAAATTCGACATCACCATAAAATTTGATATCCCCATAGCCGGACAGCGTTAGTGTTGTCGGCTCCGCGCCCGGTGCCACGGGCTCGGCGGACTCCACTTTGACAGTTGGCGTGCTTTTCGCCACCACGCTCTGCTGTCGGGTTAAGGTCTGGATTTTCGCTTCCGCATCGGCCGCTCGTTGCTCAGCATTTATTACGCGCTGTTCCAGCTGCGCTAAACGTTTTTCAATATCCGTCGGGTGATTATTCGTCGCGGCCCAAAGGCCAGAGGAGAACAGACCACTCATAATCAGAGCCATATAGTTTACTTTCATTATTAACATCCCTAATTACATTGTTATATGTTTCATCCAGGGTATAGCCGGGCTATCCAGGGAATTACCTGCATAGCCCTCTTAATACAGCGTGGAATAATCAGGATTCGGCGAAAGTGCCGTGTTTTAAATCATCAACGATGCCGTTCATTCTGTTTTCCGTTAAGCCGTAGAATTTAATCGAGACGGCGGTAAGCACATAAAACACGGAAGGGACCAGTGTAAACAACAGCACCACGCCCTGCACCGCTGAAGCCGACTGCACCGTGGTGTTAGCGGCGTAATGGAAATAGGCCAATATCCAGCCGAGGATGGCCCCGCCGACGGCGACGCCCAGCTTGATGACAAAGATATTTGCTGCGACATTCATACCGGTAATACGCCGCTGGGTTTTCCATTCGCCATAGTTATTCACGTCGGTAATCATCGACCACTGCAACGCGCCGTTGCCGCCCTGAATGATAGAAATCAGAATATGCACGCCGAGCACCGCAATCCAATATTGTACCGGGACGATAAAGCAGACCACGCCCAGCGCGGCGGTGAGAAGATTAATCCAGAAAGAGAATCGGACCTTACAAAAGCGCGTCCCGAAGGGTTTGGCCAGCACCGAACCCAGCATGGAGGCAAACATACCGCCGAGCATGAATATGGTAATCACGTCGGCGCCTTTATGCAGGACGCTGTTAACATAATAGACGACGGCGCCACCGCGAATTACCACCGCGATCAGCATCATAAAATTGTAAACGGAAAGAATACGCCACTGATCGTTACGAAATAGTATTTTCACGTCCCGCGCGATGTTCAGGTTCGGTTCTTTAATCGGCTGCACGCGTTCTTTAGTCGTGGCGAAACAGGTGATAAACATCAGGCAGCCGATAACGCCAAACAGGGCCATCGAGACCTGAATACCGGTCGCGCGATCGCCGGGATAGAGAAAATCAGCCAGCGGTAAAATAAAGGCAGTACCGAGCGCGCCGCCGATTGGAGTGATAGCAAAACGCCAGGACTGCAGCGAGAGGCTTTCGCGCGGATCGGAGGTCAGCGCCGCGCCCAGCGAGCAGTAAGGAATATTAATCGCCGTATACATCAGCGTCATAAATATATAAGCCGCCACGGCGTAGGCAATTTTTCCGGAGTCGGAAAAGGAGGGAATGGAATACACCAGCACGCAGCTCACCGCAAAGGGCACGCAGATCGCCAACAGCCAGGGGCGAAAGCGGCCCCAGCGGGTTGAGGTGGCGTCAGCAATCGCGCCCATAATCGGATCGGTAATCGCATCCAGCAGATGCACCAGCAAAAACATCGTCCCCATTACGGCGGGCGGCAGGCCATAAATATCGGTATAAAAATAAGCCAGAATAGCCACAGACGAGTCAAATACGATGTGACTGGCTGCGTCCCCCAGGCTATAACCTATTTTCTCTCTGACAGAAATTTTGTCGCCAGCAGACATACACCACTCCTTTATGCAAAATGAAACCGGTTTCTGTAGTGTCTGCATTTTTTACTTATCCGCTATGCGCGGCGCCATTATGTTTTTTTATTAATTATTTATGTTTTTTAATTTATGTGATCCTGCCAGGCTTCAGTCATATTAATCCCGGTATTTTTGCCTGAAAGATCACAGCCTTCATCCGTTGCGCAATTTTTAAAATGCGATAAATACGAACCTTATTGTTACAGATAAACATCCGTTCTTTTTTCGGATGCCGCTATCGAATAGCGCTTATTATTTACCCAGAAACATTCACAACAAAAATAACACCAGTCAGCATTTATATAATTAAGGATATAATATTGGGCTGAGCAGAATTGTGCCGCCTGGATAGCGACCGGTGAGCGGTAAATTCTCTGTTTTAGCGCAAAATGTTAGCTTCGACACGCGCAGCGGCGGATATTCGTCTATGGTTTTCTGATGGCCAAATGCAGTGGCACATGAGTCTGCAATGATAAGGAGAACAATCCATGACGAGTCCCTTTTCCCGTCGCCCCGCTACCCTGCCTTATGCTCTTCGTCTGGCGCTAGGGGGTGCGTTTATCGCCCTGGCGACGCTGACCGCTGAGGCTGAAGAAACCCGTCCAATCCCGCAATCACCCGATATCCTGCTCGGTCCGCTGTTTAATGATGTGCAAAGCGCGAAACTGTTTTCTGATCAGAAAACGTTCGCTGACGCCATTCCGAACAGCGATCCGCTGATGATCCTTGCCGATTACCGGATGCAAAAAAACCAGGCCAGCTTCGACCTGCGCCACTTCGTTGAGCTGAACTTCACGCTGCCGAAAGAGAACGACGCCTATGTGCCGCCCAAAGGGCAAACCCTGCGTCAGCATATCGACGGCCTGTGGCCGGTCCTGACCCGCAGCACCGTCGAGGTGGAAAAGTGGGACTCGCTGCTGCCGCTGCCTAAGCCCTACGTGGTCCCCGGAGGACGCTTTCGCGAAGTCTATTACTGGGACAGCTATTTCACCATGCTGGGTCTTGCCGAAAGCGGTCACTGGGATAAAGTCGAAGATATGGTCGCCAACTTCGCTGCGGAAATTGACACCTGGGGCCATATCCCCAACGGTAACCGCACCTATTACCTCAGCCGTTCGCAGCCCCCCTTCTTCTCCTTTATGGTAAGCCTGCTGGCGACGCACGATGGCGACCAGGTGCTGAAAACCTACCAGCCGCAGCTGGAGAAAGAGTATCGCTACTGGATGGCCGGGGCGGACGCGCTGGCACCCGGCAGCGCCGACAAACGGGCAGTGCGGATGGCGGATGGCGCGCTGCTCAACCGCTACTGGGACGATAACGACACCCCACGTCCCGAGTCCTGGCTTGACGACGTCAAAACCGCCAAAAGCAACCCGAATCGTCCGGCCACCGAGATCTATCGCGACCTGCGCTCCGCCGCCGCTTCCGGCTGGGATTTCAGCTCCCGCTGGATGGACAATCCGCAGCAGCTCGCCACCATTCGCACCACCTCGATTATCCCGGTCGATCTCAATGCCTTGATGTTCCATCTGGAGAAAACCCTCGCCCGCGCCAGTAAAGCAGCGGGGGACAGCGCCGGCGCTACCCGGTACGACGCGCTGGCCAACGCCCGCCAGCAGGCTATCGAGAAATACCTGTGGAATGAAAAAGAGGGTTGGTACGCCGATTACGATCTGAAAACCCACAAGGTGCGCAATCAGCTGACCGCCGCGGCGCTGTTCCCGCTGTACGTCAATGCCGCGTCGCGCGAGCGAGCGACGAAAGTGGCGGCCGCCGCCGAGTCGCGGCTGCTCAAACCCGGCGGGCTGACCACCACCACCGTCAACAGCGGCCAGCAGTGGGACGCCCCCAACGGCTGGGCGCCGCTGCAGTGGGTGGCCGTCGAGGGGCTGCAAAACTATGGTCAGCAGAAGATCGCCATGGAGGTCACCTGGCGCTTCCTGACCAACGTGCAGCATACCTATGACAGCAAGCAAAAGCTGGTGGAGAAGTATGATGTGAGTTCGACCGGCACCGGGGGCGGCGGTGGGGAATATCCACTGCAGGACGGCTTTGGCTGGACCAACGGCGTCACCCTTAAGATGCTGGATCTGATCTGCCCGCAGGAGAAATCCTGCGATGCGCTGCCTGCTACCCGTCCGGCGCCAACGCCTTCACCGCAGGACAAACCTGTTGCGGCGCCCGCGGCTAACGACCCCGCCCCTGCGGAACCGCAAAAGACCGGCTCCTGACGCTTTGCCGCCCCCTACCAAAATCGGTAGGGGGAAGCGGTCTCCCTGGTCACTACCGTCCCGCGCAGGCCCATTCTGCGGCTCGCGGGAAACCCTTCTCCATCCCCTCGCGCTGAACAGATCACCTTTTCGCTTGATTGCATAAATACAAACAATAATAATTCGCATTACTTTTTAACGAATAATGACAGATTCGTTTTTCCCGCGGCGGCGTACAGGAGTACCAGACCGCGCAGGTTCAGGATGATCTTATGAACGTGGCTATTTCTCGCAAACGCCCGGGGCTGCTGTGCGCCCTCGCGATCGCACTTCCCTTCACCGCGCAGGCCGAAGAGACGGTGGTGGTGACGGCCAGCCCGCCGGCATCCGCCAGCGCGCCGACTGAGGGCTATAGCGCCAGCACCTCGCTCGGGGCGACGAAAACCGACCAGCCGTTAATCACCACCGCCCAGTCGGTGTCGGTTGTCACCCGCCAGCAGATGGCGGATCAGGGGGCGAATACCATCAGCCAGGCGCTGGAATATACCCCGGGGGTCTACTCCAGCTTCGGCGGCGGCGCCACCCGGTTTGACGCTATCTCCCTGCGCGGCTACCACGGCGGCGACGTCGATAACCTGTTCCTCGACGGCATGCGCCTGATGAGCGACGGCGGCAGCCATAACGTGGTGCAGATCGACCCATGGTTTATCGAACGCGTCGATGTGATCCGCGGCCCCTCCTCCGCGCTCTACGGGCAGAGCGTGCCGGGCGGCGTGGTCAACCTGACCTCCAAGCGCCCGCAGTTCAGTCAGCAGGGCCACGTCCGCCTGACTGGCGGGACGCAAAATACCAAAGGCGCGGCCTTCGATTACACCGACGCCATCAATGAGCAGTGGGCATGGCGGCTGATCGGTATGACCCGCAGCAGCGACACGCAGTATGACCATACCCGCGAAGAGCGCTACGCCATTTCACCTTCCCTGCTGTGGCAGCCGGACAGCGATACCTCGCTGCTGCTACGCGCCTATCTGCAAAAAGATCCTTCCGGTGGCTATCATGGCTCTTTGCCGCTGGACGGCACCCGCTACGCGCACAATGGCCGTAAGCTCTCCACCAGCACCAACGAGGGCGATCCGGGAGATGGCTATCAGCGCCGCCAGCAGATCTACAGCTATGAGTTTGACCACCAGTTCACCGATGTCTGGTCGGTCTATTCCGCGGGAAGCTACACCCACACCAACGTCTCCCTCGATCAGGTCTACCAGGTCGGCTGGATAGATGACAGCGACATGCTGGCTCGCGGCTACAGCGGCTCGCGCGGTTCGCTGGACGGCTGGTCAACCGATAACCGCCTGCGCGCCGATTTCAATACTGGCGATCTGGCGCATACCCTGATCCTCGGCGCTGAATACCATCGCTTTCGCAACGATCTGTGGACCGGCGCCGGCGGCGCGGCGCCCCTTAACCCGTTTACCGGCTATACCGCCCAGACCGGGCATACCGTGACCTACAGCGATGATAATAATCGCCGTTATTACCAGACCGGGCTGTATCTGCAGGATGAGATGGTCTGGGACCGCTGGCATGTGGATGTTTCCGCCCGCTATGACCGTATCGTTTCCCAGCAGGTCAGCGATACCCTGGGCACCTCAAACCGCCGTTCAGACGACCATATCAGCGGCCGCGCCTCGCTGTTGTACGCCCTGGACAACGGTCTTTCGCCCTACCTGAGCTACAGCCAGGCGATTACCCCGGCGATGCTGCCCGGCGCTGACGGCAAACCGTTGAAACCGACCACCGCCGAACAGGTCGAAGCCGGCCTGAAGTTCCAGCCGCCGGGCAGCAGCGACCTCTATAGCATCGCGATTTACGATCTGATGCAAAAGGATGTCGCCACCCGCGACCCCAACATCGCCACCGCCACCTATATTCCGGCGGGTAAGGTCCATTCCCAGGGGGTTGAGCTGGAAGCGCACCACCAGATCACCCCGCAGCTGAGCACCCTCGCCTCGTATACCTGGAATCGTCTGCGCTTCCAGGACACTAAGGACGGTACCGACAACAACACGCCGCAGCTGACCCCGGATCAGATGGCCTCCTTCTGGGCGCGCTATCAGTTTCCGGCGGGGATCTCGCTGGGCGCCGGCGTCCGCTACATTGGTAAACAGTGGGCGGATGATGCCAACACCGCGCGGCTGCCGTCGGTCACGCTGATGGACGCCATGATGCGGGCTGACCTCGGCGTCTGGTCGCCGGGGCTGAAAGGCGCTTATGTGCAGGTCAACGCCAACAATATCGGCAATCGTGAATACGTTTCCGGCTGCTACGGCACCGGCAACTGCTACTGGGGAGCAGAGCGCAGCGTCATGGCCACCGTGGGCTACGACTTTTAACTGACAGCGTAAAGATAAGCCTCCGCCCGTGACGGCGGAGGCTTTCGTTAACAGGTGACGTCACGCTTTGATGGCTAATATTAACTTAAAGATGCCAGGCCATTATTTCACTTGCCCCCCTGTGATGAGAGGACTTAATATGCTGGCGAAAACAGGTTAGGACGCTCACAAGGAATAAAAGTGAACCCTGTCATTAGCTATCTCACCAATTTACATCCGTTATCATTTATGGGTTACCATATATTATCCACCACAGTGATATATATTCTGGTAAATATAATTATTGCGAAGACCCGCCCTACTGAAAATACCACAGCCGTTCCGGCGCCCTATTCTATCTCACCCTCTTTTTTAGCCTGGCTACGTAATAGCGCCACCAGCGTCATTCAGCTGGCCATGTTCAGGCTGTTAAGAAAAAACTATGTCACTCTCATCCATTCTGCGGACAATATTCAACTCTGCGCCAATCAGCAGTACGCAGAATGCAAAATGACCTGTGTGGAAAAAATACTTTTTGACCATTTCGCTACGCCAAAATCCAGTGACCAGGATCTGCCGCTTTCTCTGCACGTCGCCGAAAAGAACCACTGGGCGACCGATCCTCACTGCCAAGGGCTGCGGCTCAGCCCGACGCACCAAACGTGGAATATGATATTGATTGCCGCGCCCTCCCTGCTATTAATCGCCGCGCTCGCCTGGAAAACGCTTTTTGATAATCAGGCGATAATTCACTCCAGCGTATTCAGCTGGCTGACAATAGGTATTATTTCCGGCCTGTGGTGGCTGTGGCTGTTATGCATCACCTTAAACGCCACCCGACTGGATCGGGAGGGAATCTCTATTCATATCCTTGACCACCATATTACTACACTGAAAGAGACGCTTATTGCTGACGCAGATACCCTGACCGATGAAAACGCCGATTATTGCGTGGCGATCGGTAAAACCGCCCTGCTTCCCGAAAGATTTGCTGAATATGTAAAAATCATCAACCTTATTAAGTATCCCTTTTGTCTGCAGAGGCTGGATTAACGAGGGGATGGTATGTGGAATTTTATAATGCATCTGCATCCACTGCTGTTTCTCGGCGGTTTTATACTTATCGTCCCGGGTATCTATATTGCTATTGGTATAATGATTATCCTGTCGCGGCCAGCGGCTCAGCCCCAGCCGCACGCGATAGAGGTTAGCCCCTGGCTGCTGGCGTGGCTGACCGGAGAAGGGACCCGGGTGATTCAACTGGCAATGTTCAGCTTACTCAGTAATAAGCATCTGTGGATCCCGGAGCCCGGGCAGGTTTTGGCTAACGGACGCTATGCAAACCACGAAATGAACGTCATTGAAAGCATACTATTTGACCATTTTGCGGTGCGAAAGCCGTGTCATGAAGATCTGCCCCGCTGCCTGAGTATCGCCGGACGTAACCTCTGGCAGGAACAGATAGCAAGTGCGGGTTTAGCCTTAAGTCCGCTGCGCCGCGGATGGAATATGCTGGCCATCAGCATCCCTTCGGTCGCCCTCGGCGTTATCGTTGCCAGTAAGACCTTTATCTGGCTCGACCTCACCGCATACAGCATCTTCAGTTGCCTGCTCATGCCCTCGGGTTGCGTTCTGTGGGGCGGATTATGGATAGAGGCCATTAGCAAAACCATTCGTCTCGATATCAACGGCATTTCGCATCATGACGCCCACGCCTGCATCAATGCGTTACGAGAAACGTTAGCGTATAAAGGCGCGCAGGAGGATGACGCGACGGCCATGCTCTGCGTGGCGGTAAACGGCGTGGAATCGCTTCCCGAGCGCTACCGGGAATATAAAGCGTTAATAGCGCCGATTAGCGTTATCACGTCGCTGCGCACAGAGGATTAGGACCCCGCCAGGCCGGCGGGGCGAAGGTAAGGTTACATGGCGTCCAGCGCTTTCTGCAGCTTCCAGATATAGCGCGGCGCCTGCGGAGCCGGGTGTTTTTTCGCCACATGCTCGAAGAACTCATCGGCGTCGAGGTCGTTAATCTCCTCGATGGCGTCCTGCCGGTTTGACGAGAAGGTGCGCAGCAGCGCGCCAGCGCCGTTGGCATAGGAGACCACCACCGCATAGCGCATCACCTGCGGGTCTTTGATCCCCGCCAGCGGACCATTCTCCAGAATGCTCAGATAGGCGGCCCCCATCGAGATATTCCGTTCCGGGTTTTTCAGCTCACTGACCGACGGCTCGCCGCGCCAGCCCATCCGCCGGTAAACATCGCGTCCGGAGGTCGACGGCTTAAGCTGCATCAGCCCGACGGCGCCGGATTTACTCACTACCGCAGGGTTACCGCCCGACTCGATGGCAATGATCGCCGTGATCAGCTGCGGATCCACGCCCCAGGCGGCGCCGGCTTTTTCACTGATCGGCATCCACTGCATCGCCCGCTTCACCGGGACCTCGGGGTTCCACGGTGGATTGGTGTAATCGTGTTTCGAACTACAACCGGCCAGAAAAACGACTAAAATAAGCAACCATCTCAATTTCACACATCTATCCTTATCTACCCAAACGCCATCATGCTGCAGAACGACGGCAGCGGTACGTCCCCCGCCCGCCGACAGCCTGATGGATGACGGGTGCGGATTGAAGTTAGCCACCTGGAGATGACAATCGCCATTCCAGGCGGCATCATAACCCTTTCATTCATAGCAAGGAATTATCATGTCTCAGTTTTATCTGGTCGCGCCATCCGGTTATTGCATCAACCAGCAGGCAGCGGCCCGCGGCGTCGAGCGTCTGCAGCAGGCCGGGCACGAGGTGGCCCACCAGCAGGTCATTCCCCGTCGGCAGCAGCGTTTCGCCGGAACTGAACATGAACGGCTGGCCGATATTAACCAGCTTGCCCAGTTGCCAGGCCGCAACCGGATCGTTCTCGCGGTGCGCGGCGGCTACGGCGCCAGCCGCCTGCTGCCGCATATCGACTGGCAGGGGCTGATTGCCCGCCAGCAGCGTGACCCGTTGCTGATTTGCGGCCACAGCGATTTCACCGTCATCCAGTCGGGCCTGCTGGCCATGGGCAACGTCGTCACCTTCAGCGGGCCGATGCTCGCAGGGAACTTCGGCGCGGAGACCCTCGATCCGTTTACCGAACAGCATTTCTGGCAGGCGCTGCGCCAGCCTGAATTCACCCTCGAATGGCCGGGCGAAGGGCCGAACTGCCGGGTGGAAGGCACCCTGTGGGGCGGGAATCTGGCGATGCTGACTTCGCTTATCGGTACCCCGTGGCTACCGGCGATCCGCGACGGCATCCTGGTGGTGGAGGATATCAATGAGCACCCGTTCCGCGTCGAACGCATGCTGCTTCAGCTGTTGCACAGCGGCGTACTGGCGGCGCAGAATGCGGTGATCTTCGGCAGCTTCACCGGCGGCACGCCGAACGACTATGACGTGGGATATGACCTGCCGCAGGTGTTTGATTATCTGCGCCAGCAGCTCTCTGTACCGCTGATAAGCGGACTGGAGTTTGGCCACGAGCAGCGCACGGTGACCCTGCCGCTGGGCGCGCGCGCGCGGCTGGTCAACCAGCCATCAGCTACCACCCTGACAATCAGCGGCCACCCGGTGCTGGCAGAATAAATTTCCCAGACGCATAGGCGGATTCCCTGCGAATTGTTAAAATAGTGTCACTTTTAGCCATTTTTTCACGCCAGTCAGGGAGTACGTGAACATTGGACGCCGCTGCGGTCATTAGTCTGTTTATTCTGGGTTCTGTTTTAGTAACCTGCAGTATCTTATTGAGCTCCTTTTCTTCGCGCCTTGGCATCCCGATTCTGGTCATCTTTCTGGCCATCGGGATGCTGGCAGGCATTGACGGCATCGGCGGCATCCCCTTCGACAACTACCCCTTCGCCTACATGGTGAGTAACCTGGCGCTGGCGGTGATCCTGCTGGACGGCGGGATGCGCACCCAGGCCAGCTCCTTTCGCGTCGCGCTGTGGCCAGCACTGTCGCTGGCGACGGTCGGGGTGCTGATCACATCGGCGCTGACCGGGATGATGGCGGCCTGGCTGTTCAAACTGGATATGATCGAAGGCCTGCTGATCGGCGCCATTGTCGGCTCCACCGACGCCGCGGCGGTCTTCTCGCTGCTCGGCGGCAAGGGGCTCAACGAGCGCGTCGGCTCGACGCTGGAGATTGAGTCAGGCAGTAACGACCCGATGGCGGTCTTCCTGACCATCACCCTGATCGAAATGATCCAGCAGCACCAGACCGGCCTCAGTTGGATGTTCGCCGTGCATATCATTCAACAGTTCGGTCTCGGGATCGCCATCGGCCTCGGCGGCGGCTACCTGCTGCTGCAGATGATCAACCGCATCGTGCTGCCCGCCGGGCTCTATCCGCTGCTGGCGCTGAGCGGCGGGATCATGATTTTCGCCGTCACCACTACCCTCGACGGCAGCGGTATCCTCGCCGTCTATCTCTGCGGCTTTCTGCTGGGCAACCGGCCTATCCGCAACCGGCACGGTATCCTGCAGAACTTCGACGGTCTGGCGTGGCTGGCGCAAATCGCCATGTTCCTGGTGCTGGGCCTGCTGGTGACGCCCTCCGACCTGCTGCCGATCGCTATCCCGGCGCTGTTGCTGTCGATGTGGATGATTTTCATTGCCCGTCCGCTGTCGGTATTTGCCGGTCTGCTGCCGTTCCGCGGGTTCAACCTCCGCGAACGGGTATTTATCAGCTGGGTCGGCCTGCGCGGCGCAGTGCCGATTATTCTCGCGGTGTTCCCGATGATGGCCGGCCTGGACAACGCCCGCCTGTTCTTCAATGTCGCCTTCTTCGTGGTGCTGGTGTCGCTTCTGCTCCAGGGCACCTCGCTATCGTGGGCGGCGAAAAAAGCCAAAGTGGTGGTGCCGCCCGTCAGCTGGCCCATCTCCCGCGTCGGGCTGGATATTCACCCGGAAAACCCGTGGGAGCAGTTTGTCTACCAGCTGGGCGCCGATAAATGGTGCATCGGCGCGGCGCTGCGCGACCTGCATATGCCGCCGGAGACGCGGATTGCCGCCCTGTTTCGCAACAATGCCCTGCTGCACCCCACCGGCAGCACCCGCCTGCGGGAAGGCGATATCCTGTGCGTCATTGGCCGGGAGCACGACCTGCCGGCGCTGGGCAAAATGTTCAGCCAGTCGCCGCCGGTGGCGCTCGATCAGCGTTTTTTCGGCGACTTTATACTTGATGCCGAGGCCCGCTTCGCCGATGTGGCGCAAATCTACGGCCTCGACGGCGGAGAGGAGTTCCGCGAACATCAGCAGTCGCTGGGGGAAGTGGTGCAGCAGCTGCTGGGCGCCGCGCCAGTGGTGGGCGACCAGGTGGAGTTCGCCGGGATGGTATGGACAGTCGCGGAAAAAGAGAACGATCACGTGCTGAAGGTAGGGGTACGGGTCGCGGAAGACGAGGCGGAGTGATCCGCCCCGGAACAGGTTACAGGGTCACAACCGGCACCCGCGGCGCCAGGGCGCACATCAGCTCATAGCCGACGGTGCCGCAGCTGGCCGCCACGTCGTCGATTTTAATCTCTTTGCCCCACAGTTCGACCGGCGCGCCGATCCCGGCCTGCGGACAGGGCGTTAAATCGACCGCCAACATATCCATCGACACGCGCCCGACGGTGGTGGTGCGTACGCCGTCCACCAGCACCGGCGTGCCGCTCGGCGCCACCCGCGGGTAGCCGTCGGCATAGCCGCAGGCGACGATGCCGATCCGCTGCTCCTGGGTGGTGCGATACAGGCCGCCATAGCCAATCGCTTCGCCGGGGCGCAGGTTCTGCACGGCGATGATTTCGCTGCGCAGGGTCATCACCGGCTTCAGGCCGGTGTTCGCGATATCCTGCCACTGCCCGGAGGGCGATGCGCCATACAGCACGATCCCGGGACGAACCCAGTCAAAATGCGCTTCCGGATGCCAGAGCGTCGCCGCCGAGTTGGCCAGCGAGCGTGGGCAATCCAGCCCCTCCGCCGCCTGTTCGATCCGGCGCATCGGCTCAACAATCCCCTGCGGGTTCTCCGCCTCCGCGAAGTGCGACATCAGCGTCATCTCGCCGACGTTGCTTATCGCCCGCAGCTGCTGCCAGACGGTATGCACCCGCTCCGGCATAAAGCCCAGCCGGTTCATACCGCTGTTCACCTTGAGATAGATATCCAGCGGCGCGCGCAGCTTCGCCTGCTGCAGCGCCTTAATCTGCCAGTTGCTGTGGACGCTGGTGGTTAAGCGATATTGATCCAGCACCGCCAGCTCATCGGCATGGAAGAAGCCCTCCAGCAACAGGATCGGGCCTTTCCAGCCCTGCTCGCGCAGCAGGATCGCCTCTTCCAGGTTGAGCAAGGCGAAACCATCCGCCGCGCTTAACGCACTCCATACCCGCGCCACGCCATGGCCATAAGCATTTGCTTTGACCACCGCCCACAGGCGCGCCCCGGGGGCCGCGCGACGCACTATCTGTAAATTCTGCCGCAAGGCCAGCAAGTCGATACTGGCCACTACCGGACGGGTCATGCAAGCTCCTTAGTTGTGTGCGCCATGCAGATGCTGCGGACGCGCCGGGGTGAACCCGGGGCTGTAGCGGGCGACCGCCAGATCGTCGTAAGGGATCGCCGGCGTGCGGCCGGAGATCAAATCGCTGATAAGCTGCCCGGAGCCGCAGGCCATGGTCCAGCCGAGGGTACCGTGACCGGTGTTGAGCCACAGGTTTTTAAACGCCGTGCGCCCGACCACCGGCGTGCCGTCCGGCGTCATCGGCCGCAGGCCGGTCCAGAATGTGGCCTGCTCAACGTGGCCGCCGCGCGGGAACAGATCGCGCACCACCATCTCCAGGGTTTCGCGACGCGGCTGCAGCAGCGCTTTATTAAAACCGACGATCTCGGCCATACCGCCGACGCGAATGCGCTGATCGAAACGGGTGATGGCGATTTTATAGGTCTCATCAAGGATAGTGGAAACCGGCGCGCCGTCTTCCTGGGCAATCGGGATGGTTAACGAATAGCCTTTCAGCGGGTAGACCGGAATATCCACCAGCCCCTTGAGCATCGCCGTCGAGTAAGAGCCAAAGGCCATGACATAGGCGTCGCCCTTGATAATCTCATCGCCGCATTTCACCCCGGCAATGCGATCGCCCTCCTGCAGCAGGGCGTCCACCGCGGTGTTGAAGCGGAAGGTGACCCCGGCCTGTTCCGCCATCGCCGCCAGACGGGTGGTAAACAGCTGGCAGTCGCCGGTTTCATCGTTTGGCAGACGCAGGCCGCCGGTCAGTTTGTGGCTAACCTCCGCCAGCGCGGGCTCCACTTCGGCCAGCCGCTTCGCCTCCAGCAGCTGATAGGGCACGCCGGCGTCCTCCAGCACCGCGATGTCGCGGGTGGCGTTTTCATACTGTTTGGCGGTACGGAACAGCTGCAGCGTTCCGCCCTGACGCCCTTCATACTGAATGCCGGTGGTGTCGCGCAGCGCCTTCAGGCAGTCGCGGCTGTACTCCGCCAGGCGCACCATCCGGCCTTTGTTCTCCATATAGTGGCGGGTGTCGCAGTTGCGCAGCATTTGCCACATCCACTTCAGCTGGAACGATGTGCCGTCAAGGCCGATCGCCAGCGGCGCATGGCGCTGGAACATCCATTTGATCGCCTTCAGCGGCACTCCCGGCGCCGCCCACGGCGCCGCATAGCCGGGAGATATCTGCCCGGCGTTGGCCGCGCTGGTCTCCTCTGCCGGACCGGGCTGACGGTCGATGACCGTCACCTCATGACCCGCCTGACTCAAATACCACGCGCTGGCTACCCCAACCACCCCACTTCCCAGTATGACGACACGCATAGCAACTCCGTAACAGTTAAAGAACAATCATCTAATTACAAATTGATAACTCAGTTGAAAATATTATTCAACATACGCTTTATTTATGGTGACTTAACTCACAGCAAACCGCACCAGTCCTGAGCTGCAAGATTTACGATCTCATGCTGCGCTTTATTTTTACCCAGCATTTAATTCTGCAAATAAGCGCAAAAAACGGCTTTGAGATGGGGAAATCGCGAAGAAAAGCGATTGGCTGACAACACAGTTTGCTGTGCGGTGTTCTATGCTTGTTTAGAGGTTTTCCGTTCAGAGAAAACCAACAACAACGAGGGCGCGCTAATGGCTACGATTGACTCCATGAACAGGGACACCACCCGTTTAAGCGATGGACCCGACTGGACGTTCGAGTTACTGGAGACCTACCTGGCCGAAGTGGACCGGGTCGCTAAGCTCTATCGTCTTGACACCTACCCGCACCAGATCGAAGTCATTACTTCCGAACAGATGATGGACGCCTACTCCAGCGTCGGCATGCCCATCAACTATCCGCACTGGTCGTTCGGCAAAAAATTCATTGAGACCGAGCAGGCCTATAAGCACGGCCAGCAGGGCCTGGCGTATGAGATCGTCATCAATTCCAATCCCTGTATCGCCTATCTGATGGAAGAAAATACCATCACCATGCAGGCGCTGGTGATGGCGCACGCCTGCTACGGGCATAACTCGTTCTTCAAAAACAATTACCTGTTTCGCAGCTGGACCGACGCCAGCTCAATCATCGACTACCTGATTTTCGCCCGCAAATACATTACCGAGTGCGAAGAGCGCTATGGCGTCGACGAAGTGGAGAAACTGCTCGACTCCTGCCACGCGCTGATGAACTACGGCGTCGACCGCTATAAACGTCCGCAAAAAATCTCGCTGCAGGAGGAGAAGGCGCGGCAGAAAAGCCGGGAAGAGTATCTGCAGAGCCAGGTGAATATGCTGTGGCGTACCCTGCCGAAGCGCGAAGAGGAGAAGGCGATTGAGTCCGCCCGCCGCTACCCTTCCGAACCGCAGGAGAACCTGCTGTACTTTATGGAGAAGAACGCCCCGCTGCTGGAATCGTGGCAGCGCGAGATCCTGCGCATCGTGCGTAAAGTCAGCCAGTATTTCTACCCGCAGAAACAGACCCAGGTGATGAACGAGGGGTGGGCCACCTTCTGGCACTATACCATCCTCAACCATCTCTATGATGAAGGGAAAGTGACCGAACGCTTTATGCTGGAGTTTCTCCACAGCCACACGAACGTGGTGTTCCAGCCGCCGTACAACAGTCCGTGGTACAGCGGGATTAACCCCTACGCGCTGGGGTTCGCCATGTTCCAGGACATCAAGCGCATCTGCCAGTCGCCTACCGAAGAGGACAAGTACTGGTTCCCGGATATCGCTGGTTCCGACTGGCTGGAAACGCTGCATTTCGCCATGCGCGACTTCAAGGATGAGAGCTTTATCAGCCAGTTCCTGTCGCCGAAGATCATGCGCGATTTCCGCTTCTTTACCGTGCTCGACGACGATCACAACAATTATCTCGAGATCTCGGCGATCCACAACGAAGAGGGCTATCGCGAAATCCGCAACAAGCTCTCGGCGCAATATAACCTCAGCAATCTCGAGCCGAATATCCAGGTGTGGAACGTTGACCTGCGCGGCGACCGCTCGCTGACGTTGCGCTATGTGCCGCACAACCGCGTCCCGCTGGACAAAGGGCGGCGCGAAGTACTGAAACATGTGCATCGTCTGTGGGGGTTCGATGTGCTGCTGGAGCAGCAGAACGCCGACGGCAGCATTGAGCTGCTGGACCGCTGCCCGGCGCGGCCAAACGCGCTATAGCATTGCGGGACGTTAAAACGACGAAGGGGGCCATCGGCCCCCTTATTTTATTTATCGATCGCGAATAGCCGGCTTAACGCACATTCATGGCTAAATCGCCGGGCAGCGATTTCTGCATCCGGTGCCAGATCTCGCCGCTGTCATGGCCGTAGCGACGAACCAGCTCATACACCTGATCGTGCAGGCCGCCTTCGCACACCTTCGCCAGCTGATGATAAAAGCCCAGCGCCAGGCTGCGCGCTTCCGGGCTGGAGAAGTAGTGGCGGCCGATGCGGGTATATAGCCCCTTCATGCCGTTGAGGATCAGGCCATAAATCGGGTTGCCGGAGGCGAAAGCCAGACCGCGGAAAATGTTGTAATCGAGATCGGCGAAGGCGTCGGCGTGATCTTCCACTTCCCGGGCGCTGTCCAGCACCGCCAGCGCTTTATCCGGATGCTGACGGAACGCGGTGCGAATAAAAATCGTGGAAATATTGGTGCGCACGGAGAGAAGGTTATCAATCAACTGCGGGACGCTGTCGTGATCGAGACGCGCCAGCGTTTCAAGGATATTCAGCCCGGAGGTCTCCCAGAAGTTGTTCACTTTGGTGGGTTTGCCGTGCTGAATGGTCAACCAGCCGTCACGCGCCAGACGCTGCAACACTTCGCGCAGCGTGGTGCGGGTGACACCGATCAGCTCAGAAAGCTCGCGTTCAGCGGGGAGAATCGATCCAGGTGGGAAGCGGTTATTCCAGATGCTCTCAATGATATACTCTTCCGCGAAACCCGCAGGGCTCTGCGCCTTAATGACCATAATAATATTTCCATTACACATTGTTGCAATTGCACTCATCATACCAGAGCCGCTATAGCGCAGATAGCATCGCAAGTGAATTAAAAAGGGATCGCCGTTTCATTTTCCGTTTTTACTTTACGCTTTTCCTTATCTCCCGTAACCGCCGCAGCGCTGCGAAGAAAGTTGCTTCTCATTTTGCTCAACTGGTACTCTTGCCAATAGTTACGCACAAAATCATGCACTAATTGACGGGGAAGGATTCTGTCGTGGAAATTTCTTATGGCCGCGCGCTGTGGCGCAATTTTCTTGGCCAGTCGCCTGACTGGTACAAGCTGGCATTAATCATTTTCTTAATTATCAATCCGCTGGTGTTCGCCGTGGCGCCATTTGTCGCCGGCTGGCTGCTGGTGGTTGAGTTTATCTTTACCCTCGCCATGGCGCTGAAGTGCTATCCGCTGCTGCCGGGTGGCCTGCTGGCTATCGAGGCGCTGCTGATCGGCATGACCAGCCCAGCGCACGTGCGGGAAGAGATCGCCAGCAACCTGGAAGTGCTGCTTCTGCTGATGTTTATGGTGGCGGGCATCTACTTTATGAAGCAGCTGCTGCTGTTTGTCTTTACGCGCCTGCTGTTAGGGATCCGCAGCAAGATGCTGCTGTCGCTGGCCTTCTGCCTGGCCGCTGCCTTCCTCTCCGCCTTTCTCGATGCGCTGACGGTGGTGGCGGTGGTGATAAGCGTCGCCGTCGGGTTCTACGGCATCTATCACCGCGTCGCCTCGGCGCGCCCGGACGATAGCGACCTGCTCGACGACAGCCATATCGAGCAACACTACCGCGAGGTGCTGGAGCAGTTCCGCGGCTTTCTACGCAGCCTGATGATGCACGCCGGCGTCGGGACCGCGCTCGGCGGCGTCATGACCATGGTCGGCGAACCGCAAAACCTGATTATCGCCAAAGCGGCGGGCTGGCATTTTGGCGAGTTCTTTCTCCGCATGGCGCCCGTCACCCTGCCGGTGATGGTCTGCGGTCTGTTAACCTGTCTGCTGGTGGAAAAGTATCGCCTGTTTGGCTACGGCGAACCGCTGCCGCCGACGGTGCGCAAGGTGCTGCAGGAGTTTGACGATCGCAGCCGCGCCCAGCGCAGTCGTCAGGAGCGGCTACGGCTGATTGCCCAGGCGCTCATTGGCGTTTGGTTGATCGTCGCCCTCGCTTTTCACCTGGCTGAGGTCGGCCTGATTGGCCTGTCGGTGATCATCCTCGCCACCACCTTTACCGGGGTGACCGATGAGCACGCGATTGGCAAGGCGTTCACCGAGGCGTTGCCCTTCACCGCGCTGCTCACGGTGTTCTTTGCCGTAGTGGCGGTGATCATCGACCAGCAGCTGTTCACGCCGGTCATCGAGTTTGTTCTGCAGGCCTCTCCGCACGCGCAGCTGTCGCTGTTTTATCTGTTTAACGGCCTGCTGTCGTCCATCTCGGATAACGTTTTTGTCGGCACGGTCTACATCAACGAAGCGAAAACCGCCCTCGAGCATGGCGCCATCAGCCTGAAGCAGTTTGAGATGCTGGCGGTGGCAATCAACACCGGCACCAACCTGCCGTCAGTGGCCACCCCGAACGGCCAGGCGGCATTCTTGTTCCTGCTGACTTCCGCGCTGGCGCCGCTTATCCGACTCTCCTATGGCCGCATGGTGTGGATGGCCCTGCCCTACACCCTCGTACTGACGCTGGTCGGCCTGCTGTGCGTCGAGTTCACCCTGATGCCGGTCACCGAATGGTTGCTGGCTCACGGCTGGCTGGTTACCCCCACCCTGCCGTGATCCACGCGTCGCCCGGGTTCGCCCGGGCGATTCAATAACCAGTTACGTAATATTTTCCGCCGGGCCGCTGGCGTCGGTACGGTTTTCGTTTACACTGCCATGATTTAGCATCTTCCAGGGAAATGATTATGTTGCAATATTTAAACCAGTGCTCGCGGGGACGCGGCGCCTGGCTGCTGATGGCATTGACCGCGTTCATTCTCGAACTCGTCGCGCTGTGGTTCCAGCACGTGATGCTGCTGCAGCCGTGCGTGATGTGCATTTATGAACGCTGCGCCCTGTTTGGCATCATGGGCGCGGGGCTGGTGGGCGCTATCGCCCCTAAAACGCCGCTGCGCTATGTCGCCATGCTGATTTGGCTGTACAGCGCGGTACGTGGGCTACAGCTGGCGTGGGAACATACGATGATTCAGCTGCACCCATCGCCGTTCCAGACCTGCGATTTCGCCGCCCGTTTCCCGAGCTGGCTGCCGCTGGATAAATGGTTGCCGCAGGTGTTTGTCGCGTCCGGCGACTGTTCGGTACGCCAGTGGCAGTTCCTGTCGCTGGAGATGCCGCAATGGCTGGTGGGAATTTTCGCGGCTTATCTGGTGGTCGCTATCCTGGTGATCGTTGCTCAGCCTTTTAAAGCGAAAAAGCGCGATCTGTTTGGCCGCTAAGCCGCAGTGAGTACCGCACACTGAAACGCCCTACGGGGCGTTTTTTTGTGCCTGCCGTTCATCACTGAATCGTTTCCTGTCCGTGGTTGACCACACACACCAAAAGGCGCATATTAAATACATCTTTTATAACCCCACAGGAGCTCACATGTCATCATTACTGATCCCCGCAGACTGGAAAGTTAAACGCTCCACGCCGTTCTTTACCAAAGAGAACGTCCCCGCCGCCCTGCTGAGCCACCACAACACCGCGGCCGGTGTCTTCGGTCAGTTGTGCGTCATGGAAGGTACGGTCACCTATTACGGTTTTGCCAATGAACAGGCGACGGAGCCGGAGAATAAAGTCGTGATTCATGCCGGGCAGTTTGCCACCAGTCCGCCGCAGTACTGGCACCGCGTCGAACTCAGCGACGATGCCCGCTTCAATATTCACTTCTGGGTGGCGGAAGAAACCGACGGTGAAAACGGGCTGTTTCACGCGAAGAAAGCGTGACGGGCTTACCGCGCCCTGTCAGGCAGATTGAGGATATGGTCCTGCCAGTCGACAACGGTGGACTCGGGCACCGCTATATGGCGGACGGAGATGCGTTCGCCGTGCATCGCCGCTTTTGAGCCGGTCAGCAGCGGGTGCCAGGCCGGCAGAGGTTTGCTTTCCGCCAGCAGGCGATAGGCGCAGGTCGGCGGCAGCCATTCGAAGGTCGGCAGATTTTCACGAGTGAGCTTGATGCAGTCCGGCTCATATTCGAAGCGACGCTCGTAGTTACGGCACTGGCAGGTTTTGATATTGAGCTGACGGCAGGCGACGTTGGTGAAGTAGATCTCATCGGTATCTTCATCCATCAGCTTATGCAGGCAGCACTGGCCGCAGCCGTCGCACAGCGATTCCCACTCCGCGTCGGTCATGTCATCCAGGGTTTTTTGTTGCCAGAAAGGTTGTTCGCTCATCGGAATGTCCGTCGTTGCCAGTTAAGGGTGCACCTTATAACCAGTCTGGCACGACGATGCAAGTTTTGCCGCCCCAAAAGGCGGCAAACCGCGCTTACAGTACGCGGGTGGTGAGCGACAGGCCGTTGAAACCGACCTGCAGCTCGTCGCCGCTGTGCAGCGGTCCCACCCCTTCCGGGGTGCCGGTGAGGATCACGTCGCCGGCTTTGAGGGTAAAGAAGCGCGACATATAGGCGATCAGCGGCACAATCTTATGGATCATGTCGGCGGTAGTGCCCTGCTGGCGCACTTCGCCGTTAATCTTCAGACTTAACGGCGTATTCTGCGGGTCGCCGTGGAACTCGGCCGCCGGAATAAAGCCGGAAATCGGACAGGCGTTATCGAAGCCTTTGGCCTTCTCCCACGGCTGCCCGGCCTTTTTCATTTTAGCTTGCAGGTCGCGCAGGGTGAGATCCAGCGCGACGCCATAGCCGGCAATCCCTTTCAGCACATGCTCTTCCGTCGCCTGACGCAGCGTACCGCCGATCAGCACCGCCAGCTCCACTTCATGATGCACCGAACCCAGCCCCTCAGGAAGCACCAACGGCTGACGGAGATCGCACAGCGCGCTCTCAGGTTTAATAAACAGCACCGGCTCTTCCGGCGTCGCACTGCCCATTTCCTTGATGTGCTTTGCATAATTGCTGCCGACGCAAACCACTTTGCTCACCGGATAATCCAGGAGCGCTCCCTGCCAGTTATGATGTTGGTACATTATTTTCCCTCGTGGGTTAATCGGATTGTTTCCCCTGTTCCGCCAGGTGTTTCTTTAGTAGATTTTCAGATGGCGGAGGAAGTTGCAGGTAATAGCCCTGTTCGCTTAGCGCCTGTTTCACTTTTTCAAGGTCGGCGTTAACCAGTTTTTTGCGCCCATCCAGCGGCAGCAGCATCGCCATTTGCGGCGTGCCGAAACCGCGCATGAGCTCGTCAGGAACGCGTGAGAAATCGTCCTTTTTTTCGACGTATAAATAGGTTTGTTCACGTTTAGTACTTCGATAGATCACACAAAACATAGTTTTACTCGGAATTAGACCCGTGGTCACTTGCCTCAATATATCAGTGACTATAACATGCCTTTTAGTCTTCGGAATATCACCGCACTTCGGCGGTCGATAAACAGCAAATTGAGTAAGGCCAGGATGTCAAATACGCCAATCGAACTTAAAGGCAGTAGCTTCACGTTATCTGTCGTTCATTTGCACGATGCAAATCCCGAGGTTATTCGTCAGGCGTTAGAAGACAAAATCGCCCAGGCTCCCGCCTTTTTACGCCATGCTCCGGTGGTGGTGAATATCGCCAGCGTCGAGGAGAGTGTTGAATGGCGCGCCGTCAACGAGGCTATCGCCGCGACCGGTTTACGCATTATGGGCGTCAGCGGATGCAAAATCCCGCGCCTGAAAACCGAAATCGACCGCGCCGGGATCCCGTTATTAACCGAAGGGAAAGAAAAAGCCCCTCGTCCGGCACCGTCCGAACCCGCCCCGCCGCCGCCAGTTGCTAGTCAGATCACAAAAACGCGTTTGATTGATCAGCCGGTACGTTCCGGTCAGCGCATTTATGCGCCACACTGTGATCTTATTGTTACAAATCATGTGAGTGCCGGTGCGGAACTTATCGCTGACGGCAATATCCATGTATATGGCATGATGCGAGGACGCGCATTGGCAGGCGCCGGTGGCGACAGAGACGCCCAGATATTTTGTACCCACCTTGCGGCGGAGCTGGTCTCCATCGCCGGGGAATATTGGCTGAGCGATAACATCCCGGCCGAATTTTATGGCAAAGCGGCACGCCTGCGTTTAGGCGAAAGCGCTTTGACAATTCAACCGTTAAATTAATCCCTTTTTAACAAGGAATTTCTATGGCACGCATTATTGTTGTGACTTCGGGTAAAGGGGGCGTTGGCAAGACCACCTCCAGCGCGGCCATCGCTACAGGTTTGGCCCAGAAGGGAAAGAAAACCGTCGTTATCGACTTCGACATCGGCCTGCGTAACCTCGACCTGATTATGGGCTGCGAACGTCGCGTCGTTTATGATTTCGTCAACGTCATCCAGGGCGATGCCACATTGAACCAGGCGCTGATCAAAGATAAGCGCACGGAAAACCTCTACATTCTTCCGGCGTCCCAGACCCGGGATAAAGACGCCCTGACCCGCGAAGGCGTCGACAAAGTTCTCGAAGAACTGAAGAAGATGGAGTTCGATTTCATCGTCTGTGACTCCCCGGCAGGCATTGAAACCGGTGCGCTGATGGCGCTCTATTTCGCTGACGAAGCCATTATCACTACCAACCCGGAAGTCTCCTCCGTTCGCGACTCCGACCGTATCCTTGGCATTCTCGCCTCCAAATCCCGCCGCGCGGAAAATGGCGAAGAGCCGATCAAAGAGCACCTGCTACTGACCCGCTACAATCCAGGCCGCGTCAATAAAGGCGATATGCTGAGCATGGAAGACGTGCTGGAGATTCTGCGCATCAACCTGGTGGGCGTGATCCCGGAAGACCAGTCAGTCCTGCGCGCATCCAACCAGGGTGAGCCTGTGATCCTCGATGCCGCGTCGGACGCAGGCAAAGCCTATGCCGATACCGTTGAACGTCTGCTCGGAGAAGAACGCCCTTTCCGCTTCATTGAAGAAGAGAAGAAAGGATTCCTCAAACGCCTGTTCGGAGGATAAATTATGGCTTTACTCGACTTTTTTCTCTCGCGAAAAAAGAACACGGCTAATATTGCGAAAGAACGCCTGCAAATCATCGTCGCCGAGCGCCGCCGCGGGGACGCGGAGCCGCATTACCTGCCGCAGTTGCGCAAAGATATCCTGGAAGTGATCTGTAAATACGTGCAGATCGACCCGGAGATGGTCAGCGTGCAACTGGAGCAGCGGGACGGTGATATTTCCATTCTTGAGCTGAACGTGACCCTACCCGAAACGGAAGAGTCGAAACCCTGACCTGCTGTTCCATCCCGAAAAAAAACCGGCTACGCCACGCGCCGCCGGTTTTTTTATGGCCTGAACCAGACCGTCCGCTAGCGCGGATAGTCGCTTAACAGCCTCTTCAGCCGTTCGGCCATCAGCTCACCACGCCAACCGGAAATCAGCTCAGGCTCAGCGGCCTGCGTTTTCAGCTGCCAGTGCCAGTTCAACAGCTGGTTGATCTGCCGACGCGACGCCAGCAGCTCCGCGCTTACGCCCTTCTCAGCGCTCACTTCCTGCACCAGCGCTTTAATATCTTTAAAGGCTTTGCGGTAGCCCGGCATGTCGATCAGATTCTGCAGCGGCGCCGGCAGGGCCGACTCCGGCAGCGCCTGTGCTTTCTCGACCAGGCTAATCAGCGTTTTGCCATGGAAGCGAATTTCGCTACCGGACAACCCGAGGCTGTCGAGCTCGCCGAGGCTGGTGGGCATATAGCGTGCCACGCTCCACAGATGCTCTTCCCGCACCACAAAGTTCACCGCCAGGTCGCGCTCCCGCGCTTTGCGCAGGCGCCACTCCGCCAGCAGCTGCAGGCAGCCCAGCTGGCGGGTACGCAGCTGCCAGGCGTTGCCGATATCGCGCCAGGCCTCGGCCGGGTCGACCACCTCCTGGCGACGCTGCTGCATCAGGCGGCATTCGTCCAGTGCCGCCGATAGCCAGCCCGCGCGATCGGTCTCCGCCATTAATTGGCTGGCGATCGGCAACAGGTACCAGACGTCGGCCGCGGCATATTCACACTGACGCTCGGTTAGCGGACGCGCCAGCCAGTCGGTGCGGGATTCGCTTTTGTCCAGCGCAACCCCGGAATACTCTTCCACCATCGAGGCGAATCCCCAGGACATCGGCCGACCGCAGAAGGCTGCCAGGATCTGGGTGTCGATCAGCGGCTGCGGCATCAGGTTGAACGCGTTGAGAAAGACTTCTAAATCTTCGCTGCCGGCATGCAGGTATTTGGTCACATCCGGGTTGAGCAGCAGCTCGCGCATCGGCGCCCAGTCGGTAATCGTTAAGGGATCGATCAGAGAGACCTGGCGGCCGTCGAACAGCTGCAGCAGGCCCAGCTGCGGGTAATAGGTACGGGTACGGACAAATTCCGTATCCAGAGCGACGGCGGAGGCGGCGCTTGCCGCTTCGCAGACAGCGCGCAGGCCATCGTCGGTGGTGATCATCTGATAGTTCAAAGCATACTCTCTTAACTTGCGCCCATAAAAAACGCCGGCGTAGCCGGCGTCTGGCGACTCATTCGTTACTTAGCCTTTATTGTCCACTTTAGCGCGCGCTTCGTCACGCAGTTCTCGCCGCAAAATTTTCCCGACGTTGGATTTCGGCAGTTCGTCACGGAATTCCACCAGCTTCGGTACCTTGTAACCGGTCAAATGGCGACGGCAGAACGTAATCAGCGCTTCTTCGGTTAACGCGGCATCTTTCTTCACCACGAAGATCTTCACCGCTTCGCCGCTGCTGCCGGACGGCACGCCGATGGCCGCCACCTCAAGCACGCCGCTGTGCTGCATGACCACATCTTCGATTTCATTCGGATAGACGTTAAAACCCGACACCAGGATCATATCTTTTTTCCGGTCAACGATGCGCAGGAATCCCTCTTCATCCATCACCGCGATGTCCCCGGTGTGCAACCAGCCGTCTTTAATAATCTCATCCGTCGCGTCAGGACGCTGCCAGTAGCCCAGCATCACCTGCGGCCCCTTGATACAGAGCTCGCCCGGCTGACCCGGCGCCACTTCGTTATCGTCGTCGTCCACCAGTTTGGCTTCAGTGGAGGGCACCGGCAGGCCAATGCTGCCGCTGTGGTAGTCGATGTCGTGCGGGTTGACGCTGACCAGCGGCGAACACTCGGTCAGGCCGTAGCCCTCCAGCAGATATTGTCCGGTCAGTTTCACCCAGCGCTCAGCCACCGCCTGCTGCACCGGCATACCGCCGCCGGCGGAGAGGTGCAGCGAGGAGAAATCAAGCTGCTGGAACTCTTTGTTGTTCAGCAAGGCGTTGAACAGGGTGTTGACCCCGGTCATGGCGGTAAACGGATATTTCGCCAGCTCCTTCACCAGCCCGGGGATATCGCGCGGGTTGGTGATCAGCAGATTCTGCCCGCCCAGCTCGATAAACAGCAGGCAGTTCATGGTGAGGGCGAAAATGTGATACAGCGGCAGCGCGGTGACCACAAACTCTTTGCCGCGATGCAGCAGCGGGCCGTAGGTGGCATTGACCTGCTCAAGGTTGGCCAGCATGTTGCGGTGGGTCAGCATCGCCCCTTTAGCCACCCCGGTGGTGCCCCCGGTGTACTGTAGAAACGCCAGATCTTCCGCAACGATCTCCGGCTTCACGTACTGCATGCGATAGCCGTGCTGCAGCGCGCTGCGAAACGAGATGGCATCCGGTAGATGGTACTTCGGCACCAGCCGCTTGATGTACTTAACCACAAAGTTCACCAGCGTGCCTTTGGCGGTGGAGAGCTGGTCGCCCATGCGCGTCAGGATCACGTGTTTCACCTGGGTCTTCGCCACCACTTTTTCCAGGGTATGGGCAAAGTTGGAGACGATGACGATCGCCGCCGCGCCGCTGTCGTTGAGCTGATGCTCCAGTTCACGCGGGGTATATAAGGGGTTGACGTTAACCACGATCATCCCGGCGCGCAGGATGCCAAACAGGGCCACCGGATACTGCAGCAGGTTAGGCATCATCAGGGCCACCCGGTCGCCCTTCTGTAGTCCTAAGCCCTCCTGAAGGTAAGCGGCGAAGGCGCGACTGCGCTCTTCCAGCTTACGATAGGTCATCACTTCACCCATATTGATAAACGCCGGTTGGTCGGCGTAGCGGGTGGTGGCATGTTCAAACAGTTCAACCAGGGATTGATAGCGGTCAGGATTTATCTCCGCCGGAACATCTGCGGGATAACGGTTTAGCCAAACCTTTTTCACTGCATCACCTCTGAAATAGTTATTCGTCGTCATCACAGCCCCTGGAAAATACATTTTGTTAACATTATATTAACTCAGCGTACCAGTTTATTAATTAGGCAATGAGCAGGTTGCGAAGCGCGTCACTATTTTTTTTCTTATTCGACTGAAAACAAAGAAACAGCGGACCGGCCGCTGTTTCTTTGAACTAACAAAAACAACAAAATCATTCGGTTACAACGTTTCTGACCTCAGCTGGGCCGGGGTTGTACCACCCCCATCCGCCATAGCCGTAACCCCAGGGGCGCGGACCCAGCATCCACGGGTCGATCGGCTGCGGGGGCATCACCACCTGCTGCACCACGTTCCAGCGTTTGTAGCCGGTGGCGTTCATCAGCATAAATTTGTAGGGCGTGCTGCCTACTTTGCCTTCGACCACTCCGGCAATCGGCCCGACCACGGTCACCAGCTGACCGCGGAAGTCCACCGGATCGAGGAAGCCATTAACATCGGCATAGATCCGCCCGCGCGAGGGTTCGCCAAGTTCCGGTCGCGCACCGCTGTCCAGCGGCACGGTAGCGATTTCTAAGCGGGTTTTCCCCTGCTGGTTCTGCACGTTGACCACCTTGCCGCCAAAGCGCGCTTCCTGACCGACGTACAGCTGCGGGGCATTCATCACCCGCACTAAATCCTGCTGCGGCGTGGGGCTGGTGCCTTTGATGGCATCCGGCACCGATACGCAGCCGCTCAGCGCAACGGCAACCGCCGCGGCCAGCAGCAAGCGAACGCCCTGTTTTTGACCCGCCATGATGCGACTCCTTTTCTCAGTCTTCTTGTTACTGAGATTCACTCGCGGCCCGGAAGTTTCTTCCACGCCACCTCGTTACGCAAATAAACCGGCTCCGCTTTCTCCACGGCCACGGTTTTCCCTGCCGCCAGCAGATAACAGGCTAACGGCAGCATATCCTCTGCCGCCGGCAGTTCAATTTCGCCGCTGCTTAAGGTCAGTCCGCTCTCTTTCGCCAGATCCGGCCACGCCTGCCAACCGGTGCCGACGGTGGCCCATTCGCCGGAAAGCTGTGCCAGCCGTTCGGCCACCGCGTCCGGTTTGAGCACCGCTTCCGTCTCTTCGCCGTGCCAGACGCCCTGCTCGTCGCGCTGATACTCGGCCCAGTAGACTTCCCCCATCCGGGCGTCAATCGCCGCCAGCACGCGGGTGGCGCCGGTTTTGCGCCACGCGCCCTGCGCCATGGTGGCCAGCGTGGAAACACCGATCATCGGCAGCTCCGCGCCCAGCGCCAGCCCCTGAGCGATACCGATGCCAATGCGTACGCCGGTAAAGCTGCCAGGACCGCGGCCAAAGGCCAGCGCGTCCAGCTCGGTCAGGGTGGTGCCGCTCTCGGCGAGGACCTCCTGCACCAGCGGCAGGATACGTTGGGTATGTTCGCGGGGACAAATTTCGAAATGAGCACTAAGGGTGCCATCATTCCACAGCGCTGCGGAGCAGGCTTCTGTGGCGGTATCGATAGCCAAAATTCGCATGGGTGGTCACGCTCTCGTTACATAGTTCAGGCCTTCAGGCAGCCTGTTTTCCGGCAGACGGACAACCCGTCGCCACACCGCCCGAAGTCTAGTGGGAACCGCTAATTAACAAAATGGCGCGCAGCTTAACACATTTCAGGGCGGATTACCTTGCCGGCGGCACGGCGAGAAAGCGCACCGCCCGGCGGATATCGCGGGTTCGCGGCGCCGGCGGCAGACTGGCCAGAAAGACCGCGCCGTAGGGGCGCATCACCAGCCGGTTGTCGCAGATCACCAGCACCCCGCGATCGTCGATATCGCGGATCAGGCGGCCCACCCCCTGCTTAAGGGTGATCACCGCGTCCGGGAGCTGCACTTCATCGAACGGATCGCCGCCGCGCAGCCGGCAATCTTCCATCCGCGCTTTCAGCAACGGATCGTCCGGCGAGGTAAACGGCAGCTTATCAATGATCACCAGCGACAGCGCGTCGCCGCGCACGTCGACTCCTTCCCAGAAGCTGCTGGTGGCCACCAGCAGGGCATTGCCGGCGCTGACGAACTGCTGCAGAAGCTGGCCTTTACTGGTCTCGCCCTGCAGCAGCACCGGCAAAGTCATGGTGGCGCGGAACTGCTCCGCCAGATCGCGCATCATGGCGTGCGAAGTGCACAGCATAAAGCAGCGACCGTCGTTAGCCTCGATCAGCGGCTTGAGCATCGCCGCCAGATGGCGCGCCGCGCCGGGTTGGTTCGGCAGCGGTAGGTTACGCGGCACGCAGAGCAGCGCCTGATGCTGATAGTCAAAGGGGCTCGGCAGCAGTAGTGTCTGCGCCTCGTCGATCCCCAGCCGGGCGGTGAAATGGTGCAGATCGTCGTTTACCGACAGTGTCGCCGAGGTAAAGATCCAGCTCCCCGACTTCTGCGCCATCACCTCTTTAAACTTCTCGGCCACGGTCAACGGCGTCAGCGCAAGGGTAAAGTGGCGCGAGGTGCACTCATACCAGTAACTGTAGCCCGGCTGATTGATCTCTTTCAGCCGCTTCAGGCGCCCGCGATAAAGGGTGGCGCGCTCAAAGGCGGCATCGAGCAGCGCCGAACGCCCCAGCGAGAGTTTGGCGACGTCGTAACACAGTTCAAGCGCATCATCGAGCAGCAGCAGCGCCCGCTGAATGTGGCTGTCCGCCAGCAGTTCGCGCAGGTTGCCGCGGTAGCCAGGGTCCCCCAGCTGCAGGCGGAAATCCTGGGCGCTTTGCGCCAGGCGGTCGGCGCATTTTTGCAGCTGTTGAGTGTCTTTCAGTTCGGTGCGATAGGCAATGGTGATGTCTTTCGCCAGATCCAGCAGCTGGCGGCTGGAGAGCGACTGGCCAAAGTACTGGCTGGCGATATCCGGCAGCTGATGGGCTTCGTCGAAGATCATCACCTCCGCCTCGGGGATCAGTTCGGCAAAGCCGCTCTCTTTGACCACCATATCGGCAAGGAACAGGTGATGGTTGACGACCACTACGTCGGCGTCCATCGCTTTTTTACGCGCCTTCACCACGAAGCAATCTTTATACAGCGGGCAGTCGCTGCCGAGGCAGTTATCGTTGGTACTGGTGACCAGCGGCCAGGCCTGGGAATCTTCCGCCACGCTGGCGCAGGTGCTGATATCGCCATCCTGAGTTTGGTTCGACCAGGAGCGCAGGAGGATCACGTCGCTGAGGGTTTGCACCGGCAGATCGCCGCCCGCCAGCGCCTGCTGTTCCAGGCGTTCGAGGCACAGGTAGTTGGAGCGCCCTTTGAGCAGCGCCAGTTTGCCGGTGAATTTGAGCGCTTTGGCGACGGTGGGCAGATCGCGGCTGTAGAGCTGATCCTGCAGCGCTTTCGACCCTGTGGAGATAATCACCTTTTTTTTCGCCCGCAGCGCTGGCGCCAGGTAAGCGTAGGTTTTACCGGTTCCGGTCCCCGCTTCCACCACCAGCGGCCGGGAGGCCTCAATCGCTTCGCTGACCGCCACCGCCATCTGGCGCTGCGGCTCGCGCGGTTTAAATCCCGGTATGGCTTTGGCTAGCTGGCCGTCTGCTGCAAAATCGTCGATCACATTGCCCCCTGGTTATTTGGACAGTGATTATGTCAGGGAGAGCGGCGTTTCGCCAGTCCGGGTAGTGACGCGAGCGGAACATTATGGCAGTCTTGCCGCAGCTAAATGGAATGCTCAGAGAGGAATGAGAAATGACAATTACGCGTATTGATGCCGAAGCCCGCTGGTCAGATGTAGTGATCCACAATCAGACCCTTTACTACACCGGCGTGCCGGCGAATCTTGATGCCGATGCCTTCGAGCAGACCGCCAACACCCTGGCGCAGATTGACGCGGTGCTGGAAAAACAGGGCAGCGACAAGTCGCGCATTCTTGACGCCACCATTTTCCTCGCCGACAAAAGCGACTTTGCGGCGATGAATAAAGCGTGGGACGCCTGGGTGGTAGCCGGTCACGCCCCGGTGCGCTGCACGGTGGAAGCAACGCTGATGAACCCGCAGTATAAGGTTGAAATCAAAATTATCGCCGCGGTGTAATTACTCGTCTTCGTCTTCATCTTCAAAGCGCGCGACGATCCGTTCGCCGGTATGCGTCGCGCGTAGCTCTTCCGCCACCAGGGCAATCGCCTGGCCACTGCTCATCCCCTGGGCCATCAGTTCCTGGATACGTTCGACCGCTTTTTGCTGTTGCTCGTGGCTCAGCGAAGGTAAACCTGCAAACATCTTGTACTCCTGCTACATTGTGGGGCGTAATTATTTCACGCCGTCCCCGCCTACGCCAGAGGGACGGTAACGTTCAGGATCGAGAAAGATGTTGTCCCCCGCGATTATTACCCTGCCCTGGCGCCCGGATGCCGCCGAATACTATTTTACACCGTTAAGCGCCCTGCCCTGGGCGATGCTGCTACATTCCGGCTTTGCCGACCATCCGCATAACCGTTTTGATATCCTGGTGGCGGCCCCGCGCGCCACGCTGCTGACGCGCGGTGAACAGACCTGGGTCGATGACGGCGAGACCACTTTTGTCTCGGCGGACGATCCGCTGCAACTACTCCAGCAGCAGCTGGATCGTCAGCCGTTCACGCCGCAGCCCCATGAGGATCTGCCGTTTCTTGGCGGCGCGCTGGGGCTGTTCGGTTACGATCTGGGCCGCCGTTTTGAGCGACTTCCCACTGTGGCGCAGGCCGATATCGCGCTGCCGGATCTGGCGGTGGGGATTTATGACTGGGCGCTAATCGTCGACCATCAGCGCCAGCAGGTGTCGCTGCTCAGCTATGACGACCCGCAGCAGCGTCTGCAGTGGCTGGAGGCGCAAACGTCGGCGCCAGGTGAAACCTTCACCCTGACCTCTGCCTGGCAGTCAAATATGAGCCGCCAGCAATACGGCGAGAAATTTCGTCAGGTGCAGGCCTATCTGCGCAGCGGTGACTGCTATCAGGTCAATCTCGCCCAGCGTTTTCAGGCACGCTACGTCGGGAATGAATGGCAGGCTTTCCGCCAGTTGAACGCCGCCAACCGCGCCCCCTTTAGCGCCTTCATCCGCCTTGCGGAAGGGGCGATTTTAAGCCTGTCGCCGGAGCGATTTATTCAGCTCCGCCAGGGGGAAATCCAGACGCGCCCGATTAAGGGCACCCTGCCGCGGCTCGATTCGCCGCTGGCGGATGCGCAGCAGGCGGAGAAGCTGGCGAACTCGCCGAAAGATCGCGCCGAGAATTTAATGATTGTCGACCTGATGCGCAACGACATCGGCCGCGTCGCCGTCCCGGGCAGCGTGCGGGTCCCCGAGCTGTTCGTGGTGGAGCCCTTCCCGGCGGTCCATCATCTGGTCAGTACCATCACCGCCCGCCTGCCGGCGACGCTGCACGCCAGCGATCTGCTGCGCGCCGCCTTCCCGGGAGGGTCGATCACCGGCGCGCCGAAGGTCCGGGCGATGGAGATTATTGATGAACTGGAACCCCAGCGACGTAACGCCTGGTGCGGGAGCATCGGCTATCTGAGCTATTGCGGCAATATGGATACCAGCATCACCATTCGCACCCTAACGGCCTGGCAGGGGCAACTGTACTGTTCCGCCGGCGGCGGGATTGTGGCGGATAGTGAGGAAGCCGCAGAATATCAGGAAACTTTTGATAAAGTTAATCGTATCCTGCACCAACTGGAGAACTAGACCATGGCGGACCGCGCCCTCAATCTGGATGACTTTCTGTCCCGCTTTCAGCTGCTGCGTCCACAGCCTTCGCCACAGGCGCTAAACCAGCGGCAGGCGGCGGTGCTGGTACCGATCGTACGCCGGCCGCAGCCTGGCCTGCTGTTGACCCAGCGTTCGCCGTTGCTGCGCAAGCACGCCGGCCAGGTCGCCTTTCCCGGTGGGGCGGTAGATAATACCGATGCGACGCTTATCGCCGCCGCTCTGCGCGAAGCCCAGGAAGAGGTGGCGATCCCGCCTGAGAAGGTTGAGGTGATTGGCGTTCTGCCGCCGGTGGACAGTGTCACCGGCTTCCAGGTGACGCCGGTGGTGGGCATTATTCCACCGGATCTGCACTATCACGCCAGCCAGGACGAGGTCTCCGCGGTATTTGAAATGCCGCTCGCCGAAGCCCTGCGCCTCGGGCGCTACCATCCGCTCGATATCCACCGCCGGGGCAACGACCACCGCGTCTGGCTCTCCTGGTACCAGCATTATTTTGTCTGGGGAATGACCGCCGGGATCATTCGCGAGCTGGCGCTGCAGATAGGCGCGCGCCCTTAGCTATACTGATTATGAGAGGGCGCTCTCACTATTAGTAAAATCGCGGTTATCCATTAGTTTAATTCATGTGAATAGTTGAACTGACAGGGCGCTTCCCTCTTACACTATGCGCAGTTATTACATCGTTACCGCACCCGCGGTAACCCTGTCAGGAGTATTATCGTGATTAGTCTATTCGACATGTTCAAGGTGGGGATTGGTCCCTCATCTTCCCACACTGTTGGCCCGATGAAGGCCGGTAAACAGTTCGTCGATGACCTGGTCGAAAAAGGATTGCTTAATGCAGTGACCCGCGTGGCGGTTGACGTCTACGGTTCGCTGTCATTAACCGGCAAAGGCCACCATACGGACATCGCCATTATCATGGGACTGGCGGGCAATCAGCCCGATACGGTCGATATAGACGCGATACCGGCATTTATCCGTGACGTCGAGACACGCGGCCGTCTGCTGCTGGCCAACGGTCAGCACGAAGTCGACTTCCCGGCGGATGACGGCATGCGTTTTCGCAGCGACAATCTGCCGCTGCACGAAAACGGCATGACCATTCATGCCTGGGCCGGCGAGAAAGAGATCTACTGCAAGACCTATTACTCGATTGGCGGCGGCTTTATCGTCGATGAAGAGCACTTCGGCAAAGAGAACGCCAACGAACTGCAGGTGCCCTACCCGTTTAAATCGGCGCAGGAAATGCTGGCCTACTGCAAAGAGACCGGCTTGTCGCTCTCCGGGATGGTGATGCAGAACGAGCTGGCGCTGCACAGCAAAAAAGAGATCGAGGACTATTTCGCTAATGTCTGGCAAACCATGCGCGCCTGTATCGACCGCGGCATGAACACCGAAGGCGTGCTGCCTGGCCCGCTGCGCGTACCGCGTCGCGCGTCGGCGCTGCGTCGTCTGCTGGTGGCCAGCGATAAGCTCTCCAGCGATCCGATGAACGTCGTTGACTGGGTCAACATGTTCGCGCTGGCGGTCAATGAAGAGAACGCCGCTGGCGGTCGCGTGGTGACCGCGCCGACCAACGGCGCCTGCGGCATCGTTCCGGCGGTACTCGCCTATTACGATCACTTTATCGAATCCGTCAGCCCGGAGATCTATATCCGCTACTTTATGGCCTGCGGTGCGATCGGCGCGCTGTACAAGATGAATGCCTCCATTTCCGGCGCGGAAGTCGGCTGTCAGGGCGAAGTAGGCGTCGCCTGCTCGATGGCGGCGGCGGGTCTGGCCGAACTGCTCGGCGCCAGCCCGGAACAGGTCTGCGTGGCGGCGGAGATCGGCATGGAACATAACCTCGGACTGACCTGCGACCCGGTCGCCGGCCAGGTACAGGTGCCGTGCATTGAACGTAACGCCATCGCCTCCGTGAAAGCGATCAACGCCGCGCGGATGGCAATGCGCCGCACCAGCGAACCGCGCGTCTCGCTCGATAAAGTGATCGAGACCATGTACGAAACCGGCAAAGACATGAACGCCAAGTACCGCGAAACTTCGCGCGGCGGACTGGCGATTAAAGTTCAGTGTGACTAAAGTGTTGGCTTTCGCCTGCCCCCTCCCGGTGCGCAGGCGTGAAGCGAGGGGAACTGAAAGCCCCCTGCCTTCCTGATGCGCCCTCTGTGGCGCATTTCTTTTTTCTATACCTGACGATATTCTGCCACTACAATTGCTCTATTAAATAAGCCACGCTTAACCACTCGTCCTGTCGACAGGGTGTCGCACATGCAGACTGCACAAAAAGTCATTACGGCCTATCGTCGCAAACGCATTATTGTCTGCCTGCTGGTAGCCCTGGTGACCCTGGGCGCCACCTTAGCTATCCGATTTATTTCGCAGCGTAGCGAAAATGAAGGCTATATTCGCATGGCCGCCAGCCAACGGGTGGCGGCGCTGGATAATATCCTGCGTCCGCTGAGCGCGCAGCGAACCACTCTGCTTCCTCTGGTGGGTCACCCCTGCCCGGATATCCATCTGTCGCTGCGTAAAATCGCGGCCTCGTTGCAGACCGTTCGTTCCGTCGCGCTCGTGACGTCAGGTATCGTTTACTGTTCGAGTATTTTTGGGCCGCGACAGGCGGATTTACATCGCCTGCAGCCTGCGCTTCCTGCACCCCGTCCTCTGCTGCTCTTTTCGAACGACAGCTCCTTGCTCAAAGGCTCACCGGTGCTGATACAGTGGTATCCAGCCTCGGAGAGAGGCGTGGACGGCGTGATGCTGATTGTCAATATCGAGCTGCTGGGGACCTTAATTCTCAACGAAAAATCATCCCTGATAAGCGACGTCAGCCTGCAGGTTGGCGATCGTTATTTTAGCAGCAGCCATGGGCTTCTCGAGAAAGCGCATACCCCGCCGGGAACGGTGATTTATCGCCAGCGCTCTACCGAGTTTCCGTTTATCGTCAATATCAATGGCCCTGGCGCCTCGGCGATTGCGCTTGAGGAGCTGCCCGGCGAGCTGCCGCTGGCGCTGATCTTCAGCCTGTTGATGACCGGCATCGCCTGGCTGGCCACCGCCGGCAGAATGAGCTTCTCGCGGGAGATAAGCCTCGGTATTTCCGCCCGGGAGTTTGCCCTCTGGTGCCAGCCGCTGCAGGATGCGCGCAGCGGCCGCTGCTGCGGGGTGGAGATCCTGCTGCGCTGGAACAACCCCCGCCGCGGTGCGATTTCGCCGGAGGTGTTTATTCCCATCGCCGAAGGGGACAATCTGATCATCCCCCTCACCCGCTACGTGATTGCCGAAACCGCCCGCCGTCTGGATGCTTTTCCCCGCGACCGCCAATTTCATATCGCGATTAACGTCGCTGCCCGCCACTTTGCCAACGGCTTACTGCTGCATGACCTGCATAATTACTGGTTCAGCATGAACCCGGTACAGCAGCTGGTGGTCGAGCTGACCGAACGCGATGTCCTGCAGGATGGCGACCAGCACATGGCCGAAGATCTGCACCAGAAAGGCGTCCAGCTGGCGATCGATGACTTTGGCACCGGCAACAGCTCCCTGTCGTGGCTGGAAACACTGCGCCCGGACGTGCTGAAGATTGACCGCTCGTTTACCAGCTCGGTGGGGATAGACAGCGTCAATGCCACGGTGACCGATATCATTATCGCCCTCGCCAACCGGCTGAATATTATTACCGTTGCCGAAGGGGTGGAGACGCAGGAACAGGAAAGCTACCTCAGAGACCACGGTGTCGATGTGTTGCAGGGGTTTTATTATGCCCGGCCGATGCCGGTGGAGGCATTCCCGGCGTGGCTGGCCAGTCGAGAGGCAACAGAATAACGCGCCGGTCCCCGTGGGGACCGGCGCGCAGGACGATTACTCTTCTTCGTCGCTCGGCGGACGGGTGACCACCGCGCGAACCAGATCGACCCGGTAGTCATTCGCTTCCACCACGGTGAAATGCAGCGGCGGCAATGACACCACGTCGCCAATGCGCGGGATATGGCCATTGGCGGAGATCACCAGACCGGCAACCGTAGCAATATCCTCATCGTCATTGATCAGCGGATCCAGCCCCAGCGCCTGCTGCAACGCATGCAGGTCGGTCGACCCCTTAATAAGCCAGCCGTCGCCATCGATAACGATCTCCGGCGTCTCATCGGCGTCCGGGAATTCTCCGGCGATCGCTTCCAGAACGTCCAGCGGGGTCACCAATCCCTGCACCACGCCAAATTCATTGGTCACGATGACGAAACTACCGCGGGCGCGGCGCAGGACGCCGAGCAGATTGATCGGGTCCAGCGTTTCAGGTACCACGATCGCCGGGGAGGCGGAGGCCAGCGCCGCGACGTTTTCGCCCGACTCCAGAGCCACCAGCATCTCCTTCGCCCGCACGATACCAATGATTTCATCCAGTTCTCCGCGGCAGACCGGGAACAGACTGTGCGGCGACGAAAGCAGCTGACGGCGAATTTCATCTTCACTCTGCTCGGCGTCGACCCAGCTGATTTCCCCGCGCGGCGTCATGATGCTGCGCAGAGAGCGCTGAGCCAGGGTCAGCACGCCGTTAATCATGTAGCGCTCTTCTTCCGCAAAGGCGCCTTCCGGTACCGGCACCGCCGCCGGGCTGTCAGCGTCGTGGTTGACGGAGGCCTGTTTATTACGGCCGCCCATCAGACGCAAGATCGCATCCGCGGTACGGGCGCGCAGCGGCAACGTCGACTGGTGACGTACAAAGTTGCGGCGCGCCACCTGGTTAAAGAACTCAATGATGATCGAGAAACCGATCGCCGCGTAAAGGTACCCTTTCGGAATATGGAAGCCAAACCCTTCCGCCACCAGACTCAGGCCGATCATCAACAGGAAGCTCAGACAGAGCACCACCACCGTCGGGTGCTGGTTGACAAAGCGCGTCAACGGCTTGGAGGCCAGCAGCATCATGATCATCGCGATCACGACCGCTGCCATCATCACCGGCAGATGGTTCACCATCCCGACCGCGGTGATCACCGCGTCCAGTGAGAAGACGGCATCCAGCACTACGATCTGCAGTACCACCACCCAGAAACTGGCATAGCCTTTCCCGTGACCGGCATCGTGCTGGCGGTTTTCCAGCCGTTCATGCAGCTCAGTTGTCGCCTTGAACAGCAAGAAGATCCCGCCAAGCAGCATGATGAGGTCACGCCCGGAAAAGGAGAAATCGGCGATAGTAATCAGCGGCTTCGTCAGCGTCACCATCCAGGAGATCACCGACAGCAGCCCCAGGCGCATCACCAGCGCCAGCGACAGGCCGATCAGTCGCGCTTTATCACGCTGCTTCGGCGGCAGTTTGTCCGCCAGGATGGCAATAAACACCAGGTTATCAATACCGAGCACAATTTCCAGAACGATAAGCGTCAACAGGCCGGCCCAGATTGAGGGATCCATTAACAATTCCATGTGCGACTCCGGTTAGCGGCAAGGTCAGTCATCGCCATGTCATGCACGGACGCGACAATAGATGCTGAAAGATAAGCGTGATGCGTGGAGGTGGCAACCAGGTGCCAGAAAGTGAAAAGACGTCGATGACGGTCCATACTGCGGGCTATGCCCTATACTCCTGAGTAATTAAACGGAAGTTAAACATAGCAAAATATAGAGCGAAATTGGAAAAGATTTACCTGAATTTGCAATAACTAAGGCTATTTTTTGCGCTGCAAAATTATTAGCAGGCGATGCCTGATTAACGGATCTTCATCACATTAATTATTTTTTCACTGTCTAAAATAATTCGCGGTAGTAACTATTTTCTATCTTACACCCTAACTGAATCGATTTTGTCCTCAAGAGTGATTCAGGATGTATCAAAGCAGATGATGCATTCACGATAATAAAGGAGGTAGCAAGTGACGATTGCTATTGTAATAGGCACACATGGTTGGGCTGCAGAACAGCTGCTGAAAACAGCAGAGATGCTGTTGGGCGAGCAGGAAAACGTTGGCTGGATCGATTTCGTTCCGGGTGAAAACGCCGAAACGCTGATCGAGAAATACAATGCCCAGTTGGCAAAACTGGATACCAGTAAAGGCGTGCTGTTTCTCGTCGATACATGGGGAGGCAGCCCGTTCAACGCTGCGAGCCGCATTGTCGTCGATAAAGAGCACTACGAAGTTATCGCCGGCGTCAACATCCCGATGCTGGTGGAAACCTTCATGGCCCGCGATGACGATCCTTCCTTTGATGAGCTGGTCGCCTTAGCGGTAGAGACCGGCAGCGAAGGCGTGAAAGCGCTGAAGGCCAAACCGGTGGAAAAAGCGGCCCCTGCGCCCGCTCCAGCCGCGGCGCCTAAAGCCGCAGCACCGGCCAAACCGATGGGTCCGAATGACTACATGGTGATTGGCCTCGCGCGTATCGACGATCGCCTGATCCATGGTCAGGTCGCCACCCGTTGGACCAAAGAGACCAACGTCACCCGCATCATCGTCGTCAGCGACGAAGTCGCCGCAGATACCGTGCGCAAAACCCTGTTGACCCAGGTTGCGCCGCCAGGCGTCACCGCCCACGTGGTGGACGTCGCCAAAATGATCCGCGTCTACAACAACCCGATGTACGCCGGACAGCGCGTCATGCTGCTGTTTACTAACCCGACCGACGTTGAGCGCGTCGTCGAGGGCGGCGTGAAAATCACCAGCGTCAACATCGGCGGTATGGCGTTCCGCCAGGGCAAAACCCAGGTTAACAACGCGATTTCGGTCGATGCCAAAGATATTGAGGCGTTTAACAAGCTGAACGCACGCGGTATCGAGCTGGAGGCACGTAAAGTGTCCACCGACCCGAAACTGAAAATGATGGATCTGATCGCCAAGGTCGATAAATAACCCGGACGATCGCGCCCCAGTTTTCACTTTAAGACTTAATCAACAGGAGAAGTACAATGGAGATTACCCTTCTTCAGATTGTGCTGGTGTTCATCGTCGCGTGTATTGCGGGTATGGAGTCGGTGCTTGATGAATTTCAGTTCCACCGTCCTCTGGTCGCCTGTACGCTGATCGGCGCCGTTCTCGGCGATATGAAAACCGGTATTATTATCGGCGGTACGCTGGAAATGATCGCCCTGGGCTGGATGAACATCGGTGCGGCGGTTGCCCCTGATGCCGCGCTGGCGTCCATTATTTCCACCGTTCTGGTTATTGCCGGCCATCAGAGCATCGGCGCCGGCATCGCGCTGGCTATCCCGCTGGCGGCTGCAGGCCAGGTGCTGACCATCATCGTGCGTACTATCACCGTAGCCTTCCAGCACGCGGCGGATAAAGCGGCGGAGAATGGCAACCTGACCGCCCTGTCGTGGCTGCACGTCTCGTCCCTGTTCCTGCAGGCGATGCGTATCGCTATCCCGGCCGTCATCGTGGCCATTTCCGTCGGTACCAGCGAAGTCCAGGGCCTGCTGAACGCAATCCCTGAAGTGGTCACCAGCGGCCTGAACATTGCCGGCGGCATGATCGTGGTGGTTGGTTACGCGATGGTCATCAATATGATGCGCGCGGGCTACCTGATGCCGTTCTTCTACCTCGGCTTCGTCACCGCCGCCTTCACCAACTTCAACCTGGTGGCCCTGGGCGTGATTGGCGCGGTCATGGCAATCCTCTACATCCAGCTGAGCCCGAAATATAACCGCGTCGCCGGTGCCCCGGCTCAGGCGGCTGGTAACAACGATCTCGATAACGAACTGGACTAACAGGTGAGCGAAATGGTTGATATGACTAAAAATACCACCGAGAAAAAACTCACTCAGAGTGATATTCGTGGCGTGTTCATTCGTTCTAACCTGTTCCAGGGTTCATGGAACTTCGAACGTATGCAGGCGCTGGGCTTCTGCTTCTCTATGGTTCCGGCGATTCGTCGTCTGTACCCGGAGAATAACGATGCGCGTAAGCAGGCGATTAAGCGTCACCTTGAGTTCTTCAATACCCATCCTTACGTTGCCGCTCCGGTACTGGGCGTAACCCTGGCGATGGAAGAGCAGCGCGCCAATGGCGCAGAGATTGACGATGGCGCTATCAACGGCATCAAAGTCGGTCTGATGGGGCCGCTGGCCGGTGTCGGCGACCCAATCTTCTGGGGCACTGTGCGTCCGGTGTTCGCGGCCTTAGGCGCCGGGATCGCGATGAGCGGAAGCCTGCTCGGCCCTCTGCTGTTCTTTATCCTGTTCAACGCGGTGCGACTGCTGACCCGCTACTATGGCGTCGCCTACGGCTACCGCAAAGGCGTGGACATCGTGAAAGATATGGGCGGCGGCTTCCTGCAGAAACTGACTGAAGGGGCGTCAATCCTCGGCCTGTTTGTCATGGGGGCGCTGGTTAACAAGTGGACGCACGTGAACATTCCGATGGTGGTGTCAAAAATCACCGGCTCTGACGGACAGGTTCATGTCACCACGGTGCAGACGATCCTCGACCAGCTGATGCCGGGCCTGGTACCGCTGCTGCTGACCTTCGCCTGTATGTGGCTGCTGCGTAAGAAAGTTAACCCGCTGTGGATCATCGTTGGCTTCTTCGTCATCGGTATCGCGGGCTACGCTGTCGGCCTGCTGGGTCTGTAATTTCCAGGTTGTACGCCGGGGGCTAGCCCCCGGCTTTTTTTTATCAGGAGGAACGCAAAGCAATGACATTCACGGACCTGGTGATCATCCTGTTCATCCTTGCGCTACTGGCCTACGCGGTGTATGACCAGTTTATTATGCCGAGGCGCAACGGCCCGGTGCTGCTGGCCATTCCCCTGCTTCGCCGCAGCCGCGTTGACGGCCTGATCTTTGTCGGCCTCATCGCCATTCTAATCTATAACAACATCACCCAGCACGGCACCCCAATCACCACCTGGCTATTGTCTGCGCTGGCGCTGATGGGACTCTATTTATTCTGGATCCGTACGCCGAAAATCATTTTCAAACCGCGCGGCTTTTTCTTCGCCAACGTGTGGATAGAATATCAGCGAATTAAAGAGATGAATTTATCCGAAGACGGCGTGCTGGTGATGCAATTAGAGCAACGGCGGCTGCTGATTCGCGTACGAAATATCGACGATCTGGAGAAGATATACAAACTTCTTGTTTCAACTCAATGAGTTATAAATATAGCCAGCGCTATGTTTTTTCCGATTTCGTCTGGGGGATTATATAGCCATGGCTATATTTCCCCACCTGCTCTTCTGTTTTTCATTAACTATTTATTTACTTATAAATTCAAATGAAAATCGTTATCATTTGGTTATTAAAATAGCCCTCTTCTGTTATTGTTTTATATTCTAAAAATATGTTAAGGTTGCGCCCGTCGTTGGGGAGTAGCCGATTTCCTGCCCGCCAGGAAATGTACGTGTCAACATACTCGTTGCAAAACGTGGCACGTACGGGTTGAAGTGATTCAATCAGGCGAGACCATAGATACATCACTGCTGTACGTATTGCTCAGCCATTGAGCGGCTCCGCGTATATTTACTGGGGGCAGCGATGTGTCATATGGATTATCCCCGGTCAGGACAGGCACATGAATTTATCCGCAACCCTTCTTCTCGCTTTCGGCATGTCTATGGACGCCTTCGCGGCCTCTATTGGCAAAGGCGCCACCCTGCACAAACCCAAATTCTCAGAAGCAGTGCGCACCGGGCTGATTTTTGGCGCTATTGAAACCCTGACGCCGCTGGTCGGCTGGGGACTGGGCATGCTGGCCAGCCAGTTTGTTCTCGAATGGAACCACTGGATTGCCTTTATTCTGCTGGTGTTTCTCGGCGGGCGGATGATCATCGAAGGGTTTCGCGGCGACAGCGACGAGGCGTGCGAGGCGCCTCGCCGGCATGGCTTCTGGCTGCTGGTCACCACCGCCTTCGCCACCAGCCTTGACGCCATGGCGGTCGGCGTCGGTCTGGCCTTCCTGCAGGTCAGCATTGTCACCACCGCGCTGGCGATCGGCTGCGCCACCTTTATCATGTCGACGCTGGGGATCATGGTAGGTCGCTTTATCGGCCCGCTGCTGGGCAAACGGGCCGAAATTCTCGGCGGTATCGTGCTGATTGGCATCGGCAGCGAAATCCTCTGGAGCCATTTCGCCGGTTAAGCTTTACTCCTCGCGCTGCCAGCAATGGATCATAAAATCGGTCTGGCAGCCAAAGGTTGCCTGCTGACGCAGCGCGTCATGCACGTCGGCGTTGGCCCGCCACGCGAAAGGCGTCATCTGCAGCAGGGCCTGCGCTTCACTGCCCGTCAGGGTCATCGGATAAGCCAGCTGCTGCTGCGCATCCAGGCGGAACCCCGGCATCGCTTCCGTCTTCAGCTCATGCAGGCGGATCTCATCGTAAATCAGCCCTTTCAGCTCCAGCAAATGGCGGGGTCCCGGCGTGGCGGTGATCACCCACCCGCCAGGCCGCACCACTCGCGCCAGCTCACCGGCGTTGCAGGGGGCGTAAATGCGCACTACCGCATCGAAGCTGTTATCGGAGAACGGCAGACGCTGGCTGGAGGCGACGCAAAAATTCACCTGCGGATAGCGTTTTGCCGCCGCGCGGATTGCCGGCTTCGATACGTCCAGCCCCCAGCTGCGGCTGGCGATGGCGGCAAACGCGTGGGTGTAATATCCTTCGCCACAGCCGATATCCAGTAACGCCTGAGGGGCAGCGTGCCGCAATCGCTCAGCGATAGCGTCCCGCAGCGGCTGATAATGCCCGGCGTCGAGGAACGCCCGACGGGCCTGCATCATCTCAGCGCTGTCGCCGGGATCGCGCGACCGTTTGAACTGCACCGGTAGCAGATTGACGTACCCCTCTTTCGCCAGATCGAACTGGTGCCGCTGCGGGCAGGAATAGTGGTTGTCGCTACGGCTGAGCGGCGCGTGGCAAAGGGGGCAACTGTATGACATGACGGCTCCGGTGTCGCTGAAAGGGCGAAAGTGTAGCGCTATTCGCCCTTGCAGACCACTGTTACAGCGCCGGCGCCAGCGGGTGGCTGTCGTGCATGACGATCAGATTCTCCGCGCCTTGCGGCATACCGTCCGGCATGACGTTCTCCAGCCGCAGGACGTCGCCCATAATCTGGCTGAATACCGGAGCGGAAACGGCCCCGCCGTAATACGAGCCATTGCTGGGATCGTTCATCACTACCACCAGCGCGAACTGCGGACGGCTGGCGGGCGCCACGCCGGCGGTATAGGCCACATATTTATCAATATATTTGCCGTCCGGACCGATCTTCTTCGCCGTCCCCGTTTTTACCGCCACCCGGTAGTCGCGCACCGCCGCCTTGGTGCCGCCTCCGCCCGGGAGCGCCACGCTCTCCATCATATGCTCCACGCTGTGGACAATATTCTCCGGCATTACGCGCGTGCCAATCACTGGCGGGTCGATACGGGTGATCGACAACGGTCGTTCAATGCCGAAGCCGCCGATGGTGGCATAAACGTGTGCCAGCTGGAGCGGAGTCACCATCAAACCATAGCCGAAAGCGAAGGTGGCGCGATCCAGTTGCCCCCAGTAGCGACGATGCGGCATCAGCCCAGCGCTTTCCCCGGTCAACCCCAGCCCCGTCGGCTCGCCGAAGCCGAAAGCCGTATAGGTGTCAATCAGATGCTGCACCGGCATGGCCAGCGAGAGATGCGACACGCCGGTATCGCTGGATTTCTGCAGGATCCCGGTCAGGCTCAGCTCCGGATAATAGCCGACATCGCGGATACGGTGGCCGTCAAGGACAAACGGATGGGTGTCCACCACGCTGTCCGGCTGGACAATCCCCTGCTGCAGCGCGGTCATGATCACCAGCGGTTTGACGGTCGACCCCGGCTCGAAGGTATCGCTGATGGCCCGGTTGCGAAAATCATCCAGCGTTGCGGCATCGCGATTGTTTGGATTGAAGTCGGGATAGCTGGCCATCGCCAGGATCTCGCCGGTATCGATTTTGATCAGCACCGCTGCCCCTGACTCGGCTTTATTCCAGCGAACAGCGTTGTCGAGGGCATCTTCCGTTACCGTCTGCAGGCGCTCATCGATACTCAACTGCAGATTATGCGCCGGCACCGGCGGTACTTCGGTAATATTCTCAATCACATTGCCATGTTTATCTTTACGCACCAGACGTCGCCCGGGTTTACCGGTCAACTGGGCGTTGAAGCTTTTCTCCACCCCTTCGATGCCCTGATTATCGACATTGGTAAAGCCCAGCAGATTGGCAGCCACGTGGCCTGCCGGATAGAAACGCCGCGATTCATCACGCAGGTAGACGCCAGGCAGATGCAGTTTATCAATCCACCCCGCCTGCTCGGGATTGATCTGCCGCGCCAGATAGAGAAAGCGGGCGTGAGGATGGCTCTGTACCCGCTGGGCCAGTTCCCCGAGGTTGAGATGCAGCGCTTCGGCCATCGCCTGCCAGCGGGGACCGTAGCCGACGCCGCCTTTCTCCATGGTGGTCTGCGGATCGATCCAGATCGCGCTAACCGGAACGCTCACCGCCAGCGGTCGTCCTTCCCGGTCGGTGATCATCCCCCGCTCAACCGCAACGGGCTCTTCGCGCAGAGAACGCATATCCTCTTGTTTTACCAGATTATCGGGGGAAACAATCTGCAGCCAGCCCACGCGGGCCAATAGCAGTCCCAGACAACCGAGTATGGCCACACAGAGTAACCCGAAGCGAATCGGGGTAAAGCTGGCGGCGGACTTCATTTTTTTGTTTAGCACCATAGCTCCGGCATTGTTTTGCAACCAACTGATTTAACAGAAAATTAGCAAAACAGACTGCTACACAATGCTAATAAAGTTGAGTATTTGCAACAAGACGCGACGAGAGGGGGAAAAATGACATGCTTTGCAATAAAAACGCAAAAGCCCCGCACAGGCGAGGCTTTTATACAAGAAGAGTGGTCTTGTATCAGATAGCAGTTACGTTAACTGCAGCCGGACCTTTCTGGCCGTCCTGAATTTCGAACTCAACGTTCTGGCCTTCAGCCAGAGTTTTGAAGCCGTTACCCTGGATAGCGGAGAAGTGTACGAACACGTCTTTGCTGCCATCAGCCGGAGTAATGAAACCAAAACCTTTAGACTCGTTGAACCACTTAACTTGACCTTTAATCTTTGCCATTTGCAAAATTCCTTAGACTGTTTTCTTCGCCTGCTGGCGTTTACATAGATAAAACTGACACATAACTGCATGAGGCACTAATTTAAGGTTCGGCAGAGAAGCGGTATTCAACGACAACGTGTTTACTCAGGACTTCTTTACTGAAAATGCCACACATAAACAGAACTGTACCTCGTTTAACCCGAAAGGTGTTATCACACACTACGTAAATAATGGCAAGCCATTTTTAAACGTGTCTCGATCGTTCGCACAAATTATAAGGTAATCCTTTGATCGCCTGCACATTTATGCGTCTTTGCCGCCCCTGGCAAGGCGCTATGGCGTTTATCAATAACGCCGGAGCGCTGCCTTGTAACTGCAACTTTTTTACCATAGCTCAACAACTTCGCTTCGTCCAGGTATGTCCGTATACGAACTGCCAGTATACGGGCGACTGACGAGCCATGATGAATATTGATGCGCAAAATTCGTTATAACCCCAGACGAAAAATCGCTAAAGCCAGGCCAGTGTAGTGATAATAAATCCTTTCAGTCGTCTCGCTAAAAATAGTACTAATTCTGCACCTTAATAATGAAAAAAAGATGACAGCGTCACGTTATCCGACAATAAACGCGGCGGGGATCACTTTATTTACAGCGTGTATAAAAGAGGATAGTGCATTGAGAAAGGAATAATGGAATAAGAATAAGATATTACCGACCGCTATCATGCAGGTGCGCATCATATGATGCACACCTGTCGAGGTACTTAGCGCTCTGCCACCAGGCGGATAAACTCATCCTCCCCTTTCGCCTTACCGGCGACGGTCGGCTCGACCACGTCCTCTTTTTCCGGCGCACTGGCTTCGCACAGGCGACGTAGCAGCGCATTCTGCCGCTTTTGCTGATCCAGCAGAGCCTGCAGCAGTTCTATCTGCTCATTCGCCCGCGAGCTGGCGCGGTTGACGAAGAACCATAACAACAGACCGACAAGCAGCAGCGCCACAGACACGGCCAGCGATGCCAGATTTAAGATCCCAGGATTTAGTAACTCACTCATTTCACCACCTCAAAGAGAAGGCGTTCATTCTACCACCCGCGGCGCAGAAGGAAATCAGTCGTCAGAAAAATGTCTTACCACGGGATAAATTTATTGATAGTGCAAATGCCGCTGAAAAACTGAACATCCTGGTCGCACATTACGTTAAGCATCTGAGTCCACAGCAACAGGCAGCCTGCTATGATGACTATCAGTAAAACCCACCGTAATTTTTTCACTCCACTCTCCGCATCAGTACTTTATGTCGCCAGGATAACACGGCCTTCTTAAACCGCGGCTAACTGTAATACGAAAGGCAAGTTTAGGAATCATCGACTTGTTTCAAAACGTGTTCGTGTCAAAATCACGGCAAGGATCATACAAATAATGAGGCATCAATGCGATTAATCATTCGTACTATTGTGGTCGTGGCTATCTTATGGATTGGCGTATTATTAAGCGGCTACGGGGTATTATTCCACAGTGAAGAAAACGTCGGCGGCCTGGGCCTGAAGTGTCAATATCTCACCGCCCGTGGGGTCAGTACCGCACTTTATGTGCATTCCGATAGCGGCGTGATCGGCGTCAGCAGCTGCCCGCTGCTGCGTAAAAGCGCAACCGTCGTGGATAACGGCTAATATCGAATCGGCGACCGCGACGATAGCGCCGCGGTCGCCGAATGCTTCAGCGCGGTCAGAAGGGGTAGTCGTTGTAGCCCATCTGCTCAGAAATCTTGCGTGCCGCCTGGTGCAGCATCGCCACATATTCATGCAAACGTTCTTCAGAGAACCGTAAGGTCGGGAAAGAGATACTCAACCCGGCGATGACTACGCCGAAACGGTCGAATACCGGTACCCCAATGCAGCGCAGCCCCTCTTCCTGCTCTTCGTTATCTTCGCCGTATCCCTGCTCGCGAACGCCATCCAGCACCTTGAGCAACTCAGCGGTACTGGTGATGGTCCGCTCGGTGCTGCGTTTATACTCCACGCCGTCAAGGATCTGCTCCACTTCGCTGCGATCGCGCCACGCCAGCAGTACCTTGCCAATCGCGGTGCTGTACAGCGGATTGCGACGGCCGATACGAGAGTACATCCGCAGGTTGTACATCGAGTCAATCTTGTGAATGTAAACAATACTGTCTTCATCCAGCGCGCCGAGATGGATCGTCTCTTTCGTCAGTCGGGAGAGTTCCCGCATCTGAATATCGGCGCTGCGCACCAGGTCGACGTTCTGCAGCGCGCGCGCCCCCAGCTCGAACAGTTTGAGCGTGAGGGAGTATTTCTCAGACTCTCCCTCCTGCGCCACATAGCCCAGTGATTTCATGGTCTGTAAAAAGCGATAAACGGTGCTTTTCGACATCATGACGCGCTGGGACAGTTCGGTAATGCCAATTTCACGCTCTTCACCCAGCGCCTGCAGGATGCCGAAAACCTTCAATACCGAAGAGACAGAATCTGGCTGTTTATCCAAATCTGCACCTGCCATTTATCACCTCGTCGTAACTGTTTTATAAAATTTAGAACCGGTTTTTATTATAAATTCGCCGCCTCTGCGCCGCAATCATTCTTCTGCCACTTCGTTACAAATCTGCGACATACTGCGGAATAATCAATGCTAAACTCATCATTCAAAAAACCGTTTCATTTAAGACTCATTTTCACCATGGATAAAAACTCTTCCGATGGCGTGCCGCTGCCGCAGCGCTATGGCGCCATTCTGACCATTGTGCTTGGGCTGACCATGGCCGTGCTCGACGGGGCCATCGCCAACGTCGCGCTGCCGACCATCGCCAGCGATCTTAACGCCTCCCCGGCGGCTTCAATCTGGATCGTTAACGCCTACCAAATCGCCATTGTGATCGCCCTGCTACCGCTCTCTTTCCTCGGCGACATGGTCGGCTATCGTCGTATCTATAAGATAGGCCTGGTAGTGTTTATCTTTACCTCGCTGGCCTGCGCCCTGTCGCGCAGCCTCGAAATGCTAACCTTCGCCCGCGTCGCCCAGGGGCTGGGCGGCGCCGCGCTGATGAGCGTAAACACCGCGTTGATCCGCCTGATTTATCCGCAGCGCTTTCTCGGTCGTGGCATGGGTATCAACTCCTTTGTCGTCGCCGTCTCTTCGGCGGCAGGCCCGACGATCGCCGCTGCGATCCTCTCCCTCGCCTCATGGCAATGGCTGTTTTTAATTAACGTGCCTCTCGGCATCGTCGCCTTACTTCTGGCGATGCGCTTTCTGCCGCCCAACAGCGCGCGCAGCAAAATCGTCCGCTTCGATTTGCCGAGCGCCATCATGAACGCGCTGACCTTCGGGCTGTTGATCACCGCCCTGAGCGGTTTCGCCCAGGGCCAGTCCACTCAGCTGGTGCTGGCGGAGGTCGCCGCTATGCTGGTGGTGGGCTTTTTCTTCGTTCGCCGTCAGCTCACGATGCCCGTCCCGCTGCTGCCGGTCGATCTGCTGCGCATCCCGCTCTTCTCCCTCTCTATCTGCACCTCCATCTGCTCTTTCTGCGCGCAGATGCTGGCGATGGTCTCTCTGCCCTTCTTCCTGCAAACAATGATCGGGCGCAGCGAAGTGGAGACCGGCCTGCTGCTGACGCCGTGGCCGCTGGCAACGATGGTGATGGCGCCGCTGGCCGGTTATTTAATTGAAAAATGCCATGCGGGGTTGCTGGGGGCCATTGGGCTGCTGGTTATGGCCTGCGGCCTGTTCGGCCTGGCGCTGCTTCCGGCGTCGCCCAGCGATCTGGATATTATCTGGCGTATGGCGCTGTGCGGCGCCGGCTTCGGGCTGTTCCAGTCGCCAAACAACCACACCATTGTCGCCTCGGCCCCGAGCCATCGCAGCGGCGGCGCCAGCGGCATGCTGGGTACCGCTCGCCTGCTCGGCCAGAGCACCGGCGCCGCGCTGGTGGCCCTTTTATTCAACCTGCTCGGCAACAGCGGCACCCACACCGCCCTGCTGCTGGCCGGCATCCTGGCGACCGTCGCTGCGCTGATTAGCGGTCTGCGCATCACTCAGCCGCGCGCAGCCTGACGATTAAGGACAAAAAAAATCCGCAGCCTTCGGGCTGCGGATTTTTATTTTCAGCGTCAGATTGACGGACTATTTCAGATATTCTCCGCTACGCAGCGCTTCAATACGCTTGTCCAGCGGCGGGTGGGTCATAAACAGCTCGCTCATGGACTTCGCTTTACCGTTGATGCAGAACGCCATCATGCTGCTGGCTTCCTGCGGCTCATAGCTGGTTTTCAGGCGCTGCAGGGCGGCAATCATCTTCTCGCGGCCCACCAGACGCGCCGAGCCGGCATCAGCATGGAATTCGCGATAACGAGAGAACCACATGGTGATAATGCTGGCCAGAATACCGAACACCAGCTCCAGCACCGTGGCGACGGCGAAGTAGATCAGCGGATTACCATTGCTGCTCTCGCCTTCATCTTCCCGGTTGCCGCCGAGGAAGCCGGCCGCAATCTGCGCGATAACGCGGGAGATAAAGATAACGAAGGTGTTCACCACCCCCTGAATCAGAGTCATGGTGACCATATCGCCATTGGCGATGTGGCTGATTTCATGGGCGATGACCGCTTCCGCTTCATCACGGCTCATGTTTTGCAACAGCCCGGTACTGACAGCGACCAGCGAGGCGTCGCGACGCGCACCGGTAGCGAAGGCGTTGATGTCAGGGGCGTGATAGATAGCCACCTGCGGCATGGCAATGCCCGCCTGCTGCGCCTGCTGCGCAACGGTGTTCATCAGCCAGCGTTCCGTTTCGTTGCGCGGCTGCTCGATCACTTCCCCACCCACAGACTTCAGCGCCATCCATTTCGACATCATCAGCGAAACGATAGAACCACCGAAGCCGAACAGCAGGGCCATAATCAACAGACCGGTCATGCTGCTGGATTGGATCCCCGTGAGGCTTAACACCAGCCCGAACACGACCATCACTGCCAGGTTCGTCAGCAGGAAAAGCGCGATTCGCATCATAATTTTCTTTTTACCTCAATTTAACAAAACGCACTATGCGATTACCCACATCGTATGGGTCAGGCTGCAATTTTCAACCATCAGCCCCCGCTAAGTCACGATAAAAACACAACTTTACATTTTGTAGCATCTTGCTGACAGCGGCAGAGCAGGTTGACATTTTGTTAGATGAGCTGAATGGCGATGACAAAGGGCATAAAAAAAACGGGCACCTCTCAGGGTGCCCGTTGGCGACTTATTGGCTGGCCGGGGGTTCCACCGCCGGGCGCGCTTTTTCGAGATGGGCGAGGTCTACCGCGATATGGACCGTCTCATCAAGATACGGATCCGGCTCCTGGTAATCCTTCGGCAAATCGTCCAGTTTTTTCAGCGGCGGTTTGCCTTCGCGTTTCAGGCGATCGTTAATCCGCGCCAGACGAATCGCATCATCCTCTTCGTTCTCTTTTTCACGCTGAGCGTAGTTCAGAGAGACGATGTTACGTTTGTCCTTCATCGCGTTATAACGGGCAATATCCTTCATGATGTACTGGAACTCAGGATCCTGGGCAATACGCTCGTCGTGGCGCTTGAGCAGTTCCGGTCCAAATGGGGTCAGATCCCCGGACTTCACGTAGGTGGCCGCGTTGATGCTATCCCACGGCAGCGCGTTGTCTTCATACTGCTCGCCGGTTTCGCGATCTTCATTGCCGGTTGGCATCATGATATCCGGCGTAACGCCTTTGCGCTGAGTACTGCCGCCGTTAATGCGGTAGAACTTCTGGATGGTGTACTGCACGGAACCTAACGCCGGCCAGTCCGGACGCAGCATCTGATCGTAGATACGATTCAACGAGCGATACTGCTGTACGGTACCTTTGCCGAAGGTCGGCTCGCCAACGATCAGCGCGCGGCCATAATCCTGCATTGCGGCGGCAAAGATCTCAGACGCCGAGGCGCTAAAGCGGTCAACCAGCACCACCAGCGGCCCTTTGTAATAGACTACGCCATCGTTATCGCTGTCTTCGCGCACCTTGCCATTGTTATCCCGCACCTGCACCACCGGGCCGGACGGAATAAACAGCCCCGACAGCGATACCGCTTCGGTCAGCGCCCCGCCGCCGTTGCTGCGCAGATCGATAACGATGCTACTGACGTTCTGTTTTTCCAGCTTCTGCAGCTGCACCTTCACATCATCGGTCAGGCCAACGTAAAAGCCCGGGATATCCAGCACGCCGACTTTTTCTTTACCAACGGTTTTCACCGACATCTTCACCGCGCGATCTTCCAGCCGGATGCGCTCGCGGGTCAGGGTGACGATACGCGTCTTGGCCCCTTTGCCTGCCGGCAGGATCTCAAGGCGAACCTTGCTGCCCTTCGGCCCTTTAATTAGCGCCACGACGTCATCCAGACGCCAGCCAATGACATCGACCATCGACTTCCCGGTCTGGCCGACGCCGACGATGCGGTCGCCGACGCTGATCGCTTTGCTCTTCGCAGCCGGACCACCGGCCACCAGCGAATTAATCACCGTGTAGTCATCATCCATCTGCAGCACAGCGCCGATCCCTTCGAGTGAGAGACTCATCTCGGTGTTGAACTGCTCGGTATTGCGCGGCGACAGATAGTTGGTGTGCGGGTCGATTTCGCGGGCGAAGGCGGTCATCGCCAGCGAGAAGACATCCTCGCTGTTGGTTTGCGCCAGACGACGGATAGCGAACTTGTAGCGACGGGTTAAGGTGTCGCGGATCTCTTTATCGTCTTTTCCCGCCAGCTTCAGGCTTAACTGGTCAAATTTAACCTTGGCGTCCCACAGCTTGTTCAGCTCGGCCTCGTCTTTCGGCCACGGCGCTTTGGAGCGGTCAAGGTTGAAATTGTCGTTGCCGGTAAAGTCCATCGGACGTTCCAGCACCTTCAAAGCATACTGATAGCGCTCGAAGCGGCGCTGCTGCGCCAGGTTGTAGAGGTCGTAGAAGACATCCAGTTTCCCGGTGCGCAGTTCGTCGCCGATTTGGTCTTTTTTCGCCGCGAACTTCGCCACATCGCTGGCCAGCAGCACATTATGGCTGTAGTCCAGCAGGTTCAGATAACGGTCAAAAATTTTTGCCGAGAAGGCGTTGTCGAGATCGAACTGACGGTAGTGAGAGCGGGTAAAGCGCGACGTCACGCGCTCGCTCACCGTCGCGTGCTGCGGCTCTTCTTTCAGCACGGGGATTTGATCTGCACGGGTTATTTCATCAACAGCGAAGGCATGGCCTGCTATTGCCAGCAGGCCCGCAAGCGCGGTGATTTTAAAAAATGTGTTCATGCCTGGCCCGGCCTCCGTTTCAGAACACCAGGTGTTCTGCGCGTACAATCATTGACATACCAGAAGTCAGCTGTACACGAACGCCATCTTTGGTGATTTCCAGAACGGTGGCGTCCATTGCGTTATTGCCTGCTTTTACCTTCAGCGCCTGGCCGACGGTCAGAACGGAAACATCCGATACCGGAGTAAGACGCTCTTCACGCGGAGCTTTGGCCGCAACAGGACGCGGTTTACGCTGTTCAGCGCCCTCTTTACGACGCGGCTGCTGAGGACGCGGTTTACGCTCGCGGCGAACGCCTTCATCCGGCTGGCCTGCAGCGGCAGCGGCTTCGCGTTTTTTCGCCTGCTGGGCAGCGCGCTGCGCCTGAACGCGAGCTTTCGCTTCTTCCAGCTGCTGACGCGCATGGGCAATGTGCTGCTCTTCCAGTTCGCCGCACGGGTTGCCGTCCAGGTCAACGCGGATAGCGCCGGCTTTTACGCCGTAGAGATAGCGCCAGCTCGAGGTATAGAGACGTAATGCAGCGCGAAGCTGGGTTTTGCTGAGATTCATCTCACCACCCACTCGCTCAACGAGATCCTGAAAAATTCCGATTTTCAGGGGGCGCGCTTCGCCTTCAGCGCTGAAGCACTGAGGGAAACGTTCGGCCAGAAAGGCGATAACTTCTTTACTGCTATTCAACTTAGGTTGATTTTCCATGAAATTTCCTGATTACAACGGACGTAGCCAACAAGCCGCAGGCATGAACAGGCGACATTATAATGACGTCCTCGCTAAATGCTACGTTATCCGTTGATTATCCCACGACACGGGTAAAGATTTTTTGATAATCAGTGGCCGCGATAAGTTTTTCCAGATGCTCGACCAGCGTGCGCAACCCCTGCTCATCTTCAGCAGTGAAGCGGCCGTAAGCCGGACTGTCGATATCCAGCACGCCGATAATCTGGTCGTTCACGCGCAGGGGGAAGACAATTTCCGAATTACTGGCGGCATCGCAGGCAATGTGGCCGTCAAAGGCGTGGACGTCCTCGACGCGCTGCACCTGGGCTTGCGCCACCGCCGCGCCGCATACGCCGCGCCCAACCGGGATCCGGACGCAGGCCAGTTTGCCCTGGAACGGCCCCAGCACCAGGGTATCGCCTTCCAGAAGATAGAAACCGGCCCAGTTGACCTCGCCCAGTCGTTCAAACAGCAGCGCGCTGGTATTAGCGATCATCGCCAGAAAACTGGTTTCACCTGCCATTAATGCCTGGAAATCGCGGTTCAAATCCGCGTAAAATTCTGTTTTGCTCATTATATCTTCACTTGGTTGTCTTACTGCCTCATACGTACAGCCTACTAAAATAAGCATTAAATGCGCTTGGGCTCAAGATGAATTCATTCATAGGTTAAGATAGTGAGATACATTCATTCCTGTACGTAATAAATGCCGATAAAAACACCCACCCTTAAGCCTGCGAATAAGATGGTCGTGCATGCCGTCAGCACGCCGCTTCCCTATGCGCATTATCAGCGCTGTACGCAGTGTGACATGCTGTTCCGCTTACCGGTGCTCAAACGCAACCAAAGCGCCTGGTGTCCACGCTGTAACGCGAAGGTGCGCGATGGCCGCGACTGGTCGCTGACCCGTCTGGGCAGCATGGCCCTGGCCATGCTGCTGTTAATGCCCTTTGCCTGGTCCGAACCCCTACTGCGCCTTCACCTGCTGGGGGTTCGCATTGACGCCAACGTCCTGCAGGGGATTTGGCAGATGACCGCGCAGGGCGACCCGCTTACCGCCGCGATGGTGCTGTTTTGCGCGGTGGTCGCCCCGGTACTGCTGGTGGTCTCGATTAGCTATCTGTGGCTGGGCAACGTGCTGGGGATGAACCTGCGCCCGGTGCTGCTAATGCTCGATAAGCTCAAGGAGTGGGTGATGCTGGATATCTATCTGGTGGGCATCGGCGTCGCCTCCATCAAGGTGCAGGATTACGCCTTTCTGCAGCCCGGCATCGGCCTGGTGGCGTTTATCTCCCTGACGCTGCTGAGTATCCTGACGCTTATCCATATGAACGTCGAAGAGCTATGGGAGCGCTTCTATCCCGAACGGCCGGCGACCCGCGCCGATAACAATCTGCAGGTGTGCACCGGCTGCCACTACACCGGCTACCGCGACGCCCGCGGCCGCTGCCGACGCTGCCACACGCCGCTGCACCATCGCCGGCCGCAGAGCCTGCAGCGCAGCTGGGCGGCGCTGATTGCCTCGCTGGTTTTCCTCCTACCGGCCAACCTGCTGCCGATCTCTATCATCTACGTCAACGGCGCGCGCCAGGAAGACACCATCCTTTCCGGGATCATCTCCCTCGCCAGCAGCAATATCGCCATTGCCGGCGTGGTATTTATCGCCAGTATTTTGGTGCCATTCACCAAAGTTATAGTGTTATTTACCCTGCTGCTCAGCATACAATTCAAGTGCGAGCAGGGGCTGCGCACCCGCATCCTGCTGCTGCGGCTGATAACCTGGATTGGCCGCTGGTCGATGCTGGATCTGTTTGTTATCTCACTCACCATGTCGCTCATTAATCGCGATCAGCTCCTCGCCTTTACGATGGGGCCGGCCGCGGTTTACTTTGGCGGCGCGGTAATTTTAACTATTCTTGCAGTTGAATGGCTGGACAGCCGCTTACTTTGGGACGCACATGAGTCAGGAAACGCCCGCTTCGCAGACTGAAGCCAGAATAAAAACCAAACGTCGTATCTCGCCATTCTGGCTGTTGCCGGTCATCGCGCTGCTGATTGCCGCCTGGCTCATCTGGACCAGCTTTGACGACCGCGGATCGACGATTACTATCGATTTCCAGTCTGCTAACGGCATCGTGCCGGGGCGGACGCCTATCCGCTATCAGGGGGTGGAAGTCGGTACCGTCCAGGATATTAGTCTCAGTAAAGACCTGAGCAAGATTGAAGTTTCCGCCAGCATCAAGCGCGATATGAAAGAGGCGCTGCGCAAAGATACGCAGTTCTGGCTGGTCACGCCGAAAGCCTCTCTGGCCGGCGTGTCGGGCCTTGATGCGCTGGTGGGCGGGAACTATATCGGCATGATGCCGGGCAAGGGCGAACCCGAAGATCACTTCGTCGCCCTCGACACTCAGCCAAAATACCGTATCAACAACGGCGAGCTGATGATCCACCTGCAGGCGCCCGACCTTGGCTCTCTGAGCAGCGGCTCGCTGGTCTACTTCCGTAAGATCCCGGTCGGGCGGGTGTATGACTTCACGCTGAATGATAATAATCAGGGGGTCACCATTGATGTGCTGATCGAGCGCCGGTTCACCAACCTGGTGAAAAAAGGCAGCCGTTTCTGGAACGTCTCGGGGATCAAAGCCGATGTCGGCCTGAGCGGGGCCAAAGTGCAGCTGGAGAACCTTTCCGCGCTGGTGAACGGTGCCATCGCCTTTGACTCCCCTGCCGATTCGCAGGTCGCGTCGCAAAACGATGACTATCATCTGTATGAAGACCTGGCGCACAGCCAGCGCGGGGTGGTGGTGACCCTTGACCTGCCTGACGGCGACGGCCTGAAAGCGGGCTCGACGCCGCTGATGTATCAGGGGCTGGAAGTGGGCCAGTTAAGCAAACTGAATCTTAACCCCGGCGGCAAAGTCACTGGCGAGATGACCGTCGATCCAAGCGTGGTGACCCTGCTGCGGGAGAAAACGTTGATTCAGATGAAGAAGCCGAAGATCTCCCTCGATAACCCCAGCGTCAGCGCCCTGCTCACCGGCAATACCTTTGAGCTGGTGCCCGGCGAAGGCGAGCCGCGTAATCACTTCTCCGTCATGCCAGCGGATAAAGCGCTGCTGGAGGAGCCCAATGTCGCCACCGTCACCCTTTCGGCGCCGGAGAGCTACGGGATCGACGGCGGCCAGCCGCTGGTGCTTCACGGAGTGAAAGTCGGCCAGGTGCTGGAGCGCAAGCTGACGGCCAAAGGGGTAACCTTCCAGGTGGCGATTGCCCCGGAATACCGCGATCTGATTCGCGGCGACAGCAAGTTTGTGGTGAACAGTCGTCTGGACGTCAAAGTGGGACTTGATGGCGTGCAGGTGCTGGGCGCCAGCGCCAGCGAATGGGTGAACGGCGGGATCCGGGTGATCCCGGGTGAAAAAGGCGAAATGCAGAGCAGCTATCCGCTGTACGCCAACCTCGAAAAGGCGCAGGAAAACAGCCTGAGCGAAGTGCCGACCACCACCCTGAGCCTCTCCGCTGAGACGCTGCCTGACGTTCAGGCTGGCTCGGTGGTGCTGTATCGTAAATTCGCCGTCGGCGAGATCATCGCCGTGAAACCGCGCAAAGACGCTTTCGATATCGATCTGCATATCAAGCCGGAATACCGCTACCTGCTGACCAACAACAGCGTCTTCTGGGCGGAAGGGGGTGCGAAGGTTAAACTTGACGGCAACGGACTCACCGTTCAGGCCTCGCCGCTGGCCCGCGCCATAAAAGGGGCGATCAGTTTCGATAACCTCAACGGCAGCAGCGCCAATGCGCGGCTGAATAACAAACGTATCCTTTACGCTTCTGAAACGGCGGCGCGCGCCGTGGGCGGCCAGATCACCCTGCATGCGTTCGACGCCGGGAAGATGGCGGCCGGGATGCCGATTCGCTATCTCGGCATCGATATCGGTCAGATCCAGTCGCTGGAGCTGATCACCGCCAAAAACGAGGTGCAGGCGAAAGCCGTGCTTTATCCGGAATACGTCGGCACGTTTGCCCGCGCCGGGACCCGCTTCTCGGTGATCACCCCGCAGATCTCCGCCGCGGGCGTGGAGCATCTCGACACCCTGTTCCAGTCCTATATTAACGTTGAGCCCGGACGCGGCCCGGCGCGCCGCGACTTTGAGATCCAGGATACGACGATCAGCGACTCGCGCTATATCGACGGCCTGAATATCGTGGTGGAAGCACCGGAGGCCGGATCGCTCGGCATCGGTACGCCGGTGCTGTTCCGCGGCCTGGAAGTCGGGACGGTGACCGGTCTGTCGCTGGGATCGATGTCTGACCGGGTCATGGTTAAGATGCGCATCAGCAAGCGCTACCAGTACCTGGTGCGCAATAACTCGGTGTTCTGGCTGGCCTCGGGTTACAGCCTCGACTTCGGCCTGGTTGGCGGCGTGGTGAAAACCGGGACCTTCAATCAGTTTATCCGCGGCGGGATCGCCTTTGCCACGCCGCCGGGTACGCCTCTGGCGCCGAAGGCCCAGGACGGCAAGCACTTCCTGCTGCTGGAGAGCGAGCCGAAAGAGTGGCGGGAGTGGGGCACCGCCCTGCCGCAGTAATCCTCGCCTCCCCTTCTCCCGCCCCGGCAAACGCCGGGCGCGGGCAGACACAAACCTCACGCCCCGGTGTCCTGCACCGGGGCGTTTGTGCTAAACTGCGCACCCTTTTTTTCTGTGGTGCGCTGCCTGTGGCCGAAAATACTGTCTATTTCCCTGAAGCGTTTCTCGCTCAAATGCGCGCGGCGATGCCGGCGCACCTCTCTTTCGACGAATTTATCGCCGCCTGTCAGCGCCCGCTACGCCGAAGTATTCGCGTCAATACGCTGAAAATCAGCGTCGATGATTTTCTCTCTCTGGTCGCCCCCTATGGTTGGCAGCTGACGCCGGTCCCCTGGTGCGAGGAGGGATTCTGGATCGAGCGGGACGACGACGACGCGCTGCCGCTGGGCAGCACCGCCGAACATCTCAGCGGTCTGTTCTATATACAGGAAGCAAGCTCAATGCTGCCGGTCGCCGCCCTGTTCGCCGATAACCCGCAGCCTGAACGAGTCATGGACGTTGCTGCCGCTCCGGGGTCGAAAACCACCCAGATCGCCGCCCGGATGGGCAATGCGGGCGGCATCCTGGCGAATGAGTTCTCCGCCAGCCGGGTGAAAGTGCTGCATGCCAACATCAGCCGCTGCGGCATCAGCAACGTCGCCCTGACCCATTTCGACGGCCGGGTGTTCGGCGCGGCATTGCCCGAAGCCTTCGACGCCGTTCTGCTTGATGCCCCCTGCTCCGGCGAAGGGGTGGTACGCAAAGATGCGGACGCGCTGAAAAACTGGTCGCCGGAGAGCAACCTCGACATCGCCGCCACCCAGCGCGAGCTTATCGACAGCGCTTTCCATGCCCTGCGCCCCGGCGGGACGCTGGTCTATTCGACCTGCACCCTGAACCGCGAAGAAAATCAGTCCGTCATTCACTGGCTGCTGTCCCGCTACCCGCAGGCGGTGGCGATCCAGCCGCTGGGAGAGCTGTTTCCCGGCGCGGCCGATGCCTTAACCGCCGAGGGATTTCTGCATGTTTTCCCGCAGATCTACGATTGTGAAGGCTTCTTTGTCGCCCGCTTGCGCAAGACGGCGGCTATCGATCCGCTCCCGGCGCCGGGCTACAAGGTCGGCAAGTTCCCGTTTGCGCCGCTGAAGGGCCGGGAGGCCGCCGCGGCGACCGCCGCCGCCCGCGCTGTCGGGCTGGAATGGGACGCGAGCCACACGCTGTGGCAACGGGATAAAGAGCTGTGGCTATTTCCGCAGTCTATGGAGCCTCTGTTTGGTCAGGTGCGGTTTTCGCGCATTGGCGTGCGTCTGGCGGAACTGCACAATAAGGGTTACCGCTGGCAGCATGAGGCGGTTATTGCCTTTGCCGCGCCGCAGCGCGCCTTCGAGCTGACGCTGGAGGAAGCGGAGGAATGGTATCGCGGACGCGACGTCTATCCGCAAACCCCGCCAGCGCAGGATGAAGCCATTGTCACCTTCCAGGGCGTGCCGCTGGGCCTGGCCAAGCGCGTCGGCTCCCGTCTGAAGAACAGTTACCCGCGCGAGCTGGTACGCGATGGGAAACTTTTTGCCGGCAAGGTGTGACGCCGCGCAAAAAATACGCACTTTTTGACTGGCGGTTTTCCCCCCATTGACTACGCTGAAAAATGACGACCGCAACTGGTCGTACCACAACTCAGCTGAAAAAATGGGGTGAAGCGATGAGTAAAACCAATGTCCGCATCGGCGCGTTTGAGATAGACGATGCCGAACTGCATGGTGAACATCAGGGTGAGCGAACGTTAAGCATTCCCTGCAAATCCGATCCAGATTTATGTATGCAGCTTGACGCCTGGGATGCCGACACCAGCGTTCCCGCGATTCTCAATGGTGAACATTCCGTCCTCTACCGTAAACATTACGACCGCCAGTCCGATGCCTGGGTCATGCGCCTTGCCTGACGCCAATGAACCCGTCGCCTGAGACGGGTTATTTATTTCCCCGTCCCGCCGTCATCCCCTACACTAAACAGTATGTCCCCCCGAACATGAGGCCAGGATGTTTGCCTTAGTGTTGTTTATTTGCTATCTGGATGGCGGCTGCGAGGACATTGTGGTTGACGTCTACCGCGAGGAAACGCAGTGCCTGGTGGCGATGGAAGATCAGCGGATCCGCCACGGCGGCTGCTACCCGATAGAAGATTTTATTGACGGCTTCTGGCAACCCGCCAGCGAATACAGTGACTTTTAGTCTGCCGACTGCAGCGCCACCAGCGTCAGCGTGCCGCCGAACACAGCGCCGGTGTCAATATAGTGTTGATTGTCGTAGTCATAACGCGCGCGAAGCGGCGTATGGCCAAACCAGAAATGGTCAGCCCCGGCGATAGCGCCATGACGCCCCGCCAGATGTTCACTCAGACGATGGCGGCTCCACAGGACCCGCTGGGGATCCACCGGCTGCTGCCAGCGATAGACCGGCGCCGGATAATCGGCATGGGCGATCACATGCCGCGCTTTTGCGCACTCCACTTCAATAATCAACGGCAGCCGCTGACAGCGCGCCAGCAGGCGATCGACGTCAGACCGCTGCCGCACGTTGCTCCGGGCGTACCAGTCGCCGCCGTTCATCTGCCAGAGCGTCATATCTCCGCTCTCCAGCGCCTCCAGCGCCATCTGCTCATGATTCCCGCGCACAGCCCGGAACCAGCGGCTGCGCAACAGGCCGAGACAGTCAGCGCTTTGCGGCCCGCGATCGATCAGATCGCCCACCGAGATCAGCAGATCGGCCCAGGGATCAAAGCGCAGTCGGCGCAGGCGCGCCATCAGCAGCGCAAAGCAGCCATGCAGATCGCCCATCAGCCAGATATTACGCCAGTCTCTGCCATTAATACGCTGATACATATAATTACCTCTCTGCTGTAATTATAGGTAATTCCAACTTATAGCCGCTGTTTTTTATTTACACCTCAATCGATTTTAAACAAATGGCAAATATAGTCGGCCAGAGGATTAAGCTTATCAGCGCCTCGTTTTAAAATAGCAGGAAATAACAACGAGGTGTTTATCGTGACAGACAATAGCCTGCATTCATCCAGCGTGCTTACGCCGCGCTCGCATCTCATTGCCGATCTGGTGATGGGTAGATTAACACCCGCACCTATATGGCGGCAGAAAAATTACCGCTTTAAATTTCTGCTGCGCACGGCATTATTTTATAGCCCGACCAAAGCGATGCTGGAGGCGCTGAGCGCTCGTGACGATTTTAACCAGCTGCTGGCGGCGCAGGCGACGCTGCCGGGGAAAGTGCACCGTCAATATCTAACGCGCGATCTCAACGCCTGGCAGCGAGCGATGGCGGTAATAAGCCATTATCGCTATGTCGATACCCTGCGCAGTTCCCGGCTGGCGCATGCCATGACCGCGGTGTGCGAGGTCCCGTTGCTGACGCTCAATGGAAAGGATCAGCGCCAGTTTTCCCTCTCGGCCTCTTCGGCCGGGAAGGCCGAGCGTGAGGGTGAAACCACCCTGTGGCTGCGCGACAGCGATCATACCCTGCTGGCCAGCGCCACCTTCAGCGTGACCTGGGATGGCGAAGCCTGGCAGCTGGTCATCGGCGGCTTGCAGGGACCGCGACGCCACGTTTCTCATGAGGTGATCAAGCAGGCGACCCGCGCCTGCTACGGTCTGTTCCCGAAGCGCCTGCTGCTGGAGTTTATCTGGCTGCTGGCCGCTCGCAGCCATATCGCAGCGATTTACGGCGTTAGCGATAATGGCCATGTGTTTCGCGCCCTGCGCTATCGCCTGAGCAAGGGGCGCCATTTCCACGCCAGCTACGACGAATTCTGGCAATCCATCGACGGCAAGCCGGAAAGCCCCTGGCGCTGGCAGCTACCGCTGCGTCTGGAAAGAAAACCGCTGGAGAGCATCGCCAGTAAAAAACGGGCCGAATACCGGCGTCGATTCCAGCTGCTGGATCAGCTGGCGGAGCAGGTGGCAATATTGACGCAGCCACTGCCGGGCGAGTAATTTCACGACCAGTGAACTCGCCCCGTCACGCGGCGTTTGCTTATTATGTTCTTATTTCGCTACTATCATGGTCCCCGCAGACCACTGGATAGTCGTTAGCATGATAAGTAAAACCGAAATTTTCCTGCTGATTATTCTGGCGGTCGTGCTGCTGGGCAGCATATGGTTTATTTTCAGCAATGAAATTTGGCTTCTACTCTGCTATCTGGAAAGTCAGATATTTCCCACCTTCAGCGTTCCGGAATAATACCGGACGCCCGAAACTACACCCCTCAATATTATTTCCCGCCATTTCGGGGGGCGCGGACGGCTAATCGCATGAATTGCCAAATCAATAAGGTTTTGTTTATTCTATTTATCATACAAATATGTATACTAGCAGCCTTCCGATGTTGGCCCGCCAGTTAACCTGCACGCCGGGCCTGTTTAGGTGCAGGTTTTTTCTTTTCCTCTCCCCTCGCTTACGGTTCCGCCTTCCCCATACCGTTCTTCCGCAGGATGCAATTTGTGTGTAAATGAATTGTGTATGCTAAAAACGGTGTGCTATAACGGGACATCCAGAAGCCAGCCTGGTGATTGACTGAATTGACTGACAGGATGTCGCTGGTGATCGCGAAAGCAGACAGATTAAGATAAAAAGAGACCGAATACGATTCCTGTATTCGGTCCAGGGAAATGGCTCTTGGGAGAGAGCCGTGCGCTAAAAGTTGGCATTAATGCAGGCTAAGTCGCCTTGCACTATAAGAATAGTTTAACGCGTCAGCTTTTCCAGTCTGCGGCCAATGTGGCCGAATAATTCCTGGAAAAGTGGGCGCTGCCAGCAAAAAAACCGCCACTGCCGTTGTCCGGCAAGGGCGGTTTTTTTTATGCCATTACAGCGAGATAGCGCGAAAATCTAGCAGAGCTTCTGCGCGCGCTCGATAAACGGCGCGAGGCTCATTTTTTGCCCAGGATGCTGCGGATCGTCGATCTGGATCACTGAGATCGGCTGGGCGGTGGTTTTGCCGGCTTTGACCTGCTGCTCAGCCACCTCATTGAGCGGATACTGGACCAGGGTGCTCGGGTTGATAGCGTAAAGGGCATTGCCCGGACGACAGGTCAACATCACTTCTTCACGGTTGAACGCCCAGCTCTCCTTCCCTACCTCAAAGCGGCTCACGGTGATAATTTGCGGCGCCGCCAGTGCAGCGCCGGAGCTTGCCAGTAACAACATGGTCAGAACAATTTTTTTCATGATTTTGCCAGTTAATTCAATAAGGTTCCCAAGTGGCAAACAGACTGACGGCCAGCAGCGCCAGCGCGCCCAGCCCTATCTCAGCCTGCGTGGTTCGCAGGATCAGACTTTCCGCCCGCGAACCGCTTGCCGACATGCGCGGTACCAGAACATACCTGTTCACTAACGCAATTACCACCATCCCGGCCACCAGCGCACATTTGATCAACAGCAGACGTCCCCAGGGCGATGCGCCAATCATCCCTCCCTGGATCAACAGCGCATTGATCGCCCCGCTGGCAAGGGTGCCGGCGACGGCCAGATGCCCGTAACGTGAAAAGCGCGCCATGGTATAGACCGCGGCCTGCCGCCAGCGCCCCTGCGCCAGGCGCAGGCAATAGATAAAGGGCAACAGGCCGCCGAACCAGCTGGCAACGCAGAAGAGGTGGACAGCATGATTAGTCCGCTGCAGGGCGCCGAGTAAACCATCATGCATGGCGGCATGCCCTACCCCAGCGGAAAGCAGCAGCTGGGCCGCCAGCAGGGCCACCAGCTGGCGAGCGCCATGTCGGGGACGGATCCACACTACGGCGAGGGCGATCCACGCCAGCAGGATCTGCCAAATCCACACCCCGCCGAAGCGGGTGCCCGCCACCGCCCGCCAGACGGCGGGTTGCCAGACATCCGCCCAGCCGTCGCCCATCAATCCCCCCTGCAGCAGATACAGCGCCAGGGTAGAGAGGGCGCCGATCAGCAGCAGCGGGCGCAGCAGCGGATAGAAGCGCAGCATCAGTACGCGTCGCAGCGGCACCGGCGCCCACCAGGCGCCATACAGCACGCAGCCAAAAGCCAGCATCAGGGTGATAAAGTGCCCAAAGCGCAGAGTAATGTAGAGCCCGGTCAGCATCGCTTACTTCACGCTAAAGGTGTATTGCCCTTTGGTTTTATGGCCATCCACTGAGACCACATGCCAAGCCACCGTGTATTCTCCCGGCGGCAAGGTTTCCGCTACAGGCACGGTGACCTGGGCGGGGTTGTCGGCGCTGCGGGTCAGTTTGCCGGTGGCCACCGCATGCTGCTGAGGGCCGGTGACGGTCACTCCGCTGAACGCGGGTTCAATGCCTTCGGAGAAACTGAGCGTCAACGTCTGCGGGGAGGCCGCCAGCTGCGCCCCAGCGGCGGGGATCTGCTGCTCCAGGTGAGCGTGGGCGAGCGCGCCCGCCGCGGTTAATAGCCCGGCAAACGCAACGGAGAGGCGCAATGCGCGTCCAGCAAGAAGTCGCATATTCGTCATTCCCTTTTGTTATGTCTGTAGCACAGAGAATAACCCTGTATAATGGCAGAGTCGAGCCGGGCGTCAGGCCCTGACCGGGTTTACAAGCAGAGTGGAGTGTATGATGGAAAGAAATCTGGCCAAAATTTCGCAAGATGAGATGGATAAAGTTAACGTCGATCTCGCCGCCGCCGGCGTCGCCTTTAAAGAGCGGTATAATATGCCGGTGGTCGCTGATTTGGTCGAGCGTGAACAGCCCGCCCATCTGCGCGACTGGTTCCGCGAACGGCTGATCGCCCATCGGCTGGCCTCCGTTTCACTGTCCCGCCTGCCCTGGGAGCCGAAACAGAAATAATGCCTACTTGCCTCCTCGCCGTCGGTTGGCAAGCCCGGCCAATTACTTTACGCTTATTGTTTTGCTCTGGAGCGAGCCATGCTGCGCGTCATTGATACCGAAACCTGCGGACTGCAGGGGGGCATCGTTGAAATCGCCTCGGTCGACATTGTCGACGGGCAAATCACCAATCCCATGAGTCATCTGGTGCGTCCTGACCGCCCCATCAGCCCGCAGGCGATGGCTATCCACCGGATTACCGAAGAGATGGTCGCCGATAAGCCGTGGATTGAGGAGATTATTCCGCACTATCATGGCAGCCCGTGGTACGTCGCGCATAACGCCAGCTTCGATCGTCGGGTGCTACCGGAGATGCATGGCGAGTGGATCTGTACGATGAAGCTGGCCCGCCGGCTGTGGCCGGGGATCAAATACAGTAATATGGGGCTCTATAAATCACGTAAGCTGAACGTGGCCACGCCGCCGGGGCTGCATCACCACCGGGCGCTGTATGACTGCTATATCACCGCTGCGCTGCTGCTGGATATCATCAACGTTTCCGGCTGGACGCCTGACGAAATGGCCGATATCACAGGTCGGCCGGCGCTGCTCACCACCTTTACCTTCGGCAAATATCGCGGTAAAGCCGTCGCCGAGATTGCTGAAAACGATCCAGGCTATCTGCGCTGGTTATTCAACAATCTCGACCGCATGAGCCCAGAACTACGCCTCACGCTCAAGCATTACCTTGGGGAATAGCCCCTACACTGCCGCTTTCCCCGGCAGTGTCCCCTGCGCCAGGGCGATGAAAAAGGCGTACTCCAGCGCCACCCCCTCATAGCTTTTAAAGCGCCCGGATTTTCCGCCATGCCCGGAGTCCATATCGGTGCAAAGCAGCAGCAGGTTATCGTCGGTTTTCAGTTCACGCAGTTTTGCCACCCACTTCGCCGGCTCCCAGTATTGCACCTGGGAATCGTGCAGCCCGGTGGTCACCAGCATATGCGGATACGCCTGCGCCTTCACGCCGTCGTAGGGGCTGTAGCTTTTCATGTAGTGGTAATAGGTTTCATCCTGCGGATTCCCCCACTCTTCAAATTCGCCGGTCGTCAGCGGAATGGTCTCATCCAGCATGGTGGTTACCACGTCGACGAACGGCACCTGGGCTATCACGCCGTGGAACAGCTCTGGACGCTCGTTAACGGCCACCCCCATCAGCATCCCGCCGGCGCTGCCGCCTATGCCATAGCAGAGCCGCGGGTCGCCGTACCCCTGAGCCAGCAGCGCGTCGCAGACGTCGAGATAGTCGTTAAAGGTATTTTTCTTACACAGGAATTTACCGTCCTCATACCACTGCTGACCCAGCTCGCCGCCGCCGCGGACATGGGCGATGGCGTAGACAAAGCCGCGGTTGAGCAGGCTCAGCCGACTGGCGCTGAAATCGGCATCGATACTGTCGCCATACGAGCCATAGCCATAGACCAGCAGCGGATTGCTCCCTTTACGAAAATGGTCGCGATGGTAGACCAGCGAGACCGGGACTTCGACGCCATCGCGGGCGGTCACCCACAGGTGCTCGCTCTGATAGCAGCGGGTGTCCAGCCCCTTTACCTCCTGCTGCTTGATCACCCGTCGTTCGCCGGTATCCATATCCAGTTCAAACAGGGTGTCGGGCGTCGTCATCGAGGAGTAGCCGTAGCGCAGGCGCGACGTTTCGGGCTCCGGATTATAGGCAAGCCAGGTGACATAGGCCGGATCGTCAAAGGCGATCCCCACCACCTCCCGGGTCTTGCGGTTAATCTGCCGCAGACTGGTCAGGCCGCGCTGACGCTCCTCGACGACCAGCCAGTCGGTAAACAGGGTAAATCCTTCAAGCATCACGTCGTGACGCGGCGGGATCAGCGTGGTCCACTGATCTTCATCGCGTAGCACGGTACGATAGAGACCAAAATTCTTCCCGTCCCGGTTGGATCGCAGATAGAAGGCGTGCTGATAGTGATCGAGGCTATATTCATGATCTTTACGCCGCGGCAGGAAGCAGACCGGCTCAGCGTCTGGCAGTTCGGCGTTGAGCAGCAGTACTTCGCTGGTGGTGGCGCTGGAGAGATAAATCACCACGAACTGCTGGGATGTGGTTTTATGCACGCTGACGTAGAAGGTCTCATCTTTTTCCTCGTAGACCAGCACGTCGCTCTGCGCCGGCGTCCCGACGGTGTGGCGCCAGACCTGATAAGGAAGCAGCGTGGTGGGATGTTTACGCACGTACCACACAAAGCGTGAATCATTGCTCCAGGCAAAGCCGGAGGTGACATTTTCCAGGGTCTCCGGATACCACTCGCCGTTGCTGAGGTCGCAAAAACGCAGACCGTACTGGCGACGGGAGAGATAATCTTCCGCCACCGCCATCAACTGGTTGTTGGGCGCAATACCCAGCCCGCCCAGGGTGTAAAACTCGCTCTTTGCCGCCCGCTGGTTGGCATCAAGCAGGATCTCCCACTCGTCCCACTCTTCTTTCAGCACCGACTGTCGCTGGTAGATAGCGTATTCGCAGCCCGGCTCATACACCTGCCGGTAGCGAAAGCCGTTTTTACTATAGGGGGCAGAGACTTCCCGCTGCGGAATGCGGTCGATAATCTCTTTCAGCAGACGCTCCTGCAGGCTGAGCTGCGAATCCATCACTTGCTTGCCGTAGGCGTTTTCCGCGTGCAGATATTCCAGCACATCAGGCCGCGCGCGTTCATCGTCGCGCAGCCAGTAATAGTTATCGATGCGTGTATCGCCATGCAAGGTCATGGCGTGAGGGATCCGTTTGGCTTTAGGTGGCATGTTATTCTTCTGCTGCTTTTTCGTGACACAAGAGCATTCAGGCCGCAGGGTGGCGCCTGAATGATGACGTGTCTATAAGGGTGGCAAAAGACGCGGGCGATGCAAGCGAAACGTGATAATTTAAACGCTTAGCGCCTGTTTTTGTGACTGGATGTCCTGTTCGATGTCGGCCCGGACATCTTTTGGCAACGCCAGGGCCTCACCCAGGGCGTTGAGATAGCTGCGCTCCATAAAGTGGTCGATATCAATCACCGCGCAGCTGACGTAGTAGATCTCCAGCGCCTCCTGCGGGTCAACGATGCCCTCGGCGAGACGCTGCGGATCCAGCGGCTGAGCCAGCGCCTGGTCAATCAGCACCCGGGCCTGCACGTCAATATTGGCCTCCCGAAGCTGGGCTTCAATCCTCGCCCGCTCGTGATCGTCGATATGACCATCGCTTTTGGCGGCAAACACCAGGGCGGTGATCAACCGCACGCTGCGCGGATCGACCTCCGTCGGCGCCGCAGCCGTCTCGGGTGTCGGAGCGGGCGTGTTCTGAGCGCGCATTTTCTGCTGATACTTGTTCCACAATACGGTACCCGCCACCGCCCCACCGCCAGCCAGCAGCGCGCTGGTGCCATATTTCGCCAGCAGCTTGCGTGACGATTTGCTGGCCACCAGCAGCCCCGCCAGCCCGCCGATGGCGCCGGGCAGCAGGGCGCTCCCTTTTGACGACTCGCCGGACGGCGACGCGCCCTGCTGTCCGAGCAACGACTGCAGTTGATTTAGCCAGTTAGCCATGGTTTTCCTCTCAGGTGACAAACACTGTTATCAGCCTAAACGACGCGATGTCAGGAAATGTTAGACATGGCTAAAGATGCGCAAAGGTGCGCGCGGCGGGGGCTCCGGGTCCAGCCGACCAACCGACCAGCCCATCAGCCCATCAGCCCATCAGCCCATCAGCCCATCAGCCCATCAGCGGCTGACCGCCAGCCATCAGGCCGCTTTGGCTTTCCGCGTTTTGGCAGCTGGCGCGGCGGCCTCTTCCGCCGGGGAAGCCTCAGCGTCCGTTGACGGCGCGGGCGCATCGTGCGCAGTCGCATCCTGCTCCGGCAGTCTGCCGGCGCGCAGAATATGCTGCAGCGCCTCTTTACGCTCCGCCAGCCACATCGCCATGGTATCGCGCTGGGCATCGTCCATTTCCAGCGGCGATGCTACCAGCCAGTCATTCAGCACCTCTGCCAGATCGAGCATTTTGTCGTAAGCGTCGGCCTCTTTTTTGCTGGCAAAAGACATTTTTTCCTCACCTTCGCGGATCACTACATATTTAATTTCAACCGCCATGCTGCAGCCTCTTAGTACTGTATTTTTATACAGTATAGCAAATTTCCCTTCCGGACTCAACTCACGCGCATAAAGACAGACGCAAACGTTTTCGTTTATAATCGACCGCATCTTTTTTTACTGCGGAAGAGAGTTATGACTGTATTAGGCACCGCGCTGCGCCCGGCAGCCACCAAAGTTATGCTGTTAGGCTCCGGCGAGCTGGGTAAAGAAGTCGCCATCGAATGTCAGCGTCTGGGCATTGAAACTATCGCCGTCGACCGCTACCCCGATGCCCCGGCGATGCAGGTCGCCCACCGCGCCCACGTCATCAATATGCTGCACGGCGAGAGCCTGCGCGCGCTGATCGAACAGGAAAAACCCGATTACATCGTGCCGGAGATCGAAGCTATCGCCACCGATACCCTGGTCGAACTGGAGCAGGCCGGGCAGAAAGTGGTCCCCACGGCGCGGGCAGCGAAGCTCACCATGAACCGCGAAGGCATACGCCGTCTGGCGGCCGAAGAGCTGCAGCTCCCCACCTCCAGCTACCGTTTCGCCGACAGTGAAGAAGCCTTCCGCGCGGCGGTAGCGGAGATCGGCTTGCCGTGCATCGTCAAGCCGGTGATGAGCTCCTCCGGTAAAGGCCAGAGTTTTATCCGCTCGGCTGACCAGCTCAGCGAAGCCTGGCGCTACGCCCAGCAGGGCGGCCGCGCCGGCGCCGGGCGGGTGATCGTCGAGGGGGTGGTAAATTTCGACTTTGAAATCACCCTGCTCACCGTCAGCGCCGTCGATGGCGTGCATTTCTGCGCCCCGGTCGGCCATCGTCAGGAAGACGGCGACTACCGCGAGTCCTGGCAGCCGCAGCAGATGAGCGACCTGGCCCTTGAACGCGCGCAGGATATCGCCCGCAAGGTGGTGCTCGCGCTGGGAGGTTATGGCCTGTTCGGCGTGGAGCTGTTCGTTTGCGGCGACGAGGTGATCTTCAGCGAAGTCTCCCCGCGCCCGCATGACACCGGAATGGTGACGCTTATTTCGCAGGATCTCTCGGAATTCGCCCTGCACGTTCGCGCCTTTCTTGGATTGCCCGTCGGCGCTATCCGCCAGTATGGTCCGGCCGCTTCCGCGGTGATCCTTCCGCAGCTGACCAGTCAGAACGTCAGCTTCGGCCAGCTGCAGTCAGCCGTCGGAGCTGGCCTGCAGCTGCGTCTGTTCGGCAAGCCGGAGATTGACGGCACCCGTCGTCTGGGGGTGACCCTCGCCGTCGCCGATTCGGTGGAAGAGGCTGTGGCGCGGGCTAAAACCGCCGCCGCGGCGGTTATCGTCGAAGGGTAAAGACAAAAAAACCCGGTCGCGTTGCCGCTAACCGGGTTGTTGACCTTGAGGTGCGGTTTACTTCGCGCCTTCCACCGCTTCACGCGCCAGGGTGGTGATGCGATCGTAGTCGCCAGCTTCCAGGGCGTCGGCCGGCACCAGCCAGGAACCCCCGATGCACAGCACGCTGTTCAGCGCCAGGTAATCACGGTAGTTAGCCGGGGAGATACCGCCGGTCGGGCAGAAACGAATGTGACCGAACGGACCCGCAATCGCCTGCAGCGCTTTCACGCCGCCGTTGGCTTCCGCCGGGAAGAATTTAAACTCTTTCAGACCGTACTGCATGCCCAGCATCAGCTCGGAGACGGTGCTGATCCCTGGGATCAGCGGAATAGTGCCGTCTTCGGTCGCCGCTTTCAGCAGAGATTCGGTCAGCCCCGGGCTGATAGCGAACTGCGCGCCGGCTTCCGTTACCGCTTTCAGCTGCTCGACGTTGGTCACCGTGCCCGCGCCGACAATCGCATCCGGCACTTCTTTAGCAATCGCGCGGATCGCCTCCAGGGCGCACTCGGTGCGCAGAGTCACTTCCAGGACGCGCACGCCGCCCGCGACCAGCGCTTTCGCCATCGGTACCGCGTGTTCCAGCTTTTTCACTACGATAACCGGGACAACCGGACCGGAGGTGAGGATTGCTTCTGCTGTTGTTTTCCAGTTTTTCATCAGGATTTTCTCTCGCCAGATCTACAAATTAAATCGTCTTAAAAAGTGATGCAGGTTGCGCCCTGCTCCGCGCCAGAGAGCTTCTCACGCAGCGCCCCAAACATCTCCCGACCGGTTCCTACGCGCGACGCGCTGAGGTCAGGGATATGCGGCTGACGCGCCGCCAGTTCGGCATCGTCCACCAGCAGCGTCAGTTCCCCCGTCTGCCCGTTCACGCGAATAAGGTCGCCATCGCGCACTTTCGCCAGCAACCCGCCGTCATAGGCTTCAGGCGTGACGTGGATGGCTGACGGGACTTTACCGGAGGCGCCAGAGAGTCGGCCATCGGTCACCAGCGCTATTTTGAAACGGCGGTCCAATAATACACCAAGTGGCGGCATAAGTTTATGTAATTCTGGCATCCCGTTCGCTTTTGGCCCCTGATGACGGACCACCACCACGCAGTCTTTGTCCAGCAGACCCGCTTCGAAGGCCGGCAACACGTCGTGCTGGCTCTCGAACACCACCGCCGGCGCTTCGATCACCTGGTTCTCAGCCGGGACTGCCGAGGTTTTCATGACCGCGCGTCCCAGGTTACCGCTCAGCACCTTGGTGCCGCCGTGACGGGAGAACGGTTTCTCGAATGTCGCGATGACCTGATCGTCAAGCGGCGCCGTCGCCCCTTCCCGCCAGTCCAGCTCGCCGTTGTTGAGCCACGGCTCGAGGGTGTAGCGCGACAGACCGAAGCCAGCGACGGTGTGAACGTCCTCATGCAGCAGGCCGCCTTTCAGCAGCTCGCGCACCAGAACCGGAACGCCGCCCGCTGCCTGGAAATGGTTGATATCCGCCGGACCGTTGGGGTAGAGGCGCGCCAGCAGCGGTACCACGTCTGACAGGTCGGAGAAATCATCCCAGTTAATGATAATGCCCGCCGCGCGGGCCATCGCCACCAGGTGCATAGTGTGGTTGGTGGAGCCGCCGGTCGCCAGCAGCGCCACAATGCCGTTGACCACCACTTTTTCGTCAAACATTTTGCCCAACGGCATCCACTCGTTGCCATTGCCGGTCATGCGGGTGACCTGGCGCGCGGCGGCGGCGGTCAGCGCTTCCCGCAGCGGAGCATCCGGATGGACAAAGGACGAGCCCGGCAACTGCATGCCCATAAACTCCACCACCATCTGGTTGGTGTTCGCCGTACCGTAGAACGTACAGGTTCCCGGCGCGTGGTAAGAAGCGGCTTCGGACTCCAGCAGCGCCATGCGGTCAACTTTGCCCTCCGCGTACAGCTGGCGAATGCGAACCTTTTCTTTATTAGGCAGGCCGCTGGCCATCGGACCGGAGGGAATAAAGACCGACGGCAGGTGGCCGAATGAGAGCGCGGCCATGGTCAGTCCGGGCACAATTTTATCACACACGCCGAGGTACAGAGCGCCATCGAACATGTTATGCGACAGGCCGATGGCCGCGGACATGGCGATCACTTCGCGACTCAGGAGAGAGAGCTCCATGCCGTCCTGTCCCTGGGTCACGCCATCGCACATCGCCGGCACGCCGCCGGCCACCTGACCGACCGCATTGGCGCTGTGCAGCGCTTTGCGAATGATATCCGGGTAGTGTTCATAGGGCTGGTGCGCGGACAACATATCGTTGTAGGAGGTGATGATGGCGATGTTGTTGCGCAACATGCTTTTCAGAGAGGCTTTGTCGTCGGCCTGACAGGCCGCGAAACCGTGAGCCAGATTGCCGCAGGCCAGTTGCGCACGATGCACGGTGTCGGTTTTGGCCTGGTTAATCCTTGCGAGGTAAGCCGCGCGGGTATCACGCGACCGTTCGATAATGCGATTTGTTACCCGTAACATTGTCGAATTCATAAAGGCTCCTCAAAATTTTATCTGTCCGGCCGCTGCGAGATGACGTGTTTTGGTGCCCGAAGCCACCAACACCAGCGCTCAGGGGCAAAATATCTGAAGGCAGTGTAATAAAAAAAGCCCCGTGGGTGAATCCTCACGGGGCTTAAAAGATTAAAAAGCGTGCGACTTTCTGCGTCAGATCATGTTACCGGTAAAATAACCCTGACGGATAAGATCGCGAGCTTACTCAAACTCGTTCCACGAGCGTCCATCGCGGGTGATCATGGCCACCGAGGCCACCGGTCCCCAGGTCCCGGCCTGATACGGTTTCGGCGCATCGCGGTCGGCCGCCCAGGCTTCGGTGATGGAGTCCACCCACTTCCATGCCTCTTCCACTTCATCGCGGCGGACGAACAGAGCCTGGATACCGCGCATGGTCTCCAGCAGCAGACGTTCATAGGCATCGGCCAGATGCGTCTGGTTGAAGGTTTCGGAGTAGCTCAGATCCAGCTTGGTGATCTGCAGGTTGTGCTTATGGTCGAGGCCCGGCACTTTGTTCAGGACCTGGATATCCACCCCTTCGTCCGGCTGCAGACGAATGGTCAGCTTGTTCTGCGGCAGCTCCTGCCAGGTCTCTTTAAACAGGTTCAGCTCCGGCGTTTTGAAGTAAACCACCACTTCGGAACATTTGGTTGGCAGACGTTTGCCGGTACGCAGATAGAACGGTACGCCAGCCCAGCGCCAGTTATCGATATCAACGCGGATCGCCACGAAGGTTTCGGTGTTGCTGGTTTTGTTCGCCCCCTCTTCTTCGAGGTAGCCTGGCACTTTTTTGCCCTGGGCAAAGCCGGCGGTGTACTGGCCGCGAACGGTTTTCTCGCGCACATTGGAGCGGTCAATACGGCGCAGGGATTTCAGCACCTTGACCTTTTCATCACGGATGCTGTCGGCGCTGAGATCGGACGGCGGCGACATGGCAATCATGCACAGGATCTGCAGCAGGTGGTTCTGGATCATGTCGCGCATCTGTCCGGCCTGGTCGAAGTACCCCCAGCGCCCTTCAATGCCTACCTCTTCCGCGACGGTGATTTCCACATGATCGATGGTACGGCAGTCCCAGTTATTGACGAACAGAGAGTTGGCAAAGCGCAGCGCCAGCAGGTTGAGGACTGTCTCTTTTCCGAGGTAGTGGTCGATACGGTAGACCTGGCACTCTTCAAAAAACTCGCCGACCTGATCGTTGATTTCCCGCGAGGTTTCCAGCGAGGTGCCCAGCGGTTTTTCCATTACCACGCGCGCAGGCTTGGCATTGAGCTTCGCTTCGCCCAGACCTTTACAGATGGCGCCAAAGGTGCTCGGCGGCATGGCGAAATAGTTGATGGTGACGCGATTCTTTTGGTCCAGCATGTCACCCAGGCGGGTGAAGCCGCTGGTGTCATTGACGTCAAGATTACAGAACTCCAGGCGGCCGCTCAGGGAATCCCACAAACCTTCATCAATTTTTTCCTTCATGAAGGTTTCCAGCGCTTCGCGCACCACTTTGGTGTAAGCCGCTTTATCCCAGTCGGCACGGCCGACGCCAATGATCCGGGTGTCGGCGTGGATCTGGCCCGCCTTTTCAAGCTGATACAGGGAAGGCAACAATTTACGCCGCGCCAGGTCGCCCTTCGCGCCGAAAATGACCAGGTCGCATGCCTGGGCCGTTTGCGTTACCGCCATGTCATTCTCCTCAGTTGATAGTCTGGTGCTTTTGCCAGGCTATATTTGTAATTTTCTTACACTGCACTGTACTGTGTTTACCTGTTTCCCGAAAGCCTTCCCCTCCGTTTGCAGCGGGAAAACCGCACAGGGTGAAAACATTCGGCGATGATTTAGGCATCTGGCTGATATTGTTCGTTGTTTGTACCTGTTTCAGGTCAGTAAAATACGACTCTGATCATGTAATGAAAAAAAACAACATTTTTTCCCGTCATTCCTCACCGCTTGCGCTTGCGGAGGGGTATATTCTTGCTAAAACGCCCGATGATTTCACCCATTAATGAAATCGTTTCCATTGATGAGCGCCCTGTTACTAATGAACATGCTGGAAAAAATCCAGTCCCGACTGGAACACCTTAGCAAATCTGAACGCAAAGTGGCGGAAGTGATCCTTGCCACCCCCGCGCAGGCCATTCATTCGAGCATCGCCGCCCTCGCCCTTGAGGCCGGAGTGAGCGAACCGACCGTCAATCGCTTCTGCCGTAGTCTCGAAACCCGCGGCTTTCCTGACTTCAAACTGCATCTCGCCCAGAGCCTTGCGCACGGCACGCTCTATGTTAACCGCAATGTTGATGAAGACGACAGCGTTGAGTCATACACGGGAAAAATATTTGAATCGGCCATGGCGAGTTTAGATCAGGTCCACCATTCTCTCGACATGTCGGCGGTGAATCGTGCGGTGGATCTGCTGACTCAGGCAAAAAAAATCGCCTTTTTCGGCCTCGGCTCCTCGGCGGCGGTCGCTCATGACGCGATGAACAAATTTTTCCGCTTTAACGTGCCGGTCATCTATTCCGACGACATTGTCCTGCAACGCATGAGTTGTATGAATTGCGATGACGATGATGTGGTGGTGATTATCTCACATACCGGAAGAACCAAGAGCCTGGTAGAGCTGGCGCAGCTGGCGCGTGAAAACGATGCCATGGTGATCGCTCTCACCTCCCCCGGCTCGCCGCTGGCCCGGGAAGCCACGCTGGCCATTACCCTGGATGTGCCGGAAGATACCGACATCTATATGCCGATGGTCTCGCGTCTGGCCCAGTTGACCGTCATTGACGTGCTGGCGACAGGCTTTACCCTGCGCCGGGGGGCAAAATTCAGAGATAACTTGAAGAGGGTCAAGGAAGCGCTGAAGGAATCGCGTTTTGATAAAGAACCGTTCGTACCCAGTGATAATCAATAAAAGTTGATAACAAGCAGTACCCCATTACACCTTCGATAACGATCCGGCTGTGCGACGTTGCAGGCTGGCGCTACCGAATCCATGTTCACGCAACACCAAAGTTGTATCAGTCAACGGAGTATTACATGTCCAGAAGGCTTCGCAGAACCAAAATCGTTACTACCTTAGGCCCGGCAACTGACCGCGATAACAACCTGGAAAAAGTTATCGCCGCGGGCGCAAACGTAGTGCGTATGAACTTCTCTCACGGCACCCCGGAAGATCATCAGCTCCGTGCCGATAAAGTGCGTGAGATCGCGGCAAAACTGGGCCGTCACGTGGCCATCCTCGGCGACCTCCAGGGACCAAAAATTCGCGTATCGACCTTCAAAGAAGGCAAAATTTTCCTCAACGTCGGCGATAAATTCCTGCTGGACGCCAACCTCGGCAAGGGCGAAGGCGATAAAGAGAAAGTCGGAATCGACTATAAAGGCCTGCCGGCGGACGTCGTGCCTGGCGATATCCTGCTGCTCGACGATGGTCGTGTGCAGCTGAAAGTCCTCGAAGTTCAGGGGATGAAAGTCTTCACTGAAGTGACCGTTGGCGGCCCGTTGTCCAATAACAAAGGGATCAACAAGCTCGGCGGCGGCCTGTCTGCCGAAGCGCTGACCGACAAAGACAAGGCCGATATCGTCACCGCCGCTAAAATCGGCGTCGACTATCTCGCCGTCTCCTTCCCGCGCTGCGGCGAAGACCTGAACTACGCCCGTCGCCTGGCGCGCGATGCCGGCTGTGATGCGAAAATCGTCGCCAAAGTCGAGCGTGCGGAAGCCGTCTGCGATCAGGACGCCATGGACGACGTGATCCTCGCCTCCGATGTGGTGATGGTTGCCCGCGGTGACCTTGGCGTCGAAATCGGCGATCCGGAGCTGGTGGGCATCCAGAAAGCGCTGATTCGTCGTGCGCGTCAGCTGAACCGTTCCGTCATTACCGCCACCCAGATGATGGAGTCGATGATCACCAACCCGATGCCGACCCGTGCGGAAGTCATGGACGTGGCCAACGCCGTGCTGGATGGTACCGATGCCGTGATGCTCTCCGCGGAAACCGCTGCCGGTCAATACCCGTCGGAAACCGTGGCCGCGATGGCGCGCGTGTGTCTGGGCGCCGAAAAAATCCCGAGCCTCAACGTCTCCAAACACCGTCTGGACGTCCAGTTCGACAACGTGGAAGAAGCGATTGCCATGTCGGCGATGTATGCCGCCAACCACCTGAAAGGCATCACGGCTATCATCACCATGACCGAATCAGGCCGCACCGCGCTGATGACCTCGCGCATCAGCTCCGGTCTGCCAATTTTCGCTCTGTCCCGCCACGAGCGCACCCTGAACCTGACCGCCCTCTACCGCGGGGTGACGCCGGTGTTCTTCGACAGCCAGAATGACGGGGTGGCCGCTGCGCACGATGCCGTCAATCTGCTGCGGGACAAAGGCTACCTGGTCTCCGGCGATCTGGTGGTTGTTACCCAGGGTGACGTGATGAGCACCATCGGCAGCACCAACACCACGCGTATCCTCACCGTCGAGTAAGCCTCGGTGTCTACCTGCCAGCGATACGGCTGGCAGGTTTTTTTGCCCTCCGGCAGGCTACACCATCCAGCTCAGTAATAGCGTCGCGGCGATCACCGTCGACGCCCCGCCGATACGCGTCGCAATCTGTGCAAACGGCATCAATCCCATGCGGTTTGAGGCCGAGAGAATGGCCACATCCCCCGTTCCGCCTAACCCGCTGTGGCAGCTGGTGACAATGGCGGCTTCCACAGGATACATATTTAGACGTGAAGCGATAAAGAACCCGCTCAGCGCCATGGCAATGACAATTGAGCCGCACACCACGACGTAGCCAACGGAGAAGACCGATACCACGCTCTCCAGCGGTACATACAGCATGCCCAGGCCGATCATCAGCGGCCACACCAGCGCGGCGGAGACGAACTTGTAGCAGCTGTGTGCCCCCAGCTCCATCGCCGCCGGGATAACTTTGGTATATTTGCAGAATACCGCCGCCAGAATCATCAGCACCGGCCCCGGAATATGCACCACCTTCTCCAGCAGGCCGCCGACAATAAAAAAGGCACAAATCATCAGCAACCCGGCGCCCATGAGCTGAAAATCGGTCGGCTGCGTACTCTGATTCTGCGCAAAGACGCTGTTATCTTCATGGCTGCGGATCAGTAGCCCGTTGCCGGACAGCGCCGGGCGACGGGCGCCCATGCGGGCCAGAAAGCCGGCGCAGATAATGGCGAAGATGTTACCCACCACCGCCGCCGGCGCCAGCTGGGCCACGTAGACATCAGGCGTCTGCCCGAGGATCGCCGAATAAGCCAGCGACAACGGCAGGATCCCTTCGCCAATGCCGCCGCCGATAATCGGCACAATGATAAAGAAGAAGGTGTGATACAGACTGTAGCCGAATAAGCTGCCCACCAGCAGGCCGGTGGCGATTGCCGCGCCGGACCCAACCACCAGCGGGACAAACATGCGCACCATCCCCTGGATCAGAATCGTGCGGTTCATTCCCAGGATACTGCCGACCACCAGGCAGGCGATGACGAAATAGAGGAGATTGGCCTCCTTCATCAGCAAATGCACGGTATCGAGCGTATGCGCTTCAAACACGCCAAAGTAGACCAGCACTGAGGGCATCATCAAACACAAAATCGCCGGACCGCCAATATCTTTTAACACCGGCACCATGCGGCCAATTTTCGCCAGCGCGAACCCCAGGGTCATGATGACCGCCAGTCCGCCAATCATGTTTTTTGGCAACAACCCCGCGCCCGCGGAGAGCGCCACTATCGCGGCGATACCGATGAACAGCGTTAATGGCACAGCGCCGACTTCGATATTGGCGAAAAGTCGAGTCGCTTGCCCGTTCGGCAATGTTTTATCTATCGGTTGGTTGAGTGAATTATTTTTCATATTTTTACCTGAATAATAAAGAGGTCACGTAGGGTCAGGATGCAATATTAAAATTGCGCAGCACTATGAATTCAAAAGCGCTAAACGCCGTATCAACTAAATACACCGAAACGGTAACACAGGACTTTAAAACTAAAAACGACAACCGTATTAACGCTGTCGGCTTTGTGACTGAGCCATAAAGTTTATTTTAAGTAATTTAATTTATTATCACGAAGCTAAAGTTATCGTCCGCTAAAATAATAAACCCTGTTAATGCAACCCTATGATTTAATCCTCTTTTCCCTATTTGTAAGTAAAGTAGCCAAGGCGAAATTATTTAAAGCCAGATGACTGTGATGGCTATCACCTTTTAAATGTTAGGGGATCGTTAGATTGGCAGCACAACAAACCGATAATATATGTCAGGACCTTTTATGCCTTCACTGCTCTTGCAATCTCTTTTCCCGTTGGTATTTATCATGCTGCTCGGATGGCTTAGCGGCAAACTCGGCTATACCCGCCGTGAGGACGCCTCCGTTCTCGCCACGGTAGTTATCCGCTTTGCGCTTCCTTTTCATCTTTTTATCGGCGCATTACATACCAGCCCGGATAAAATAAAAAACTTCACCTTTATGGCGGTGCTGGTTATCGGTCTAATGGGGTCGTATTTTCTTACGCTACTGATCTCGCGCTATGTTTTTCGTCATGATATTAAAACTAGCGCGATTCAGTCGCTGGTTTGCGCCTTCCCCGATATGGCCTACTTCGGCGCCCCCGTGCTGGCGGTGCTGATAGGTCCGGAGGGCTTTCTCGGGGTGCTTATCGGAAACCTGGTGACCAGCGTGTTGATGATCCCTCTGACCATCATCCTGATCCGCATGGGAGACCAGCCCGGAGACGCTGGGGCTCCCCAGCTCCACGCCGGGCAGTTGATCCTGCAAAACCTGCTGAAAGCCGTGAGAAACCCCATTGTCTGGATCCCCATTTCCGGCGTACTGCTCAGCCTGGCCGGGATCCAGCTGCCGCATCTGCTCAGCGTACCCGTTGAAATGGTGGGTAAAATCGCCGGCGGTCTGTCACTCTTCGCCCTTGGGCTGCTGTTTTACGGTGAACGTCCGACGGTCAATATTCAAACCTGCACCAACATCAGTATTAAAAACCTGATCCAGCCGGCCATGATGGCGCTGGCCGGGCTAGCCTTTGGGCTCAGTCATACCCTGATGCAACAGGTTATTATCATCGGCGCGACGCCTTCCGCTATCGCGGCAGGGATGTTTGCCCTGCGCAGCGATACCTATATTGAACCCGCCTCATCTTCTATTTTGCTGGGCACCGCCATCGGCGTGGTCACCGAAGGCGTCATGATTTATCTCATTTCGTAATCACGGAAATAAAATACCTAGACATCAGGCAACGTTTTAATTTGATATTCAGGAGTCATGTCATGTTAGCCACAGAAACCTTATACACCCCCTATAATGGTGCCGTCCTGCTGGAAAACCCGTTATTAAATAAAGGCCTCGCGTTTACGGAAAGCGAACGCACAGCGTTTAATCTTCAGGGACTGTTACCGCACAATGTGGAAACCATTGAAGAACAAACCGAGCGCGCATGGGGCCAGTTTTGCCAGTTCAAAAAAAGTATTTCGCGCCATATTTATCTCAGAAATATTCAGGACACCAACGAGACGTTATTCTATAACCTGCTGCGCAGCCATATGAAAGAGACGCTGCCGATTATTTATACCCCGACGGTGGGTGAAGCATGCGAACATTTTTCAGAAATATATCGCCGAGGACGCGGCCTGTTCATCTCCTGGCCCAACCGTCACCATATTGACGAGATGCTGCAGGGATTTTCCCGCAACGATATCAAAGTCATCGTGGTGACCGATGGCGAGCGTATTCTGGGGCTGGGCGACCAGGGGATTGGCGGGATGGGGATCCCCATCGGCAAACTCTCGTTATATACCGCCTGCGGGGGTATTCATCCGGCATCAACGCTGCCCATTATGTTAGATGTCGGTACCAACAATCCGCAGCATCTGGAAGATCCGCTGTATATGGGCTGGCGACATCCGCGCATCAGCGACGAGCAATACCTGGAGTTTATGGACATGTTTGTCCATGCCGTTCAACAGCGCTGGCCGAATGTCTTGCTCCAGTTTGAAGATTTTGCCCAAAAAAATGCCACGCGACTGCTCAACCGCTATCGACACCAGCTTTGCTGTTTTAACGATGATATTCAGGGAACCGCCGCCGTGACATCGGGGACGCTGATCGCCGCCGCTGCCGCCGCCGGGATGCCGCTCCGCGATCAGCGGGTGGTTTTCCTTGGCGGCGGTTCGGCCGGATGCGGCATTGCGGAAAAAATCATTGCGCTGATGGTGGATGATGGGCTCTCAGAGACGGAAGCACGCCGCCGCATCTTTATGGTTGACCGCTTTGGTCTGCTGACTGATCAGATGCCTAATCTGCTCGATTTTCAGCGCGAGCTGGTCACCCCCCGAGCCAGTATCGCCCACTGGGATACCGAGGCGGCCCAGCTGTCGCTGATGGATGTCGTACGCAACGTCCACCCTACCGTGCTGATCGGCGTGTCAGGCCAGCCGGGGCTGTTTAGCGAAGAGATAGTGAAAGAGATGCATCGGCACTGCCCGCGTCCGATTATTATGCCGCTCTCTAACCCCACCTCCCGGGCCGAGGCCCAGCCGAAGGATCTGCTGGAGTGGACTCGGGGTAGCGCGCTTATCGCCACCGGCAGCCCGTTCGACCCCGTCTTCTATGACGGCAAAACCTACGACATCGCCCAGTGCAATAACGCCTATATTTTCCCCGGTCTGGGGCTGGGGATCCTTGCCAGTAAAGCCGAGCGCGTCACCGAAGCAATGCTTATCACCTGCAGTAAAACGCTGGCCGCCCACTCGCCTCTGGCGACCCGCGAAACCGGCGGGTTGCTGCCGCCGGTAGAAGAGATCGAAATGATTTCCCGGGCCATTGCCGCTGATGTCGCCCGCGCGGCTCAGCAGGACGGCGTAGCGCCGCAGATTGACGAGGTGCAACTGGCGGCGAATATCGATAAAACCTTCTGGCGAGCGCGCTACACCGCGTATAAACGTTCGTCATTGTGATCGCTCATCTCCCGGGAAGCCGGCAGGCTTCCCGCCACTCGGGGGAACCACTCATGTTCAATGTGCTGATTGTCGATGATGATCCCATGGTGGCCGAACTGAACCAGTTATTTATCAGCCGGGTAGCTGATTTTCACTGCTGTGGAGTAGCGGCGACGATCGCCGACGCCAAAGCGATGCTAAGCCATCTGGCGCAGGTCGATCTGCTGCTGCTGGATGTCTATATGCACCAGGAGAGTGGCCTGGACCTGCTGCCGGCGCTTCGCGCTGAGGGGCGGAATATTGACGTCATCATGATGACGTCCGCCGCCGATGCGCTCACCGTCCAGACGGCACTGCGCTATGGCGTGGTTGATTACCTGATTAAACCGTTTCAGTTTTCGCGCTTTGAGGAGGCGCTGCGGACCTGGCGCAATAAACGCGATGCGAAGCAAGCGAAATCCTGCTACGCCCAGGCGGATATCGACACCCTGCTACGCCGCGGGGTTCTGCAACAGGACGGTCCCCGCCGCTTGCCGAAAGGGCTGACGCCGCAAACGCTTCGCCTGGTGTGCCGGTGGATAATCGCGCATCAGGCGCGGGATTTTTCAACCAATGAGCTGGCGGCGGCGCTGCAGATCTCCCGAGTATCGTGCCGCAAATACCTGATCTGGCTGGAGCAGATCAACGTGCTCTTCACCAGCAATCACTACGGCATCACCGGCCGCCCGGAGTATCGCTACCGGCTTGTGGCCGAGAGCGTGATGTTGCTGACGCAATATAGCCAGTGAGCCTGGAATGCCCACTGGCGCGCTTGCAGTCTACTTCTTAGGGTACAGCTCTTTGCGTTTGTAGGGCTCTATTTCACCCGGCTTGCGCGTCTTCAGCAGCTTCAGGATCCAGGTGTACTGCTCGGTGTGCGGCGTAACAAACACCTCCACCTCTTCGTTCATCCGCCGGGCGATTGTTGTATCGTCAGCGTCCAGCAGATCGTCCATCGGCGGGCGCACCAGCACCGTCAGGCGATGCGTCTTGCCATCGTAGACCGGGAACAGCGGAACGACGCGGGCGCGGCATACCTTCATTAAGCGGCCAATCGCCGGCAGGGTGGCCTTATAGGTAGCGAAGAAATCCACAAACTCGCTGTGCTCGGCGCCGTGATCCTGATCGGGCAAATAGTAGCCCCAGTAGCCCTGGCGCACCGACTGAATAAACGGTTTGATCCCGTCGTTGCGCGCGTGCATCCGTCCGCCAAAACGACGACGCACGGTATTCCACACGTAATCGAAGACCGGGTTGCCCTGGTTGTGGAACATCGCCGCCATCTTCTGCCCACCGGAGGCCATCAGCATCGCCGGGATATCCACACCCCATGCATGCGGGACGAGGAAAATCACCTTCTCGTTATTGCGCTGCAGCTCGTCGATGATCGCTTTACCCTGCCAGTCGACGCGGGCGAGAATTTTCTGCGGATCGCGCAGACCCAGCTCGGCCATCATCACCATCGCCTGCGGCGCCGAGGCGTACATGGCGTCGATGATCGCTTCCCGCTCGTGCTCGCTTTTTTCCGGGAAGCAATACAGCAAATTAATCTGCGCCCGGCGGCGCGAGCTTTTCGCCAGACGCCCGACCAGACGACCGAGTTTGCCGAGGAGCGGATCGCGGAAGGATGGCGGCGTCAGCGCAATACCGGCGAAGGCAAAAACTCCCAGCCAGGCGCCCCAGTAGCGCGGCAGTAAAAAAGATTTTTCAAACTTAGGGATAAACTCAATATTATTTTTTTTCGTTTCCATGCCCAATCCGCAGATCGACTGCTTAATCAAGATAATGGGATAGTGTAGCGAGACGTTGGGTATCCTACAAAAGAAAAAGCCGGCGCCCTGGGGCACCGGCTTTCCACTGACCGGTGGTTAGTCAAACCGCAGCTGCGGAACGACCTCTTTGACCTGCGCCAGATAATCGGTACGGTCGGAACCGCTCAGCCCTTCGGTACGCGGCAGTTTCGCCGTCAGCGGGTTGACCGCCTGCTGGTTGATCCACACTTCGTAGTGCAGGTGCGGCCCGGTAGAGCGTCCGGTATTCCCCGATAGCGCAATACGATCGCCGCGCTTCACTTTCTGCCCCGGCTTCACCAGCAGCTTACGCAGGTGCATGTAGCGAGTGGTATAGGTACGGCCGTGGCGGATTGCCACGTAATACCCGGCGGCGCCGCTGCGCTTGGCCACCACCACTTCGCCATCGCCCACTGCCAGCACCGGCGTTCCCTGCGGCATCGCAAAATCGACGCCACGGTGCGGCGCGACGCGCCCGGTGACCGGATTCAGACGACGCGGGTTAAAATTAGAGGAGACGCGGAACTGACGCGCCGTCGGGAAGCGCATAAAGCCTTTCGCCAGCCCTGTCCCGTTGCGGTCGTAGAATTTACCGTCTTCGGCGCGGATGGCAAAGTAGTCCTTACCGTCGGAGCGCAGACGCACGCCGAGCAGCTGGCTTTGCTCGCGTTTGCCGTCAAGCATTTCGCGGGACATCAATACCGAGAACTCATCGCCTTTCTTCAGCTTACGGAAATCCATCTGCCACTGCATGGCCTTGATCACCGCGCTGATTTCCGTGCTGGTCAGCCCGGCATCGCGCGCGCTGGAGACAAAGCTGGCGCCGACGGTGCCCTTCAGCACGCTGTTGACCCAGTCGCCTTTCTGCAGCTCGCTGCTCATTTTAAAGCCGTTATCCACGCGGGTGTAGGTGCGGGTTTCGCGGCGGGACATCTCCCAGGTCAGACTCTGCAGATCGCCGTCGGCGGTCAGGGTCCAGGAGAGCTGCTGGCCAATCTTCAGATTACGCAGCTCTTTATCGGCGGAGGAGAGCTGGGCGATATCACCCATATCGATACCGTACTGATTCAGGATGCTGCTGAGGGTATCGCCAGTCGACACCACGTATTCGTGCCCGCCGGCATCGCTATCGGCTTTTTCGTCGAGTTCATCCTGAGGAATGGCTTCTTCTTCCTGCGGGGCCTGATCGATCGGCTCGGAGGCTTCCGGCAGCAGGGAGCGGATCTCGCTTTTTTCCAGCTCAATGGTTCTGACGATGGGGGCGGATTCCGGGTGGTAAATGTAGGGTCGCCAGACGGCGACCGCTAAGGTAAGAACGCTAAGCGACCCCAGCATAACGCGATGAGGTCGTGGCAGATTGTTAAATGCCTGAGTGACAGCGCGGGCTATCTGTTGCACGTATTCACTTCCTCGTTAATCTCCTTTCAGGCAGCTCGAATACTGATTCGCCAGTTGGGTGAGGAATTGCGGGTAACTCGCTTTACCCAGCTTAATTCCGCTACCCAGTGGATCCAGGGTCCCCATGCGCACAGACGTGCCCCGGGCAACAGCTTCGATAACCGCTGGCCTGAACTGTGGCTCAGCAAAAACGCAAGTGGCTTTCTGCTCAACCAGTTGTGTTCTGATTTCGTGTAAACGCTGCGCACCAGGCTGTATTTCAGGATTGACGGTAAAATGCCCCAGCGAGGTTAAACCGTAGTGCTTTTCAAAGTAACCGTAGGCGTCATGAAAAACGAAATAACCCTTTCCTTTCAGCGGTGCCAGCTCATTGCTAACCTGCTTGTCGGTCGCCGCCAGCGCGGCCTCGAACTGCTGCAGGTTGCTGTCGAGTTTGGCTCGACTCTGCGGCATAAGTTCCAATAATTTATCGTGGATTGCAACCGCCGAAAGCCGCGCTATCTCTGGGGATAACCACAGATGCATATTGTAGATACCGTGATGGTGATCGCCGTCACTTTTTTCCGCTGCGCCATGGTCATGACCATGATGATCGTCATCATCGTCAGCGCCGGCGATCAGCAGCGGTTTGACCCCATCCAGCTCAGCGATGGTCACCTTTTTATTCGCCGCAATGCTTTGCGTCGACTTATCCATAAAGGCTTCCATTTCCGGACCGATCCACACCACTAAGTCTGCGTTCTGTAAGCGTTTTACATCGGAAGGACGCAGGGAATAATCATGCTCAGAGGCACCATCGGGCAGCAGCACCTGGGTGTCGGTGACCCCATCTGCGATGGCTGCTGCGATAAAGCCCAGCGGTTTCATGGAAGTCACCACGGCGGCGCTGGCCTGCGGTACCTGTGCGAACAAAAAAACAGCGCTAAGTCCAGCGCAAAGAAGCGTATTTTTATGTAACATAATGCGTCTAGTCATCGAAACGAGTGAGTGTGATGTGATATTATAACATTCACTAGCTTGTGCAACCCCTAAATGATTATGACAAACCTTGTAACGCTGGAAAATGTCTCGGTGGCCTTTGGCCAACGCCGCGTGCTGTCTGACATCTCGCTGGCTCTCACGCCAGGCAAAATATTAACCCTGCTGGGGCCCAACGGCGCCGGTAAATCGACGCTCGTGCGGGTGGTTCTCGGGCTGGTAGCACCGACACAGGGTGTTATCAAGCGCGAAGAACGCCTGCGGATCGGCTATGTACCGCAGAAACTGCATCTGGACGCCACGCTGCCGCTGACCGTCAGCCGCTTCCTGCGTTTACGTCCGGGTACCCGCAAAGACGACATCCTGCCGGCGCTGAAGCGCGTGCAGGCCGGGCACCTGATCGACGCGCCGATGCAAAAACTTTCCGGAGGCGAAACCCAGCGCGTGCTGCTGGCCCGCGCCCTGCTCAATCGTCCGCAGCTGCTGGTGCTGGATGAACCGACCCAGGGCGTCGACGTCAATGGCCAGGTGGCGCTCTACGATCTTATCGACCAGCTGCGCCATGAGCTGGACTGCGCGGTGCTGATGGTCTCCCACGACCTGCATCTGGTGATGGCCAAAACCGACGAGGTATTGTGCCTGAACCAGCATATCTGCTGCTCTGGCGCACCGGAAGTCGTCTCGATGCATCCGGAGTTTATCTCCATGTTCGGCCCGCGCGGCGCGGAACAGCTGGGGATCTACCGCCATCACCATAATCACCGCCACGATCTTCAGGGGCGAATTGTATTGCGTCGGGGAAACAGCCGCTAATGATTGAACTTCTCTTACCTGGCTGGCTGGCCGGGATGATGCTGGCCTGCGCCGCCGGCCCGCTGGGCTCCTTTGTGGTCTGGCGCCGCATGTCCTATTTCGGCGATACGCTGGCGCATGCGTCGCTACTCGGCGTCGCTTTCGGTTTACTGCTTAACGTCAATCCGTTTTATGCGGTGATCGCCGTGACCCTGCTGCTGGCCGGCGGGCTGGTATGGCTGGAAAAACGGCCGCATCTGGCGATTGATACCCTGCTGGGCATCATGGCGCACAGCGCGCTGTCCCTTGGGCTGGTGGTGGTCAGTCTGATGTCTAACGTCCGCGTCGATTTGATGGCGTACCTGTTCGGCGATCTGCTGGCGGTCACGCCGCAGGATCTGATCGCCATTGCTATTGGCGTGGTGATTGTGATTGGCATTCTGCTCTGGCAGTGGCGGAATCTGCTGGCGATGACCATCAGTCCGGACCTGGCGTTTGTCGATGGCGTGAAGCTGCAGCGGGTCAAGCTGCTGTTGATGCTGGTCACCGCCCTGACTATCGGCGTGGCGATGAAGTTCGTCGGGGCGCTGATCATCACTTCTCTGCTGATTATCCCGGCCGCTACCGCCCGCCGTTTTGCCCGCACGCCGGAGCAGATGGCCGCCGTGGCGGTGGGCGTGGGCATGCTGGCCGTCACCGGCGGGTTAACCTTCTCGGCTTTCTACGACACTCCGGCCGGGCCGTCGGTGGTGCTGAGCGCTGCGGTGCTGTTTATTCTCAGCATGACGAAAAAAGCCGCCAGCTAAAAGTGAAAAAGCCCGGTCGCGCTGCTGACCGGGCTTCACCATGAACGGCTCAACCACAACGCGCTACGGCATTTCCGGCGGCGTAATCCCGAAATGGTTCCAGGCGCGCACCGTCGCCATTCTTCCCCGCGGCGTACGCTGTAGAAAACCCTGCTGAATTAAGTAGGGCTCCAGCACATCTTCAATGGTTTCCCGCTCTTCGCCAATCGCGGCGGCGAGGTTATCCAGCCCCACCGGCCCGCCGAAGAACTTATCTATCACCGCCAGCAGCAGCTTGCGGTCCATATAGTCGAACCCTTCCGCATCGACGTTGAGCATATCCAGCGCCTGGGCGGCAATGTCGGCGGAGATAGTGCCGTCGTGGCGCACTTCCGCGAAGTCACGCACCCGGCGCAGCAGACGGTTGGCAATACGCGGCGTGCCGCGTGAACGGCGGGCCACTTCCAGCGCGCCCTCGTCGCTCATCTCCAGCCCCATATGGCGGGCGCTGCGGCTGACAATATGCTGCAGATCGGGGATCTGATAGAACTCCAGACGCTGCACGATGCCAAAGCGGTCGCGCAGCGGCGAGGTCAACGAACCGGCCCGGGTGGTGGCGCCAATCAGGGTAAACGGCGGCAGGTCGATTTTAATCGAGCGCGCCGCCGGCCCTTCGCCAATCATGATATCCAGCTGGTAGTCTTCCATTGCCGGATAGAGCACCTCTTCCACCACCGGCGAGAGGCGATGGATCTCATCGATAAACAGCACATCGTGCGGTTCGAGGTTGGTGAGCATCGCGGCGAGATCGCCCGCTTTCTCCAGCACCGGGCCGGAGGTGGTACGCAGATTCACCCCCATTTCATTGGCGACGATATTGGCCAGGGTGGTTTTCCCCAACCCTGGCGGGCCAAAAATCAGCAGGTGATCGAGGGCGTCGCCGCGCAGCTTCGCCGCCTGGATAAAGATCTCCATCTGCGAACGCACCTGCGGCTGGCCGACATATTCTGCCAGCAATTTTGGGCGGATGGCGCGGTCAGCGGCCTCTTCGAAGCCGCTGCTGTCTGCCGATACCAGCCGGTCTGCTTCAATCATCCCTTACCTCACAACGCGGCGCGCAGCGCTTCGCGGATTAGCGTTTCACTGTTGGCGTCCGGACGCGCGATCTTGCTGACCATCCGGCTGGCCTCCTGCGGTTTATAGCCCAGCGCGACCAGCGCGGCAACCGCTTCCTGCTCGGCATCGTCCGCCGTCGGGCCTGCCGGCGAGGTTAGCACCAGATCGGCCGCCGGGGTGAACAGATCGCCGTGAAGCCCTTTGAAGCGGTCTTTCATCTCGACGATCAGGCGTTCAGCGGTTTTTTTACCAATCCCCGGCAGCTTCACCAGCGAGGCGACCTCTTCCCGCTCAACGGCGTTGACGAACTGCTGCGCCGACATGCCGGAGAGGATCGCCAGCGCCAGCTTTGGCCCTACGCCGTTGGTTTTAATCAACTCTTTAAACAGGGTACGCTCCTGTTTATTGTTAAACCCATACAGCAGCTGGGCATCTTCACGCACCACAAAGTGGGTGAAGACAATCGCCTCCTGCCCGGCCTCCGGCAGCTCATAAAAGCAGGTCATTGGCATGTGCACTTCATAGCCGACGCCCGCCGTTTCCAGCAACACCAGCGGGGGTTGTTTTTCGAGAATGATGCCTCTGAGTCTGCCTATCACGTGGGGCTCCTGCGTTATGGTCTAAGTATCTGGCGGTATCATAAAAAAAGGCTGGATAGATATCCAGCCTGATTTGCGATTATCGTAAGCGCCCTCGCGCCAGATTGAGCCGGGTCTCGCTGATCTGAGCGGCATTCTGACTGACATGGCAATGGGTGATGGCGATCGCCAGCGCATCCGCCGCATCCGCCTGCGGATTGGCAGGCAGCTTGAGCAAGGTGCGCACCATGTGCTGGACCTGACTCTTTTCAGCGCTGCCAATGCCGACAACCGTCTGCTTAACCTGGCGGGCGGCGTATTCAAACACCGGTAGCGACTGATTGGTTGCCGCCACGATCGCCACCCCGCGCGCCTGCCCGAGCTTTAACGCCGAGTCGGCATTCTTGGCCATAAAGACCTGCTCAATGGCGAAAAAGTCGGGCTGGAACTGGGTGATGATCTCCGTCACCCCGGCGTAGATCAGCTTCAGCCGCGACGGCAGATCGTCCACTTTGGTGCGGATACAGCCGCTGCCAAGGTAGCTCAGCTGCCGGCCGACCTGACGGATCACGCCATAACCGGTAACGCGCGACCCCGGGTCAATGCCGAGAATAATAGCCATCACGCGCCTCCGGTGAACCGTGGATGCGGCTGCATCACAGGGTGGCTGCGACCTCGTCGGAGATCTCGCCGTTATGGTACACTTCCTGCACGTCGTCGCAGTCTTCGAGCATATCGATCAGACGCAGCAGCTTCGGCGCCGTCTCGGCATCCATATCCGCTTTGGTGGACGGGATCATCGAGACTTCAGCAGCGTCGGCTTTCAGGCCAGCGGCTTCCAGGGCGTCGCGCACGGCGCCCATCTCTTCCCATGCGGTGTAGACGTCGATCGCGCCGTCGTCATAGGTCACCACGTCTTCAGCGCCAGCTTCCAGCGCCGCTTCCATGATAGTGTCTTCATCGCCTTTCTCGAAGGAGATGACGCCTTTTTTGCTGAACAGGTAGGAGACAGAACCGTCGGTGCCGAGGTTACCACCGGTTTTAGTGAAGGCATGACGCACTTCCGCAACGGTACGGTTACGGTTGTCGGACAGACATTCCACCATCACCGCGGTGCCGCCAGGGCCATAGCCTTCGTAAATGATGGTTTCCATGTTCGCGTCTTCATCGCCGCCGACGCCGCGCGCGATGGCGCGGTTCAGAGTGTCGCGGGTCATGTTGTTAGACAGCGCTTTATCCACCGCCGCACGCAGACGCGGGTTGGACGCCGGATCGCCGCCGCCCAGACGCGCTGCGGTAACCAGTTCGCGAATGATTTTCGTAAAGATTTTACCGCGCTTGGCATCCTGTGCCGCTTTGCGGTGTTTGGTGTTGGCCCATTTACTATGACCTGCCATAAAAAACTCTCCAAAAAGCGCGCCCTTTCAGGCGGCGTTAATTACAAATTCTTCAATCGCCTGCCGGTTGCTCCACGACTTGGTCAGCGCAGCGGCTTCCGTCGCGCTGACCCAGCGGTAGGCCAGATGTTCGGTAAAGGTAATTTCCCGCTCATGAGGCAGCGCAAGACAGAACCAGAATTCCGTATTTCGCTCCACTCCCGGCGCATAGCGATGACGCAAATGAGAAAAGATCTCAAACTCCACCGTGCGCTGACAGTCGATTAAGGTCAGTTGCTCGCAGGCAACGTCAATGGCGACCTCTTCCTTTACTTCACGCGCGGCAGCCTGCAGCGCGGTCTCTCCTGCTTCCAGGCTGCCGGTGACCGACTGCCAGAACGCGGGATCGTCGCGCCGCTGCAACATCAGCACCCGTTTCGTATCTTCGGCGTAAATCACCACCAGCACCGAAACGGGCAGCTTAAATGACATATTACTTGTTCTCCAGAGACGCTTTTGCCTCTTTCTCCACAACCTGAATACCCAGTTCACCGAGCGCCGCCGGATTGGCGAAGCTTGGCGCTTCGGTCATCAGGCAGGCGGCCGCAGTGGTTTTCGGGAAAGCGATAACGTCGCGGATGTTATCGGTACCGGTCAGCAGCATGGTCAGACGGTCAAGACCGAACGCCAGGCCCGCATGCGGCGGGGTACCGTATTTCAGCGCATCGAGCAGGAAGCCGAATTTTTCACGCTGCTCTTGCTCGTTAATGCCCAGAATACCAAATACCGTCTGCTGCATGTCGCCGCGGTGGATACGCACCGAACCGCCGCCGACTTCATAACCGTTAATCACCATATCGTAGGCGTTGGCCACGGCCTCTTCCGGCGCGGCTTTCAGCTCGTCCGCCGTCATATCTTTCGGCGAGGTGAACGGATGGTGCATCGCCGTCAGGCCGCCTTCGCCGTCGTCTTCGAACATCGGGAAGTCGATCACCCACAGCGGCGCCCATTTGCTCTCGTCAGTCAGGCTCAGGTCTTTACCCAGCTTCAGACGCAGCGCGCCCAGCGCGTCGGCCACCACTTTCTTATTATCGGCGCCGAAGAAGATCATGTCTCCGTCCTGCGCGCCGGTGCGGTCAAGGATCGCTTCCACGATTTCAGCGGTGAGGAATTTGGCCACCGGGCTGTTGATCCCGTCCATGCCTTTGGCACGCTCGGTCACTTTAATATAGGCCAGCCCCTTCGCGCCGTAGATCTTCACAAAGTTGCCGTATTCGTCAATCAGCTTGCGGGTCAGAGAAGCCCCGCCCGGAACGCGCAGCGCCGCCACACGCCCTTTCGGATCGTTGGCCGGGCCGGCAAAGACCGCGAACTCCACCGATTTCAGCAGGTCGGCGACGTCCACCAGCTCCATCGGGTTACGCAGATCCGGTTTATCGGAACCGTAGCGACGTTCGGCTTCGGCGAAGGTCATGATCGGGAAATCGCCCAGGTCGACGCCTTTAATCTCCAGCCACAGCTGACGCACCATCGCTTCCATGATCTCACGCACCTGCGGCGCGGTCATAAAGGAGGTTTCCACGTCGATCTGGGTAAATTCAGGCTGACGGTCGGCACGCAGGTCTTCATCGCGGAAGCATTTGACGATCTGATAGTAGCGGTCGAAGCCGGACATCATCAGCAGCTGTTTAAACAGCTGCGGCGACTGCGGCAGCGCGTAGAATTTGCCTTTATGCACGCGGGAGGGCACGAGGTAATCGCGGGCGCCTTCCGGGGTGGCTTTGGTCAGCATCGGGGTTTCGATGTCGAGGAAGCCATGGTCATCCATAAAGCGGCGCACAAAGCTGGTGATTTTCGCGCGGGTCTTCAGACGCTGCGCCATTTCCGGACGACGCAGGTCGAGGTAGCGGTATTTCAGACGCGCTTCTTCGGTGTTGACGTGATTGGAGTCCAGCGGCAGCGATTCTGAGCGGTTAATGATCGTCAGATCGGAAGCCAGCACTTCGATAGCGCCGGTGGCCATGTCCGCGTTGATGTTTTTCTCTTCACGCGCGCGAACGGTGCCAGTGACCTGAATGCAGAACTCATTACGCAGTTCAGAGGCTAACTTCAACGCATCCGCACGATCCGGATCGAAAAACACCTGAACGATGCCTTCGCGGTCGCGCATATCGATAAAAATGAGGCTACCGAGATCGCGACGGCGGTTGACCCAACCACACAGAGTCACCTGCTGCCCAACGTGGGACTGTCGAAGCTGTCCGCAATATTCTGTACGCATGAGATATCCCTTAACTTAGCCGTCGGCGGATTGTCGTCTGCCCTGCAGGCGACGAGGTCGCAGCTTTAGCTGATGTCACAACTGAATGAAAAAAGGCGGCTATTATACTGGAAATTCTGTCGTTCGATAAGTCCGACGCACGATGTACGCTGCTTTGCTGCGCGCTTAACGTCCACACTCACATAAATTAACAAAATTTGTTACCCTTTTGCTGAAGCCGCAAAGGTATTGTAGCCGCCTGACAACAGATGAAGATACGGGGATACCATGTTAGAACTCAATGCGAAAAACACGGCGCTGGTGGTGATCGATCTGCAGGAAGGCATTCTGCCTTTCGCCGGCGGCCCACATCGGGCTGACGAGGTGGTGGCGCGCGCCGCTCGCCTGGCAGACAAATGCCGGCAACAGGGTTCGCCGGTGATCATGGTCCGCGTCGGCTGGTCGGCCGATTTCGCCGAAGCGCTGAAACAGCCTGTCGACGCTCAGGCCGGGGCGCATACGCTGCCTGAGAACTGGTGGACCTATCCGGCCGCGCTGGGTAAACAAGAGCGCGATATCGAAGTGACCAAACGCCAGTGGGGCGCGTTCTATGGCACCGACCTTGAGCTTCAGCTGCGCCGCCGCGGTATCGACACCATTATTCTCTGCGGCATCTCCACCAACATCGGTGTCGAATCCACCGCCCGCAACGCCTGGGAGCTGGGCTTTAACCTGGTCATCGCCGAAGATGCCTGCAGCGCCGCCTCCGCCGAACAGCATCAGGGCAGCATGACGCATATTTTCCCGCGCATCGGCCGCGTGCGCAGCACCGAGGAGATCCTCGCCGCGTTATGATTTATATTGGGCTTCCCCAGTGGTCGCACCCGAAATGGGTGCGCCTTGGCATCACCAGCCTTGAAGAGTACGCCCGCCACTTCAATTGCGTCGAGGGCAACACCACCCTGTATGCGCTGCCCAAGCCGGAGATTGTCGCCCGCTGGTACGAGCAGACCCACGATGACTTCCGCTTCTGCTTTAAATTCCCGGCGACTATCTCGCACCAGGCCGCCCTGCGCCATTGCGACGAGTTAAGTAGTGAATTCTTCACCCGCCTGGCGCCGCTGGCCTCGCGCATCGGCCAGTACTGGCTGCAGCTGCCGGCGACCTTTGGTCCTCGCGATCTCCCCGCGCTATGGCACTTTCTCGATGGGCTACCGAAGGATTTCACCTACGGCGTCGAAGTTCGTCACCCCGAGTTCTTCGCCAAAGGGGAAGCGGAACAGCAGCTCAACCGCGGGCTGCACCAGCGCAACGTCAACCGCGTGATCCTCGACAGCCGCCCGGTCCACAGCGCCGCGGCCACCAGTCCGGCGATGATCGACGCGCAACAAAAGAAACCGAAGGTGCCGGTGCATGCAGTGATGACCGCCCGGCAGCCAATGGTGCGCTTTATTGGCGGCGACGATATGGTCCATAATCGGGAACTGTTTCGCGTCTGGCTGCAGACGCTGCCGAAATGGCATCAGTCGGGGACGCCGTGGCTGTTCCTCCATACCCCCGACATTGCTTACGCGCCGGCGCTGGTGGATACCCTGTGGGGCGATCTGCGCGCTGCCCTGCCGGCGCTAGGAAATGCGCCGTCGATTCCGCAGCAATCTTCTCTTTTCTGATATCCTGCTATCATATCCGGAGCCATCTGCCAGAGTTAAAGGGAGTTTTCGTATGGTCAGCGCGCTGTATGCCGTTTTAGGTGCGTTATTGTTAGTGAAGTTCTCATTTGACGTGGTGCGTTTGCGCACCCAATACCATGTAGGCTATGGCGACGGCGGCTTCAGCGAGCTGCAGGTCGCCATCCGCGTTCACGGCAATGCCGTCGAATATGTGCCGATTGGCCTCATTTTGCTGTTATTTATGGAGATGAACGGCGCCCAGACCTGGATGGTGCACGTTTGCGGCATTTTATTGATCCTCGGACGACTGATGCACTCCTGGGGTTTTCATCACCGTGTCTACCACTGGCGCCGCTCCGGCATGAGCGCCACCTGGTGCGCGTTGTTGCTGATGGTGCTGGCCAATCTCTGGTATATGCCCTGGGAGTTGGTTTTCTCCCTCCGTTAGCGCACAATACGCCGTTTTCGTTTTTTCGGGTTTAACGTTATGTCTCACCGCGATACGCTTTTTTCCGCGCCGATTGCCAGCCTCGGCGACTGGACCTTTGATGAACGGGTTGCTGAAGTCTTCCCCGATATGATCCAGCGTTCTGTGCCTGGCTACTCCAATATCATCTCGATGATCGGCATGCTGGCCGAGCGCTTCGTTCAGCCCCACACCCAGGTTTACGATCTTGGCTGTTCGCTGGGCGCCGCCACTCTTTCCGTGCGCCGCAATATTAGCCACCCGGGCTGCCGCATTATCGCCATCGATAACTCCCCGGCGATGGTGGAGCGCTGCCGTCGCCATATTGACGCCTATAAAGCACCGACGCCGGTCGAGGTGATTGAAGGGGATATCCGCGATGTGGCCATTGAAAACGCCTCGCTGGTGATCCTGAACTTTACCATTCAGTTCCTTGAGCCGGGCGATCGCCAGGCGATCCTCAATAAAGTCTATCAGGGGCTGAATCCCGGCGGCGCGCTGGTGCTCTCGGAGAAATTTAGCTTCGAAGACGCCCACGTCGGCGAGCTGCTGTTCAATATGCATCATGACTTTAAGCGCGCGAACGGCTACAGCGAGCTGGAGATCAGTCAAAAACGCAGCATGCTGGAAAATGTAATGCTGACCGACTCTGTGGAAACCCATAAAAAACGCCTGCGTCAGGCTGGGTTCGAACATGCCGAACTGTGGTTCCAGTGCTTTAACTTTGGCTCGCTGGTGGCAGTAAAATCCGGGGAGCAGGCATGATCGACTTCAGTAACTTCTATCAGCTGATCGCCAAAAGCCCGCTGTCTCACTGGCTGGAGACGCTGCCTGCCCAGGTAGCCGCCTGGCAGCGCGAGGCCCTGCACGGCAAGTTTCGCGAATGGGAGCGCGCCGTTGAGTTTCTTCCGGAATTAACGCCCTGGCGTCTGGACCTCCTGCACAGCGTCACCGCCGAAAGCGAAACGCCGCTCAGCGAAGGCCATCGGCTGCGGATAGAAAATCTGCTGAAAAACCTGATGCCATGGCGCAAAGGGCCTTATTCGCTGTACGGCATCAACATCGATACCGAATGGCGCTCCGACTGGAAATGGGAGCGCGTCCTGCCGCACCTGTCCGATCTTAGCGGACGAACCATCCTCGACGTGGGCTGCGGCAGCGGCTATCACATGTGGCGGATGATCGGCGCCGGCGCGCATCTGGCGGTCGGCATCGATCCCACCCAGCTGTTCCTGTGTCAGTTTGAAGCGGTACGTAAGCTCCTCGGCAACGACCAGCGGGCGCATCTCCTGCCGCTGGGCATCGAGCAGTTGCCGGCGCTGGAGGCCTTCGACACCGTGTTCTCGATGGGCGTGCTCTACCACCGCCGCTCGCCGCTGGATCATCTGTGGCAGCTGAAAGATCAGCTGGCGCCGGGAGGCGAGCTGGTGCTGGAGACGCTGGTGGTCGAAGGGGATGAAAATACGGTGCTGGTTCCGGGCGACCGTTATGCGCAGATGCGCAACGTCTATTTTATCCCCTCGGCGGCGGCCCTGAAAATGTGGCTGGAGAAGTGCGGATTTATCGATGTGCGCATCGTCGACGCCTGCGTCACCTCGACGGAGGAGCAGCGGCGCACAGAATGGATGACCAGCGAATCGCTGGCCGATTTCCTCGACCCGCGGGATCAGCGCAAAACCGTGGAAGGCTATCCGGCGCCATTACGGGCTGTGATCATTGCCACTAAACCGGAAACCCAGCAGTCGCTGGCAAAAAAAGCGAGATAAAAAAAGGCCCCTGTTTAATGGGCAGGGGCCTGGTACGGGCAATCATCATATTGGGCGACATGATGTGCAGCAAAAACCGTTTAACTTCTGTTAGCGGAAATTATCTTTTTCATCTCCGCCACCGCTGCGCCATTCACGGCGTAGCGTCTGTATTCGTCCGCATCGGGATCGGCTGACATCGAAACGCCTGGATGACGAAAGCGCATTTCCGATGGCAACCACTGGCCTGCAGAGCTATGAACCTCTTTCACCCCCGCCTGCAGAAACAGCGGCAGGTTCGCGGCGCGCACTCCCGCACCGGCCATAATGATTGGAGTATCCCCTGCGGCAATAAGTTCCGTAATTAATGAAATACCTTTCTCCGCCGAGGATTGCTGACCGGAAGTCAGGATACGTTTAACCCCCAGCTCACCCAGCGTCTCCCAGGCCTGACGCGGGTCGGCGCACAGATCGAACGCGCGATGAAAGGTCACCGCCAGCGGCCCGGCCGCAGCCATTATTTTTTTCATCCGCGGGATATCGACCTGACCATCGACATCCAGTACGCCGGTCACCAGCCCGGGAAAGCCGAGCTCCCGCACCATGCGGATGTCGCTAAGCATCGCGGCGAACTCCTCTTCGGTATAGCAGAAGTCGCCGCCACGCGGGCGGATAATCGGATGCACCGGGAGAGTAATCGCCTCGCGGACCGAGACCAGCACCCCGTAAGAGGGGGTTAATCCCCCTTCCTGCGGCGCGGCGCAGAGTTCAATACGATCGGCGCCGCAGCGCTCAGCTTCCCTGGCGCACGCCATGCTGTAACAACAAACTTCCAGTACCGCCATTCCTCACTCCCTGATCCAGACAACTTTCTTAGCATGTCATGATTTCACGCGGCAGACGCCGCGCAGCTTCACACTGTTACGTATCGGCTTGCTCGCTGGCGACGATTTGTTCAATAGACCACGGATGAAATTTGACCGTCACGCTGCCGTCGGTGACCGCCAGGGTGGGATTAGGCAGGCGCTCGTGTTCCCCTTTCGGCGAGCTGGTTTTGACGACGATCCCCGGCTGGCTGAGTCCGTCATCGGCCAGCAGCGCCAGAGCGCGGGCATTTAAGGTAGCCGGATCGCCGGGCAGGACAATTTCGATATGCTCCCAGCCTTCATGGGGATAGCGCTTTTCACCCGGCCACGGCAGCTCAACGATATGGAAGCGCCAGTGCGCCACGCAGACCGGCTCCGCCAGTTTAAACAGGCAGATAGGCCGGCCGTTGATTATATTCTCCGACAGCAGAGTGCCGCACTGCGCCAGACCGCTGCGCCAGCGCTCCGCGGTAGCGTTCTGATGACAGCGCAGGGAGATATGGTCGGCGTCGAGTCCGCCGATCTCCAGTCCCACTCGCGCAGCGAAGCGCTGCAGTGCATCGGAAAATCGCGGGAGATCCGCCGTAATATCGGCCAGTTGTTCAATCTGCTGCCAGTTCGCCATGGGTTTGCTCGTCAATTAGGTTCGTCAATAATAAAAAGGCTAATCTACCGTGTTTCCGGCCGCGGACCAACCGCCACCCTGCCGATGCGTGACTGACCGGCGATGGATTGCCCACGCCGCCGGGCCGCGCGCGATGCTGACGGACGGGGACAAATGCAGTATACTCCCGCCCTAATTTGTCCACATTCCGGCGCCGCCTCCCTCGGGGGCTGGCGCATTACACGTAAGGTATTCCGGTGAATATTCAGGCTCTTCTCTCAGAAAAAGTCAGCCAGGCCCTGATCGCGGCAGGCGCGCCTGCCGATTGCGAACCTCAGGTCCGCCAGTCAGCAAAAGTTCAGTTCGGTGACTATCAGGCCAACGGCGTGATGGCTGTCGCCAAAAAACTGGGCATGGCGCCGCGACAACTTGCAGAGCAGGTACTGTCTCATCTTGACCTCAACGGCATTGCCAGCAAGGTTGAAATCGCCGGGCCGGGCTTTATCAATATTTTCCTTGACCCCGCGTTCCTGGCGGACAACGTCAACCGCGCGCTGCAGTCCGAACGCCTGGGCGTCGCCACGCCGCAGGTACAGACCATCGTCGTCGACTACTCGGCGCCGAACGTGGCGAAAGAGATGCACGTCGGCCATCTGCGTTCGACCATCATTGGCGATGCCTCGGTCCGTACCCTGGAGTTTCTTGGCCATAAGGTGATCCGCGCCAACCACGTCGGCGACTGGGGCACCCAGTTCGGCATGCTGATCGCGTATCTGGAAAAACAGCAGCAGGAAAACGCCGGTGAGATGGCCCTGGCCGACCTCGAAGGTTTCTATCGCGAAGCGAAAAAACACTACGACGAAGACGAAGCCTTCGCCGAGCGCGCGCGCAGCTACGTGGTTAAGCTGCAGGGCGGCGATGAGTACTTCCTGCAGATGTGGCGTAAGCTGGTCGACATCACCATGTCGCAGAACCAGATCACCTACGATCGCCTGAATGTGACGCTGACCCGCGATGACGTGATGGGCGAAAGCCTGTACAACCCGATGCTGCCGGGGATCGTCGCCGATCTGAAAGCCAAAGGGCTGGCCGTTGAGAGCGAAGGCGCCACCGTGGTGTTCCTTGATGAGTATAAAAACAAGGAAGGCGAACCGATGGGCGTCATCATCCAGAAAAAGGATGGCGGCTACCTCTATACCACCACCGATATCGCCTGTGCGAAGTATCGCTATGAAACGCTGCACGCCGACCGCGTGCTCTACTACATCGACTCCCGTCAGCACCAGCACCTGATGCAGGCGTGGACCATCGTGCGCAAGGCAGGCTATGTGCCGGACTCCGTGCCGCTGGAGCACCATATGTTCGGCATGATGCTGGGTAAAGACGGCAAGCCGTTTAAAACCCGCGCCGGCGGCACCGTGAAGCTGGCGGATCTGCTGGACGAAGCGCTGGAGCGCGCGCGTCGCCTGGTGGCCGAGAAGAACCCGGAGATGTCCGCTGATGAGCTGGAAAATCTGGCGAAAGTGGTGGGTATCGGCGCGGTGAAATATGCCGACCTGTCGAAAAACCGCACCACCGACTACGTTTTCGACTGGGATAATATGCTGGCGTTCGAAGGCAACACCGCGCCGTATATGCAGTATGCCTATACCCGCGTGCTCTCCGTGTTCCGCAAAGCCGGCATTGACGAAAACGCCCTCACCGACGCACCGGTGGTGATTGCAGAAGATCGCGAAGCCCAGCTGGCCGCGCGCCTGCTGCAGTTTGAAGAGACCCTCTCCGTGGTCGCTCGCGAAGGGACGCCGCACGTGATGTGCGCCTACCTCTACGATCTGGCAGGCCTGTTCTCCGGTTTCTACGAGCACTGCCCGATCCTCAGCGCGGAGAGCGAAGCGACCCGCAACAGCCGCCTGAAGCTGGCGCTGCTGACGGCGAAAACCCTCAAGCTGGGTCTTGATACCCTCGGTATCGAAACCGTCGAGCGTATGTAAAACCAACCCGGCGAAAGCCGGGTTAATTTTTTCAGGCGCCGCGCCAGCGGGCTCTCTTGCTCAGAAATACTTGCGCAGATACTCGGTCAGACAGAGGATCGCCATCGCCTGGCCGTAGGGCATCGAGGTGAGTGGGATCTGGCGATAGAAATCGAGGTCTGACCCCATTCCGGTGCCAAAGGAAGTCTGCAGCAGCTCCCCCTGCGGCGATATATTCTGCACAATTCCGCGAATCGCTTTTTCTGCCACCCCGGCATAGTGCTGCCCGACATATCGCTTGCGCACCGCTTTAAGTATGCCGTAGGCAAAGCCGGCGGTCGCCGAAGCCTCAGGATAAGAGTGCGGGTCGTCCAGCAGGGTATGCCACAGGCCGCTGTCATCCTGGCATTTCGCTAAAGCGGCAATTTGCGCGTTCAGCACCTCGGTCAGATAGCGCCGTACCGCATTCCCTTCTGGAAGATCCACTAACTCAAGAAAATCCGGGATCACCATGGTTAGCCAGCTGTTGCCCCGTGCCCAGCGCGCCCGGGCAAAGTTATGCCGACCGTCATAGCTCCAGCCGTGAAACCACAGTCCGGTTTCCCGGTCCATCAGGTTTTGCACATGAAGCAGGAACTGATAGGTCGCCTCCTCCACATAATGCGGACGGTGAAGCAGCTTGCCTATTTTGGCTAACGGCAACACGGTCATCATCAGCGTGTCATCCCACATTTGCTGGTGGTTCTCTTCCGCCAGGGTGATGTGCTGCATACCGCCCTGCTCGGTACGCGGCATCTCATACATCGCCCACTCCGCCCAGCTCTCCAGCCACGGCAGATACACCTTACATCCGGTCTCTTCAAAGCGATAAGCCAGGGTCAGGAACGGCGCCATGGTGTTGACGTTTTTGGTCGTTGCCCCCTCGGCGAAGCGGTCGGCAAACCAGCGGTCGATGATATCGCGCATCTCGATATCGCCGGTTTGCTGATAATACTGATAGATGCCGTACAGCCCTACGCCGTGGGTCCACTCCCAGCCGGCCCAGCCTTTGGTATCAATAACGCGCCCGTCATCCAGGCGCAGTAAAAATTGCCCGCTCTCATCCTTAATATTCACCAGGTTTTGCGTCACGTTGCGGATCAGCGCCTGCAGTTCGCTGCGGGCGATAAAACGCTCAGGCTGACAGAGTAATGGGCTATGTTTGACCGGCCAAACTTTCATGTTGTTAACCTCGGGTATATGTCGAATTCAAAGCGCCGCCCTGGGTGAGCGCCGGGGCAGCAGGTTTATGACGATTCAGATAGCCAATATTGTTATTCCCCCACAGGCAGTCGTAGGGCATCCCCGCCAGCATCTCGACCACCGCGCGGTGTTCCGCACTGGTCAGCTCCGGCCGGGCGTGACCGCTTTCGCGCATTCTGAGGGTTTCGCTGCGCAGGACGCTGTGGGTGTGCAGATTGAGTTTGAAGCGCAGTGAAACGAGGAAGCCGCAGGCTAACACCACCAATGTACCGACGCTGAGGATCAGCAGAATGGTATGGCTGACCCCTTCAGGCTGTATTTTTTGCCCGGAGACAAACCCCGACAGTTGCATAATGATGCCCACCAGCATCACCGCCCCCGCCTGCGAGGCTTTGCGGGTCAGGGTCATGATGCCGGCAAAAATCCCCTCCCGGCGCTGGCCGGTGATCGCTTCATCGACGTCGGCAATATAGGTGTAGGTATTCCACGGCACGTAGTTAATCCCACCGCGTCCCAGTCCGGCGACAGCAGAGATGAGCAACAATAATGAATAGACGTCGCTCAGTCCGGCGTAATAGAGCAGCGCATAGGAGAGCGAACTCAGGCCAAAGAGGACCACCACCATGCGGTACGACGGCGCGGGGCCAAAGCGAATGCACAGCGGGATCATGGCGATCACGGCAATAAACTGGAAAATCGCCATCGTCCCCAGCAGATTCGAGGCGACAGAAGCTTCTTGCATCAGAACAAAGACCACGTAATAGGTAAACACGGCATTGAAGACGTCCTGGGCGATATAGCCCCCCAGATACATGCCGAGGTGCTGGCGGAAAATTTTTATCCGCAGCGTAGAGCTCAGCTCAATCACCAGGCGATTGAGGCTCTGGGCGAGAGTGAGGTTCTGTTTTTCCGCTTCCGCCCGCAGCGCCGCCTCTGACCAGGCCTCACGCGGCCGCTCCCAGGTGAAACACCAGACGAAGGTCAGCATCACCGCGCACAGGACCGAGAACACCAGACTGGCATAAAAGAACGAGCTGGCATTGTCTTTGCCGAGCCAGGTAAGGAGGATCCCCGGCAGAAAGGAGGCTAAAATCGCCGACATTTGCGCCATTGAGATGCGCGCGCCGGAGAATTTGGTTTTCTGTTTAAAGTCATCGGTCATCTCCGGCACCAGCGTCTCGTAGGGCACCAGAATCATGGTGTAGACCATATCAAACAGCAGATAGGTGACCAGGTAGTACCAGAATCCCATCTCGCCGACCCACATCGCCGAGTAGCTGAATACGCAGGGGATGCCGAGCAGAATAAAGAATTTTCTGCGGCCGAAGCGCTTGCCGAGCCAGGTGGTGCCGAAGTTATCGGTGAGAAAGCCCATCAGCGGGCTCACCACCGCATCCAGTACGCGGGCGGAAGCGAATATAAGCGTGGCTTCTATCGGGGAGAGTCCGCAGAAGGTGGTGTAAAAGTAGAGCAGCCATGCGGCGGTTAGCGCCGTGGTGCCGGCGCCGAGAAAATCGCCCGCGCCGTAGGCCAGGTAGTTAGCCAGTCCAATCTTTCGTGTTTTCATCGCCGTGATCCTGTGTCTTTTTTTAAGAGAACGCCGACAATCTTTCCGGATTTGCCACCGGAAGGGAGTGGGTACCTGGCTACACTAAAAGCAGTGAAACGACGTTACCTTTGTGTTTTTGCCACGGAAGAACCGCCGATGGCAAAATGACAAAGAGACGATGTCTCAACTTCACTCATTTATAAAACAGCATTTCTTTTAAATAAAAAATTAGGTTCATTTATGTGATCTTGTCGGGGAAACACGGACTGGCGAAGAGCGTCGCAAATCACGGGAGCGGCCCTTGCGTAGCAGGGTAAACAGGAGTAAAGAAGGAAAGAAAGGGTTATTCCGCGTATCTCAAGGAGGCCAGATGCCTTATTCACATCTGCTGGTTGCCGTCGCGCCAACGCCGGAGAGTCAGGTATTAATTAAAAAAGCGGTGTCAATTGCCCGCCCCGTGAACGCGAAAGTGAGCTTTATCACCCTCGCCACGGATCCGGAGCTGTACAACCAGTTCGCCGCGCCGATGATGGAAAATCTGCGCGAGGTGATGCAGGAAGAGACGCGTGATTTTCTCAACGAGCTGGCGCGTCACGCGGACTACCCGATAGAAAAAATGACCATCGCCTGCGGCGAACTGGGCCATCATATTAAGGACTTCTGCCGGTCACACCAGGTCGATCTGGTGATCTGCGGCAATCATAATCATTCCCTTTTTTCGCGCGCCACCTGCTCGGCGAAAAATATCGTCGGCAGCTGCGGCGTCGATGTCCTGCTGGTTTCCCTTGAAAAGGGCTAACGCCGGTTAGCCCTTTTCCTGAACTAGGCCAGTTTAGGGAACGTGGCTATCTTCCCCCGCAGGCGGCTCTCCTCGCTGCGCGGCGAAATATGCTGCAGATCGTCGACAAAGCGCGCCTGCCAGTTATGAATATCATTCTCTCTGATCACATCCAGCATCGCGGAATGACGGGCAATACGTTCCGCCAGCGGCATGCTTAGGGCGCGATCCAGCGCGGCAGCAACCTCGTCGCGATCGTAGGGATTGACGATCAGGGCGCTGTTCAGCTCTTGCGCCGCGCCGGCAAACTGCGACAGGACCAGTACGCCAGGGTTATCCGGATCTTGCGCCGCCACGTATTCCTTCGCCACCAGGTTCATGCCATCGCGCAGCGGCGTCACCAGCCCAACGTCAGAGTAGCGGAAGACCTTCATCAGCAGCTTACGGTCAAAATGCTGGTTCAGATAGTAAAGCGGAGTCCAGCCAAGCTGGCCGAACTGGCCATTGATGCGTCCGGCTGCGGTTTCCAGCTGGTGGCGGATATCCTGATAGGCCTGCACATCGCCGCGGGACGTCGGCGCGATCTGGGTATAACGGATCTTACCGTGATGCTGAGGATACTTTTCGAGCAGCGTCTCATAGGCGAGGAACCGCTCCGGCAACCCTTTCGAGTAGTCAAGGCGCTCCACTGAGAAGATATTCTTCACGTTTTTGAGCTCGTTTTTCAGCTGGACCAGCTTCGGCGGCAGCGGACCTTTGGCGTTGCGCGTAATCTCGTCCGGATCGATCCCTATCGGATAAACCTCGGTGCTAAACGCTTTACCCCACGCCTGATAGCGTTTGTCTCCGAGGTCGGAGAGTCGGGTCTGCATGGCTATGCTGTCGAGAAAGGCGGTTCTGTCGCTTTCAGTCTGGAAGCCCAACAGATCGTAGTCGCACAGTTGCTCCAGCAGCTCAGCGTGCGGCGGTAGCGCGTTAAAAATCTCCGGCGTCGGGAAAGGAATATGCAAGAAGAAGCCGATGCGGTTGTTGACCCCGCGCTTGCGCAGTTCGCTGGCGAAGGGCAGCAGATGGTAATCATGGATCCACAACGTATCATCTGGCTCGATCAGCGGTAGAAGCTTGTCCGCCAGCATGGCGTTAACTCGCTGATATCCCTCCCAGGCTTCGCGCTGGAAGCTGACCAGATCAAGACGATAGTGGAAGGCCGGCCACAGCACGGCGTTAGAGAACTGGTTGTAGTATTCATCATGGTCACGTTCGTTAAGGTTGAACGATGCCCATGAAATATTTCCGCGGGAGACCTGCTTCAGCGGCTGCTGGTCATCGCCAATTTCGCCGCTCCAGCCAAACCACAGACCCCCTGCCGCTTTCAGTGCCCCCAGGATGCCGACGGCCAGACCGCCAGCGCTCGATTTTTTATCGTCCGGTAAGGCGATACGGTTAGAGACTACGACTAAACGACTCATGGTCATCCCTCCTTTCGGTTTGCGCGTCATACGCCAGATGTTGCAACCACGTCCTTACGGCGGCGGCATCCGCCAACCGCCAGTGCGCCTGAGTTTCCCCGGCGCCAACTTTTATCGACATTCCCTGCAGTTGATTCACCACGCTGAATCCCGCCTCGTCGGTCAAATCATCGCCGACAAAAACCGGTTCGCGACCGGCAAACGGCGCTTCCTGCATGAAGGCAGTGATCGCCTCCCCTTTGTTGACACCGCGGGGTTTAATCTCCACCACGCACTTGCCAAGCTGCAGCGCCAGCAGCGGGTAGCGCTGAACAATGCGCTGCGCCAGCTCCAGCACCGCGGTCTGCTGCTGCGGGGCCTGACGGTAGTGCAGCGCGAAGGCCATCTCTTTACTCTCCAGCTCGCACCCGGGGAGCGCCTGCAGTGCCGAGCTCAGCTCAGCCGCGATTTCATCCCGCAGGGCCGACGGCAGAGAGACAATATAGGTTTTACCATTGATATCACGGCGCTCGGCCCCGTGAACGCCGGCCAGCGGTAGCCGCCAGGGATGGGTCAGCGCGTCAAGTTCAGCCATTGAGCGCCCTGAAATCAATGCCACCGCCCCGCCCTGCTGCCGGGCCAGCGCGTTGAGCGCCTGCAGCGTGTTGTCGGGTATCACCACCTGATCGGGGTGCGGCTGGATATCGGCAAGAGTACCGTCGAGGTCAAAGAAAAAAGCGTAGTTTCCGGTTAGCGCAGGCGGTACAGATATCTGGTTATCCACCCTGTTTCCTCCTTATCATGGCCAGCCGAAGCTGGTTGTTAATTATATGTTAGCCATGTAAGTATAGACAGTGTGACCAACCTCGCCATTTTTGATAGATACCGCCAGCGAAACGGGCGCTGGCGGCAATTACTCTGTAGACTTAAAAGTTATGCCTGAAATCAGGCCGCACGTTTGGCTTTTTGTTTGTAGCGGTCAAAGATCACCGCCGCCAGCAGGATGACCCCGCGCACGACGTATTGCGAGAACGGCGAGATGTTAAGCAGGTTCATCGCATTCTCCACGGTCCCGAGGATCAGGATCCCGGCCACCACGTAGGAGATCTTGCCGATCCCGCCCTTCAGCGACACCCCGCCCAGCACACAGGCCGAAATAACAATCAGCTCATAGCCAATCGAAGTCATCGGCTGGCCGCTGGTCATTCGCGACGCCAGGATAATCCCCGCCGCGGCGGACACCAGACCGGAGAGCACAAAAATAATAATCTTGGTGCGCACCACCGGAACGCCGGCCAGACGCGCCGCCTCTTCATTGCCGCCTATAGCCAGCGTATTACGGCCAAAGGTGGTTTTGTTTAGTAATAATCCGAAAACCACCAGGCAGGCGACCGTCAGCCAGATCGGCGCCGGCAGACCAAACCAGTTGGCGTAACCGAGGGTGAAGAAGCGCTCATCTTCGATCCCCACCGCTTTACCGTCGGAGATAATGTAGGCCAGGCCGCGGACAATCTGCATAGTGGCCAGCGTGGTGATCAGGGCGTTTATCTTCAGACGGGCAATGACAAAGCCGTTGACCAGGCCACTGACCGCCCCCAGCAGCAGACCGGCGGCAATCCCGAGCCACAGACTTTCGCTCAGGTTAATCACCACCGCGGTAGTGACCCCGGCACAGGCGATAACCGACGCCACCGACAGGTCGAAATCGCCGGAGGCCAGGCAGAAGAGCATGCCGCAGGCCACCATCCCGGACATCGAGATCGCCAGCCCCAACCCCTTCATGTTGACGAATGAGGCAAAGTTAGGCACAAAAATTACGCAGCCGATAAACAGCACCGCAAACACCACCAGCATGCCAAACTGATCCCAGATACGGGCGAAGCTAAAGGCAGAGCGGGTAGCGCCGGACGTAGTCACTGATGACATCATTTACTCCTTACTCAGGCGACAGCCTGACTCACTTTTGGCATCGCAAGGCTTAACGCCTGCTGTTCATTGGCTTCTTCATGCAGCAGTTCGCCGGCGACTTGCCCTTCACGCATCACCACGATGCGGTCGGCGACGCCCAGCACTTCCGGCAGGTCGCTGGAGGCAAATACCACGGCGACACCGGCGGCGGCGAGGCCATATATCACGTTGTAAATTTCATGTTTGGCGCCGACATCGATGCCGCGGGTGGGCTCATCAAGCAGGATCACCTTCATCTCTTCCGACAGCCAGCGGCCAAGGATCGCTTTCTGCTGGTTGCCGCCAGACAGGTTCATGATCAGCTGTTCCGGGCCCGGCGTTTTAATGTTCAGCGACTGGATATGCTGATCGGCGTTGTCCGCCTCCCAGGCGTTGTTGATCAGGCAGCCGGCGTGGATATGCTTGCGCCGGGCGCTGATATTGATGTTGTCGCGCACGGAGTGAACCGGAATAATCCCCTCCGCTTTACGATCTTCCGGACACAGCATCATCCCGGCCTGGATGGCCTGGGCCGGTTTGCGGATGTCGACGGGCTGGCCATCGATATACACCTGACCGCCGGTGATCCGCGTCCCGCCGAAAAGACCTTTCATCAGTTCGCTGCGCCCGGCGCCCACCAGCCCGAACAGGCCGACGATTTCGCCACTGCGCACCGAGAGGCTGACCGGCGTGCGCACGCCCGGGGCTTTGACCTCCTCCAGACGCAGCCGCTCTTCGCCATAGGGACGAGGTTTCCAGCCGTAAATATCACCCAGATTGCGCCCGACCATCGCCTGGACCAGCGCGTCGTGGCTGACGCTCGACATATCGTCAAAGGTGCAGACGTAGCGACCATCCTTAAAGACGGTGATGGCATCGCTGAGGGCAAAAATTTCTTCCATCCGGTGTGAAACATAGATGATGACCCGCCCCTCCTCCCGTAGCTCGCGGATAACGCGAAACAGGTTGTCGATCTCCCGGGCGGAGAGCGAGCTGGTCGGTTCATCGAAGGCGATAATCTTGGCGTTACGCGCCAGCGCTTTGGCAATCTCCACCATCTGCCACTGGCCAATGGAGAGATACTTCAGCGGCGTCTCCGGGTCGATATCCAGCCCCAGATGCTCCAGCTGCAGACGGGCCTCATAGTTGAGCAGCGAGCGGTTGACGATGCCGCCTTTGTGCGGCAGCTGGCCAAGATAGATATTTTCGGCGACGGTCATCTCCGGGATCAGATGCAGCTCCTGATAGATAATCGCCACGCCGGCGTTGAGCGCCGCCATCGTATAAGTGAACGCCATCTGCTGGCCGCCGATCTGCAGGTGGCCAGCGGTGGGGATGTAGTTACCGCTGAGAATTTTCAACAGCGTCGATTTGCCTGCGCCATTTTCGCCCATCAGCGCGTGGATCTGTCCTGGGTAGCAGTCAAAACTGATATCGGACAAGGCCTTTACGCCAGGGAACGTCATGGTGATGCCGCGAAATGAGAGATAAGGGGTAGACTGTTGCATAACGACTCCGCTCTTCTGCACTCAGCCCCCGCCGCGGCGGGGGCCAGTTCAACCGGGCTGTTACAGCCCTTTTTTCGCCAGCTCTTCTTTGAAGTTATCGCGGGTAATCAGCACCACATCGGTCACCGCAGTGAACTTCGGCGGCTCAACGCCCTTGGTGACCCAGTTGTAGAGCATTTCACTGGTTTTATAGCCATGGATGTCCGGGCTTGGCAGCAGGGAGCCATAGAAGCCGGTCGGCTGCGCCTTCGACAGTTCGTTGACGGCATCCACGCCGTTGATGCCAATACCAATCACATCCGGCGCTTTAAAGCCCTGCCCTTCAGTGGCACGCACGCCGCCAAGCACAGTGTTATCGTTCATCCCAACGATCAGCCAGTGTTTCACCTGCGGGTGCTGGACCAGCATTGAGTTACCGGCGTCAAACGCCCCCGGGATATCGTTAGATTTTGTCGGAACGCGGTAGATTTGCGCTTCCGGGAAGCCGGCCGCCTTCAGGGCATCGATGGAGCCGGTGGTGCGACGACGGGCGGTGTCCAGCTCATCGGCGGTGATGGCCATCACCGCAGTGTCTTTGACATCCCAGCCGCGTTTCTGCATTTCTTTATACAGCTCCTGTCCCTGGCGGGCGCCAATTTCGCTGGCCGCCATCATCACCAGCGGCACGCTCTCCATCGGTTTACCTTTGGCGTTGACGAACTGGTCATCGACGGTAATCACCTTCATGTCATAGCCGCGTGCTTTAGCGACTATCGCCGAGCCGAGCTTAGGATCGGGGGTACAGATGACAAAGCCCTTCGCGCCGCTGGCCGCCAGGCTATCGATGGCGTTCAGGGTTTTCTCACCATCCGGTACCGCTATTTTAATGACGTCAAAGCCTAAATCTTTTCCTGCTTTATCAGCAAATTTCCACTCGGTCTGGAACCATGGCTCTTCCGGCTGTTTCACCAGAAAACCTAATTTAAGGTTTTCCGCCATAGCTGATTGTGACATAACCGCTGCGAGACCAATGGCCGCCAGCGCTTTAGTAAATTTGTGCATGGTAAACTCCAGCTTTAATTCGCTTTCATGTAGGGAAAAATCGGAATTAACTTTTTTATCAGCATCAAAACAAGGCATTAGAAAAATCGCATCCCCTACTGCCGTTGTTAGAGTAGTAATACCCGGAAATTATTTCTCCATACGAGAGCATTATCACATCGCGGAATTACAGTAATTGCGTACATAGATTTAGCAAAAAAAGACATAAAAAAAGACATAATTGTCATACAATTTAACCAGTGAATAGCAGGATCATCTATACCACCAGCAGGCTTATCCTTGTGATGTCAGTGGGTGTTTAACAGAGGGTTACGGCACTGTTATAACCAGCGGCTAAGGGGGTCGCAGCGGCGGTCGACTGCCCGCCGGCGCTGTTGTGCAACAGACGCGCGCCGCCAGTCCAGCGTCGGCCGTTTTATATCGCGATAAAACGGATCTTTTGCGTAATTTATTCCGAATTGATAAAAGATATTCCCGCTGCATAGAAAAGCCTGCAACAAAAAATAAAAATAATTATCATCACAACGAAACATTGCCCTCTGAAATAACTTATAGCTTTGAGTTATACGATGAATCTCGTAGTCAAATATCTATAACTTATACCTGACACACCGCACCAACGCCCCAGCCTGAGCCGCAATCCCACTGCATGTCGTCATGCAGGAATAATGGTGTAACAAAACGTAAATTATCCATCTTGAGAGTTTTCTTAATCGCATTCAGCGAGTATTCTTAAATTGTCGGCAAGTGGAAAAATTACCCGACTCATACGGAATGTGTAGAGTTTTATTATTCTGCAACAGTGCAGCGCGTCACTCTTTTATCCTGTTGTTTGCTCCAGGAACCGTTGACGCGCACCAGTAACCCCTTCCCGGTTAATAAGGATATTTTTATGGCAGTTCCAGGAATGGCACAAAAGCTAAACACCCAGATGAACCTTGAGTTCCACGCCTCTAACGTTTACCTGAACTTAAGCGAGTGGTGTGCCCGTCATCGCTTCGACGGCGCCGCGACATTTCTGCGCAACCGCGCGCAATGCAGCATCACCCTCACCATGCGCGTATTTGACTATCTGAAAAAAGCCGGCAGCTGGCCGATAGTCAATCCCGACCGCGCCTGTAATCCCGAATGTACCTCGCTGGAAGATCTCTTTACCCAAACCCTGGTCGATTACCGCCAGCGGAGCAGTATGCTGAGCGGTCTCGCCGAGGAAGCCAAAGCGCAGAGCGATGACAACACCTGGCGTTTTCTGACCCGCCTGGCGGAAGAGCAGCAGCAGGATGGGCTGCTGCTGCAAAGCGTGCTCGAGGAAATTCGCAATGCCGACAAAGCCGGGATAGGTATGGAACAGACCGATCGCCGTCTGATGACCCTCGTCGGAGCGTCACAGAACCCCCACTAATCAGACGCGCCGGGCCTTTCTCGCCCGGTCAGGGGGAGCGCGTTCGCGCTGCCCCGCCCTGTTTATTAATCCGTTCTTGCTATTCTCCCCTGCTATTTATTCCTCAAACGAATAAAAAAGTTTTAACTCGATCCCATTCCCTCGTCACTGTTACCCCTTAGGGGGGATTAGTGAGCGCGGTCACTTTTTGTTGAGTCATAAAGAAATATAAAAACACTGTTTCAAAAATATAAAACACGAGGTTTATTTTTTATGGCTAGATACACGGCTTCAGCCTCTGAAGGGCTGCATGGAAGACCGATCTTGTTACGCCATCAGTTAGCCTACGGCGGCGGTAACCTGTTAGGGAGTGGCGCACTGGCGATAAGCGGAGCATGGCTACTCTATTTTTATACGACCTTTTGCGGCCTGACGCTGATCGAGGCCTCATTTATCTTCTCCGTCGCCAGCATCATCGACGCCATCAGCAACCCGCTGATGGGCTATCTGACGGATAATTTTGGCAAAACGCGGTTAGGCAAGCGCTTTGGCCGTCGGCGCTTCTTTTTGCTGATCGGCATTCCTCTGATGCTGTTCTACCCGCTGCTATGGGTAGAGGGCCTGAGTTTCTGGTACTACCTGTGTACCTATGTGGTGTTTGAGATCATCTATACCTCCATCATGGTGCCCTATGAGACGCTGGCGACAGAGATGACCGATGATTTCTCGCTACGCTCAAAGCTCACCGGCTATAAAGCCATCTTCGGCAAGCTGGCCAACTTCCTCGCCGCGTTTATTCCCGGACAGTTCATTCTGCTGTACGGCAAAGATTCCGCCACCCCTTTCTTCCTCACCGGGCTGACCTATGGCGCGATCCTGATCGTCGCGATTACCTGCCTGTGGCTGTGCAGCTGGGAGCGCGAGCGTGCGGAAGCCGTGGATACCAGCGCGAAAAAGGGGCTGCTGAGCACCCTGCTGTCGCTGGCGAAAGACATGCGTTCCACCTTTTATCTGCGCGTGTTCCGCAAACATCTCGGTATGTACCTGTGCGGGTTTGGCGCGGAATGGCTGTTTGCCTCCATCTTCACCTATTTCGTGATATTCGTTCTGCAGCACGATCCGGCAATGGTGGCCGGGCTGAACAGCCTGAACTCGATTCTGCAGCTGATCTCCACCGCGCTGTTTATCGGCCTGTGTGTGAAAAAGGGCTTTAGCAAACCCTATATCCTCGCGCTGGGGATCGTGATTTTCGCAGTCCTGCTGTATACCTCGCTGTGGTTCTTCCATCTGCCGTCAGGCCTGGCGACAGTGCTGATGTTCGGTATTACCGTGCTGTTCGGCCTGGGGACCGGCGGGGTTTACTATATTCCCTGGACCGTTTACACCTTCCTCGCCGATGTCGACGAAATCTACACCGGACGCCGCCGGGAAGGCATCTATGCCGGCGCCATGACCTTCTCAGGGAAAATTCTGCGCTCGATTGTGGTGTTTTCGATGGGAGCCATCCTGAGCTTTTACGGTTTCCAGTCAAAAGCGCACAGCCAACCGGAAAGCGCCGTGACCGCCATCGCGGTGGTATTCTGCGTCGGTGTCGTCGCCTTAGCCCTGGCCGCCATCGTCTTCAGTAAGCAGATGAAACTGGACCGTAAAGCTCATCTGGTGGTTCTGCAGGAAGTCGCGCGGATTAAAGCAGGCGGTAAAATCAGTGATATTGCGCCGGAGGTGCGGGCAATCGTAGAGGATCTGGTTGGCCATCGCTACGAAGAGTGCTGGGGCAACAGCAAATTGTTTAAAACCGCTGAGCCTGCGCCAGTGCAGACCGTGGTTTCTCATTAAAGAAAAAGGCCCCGGCGGTAATCCGCGGGGCCGGTTATTAATGCGTTTCTTCCTGCGGGGTAAACTTCAGCTCAATCAGGGCAATCGCTTTTTGCACCGCGCGAAGCGTCACCGGGTCGGCAGAAGCCGGGTGACTGGCGAAGTCGATGGCTTTCAGCTGACTGGTCATTTTTTCACGCACTTCCACCGGCGCGATGACGTCAATCACGTCGAGGATCTGCTTGATAACCAGCTGGCAGGCAACCACATCGGAAACCAGCTCGTCGTGTTCGGTAAGATGTTGAGACATTAATTACTCCTTTTTTCAGGAGCGTAATAGTACCCTAAATCGATAACGATAATAAAACCTGCCGCGGCAGGTTTTTTTCACCACCCGAGTGGCTGGCGGCGCCTCTGCTGCCGCTTTGCCGAGGATCCCCTTGATGGCAGCGACAACATGAACACCGCGATCTCTTCCGGTAACGAACGTGCTTTTTCAGCCCCGGCGCTGCTGGTGGCTGGCGCCTTTTTTATGGAGTTTCTCGACGGGACGGTGATCGCTACTGCCCTGCCCGACATGGCGAGAGATTTTGGCGTCACCGCCGTCGAGCTTAATATCGGCATCAGCGCCTATCTGATAACCCTCGCGGTGCTGATCCCGGCCAGCGGCTGGATCGCCGATCGCTTCGGCGCCCGGGCTATCTTCACCCTCGCTCTGGCCATTTTTACCCTTGCCTCGATCTTTTGCGGCCTCTCCAGCGAGGTGCATACCTTTGTCGCCATGCGTATCCTGCAGGGAATTGGCGGCGCGCTGATGGTCCCCGTCGGCCGTCTGGCGGTACTGCGCACCACGCCGAAACACCTGCTGATTAAAGCCATCGCCACCCTCACCTGGCCTGCGCTGGTGGCCCCCATTATCGGCCCGCCTTTGGGAGGCTTTATTACCCGCTACGCCAGCTGGCACTGGATCTTCTTTATCAATGTCCCGCTGGGCGTTGCGGCGATTATCCTGTCGCTGCGCATCATTCCTGATATCCGCGAAACGGAGCGGCGCGCCTTCGATATGACAGGATTTATCACGACCGCGGTGGCGATGGTTAGCCTGGTCACCGCGATGGAACGGCTCGGCGCTCGCCAGCCGGAGATCTGGCCCACGCTGGCCCTCGCGGCGCTGGGCTTCGGCTGTCTGTTATATTCCATTCGTCATTTCCGCCGGGCGGCGGCGCCTATGGTTCGTCTCGACGCCCTGCAGGTGCCGACGTTCCGGGTGACGATGTACGGCGGCTCGCTGTTCCGGGCCTCCATCAGCGCGGTGCCCTTTCTGCTCCCCCTGCTGTTCCAGGTGGGGTTCGGTATGGATCCCTTTCACTCCGGCCTGCTGGTGCTGGCGGTATTTGTCGGCAATTTAACCATTAAACCCGCCACCACGCCGCTGATCCGCTGGCTGGGCTTTCGTCGCCTGCTGTTGATCAACGGCGCGCTGAACGTCTGTTCGCTGCTGGCATGCGCGCTGCTCACGCCGCAAACCCCGGTCTGGGCGATCATGCTGATCCTTTATCTCGGCGGGGTGTTTCGCTCTGTTCAGTTCACGGGCGTGAGCACGCTGGCCTTTGCCGATGTCCCCGCCGCGCAGATGAGCGATGCCAATACCCTGTTCAGTACCGCGTCGCAGCTGGCGGTGGGGCTGGGGATCACGCTTGGGGCGATCGGCATTCGCCTGGGGGAACAGGTCGGCGACTGGCTGCACCTTTCCGCCGTGCCGGGGATCAGCTTTCGCCTGGCATTTGTGTTTATCGCGGTGATCTGTCTGGTGGGGATGATCGACAGCCTTCATCTGGCTAAAACGGCAGGCAGCAGCGTGTCGGCGAAGAAAACCTGAATGATGGAAGGGCCAGCGGCGCTGGCCCTGATAACGATTACCCGACGATCTGACGGACGAACGCTTCGATCGCTTTATCCTGGCAGTTTTCGAAGAAGCACTGCTGGAAGCGAGGGCCAGAGACCGCAGTTTTCACCAGCTCCGGATCGATGGCGCGCAGGGTGTCGAGATAATTTTCTTTGACTACCGCCGCTTTGACCTGGTTGAGGATCCCGGCATTACGCACCTGCGGTTCTTTGCGCTCCGGCGGATAGCCTTCGCCGTTACGACCGGTAAAGGCTTTTTCAAAGATAAAGCGCACATTCAGCTCGGCGCCCCAGCCGAAACCTTTGGCAAACGGCAGCGACAGCGCGTTACCGTTGTTGATCTGGGCAAACAGGAACGCGTCCGCCGGGTCGATACAGTAGCCGCAGACCACGCCAGGATGGATGTTCAGCGACATCAGCGCTCCCTGGCCGGTACCGCAGCCGGTGACCACGAAGTCGACCGCCTTCGAATTCAGCAGGATGCTGGCCATGATCCCGAGGTGAATATAGGTCAGATGATGATCGTTCTCATCGCTCATACCGACGTTAAAGACCGGAAATCCTTTTTCGTCGGCAACCGCGTTAAGCTCCTTGAGGATGATGGCGTTTTTGTTCGCCTGGCTGTTCTCCATCATCAGTGCAATCTTCATGGTTTACTCTCCTGAATGCTGTGCGGGCCTGCCCGCAGAATGTCATTGGCGTTGACTGCACTCTACTACCTGGAAAACAAACTTTCAAATTTTATGAAAAGTTGTTTTAAAAATTACGCAGCGCTTCACACTTTCACCGCCTCTGCCGCTCAGGTTACCGTGTCGCCCCTCATCAGGACGACTCCGCATGGCGCTCCCCACCAGGCAACCCGCAGAGGGCGTCGTTTCGCTTCCGCAAAAAACTAATAATAAATTAAAACTATTCTCATTTATTATTAAATTGCCAATGCGTGTTATTCCCATTAGCATTTTAAATAAAATATTTTTAAATTTACTTTTTGCAAATAATTAAATAACAAATTATAGTGGCAGCCGATAACATCTATTTTTTAATTCCAGGAGCGCGACGATGCTGAAAACGGAAATGATCGACAAACTGAATGAACAGATGAATCTTGAACTTTATTCTTCTCTTCTTTATCAGCAGATGAGCGCCTGGTGCAGCTACCATAGTTTTGAAGGGGCTGCGGCCTTCCTGCGTCGCCATGCCCAGGAAGAGATGACCCATATGCAGCGCCTGTTCGACTACCTGACCGACACCGGCAGCCTGCCGCGCATCAACGCCATCGCCTCCCCGTTTGCCGAGTATGCGTCACTGGATGAACTGTTCCGCCAGACCTATGAGCACGAGCAGCTGATCACGCAAAAAATTAATGAACTGGCGCACGCGGCTATGACCAGTCAGGATTACCCGACCTTTAATTTCCTGCAGTGGTATGTCGCCGAACAGCATGAAGAAGAGAAATTATTTAAATCGGTAATTGACAAACTGACCCTCGCCGGGAAAAGCGGTGAAGGTCTGTACTTTATCGACAAAGAGCTGGCCACTCTCGATACGCAGAATTAATTGCTCGCGCCGCGAAGCTTCTCCGTCGCGGCATTTTTAATCCTGGCAAATCTTATTTTCTGCGGTGGTAAACCCTGTCGCTCTGGCAATAAATTTACCTTTTTGCTCTAAAAACGCCACCAGCTCCGCAGCGCTCAGATTTTCCGCCGAACAGGTGTGAAAGCGCGCCTCTGCGCCAAAGCGACGGTGTATGGCCGCCTCCAGCGAAGCTGCCGTCCAGCACTCCCCCGACGCCAGCATCATCTGCAGCACTTCATGACCATGAATAGAAGACATAACCCCTCCGGAAAAAACGTCAGCTTAGGCCAGACCGGCGGCCCGTGCCTTGCGCCAGCGCAGGCTTTCGCCCTTTCGAGTTCGTAAAGTTTTAATTACACTGCCTGTAACCCTGATTTGACGAAAGACGCAATATCCCCTACTCTGCGCGGCATAAATTATTGTGATTTGCTGTAGGGATAGCGAAAAGCGTGAAGAACCGCACTCTGGGCAGTATTTTAATCGTAGCCGGCACCACAATCGGTGCAGGAATGTTGGCAATGCCATTGGCCGCCGCAGGCGTCGGGTTTACCGTCACGCTGGGTTTACTTTTCACCCTGTGGGCATTGATGTGCTATACCGCCCTTTTGCTGCTGGAAGTCTACCAGCATGTCCCTGCCGATATGGGGCTCGGTTCTCTGGCGGCGCGCTATCTGGGCCGTTACGGACAGTGGATCACCGGGTTGTGCATGCTGTTTCTGTTATACGCCCTCACGGCGGCCTACATCAGTGGCGCCGGCGAATTACTCGCTTCCAGCCTCAACCAGTGGCTGGACTGGCAGCTGCCGCCGGCCGCAGGCGTACTGATCTTCACCCTGCTCGGCGGGGCGGTGGTGTGCATTGGCACCGCGCTGGTCGACCTGTTCAATCGCTTCCTGTTTAGCGCCAAAATCGTCTTCCTGGTGATTATGCTGGCCCTGCTGATGCCGCACATTCATCAGGTGAATCTCCTCACGCTGCCGGTTGAGCAAGGCCTGGCGCTGTCGGCCATTCCGGTGATCTTTACCTCCTTCGGCTTTCACGGCAGCGTGCCGAGCATCGTCAGCTATCTGGGGGGCGATATCCGTAAACTGCGTCGGGTGTTTATTATCGGCAGTTTTATTCCGCTGGTGGCCTATATTTTCTGGCAGCTGGCGACGCTGGGCAGTATTGACGCCCCAGCCTTTACCGCCCTGCTGGCGCAACATGCCGGTCTGAACGGTCTGCTGGAGGCGATCCGCGAAGTGGTAGCGTCACCGCACGTGGAGCTGGCAGTACACCTGTTTGCCGACCTTGCGCTGGCGACCTCCTTCCTCGGCGTCTCGCTCGGGCTGTTTGATTATCTGGCCGATATGTTTCAGCGCAAAAACAACGTCAGCGGGCGTCTGCAGAGCGGGATGATCACCTTTTTGCCGCCGCTGGCGTTCGCCCTGTTCTATCCCCGCGGCTTCGTCATGGCCCTGGGCTACGCCGGGGTGGCGTTGGCCGTTCTGGCCCTGATGTTACCGGCCATGCTGGTCATGAAGAGTCGCCGACTGCATCCGCAGGCCGCCTGGCGGGTGGCCGGCGGCGCCCCGGCGCTGTGGCTGGTCCTGCTGTGCGGGATCGGCATCGTGGCGATCCAGTTCTGCATCGTCGCCGGGCTGTTACCGGCGGTGGGATAAAAGAAGGGGCCAGCCGGCCCCTTTTTCATTTCGCTAAGCAACACTGCTTATACTTTTTACCGCTGCCGCACGGGCAGGGATCGTTACGTCCGACTTTCGTCTCATTTCTTACCGGCTGCGGGACCACCTCCGGCTGCGGATTCGCCATCCAGTACTGGTAAAGCGCCAGCGCCGCCGGGGTGATACGCTCGATACTGGCGATAAATTCATCCGCCGTCAGATTATCCAGCGCGGAAAACTGTTCTTCGCTACCGTGAAGCGCAATCGCCTCCAGCTCAGGCTGAAGTTCAGCGGGTAGCGTCGACCAGTCGCTCAGCGCCACGCCGCGCAGATAGCCAAAACACCACTCTTCAACGATGGTCAGTTCCTGACCTTCCGCTTCGCGGGTGCCGAACAGCGGTTCGAACTGATCGGGATAAGACTCAAGCCGTTCGGCGATATCGCTCATATGCTGCAGCGTCAGATTGACAAAGCGATCGCGCTCGCGGTCGTTGGCCCAGCGTGGCACATTATCTGCGCCACCCCAGATCGCCAACAGCCACTGGGCGGGTTCAATAGCGGTGGGCGCCGAGAGGATCGCCGTCAGCAGGCCATCCAGTTCAGAGACATCCAGAATAGCGCCTTCGGTGGCGTATTTCGCCAGCGTCTCGTCCAGCCATTCCAGTTCGTTTTCGTTTAAGGGTCCGGTATTCATTCACAGGCTCGCATGGTAAAAATCGGGCCTACAGTAGCCGAAATGCCGGCAGAAAGCCACCCGGCTGCTCCCATTGCGCCTGCGCCGACCCGACACAATCAGGCCAGCCCTTGTAGCGCCGCCGCCACGTCGCGACATGCCTCCGCTCCTAACGGCAGCAAGGGGCGGGGAAGCGAGTCAGGGTCGCACAATCCCAGAATGGCCGCAGCGGCGGCGACCACCCGCAGGCTGCCGCCGTAGCGGTCAAAGCACCGCCAGAGGGGCGCCAGTTGCTTATTCAGCGCCGCCACCTGTTCCGCGTCGCCGTGACGGATGGCTTTTACCAGCGCCAGTGAGATCCGGGGAAAGAGTCCGCCGCAGACCGAGTACCAGACCTCACAGCCGGCCTGCAAGCCGGCTGTCGCCTGGACGTCACCACTCACGCCAAGCGTGACGCCGCAAGGCAGATGACGACGCAGCGCCGCCACCCGTTCGCTGGCCTGTGGCGCGGGCAGACCGGGAATTTTAATCGAGGCGATGGCCGGTAAGGCGGCAATGCGCCCCTGCAGCTCATCCGATAACGTCACATGGGTGGTACGGGGATTGTCATACAGGCAAACCGGCACCGAGGCATGCCGGCAGACCTCCTCGTAAAAAGCATAGATCTCCTCCGCAAACAGCGGCTGATAGGACATCATCGGCAGGAGCAATGCATCCGCCCCGGCCTGCTGGGCATCTTCCACCAGCCGCAGCACCTCGCTGGTGGCGATGGCGCCGACGCCGACCATCATCGGGGTCGACCCGGCATGCGCCTTCGCCACCTGCACTACCCGCTTGCGCTGCTCACGACTGAGATAAGCGTAGCTGCCGGTTGAACCTAAGATGCCCAGGGAGTCGACTCCCGCATCGGTAAGACGAGCAAGAATACGAATAAACGCTTTTTCATCGATATTTTGCTGATGCAGCGGCGTTAACGGAAATGCGCAAAGCCCTGTGAACATGATGCCTCCGGCAGGCTGGGAGAAGTGTCCGGACGATAGTAGCAGGGAGAGATGGTTTTGTCCTGGGACAAATCAGCGATTGCCGGTGACAATGGGGTGGTTCCCCACTACGGGGTGATCCCATTCGCGATATTGCCGCTTTCAGCCCAGACATCGATAGCCACCCGATTCTGCCGAGGATATTCAACGACGCCGTTCCCTGCAGTCGCTATTTTTGCTGCATTGCCAATCTTAAATCAATTTGCCATAAGACCGCATGATTGATGTTGTTATATATAAGCAGCAATTAAATAAGGTACCACTACGGCTTCAAATGGATAAAAAATGGCAGATGACAACCAGGAAAAATATCTAAAAATATGATTAATAAAGTCAACGTATAAAATATTACTGGGTCGACCTGGAGATCCTCACGCAACTTCTGACAAGCCGCTTGCAGAATCAACACAACTTCTTAACGCATCGCTGATAAACAGTGACGAGTTCATGGGATTAACAACATCCAGAATGGCATTCGAGAATATGTGTCTCCCGCCACATTGTGTATCAGGGACGGAGACTCAAGAGCGGTTGGCTGTAAAGCACATTGTGTCGCCAGGAAGCCATTGTTTAACATCGCGGACACTGAAAAAATTCAATCTGAAAACACCACACTGCCTTTTGACTGGATTTTTTCCTGCCCCGCGATGGTCATCGATTGCCTGAAGGACGATTTTCACCCATCGCGATCCCTCGAACCGTTTAGGCGTATTACGTCCGGGCAGTAAAGAGGTTCAGGAACATATTAAAAAGCGCGGATGGCAAGCTTTTTGTCATTTGCTGCAGAGAAGAGATCATTCTTGTAAAGGTGCCCCCGGCATTAGTCGCCGAACTTGCTCAGCATACGACGAACTTCTATCTGTTAGCTTTTTCACTGCGGAAACCCTCTCATATTCAACTGGAGAGCATCGCTCCTGGGGACAATTATTCGCTATATCGTTTTACCCCGGAGTCTGAAGAAATATTTACCGGCAAATTCCCCTCGCTTACGGATGAGATGGTATTTATATCGACAGTACTTTCTTTCAACCTCGAACTATAGAGACGGTTTCAACGCCGGTCCGCTGTCTCGTCTTGTACCCACTCGCTTCCTCCCTGCTGGCCTGGGGGAGCGAGATCGTCCCGAACGTATAATCACCCACCCGTTAAGCGACCCGGACCTGCTTCGCGACGGTAAGCCTTTACGCCAGAAGTCTGTGCCGGTCACAGACCTTGACTTCAAGCTTCTCCTTGCCCGGATTCAGAGCGGGACCCCGTATCTCCAGGCGCAGGCTTAGCCAGTGACAATAATTCGGGTGTAGCGCAAGATGGACAAGAGAAACAGGATGACATGTCGTGATGAAGAGGGATTTAAAAACAAAAAAACCACCCGTAGGTGGTTTCACGACACTGCTTATTGCTTTGATTATTCTGCTTTTATCCCAATGGTACCCGGAGTGGGACTTGAACCCACACAGCGCGAACGCCGAGGGATTTTAAATCCCTTGTGTCTACCGATTCCACCATCCGGGCTCGGGATATAAAGTGGAGGCGCGTTCCGGAGTCGAACCGGACTAGACGGATTTGCAATCCGCTACATAACCGCTTTGCTAACGCGCCTTTGATACTGAAGCACCCGCCTATGCCGATGCTATTAATTTGGAGCGGGAAACGAGACTCGAACTCGCGACCCCGACCTTGGCAAGGTCGTGCTCTACCAACTGAGCTATTCCCGCATCATCAAGTTATTTGCTAATCACTTGATTTTGTTATCGTCTGGAAGACTGTGCCGCCGTTCGATGCGTTGCATTCTACTTATCTCTCGCGGTGAGTCAACGGTATTTTTCGCAACTTTGCATCGTTTGCTGAAAATAACGGCGAAACGATCACTGATCAAGCAAATCGCCGCGCGCCGCGTTCAAATATTGCAGCATCGACCACAGCGTCAGCACCGCCGCCACGAGGAAAAGCGCGATCCCTGCCCATTCCACCCACGGATAAGGACGCCACAACATCCACACCAGGGCGGTCATCTGCGCGGTGGTTTTTACTTTGCCAATCCACGAGACCGCCACGCTGCTGCGTTTTCCCAACTCCGCCATCCACTCGCGCAGCGCGGAGATAATAATTTCCCGGGCAATCATCGTCGCCGCCGGCAGCGTGACCCACCAAGTGTGATAGTGCTCAGCGACCAGCACCATGGCGATAGCCACCATGACTTTATCGGCCACCGGATCGAGGAAGGCGCCGAACCGGGTACTCTGGTTCCAGCGACGGGCGAGGAAACCATCAAACCAGTCGGTCACAGCGGCAACAAAGAAAATCAGCGCGCAGGCAAACGGCGCCCAGCTAAAGGGCAGATAAAACGCCAGCACAAAGAACGGGATCAGGATGACGCGGAACAGAGTAAGCAACGTAGGGATATTAAATTGCATAGTGACGGGTAACTATCTGTTGTAAGTAAAAATTAGCCCTATGTTGCTACAGAGCCCCTAATGTTTCAACGAGTAGAAGATCTTTTCTGCCAGAGCGTGAGAGATGCCCGGTACTTTGGCAATTTCTTCGACGCTGGCCTGCTGCAGCCCCTGCAGTCCACCCATGTACTTCAGCAGCATCTGGCGACGCTTCGGCCCCACCCCCTCGATAGTCTCAAGCGAGCTGGTGTTCTTCACTTTCGCCCGTTTTTTGCGATGGCCGGAGATTGCATGATCATGCGATTCATCGCGGATATGCTGGATCACGTGCAGAGCCGGCGAATCCGGCGGCAGGCTAAACCCCTCGCCTTCCGGCTCAAAGAATAACGTTTCCAGGCCGGCTTTACGATCGCTACCTTTCGCCACGCCCAGCAGCAGCGGATGATGTTTATCCCAGGGGACGTCCAGCTCCGCAAACACCGCTTTCGCCTGCGCCAGCTGCCCCTTGCCGCCGTCTATCAGGATCACATCAGGAATCTTGTTGTCATCAATCGCTTTACCATAGCGACGGCGCAGGACCTGATTCATCGCCGCATAGTCATCGCCCGGGGTGATGCCGGCGATATTGTATCGCCGGTACTCCGCGCGCAGCGGACCATTGCTGTCAAATACCACGCAGGAGGCGACGGTCTGTTCGCCCATGGTGTGGCTGATATCAAAGCACTCCATCCGCTTCACCGCCGGCAGCTCCAGCACGGAGGCCAGCGCCTGCAGACGCTGATGAATAGTCGATTGCTGAGACAATTTGGTGGTTAACGCCGTCGCGGCATTGGTGCGCGCCAGCTTAAGATAACGCGCCCGGTCGCCGCGCGGCTTGGTCTGCACATGGATTCGACGCCCCGCCAGTTCTGACAGCGACTCGGCCAGCAGCGTCTTATCTCCGAGGTTAAAGTCGAGCAAAATTTCCCCCGGCAGCGTGCGCATCTGGCTGCCCTGCAGATAGAACTGGCCGACAAAGGTCTCGACGACCTCGCCCAGCTCGGTACCGCCCGGCACTTTCGGGAAGTAGCTGCGGCTGCCCAGTACTTTACCCTGGCGGATAAACAGTACATGGACGCAAGCCATGCCGGCATCGAAGGCAACCCCGATCACGTCAAGATCGTCGCCGGTGTTAGAGACAAACTGTTTCTCCGTCACGCGGCGGACGGCCTGAATCTGGTCGCGAATGCGCGCCGCCTCTTCAAACTCAAGGTTCTGGCTCGCCTTCTCCATCCGCGCGATGAGCTGAGTCAGCACCTGATCATCTTTGCCGGCAAGAAACAGCCGCACATACTCCACCTGCTGAGCATACTCGTCTTCACTGACCAGCCCCGCCACGCACGGCCCGAGGCAGCGGCCAATCTGATACTGTAGACAGGGACGGGAGCGATTGCGGTAGACGCTGTTTTCACACTGACGGATGGGAAAGATCTTCTGCAGCAGCGCCAGGGTCTCGCGCACGGCATAGCCGTTGGGAAAAGGACCAAAATACTCGCCCTTCGCATGTTTGGCGCCACGATGCATCGCCAGACGCGGATGGGTATCGCCACTGAGGAAAATAAAAGGATACGACTTATCGTCGCGCAACAGCACGTTGTACCGCGGCTGGTACAGCTTGATATAGTTGTGCTCAAGCAGCAGCGCTTCCGTCTCGGTATGGGTGACGGTCACGTCGATTTGCGCGATCAGCGCCACCAGCGCTTCCGTTTTACGCGACGCGAGGTTGCTGCGGAAGTAGCTGCTGAGCCGCTTTTTCAAATCTTTGGCTTTGCCAACATAGATGACGGTTCCGCCAGCATCATACATCCGATACACACCGGGCTGGCTAGTTACCGTTTTCAGGAAAGCTTTTGCGTCAAAAACATCACTCACTGGCTTGCTAACGACTCCGCATTACACAGGCCATGGCGAATTGCCAGGTGGGTCAGCTCGACATCGCCATGAATGTTCAATTTGCTGAACATCCGATAGCGATAGCTGTTAACCGTTTTAGGACTCAGATTCAGCTGCTCTGAGATCTCATTCACCTTCTGACCTTTGGTGATCATCAGCATAATCTGCAATTCGCGTTCAGACAAACTGGCAAACGGCGATTCTGTTTTTTCCGGTTCAATCTGACTTAACGCCATTTGCTGAGCAATATCAGAGGCAATATAACGTTGCCCTGACGCGACGCAGCGAATCGCATTCACCACTTCCTGTGGCGCGGCGCCCTTACTGAGATAGCCGGCCGCCCCCGCCTGCATGACCTTGGCAGGTAAGGGATTCTCAGTATGCACGGTCAACATGATCACTTTCGTGCCCGCTACCGAGCGCGCAATTTTGCGCGTCGCTTCCAGACCCCCGATCCCGGGCATGTTCATGTCCATCAGGACGACATCGGCGGAATTAGCCCGGCACCACTTGACGGCGTCTTCGCCGCAGCAGGCTTCGCCAGCGACTTTAATCCCTTTTATATCTTCCAGAATGCGTCGTATCCCTGCGCGCACCAGTTCGTGGTCATCAACAAGAAGAACGTTGATCAAAGGAATAATCTCCAGAATGAGGGATAACGCTACTGATACTTTATCTCCCACATATTACCGGGTTTTATTGCTATTTTAAAAGGCAAAAAAATGCCCTCGCCTCGATTTGGCTCTCATTTATGGCAATGTCTGTGCACACTCAGTGGAAAGTCATTGCGAACAGTCGGTTGCACGAGTCTTATTTTTTAACAATCCCCATACAGAAGGCACAAAAAACACAACAGATTACGTAGCGCATAAATACGAAGCTAAATATGTAACAATTATTAACGTACTAAATAGATAGTGGCAATTATTGGCCTGACGATGGCTATTACGTCTTATCTGAAGCATAAAACCATTCACAGCTCAGATGAGAGAACAGAAATTAAGCACTCCTTTTTTTTCTGTCGCTTGTGGTATACTGCGCGGCCTTCACATTGAGTAGAGCGCAATAGCGCAGCGAGTAAACGAGGATATCGATGAGCACACCAGATTTTTCCACTGCAGAAAATAATCAGGAACTGGCGCAGGAAGTCTCCTGCCTGAAAGCGATGATGACGCTGATGCTGCAGGCGATGGGCCAGGCAGATGCGGGTCGCGTGATTATTAAAATGGAAAAGCAGATCGCGCAGATGGAAGATGAGGCTCAGGCCGCCGTATTCTCCAGCACCGTTAAGCAAATTAAACAAGCTTATCGGCAGTAATCCTGTACCGGCTGAAAGTATGACTGACAGCCGGTATCACGTCTGGCACGCAGAACGGCAGGCGCCTTCAGATTAACCCTGTCGCCACAGCGTAACAGGCAATTTGCGTTTTATTCGGCGCGTTAAATTTCCGTTGCATATTCTTCTGATGGAAATTGACCGTATTTTCCGAAATCGAGAGGATCATCGCCACCTCCGCAGAGGTCTTTCCTTCCGCGGTCCATTTGAGGATCTCCAGTTCGCGCCGGCTGAACTTCATCTCCGGTGGCATCACCATCTCATCTTCAAGACGCAAGAGCGTCAGCAGGCTCAGCTCCGTCAGCGTTCGCAAGCGCAGCTCCAGCTCATCTTCAGCATAAGCATTCGGCAAACGGTTGTTCGCGGAGACGGAGAGAAAACCCTGAGCATGATTCGGCAACGTCAGGCACTGTGTCACCCCTTTTTGCAGACCATGGTCGCGCGCGCCGTCCCATAACGCCTGCGCATCGCGAAACAGCCCATCTTCCCACGGCAGATGGCCACGCATAAAATTCTCCGGGCGTAATACGGGATCTATGGCGAAATAATTCTCTGCCTGGTAATGAGACATCCATGCGCGGGGATAGGTCGACTGAAACGTGACGCGGGGGCGAGTGAAAGGCACCGGGTGACGCACACAAAGCGTATAGAAATCATATTCCAGCGTTTCTGTTTCTCGTTGCAGGAGATTATAAACCTCCTGAGCGGCGGCCATGGACTGAAATTGATGCAGCATATCCCGCCGCCAGCTGAAAAAATCATTGTCCCTCATAGCTGTGCAAATAACTCCTGATTGATAATCATTATTATAAATACAGAAAACTAACACATAAATCTTATTTATATGTATAAAATATCGTAGCTGTCGCATTTATTAGCCTGAAGACTTGCCTTTTCCCAGTTCGCTGCGCTGAAACTAAGGCCCCTCCCTTCATTTTCTACACCCTACAAGGGGGGATGGGAAGCGGTGTATACGGCCAGGGGAGTAAATAGCACAAAGACGTGACGATGGGGTGTTACCCCAGCGTGGAATTGGGCTCATTGCGGCGGCTCACACGAAGGCGAGCCGCCGCGCCTGCGCCTGCTCTATTGCATCAGGAATTTTTCGAGGAACTGGCGGGTACGCGGCTGCTGAGGCGAGGCGAACAGCGCTTTGGCCTCGCCTTGTTCAACGATGCGTCCCTGATCCATAAAAATCGCCCGATCGGCAACGTCGCGAGCGAAGCTCATTTCATGGGTCACGATAACCATGGTACGTTTCTCCTGCGCCAGCTGGCGGATGGTATTGAGCACCTCCCCTACCAGCTCGGGATCGAGAGCCGAGGTCGGTTCATCAAACAGGATCACGTCCGGACGCATGGCCAGCGCGCGGGCAATGGCGACCCGCTGCTGCTGCCCGCCAGAGAGGCGGCGCGGATAGCTGTTCTCTTTGCCGCTGAGGCCCACTTTCGCCAGCAGATCGCGCGCCCGCGCCATCGACTCCTGCTTGTCTTCACCTTTTACGATGACCGGCCCTTCAATGATGTTCTCCAGCACCGTCCGGTGGGGAAACAGGTTGAAGTTCTGGAAGACAAAGCCAACGTGCTGGCGCAGCCGACGGATAAGCCCTTTTTGCGGCCCGAGGCTGCGACCAGCGTCGATCGTCACATCGCCGACGCGGATAGTGCCGCTCTCCGGTTGCTCCAGCAGATTAATGCTGCGCAGCAGGGTGGTTTTACCCGAGCCGCTGGGGCCGATGATTGCCACCACTTCGCCTTCCTGCACCTCGAGGTCGATACCGTGGAGCACCGTCTGGCCATGGAATTTTTTCACCAGGCTTTTTACTTCAATCGCACTCATTTCGGATCACGCTCCTGGCGGTTCAGCTGGTTTTCAAAATAGTTCTGCAGCGAGGAGAGTACCGTCGCCATCACCCAGTAGATCAGAGAGGCGGCCAGATACATGGTGAAGACCTCCAGCGTACGCGAGGTGATAAGCTGCGCCTGACGGAACAGCTCCGGCACCTGGATCGTCGCCGCCAGCGAGGTATCTTTTACCAGGCTGATAAAACTGTTAGAGAGCGGCGGCAAAGCGACCCGCGCCGCCTGGGGTAAAATAGCCCGACGCATCGTCTGCCAGGGGGTCATACCGATACTGGCCGCCGCTTCCCATTGCCCTTTGTCAATCGAGGCGATGGCCGCGCGCAGGGTTTCCGCCGCGTAGGCCGCCGTGTTCAGCGATAAGCCGATCATCGCCGCCGGGATCGGGTCAAGCTCAATGCCAAACTGCGGCAAACCGTAGTAGATCATAAACAGCTGAGCGATAAGCGGTGTCCCGCGAAAAATGGAGATATACATGCGCGCCAGCCATTTTACCGGCCAGAGGGTCGACATGCGCATCAGCGCCAGGATAAAGCCCAGCACCAGGCCGAAAAACATCCCGCCAATGCTCAGCTGCAGCGTAAAGACGGCGCCTTTCAGCAGAAAAGGCGCAGAATCGATGACCAGTTGAATACTTTCTTGCATGCTGTGGTTTCTGTATTAGAGGTGAGGATGATAGGCAAACAGCGCCGGCGCTCCGCCGGTATGGACGAACAAAATCGGCCCTTCATCCTTAAAGCGTTTCTGCGTAATGCCATCGATAAGTCCGGCCATCGCTTTGCCGGTATAAACCGGGTCGAGCAAAATACCTTCCAGTTGCGCCAGCAGCTTCACGGCGGCAATTCCTTCCTCATTTGGCGTCCCGTAGCCTGGGGCAAAGTAATCGTCCCACAGGATGATGTCGGCTTTCGCCTGCAGCTCAAGGCTGTTGGCCACGGCCTGCTGCAGCGCTACCACTTTCGGCAGCTGGTCGGCAACCGCACGCGACACCGTCACCCCAATCAGTTCCGCCTGCGGCATCAGCTGTTCAAGGCCGACCGCCAGTCCGGCATGGGTGCCGGCGCTCCCGGAGGCGACCACCACCGACGAAATCTCCACCGCGTCTTCGCACTGCTGGGCGATTTCCAGCGCGCTTTCCACATAGCCTAGCGCCCCAAGGGCGTTTGAACCGCCGACCGGAATGACATACGGGCGGTACCCCTGCGCTTCGATACGGGTCGCCAGCTCGTCGAGCTGCGCAGCGGGATCGGTCAGGGCATCGCACATCTCAACCTGGGTATTAAACAGATCCAGCAGCAGGCGGTTGCCATTGCTCAGATAATTCTCCGCACGGGTGCCGATGGGATTTTCCAGCAGCGCCACGCAGTGCAGGCCCAGTTTGGCGGCGACCGCCGCCGTCTGGCGCACATGGTTAGACTGGATCGCGCCGGCGGTAATTAAAGTATCCGCCCCTTCGCGCAGCGCATCGGCGGCGAGAAACTCCAGCTTGCGCAGTTTGTTTCCTCCCATCGCCAGCGGCGTCGTATCATCACGTTTGATAAAAATTTCGCGCCCGAGGTGATCGGACAGACGCGGCAGATACTCCAGCGGCGTCGGCGCGCCGATCAATTCCAGACGCGGAAAGCGGGTTAAATTTTGCAGTGACATGGCCCCTCCTGACTCAGTTATGCTTCATTATGCACACAGTTACGCGCTAAATAAAAAAAGGCGCTTCCAGGAGCGCCTTTTTTCACCGCTGGCCTTTATTTTGTCACGTCAGCGCCAAACCATTTCTCTGACAGGGCCTTCAGGCTGCCATCTTTCTGCATATCCGCGATCGCGCCATCTACCGCTTTCAGCAGGTCATCGTTGCCTTTGCGCAGTGCAACGCCAGCTTCCTGACGGGAGAACGCTTCGCCGGTTACCGCCAGCGTGTTGTTAGTTTTCTTCACCAGATCCAGCGCCGCCAGACGGTCAACCAGAATCGCGTCAATACGGCCTACGCGCAGATCCTGGTATTTGGTCGGATCGTCATCATAGGTGCGGACATCCACGCCCTGGACGTTCTGACGCAGCCACTCTTCATAGTTAGTGCCCAGCCCGACGCCCACTTTCTTGCCTTTCAGATCCGCCGCGGTTTTAATCGCGCCTTCGTTGCCTTTCTTCACCAGCGCCTGCACACCGGAGATCGTGTACGGGGTGGAGAAATCGTATTTTTTCTTACGTTCATCAGAGATAGTGACCTGGTTAATCACCACGTCAATGCGCTTGGAATCCAGCGAGGCCAGCATACCGTCCCACTTGGTCGGTTTGAGGTCAGCCTTCACGCCCAGATGTTTCGCCAGCTCGTTGGCGAACTCCACTTCAAAGCCGGTCAGCTTACCGTCATCGCCCTGGAAGCTAAAAGGAGGATAGGTGCCTTCGAGGCCCACGCGCAGGGTGCCGCGCTCTTTAATCTGATTGAGCAGGTTTTCCGCCGCAAAAGTTTTCACGCTAACGCCAGCCATCAAAACAACGGCCATCGCGCCCATCAGCGCCTGACGACCCAGAAGTGCTAATTTCATAGATACCCCGAAGGTTAGGATTTTCCTGTAGTGTAAAGCGCTTAACGGCCCGACACCAACATCGTTACGCTACATCTTATGCAAATTTATTATATATGATCCGCTTTAGGGTATAGCGAAATTCAGGGCTTTCCTCACCCGTTTTGCGGGATATCTCCCATACTGCAAAGGTCAGCCTGTTGACGTCTGGAGCATGGAAGATGAAAAACCCCACCTTGTTGCAATGTTTTCACTGGTACTACCCCGCCGGCGGCGAACTGTGGCGTGAAGTCGAAGCGCTGGCCCCCAGTCTTAACGAAATCGGCATCAATATGGTCTGGTTGCCCCCCGCCTACAAAGGCGCCTCGGGCGGCTATTCCGTCGGCTATGACACCTACGATCTCTTCGACCTCGGCGAGTTTGATCAAAAGGGCTCTGTCGCCACCAAATATGGCGATAAGACCCAGCTGCTGGCGGCAATCAACGCCCTGAAGGAGCACGACATCGCCGTGCTGCTGGACGTGGTGGTGAACCATAAAATGGGCGCCGATGAAAAAGAGGCCCTGCGCGTGCAGCGCGTTGATGAGCAGGATCGCACGCAAATTGACGAGACGATCATCGAGTGCGAGGCATGGACTCGCTATACCTTCCCGGTGCGCGCCGGACAGTATTCGCAGTTTGTCTGGGACTACAAGTGCTTTAGCGGCATTGACCACATCGAGAATCCGACGGAAGACGGTGTATTTAAAATCGTCAACGACTACACCGGCGAAGGCTGGAATGAACAGGTCGATGACGAGCTTGGCAACTTCGACTACCTGATGGGCGCCAATATCGATTTTCGTAATCACGCCGTCACCGAAGAGATCAAATACTGGGCGCGCTGGGTGATGGAGCAAACCGGTTGCGACGGTTTTCGTCTTGACGCTGTGAAGCATATCCCCGCATGGTTTTACAAAGCGTGGATCGAGCATGTTCAGGAGGTAGCCCCGCAGCCGCTGTTTATTGTTGCGGAATACTGGTCCCATGAAGTGGAAAAGCTCCAGCAGTATATCGATCTGGTCGAGGGCAAGACGATGCTGTTTGACGCCCCGCTGCAGATGAAATTTCATGAAGCGTCCCGCCAGGGGCGCGATTACGACATGAGCCAGATTTTCAGCGGGACGCTGGTGGAAGCCGACCCCTTCCATGCCGTCACCCTGGTCACCAACCATGATACCCAGCCGCTGCAGGCGCTCGAGGCGCCTGTTGAGCCATGGTTTAAACCGCTGGCCTATGCGCTGATCCTGTTGCGTGAAAATGGCGTACCCTCGGTCTTCTATGCCGATCTCTTCGGCGCCTCCTATGAGGATACCGGCGGCGACGGACAAACCTACGCCATAGAAATGCCCGTTATCGAACAACTCCACGAGCTGATCGACGCCCGTCAGCGTTTTGCCCACGGCGTGCAGACTCTCTGGTTCGATCACCCCAACTGCATTGCCTTCAGCCGCAGCGGCACGGACGAGGATCCCGGCTGCGTGGTGGTGATGTCCAATGGTGATGAGGGAGAAAAGACCCTGACGCTGGGCGAGAATTATGGCAACAAACGCTGGCGGGATTTCCTGGGCAATCGGGAAGAGATTGTCGAAACCGACGGCGAAGGCTGCGCCACCTTTACCTGTAACGGAGGAAGCGTCAGCGTGTGGGTGCTGGAGGCGGTGCTGTAGTCATCTGACGCCGGACGGGCCAGCGGTGGCCCGCCGGAATCTTAGTGCGCGGTGGTCGGCGCGCTGACTGGAGCGGTGGCACGCGCTTTAGCCCACGCTTTCTCGCACTCCGGGGTGAGACGTTCAACGCGGGTCAACGTCATACGATCGTAGGAAAGGGTGTTGCCCTCGCGCTCGATCGGGTAGATATCCAGGGAAGCGGTCACGTTGTAGATATCGCTATCGCGGTTCATCAGTTTCCCCGGCTGGGCGATCACGCGCTGCCACTGGCGGCAGTCGAAGGTGTCCCCATCTTTGGTGACGATCAGGCTGGCGATGGCGTCCGGACTCATCATCTCACTCTGCGGCCCTTTCGTCTGCCAGTAGCCTTCCAGGCCTGCCGGCGCAGGGGCTTTAACAACGTCTTCGTAACGATCAACCTGCACGCATCCGGCCAGCGCCACCACCATGCCAGCAAAAACTAACTGTTTCATCATTCATCCCACAAGCTGATAAAAAAGTATTGTGGCATTAAAGCGTTAAGCCTTCCACCCCCGCTGCGGGCGGAGAAGCCGGGTAAAACACGGCCAGGCATCGCGACCTTCATATGAAATAAGGAAATTCTGAAAGTAAAAGAATCTTTGGCGCCTAACCATAGCAGCCACGGGCACTTTTTGTTTTTAATTCGCTCACACTACCGGTTCTCGACTTTACTTTAAGAGTTTTCCTGGCAAATTATATGCAGAGATGCGGAATAGTTTAATGGAACTAATGGGTTCTTTCTTAAACCTACTATTATTACCGCCCGCAAGGACTGCTTCGCACAGCCAGTGCGAAGTGTATATCGTTACGTGTTGATTGAGGATGGGTCATGTCAACGATGATTATGGATTTGTGCAGTTATACCCGGTTAGGACTTACGGGATATCTGACCAGTCGGGGAATTAAAAAACAGGAAATCGTTGAGGTCAACTGCGCTGAGGATCTGCACAGGCACTGTGCGTCATGTTGCCCGGCGGTGGTGTTTCTGAATGAAGATTGCTTTGTGCATGATGATGAAAGTAATAACATTATTCGCCAGATCATCACGCAAAATCCGGCGACGCTGTTTGTGATTTTTATGTCGCTGGCGAACATCCATTTTGACCGCTATCTGCGGGTACGTAAGAATCTGCTTATCAGTTCAAAATCGATCACCCCAAAAGACCTTGATGTCATTCTGGTTAATTATCTTAAATACAAGAACACGAGCCTGGGGCAGTTGAATTTACCGACGTTGTCGCTAAGCAAAACAGAATCAAATATGCTGCAAATGTGGATGGCCGGGCATGGTACTTCGCAAATTTCAACGCAAATGAACATCAAAGCGAAAACGGTATCATCGCACAAAGGTAATATTAAAAAGAAAATACAGACGCATAATAAGCAGGTGATTTACCACATCGTTCGGCTGACCGAAAACATTACCAGTGGTATTCAGGTGAATCTACGCTGAAACAAACTGGCGGTGGCCCCGCCAGTTCGGTTTTACGAGATTTCTTTTTCCACGAAGATCCCATCCGGGTGCCCTATTTCATTGAAAAACCAGATCCCCAGGGGATAGTCTTCCAGCGAAACCAGATACATCGTCCCTTCGCTAAACGACTCAATTGCCAGCACTACGCCCGATCGACGTGGGCCACCGTCGGTCTTCACCGTGACACGATCGTTCACCTGCATAATCCATCTCCTCTCTATTTTCAGCCAGTGTAGAACAAAACCACGCCGCTCGCAGCGTCGCGGCCGGTGACTGGCGTTTTTTTAGACCGACTATACTTAAAAAGGCTTGAGCGACGCTCAGCGAGGGGGGTAATGATGAAGAACCGATTGACAGACCAGACCGGGAACGACGTTGATGTCAACGTTGATGCCCTGCTGGCGGCGATTAATGAGATCAGTGAAAGCGAAGTCCACCGCATCCTCGATGACCCTCAGCGCGCCAGTATCGATGGCCGCGGGGCGCATACCTGGCGCGAACTGGCGGAGGCATTTGAACTCGATATTCATGATTTCAGCGCCAGTGAAGCCAACCGCTAGCGATGGGCGAAAAAAATCCCGACTCGCAGGAGTCGGGATCAAACTTGCTAATGCAAGAAGCACTTGAAAATTCGTTACACCGGGAAATCCGATGCGTTGAAACATTATCCTCAATTATTTTGCATGACAAGAGATATTCATGACGCAAAATATTGAGAAAGTCGGCGCTTCGCAGCAGAAAGGGCTGCAAGGCTGATGCGAGAAGGCTTAGCCGCAAACCGGTTTCATCCGATAGTACAATCGCCAGACATTACTTTAAGATAAATCTCAAATCCGCTGGCGCGAGCGAAACGTTTTACTCACGCTTCGCTGCGATAACAGACCTGGTTGCGGCCATTCTGCTTGGCCAGATACAGTCGACCATCGGCGACCGACTGCAGCGCTTCAAAGTGATACTCTCCCTGCTCTTCGCTGGCGCTTACCCCTAACGACGCGCTGACCCGCAGCGTCACGTTGTTATGCAAAAAGACCTCCCGGCCATGAATACGCAGGCGTAGCCGCTCCGCTATCGCCGCCGCTTCCTGCAGCGTGGTATTCGGCAGGACGACACAAAACTCCTCTCCCCCCACGCGGCCCAGCAAATCGCCTTCCCGCACAGTGCCGGCAAGGGTACTGGCCACCATCGACAGCACCCTGTCACCTGCCTGATGACCATAGCGATCGTTAATGCTCTTAAAGTGATCCAGATCGAGCTGGATCACCGCCAGCGGTAGTCCGCTGCGCTGGCAGGCGCTGGCGACCGCCATCGCCTTTTCAAACAGCGCCCCGCGATTGAGCAGGCGGGTTAAGGCATCGTGCCAGGCCTGCCACTCCAGAGAGGTCTGGAGGACGCTCATATTGCGGACCATACGGCGGATCACCAGCCAGGAGAGCAGCAGCATCAAGGTGAAGAGGATCCACATCAGGGTCAGGGCGATGGTGATGGTGCCAAAGTTGCCGCGTACGCCTTCCCGCAGGGTGTGGATCCGCAGCAGCACGCCGTCAAAATTCCGTAGTTTGGCCCAACTGATATAGCGCGTCAGCAGACGCAGGCCGCCCTGGTTATCATGGGCAAACGCGCGGCTGAGCAGCTCCTGCTCGCGCGGCGACAGCAGCGTCAGGACATTCCCCGGCGCAGAGGAGGCCAGCAGGCTAAGATGGCTGTCATAAAGCTGGTATTCCCCCTCCTGCCCGCCCTTCATCGCGCTGATTAAAAATGCTTTTATTTCGCTGACTGAGAAATCCATCGCCAGCACGCCGCGCCAGTAACCGGCAAAATCCAGCGGTATCGAGGCGGTAACCACCTGCTCTTCCAGCTGCGGGTCATCGTCAGGAAAGGTTTGCCAGATAACGCCGCGGTACGGATTGTTCCGCTGGGTCTGCCGGGTAAACCAGAGGGCGCTGATAGCGCGCGAATAGTACGTCTTCACCTGCGATTCATCGCGCAGCGGCAGGGTCGAGGTGAAAAAGCCGCTGCGGGAGATATATTGCATCCGCTCGGCAAAATCGCGGTCATGCTGCGTCAGATTTAACAGATAACCCAGCTCCAGCGTCGCCATCAGTTCATTGACCACCAGCGGATCGTCCGGCAAGAGCAGCGGGTTCTCCCTGACGACGCTCTCCGAGACGCCAAACACCGGCAGCGTCCGGCGGTTCGGGAGCGCCACCCGCCAAATCTCCTGATGGCGCTGGTTCAGATAGCGCTGGCTGGCCTCGTGCAACACATCGACGTCGAGGGGGCGTTCAAGTGCGGACTGCATACCGTGGCGAAAAAACATCATCCTGTCGATGTTAAACTGCAGCAGCCCATCCATTTCATGCGCGACGTTAGCCAGATTATTGCGCTGGTTCGCCACGTAGGCCTCTTCCAGGACGTTGATTTCACGCCAGATCAGCAGCGTGGAGAAAAATAGCACCACGATAAAACAAACGTTAACCACATGTGCCGGGCGAGTCAGGAAGTAGCGCTTTTTCAACTTCAACCGCAGTGGCTTATCCATCTTTCTCTCGTAGTACGTTGCGCAAACCTGACGTCGTCAGCGCACGCGGTTTCTGTCGATACCGGACGCGCTTTTTAGCGTAGACCACGCGGCGCCAATACGCGGCGCCGCACCTGATTACTTCGCAGCGCCACGCAGGCGGCTCACCGCCTTGACGCCGGCCAGGACCACCGCACCGATGATAAAACCCAGCACCAGATTGACCACCATCGGCAGCAAGGCGGCCAACATGCCGCCCAGGCCCGCGCTCCAGTGCTCAATGGCATGGTGCAGCGGCGCAATACCGTGGACCACAATCCCGCCGCCAACGAGGAACATGGCCAGCGTCCCGACGACAGAGAGCAATTTCATCAGCCAGGGAGCCACGGCCAATAACCCTTTGCCCAGCCACTGCGCCAGCGTACTGCGTTTCTCCGCCAGCCAGTAACCCATGTCATCCAGCTTGACGATCACCCCCACCAGGCCATAGACCCCGATGGTGACCAGAATCGCGATCCCCGAGAGAATGAGGATCTGATTCAGCAGCGGCGCTTCCGCGACAATGCCGAGGGTGATGGCGACAATTTCCGCGGACAAAATAAAGTCGGTGCGAATCGCCCCTTTTACTTTGTCACGCTCAAAGGCCAGCGGGTCACGATCCGCCAACGCCTGAAGACGCTGCTGCCGTTGCGCTGGGTCCTCCTTGTGCTTACGCGCTTCCAGACTGTGGAGCACCTTCTCCACCCCTTCAAAACAGAGAAACGCGCCACCCACCATCAGCAGCGGCGTGATCGCCCAGGGAATAAAGGCGCTGATCAGCAGGGCCAGCGGCACGAGGATGATTTTATTGACGAACGACCCTTTCGCCACACCCCAGACCACGGGCAGCTCACGATTTGCCCGCACGCCGGTCACCTGTTGGGCATTCAGGGAAAGATCGTCGCCCAGCACCCCCGCCGTTTTTTTCGCCGCCAGCTTGCCCATCATGGAGATATCGTCCAGCAGCGTGGCGATATCATCAAGTAATGTTAAAAGACTACTTCCTGCCAAAATGATTTTCCTTCTCTTTTCATCAATGTCTCCCTCGAGTATGCGTTAAAAAACGGCCGCTGCCCAAGGTACAATTAGTCAATATAAATTTAACAACCTGGCGCAAATTAAGCGCTCGCCAGCAGGATAGTTTTCACGTTTACTATATGTCCCCTTTCTATCTCTGCACCGTCGTGAGGAAGTATGTCTACCCGTCAGCTGTTACCGCTTATCGGGGCGCTGTTTGCGCTGTATATCATTTGGGGCTCTACCTATTTCGCCATCGCCGTCGGCGTCGCCAGCTGGCCGCCGCTGATGATGGCCGGAATTCGCTTTCTCTCTGCCGGCGTGCTGCTGCTGGGATGGCTGTTGGCCACCGGCCATAAACTGCCGGCCCGCAGGCCGTTGCTTAATGCCGCGCTGATCGGGGTTTTGCTGCTGGCCGTCGGCAACGGCTTTGTCACCCTGGCCGAACATCAGCACGTTCCCTCCGGGATCGCCGCGGTGATGGTCGCCACCGTTCCGCTGTTCACCCTGTGCTTCAGCCGCTTTTTCGGCATCGCCACTCGGAAGCTGGAGTGGCTGGGGATTGCCATTGGCCTCGCGGGTATTGTGATGCTTAACAGCGGGGGCAACCTGAACGGCAACCCCTGGGGCGCACTGCTGATTCTGATTGGCTCTCTGAGCTGGGCCTTCGGCTCGGTTTACGGCTCGCGGATCGTGCTGCCGACCGGCATGATGGCGGGGGCAATCGAGATGCTCGCCGCCGGGATCGTCCTGCTGGCCGCCTCATGGCTGAGCGGTGAAACCTTAACCCGCGTTCCGTCGTGGTCCGGGATCGCCGCCGTAGCCTATCTGGCTATCTTTGGCTCGCTGATTGCCATCAACGCCTACATGTTTTTGATCCGCAATGTCACCCCGGCGGTGGCCACCAGCTACGCCTATGTCAACCCGGTGGTAGCGGTTCTCCTTGGCACCGGATTCGGTGGCGAAAGCCTGTCACTGATCGAGTGGCTGGCGCTGGCGGTGATTATTTTCGCCGTCGTGCTGGTGACGCTGGGCAAATATCTCTTCCCGGTTCGCAGCGAAGTTACTCCTTGTAAGGCGTCGAAATAAGCGCCAGTTCGCGGATCCCCTGGGTGTCGATCTGCGCGTCGTGTCCGGCGCCGCAGATCCACTCTTCCAGACGCTCGGTGAGCGCCTCGTCATTCAGCTTCAGGCGACCGCGCAGGGCGCACTCCCAGACGATAAGCACCCGCCAGCCCTGCGCGGCCAGCTTTTGCCGGTCACGGGCATCGCGCGCTACGTTGCCGGCGATCTTGTCCAGCCAGAACGCCGTCCGGGTGGCCGGCACCTTAAACAGGTAACAGTCATGGTGGTGCCAGAAACAGCCGTGGGTAAAGATGACGCAACGGTAGTCGGGTAAAGCGAAATCGGGGCGCCCCGGCAGCTCGCGATCCTGAGCAATAAAGGTGAATCCCGCCTGAGTCAACAGCGCCGCTATCCGCTTTTCGATCGCCGTATCGCGCGTGGCGATAGCCCGCATATTTTTACTGCGTGTGGCTTTATCGTGAACATCCGCCATCGTTATCATCCGCTTCGCGACGCGCCACCGCCTGAGCGATGCGCGGGGCCAGGAGCTTCGCCACCGCGGCGAAGACCGGAACCACTACCGAGTTGCCGAACTGACGATAGGCCTGGGTATCCGACACCGGGATGCGGAAACGCGCCCCCTGAGGCGATTCGAAGCCCATCAATCGGGCGCACTCCCGCGGCGTCAGCCGACGAGGACGCCGCTGTTGATTCTGCGGATCGTCAAAATGCGTCTCGCCCAGCGGCCGGTCCCAGCCGCGATCGACGAGAATTTCGGCGCCATCTTTATAGTAGCGGGCGGAGAGCGTCCGGGCCACGCTGTGAGGATTCGCGGGGTCCACCAGGCCATAACCAAAGCCATTGCCCCGCGCCTGATGCTTGCGCGCATAGCGATAAAGATATTTCCACAGTACCGGCGTGAGGATAAATTTGGCATCCACCGTCGGCTCCAGCAGCTCGCCAAATGTTGGCCGAACCGCCGGGTAAAGCGCCGCGATATCGCGCAGCGTAAACCCTTCGTGCAGGTGCAGATCGCGACGGAAGCCTACCAGCACGATGCGCTCCCGGTGCTGTGGTAAGAAATGGCGCCCGTCGATCACTTTCGGATCGTCCGGCCCGCTATGCCCGGCGTCAGCGACCTCATACCCCAGCTCATCCAGTGTCTGCATGATGATGCGGAAGGTGCGTCCCTGATCGTGACTTTTGAGATTTTTAACATTCTCCAGCACAAAGATCGCCGGCTGACGGGCGGCGATAATTCTCACCACATCAAAAAACAGCGTCCCCTGGGTTTCGCAGGCAAAGCCGTGGGCGCGACCCATGGCATTTTTTTTCGATACGCCGGCGAGTGAGAAAGGCTGGCAGGGAAAGCCGGCCAGCAGCACATCATGCTGCGGGATAGTCTCGCGGATATGCTGCGCCGCCTCGTCATCGCTAACGTCGGGGCGATGGCTGAGGGTGATATCGCGGATATCTTCATTGAAACGGTGTTGCTGCGGATCGCAATACCAGTTGGCCTTATAGGTGCGCACCGCATGCTTATTCCACTCGCTGGTAAAGACGCACTGCCCGCCGATGGCTTCAAAACCGCTGCGGATCCCGCCGATACCGGCAAACAGATCGACAAAGCGGAACCCATAGTGCGGATGATGGGCCGGCGGCGCCGGCAGCAGCGTCGCCAGATGAGCGACCTCCTGCGGACGCAAACGCCCCGCCGCGCGGCCGAGGGCCGCCACGCGCTTGAGGATCGCCGCGCTCCAGTGCTGCTCCCCGACGCTAACCAGCTCGGCGACCAGCGTTTTCACATCGTAGATCGTCATCAGCTGACGCAGCAGCGCCTGAGCCTCTTCACCGGCCTGCTCCGTCAATGACAACGACCTGTTTTCCTTGATTAACTTTTGTGGCATATCCTCAACCAGCGCGGACGATTTTTGCAGAGAGTACCATAAATCACTGGTCGGTTGACGGCTGTGGTGCAAAGCGGCGTAAAACCGCCTCATCCAGCGCCATAGGCTCCCCCTTCAGCTCCGCGCTGATCTTGGCCATAAACTCAACGAGGAAGCGCGCATTATGCTGCGCCATAGCCCTTCCTGCGGCGGTCTGCATGGTTTCCGGCAGGCGCAGGAGTTTGCACTGGAAATGGTCGAGGGCATATTTTCTGTCATCCAGCGCTCGCCGGTCGGCGAAAGGATCGTCGGCATCAAACAGAATGGTGTTCAGGGCGCCGGCGACGGCGAAGACCCGCGCCAGGCCAATCGCCCCAAGCGACTCGAGACGGTCGGCGTCCTGGACGATTTTCGCCTCCAGCGTGCGCGGCGGGATCGCCGCGCTAAAGCTGTGCGCCTCAATAGCATGGCTGACCGCCGCATAGCGGTCTGCGGGAAAATCGGTAAACGACGACTGCAAAATCGCAAGGGTTTTCTCGGCAGCCATCATCGAAGAGCGGCTTCGCTCCGGATGATTTTTAGGCAGACTGACAATGTCATGAAAATAGCAGGCCGTGAGAAGCACCAGCCTGTCGACTTCCACCTCCCCGGCGGCCAGCCGGGTGGCGGTGGCCCAGACGCGACGAAAATGGGACAGATCGTGCGCCGCATCCTCCTGGGCGTGGTGCGTCAGTATCCAGTGCTCAAATCGTTGCTGCCAGTCTACCAGGTTCATAGGCGTTCCTTATCTGAAGGTCAGCCTCGAGCATAGCAACTTTACGACCGATGATCCCGCCTGCTTCTGGCGGGCCGTGTATACCAGACGACAGCACCTAGGATCGCGCCAATGCCGGCGAGCACCAGCATCCCCAACAGGGCGCCAAGCCATTTCCCTGCCATTGTGCCAAAGTCGCCCTCCGCGCTGGCGCCGGGAACGCTGTGAATTTTCCCTACCACCCACCAGTAACGCACAATGACCCAGACACAATATCCGCAAAAGGCATACAACGCCCAGAGCGCGAGTTTGCCGCCCGGGCTGCGTTTTGCCTGCTCTTCCATCTCATTCTTCTCCGTGACAAATCATACTACTGCCACCCAAAACGTGACACACATCACATTATAGCGCCAACCTGCGCCACAGGCAGCAGTTTCATCCTTGTCTTCTGCACCTACTTATCACTTATGCTGCCAATGGAAATACCCAAGGGTTTGTTCTTTATTACTTACCCACAGGATTAAACATTAACGACATCAACCATGCCGCGTATTGTACTTATCTCACCCGGCGAGTTTGTCTCATAAATTATATTTAAATGCTGAATAACCCCCTCGCCGCAAATTAATAAAAATAATTTCATTTGGTTAACCGAGTCCGCAACAAAACAACATAACCTATTGCTATATAATAAAATAATAATAAAAGCAGATTCATTTAAATTTAATATAACGAACCATTTGGAAATATTTTGCAATATCTTACATTATTTATTTACATATTTTATTTTAAATAAAAATGAACCTGGTCGTTAGTATCTGATAGTCATTCCGGAGGGATTGTCATAATTCACAGAAATTATTATTAAAAGGGAATATATAATGAAAAGAAAAGTACTGGCTCTCATGGTTCCGGCATTATTAATGGCCAATGCCGTTAATGCCGCGGAAATCTATAACAACAACGGCAACAAACTGGATCTTTACGGGAAAGTCGCCGGCCTGCACTATTTCTCAGACGACACTTCAGAGGACGGCGATCAGACCTATGCACGCTTTGGCATCAAAGGCGAAACGCAGATCGCTTCCGAGTTAACCGGCTACGGTCAGTGGGAATACAATATCAAGGCCAATACCAGCGAAAATGAAGGAGCGAATTCCTGGACCCGTCTGGCCTTCGCCGGTCTGAAGTTTGCTGACTATGGCTCACTGGACTATGGCCGTAATTACGGCGTGGTGTACGACATCGAATCCTGGACTGATATGCTGCCGGAATTCGGCGGCGATACCTACACCCAGACCGACGTTTACATGACCGGCCGCACCAACGGGGTGGCCACCTACCGTAACAGCGATTTCTTCGGCCTCGTCGACGGCCTGCATTTCGCCCTGCAGTACCAGGGTAATAATGAAAACGCCGGTTCTGGCGAAGGCACTAACAACGGTGGTGCTCGTAAACTGGCGCGGGAAAATGGCGACGGGTTTGGTATCTCCAGCTACTACGATCTCGATATGGGCATCAGCTTCGGGGCAGCCTACTCATCTTCCGACCGTACCCATAACCAGCTGACGGCAGCACGTAGCAGCCATATTTATGCCAACGGAGATAAAGCCGACGCCTGGACCGTCGGCGCCAAATATGACGCCAACAACATCTATCTGGCCGCCATGTATGCGGAAACCCGCAACATGACCTTCTACGGTAACGGCGCTATTGCCAATAAGACGCAGAACTTTGAAGTCGTCGCCCAGTACCAGTTCGATGAGTATAATTTACCGCTGCGTCCGTCTGTGGCCTATCTGCAATCAAAGGGTAAAGATCTCTACTCCTCTTCTCGCTTCGGCGACAAGGATCTGGTCAAGTATGTCGACATCGGCATGACCTACTACTTCAATAAAAATATGTCCACCTATGTGGATTACAAAATCAACCTGCTGGATGAAGACGACCGCTTTTACAGCAACAACGGTATCTCGACCGATGATATCGTGGCCCTCGGTCTGGTTTACCAGTTCTGATCCCCATCTAAGCCCGCGCTCAGCGGGCTTTTTCTTGTTCCCGCTCCGTTGAGATCACTCTTTTCGACATTGCCGCTTTCCAGGCGTACCTTCCCTCTTTATGATGCGTTTAAGCTCGTTCGGGCAAATTGCGGCGGTAAGACCACAAAAGGACAAGGCACAGTACCGCGTCTTTACGCTGAAACCAGGACGATGATGATGGCGATACCCCAGCGCAGGCGTTATACCTGAAGCTAACGGTGTTATTGAAGGGGAATGGTCAGAGAAAGAAGAGTGGCGGAGAGAGGGGGATTTGAACCCCCGGTAGAGTTGCCCCTACTCCGGTTTTCGAGACCGGTCCGTTCAGCCGCTCCGGCATCTCTCCGCTGTTGTGGTTGCTATAATGCCAGGATCTTTGGCATTTTAATAGCTCCCGTTTCGGTAATCGTGTTCAAGTGACGACTTTGCGAGCAATATGATGTTTAAATGGCCCTGGAAAGCAGATGATGAGTCCGGCAACGCAGAGATGCCCTGGGAGCAAGCGCTTGCCATTCCGGTTTTAGCCCACCTTTCGCCCGCTGAGCAGCATAAGCTGACGCAGATGGCTGCCCGTTTCCTACAGCAAAAACGTCTGGTAGCGCTTCAGGGACTGGAGCTGACTCCGCTGCATCAGGCGCGGATAGCTATGCTCTTTTGCCTGCCGGTACTTGAGCTGGGGATAGAGTGGCTGGACGGTTTTCATGAAGTGCTGATCTACCCTGCCCCGTTTGTCGTGGATGATGAATGGGAGGATGATATTGGCCTGGTCCACAACCAGCGGGTGGTGCAATCGGGGCAAAGCTGGCAGCAGGGTCCCGTGGTGCTAAACTGGCTGGATATTCAGGACTCCTTTGATGCGTCAGGCTTTAACCTTGTGGTGCATGAGGTAGCGCATAAGCTCGATACGCGGAATGGCGATCGGGCCAGCGGGGTGCCGCTGATCCCACTGCGCGAAGTCGCCGGCTGGGAGCACGATCTCCACGCGGCGATGAACAACATTCAGGATGAGATAGATCTGGTGGGGGAAAGCGCAGCCAGCATTGACGCCTATGCCGCCACCGATCCCGCTGAGTGCTTTGCCGTCCTATCGGAATATTTTTTCAGCGCGCCTGAACTGTTCGCGCCCCGCTTCCCGGCCCTGTGGCAGCGTTTTTGCCATTTTTACCGCCAGGATCCGCTGGCGCGCAGACGGGAGAATGGCCTGCAGGACGAAGACGATCGGCGCACTGTTCACTAAAACAACGTGTTGAGCTAAATTTAGCCATTTGAATCAGCAGGTTAATTTTAGTGTTGACACAAAAATGCCGGGCCAGTAGTATGCGCCTCGTTCACACGATTCCTCTGTAGTTCAGTCGGTAGAACGGCGGACTGTTAATCCGTATGTCACTGGTTCGAGTCCAGTCAGAGGAGCCAAATTTAAAAAGCCTGCTTTTAAGCAGGCTTTTTGCTTTTCGGGTCCCGCCGGGCCGCCATCCCGCATCAAGGCTTAACTTTTTCCACCGCTACAAACTTCCCTGCGCCGCTGTGGCGCTGATATTCACCGGCATGCCGGAGCGGCGCAGCAGGGTTTGCTCGGCCTGCGAAGAACTCACTCCCGGCCCCTGAGTAAATTCGCGCAGCGCCGAGGTCATCGGCAAGGGGACTTTTCTGTCGGATTCAAATTCCGCCCGGTTGCGCGACAGCGGCTCGTGCACCTCCAGCCAGTGGCTGCCATCCGGTTCCACGGTGTACTTCACCGGCTGATCGATCAGCTGGACGCGCGTCCCCACCGGTACGTTATCAAACAGGAATTTAATGTCGTCATTGCGCAGGCGGATGCATCCCTGGCTGACGCGCAGCCCGATGCCAAAGTTGGCATTGGTGCCGTGGATGGCGTACAGCCTGCCGATATAGATCGCATACAGCCCCATCGGATTATCGGGGCCGGGCGGCACCATCGCCGGCAGGGTTTTGCCCTCTTTCGCATATTCACGGCGGGTATTGGCGGTCGGTACCCAGGTGGGCCCTTCCTGCTTGCGCTCTACCGCCGTCACCCAGTTACGCGGCGTTTCGCGTCCCGCCTGGCCAATGCCGATTGGCAGGACTTCCACGCTATTGCCCAGCGGCGGGTAATAATAGAGGCGCATCTCGGCGACGTTGATGACGATCCCCTCCCGCACGGTGTCAGGCAGGATCAGCTGTTGCGGAATGGTCAGCGTCGAACCGGAGTGCGGCAAATAGACATCGACGCCGGGGTTAGCTTCCAGCATATTGCTCAACCCCTGGCCGTACTGGGCGGCAAAACTTTCCAGTGGTTGAGTGTTATTCTCCGGCACGGCAATGGTAAATGCGCTGCCCACCAGACGGCTCCCCTCCGGCGGCAGCGGATAGCTAACGGCCAGTGCGCTGTGGCTGGCGAGCAGCATCAGCGCCGAACAAAGTAATTTCACACGCCGCATCGTCATTTTCCCTTCCTCAGTCGCGACTCTCATGTGTGAATTATAGCGGTATTTCCTCTCCCCGATCCGCTGGCCAGCATTTCCTTAAATCTGATAGTCGATAGCGGCCTCTTCCGGCTCCATCGCCTGGCGCTTGATCTCATCCAGCGACAGTCCGGCATTGCACAATTCGATAAAACGCCAGACGTAATTACGCTGTAGCTGGCCCCGCTTCAGTCCCAGCCACACGGTATTGGCATCAAACAGATGGCGGGTATCGAGGCGCGTAAAGGTGTCCGCTTCGCGGGCATCCCCGGACTGCTCGGCGACCAGCCCGACGCCCAGCCCCAGCTCGACGTAGGTCTTGATGACATCGGAATCCTGGGCGCTCAGCACAATATCCGGCATCAGCCCTTTGCGGTTGAAGGCCTCATCGATCCGCGAACGGCCGGTGATCCCCTGGCGATAGGTGATTAACGGCCAGCGGGCAATCGCCTCCAGCGTCAGAGGAGACACCTGGGTCAGGGGATGGTCTTTGGGTACCAGCAGGCTGTGATGCCAGCGGAACCAGGGGAAAGCCGCCAGCGTAGGATCGTTGCTCAGACGCTCGCTGGCGATGCCGATATCCGCCCCACCGTTATGCAGCAGCGCTTCAATTTCCTGCGGAGTGCCCTGCACCAACTCGACGCGAACGTCGGAGAACAGCTCGCGGAAGGCTTTAATCACCGGGGGCAGGCTGTAGCGCGCCTGAGTATGGGTGGTGGCGATGGTTAAGACGCCGGAGGCATCGTTAGTGAAGAGATCCGCCAGCCGTCGGACGTTGCTGGCTTCATTGAGGATCCGCTCGGCAATGGATAACAGCGCTTTACCCGGCTCGGTCATGCCTAACAGGCGTTTGCCGCGACGGATAAAGATCTCAATCCCCAGTTCCTCTTCCAGTTCCCGGATATGGCGGCTGACGCCTGACTGCGAGGTATAGAGCATATTCGCGACTTCCGTCAGGTTGTAATCCTGACGGGCCGCCTCACGGATAATTTTCAGTTGCTGGAAGTTCACCCTTTCCTCCGGGCCAATGGACTTAACGTATCTGCTATTGTTAAAGTCTGTTGTCCCGGGTAACAAATAATAAAAACCAGCAACTTATTCCTTAAGAGAATATAGCCTAACTCACCAGCTGCAGTTCGCGGTTCTCCAGCGATGGACGGCTCACCAGAGACAGCAGGATCTCCTTCACCGCCTGCGCCTGCGGCGACAAACCGCCGCGCGCCGACATGTTCAGCGACAGCGACAGGCTCATTGACGGCGTGCTAATCCGCGCCATCCAGCCGTTCGCCGCGCCGCACAGGGAGCGGGCAGCGGATTCCGGCAGGACCGTCGCCCCCATGCCGCTGGCGATGGCCGCGGTCAGGGTGGTAATGGATTCAATCTCGCCGATAATTTTCGCCGACAGCCGACGCAGGGTGAACGCTTCGGTGACCCGCGCCCGTACAGCGCTGTAGTCGCGCGGCAGAAACAGGTTCATCTCCGCCACCGCCGTGAGGTCCACGCTCTGCCCCGGGCAATCGCGGGTACCGACCAGGTAGAGATCTTCTTTCAGCAGCGGCTGGCTGACGATGCCGGCCACCGGCGAACGCTCATACAGCACCGCCATATCCAGCTGGCCCGCCAGCAGCTTGTCATTCAGCGCCGTGCCGCTGCTCTCCTGCAGATAGACCATCACCTCGGGCAGTTCATTACGCACCGTCTGCAGCAACGGCATAGTAATGGCGGAGGCCGCCGTGCCCGGCGCCAGGCCGATCGAGACCTGGCCACGCAGCGTCTGACCGACGTTATTGACCGCCAGCTGCGCCTGCTCACACTGGCGCAGGATGGTCCGCGCATGGGTATACAGGATTTTACCGGCTTCCGTTGGCGTGACCCCTCGCTTAGTGCGTATCAGCAGCTGCTGGTCCATTTCACCTTCCAGGGTCGCGACCTGCTGGCTGAGGGCCGGTTGGGCGATGTGCAAGACTTCAGCGGCCTGGGTCAGACTGCCGATATCGACGATTTTCACAAAATATTTCAGTCGTCTTAAGTTCATTTTGCCTCCTGTAAGGAACGCCAGCGTCAACGCTGGAAGTATGATGAAACTGGTTTTGCAATTTGCTTGCCAGCTTTTCATTTCCGCTGCCGCTGCCCGCCACAGGCGGTGTTATAAGGGATAGTGATAGCAATCCGGTTTTTATTTGCCCGGTAAGCAGATTGTGGTATGCCCCATTAGGGGTACATTCGCACTACAACGGTGCAATATGCTGAAAAAAACAGCGCACGAGTGAGGGTTGCTGAAATTGTCAGCAGTCGAACGCAATTCTTTGAATCAGGCTTTGACAAGGCCGGGTGGCATCGTTAATATGCGCCCCGTTCACACGATTCCTCTGTAGTTCAGTCGGTAGAACGGCGGACTGTTAATCCGTATGTCACTGGTTCGAGTCCAGTCAGAGGAGCCAAATTTAAAAAAGCCTGCTTTCGAGCAGGCTTTTTGCTTTTCCGCGCCAGCTGCGCGGCCGGAGGGCGAAGGATCCCCCTCCAGCAATGGCGCCCCTAGCGCAAACTCTCTTCCTTCAGGTCTATCTCCCGCAGCACCTCATAAAAGGTGATATCGCTAATGTTGTGGGCGCGACGCAGCCGGAACAGCTCCTGACGCTGGGCGATAATGACCTCTCTTTGCATATATTTCTCCAGCCTGGCGCGCTTCGCCAGCTCCAGCCCGACGTCCTGCCCTTCGTCATTGTCGTTATAGTGAAGCCGACGCTGGTAGGTTTCCAGTAGCATATTACCGGCATCCGCCCGCAGGGCCTGCTCAGTGGGATCCTCCACCGGCTCGTCGAGTAGCGCATTTAGCCGGTTGATGGCCACTTCGGTCATGACGGCGCCAATATCGTCCTTGCCGGTGTCATGGGGTAAATCATCGGCAAGATAGCGGGTCATGAACGGCAGACCGATAGCCGCCACCACCAGCGACATCAGGATCACCGCCATTGAGAGAAAGATCAGCAGTTCGCGGCCCGGGAATGGTGAACCATCCGCCAGCACCGCCGGCAGCGTCAGAATACCGGCGAGCGTCACGGAGCCTTTAACCCCCGCCAGCGCCATGACGGCGAGGATGCTGAATCGCGGACGGACGGTGATGGCCTTGCCCCGGCGTTTACGGCGAAAAATGGTCAGCGTCATCGACAGCCATACCCAGGCGAAACGCATCAGACCGAGCGCGAGAGTGATGGCCACGGCGTACAGCAGCAGATACCAGGGCGAAGGGACGCCGGCCTGGCTGGCTACCGCCGGCAACGTCCTGAGCATGCGGGGCAACTGCTCGCCCAGCATCAGGAAGATCATCCCATTGAGGGTAGTCTGCAGCATGGACCACACCGCGCTGCTTTTCATGCGCGTCGCGGGAAGCCGTGGCCCCGACAGCTGCTCATAGTGCATCGCAATGCCGGCGGCGACGGCGGCAAGAATGCCGGAGACATGGAACGCCTCGGCCAGCAGGTAGGCGGCGAAGGGGATAAGCAGGCTGATCAGGATCTGGATGGCCGGCTCCTCGCGGGTGCGCCGCACCAGAAAGTTATTACATTTGCCGGTGACCCACACCACCACGAGCCCACTGAGGATGCCCCCGAACGCCATCAGGAAAAACTTCATCACCGCCTCTCCCGGTGAGAAGCTGCCGGTCAGCACCGCGGCGATGGCGAAATTAAAAGCGACGAGACCCGAAGCATCGTTTAACAGCGACTCCCCTTCGAGGATATGCGCCATCCGGGAAGGCAGCGGCGAGCTGGCGGTCATTGCCGATACCGCCACCGGATCGGTGGGTGACAGAATCGCCGCCAGGGCGAACCCCGCCGCCACGGTAATCGCCGGAATAAGCCAGTGAATAAACAGGCCAATACCGAGGATAGTCACCATCACCAGGCCTATCGCCAGCGACAGAATCGGCTTCATATCGCGGAAAAACGCGTCTTTCGGGATCCGCCAGCCATCGAGGAAAAGCAGCGGCGGGATAAACAACAGCAAAAAGATGTGCGGATCGAAATCGACCTGAAAACCACCGGCGGCCAGCGCGGCGCCCGCCGCAATCTGGATCAACGGCAGCGGCACTTTAACGGGCAGAAGATGGGAAATGAACACCGTCACCACGATGGCCATGATAAAGACCAGCACAATAGCGATTAGCGACATTCCTCCCCTCCTTTGACGGCAATATTCATTCTGTACATCAGGCTGTTATTCCTTTTTCGCAGGTGTGGTTTCAGCGGCGGGTTATTTATCCAGACGCCGATAATAAAGGACAGGCTTTCCTGTCTGGCGGCGTGTTTATTTAAACTGAGGTGGCAACCGGCGCCCGTTCAGGGGGGACAATGTGTTTTATCATGCCGGCATTGTCAATCCGCTATGGTCTGCAAATCATCGTCAGCCCGGCAATATAATCTCTACCATTCATCCTTATCATTCCGTGGCGGCCAGAGAGATATATGGTCAGCGGAATAGCCTCAGCGGATTGATATTCTCTGTCGTAACGGCCCGATATCCATGCATTAGCCATTATTGATAATCCGCGTTGCCTTTCATAAGCCGAATGCCTCGAAATCCCGCCCTTCGCTGCCATACATTGCTTGCCCCATACCAGGATTGGGGGTACCCTGACAAACAATTAAACCATACGGTCTAAATGATGAATCCCGCTATCTCCGCCAACCTGAAGCCCCGCCGCGGCCGACCGCCAAAAGCCGATCGGCAGTTTGTCGACACCCGCCAGGCACTGATTCGCTCGGGCCTGGAGGTGCTGACCGAAACGGGCTATCTCGCGGCGGGGATTGATGCGGTAATCAAGAATATCGCCGTGCCAAAGGGGTCGTTTTACCACTGTTTCAAAAGCAAGGAGGCCTTTGGCCTCACCGTGCTTGCCGCCTATGGCGACTACTTTGCGCATAAATTAGATAAATTCCTGCTGGACGACGCCGTGCCGCCGCTGGAACGGATGGCGGCCTTCGTGCGAGATGCCGGTCAGGGAATGGAGAAATACCAGTTTCGTCGCGGCTGTCTGGTAGGCAACCTGCTGCAGGAAGCTCCGCTGTTGCCCGAGGCATTTACCCAGCGGTTGCAGGCCATCCTGGCGGCATGGGAGGCGCGCGTGGCCCGCTGCCTGCACGAGGCGCAGGCTGCCGGGGCGATTGCCAGCGACACCTCACCGGAGGCGCTGGCCCAGGTGTTCTGGATCGGCTGGGAAGGCGCGGTGATGCGCGCCAGGCTGGTCCAGTCCGCCGCTCCCCTTAACCAGTACTGGGATTTCTTTGCGCACAATATGATGACAATAACACCTGCACAGGACGGCGATAGCGCCGATAACTCCCTTCAGACGAGGAATACTCAGTCATGAAAGCATTAGTTCTGGACCAGATTGACAACCGCACCGTGGCCGCCGTCAAAGCGATTGACCTGCCCGCCCTTGCCGAAGGCGACGTGCGGGTCGCCATCGACTGGTCGAGTCTCAACTATAAAGATGCCTTGGCGATCACCGGCAAAGGCAAAATCATCCGCCAGTTCCCGATGGTGCCGGGGATTGATTTTGCCGGCAGGGTAAGTGAAAGCCGCGATCCGCGCTTTGTTCCCGGCCAGGCCGTGATCCTCACCGGCTGGGGCGTGGGCGAAAACCACTGGGGCGGTCTGGCCACAGAGGCCTGTGTCAAAGGCGACTGGCTGGTTGCCCTGCCGGAGGCACTCAGCGCGCGCCAGGCGATGATCATCGGCACCGCCGGCTTTACCGCAATGCTGTGCGTCGATGCCCTCGTCAGTGCGGGCATCACCCCGGAAAGCGGTGATATCCTGGTCACCGGCGCCAGCGGCGGGGTCGGCAGCACCGCCGTGGTACTGCTGAAAGCGCTCGGCTACCGGGTGACAGCCGTATCGGGCCGCGAGTCGACGCACGATTACCTTCGCCAGCTCGGCGCCGACGCCATCCTGCCGCGCAGCGACTTCGCAGAGACCCGCCCGCTGGAGAAACAGCTGTGGGCGGGCGCGGTGGATACCGTTGGCGGCACGATGCTGGCTAAAGTGCTGGCGCAAACGCAATATCGCGGCTGCGTCGCCGCCTGCGGTCTGGCCGGGGGCTTCGATCTGCCGACCACCGTAATGCCGTTTATTCTGCGCAATGTGCGTCTGCAGGGGGTGGATTCGGTGATGGTGCCCACCGCAGAACGCGACGCGGTCTGGCAGCGTCTGGCCCAGCTGCTGCCGGAGGGCTACTACCAGCAGGCAGCCACCGAAATCACGCTGGAGCAGGCGCCAGCGTATGCCGCAGATTTCCTCAGCAACAATATTCATGGCCGCACGCTGGTCAACATCGGCCAGTAATTCTCTCCTCCCGGCGCCCCATGGCGCCGGTCCCCCGGGCGATCCTGACATATCATTTCCTTCCCCACGGGATTATGATGACGCGAACGAATGGCTTTGCGAGTGGTAAAGAACGTAAATGGATGTCATAAGCATCATTATGGCGGCGGGCAAATCGTCCGTTGACGTCGCGCTGTATACGCTGTTGCCGATCATGGTGATCATGCTGATTATCATGAAATATCTGGAGGTCCGCGGCATCCTCGATGTGATTGTGCGCTGGGTTGCGCCATTGCTGAAGCCCTTCGGCTTAACCGGGATGAGCGCCTTCGCCCTGATCCAGATTAACTTTGTCAGCTTCGCCGCCCCGCTGGCCACGCTGTCCATTATGGACAAACGCGGCGTTTCTGACCGGCAAATGGCCGCCACGCTGGCCATGGTCTTCGCCATGGGGCAAGGCAACGTCTTCTATCCCCTCACCCCTTTCGGCCTCCACTGGCTGGCCTCGATCGTTATCTCAGTGGTCGGCGGCCTGTGCGCGGCAGCAGTCGCCTGGCACGTCACCGGACGGCGCTTATCGGTCGCCGAGAATCCTCGCGCGGAAGCGCTGCCCAACGCCGAGCAGAACAGTCAGGGCATTCTGGCGGTGATCAATAGCGCCGGCTCCGACGCCATCCGCCTGGCGCTCGGCGCGGTGCCGATGCTGATCCTGTCGTTAACCATCGTCGGACTGCTGCAGGGCGCTGGCGCCATCGACCTGCTGCAGCAGTTGCTGAAACCGGTGCTCGGCTGGCTGCACATTCCGCAGAACTTTGTGCTGCCGGCGCTGGTGAAGTGCGTCGCCGGAGGCACCGCTTACTTTGGCGTCATTTCCGAGCTGATCCAGCAGGGCAAAGTCACCGTCAGCCAGGTCAACGCCTCGGCAGGCCTGCTGATCCAGACCTTCGATCTGCCCGGAATCGGTATTTTCCTCGGCATCAGCTCACGGTTTGTCCGCCTGTTTCGCTTCGTGGTTCCCGCGGCGATCGTCGGCATTCTGCTGCGCACCGTCCTGCACCTGAGCCTCTTTTAACGCCTGCGCGCTGGCCTGCGCCTTCAGGCAGGCCACTACCGCCGCCTGTTCGCCGCAGGCGATATGCTCATCGACGCGCGCCAGCATCCACGGAAAGAAAGGATTAGAGGTGACGCGCATTAACGTCTCCAGCCCCACGCTCAACGTTCCGGTTTCTCCACGCAGTGAAATGGTGCCCAGGCTAATGCCGTAGCGGTTCTTCTCGTCCGGCTCGCGGCCATACAGCGAGTCGCTCAGGGGAAACGGCACCGCCACATGCGACAGGGAGTACATATCCGCCGGCCAGGCAAGGTGTAGAGGATAACGATGCTCTTCCCGTTCCTGGGCCAGCGTAGTGCGGGCGACGGTCTGCAGCGTATGCGCCGTCGCGTTGGTCACCACCGTGGTGGTATAGGCCCTCGGCGCCGGCGGTAGCAGCGTATTCACCGCCGCATAGAGCGCGGGACGGAACAGGACCCGGAGATCCGCCGCCTGGTTTATGTCGAACACCACCAGCTCACTGCCGTTGTCCGGCAGGTAGCGATACAGGGACTCCACCACCGCCCGGGTGCTGACGGTGGAATCCATCACCGACTGAAAGGTGAGGACTGGCGGCAGCGCTTTCAGCTCCCCCTGACGGGACGCGCGAATAATCTGCTGCTGCAGCGCCTGGCTTAACAGCCAGGACTGTCTCGCCGCTTTTACCGGAAAAGAGTTGTACTTGAACGGGTTAAATTCAGGCGCCACGTTTAGCCAGGCCGCGCGGGCAAACGCCGGGAAGATGGACGGCAGCCCGGCGAGACCGGCAAAACGGGCAAACGCCGTCACGCCGATCATCGGCGACAGCAGGATAATCTGCTGCGGCTGGCGTAAATGGCTGTCCTCCAGGCTATCGAGGGCATACTTGAGCGCCAGCGCGCCGCCGTTAGAGTAGCCGACCAGATGCAGCGGCACGTCCGCCCCGGCCAGGCGCGTCGCTTCGCGCACCGCCAGACGCGTTGCCGCCAGCCAGGTCTCCCAGTCAACGGCGGTTAACGCACCTGGCGCGGTGCCATGGCCCGGCAAACGCGGCGCCACCGCCACATAGCCCCGCTGCCGCCAAAGTTGCGCCAGATAGCGCACGCTGTAGGGCGAATCGGTCAGGCCATGGAGCAGCACCACGCTGCCGCGCGGTTTGCCCTGCGGCAATAGTACAAAAGAGCGGTTCCAGTCCTGCGTAAACTGCCCCGGCCAGACCCGGCTATGGCGATAAAAGCGGTTGACTGGGGTTTTATCTTCTTCCGGCAAGGCCTCTGTCACCTCGCGCTGAAGATCGGCGAAAATCGTTTTCTCCCGCGCCAGATACTGGGCAAAGGTCGCCTGGTCGATCTCTTTGGCCGTCATCTCGTTGCCATGCCAGGTATGCCAGGAATGCAGCGCGGGGCCGCGCTGGGACTCATAGATCCGTCCGGCGAGAAACACCACCAGCAGCGCCAGCACCGCAACGATCCCTTTTTTTAACAGTGAGCCAATAACGGCGCCTGACGTTCGCCAGTGGCGTAAAACATGCTTCATGACGCTCTCTCTATTATTTTTCGCATAGCCGAACTCAGCTGCCCTATTCCTGACAGGCTATTTTCACTGTCTGCTTCTCAGCATAGCCATCGGCTCCGGCAAATTAAACCCGGCAGATCATTCATGTTCAGCGAAAAAAAGCCTACCGCTGAGATCAACGTTAGGTCGCCTATTTTTAAACACTGTATAAACCAAGGGGATAATCTTATTGTCAGGCCTTCAGGAAACATGAATTATCGGCAGGAATGTGATCAGGACAGGAAGATATAGATGGAGTGGTGGGTAAAAAAAGTGAGAAAAAATTCAATGACCAGCCCCTGCTGCGTCGTGCTTCAGAGCGGTACATTAGCGATGATTGCTGAAATTGAAGCCTGTCGCCTTCACCTGCAGGAAGGCGATAAACTTACTCCGCTGGCCGATGCGCGTTATTGTCTGAATAATAACCCGACACAGACGTTGAAGATCCTCAAAGCAACCCACTATAGCAGTGAGCGCTGGGCAAACGCCGGCAAATAAATCGGGTCCGACCCCTTTGCCAGAGATGATCTGGGTCTCTTCGCATCTGACAGATAAATTCCCCTTCGCCCTTTTCACGCTGTGACATACTATCGGGAATGTCAGCAGACCTGAAACAAGGAGCGAATCATGAATAACAAGGCCGCCAGTCTGACCCCGGAACAAGCGCTTGCCGAGCTGGAAGCGCGCTATGAAGCCTCGGTCACGGCATTACGCAAAGCCATCGGCGACTATATCGACCATAATACGCTCCCCGATACCGAAGCCCGCGCGGAAGGTCTTTTTGTCTATCCGCAGCTCTCGGTCTCCTGGGACGGCGCCGATCATAAAGCCCTCAAAACGCGCGCCTGGGGACGTTTCACCCATGCCGGGTGCTATACCACCACTATCACGAATCCGAAACTGTTCCGCCACTATTTGCTGGAACAGCTGACCCTGCTGTATCAGGACTATGGCGCGCATATCAGCGTCGAGCTGTCGCAGCATGAGATCCCCTATCCTTACGTGATAGATGGTTCCACCCTGACACTCGACCGCTCGATGAGCGCCGGTCTGACGCGCTATTTCCCTACCACCGAGCTGTCGCAGATTGGCGATGAGACCGCAGACGGCCTGTTCCATCCTACCGAGTTCTATCCGCTGTCGCACTTTGACGCCCGCCGCGTCGATTTTTCGCTGGCGCGTCTGCGGCACTATACCGGCACGCCGGCGGAACACTTCCAGCCCTACGTGCTGTTCACCAACTATACCCGCTACGTGGATGAGTTCGTCAGCTGGGGCTGCAGCCAGATCCTCGATCCCGACAGCCCCTATATCGCTCTCTCCTGCGCCGGCGGGATCTGGATCACCGCCGAAACCGAAGCGCCGGAGCAGGCCATTTCCGATCTGGCGTGGAAGAAACACCAGATGCCGGCCTGGCATTTGATCACCCACGACGGCAAAGGGATCACGCTGATTAATATTGGCGTCGGCCCGGCCAACGCCAAAACCATCTGCGACCACCTGGCGGTGCTGCGCCCGGATGTCTGGCTGATGATCGGCCACTGCGGCGGCCTGCGCGAAAGCCAGGCCATCGGCGACTATGTGCTGGCCCACGCCTATCTGCGCGACGACCATGTACTGGATGCGGTGCTGCCGCCGGATATTCCAATCCCCAGCATTGCCGAAGTGCAGCGCGCCCTGTACGACGCCACCAAGCAGGTGAGCGGGATGCCGGGCGAGGAGGTGAAGCAGCGGCTGCGTACCGGGACGGTGGTCACCACCGACGACCGTAACTGGGAGCTGCGCTATTCCGCTTCCGCGCTGCGCTTTAATCTCAGCCGCGCGGTGGCTATCGATATGGAGAGCGCGACCATCGCCGCCCAGGGCTATCGCTTTCGCGTCCCCTACGGCACGCTGCTCTGCGTCTCGGACAAACCGCTGCACGGTGAGATCAAGCTCCCCGGTCAGGCCAACCGCTTCTATGAGGGGGCCATCTCTGAGCATCTGCAGATCGGCATCCGGGCCATCGATCTGCTGCGCGCCGAGGGGGATCACATGCACTCGCGTAAGCTACGCACCTTCAACGAACCGCCGTTCCGCTAACCAGTGACGTGGGAATAAAGAGGAAAACGCTGGCGTTCCCCGCTGGGGAGCGTCAGCGCTCGGGTGAGCGAAACAAACGTCCCGGCGGTGACTCCAGGTTTTTCGTCCGCAAGGAAACAGGCAGACAGAAAAGCAAAAAGCCTGCTCGAAAGCAGGCTTTTTTAAATTTGGCTCCTCTGACTGGACTCGAACCAGTGACATACGGATTAACAGTCCGCCGTTCTACCGACTGAACTACAGAGGAATCGTGTGAACGGGGCGCATATTAACGATGACGCCGGACGCTGTAAAGCCTGTTTTTAATAAAATGAATCGTTTGCCGAATAATTCCTCACTTTGCGCAAAAAATGGCGTTTATCCGGCAAACGGATCAGGTTTCCGGCGTTGAGGCCTTCACCCGCGGGTACTTCCACAGCCAGCGACCGCTCACCATGCGGAAGTAAAACAGCACGCCGCGCACGGCCCAGTCGAGCACCATCCCTAACCAGACGCCGATCACCCCCATCCCCAGCACGATGCCCAGCGTATAGCCCGCCACCACCCGGCAGCCCCACATACCGAGCATCGACACCCACATGGTATAGCGTACGTCACGGGCGCCTTTGAAGGCGCAGGGTAAAGTCCACGACAGCGACCAGATCGGCATAAACAGGGCGTTGAGCCACAGCAGCTGCTTCACCACCTCTTTTACATCCTCTTCATGGGTATAGAAAGAGGCGATAAAGCCCGCGAACGGGGCACTGCCCCAGGCAATCAGCGTCAAAATAATGGTCGACAGCCAGAACACATGCCAGGCCTGGAATTCCGCCTGACCAATCTGCCCTTTCCCCAGCCGCTTGCCGGTGATGATCGTCGAGGCGGAGCCGAGGGCGTTGCCCGGCAGGTTAATCAGCGACGCCACCGAAAAAGCAATGAAGTTGCCGGCGATAACGTTGGTGCCCATCCCGGCGACGAACATCTGGGTCAGCAGCTTACCGCCATTGAACAGAACCGATTCGATACTGGCCGGGATGCCGATCCCCATCACTTCCCAGATAATGGCGAAGTTAAAGGGTTTGAAGTAGCCTTTCAGCGACAGCCGCAGCGCGGGATTGAGGCCCACCATCAGCACCCAGATAGTGGCGATGGCGCCAATATAGCGGGCAATGGTCAGCCCGAGACCGGCGCCGACAAAGCCCAGCCCCGGCCAGGAGAAGAGGCCATAGATGAGCACGCTGCTGATTAGGATATTGAGGATGTTCATCCCGCCGTTGATTAACAGCGGGATTTTAGTGGTACCGGCCCCGCGCAGCGCCCCGCTGCCGATCAGCGCAATCGCCGCCGCCGGATAGCTCAGCACCGTCAGCTCGAGATAGGTCAGCGCCAGGTCCTTGACCTGCGGGGTGGCATCGCCGGCGACAAAATTAATAATTTCCTGACCAAAGGCGTGGATCACCCCCGCCAGCACAATGGAAAACAGGGTCATAATGGCCAGCGACTGGCGCGCGGCCGCTCTCGCCCGCCGCCGATCTCGCTTGCCAAGGCTAAAGGCCACCACCACCGTGGTACCCAGATCGATGGCGGCAAAGAACGACATGATCACCATGTTAAAGCTATCGGCCAGACCCACCCCGGCCATGGCCTCTTTTCCCAGCCAGCTGACAAGGAAGGTGCTCAACACCCCCATCAACAATACGCAGGCATTTTCCAGCAGAATGGGCACAGCGAGGGGGCTGATTTCGCGCCAGTACAGCACACGATAACGCTGACGTTTTTTAAACCAGGATGTCCGTTCGACTGCCTGGCGTACGGCGGAGGTGACGTTCAAGAGAGACCTTAGTGAGAGATGTTGAAACAACATTTCAAATGATGATCGAGAAATGGATATCCTGCAAAGTATTTTTCCGTAATAATTGTCGGAAATGACAACAAATTGTTGATGGAAGCGGCAGTTGCACCTGAACGGACGAATTGATGTTTGACAAAAGATTTTTCGCCGCTAAGATACGACTCCACACGATTCCTCTGTAGTTCAGTCGGTAGAACGGCGGACTGTTAATCCGTATGTCACTGGTTCGAGTCCAGTCAGAGGAGCCACATTTAAGAAGCCTGCTTTCGAGCAGGCTTTTTGCTTTTCTGCGTCTCTGGCCTTAACGCAGAATCGCATCCAGCCCGGCAAGCACCTCATTGACAACGGCGACAGATATGCGTTTCAGACGCTTGCCTTTCGCTACCGCCACCCTACGCCCCAGGTATCCTCCATGAACACGCCGCCGCTCAGCCTGAAAAAGCGCCCGGCGGTAGGATGATTTTGCTGACGCTTGCGGGTGAGATAGCGTGAATGAATCACTCTGTCCTATGTCTTATAAGGAGGCGCCATGAACCTCAGACAACAGCAGCAGCAGGCGTTTGACCGCAGCGGTCAGCCGCTTATCGTCGGCGACGTCAACCACTGTCCACTGCCGCCGGAGAGCCTCGCCGCGCTGGGTCCGGATTCCCCCTATGTGGTGCAGGTATACGGTTCGGGTCTGACCGGCGAGGTTTACCGGCTGCGCATCGCCGGTAAAGAGTATAATTTAAAGAAACGACGTGCCGTCGCCGGCGTTGCCAATCTTAACGGCCAGCTGTCGTTTTTGAATGAGGTACAGCGCCGACAGGCGTTGCAACGGCTGAAGGATGACCCAAATACCGCACCGCGCTTCACCCACATCGTCCCAACGCTGTATGCCGATTATCGCCTCGGCATCCTGCTCTCCCCCTGGATCGATGGCGAGCCGATTCACCAGCTGACCCCGCCGCTGATCGCCCAGCTGTTCACCACGCTGGAAGCCTGCGAGGAGCAGGGACTGATGGAGTGGGATCTCTGTAGCGGGAACCTGTTGGTGGACCGGGAGGAGCAGCTGTGGCTGTTCGATTTTGGCTATATGTATCCCTTCGACCCGCTGAGAGAATTCAACAGCAACGGTCTGGCCGATCCCCTGTTTCACTTTGTCGAGCGCTTTGAGACCCGCTTCTTTTTTAGCTGGCTGATGACCCGGGTGCCCAATGCCGAACAGCAGCTGGCGCAGTATCGCGAGATGAAGCGGCTGGCCGTCGAAAGCTACCGGCGCAAGCTGGTATGGCTTCGCGCCCGGCGGGCAGCCCCGCAGGTACAGGCTCATTTTCAGCAGATAACGACGCGCTGGGAGACGGCGCTGGCTGACCCTTCCGCACTGCGCCGCTTGTTTGCCCTGGAAGCCTTCCGCTCCCATGTGCTGGATATTGAAGACGACCTGCATGGCCAGTCCTGCACCTTGCTCACCCTGCAACGTATCGACTGGGTGATAGGCCAGCTGGAACAGCATTATCGCTTTATCGCCGACGAAGGCGGCCTGTTTTACGACAACGCTGGGAAATCGCAGCAGGCGCTGCTCGGTGACTATGCACAAAAGCGGCAGCAGGCGCAGCAGTACCTGCTCAATGCCGCCGCGGTAAAGGATTAACGGCGCTCGCGCCCCTGTTTCTGCTTCGCCTGATACATCAGGCGGTCGGCGGTGGCCACCAGCGCGTTGAGACTGGGATGGCTGGCGGGATCGTACTCGACGCAGCCCCAGGAGAACGCCAGCTGCCAGGGGTGAGCCGCCTGTTGATTGAAACGCGCTACGTTGTGGCTGAGCGTCTCCATTGCCGTCGCGGCATCGTGGCGGCTGGTATTAGCGAACAGAATAATAAACTCATCGCCTCCCTGCCTGGCGAGGATATCGGATTCACGGAAGGCGGTTTTCATCAAATCGGCGATGGCGATCAGCGCGCGATCGCCCTCTTCATGCCCCCAGGTATCGTTGATGTGCTTAAAGCGATCGAGGTCGACAAACGCCAGGCTCACCGGCTCATGGCGGCGCTGGGCCGTCAGCAGGGCATACTCGGCCAGGGTGAGGAATCCCCGGCGGTTAAACAGTCCCGTCAGCTCATCGGAGGTTGCCGCATCCAGCACCTTGAACTCATCCTCCACGATCGCCGCCAGATCGCTTAAGATCTGTATTTCATGCGCGGAGAACGAACGCGGCTGATGGTCCATCAGACAAAAAGACCCCACCGTCGCGCCATCCGGCAGCTGAACCGGGTACCCGGCGTAAAAGCGGATAAACGGCGCCTGAATCACCAGCGGATTGTCGTGAAAACGCTCGTCCTGCTGCATGTCGTTAACGATAAGCGGGTCGGTTTGCAAAATGGTATGGGCGCAAAATGAAATATCTCTCGGCACCGTGTCCACATCCAGACCGGCACAGGATTTGATGTGCAGCAGATCTTCCCCTACCAGGCTGATGGAGGCCACCGGCAGGTTATACAGCGAACGGGCAAGCCTGGTCAGGCGATCAAAGCGTTCTTCTTTTCCGCTATTCAACAGCCCGGAAGAGCGAAGCGATTGCAGGCGACGCTGCTCGTCGGGATGAAGTCCGGCTAATTTCATTGTCTCTCTCTTGTCTCTTGCGCAGAATTCCACCGGGCTTCCGACAGGAAACCCGGTGTTTTATCCTGCCAGGGGAAAAATAGTCGTCAGGTATCCCATGAGTTAAGCAGATTTCCCCTGCTCGTCAACCGGCGCGCCCCGGCGACTGGCGGCCAGGGCGCTGGCGGAAGGCCATTGACGGCTTTCCGCCCGGCGAAAGGGAAGATCAGGCGCGGATAAACGCCAGCAGGTCGGCGTTGATGGTATCGGCGTGAGAAGTGTGCATCCCGTGCGGGAAGCCAGGATAAATGATCAACTGGCTGTTGGGCAGCAGCTGGTCCTGCAGGATAGCGGCATTTTTATAGGGAACCACCTGATCGTCATCCCCCTGCATAACCAGCACCGGCAGCGTAATCGACTTAAGATCTTCGGTCTGGTCGGTTTCTGAAAACGCCTTGATGCCTTCATAATGGGCTTTGGCGCTACCGATCATCCCCTGTCGCCACCAGTTCTGGATCGTCCCCTGCGACACCTCCGCCCCGTCACGATTGAAGCCATAGAACGGGCCAGAGGCGACGTCGAGATAGAACTGGGCGCGGTTAGCCGCCAGCGCTTTGCGGAAACCGTCAAACACCTCGATCGGCGTGCCGCCAGGATTCTGTTCGGTCTTGACCATCAGGGGCGGGACGGCGCTGATGAGCACCGCCTTCGCCACCCGCCCCTGCGGCTGACCGTAGCGGGCCACGTAGCGGGCAACCTGGCCACCGCCGGTAGAGTGTCCAACATGGACCGCATTGTGCAGATCCAGATGCTCCACTACCGCCGAGACGTCTGCCGCATAATGGTCCATATCATGCCCCTCGCTGACCTGATCGGAGCGGCCATGGCCCCGGCGGTCGATAGCGATGACCCGAAAACCTTCGGCAAGGAAAAACAACATCTGGTTATCCCAGTCGTCGGCGCTTAACGGCCAGCCGTGATGGAAAACAATCGGCTGAGCTTCCTTTGGACCCCAGTCTTTGAAGTAAATATTGACGCCGTCTTGGGTGGTGACAAATGCCATGTTACAGACTCCTCTCTCAGGATAACCAGCCTGCAGGCCCGTGCCTGGGCTGAATGCCGACGGCGGCCGGCTGAGATGCCAGCCGCGCAGGAATGTGATGCCAGTAACAGTGTAGAAGAAATTTATCACCCTGCCGGACGACTTATCCCGTCTCGCTTGATCGGCTCGCTCAAGCCCAGCAAGCGCCAGCGGCTACGCCGCACTCTCCTGCTGGCGGATCCGCACAATCAGCGCGCCGAGCAGCGACCAGTCCAGCAGCACGGCGAAGGCAAAGCACACGCCGCCGCGTCCTGCCCCGGCGGTGTGCCAGGTCAGCAGCGTCGCCGCGATGGCGACAGCCACGCTCAGCGCCGTGGCGCCGCTGACGCGGCTACCCGACAGTGCCGCCCGTCCCGCGGCAACGCGCCAGGCGACAGCCGCCCCCGCGCTGCCAAACGTCACGCCGGGGAGCAGCGCCGGCCAGGCCTGACCGCCATACCACGCCACCAGCGCCAGCAGCCAGCCGGCCGCCGACAGCAGGAAAGCCCAGCGCGTCGCCGCCAGGGGCGCCCGATAGAGCCTGGGCTGCGCGCGCGCGAATCCCCATCCGGCGCCGAAGGCCGCGATCAGGAGCGCCAGCAGACCCAGCGTGCCGCTCGCCCCGATAACGGGGGCTATGATTAACAGCAAGGCCCCGGCGGCGAAGACCACGCTGAGAGCGATGGCGCGGCCGCGCGGGTCGATGGTTCCCGCCGCGTCCGCGGCGGCATGGTGGTGTAAAACGTGCATATTCAGCTCCTGACACCGTAAACGACATGAAAATAACTCATGCCATCGTCTTTACATGCCCGTAGCCTATCGCCACTATACAGGGACACACAAACGCATAGTTTTCAGCCATAGATGAGAAAAACTCAGCCATGAGAACACCCCGCCTGCCGCCGCTGGGCGCCCTGCGCGCCTTCCACGCCGTCGCCCGCCAGCGTAGTTTTAAACTGGCCGCCGGGGCGCTCGGCGTCAGCGCGACGGCGGTCAGCCATCAGATTAAACTGCTGGAATCGGTCCTGGAGTGCCGGGTCTGCGAGCGCAGCGCGCAGGGCGTCAGCCTGACCGCCGACGGCGAGATCCTCTACGCCGCCACCCAGCGCGCCTTCAGCGCCCTGGAGCAGGCCGTTGTGCAGATAGCCCAGGCCCGCCAGCCGCCATCCTTAACCGTCACCACCACCTCCAATTTTCTCACCCACTGGCTGGTGCCACGGCTGGCGGACTTCACCGCCCGCTTTCCGGCTATCGACCTGCGTCTGCACACCAGCGTCGAACGGGTGGATCTGCATCTGGGCACGGTGGACGCCGCGATTCGCTATCGCGAAACGCCCGAGCCGGATCTGTGCTGTACGCTGCTGCATGAGGATCGCTTTATCGTGGTCGCCAGCCCGACGCTGGCCCTCAGTCGGCCTGACGATCTGGCGCAAGTGACGCTATTTCACGTCGCCAACCGGCACGTACCGGCGGATTCGCCGAGCTGGGAGAACTGGCGTCGCCGCTATGGACCGCCGACGCTGAATATTGACGCGGGGTTAACATTTAGCGATGAAACCCATGCCCTGCAGGCGGCGGTGGCTGGCCAGGGGGCGGTGATCGCCAGCGAACTGCTGGCGCGGGATCTGCTGCAGCGCGGAGTGTTATCCGCGCCATTCAGCAGCGCGTTACCGGGCGCCAGTTACTACCTGGTCACCACCGAGGCGGCAGCGCAGCGGGGGGATATTATCGCGCTGCGGGAGTGGCTGGTGGGGCAGATGGCCTCGGGCGACAGCGGCCAGCCGGCAGCGGGATAGCGGCCTTACCAGCCGCAAACGTTGGTCTCTTCGTCGGACTCATAGCCGCGGACGATATTGATCAGCTCCTTCACCGCATCGGCCGCGGCGAGCGGGTCGCGCAGCGCCGCCAGCGAGGAAAAGCTTTTATCGACCGAGACGCCGTTATTGTTATTGGTGACCGTCAGCACAAACTCCCCCTCTAAATTGTCGTCCGGCAGATCGCTCAGCAGCCCATTAACGGCCTCCACCGCCTGCTGCGGAATATACAATACCATCGGTTTGAGGAATATTTTTTCTTGTTTCCGCTGAAGGCGGCCATTCTCTACCGCTAAGGTATAACCTTTATTTTCACTGTTCATGCTTTTAGCCCTCGATGAGAATATTCGGATCAACATAGAAGTCGACATTAAATACCGTGTCCTCCGACAGGGCCTCAATGCAGTGCCATTTTTCCGGCGGAAAAACGCCAAACTGGCCGGCTTCAATGGTCAGGGTTTCAACCGGCTCGGGGCTGCTCTCATCGGCATAGCCGAGATAGCGGATCGCCCCCTGCATCACCGACAGCCGGGGATAGACCCCCTGGCGGGTGCCAGCGTCCAGATGGCGGCGCCAGATAGAAGCCGGCGCGGTCTCCTTTGTCCACAGCGGCGTGCTGCGGGTATGAACGTAATGGGTGGGAATAATAATTCGCTGCATGATTGCGCCTCACTTTACCGTCGCACAGGATACGGTCAGAAATAATCGATATGATGCATATCATATACCTCTTTCAAAGGGGAAGGATATTATTTTGCTGGTGAATTTTACCTCTACTCCTTTTTATACCCCTCAGGGATTAACGCTTTGATAAAATAAAAAAGGCGATTACAGTGTCCTGAAATCGCCCCGCAATAATTATGTTAAGCCGTTTACATTTAAATTAGCGCAGCGGACTCGGTTTGCCGATTAAATAGCCCTGCACCAGGTCGCAGCCCAGCGCCTGCAGCGAGGCCAACTGCTCTTCGGTCTCCACGCCTTCAGCCACAATACGCATATGCAGGCTCTTTCCCATGCTGATAATCAGGCGCACGATATCCAGATCGTCTTTTTGCTCCGGAATATTAATAACAAACGAGCGGTCGATTTTGATTTTGTCGAACGGGAAGTAGCTTAAACGTGACAACGAAGAATAGCCGGTACCGAAGTCATCGATGGAGATTTGAATGCCCTGCTCGCGCAGCTGGCTGAGAATTTCCAGCGAACGGGTGTTCTCATTGAACACGTCCGACTCGGTGATCTCCAGATCCAACCGTCGCGGGTCGAGGCCAGTCTGCTGCAATACGCTGATAATGGTGTCGGTCAGCGAGGTGTTCATCAGCTGAATCGGCGAAACGTTGACCGAGACCTTGAGCGGCGTCGCCCAGCTGGCCGCTTCGGCACAGGCGGTTTTCAGCACCCACTCGCCGAGGGCATTGATAAGGCCGATTTTCTCTGCCACCGGGATAAACACCGTCGGCGGCACGGCGCCGCGCACCGGATGGAACCAGCGAACCAGCGCTTCGTAGCCGTAGATTTCGCGCGTGACGGTATCGGCGATCGGCTGGTAGTAGACTTTGAATTCGTCATGGGACAGGGCCTGCAGCAGATCGTCTTCAAACGATTTATTCTCCTGCAGACGCTGCAGCATCCCCGGCCGGAAGATTTGTACATGGCCGCTGCCCTCTTTTTTCGCCTCATACAGCGCGAGGTCGGCGCACTTGTACAGATAATCGGTCCGGCTTTCGCCATCAGAGATCACGATCCCGATGCAGGCGTCGATATTAATCTGCGCATCGTAGATCTGATAGGGCTGGCTGATCTTCTCCCGGATAACATTGGCCCGCTCGAGGGCCATCTCTTCGGTCAGATCGTAAGAGAGCATCGCGAACTCATCGCCGCCGAGGCGATACAGCGTCTCAGAGGTTTTACGGAAAAAAGAGAGGCGGCTGGCCAGATCCTGCAGCAGCTTATCGCCGGCGTCATGGCCGAGGGTATCGTTTACATCCTTAAAGCTGTCGAGGTCAAAAAGCATCACCACGGCGCATCCGTTATAGGGACGCACCTGATTGACGATCTCCTGCAGACGCTGCCAGAAAGAGAGACGGTTTGGCATACCGGTCAGCGAATCATGGTAGGCATCGTACTGCAGACGACGGTTCTGCACCTGCAGCTTCTCTTTCGAGGCCTGCAGATCGTTGGCCAGGGTTTTCATATGAACGTGGGCGCGCCGCAGGTTATTATTCTGCCGCAGCATCAGCAGCCCGAGGGTAATACACATGGCGATCAGCAAAATGGAGATCACCGAGTAGATATAATAGAGATGCTGAATTTTATCATGGGTGATATTAACGATATTAATATCTTGCGTCAGCGTGGCGGCCGCCATTGAGGTCAGAGGACCATCCAGCTCGCTTAACACCGGCAGGATCGCTTTAACCTGCGCCGGCGTCATGGTGTCAACTTGTTTATCAAGCAAATGGAGATTGCGGATCAGCGTGGCGACCACCGCCTTCCGCTGTTCGCTTTTATTAATAAAGCGACCCAGATCGCCCTGCTGCAGAAGTTCGATCTGGCTCATCATGATCTCGAGGCGCAGGCGCACCTCATCGTGGTCCGCCCCTTCGGCCCCAATCGCCATGCCCGCCAGACGAGACTCCAGTCGCATATATTCCGATACCATCTGCGACATTGACCACGAGTCCGTATAGCGGGTAAATTTTTGCAACTCACTTTGTCGCTCATGCACCAGATAAGTAATATATCCAGTAACAATAAACAACGACAAAATAATAGCCGTGAGTATTCGATTCAAGATCCAACCCTTACTCTATAATAATCTTAGAAACTTGCCAGGCCGATCGGGAATAATAGATCTGGTTCTGTAATTCAGCACTGCTGTCGTAAGGGTAGACGATAAATAACGGGCCTTTATCCCGAACGCGCATATATTCGCCGTTCATTTTTAACGCCATAATGACCGGGAATTTATAAAAATCGTCCATCGGGATAAGGGTGGTGTAGTCGTTGAGCGCCAGCACGCGGACGGATTGGCCTTTAGCACCGACTAAATCCATGAGTTTATTAAGGGGAATGCCATCAAAACGGACCTTCCCGGTGTACCAGGGGGTGGTAGTTTCCACCGTCTTCATACCCAGTTTTTCCAGCATCGCGAGATCAAAAACCGCCTTGTCACCGACGTTCGTATTTCCGATTTTCCCGGAAATGGTCAGTACAGGTTTTCCTGTCGGCGCAGGCAGTTTTTCAGCATAAGCAGAAGGCAACATGACAGAACAAAATAAAACTGCAAGAAGTAGACGCATTTAACTCACCATTCCAGAGAAGGAGACATGTTAAGTGTAAACCATTTACGTCAATTCTTAAAAGGTGCTCCTCTTTGTTATCCGTTGATTTAATTAAAAGTATAAGCTGGCTGGCAAATTGCCAGAATGTTTAGTAAAGGGTGTGATTTCGCCCGCCTTTCCGGCCGCTTATTTTTGCACCAGTTCTCCGCTTAGCAGGCAAACTACTTTCCTCCACGGCCGCCGCGCGGTAGTCTCAGAGCAGACGCAATGCTAAAAGCGTCTCATTCCAATAACAACGAATATGTGACTGACAGGACAGGGTATGGATTCAACAATAAGCGTGCAGCCCGACGAGGCGCCGGATTCGCTGCATCGGGCCCGGCGGGCGGCATGGGGCAGCTTTGCCGGCGCCGTGGTCGACTGGTACGATTTTCTTCTCTATGGCATTACCGCCGCGCTGGTGTTCAACCGCGAATTTTTCCCGCAAATCAGCCCGGCGATGGGCACCCTTGCCGCATTTGCCACCTTCGGCGTCGGGTTTCTTTTCCGCCCGCTGGGCGGGATTATCTTTGGCCACTTCGGCGACCGTCTCGGACGCAAGCGGATGCTGATGATGACCGTCTGGATGATGGGTATCGCCACCGCCTGCATCGGCCTGCTCCCGTCGTTCAGCCAGATCGGCTGGTGGGCGCCGGTGCTGCTGGTATTCCTGCGGGCGGTTCAGGGCTTTGCCGTCGGCGGCGAATGGGGCGGCGCGGCGCTGCTCTCGGTGGAGAACGCTCCGAAGGGAAAAAAAGCCTTTTACAGCAGCGGCGTGCAGGTGGGCTACGGCGTCGGCCTGCTGCTCTCCACCGGGCTGGTATCGCTGATCAGCAGCCTGACCACCGACGAGCAGTTTCTCAGCTGGGGCTGGCGCTTACCCTTCCTGTTCAGCGTGGCGCTGGTCCTGATTGCGCTGTGGATCCGTAACGGTATGGCCGAATCGCAGGAGTTTGAGGCCCAGCAGAGCCAGGCCAACGCGCCGCAGGTGAAAAAGCGGCTGCCGGTGGTGGAAGCCCTGCTTCGCCATCCCGGGGCGTTTTTACTGATTATTGCCCTGCGGTTGTGCGAACTGCTGACCATGTATATCGTTACCGCCTTCGCCCTCAATTACTCAACGCAAAACCTCGGCCTGCCGCGTGAGCTGTTTCTCAACATCGGCCTGCTGGTGGGCGGCCTCAGCTGTCTGACTATCCCCTGCTTCGCCTGGCTGGCAGACCGCTTTGGCCGTCGGCGGATCTACATTACCGGGGCGCTAATCGGCACGCTGAGCGGTTTCCCGTTCTTTATGGCGCTGGAGAGTCAGTCCGTTTTCTGGATCCTGTTTTTCGCCCTGATGCTGGCCAATATCGCTCATGATATGGTGGTCTGCGTCCAGCAGCCGATGTTTACCGAGCTGTTCGGCGCCAGCTATCGCTATAGCGGCGCCGGCGTCGGCTACCAGGTAGCGAGCGTAGTCGGCGGCGGCTTTACGCCGTTTATCGCCGCGGCGCTGGTCACCTTCTCCGGGGGAGCCTGGCACAGCGTGGCCCTCTATCTGACCGCGGGATGCCTGCTGTCAGCACTCACCGCGCTGCTGATGAAAAAACATACCGTCGACTGACCAGCCTTCGGAGGGCGCGACCCGCGCCCTCCGGTAAGGAGAATGCATGTCTTTATTGCCCCTGGCCGACTGCTGGCCACGCCGCTTTACCCCCGCCTCGCTGGCGCTGCAGTTTTGCGAGGACCCCACCCTGGCAGAACAGCCGCTGTTTGCCAAAGCCTGCGCCGGCGAGGCCGTCGCCCAGCTCTGGCAGGCGCCGCAGGGATTCGTGGTGCCGGGGAGCTATCGTCAGTTTGCGGACCTGCCGGCGGTCAGCGCGCATTTTGCCGGGCGGGGCTGGCCGGTATGGCTCCGCCGCTCCGGGGGCGGTCTGGTGCCCCAGGGGCCGGGGATTATCAACCTCAGCCTCGCCTGGCCGGTGCAGCAGCCGCTCGGCGAAGCCGCCGAACCCATCTATCACTCGCTGTGCGCTGTGCTTCAGCGCACCCTCGCGCGCTTCGGCGTTGCCAGCCACCCCCGGGCGGTGAGCGGTTCCTTTTGCGATGGCCGGTATAACCTCGCCTGCGGGGAGGGAGAGGCGGCGCGTAAGATTGTCGGTACCGCCCAGTACTGGCGGCCGCTGACGGCGAGCGGCGGCCATGTGGTGCTGGCCCATGCGGTGATCCTTATTGACGCCGACCTTAGCGCGGCGCATCAGGCGGCGAACGCCTTCGAAGCGCAGCTTGGCAGCGGGCGGGTCTACCGCGCCGACAAAACTGTCACCCTGGCGCAGTTGCTTCCCGGCGAGCGCCATCTGCTCCCCCGATTCAGCGAGGCGCTGGCGCGGGAGCTGGACGCGGCTCGCTGAAGGTCGCTTTCAGGTAGCGGCTGAAGGTCTCCACCGCGCGCGACACCCGCGGAGTATAGGGCCGGATGACGTATAGCCGATCGGCGAACACTTCCACCGGCTGCCACGCCGGCAGCAGCTCCTGCACCTGCCCGCGGCCGATGGCCTCCCGGGCGCTAAAATCCGGCAGCAGCGCCACCCCCAACCCCGCCAGCACCGCATCGCGCAGCGACTCGCTGTTGTTGGTGGCGAACGGCCCCTGCACGTTGATGGTCACCCGTTCATCGGGCGTCTGGCGGGAGGCAAACGTCCACTGCGGGCGCTGGGGCCCACGGGGGTAGGTCAGGCACTGGTGATGACGCAGATCGTCAGGCGTCTCGGGGCGGCCATGGCGGCGGATATAGTCGGCGGACGCGACGATCAGCGTCGCGGTGTGGCACAGCGGCCAGGCGACGTGGGTGTCCGGGAGCGCCTCGCGCCGACAGTGGCGGATGGCGAGGTCGAACCCTTCGCTGCCGAGAGAGACCAGCCGGTCGGTCACCTCCAGCTGCAGATGCAGCTGGGGATGCTGATGCAAAAAGGGCGCGATCGCCGGCACCAGCTGTTGACGGGAAAAAGCCACCGGCGCGGTCAGGCGCAGCGTCCCCCGCAGCGGCCCGCCCTCATCGCAAGCGCCGGTGAAAATATCCCGCAGCTGGCCAAACGGCTCATTGAGCTCCGCCACCAGCCGCAGCCCGTCGTCGCTGAGGCTGACGCTGCGGGTGGTGCGATGGACCAGCGTTTTACCGGTCACCCGCTCCAGCTCGCTGATTTTCTGGCTGATGGCCGACTTGCTGATCCCCAGCTTTTCCGCGGCCCGGGTATAGCTTTTCTGCTCTTCCAGCACCGTTAGCCAGTAGAGATGGGCCCAGTAACTCTCCGGACGACTCTCGCTCATGTTGATTGTTCACCAGTAAAAACAATGTATTCAACTATAGCGGCTTTTGCCCGCGACGGCATCGGCTAGCATCTTTATCAGACCGCGATTATTGCCTAACGATAAGGAACACCTGCATGCCATTACTGACATTTGACCTGATAGAAGGCCGTACGGAACAGGAGATCAGAACCCTGCTGGATGCCGCTCATCGCGCCGTGCTGCGCGCCTTCGAGGTACCGGAACGCGACCGCTACCAGATTGTTCACGAAAACAAAGTCCACCATATGGTGATTGAAGATACCGGCCTCGGACTGACCCGCACGCGGGATCTGGTGGTGGTGCGGGTCTATACCAGCCCGCGCAGCGACGCGCAGAAGCAGCGCTTCTTCGCCATATTGCAGGAGGAGCTGGCGGAGCACTGCGGCCTGAGCGGCGATGATCTGATGGTGTCGATTATCAGCAACCAGAAAGGCGACTGGAGCTTTGGCCGCGGGGTCGCCCAGTATCTTACCGGCGATCTCTAACCCGCGGCCGGGAGAGCGCTGTCAGCGGCGGCCAGCCGCCGCGATGCGCTGGCGCGCCTGCTGTTCGATATTTTCCAGCAGTTCCTGGACATCGTCTTCGTCAATGTCGAGGAACTGTCCTTCCAGCAGCGCGGCGTGAATATCTTCCCGGGTAACCGAAATGCCCAGCGGCACCGTCCGGGATTTGACCTCCTCTGCCGCCAGCGGATGGGGGTAGCGGCGGCCAACCAGATTGTTAAACACGATGGCCAGCAGCGCCAGCATCAGGGAGTTGAGCAGCACCGGCGTCAGCACAAAGTGATAGCCTTCGCTGTGCACCCCGGCGCCGCCGAGGATCGCCGTCAGGGCCACCGCGCCGCCGGGAGGATGCAGGCAGCGCAGAAAATACATTCCGGCGATGGCCAGCGCCGCCGCCAGCCCGCAGGCCAGCGCCGGGTCGGGCACCAGCATACCCACCGTGACGCCGATCAGCGCCGACAGCACATTGCCGCCGACAATCGACCACGGCTGCGCCAGCGGACTGCTCGGCACGCCAAACAGGAGTACCGCCGAGGCGCCCATGGGGGCAATAAACCACAGGTTAACTTCGCCCAGCAGCCAGTGGCTGAACATGCTGGTCACCGCCAGGCCGGTGCCGGCGCCGATGGATCCCAGCACAATATGCCGTCGAGCCACCGGCAGCGCATGCGGCTTCAACCGCCCAAGGAAAATCCGCAGCCGTGAAAACAGGCCCGCGGGAATGACACTCAACATCGCTTTATCGCTCAGATCATAGGAATAACTTATATTTTATTTTCTTTTTTTAACCTTACATTAACAACCCTGTATTTCGCAGGGGATCGCACGGGCGGCGATTTCCAGGCGGCACAGGGCTGTGAATTCTCGCCCGGACTGATAGAATCCCTTTTCTGTCAGGGGGATACCCCTTTGCGAACTGAAGGTCATAACCCAGTGAATAATAAAATCTCTTTAGCGAAAGAAGTGGCATGGGCCAGCCAGAATATGCCGCGTACCCTGCGCCAGGTCGCCGCCCTGCCCGACCTCAGCGGCGTCCGCCTGGCCTGCTGTATGCACCTCGACATGAAAATGATCCCGCTGGTGCAGGGGATCCTCGACAAGGGCGCTCAGGTCTTTTTAACCACCTGTAACCCCACCACCGTGCAGGACGACGTGGTGGCCTGGCTGGTGGAGCGTGGCGCCGAGGCCTGCGCCTGGCGCAATATGAGCGATGCCGACTGGCAACAGTCATGGGAAAAAGCGATCGCCTGGCAGCCGACTCACCTGTGCGAAATGGGAGCCGATATCACCACCCTCCTCCACCAGCGCGGCGAGTTCGGCAACATCGTGGCGGGTCTGGAAGCCACCGGCTCCGGCGTCAATCGGCTGGGGGATATTCAGCCCGGCTATCCGATCTTTAACTGGGACGATCTGCCGGTCAAAGAGGGGCTGCATAACCGCCATATGGTCGGACTTACCGCCTGGCATACCTTCTTCCAGACCACTCATCTCACCCTGCATGAGAAAAAAGTGCTGGTCATCGGCTACGGCCTGGTTGGCCAGGGCGTCGCGGCGGCGGCAAAAGCTTTTGGCGGCCAGGTGATGGTGGCGGAGATCGATCCTGCCCGTCGACTGCAGGCGGCCTATGACGGCTGGCACGTGGTCGATCTCCAGGAGGCTATCGCCTCGGCGGACGTGGTCGCCACGGCGACAGGCGGTAAAAACGTGGTTAATCGCCAGGCGCTGGACCGGGCGAAAGCGGGAGTGTTTATCCTTAACGTCGGCCACGTGGCGGAAGAGATCGACGGCGAATACCTACGCCAGTATCCTCAGGAAGAGGTGATGCCGTATATCAACGCCTACCGCATGGCTGACAAAACCGTCTACCTGATGGCCAATGGCTCGATGCTCAACCTGACCGCCGGCTTCGGCGACAGCCTGAACGCCTTTGACGTCACCCTGGCGGTGATGGCCAGCGGTATCGGCCATATTGTCAGCGACGGTATGCGCGCCCCGGCGCAGGTTTACCTGCTACCGCAGGCGGTCTGGCAGCAGGCGCTGTAAACCCGGCGCATCGTCGAAACGATGCGCTTTATCATCAGGACGTTGGCGCGCTATCGGGCAGCACAATGTTGCTCTGCGCCAGGGTCCCCATCTGGTGGTACATCGCGCTGGCGGCATCCAGCAAGTGCATGGCCAGCGCAGCGCCGCTGCCCTCACCCAGGCGCATGTCCATATCGAGATACGGGCGCAGACCCAGCGCGTCGAGGGCGATCCGCGCCCCTTTCTCCGCCGACAGGTGCGAAGGGATAAGATACGGGTGCGCCGCCGGGGCCATGCGGCAGGCCGCCAGAGCCGAAGCGTAGGAGAGGAAACCATCCAGCACCACCGGCAGACCGCAGGAAGCCGCCCCGAGGATCACCCCGCTCATGCCCACCAGATCAAAACCGCCCACCTTCGCCAGCACGTCCAGCCCGTCCGCCGGGTTCGGCTGGTTATAAGCGATCGCCTGGCGCACCACCGCCACCTTATGGCCTCGCTGCGCCAGCGGCAGATTGGCCCCGCAGCCCACCACCGCGTCGGGGTCGCTGCCGGTCAGGACGCTGATCGTCGCTGCCGCCGGGGTGGTATTGGCCATACCCAGCTCTCCCACGCCAAAGACTTTCACTCCGTCGGCGGCGAGCTGGCGGGTGAAACGCATGCTGGCCAGCAGCACCGTCTCCGCCTGCTGACGGCTCATCGCCGCCGTCCGGGCGATATTCCCGCTACCGCGGGCCACCTTGAGGTTGATCAGGCCCGGCAGCGGCTCGGCGTCGATGCCGACATCCACCACCTCCACTCTCACCCCAGCCTGCGCCGCCAGCACGCAAACCCCGGTGTTGCCCCGTACCATATTGCCGGCATGAATGGCCGTCACCGCCTGCGGCGAAGGGGTCACGCCTTCATGCCAGACGCCGTGGTCGGCGCACATGACCACGATGGCTTTATCGCTCAGCGCCAGCTGCCCCTGCAGCCCCGGCAGACCGGCCAGCTGCACCGCCAGGCTCTCCAGACGGCCAAGGCTGCCGGGCGGCTTTAACAGGCCGTCAATATGCTGCTGCGCGCGCGCCATGCCCGCCACATCGGGCTGCGGAATGGCAGCCAGTAACGCCGAAAGTGTTTCCATTCTGTTCCTCACCGTGGATGCCAGGCCTTACAGTAGCGCCAGTAAAAAGAATAATTCGCCCAGCTCGATCGCCGCTCCGAGGGTATCCCCGGTCTGCCCGCCGAGGGTGCGCTTCAGCGCCCACCCCAGGCCCCCGATCAGCACCAGGGCGATCAGCGCGGCGCGCAGCCCCTGCAGCCCCAGCAGGGCGGTGGCCAGCGCGATCGCTATCGCCAACGTCGTTAGCGTCTGCTGCAGGCTAATCTTGCCAATAAACAGATTGCCCAACCCTTTTTCCCGCGCATAGCGATGGCGATACATCAGCAGTACCGCCATCCCGCGACCGACGGCGCAGGCCGCCGCCAGCGCCGCGATGGGGTTGACATCGCGCAGCAGCAGTTCGCCGACCACCAGCACCTTGGCCACCAGCACAAAAATCAGCGCCAGACCGCCGTGGGTCCCCAGCCGGCTGTCGCGCATGATCTCCAGCATCCGATCGCGGGTGCGGGCGGAGAAGATGCCGTCGCAGGTATCGGCCAGCCCGTCAAGATGAAATCCGCCGGTGAGCAGCGCCAGCGCCAGCGCGCCGAACAGCGCCGCCAGCGGGACGCCGCACCATGGCTGCAGGAGGTACACCACCGCGCCGGCGATGGCGCCGAGCAGTAAACCGACCAGCGGGAAGGTAACGATACTGCGCTGGTACTGTTCGATCTCCAGGCCCTGGGATAACCGCGCCGGGACCGGCAGACGGCTGATAAACGAGAGTGCAGCAAAGAATGACTTAATCACGTGGGGTTGACTCCTGTCGGCGAAAGCAGCGGAAGAGTTCTGTCGCGCCCGGTCAGCACCTGAGTTTGTCTTCTGGCGAATCGATCGTCGGAGAGGTGAGAGGTGTTGAGATATCGCCCTGACGCCGCTGCGTCAGATGCCCGGCCAGGATGAGAGAAACCTTTCCGATATCAATACGTTTTCGCGGGGCAGTATAGCAAAGAGTCGGTGAGGAGAGGCAGTTGCCGGGACAAAGTTTTCGCAGAAATATGCGTTGAGGAGATGGTAGTGCTGAACAGTCCGGCGACGCTGACCGCCGCCGGACAGCAGGCATTAGCCTTCGACTTTGGCTTCGCCCATCACTTTCAGTTTTTTGGAGATGTCGCGACGCTCTTTGGACAGCTCGGCATTCTTGATGATGTAGTCGTCAACGCGGTCTTCGTAATCGCTCTTCATGCTGGCGATGATGCCCTGGATGGCTTCCACGCTCATGCCCGGCTTGATGTAGTCGCTGAGGTTGTCCAGCAGCAGAACGCGCTTCTGGTTATCACGGATCTTTTTCTCAACGTCCTGAATTTCACGCTGCAGTTTGTTCTTACGACGGTACAGACGAACAAACTCCAGTACGTCCTGGAAAGAAGGCTTAGTTGTTTCCATTTTTACACCCCTAATAATTGAGATTCGGATTCGTAAAGCGACTGCGTTATAGGGCTAACATAACTGCTAGCAGTCGCTGATGACAATGTTTTTTCCTTTGCGTTTATCATAACCCTAAACGCTGCTGAATCGAAACAACCCATGCAGTTACCCGGCGCATCTGGTGCTTATTTGCGCAATGCGCGGCAGATCAGATGCGACAGCAGCTCCAGCTGGCGTGCCAGTTCAATAGAGAGCCAAACATAGCCATGGATCGGGGTTTCCGCCAGGCTGTCGTCCCCCTGCTCTTTCATCAGCTGGCGCAGTTCGAGGACAATCTCATTCAGCTTTTCATTGTTGGCGCGCACAGGCTGAGGGTTTCCTTCGTACAGCGCGTGGGCGATGGCCAACAGCGTCTGCTGGGTCATCTGCTGCGTCTCGCGCAGGGTGTGCGCATTGAGCATCACGAAGTGACCCGGACGGGTTGCCCACCAGGCGTTGATCTGCAGCTCCAGCATGCACACGAGGTTGCGGCTGACGGTCTGGATAGCCTCGAAGATCGCCTTCTGGATATGCGTCTCTTTGCTGGCGGGAGTGATCAGCCCGCGCATTTTGACGACGTCGTTGAGCGCCTGCTGAAGATGTTTTTCCAGCCGCGGCCGATCCACCAGATTTGGCGAGAAGCCGGCCTGGTAGAGGCGGTTGAAGTTGGTGACGTAGCTGGCCATCTGGATACGCCAGTGGATAAACGCCCGCTGCGGCCAGATACCGGTAAACAGCATTGCCAGCAGCGAACCGAAGATCACGTCGCCGCTTCGCCACAGCGCGGTATGCATATCGCCGGGCGGCGCCCCGACCACCACCGACAGGGTAATGCCGATCAGCAGCGCCTGATAGGGTTTCTTGCCCAGCGCCAGCCAGCCGCAGAGGAACATTGCCGCCGCGCACCAGAGGACCATCAGCGGCAGGGAGATAAGCTCAAGCTTCAGCGCCACCAGCCCCAGCGCCGAGCCGAGGATCGTGCCGCCGATGCGCTGAAACGCCCGCGGCACGACGTTGCCCCAGAAGGAGATCGGCCCCATCACCACCACCAGGGTGATGAGAGGCCAGGTCCCCTCGGGCACGTTCAGCAGCCGCACCAGCAAAAAGGTGAGCACAAAGGCCAGCGCAATCCGCACACCATGCACCACCCGATAATGGCGATACAAGCGGATCTCAAATGGCTTGAGTGATTTATCAGCGCGCACAACCCTCTCCGGCAAAACGAAAAGGCCAATTGTAACTGCTATTTCGCCCGGAGCATGCCGGGAATGTAAAAATCCTTGTCCGGAACAGGGGTAAACCGCTACGACGCGACGCGCTCAACGGGGACATACATGTCGATATCCCAGTAGCCGTCGTGGTTGCCATCGTTGAGATAGATCTCAAAACAGGGCCTGGGGGCCACGCGATGCGTTGTGCTCTGCAGCAGACTGTCGAAAAACTGCATCCACGGGGTGGCGAAGTCGTAATCCACCACTCGCGCGCGGGCGCAGGCGTAATCCCCGCCGGCAATTGCCGCCAGTATCACCCCTTCGCTGTTGGTGGGAATGACGTAATCCTCGTCAACGGCGACCACGGTGGCGCAGCGTAGTTTTTCCGCTGGCACGTCCTCCGGGTTATCGTAGTAGACGGCAAGCCACTCGCGGGCGGGCACCTGATGGTTCTCAACCCACATCATCAGTTGCTCAAACCCCTGCTTGACGGTTTGATCCCAGGGCCCGACCAGATGGAAACCGGCAATGGTTTTCTTGCCGAGGGTGGTGACGCTGTAGTTCATCTTGCCTCCTTTGTGAACAAATTACTGTATAAATGTACAGTTAATCTAGCAGGAGATCCCCCCTCAGTATGTGCGCGAATTCACAGAGTCGCCATTGCGGCTGATGAAAAAAACGGCGATTTTGTCGCCGCGTCTGCCGGGCGGTAGCCGAAAAAAAACCGCCTGCAAAGAGGCGGTTATCATGGTTACAGCTCGTGGTGCAGGTAATCGCTCATTCGCGAGAACACCCCGCCTTTATTGATGCTTTCGAGGGTGACCAGCGGATAGTGGCCCACGACCTTGTCGCCGTCATACAGCGAAATCTCGCCGACCCGCTGGTTGGCGGCGATCGGCGCCTCCAGATCCTTTTTATCCAGCACGTATTTCGCCTTAATCCGCGATACTTCCGCCTTCGGCAGCGCTAACCAGAAATCTTGATCGGTGCCGAGCTTAATCTGCTCTTTATCGCCGTACCAGATGCGCTCAGTGCCGACCTTCTGCCCTTTCTGCAGCACTTGCACGGTGTCGAAGTTCTGCTGACCCCAGTGCAGCAGTTTCGCGGCCTGCTGCTCGCGGCCTTTCGGGCTGTCGGCCCCCATCACCACGGCGATCAGCCGGCGCTGACCGTCCACCGCCGAGGCGATCAGGTTGAACCCGGCGCCCGATGTGTGGCCGGTTTTCAGGCCATCGACGTTCATGGTTTTATCCCACAGCAGACCGTTCCGGTTTTGCTGGGTAATGCCGTTCCACGTCAGGCTTTTCTGGCTGTACATGTGGTAGACGTCAGGCTCGCCATGGATAATCGCCCGCGACAGCACCGCCAGGTCATAGGCCGAACTGTGCTGGCCCGGGGCATCGAGGCCGTGGACGGTTTCGAAATGGGTGTCCTGCAGATGCAGTTTTTCGACATACTGATTCATCAGGGCGACAAACTGCGGCTGACCGCCGGCGACATAGTCGGCCAGCGCGACGCAGGCGTCGTTGCCGGAGTCGACAATCAGCCCACGGCTGAGGTCGCGGACGCTGACGCGGTCCCCTGGCTTTAAGAACATCAGGGATGACCCGTCGAACACCGGGTTGCCCTTCGCCCAGGCGTCTTTACCCACGGTGACGATATCATCAAAGGTGATACGATGGCTGTCGATGGCACGATCGACCACGTAGCCGGTCATCAGTTTGGTCAGGCTGGCAGGATTACGCTGCTGATGTTCGTTACCCGCGGTCAGCACCTGACCGGTGGTGTAATCCATCAGCACCCAGGAGCCAGCCTGAATGGAAGGCGGCGCGACCGTAGCAGGTAAGTCGACGGCAAATGCGCAGGAAACGCTCGAAGCGAGCAAAGATACAGCAATAAACAAACGGCCTTTCAACGGCATATCCTCTAGATTTACAGATCCGCCGTCCTTTTTACGGAACTTCGCGTTTCATATCAGGGTTTAATTGCAAGAAAATATGACACAGCAGAGGAAGTTGCTTGCCGTTACCCTTCTGATGACCGGGCAAATCGTTTACCATACCGGTCGCACGCCACCACGGATAATGAACAGACTATGCAAGATAGCGTCAACCAGCCCGGATTTTTATTCCACGATTATGAAACCTTCGGCTCCAGCCCTTCCCTTGACCGGCCGGCGCAGTTCGCCGCCATCCGCACCGACGCGGAGTTAAACGTGCTCGGCGAGCCCGAGGTGTTTTACTGCAAGCCCGCTGACGATTATCTGCCGCAGCCGCAGGCGGTGATGATCACCGGGATCACCCCGCAGGAAGCGCTGGCCAAAGGGGATAACGAGGCCGCGTTTGCCCGCCGCATCCACGATCTGTTCACGGTGCCGCAGACCTGCATCGTCGGCTATAACAACGTGCGCTTTGACGACGAAGTGACGCGGAATATCTTCTATCGCAACTTCTATGACCCTTATGCCTGGAGCTGGCAGCACGATAACTCGCGCTGGGATCTGCTCGACGTGATGCGCGCCTGCTATGCCCTGCGTCCGGAAGGGATCGTCTGGCCGGAGAATGACGAGGGTCTGCCGAGCTTCCGGCTTGAACATCTGACCGTCGCCAACGGTATTGAACACCAGAACGCCCATGACGCGATGGCCGACGTTTACGCCACCATCGCCATGGCGAAGCTGGTGAAAACCCGGCAGCCGCGGCTGTTTGACTATCTCTACAGCCACCGCAATAAGCGCAAGCTGGCGACGCTCATCGACGTGCCGCAAATGAAGCCGCTGGTGCATGTCTCCGGCATGTTCGGCGCCGCGCGCGGCAACACCAGCCTGGTGGCGCCCCTGGCCTGGCATCCGGAAAACCGCAATGCGGTGATCATGGTCGATCTGGCGGGCGATATGGCGCCGCTGCTGGAGCTGGATGCCGACGCCCTGCGCGAGCGGCTTTACACCCCGCGCGCCGAGCTTGGCGATCTGCCGGCGGCGCCGATTAAGCTGGTGCATTTGAACAAATGTCCGGTGCTGGCCCAGGCCAATACCCTGCGCCCGCAGGATGCCGACCGGCTGGGGATCTCCATTCAACGCTGTCTGGAGAATGCCCAGCTGCTGCGGGCGAATCCGCAGGTGCGGGAGAAAGTGGTGGCGGTGTATGCCGAGGCCGAGCCGTTCGTGCCGTCCGAAAACGTCGACGCCCAGCTTTACAATGGGTTCTTTAGCGATGCCGACCGCGCGGCGATGAAAATCGTGCTGGAAACCGAACCGCGCAATCTGCCGGCGCTGGATATCACCTTCGCCGACAAGCGCATCGAACGCCTGCTGTTTAACTACCGGGCGCGCAACTTCCCCGGCACGCTCGATGAACATGAGCAGCAGCGCTGGTTAGAGCACCGTCGTCAGGTATTTACGCCTGAGTTTTTGCAGGCCTATGCCGATGAGCTGCAGATGCTGTATCAGCAGTATGCGGATGATAAAGAGAAGCTGGCGCAGCTGAAGGCGCTGTGGCAGTACGCGCAGGATATTGTCTGATTGGCTGAAATTCCCGGGTTGCGGCTAACGCCTTACCCGGGCTACAAACGATGACCGGGGAGGACGCCTGACCGTAGGCCCGCGCAAGCGCAGCGCCGCCGGGCATTGCCTCCCCAGTTCGTGCTTACCTTTTTGGCCGGTGGCGGCTTCGCCTTACCGGGCCTGGACGCTGGTACCAGAGTAGCCCGGGTAAGGCGCTAGCCGCTACCCGGGATGACTGGCTTAACTTTTCGCACGGCTGGCGATGATTTCATCCGCTACGTTACGCGGCGCTTCCGCGTAGTGGTGGAACTCCATGCTGTAGGTTGCTCGTCCCTGAGACATCGAGCGCAGCGTGGTGGAATAACCAAACATCTCCGCCAGCGGCACATCGGCGCGGATGATCTGGCTGCCGAAGCGCTCTTCCATCCCCTGCACCATCCCGCGACGGGAAGAGAGATCGCCCATGATATTCCCGGCGTACTCTTCCGGCGTCTCCACCTCCACGTGCATCACCGGCTCAAGGATCACCGGGTCCGCTTTGCGCGCCCCTTCCCGGAAGCCGAAGATCGCCGCCATGCGGAACGCCATTTCCGAGGAGTCCACGTCGTGGTACGACCCGAAGGTCAGGGTCGCTTTCACGTCAACCACCGGATAGCCCGCCAGCACGCCGGTGCCCATCGCTTCGCGCAGCCCTTTCTCCACGGAAGGGATGTACTCGCGCGGCACCACGCCGCCTTTGGTGGCGTCCTCGAAGACGAATCCGCTGCCCGGCTCCAGCGGCTCCAGGGTCAGCACGACGTGCCCGTACTGCCCTTTGCCGCCGGACTGGCGCACAAATTTGCCTTCCACGTCCGTCACTTTCTTGCGCAGGGTTTCGCGGTAGGTGACCTGCGGACGACCAATGTTGGCCTCAACGCCAAACTCGCGCTTCATCCGGTCGACAATGATCTCCAGATGCAGCTCGCCCATGCCGGAGATAATCGTCTGGCCGGACTCTTCATCGGTATGCAGACGGAACGACGGATCTTCCGCCGCCAGCCGCTGCAGCGCGATGCCCATTTTCTCCTGGTCCGCTTTGGTCTTCGGCTCAATCGCCAGCGAAATCACCGGCTCCGGAAACTCCATCCGTTCGAGGGTAATGATCGCATCCGGATCGCACAGCGTATCGCCGGTAGTGACATCCTTCAGCCCAACGCAGGCCGCGATATCCCCGGCGTGCAGTTCGTCAACTTCGTGGCGATCGTTGGCCTGCATCAGCACGATACGTCCGATGCGCTCTTTCTTGCCCTTCACCGGGTTCCACACCGCATCGCCTTTCTTCAGCGTCCCGGAGTAGACGCGGATAAAGGTCAGCTGGCCGACGTAGGGGTCGGTCATCAGTTTGAACGCCAGCGCCGACAGCGGCTCATCGTCGCTCGGATGGCGTTCCGCCGGCTGGCCTTTCTCATCCACGCCCTGTATCGCCGGAATATCCAACGGCGACGGCATCAGCTCCACCACCGCATCGAGCATGCGCTGCACGCCTTTGTTTTTAAAGGCGCTCCCGCAGAGCACCGCCTGGATTTCGCCCTTCACCGTGCGCTGGCGCAGACCGGCGACGATCTCCGCCTCGTCCAGCTCGCCGGTTTCGAGGTATTTATCCATCAGCGCGTCGCTGGCTTCCGCCGCCGCCGAGACCATTTTCTCCCGCCACTCGCGGGCAGTCGCCAGCAGATCGTCAGGGACCGGCCCGTAGCTGAAGGTCATGCCCTGAGTGGCGTCATCCCACAGGATGGCGCGCATTTTCACCAGGTCGACGACGCCGGTGAAGTGCTCTTCGGCGCCAATGGGGATGACAATCGGCACCGGGTTGGCCTTCAGGCGGTCGATCATCATCTGCACCACGCGGAAGAAATCCGCCCCGGGGCGGTCCATCTTGTTGACGAAGGCCAGCCGCGGGACATGGTATTTATTCGCCTGGCGCCAGACGGTCTCCGACTGGGGCTGCACCCCGCCGACAGAGTCGTACACCATCACTGCGCCGTCGAGCACGCGCATGGAACGTTCCACCTCAATGGTGAAGTCCACGTGCCCCGGGGTGTCGATGATATTGATCCGGTGCGGCTCGAAGCTGCGGTCCATACCCGGCCAGAAGCAGCTCACCGCCGCCGAGGTAATGGTGATCCCGCGCTCCTGCTCCTGGGCCATCCAGTCGGTGGTTGCCGCGCCATCGTGTACTTCACCCAGCTTATGGCTCATCCCGGTGTAAAACAGGATGCGCTCGGTAGTGGTGGTTTTACCGGCATCGATATGCGCGGAGATACCGATGTTGCGATAACGTTCGAGGGGGATGGGTCGGGGCATGATGCGTCCTTAGTCGTTTTGACTGTCAGTCTGCGGTCGGAATGATCCGCAGTTCATTTAACTGCCGCCTATGATAGTACAATTGTACGAGTATATTCGAACTATTTTGACTATTATTATGATTGGTCAGGTTGCGGCGGCGCGCGTGGTATCAGACCTGGAGTTTGGGTATAGTAGCCGCCAGCCGCCGATACGGGCTGCGACCGCCATGCGCCGCGCCAACGCCGACACAGGATTATTATGATCGCCAATCACCCCGAACGAGAACAAATTCGCCTGGAAAATGTCCTTTCCGCGCTCGGCAACCCGCTGCGACTGGAGATCATCCGCACGCTGGCCGACGGCAGCGAGCAGAGCTGCAACGCGCTGCGTCAGGAAGAGGTGGCCAAGTCCACCATGACCCACCACTGGCGCGTCCTGCGCGACAGCGGTGTGATCTGGCAGCGGCCTCAGGGACGGGAGAATATGATTTCGCTGCGCAGGGAAGATCTGGACGCCCGTTTTCCCGGCCTGCTGGATACGCTGCTGAAAGTTATGGTGCAGGCAGGATAAGCGCTTCTGCCGGGTGGCGGCTGCGCCTGACCCGGCCTACGGATGCCTTCCGTCAGCTCATATACCGCCGGCCCGGTATGCGCAGCGCCGCCGGGCAAAAAACAGGCCTCGGTATCGAACAAGCACAGACGAAAAAAAAGCCGGAGGTTTCCCTCCGGCTTTTCTCAATCACATCACGCTACGCCTTACGCCACGTCTTCGTACTGCGGCACCGGGTTGCGGAAGCTTTTCGTCACGCAGGCCAGATAGACCAGACCGATACCGGCCCAGATCAGGCCCAGAATCATCGAGCTCTCTTCCAGGTTGACCCACAGCGCGCCGACGGTCAGGGCGCCGCACATCGGCAGGAACAGATACTGGAAGTGGTCTTTCAGCGTCTTGTTACGTTTCTCACGGATCCAGAACTGCGAAATCACCGACAGGTTAACGAAGGTAAACGCCACCAGCGCACCAAAGTTAATCAGCGCCGTCGCCATCACCAGGTCAAAGTTAATCGCCAACAGGGCAATAGCACCGACCAGGATGATGTTCATCGCCGGAGTGCGCCAGGTCGGGTGGACGTAGCCGAAGAAGCTTTTCGGGAACACGCCGTCACGCCCCATCACGTACATCAGACGCGCCACGCCAGCGTGCGCCGCCATACCGGAAGCCAGTACGGTGATGGTGGAGAAGATCAGCGCGCCAACCTGGAAGGCTTTACCTGCCACGTAGAGCATAATTTCCGGCTGTGACGCATCCGGATCTTTAAAGCGCGAGATATCCGGGAAGTACAGCTGCAGGAAGTAGGTGGCAAAGATGAAGATCAGGCCGCCGATCAGCGCGGTCAGGAAGATCGCGCGCGGAATGACGCGCTCTGCATCTTTGGTCTCTTCAGACAGGTTGCTGATGCCGTCGAAGCCGGTAAACGAGAAGCACAGGATCGTCGCCCCGGTAATCATCGGGATCACGTGCGCGTCACCGGACCAGAACGGACGGCTGCTGGCCAGCGTACCGGCGCCTTCGCCTTCAAACACGCCATAAATCACCATGCCGAGGATCACGGCAATCAGCACCACCTGCAGCACCACGATCACGGTGTTGAAGTTGGCCACGGATTTAATGCTGCGCAGGTTAAAGGCGGTCATAAAGGCGACCAGCGCGATAACAAACACCCACGACGGAATCGAAGGCACCAGCGCTTCAAAATAGATTTTCGCCAGCAGAATGTTGATCATCGGCGCGAACAGGTAGTCGAGCAGCGAGGACCAACCCACCATAAAGCCAACGGTCGGGCTGATGGATTTCTGCGCATAGGTATACGCCGAGCCGGCGGACGGGTAACGACGTACCAGCTTGCCATAGCTCAGCGCAGTAAACAGGATAGCGATTAACGCAAAGGCGTAGGCCGTCGGCACGTGACCGTCGGTCATACCAGAGACGATACCAAACGTATCGAACAGCGTCATCGGCTGCATATAGGCCAGGCCCATCATTACAACCGGAACTAGCGTAAGTGTTTTACGTAATTCCACGCGAGAGGTATTTGGAGTAGCGTTATGCGACATAGTTATCCCCTTTTACGGTGAACGCCAGCGCGTAAGCAAAAAATTGCCCCATTTCTTTCTATTCCTCAGCGACAACGACTGTCGGTTTTTAGTAAATATCTATCCGGTACGAAGCCCGGCCTCTTGGTATTGAATGATGTGTCTTTCGACCAAAAAAATAACCGACACTTTAAAAAAAGCGTCGGCTAGTCTCTGGTTTTCAGGCCGCATATTTTGCAACAAATTCAACGGCGTTGACAAGATGTTATGAAGTTCATTGCGTAAGCATATTTTTTAACGTGCTAATATCTATACGGTTTCCATATGATAAATTGTAAAAATAGCACTATTTGCTAATAGCGTTTCCCGCCACCATTTGCCAGCCAAACCGCAGGTAGCGTCATTCCAGCCGATCCACGCGTGCTGACGAGGCGACTGCCCGCGCACGGTCAAGCTGACCAGTTCGCCGCTCTCCAGCAGCCCCTGCACCTGGTAACGCGGCAGGCAGCCCCACCCCAGCCCCATTCGCAGCAGCGCCAGCTGCGCCGTAACGTCACATACCGTCAGGGTCTCCTGATCGCCGAGCAGCGCCCCGCCCTCGCCGGTGGCCACCGCGCGGTAACGACGCAGAGTTCGCCAGCTCAACGGGGCGCGACGCTCCGCCAGAGGATGCTGTGGGGAGACCACCAGCTCCAGATCCAGCTCGCCAAAGGGAAGATAATCATAGCCGCTCAGCGGCGGCGGCTCGCCGAGCGCCCCCAGCAGGAGATCGGCCTGCCCTTCAGTCAGCGGCCGCCAGTCCAGCAGCGAGGGGTTCAGCGTGAAGTGCAGCCGGGTCAGCGGCTGCTGTTGATAAAATGCGGCGATCAGCGGCGAGAGTTGCGCCACGGGAAAAGTGCTGTCCACCGCCAGGCGGAGGGTATGCTCCCACCCCTGCTGCAGCTTAACCGCCCGGATCTCCAGTTCGCGGGCGATATGCAGCACTTCCCGTCCTTTCTCCAGCAGCATCTGTCCGGTGGGGGTAAAGCGCGCGCGGTGACCGCTGCGGTCGAGCAGCTGAATATTGAGATCGCTTTCCAGCCGGTGAATGGTGTAGCTCAGCGCCGAGGGCGTTTTAAAGAGCCTTGCCGACGCCGCGGCAAAGCTCCCCTCTTTTTCCAGTGCGTCGAGGATCACGAGGACATCCAGCAGTGGTTTCATCGCTACCCCCTTACGGTATGCGAATCACCGCTGGCGAATCACTCCATCGGCATCACCAGCGGATCGGGGTACTGGTATTCAAACCCCAGCTCATTGCAGATTCGATTGCCATCCACAATCTTGCCCTGGCCGCCGTCCGGGCTGTCACTGAACACCGGCGGCGGCAGCCCCAGCTCGCGGGCCATCTGCGGATAAAAGAGGCCGCGTGCCGGATGGCGGGGCGCACATAGATTATAGATGTGCCCGCCCTTCGGAGCCTGCAGCAGCAGTTCGATGGCGGCCACCACATCCTGCAAATGCACCAGATTGACCACATGCTGGCCATCCGGCGCCGACTTGCCGGCGAAAAAACGTCCCGGATGTCGGGACGGCCCCACCAGCCCGGCCAGGCGCAGAATATCCACCGACGTCCCCGGCAGGTTGTGCAGCCAGTCTTCCAGCTCCTTGAGCACCTGCCCGCTGGCGGTCTCCGGCAGGCGCGGGGAGTTCTCTTTCACCGTGCCGTTGACGTTGCCATACACCGAGGTGGAGCTGGTGAAGACGATCCGCGGAATATGGTACGCCAGCGCGGTATCGACGATCTCCTGCACCGCCTGCAGATAAAACCCTTCCCCCGCGCCGGTCCGCCGGGCCGGCAGCGTGATCACCAGCGCATCGACGTTCATCAGCGCGTCGAGGTCCTCGGTATCACAGACCAGCTGCGGCTCCAGGCGCAGCGGATAGCTGTCGATCCCGCACATCCGCGCCGCCTCCACGCCATCCTGCGTGGTTTTACTGCCGGTGACCTGCCAGCCTCGCGCCGTCAACGACAGCGCCAGCGGCATCCCCAGCCATCCCAAACCGACTATCGCGACCTTTTTCATCCCAGGCTCCTGACTCTTTCGCTGTGCTGATTACAGGCTACGCCAGCCAGCGGCAACTGACAATTTCTTCGCTCAATGTGAAATGAATTAATGATAGAAAAAAGCCCTTGCTTTCTGCGGCGGAAGTGGTTTAGGTTAAAGGACATCAAATGCATAGTCATTCACAGAGAATTTTATGAACCGCGTTCAATTTAAACACCACCATCATCACCATCATCCTGACTAGTCTTTCAGGCGATGTGTGCTGGAAGACATTTGGATCTTCCAGTGGTGCATGAACGCGCAGAGAGCCCCCGGAAGATTCACTTCCGGGGGCTTTTTTTTGGACCAAATTCGGACAGATTCAGACAGGTATTCAGAGGAAAAGAACAATGTTAGACAACACCCGTTTACGCATAGCTATTCAGAAATCAGGCCGTTTAAGCGAAGATTCACGCGAATTACTCAGCCGCTGCGGCATTAAAGTCAATTTGCACACCCAGCGTCTGATTGCGCTGGCGGAAAATATGCCAATCGACATTCTGCGCGTGCGTGATGACGATATCCCGGGCCTGGTGATGGACGGTGTTGTCGACCTCGGCATTATCGGCGAAAACGTGCTGGAAGAAGAGCTGCTCAGCCGCCGCGCCCAGGGCGAAGACCCGCGCTATTTCACCCTGCGCCGTCTGGACTTCGGCGGCTGCCGCCTGTCGCTGGCGACCCCGGTGGATGAAGCCTGGAACGGCCCGGCGGCGCTGGACGGCAAACGTATCGCCACCTCTTACCCACACCTGCTGAAGCGCTACCTCGATCAAAAAGGTATCTCCTTTAAATCCTGTCTGCTGAACGGCTCCGTGGAAGTGGCGCCGCGCGCCGGCCTCGCCGACGCCATTTGCGACCTCGTCTCCACCGGCGCCACCCTGGAAGCAAACGGCCTGCGCGAAGTGGAAGTGATCTACCGCTCCAAAGCCTGCCTGATCCAGCGCGACGGCGAAATGGCCGACGCCAAACAGCAGCTGATTGACCGCCTGCTGACCCGTATTCAGGGCGTGATCCAGGCCCGCGAGTCGAAATACATCATGATGCACGCCCCGACCGAACGCCTTGAGGAAGTGGTTGCCCTGCTGCCGGGCGCCGAGCGTCCGACCATTCTGCCGCTGGCAGGCGACAAGCAGCGCGTGGCGATGCACATGGTCAGCAGCGAAACCCTGTTCTGGGAGACCATGGAAAAACTGAAGGCGCTGGGCGCCAGCTCCATTCTGGTGCTGCCGATTGAGAAGATGATGGAGTAATCGGCCAGCAGGTCACGGGACACACAGGGGAAAACAATCATGAGCTTCAACACAATCATCGACTGGAACGGCTGTAGCGCAGACCAACAGCGACAACTCTTAACGCGCCCGGCGATTTCCGCCTCCGACAGCATCAGTAAAACGGTGGCGGAGATCCTCGATAACGTCAAAGCCAACGGCGACGCGGCGCTGCGCGAATACAGCGCGAAGTTTGATAAAACCACCGTCGCCGCGCTGCAGGTGAGCGAGGCGGAGATCGCCGCCGCCGGCGAGCGCCTCAGCGACGAGCTGAAGCAGGCGATGGCGGTGGCGGTGCAAAACATCGAGACCTTCCACAACGCGCAAAAGCTGCAGGCGGTGGATGTCGAAACGCTGCCGGGGGTGCGCTGCCAGCAGGTCACCCGCCCTATCGCCTCCGTCGGGCTGTACATTCCGGGCGGCTCGGCGCCGCTGTTCTCCACGGTACTGATGCTGGCGACGCCGGCGCGCATCGCCGGCTGTCAGCAGGTGGTGCTCTGCTCGCCGCCGCCGATTGCCGATGAGATCCTCTACGCCTCGCAGCTGTGCGGCGTGAAAACCATCTTTAACGTCGGCGGCGCGCAGGCCATCGCCGCCCTCGCCCTCGGTACCGAGTCGGTGCCGAAGGTGGATAAAATCTTTGGCCCGGGTAACGCTTACGTCACGGAGGCCAAACGCCAGGTCAGCCAGCGTCTGGACGGCGCGGCCATCGACATGCCGGCCGGCCCGTCGGAAGTGCTGGTGATCGCCGACAGCGGCGCCAACCCGGACTTTGTCGCCTCCGACCTGCTGTCGCAGGCGGAACACGGCCCGGACTCGCAGGTGATCCTCCTGACCCCGGACGCCGGGATGGGCAACCGCGTCGCCGAGGCCGTGGAGCGCCAGCTGGCCGCCCTGCCGCGCGCCGAAACCGCCCGCGTGGCGCTCTCCGCCAGCCGGATCATCGTGGCCCGCGACCTGGCGCAGTGCGTGGCCATCTCCAACCAGTACGGCCCGGAGCACCTGATCATTCAGACCCGCCAGGCCCGTGAGCTGGTGGACAGCATCACCAGCGCCGGCTCGGTTTTCCTTGGCGACTGGTCGCCGGAATCCGCGGGCGACTATGCCTCGGGCACCAACCACGTCCTGCCGACCTATGGCTATACCGCCACCTGTTCGAGCCTCGGCCTGGCCGACTTCCAGAAACGGATGACCGTGCAGGAGCTGTCGCGCGACGGCTTTGCCGCCCTCGCCTCGACGATTGAGATTCTGGCCGCCGCCGAGCGCCTTGACGCCCACAAAAACGCCGTAACGCTGCGCGTTGCCGCCCTGAAGGAGCAAGCATGAGCATTGAAGATTTAGCCCGCGCCAACGTTCGCGCGCTGACCCCGTATCAATCCGCTCGCCGCCTGGGCGGGAAAGGCGACGTCTGGCTGAACGCTAACGAATTCCCCACCGCCGTGGCCTTCCAGCTGACCGAGCAGACGCTGAACCGCTATCCGGAGCCGCAGCCGAAGGCGGTGATTGAGAGCTACGCCCGCTACGCCGAGGTTAAACCGGAGCAGGTGCTGGTCAGCCGCGGCGCCGACGAAGGCATTGAGCTGCTGATCCGCGCCTTCTGCGAGCCAGGCGAAGACGCCGTGCTCTACTGCCCGCCCACCTACGGCATGTACAGCGTCAGTGCCGAAACCATCGGCGTCGAGTGCCGCACCGTGCCGACGCTGGCCGACTGGCAGCTCGACCTGCCGGGCATCGAGGCGCAGCTGGACGGGGTGAAGGTGGTCTTCGTCTGCAGCCCGAACAACCCGACCGGGCAGATTATCGACCCGCAGTCGATGCGCGACCTGCTGGAGATGACCCGCGGCAAAGCTATCGTGGTAGCCGACGAAGCCTATATTGAATTCTGCCCGCAGGCGACGCTCGCCGGCTGGCTCAGCGACTACCCGCACCTGGTGGTGCTGCGCACGCTGTCCAAAGCCTTTGCCCTCGCCGGCCTGCGCTGCGGCTTCACCCTCGCCAACGCCGAGGTGATCAACGTGCTGCTGAAAGTGATCGCCCCGTACCCGCTCTCCACGCCGGTGGCCGATATCGCCGCCCAGGCCCTGAGCGCGGAAGGGATCGCCGCGATGCGTCAGCGCGTGGCACAGATCCTCGACGAGCGCCGCTACCTGGTGGAACAGCTGCGCGGCATCGCCTGCGTGGAGCAGGTCTTCGATTCCGAAACCAACTACGTCCTGGCGCGGATAACCGCCTCCAGCGCAGTGTTTAAATCTTTGTGGGATCAGGGCATTATCTTACGTGACCAGAATAAACAACCTTCATTGAGCGGCTGTTTGCGTATCACTATCGGTACCCGTGCCGAGAGCCAGCGCGTGATTGACGCCTTGACTGCGGAGAATGTATGACCCAGAAGTATCTCTTTATTGACCGTGACGGCACCCTGATTTCCGAACCGCCGGTGGATTTCCAGGTGGACCGTTTCGACAAGCTGGCGTTTGAGCCGCAGGTGATCCCGGCGCTGCTGAAGCTGCAGCAGGAAGGCTATAAGCTGGTGATGATCACCAACCAGGATGGTCTGGGCACCGACAGCCTGCCGCAGGAAGCGTTTGATGGCCCGCACAACCTGATGATGCAGATCTTCGCCTCGCAGGGCGTTAACTTTGAAGAAGTGCTGATTTGTCCGCACTTCCCGGGCGACAACTGCGCCTGCCGCAAGCCGAAAACCCAGCTGGTGCTGCCGTGGCTGGAAGAGGGCGTACTGGATAAAGCCCACAGCTATGTGATTGGCGACCGGGCCACCGACCTTGAGCTGGCGGATAACATGGGGATTATCGGTCTGCGCTATGACCGCGAGACGCTGAACTGGCCGACCATCTGCGAACAGCTGACCCGCCGCGACCGCTATGCCCACGTCGAGCGCATCACCAAAGAGACCCAGGTGGATGTGAAAGTGTGGCTGGACCGCGAAGGCGGCAGCAAGATCCACACCGGCGTCGGCTTTTTTGACCATATGCTCGACCAAATCGCCACCCATGGCGGCTTCCGCATGGAAGTCAACGTCGGCGGCGATCTGTACATCGACGATCACCACACGGTGGAAGATACCGGCCTGGCCCTCGGCGAAGCCCTGAAGCTGGCGCTTGGCGACAAGCGCGGCATCAACCGCTTCGGCTTCGTGCTGCCGATGGACGAGTGTCTCGCCCGCTGCGCGCTGGATATCTCCGGCCGTCCGCACCTGGAGTATAAGGCGGACTTCACCTATCAGCGCGTCGGCGATCTGAGCACCGAGATGGTGGAACACTTCTTCCGCTCGCTCTCTTACACCATGGCGGTGACGCTGCACCTGAAAACCAAGGGCAAGAACGATCACCACCGCGTGGAAAGCCTGTTCAAAGCCTTTGGCCGTACGCTGCGCCAGGCGATCCGCGTCCAGGGCGATGCCCTGCCGTCTTCCAAAGGGGTGCTGTAATGAATGTGGTGATCCTTGATACCGGGTGCGCCAACCTCAATTCGGTGAAATCGGCGATTGGCCGCCACGGCTATGAGCCGGTGGTCAGCCGCGACCCGGAGGTGGTATTGCGTGCCGATAAACTGTTTCTTCCCGGCGTCGGCACCGCCCAGGCGGCGATGGACCAGCTGCGCGACCGCGAACTGATCGACCTGATCAAAGCCTGTACCCAGCCGGTGCTGGGGATTTGCCTGGGTATGCAGCTGCTCGGCAAGCGCAGTGAAGAGAACAACGGCGTCGATCTGCTGGGCATTATCGAGGAAGAGGTGCCGAAGATGACCGACCACGGCCTGCCGCTGCCGCACATGGGCTGGAACCGGGTGTATGCCAAAGCAGGCGATCGTCTGTTCCGCGGCATTGAAGAAGGGGCTTACTTCTACTTCGTGCACAGCTACGCCATGCCGGTCAACCCGTACACCATCGCCCAGTGCAATTACGGCGAGGCGTTCACCGCCGCGGTGCAGAAAGATAACTTCTTTGGCGTGCAGTTCCATCCGGAGCGCTCCGGGAGCGCCGGGGCGCAGCTGCTGAAAAACTTCCTGGAGATGTGATGATTATTCCTGCTTTAGATTTAATCGACGGCACCGTCGTTCGTCTCCACCAGGGGGATTATGGCCAGCAGCGCGACTATGGCAGCGATCCGCTGCCGCGCCTGCAGTCCTATGCCGCTCAGGGAGCGGAAGTCCTGCACCTGGTCGACCTGACCGGGGCGAAGGATCCGGCGAAGCGCCAGATCCCGCTGCTGAAATCGCTGGTCGCCGGCGTTGACGTCCCGGTGCAGGTCGGCGGCGGCGTGCGGACCGAGGCGGATGTCGCGGCCCTGCTTGAAGCCGGCGTCGCCCGCGTGGTGGTCGGCTCCAATGCGGTGAAATCCCCGGAGGAAGTGAAAGGCTGGTTTAAACGCTTTGGCCCTGAGCGGCTGGTGCTGGCCCTCGACGTGCGTATCGACGCCGACGGCAATAAGCAGGTGGCGGTCAGCGGCTGGCAGGAAAACTCCGGCGTGACCCTGGAGGAGCTGGTGGAGAGCTATCTGCCGGTCGGCCTGCAGCATGTGCTGTGCACCGATATCTCCCGCGACGGCACGCTGGCGGGCTCCAACGTCTCGCTGTACGAGGAAGTCTGCGCCCGCTACCCGCAGGTGGCGTTTCAGTCGTCCGGCGGCATCGGCGATCTCAATGATATTGCCGCCCTGCGCGGCACCGGGGTGCGCGGCGTGATTGTCGGTCGCGCGCTGCTGGAAGGCAAATTCAACGTAACGGAGGCCATTCAATGCTGGCAAAACGGATAATCCCCTGCCTCGACGTCCGCGACGGCCAGGTAGTGAAAGGCGTGCAGTTCCGTAATCACGAGATCATCGGCGATATCGTCCCGCTGGCTAAGCGCTATGCCGACGAAGGCGCCGACGAGCTGGTGTTCTATGATATCACCGCCTCCAGCGACGGTCGGGTGGTCGACAAGAGCTGGGTGTCGCGGGTGGCGGAAGTAATCGATATTCCTTTCTGCGTGGCGGGCGGGATCAAGTCGCTGGAAGACGCGGCGCAGATCCTCTCCTTCGGCGCCGATAAGATCTCGATTAACTCCCCTGCTCTCGCCGACCCGACGCTGATCACCCGCCTTGCCGACCGCTTTGGCGTGCAGTGCATCGTGGTGGGGATCGATACCTGGTTTGATGCACAGACCGGCAAGTATCACGTCAATCAGTACACCGGCGACGAGAGCCGCACCCGGGTGACGCAGTGGGAAACCCTCGACTGGGTGGAGGAAGTGCAGAAGCGCGGCGCGGGCGAGATCGTCCTCAATATGATGAACCAGGACGGGGTGCGCAACGGCTACGACCTGCAGCAGCTGGCGAAGGTCCGCGCGGTGTGCCATGTGCCGCTGATCGCCTCCGGCGGCGCAGGCACCATGGAACACTTCCTCGAAGCCTTCCGCGACGCCGACGTTGACGGCGCGCTGGCGGCCTCGGTATTCCACAAACAGATTATTAATATTGGCGAACTGAAAGCGTACCTGGCGGCACAGGGCGTGGAGATAAGGGTATGTTGACTGAACAGCTGGACTGGGAAAAAACGGACGGCATGATGCCGGCCATCGTGCAGCACGCCGTATCCGGCGAAGTGCTGATGCTGGGCTACATGAACAAGGACGCGCTGGAGAAAACCGAAGCCACCGGCAAGGTCACCTTTTACTCACGCACCAAACAGCGGCTGTGGACCAAGGGTGAAACCTCGGGCAATGTCCTCAACGTGGTGAGCATCACACCGGACTGCGACAACGATACGCTGCTGGTGCTGGTGAACCCGATTGGGCCGACCTGCCACAAAGGCACCACCAGCTGCTTCGGCGACGCCGGCCACCAGTGGCTGTTCCTCTATCAGCTGGAGCAGCTGCTGGCCGAGCGCAAGCACGCCGACCCGGAGAGCTCCTACACGGCGAAGCTGTATGCCAGCGGCACCAAGCGCATCGCGCAGAAAGTGGGAGAAGAAGGCGTGGAGACCGCGCTGGCCGCCACGGTGAACGACCGCTTCGAGCTGAAGAATGAGGCGTCAGACCTGATGTATCACCTGCTGGTGCTGCTGCAGGACCAGGGGCTTTCATTACAAGATATTATTGCCAACCTTAAGAATCGGCATAAATAATCTGCAGGATGAAAGAAAAAAGGCCGGAAGCTGAAAAGTTCAGCAACCGGCCTTTTTATTTTCAGGTCGAATTTTTTAGCGATTCTTTTTAAATTCTGCAACCTTTTCAGCTAACAGTTTTTCACTGGCTTTTATTAACGATGTATATTGAGAGTTCTCAAAGCCCCATAATGTTGACTGTTGCTCTTCTGCGTATCCTACAAGGAAAGGTAATGTAGTCACGACGACCAGATCTTGAGCTGATTCAACATAGCGGTCAATAGTATTGGTTTCGGCATCAATATTTTTCTCATCCCACTGGCTAATAAGATCCATACCACGGCGAGAATAAATATTCATAACCATACTAGTCATTTTGTCAATGTAGATATACTCAATACCATCGATGACCTTAACATCCAGTACCTTCGTGTCCTCATGCAGATGTGCAATTATGCCAGCAAAAATATGCCATTTAGCCTCAGTACTCTGTAGATGGTTAATAATTTTATTTAATTTATTATCATAATCAACCGGGAAAATAACATCATCTTCACAGATAATCCCCATTTCCGCCTTACTGGCCAGCATGCCTGAAAGCATATATTTATAGCTCATGCCACAACCAATCCAACCAATGCGATAACGGATCCCCTCGAAAAATTGGAATCCATGGGATGGACTAGCGAAAAAAGCTTTCCGGCGGACGGGTGTTTCAGACAATGATAAACAAAGGCGTGGGACATCTCCAGTTTGAAATTGCTCAAATGAGAAAATACTTTTGTATTGGGAAAAATTGAGTTTATCAATCGACAGCAGATAACGTCGCAGATAATAATTATTTTTATTATCTACATTAGTAAAGTGCTTAATTTTTTCTTTTCTTTCGTTGTAATATTCTTTATCAGATAACAAATTCTGAATTTTCTCGACCATTGCCGGAATATCACCGATGGGGCAAAAATCGATCACATCCTGTAGGTCTTCATGCTCTACAATATCTGAACTGCTTTCACTCACTACAGGCGTCCCAAGCGAAATCGTTTCATATAGACGTGTGGTTTCAAGCAACGCATTTTCATAGTAATGAATGTTGACGACGACTTTCGCATTCTTAACCATTCTGGTGAGTTTATCACCGAAAACTTCCGAAGCGAGAGTGACATTAAAATGCTTCTTCAATTCCTGAAGATAGGCCTTGCGGCGCTCACAGTTTGGATCGCCATAGAATAGAACATCTGCGTGTATATCACCTTTCTGATCATCCAGTACATAACCGTTATCTGCTAAATGGGCTGGGTAATCTGGAAAGCTGGAAATCGGCATATAAAACAATTTCTGATACGGAATGCCTTTATCCAGTAAATATTCAATATTTTTCAAGGAATAATCAAAAATAGCAACAGCATTATTGAGACGAGAAAAATACTCATCGGTAAACCATCTTGAGTTGACCGACTGCTCCATCTGGAAAGCAATGTAGTTACGGGGCAGTTGTTTGAACATTTGCGGACAAACTACAATGTGCATCTGCCCCATATCCTGCTCAACGGAATAAGCAGTACTGACATGGCCCTTAATTCCGCAATCAAGCAGATTCTTTTCAATCAAATGTGCAACGAATAGGGTATGCTGAGTAGCAAGAATTCTTACCGTTCCAGTATCGACAAATGGCGTAGCTGGTGAAGAGTCGATAGCAGCTCGGCTTAAAACACGTTTAAAACCATCAACCATCCCTGACCAGTTTCCTGACAATAGAAGACGAATAGCCGTTTTATATTTCGATTTTGAAAGAAGTCCACCCGATAAAATATAGCGAGAAAAAACATTATTACCGGAATTCGTGTATTCCCTCATCATTGCTTTTATAGTGCTAAATTCACCTCGGGAAATCCTACCAGACATACGAACTGGCATGGTTAACTTCCACGACAGACTTCTGCGCATACGATCTACTTCATCTTGTTTGACTGCCAGGGCGGAAACTAATATATCCCTGTCTTTTGCTGCCAAGTCTGCCGTTTGCTGGAGTTTGGTAATCGCTGCAGCTAATTTTTCTCGCTCAGTAACCTCGGCAGCAAGCTGCGTTTTCAAATCTTCAAGTTGTTTGTTATTCTGGGCTAATGAGTTTTCTAAAATGGTTCTCATGGTGATATCTTTGGAAATCGCTTCGTTTATTAATGTTGACAGCGTATGGCTGTTTTCTTCACGCTCATCCGGCATTTTAGAATAAAATTGCAGGTGTTTACGTACGATATCCAGTTCTGCTGGATGGTCCAACCTGAATCGCAAATATTCCAGATTAAATATAAGTTCAAAGGGCACCAGATAAGCAAACAGATAAAATGCCATGGCATTTACTCTGGTGGGACCTGAGGCCTCCTCAGCGACAAAAGCATAGGAACAATCACCGAGAATATTAGTCTTTTTCTCGCATAAAAGCGCCTCTAAGCCAACGCTTGAGTTAATAGTATAAATAGAATGACATTTTTGAATAAATTCGAGGCTGTTTGCCGATGCATCAATGCTAAATATGTCATCTCGTAAACGAAACAAACTCCCGGGATGCGCCCGAACTAATATATTCTCGAGAGAATGCTGTTGACGAACATAAGAAATTAGAGATATATTCGTAAAATCATGGCTGTAAGCAATGATATTGGAATCGTCTTCTACCTGTAACACAATCCCAGCAACTTGGTTTTCACTTGACGAAGGTAATGAGATTGCTTCAAGAAAATAACGATGCAAATCATTCATTGAGCACGTAATATCAATTTCCGTCTGGCAAGATTCATAGCGTGCCCGAGCCTCGGTATTACCATTAACGCCGGTGAAATCCAGATATGCTGTATTGCGATACATCGGTGCTCGCAATGGCCCGATCTCAAGGTGTATAACCTCTTTATTTAAAGCTCTTGCGACTTTTTCAAGCGATGGACAGTTGCAGATAGAGACAAAAGCATCAACACGTTGAATTATTTCCTTTGTAAGTAAAGAAAATAACTCATTTTCAAGCTCGGAAATAGATTCGGTTAAAAATGTGGTAAATGATTTTATGGGGTCATGATGATGTTGAGCCAACATGGTTTCATACAAAGCATGATCAAGATACAGATATTCATGTCTGGCAAGGCTTTGTTCATCAGGAATAGAATATCCTAAAGATGCCATCGAGGCAGCATCAAACTCCCAACGGGAATGTTGTGTTTCATCGTTTATTACTTCAACATAATCAGGACTTGTGATAAAAAGTATCTTTTCGTTAGAACAATGCAAATACTTTAAAAAAAGCCATAAATAAGGGGCCTTCACCCCTCTGAACGGATAAGGAGGAAGAAAAACAGCAAACATGTTTTACTCTCCATTTGTAATGATTTTTAACGGAGCATGAATGACCCCGCCTAGTTCTCTGGCCGACCAAAACTTTATTTTCATCATCGGGCGACGTTGATCAAGTTCCTCTCGAGCACCGTTGCCAACCATAGCGAGGCCGCAGTGTATTAGGTAATCGCCCGAATTTATAGGCAGCGTTGCTTTATAAACGATACGCTGACTACCTGGACGAAGTGTAATTGGCGAACCTGCGCCAATATTACTATCTCCCCAAATATCCCCTCCCTGAGCTTTGGATATGGAAAGGCCAAGAGCAACATCCTTAATCTCTTCGGTAGCTAATATGGTGAAATCAAATGTAACTTCTTCACCTGATTTGATGAGTGGTTTCTCTGTCAAAGGCGTACCATCTGATTTGTAGATGGTAAGATTTTTAATAATAGCACGCGCAGTACCAAAACGTTTTTCCCCAATTTCTTCATTAGCAGTATGTAACTGAATGCTTTTGAGGTCTTCCAAACTGCAAGTTTCAGAAGAGCGGTTCTCTGCAAGTTTTGTAGGCTCTGGTTTATCGTTGGCCAGGATCATCCCTTTCTCATAGGCCAGAACTGCAGCGAGAACATCATTGGTATCACCGATTAGTTTTCCGTGTTCCATCACCAGGCAGCGATCAGCATACTCAAGGATGCTGCCTGTTGAATGAGTTACCATAATGATGGTTACACCTTTCGCACGTAATGCTTCCATCCGTTTATAGCATTTATACTGGAAGCCAATATCGCCAACAGCTAACGCCTCATCAACAATCAAAATTTCCGGTTCAACACATGCTTGAACGGCAAAGGCTAAACGGACATACATACCGCTAGAGTATGTTTTTACGGGTTGATCAATGAACTGGCCGATATCTGCAAATTCTTCAATTTCAGCAAACTTAGCCGCAATCTGCTCTTTGGTTAAACCTAATACCGAACCATTTAAATAAACGTTCTCACGACCGGTAAACTCCGGGTTGAACCCAGCACCTAATTCAAGTAATGCAGCAATACGCCCATTAACACGTACATCTCCAGCGGAGGGGGTTAGTGTGCCGCAGATAATCTGCAGCAAAGTCGACTTCCCGGCACCATTTCGTCCAATAATACCTACCGTTTCCCCTTTTTTGATACTGAAGGAAACGTCATCGAGGGCCCAAAACTCACGAAAATAGCAGTTTCGCTCTCTGCGGACCACCTGTTGAAGTTTCGGCACAAAAAACTGTTTTAGACGATCAGTTGGACGCGCATATATCTGATAACATTTACTCAGGTTTGTAACTTGAATGGCAATTTCATTAGAGGACATCAGCAAATCCCTTCCTGGTTTTCTGGAAGAAGGCAAAACCCATCCAGGCTATGACTAAGGCACCCAAAGAATATAAAAACAGACCGATAAAATTAGGCATACCACCCCAAATAAGGACCGTTCGGGCTTGTTCAATAATAAAGGTTAATGGATTGAGCATGATCCAGATATGATACTTTTCAGGCAAGGCGCTTATAGGGAAGAATACCGGTGATAAAAACATTAATACTGTAGTAATGATTACCGTAGTTTGACTTACATCTCTTAGGAATACGCCAAGTGATGCTAAGATCCACGAAATGCCAAGGCAAAAAATAATTAAAGGGAAAAAGACCACAGGTAAAAATACTATGGTCCAATGTAAATATCCATTAAAAATGAAAAACGCCATCAGTAACACACAAAGGCTGATACAAGTATGAAATAATGCCGCAAATAAAGAGATAACAGGCAGCGTTTCCAATGGAAATATAACTTTCTTCACATAGTTTGTATTTCCCAAAATAATCAACGGTGCTTTATTTACCACTTCACTTAAAAAACCATGAACTATCATTCCGACAAATAAAATTATAGCAAACTGTGTCCTACTTTCGTCCCCACCAGTTGACCATCTGGCTTTGAATACCACGGAGAAGACAAAAGTATATACTGTTAACATAAATAAAGGGTTCAGAAAAGACCAAAGCAGGCCCATCACAGAACCTTTATATCTTCCAACAACATCACGTTTAGCCATCTGCAGAATAATACTCCAGTGAGTGGCAATACTGCGCACCACTGCTAATGGTGATGATGAAAGTTTTTGATGAGGGTTTTTCATTTTAAACTCGTATTTTATGGCAAATAATATTAAATTATTTTTTTGGGAATTTCATATATGGCTTGCTTATTATACGCATGTCTTTTACGATCAAGAAACCATCCCCATTTATTAAAATAGGAGACTGCGGAGCGAATATGGTACCAAAGTAATAATTTGCTTTTATACGAACCTTTATTAAAGGCATGGACAATAGTTGTTCCAGGATAATAGTATATTTTGGTTAGCTGTAATGCTCGGCGACATAAATCTACATCTTCCAGATACATAAAGTATCGTTCATCAAAACCGTTAAGTTTTTGTAATAATACATTACTTAATAACATGAAACAGCCAGATACCGTTGGTGGGGAAAATATCTCATCATAGGCTGCATCTTTCAGTTCATATTTAACATCATACTTTATTGCAGTAACTGGAAAGAAACGTCTTAAAAAAAGATTACCGGGAGTAGGTAGTAGACGGCAACTATATTGTCTCTCACCATTTCTATATATTATTTGCGGGGAAACAAAACTATACTCATTTTCCCACGCAAACGAAACTAATTTATCAAGTGACTGCTTATCAAAGCTAATATCCGGATTACATATCAAGAAATAACCGTCAAAGTCTGCACTTGCTTTTATTGCAAGATTATGTCCAGCACCAAAACCACAGTTGTAAGGAGACTTGATGTAGCTCACCTTAGGTTCATTCAATGATGCCGCCCACTGACAACCACCATTATCAACGAAGATTATTTTTTCAACGCTCTCTTCATGGCATAATGAGAGAAACGTATCTTTAATATCATCATAGGAATGATTAAATAATACAATAGAAGCGATAACTTTAGGCTTCATTGCTTTATAATTCATTAATCGATTACCTTTAGGATAAAAAATTATTTATTATTATTATTTTTGATAGTAACTTGTGATATCCATTATCGAACAAGAATATTTATACTTAAGCGTAGACTTCCGCAGTGGCCAGAGTATGTGCCCGCAGGTCTTTCTCCGACAGAGACAGCACGCAGTTGCTCAGTGCCGGCCAGTCAATCCCTATCTCCGGATCGTTCCAGATGATGCTCCGTTCTGACTGCGGCGCGTAGTAGTTCGTCGCCTTATAGACAAACTGCACCGTGTCGCTCAGCGCCATAAACCCGTGGGCGAATCCTTCCGGGATCCACAGCTGACGTTTATTCTCTGCGCTGAGCACCGCGCCCACCCATTTACCAAAGGTAGGCGATGAACGACGGATATCCACTGCCACATCAAACACCTCACCTTCCACACAGCGGACCAGCTTGCCCTGAGCGTGCGGATCCAGCTGATAGTGCAACCCGCGCAATACGCCTTTCTGGGACTGGGAATGGTTGTCCTGGACGAATTCCACCTGACGGCCCACCGCCTCATTAAACACCTTGCTGCTGAAGCTCTCAAAGAAGAAGCCTCGCGCATCACCAAACACGCGCGGTTCAAAAATCAGCACGTCAGGAATATCTGTTTTAATAATGTTCATCTTTTGCTAACCGTTTATTTGCCCATGACTTCTGTTACCACGCGAGCCACACCCTGACGCCAGTCCGGGAGAGTCACCCCGAATGCCTGCTGGAATTTTTCATTCGACAGGCGCGAGTTGAGCGGACGCTTCGCCGGCGTAGGATAGGCCGTCGTCGGAATGCCCTTCACTTCCTGCACCGCCAGCTCGGCACCGTGCGCTCTCGCCACTTCAAACACATAGCGGGCATAGTCGCACCAGCTGGTTTCACCGCTGGCCACCAGGTGATACGTGCCGGCCAGCGCCGGATTACGCAGCGTTTCACGGATTGCCGTCGCCGTGCAGTCTGCCAGCAGCTCAGCGCCGGTGGGCGCCCCATGCTGGTCATCAATGATGGTGAGGGTCTCTTTCTCCCCCGCCAGGCGGAGCATGGTTTTGGCAAAGTTGGCGCCGCGGGTGGCATACACCCAGCTGGTACGGAAAATCAGGTGACGCGGGTTGCCCTGCTCCAGGGCCAGCTCACCGGCACGCTTGGTTTCACCGTAGACGTTCAGCGGGCCGGTTGCCTCATCTTCCCGGCGATAATGGCTGCCGGCGCCGTCGAACACATAGTCGGTGGAATAGTGCACCATCAGGGCACCCAGCTTCGCCGACTCCGCCGCCAGCACCGCCACCCCTTTGTCGTTCAGCAGGTCGGAGAGCTCCCGCTCGCTTTCTGCCTTGTCCACGGCCGTGTGCGCGGCGGCATTCACCACCACATCCGGGCGGACGGTACGCACGGTCTGCGCGATGCCTGCCAGGTTCGTCAGGTCACCGCAAAGCTCTTTATCAAAATAATCCACCGCGACCACGTCGCCGAGGGTGGACAGGGAACGCTGCAGCTCCCAGCCCACCTGGCCATTCTTGCCAATCAGTAAAATCTTCATTCTCTGTATCCTGTCGTTGACGAAGAAGGCATTAACGCTCGTTCAGCAGGCGCTTGAGATAAGCACCGTACTCGGTTTTCTTCAGGCGTTCGGCCTGAGCCGCCACCCCTTCCGCCGACAACCATTTGTTGCGGTAACCGATCTCTTCCAGGCACGCGACCTTCATCCCCTGACGCTTCTCAATGGTGTGAATGAACTGTGATGCGTCCATCAGGCTGTCATGAGTGCCTGTATCCAGCCAGGCAAAGCCGCGCCCCAGGAGTTCAACATGCAGGTCACCGCGCTCCAGATACATCTGGTTGAGAGTGGTAATCTCGAGTTCCCCGCGTGCTGAAGGCTTAACGTCCTTCGCCATCTCCACCACGTTATTGTCGTAGAAATAGAGACCAGTTACGGCCCAATTTGATTTCGGCTTTAATGGTTTCTCTTCAATTGACAGCGCTTTAAAGTGCTCGTCAAACTCCACCACGCCAAAGCGCTCCGGATCCAGCACCTGGTAACCAAACACCGTGGCACCGGAGGTCTTCGCCGCCGCTGCTTCCAGCTTTTTACCGAAGCTCTGGCCAAAGTAGATATTATCCCCCAGCACCAGGGCGCAGGCATCGTTGCCGATAAACTTCTCGCCAATGATAAAAGCCTGAGCCAGACCGTCCGGCGACGGCTGAATGGCGTAGCTGAAGTTCACCCCGAACTGCGCCCCGTCACCCAGCAGGCGCTGGAAGGAAGGCATGTCTTCAGGCGTGGAGATGATAAGGATATCGCGAATGCCCGCCAGCATCAGGACAGACACCGGGTAGAAAATCATCGGCTTGTCGTAGATAGGCAGCAGCTGCTTGGAGACGCCCTGGGTGATGGGGTATAAACGCGTGCCGGAGCCGCCGGCCAGAACAATGCCCTTCATCTTCAGTTCCTTTTTTATTTATTCAGGCCAAGACGCTCGCCGGCATAGGAGCCGTCCAGCACACGCTGCCACCAGGTCTGGTTGTTCAGGTACCAGTGCACAGTTTTCTCAATTCCGCTCTCGAACGTTTCCTGCGGCACCCAGCCCAGATCGCGCTGAATTTTCGTGGCATCAATGGCATAACGCAGGTCATGTCCCGGACGGTCGGTAACAAAAGTGATCAGGTCAGCAAAGTGGGTGATGTTTCCCGGCTTCTGCGCCACCACCTTGTCGAGAATGGTGCAGATGGTGCGCACCACATCGATATTTTTACGCTCGTTATGACCGCCGATGTTGTAGGTCTCGCCGCTCTTGCCTTCGGTCGCCACTTTGTACAGCGCACGGGCATGGTCCTCAACATACAGCCAGTCACGGATCTGCTCCCCGTTGCCATATACCGGCAGAGGTTTACCCGCCAGGGCATTAAGGATAGTCAGCGGGATCAGTTTTTCCGGGAAGTGATACGGACCGTAGTTGTTGGAGCAGTTTGTCACCACCACTGGCAGGCCGTAGGTGCGGTTCCAGGCGCGAACCAGATGGTCGCTGCCCGCTTTGGAGGCGGAGTACGGGCTGCTGGGCGCGTACGGGGTTTCTTCGGTGAACAGGTCATCGGTGCCGTGCAGGTCGCCGTACACTTCATCGGTGGAGATATGATGGAAGCGGAAGGCCTGCTTCTGTTCCTCTCCAAGCCCGGACCAGTAGTGGCGGGCTGCCTCCAGCAGAGTGAAGGTGCCGATCACGTTGGTCTGGATGAAGGCGGCCGGGCCATCAATGGAACGGTCCACATGACTTTCTGCAGCGAGGTGCATCACGATATCCGGACGGAACTCGCTGAACTGGGCCGCCACGGCAGCGGCATCGATGATATCGGTCTGGGAAAACGAGTAGCGTTCACTCCCGGCAACCGGCGCCAGGGATTCAAGATTGCCGGCGTAGGTCAGGCAGTCCATCACACGGACTTCGTCCAGGGTATTTTCAATGATATGACGAACCACGGCAGAACCGATAAAGCCTGCGCCCCCGGTGACAAGAATCTTCATACTCTCTCTCGTTTTTCAATGAATTACATACAATTTTCTGAAGTAGCAAACAACCGCAGGCACGCTACCGCCATTGGCTTTCGCAACCAAAATGCGTAGTGCCTGCAGTAATTTGTATATGTCATCAGCTAAAGTTAGCGGAACATGAACCACGCTCTCATGGTGCTGGAAACGGCAAGTCGGCCAAACAGCGGTCACTTTGCTTGCTTCTATGTCCTTTCGCTATCAGGACTTTCCCAAACAGCTAAAGGAATCTCTCTGAAGCAGAGAGATGTGCTCAGTGCCGGGCTATCATCCCTCTCAGCATCACTTCGGTCGTTGATATCATGGCAAAGCCGCACTATCACCATTACGAAGTGCAGCACACTCAACATCGCTTAGTACCCAACAAGGTAGCGCCGCATTATAGCGCTGGTTATACAGAATAAAAATCAAAAAGCGGTGTGAATTAATTCAAGGTATGAATGGAACACTTTTGATACAATGTTAAAACATTCAATAGCTTGCTATACATCCTTTGATTACAAGTTATCTCTGGTGACAACAACACTAATTAATTCGAATTTCACGAACAACAATACCTCTTCATTCGGAAATACATGTCATGTTTTTTCAAGATATCGAACTTGTATGGGCTGATTCCTGCAAACTGTTTTTTTCCGTGTAACCATAGTGATGGTTTGACTCGATTTCAAATGCAAATCATTTGCATTAAAGCATTTGATTTTCCCGGCCAGCTTCATGTCAACGCACACTTTGCAACTGTAAAGCAAGTGATCCCAACCGCAAGCCAGTGTAAAATCGGCACTTATGTAGAACGGGATATCCACACCCCGGAGGAAAAATATGAAGTTTTTGGTCACTGGTGCCGCAGGTTTTATCGGCTTTCATATCGCGCAACGCCTGCTGAATGAAGGGCATGATGTTGTCGGGATCGACAACATGAACGACTATTATGACGTCAGCCTGAAGCAGGCTCGCCTGGATCGTCTGGCATCTCCGGCATTTCATTTCCAGCAGCTGGATCTTGCCGACCGTGAGGGGATGGCGAAGCTGTTCGCCGCAGAACAATTTGACCGCGTGATCCACCTGGCGGCCCAGGCGGGCGTGCGCTATTCGCTGGAAAACCCCTATGCCTACGCGGACGCTAACCTGATGGGGTATCTGAACATTCTGGAAGGCTGCCGTCATACCAAAGTGAAACACCTGGTGTACGCCTCCTCCAGTTCGGTTTACGGCCTTAACCGCAAAATGCCGTTCTCCACGGAGGATTCCGTCGATCATCCGGTTTCCCTGTACGCCGCCACCAAGAAAGCCAATGAGCTGATGGCGCATACCTATTCCCATCTGTACGGCATCCCGACCACCGGGCTGCGCTTCTTTACGGTCTATGGTCCGTGGGGCCGCCCGGATATGGCGCTGTTCAAGTTCACGAAAGCGATGCTGGCAGGGAAAAGTATCGACGTTTACAACTACGGCAAGATGAAGCGCGATTTCACCTATATCGACGATATCGTCGAGGCGGTGGTGCGCGTTCAGGATGTGATCCCGCAGGCCAATGCCGACTGGACCGTTGAGAATGGTTCCCCGGCTACCAGCTCCGCGCCGTACCGGGTCTATAACATTGGCAACAGCTCGCCGGTGGAACTGATGGATTATATCACCGCCCTGGAAGAAGCCCTGGGGATGGAAGCGAAGAAGAATATGATGCCGATCCAGCCGGGCGATGTGCTGGACACCAGTGCAGACACCCAGCCGCTGTATGACCTGGTGGGCTTTAAGCCACAGACATCAGTGAAAGAAGGCGTGAAGAACTTCGTGGAGTGGTATAAGGATTACTATCAGATCTAACCTGTCTCTGCCCTGCCGCAATCCGCTGATTGCGGCAACGGATAAGCATCCCGTATTGTCTTCCTTTATCATTCATTTCTTTACCCGAGCCTGGCACAGGCTATACTTTTTTGTGCTAAAGAATAATTTTTACTGGTTTTAACGACGGTGCTGAAACCAGTTTCATCTGCCCGCCAGCGAAAAAGCCAACAACTTTAAGCCTGGTCCCCTGCTGTCACTCTTTTCAATACTATTTTTAATGGCTCCTTCAGCATTTTCTCCTGATAAATAAAAGACATTACTTTCTGTAGGAATTTTCTTAAGAACAGGATATGTTAGAGATCGCGATTCAGCGCTTCCTGGCTGACGTGTTGCTTAACATGCTAATGATTCAACCAACAAAAAGCTGTGGTAGATATTATGGAAAACCTATTTTTCTTAGTGGTCGCTGCCATACTACTTGCTGTGTCTGTTTTCTTTTTAATTTCATATCTGAAAGACAGAAAGAAAACAAAACTGACGTTTAATAAACGCAAGTGGTAAGACTCGCTCCATATTGCATTTAGATTAAGATAATATTAAGAGATAAAAAAATGATATGACAGAATGACCGTTCATTCTGCGTTTTGGCGTGGCCTTAAGGCAAGAAAAAATAACGTTACTCGCGCCCTGTTCCTCATATTTCCTCAGGGCATAAATAACAAAAGCCTGCGCTGCAGGCTTCGTTTTACCTCCCGGCGCTTATCTCCGGCATCTACATCACAGTGACGGTAGCTCTTCACAAGGTAAGTTTAACTTATCGGACCTGTTTTCAATCCGCAACGGGTTTTGAGCAGGATCGTAATGTCCATCACAATTTATTGAGGCTAATCTGAATGTGCGAGAAATACGCGCAGTGAGGGATATAGCGGGGAGATAAAGAAGCATACTGGCGGCGGGGAGCCGCCAGTGTCAGACAGGCAGAATTAATCGTTGCCAAACAGATCGCGAGTATAAACCTTTTCTGAGACATCCGCCAGCTCTTCCGCCATACGGTTGGAAATGATGACATCCGCCTCTTGTTTGAAGGCATCCAGATCGCGCACGACGCGGGAATTGAAGAACTCATCTTCCTGCATCACTGGTTCATAGATAATAACCGGAATACCTTTCGCCTTGATGCGCTTCATAATCCCCTGAATAGAAGAGGCGCGGAAGTTGTCCGAACCACTCTTCATGATCAGCCGATATACACCCACTACTTTCGGCTTACGGGCGAGAATAGAATCCGCAATAAAGTCTTTACGGGTACGGTTAGCATCCACGATAGCCGCGATGATATTGTTCGGGACCGATTCGTAGTTCGCCAGCAGCTGCTTAGTATCTTTCGGCAGGCAGTAGCCGCCGTAGCCAAAGGACGGGTTGTTATAGTGGTTGCCGATACGCGGATCCAGGCATACTCCTTCGATAATCTGCTTGCTGTTCAGCCCCTGGCTTTCAGCATAGCTGTCGAGCTCGTTGAAATAGGCAACGCGCAGCGCCAGATAGGTGTTCGCGAACAGTTTGATCGCTTCCGCTTCAGTGGAGTCGGTAAACAGGGTCGGGATATCCTGCTTGATCGCGCCTTCTTTCAGCAGGTCTGCGAAACGTTCGGCACGCGCAGAGCGCTCACCAATGACAATGCGCGATGGGTGCAGGTTGTCGTACAGCGCACGGCCTTCACGCAGGAACTCAGGAGAGAAAATAACATTATCAATCCCTAAACGTTCTTTGATGTCGCGGGTGAACCCCACCGGGATGGTCGATTTAATGATCATCACCGCGTTCGGGTTGATCTCTGTGACATCGCGAATAACCGCTTCCACTGTAGAGGTGTTGAAGTAGTTGGTTTTGGGATCATAATCGGTCGGCGTCGCAATGATCACGTAGTCGGCATTACGATAGGCGTCGTGCTTGTCCGTGGTGGCACGGAAATTTAACGGTTTTTCTGCCAGATATTCCTGAATCTCTTTATCCATAATTGGAGAGATCTTCTGGTTAAGCATATCCACTTTGGTCTGTAGGATATCTAGGGCAACCACCTCATGGCGTTGCGCGATCAGAATACCGTTTGATAAACCAACATAGCCGGTCCCAACAATAGCGATTTTCATTCAATTACACTTAAGGTTATTAACATCTAGTGAAGGGCAATTTTATGAAATAGTCCTTCTATCATTGAATTAGTTATATCAGATTCTTTAATACTAGCAAATCATAATTCAACCAATTGATTTATATGAACGCAGCCAAGAAAGTCCTGAAAATCAGGACTTTCCTGAATGCGTGTAGTCTTAAACTAACTCAGCCATTCTGTGTGGAATACACCTTCTTTATCAATACGCTTATAGGTGTGCGCACCAAAGTAATCACGCTGAGCCTGAATCAGGTTAGCTGGCAGAACTGCGGAACGGTAGCTGTCGTAGTAGGCAATTGCGGCGGAGAACGTCGGTACCGGAATACCATTCTGCACGGCATAAGCCACGACATCACGCAGCGCTTGCTGATAGTCATCAGCGATCTGTTTGAAGTACGGCGCCAGCAGGAGGTTAGCAATGCCAGCGTTTTGCGCATAAGCATCGGTGATCTTCTGCAGGAATTGCGCACGAATGATACAGCCAGCGCGGAAAATCTTAGCGATCTCGCCGTAGTTAAGATCCCAGTTGTATTCATCGGAAGCAGCACGCAGCTGGGAGAAGCCCTGAGCATAGGAAACGATTTTACCGAGGTACAACGCACGACGCACTTTTTCGATAAATTCAGCTTTATCACCGGCCGACTGAGCCTGCGGACCACTCAGCACTTTCGACGCGGCTACACGCTGGTCTTTGAGCGAAGAAATATAGCGAGCAAACACGGACTCGGTGATCAGGGACAGAGGTTCGCCGAGATCCAGTGAGCTCTGGCTGGTCCACTTACCGGTACCTTTATTTGCAGCTTCATCAAGAATAACATCAACGAGGTACTTACCTTCTTCATCCTTCTTGGTGAAGATATCTTTGGTAATATCGATCAGATAGCTGCTCAGTTCGCCTTCGTTCCATTCAGTGAAGGTTTGCGCAAGCTCTTCGTTGGAAAGCGCCAGACCACCTTTCAACAGTGCATAAGCTTCGGCAATCAGCTGCATGTCTCCATACTCGATGCCGTTATGAACCATCTTCACATAATGGCCAGCACCGTCAGCACCGATATAGGTCACACATGGCTCACCGTCTTCAGCAACTGCAGCAATCTGCTTCAGAATCGGAGCAACCAGCTCATAGGCTTCTTTCTGCCCACCAGGCATGATGGAAGGCCCTTTCAGAGCCCCCTCTTCACCACCGGAAACACCGGTACCGATAAAGTTAAAACCTTCGGCAGACAGCTCACGATTACGACGGATAGTGTCCTGGAAGAAGGTGTTACCACCATCAATGATGATGTCGCCTTTATCGAGGTAAGGCTTCAGGGAATCGATGGCGCTGTCAGTGCCAGCCCCAGCCTTCACCATCAACAGGATACGACGTGGTGTTTCAAGGGATTCAACAAACTCTTGTACTGTGTAGTAAGGGACCAGTTTCTTGCCTGGGTTTTCGGCAATCACTTCTTCGGTCTTTTCACGGGAGCGGTTGAAAACGGAGACGGTATAACCACGGCTTTCGATGTTCAGCGCAAGGTTACGCCCCATCACGGCCATACCGACAACCCCGATCTGTTGTTTGGACATTACTTACTCCTGTCAGATATAGTACTACGAAACTTCACAACTGATAAAAAAATAATATATAACAAATTAAATAAGACGTATAGTGGAAAGTTAAAATTGTAAATAAATGCTACTAATCAGGTGGAAATCGAAAAAAATAATTAATATGCTGTTTTACTGATAAAACCTTTAAACACTGTTAAAAAAATAATCTTTAAATCTAACCATACACTCCACTCACGGATATACTCAAGATCATATTCAACGCGCTTTTGCATTTTTTCCAAAGTATCAGTTTCACCGCGCCAACCATTAATTTGTGCCCAACCTGTAATTCCGGGTTTAACTTTATGACGTAACATATACCCATCAATTAAAATTCGATATTGTTCATTGTGTGCTACAGCATGAGGGCGAGGTCCCACAATAGACATTCCCCCAAGCAAAACATTAAAAAACTGAGGTAATTCATCAAGAGAGGTTCTTCTAAGAAAACGACCAACTTTAGTCACTCTGACATCATTTTTTGTAGCCTGAGTTACTACGTTGTCGTTCTCCATAACGGTCATACTTCTAAATTTCCAAACTTTAATTGGTTTACCATCCATGCCATATCTTGTCTGTCGAAATATAACAGGCCCCTTGGAGGTAAGTTTTACTGTTACAGCAATAACACAGAGGACAGGAGATATTAATATTAAAATCAACATGGATACGATAATATCTTCAATTCGTTTGAACACCATATTGATACCACTTAAAGGCGTATCAAACAACGGTACAACAGGAACACCATTTACTTCTTCTATCTTTGACTGGAGAATATTGAAAGTAAAAATATCAGGAATCAACATCACAGAACAAGTTGTGTCGGTTAACTCCCTAACAATTTTTTTCAATTTTTTTTCATCAGCCATATCCATGGCAATATAAATACGGTCTAATTTCCCTTTTTTTGCGTCTTCAACTAACTGAGTGAAATCACCCGCATAATTAATTCCCATATTATCTGGTAATGGCGTATCATTGTAAATTCCTGCAACTACAAAACCTAACCACGGCTCATCCAAAAAGCCCTTGAGTAAATTGAACCCAACAGGCATAGATCCAGCCACTGCGACTCTTCGTGTATTATATCCTAGTTTGCGAACTATACCGGCCAAAAATCTGATAGAGGAACGACTTAATACAAAACCGACATCAACAAAGACATACCATTGGAATATGAATTTAAAGCTAAGATCGTAATCTATAAAAATAGAAAATACACCGCTAGCAATCAAAATGCTAAGCGTCCAGTTCTGAATTATCAAATTTAATTCAGTTAAAAATTTAACACCTCGCCAAGAGCGATAAAAGTCAGTAATCCCCCCAATCATCTGGAAGATAACAAGGACCAACAGGGCTAACAACAAATGAATATAACCAATCGTTATTTGATTCAGCTTACATATAAAATAAACACCTACAAATATAATAAATATATCTGAGAATCTTTGTAACATTGATATAATAGAAGCATTTGCTTTCGATTTCGCTTTATTTTTGAAAACCGTCATAATATATTATTCTCATGCTAGTTTTAAATGCAGATTTATGAAGGCGTTGTAATGGCCAACTAATGTAACTTGCCAATCTTATGCCAGCCATTTGCAGTATATATAATACCAATATCGCTACCAATTTCTGGCTTGAGTGAATATAAAACTTCACCAACACTTGCTGTATATAATGGTGAAATGTTATTCATATCATTCGGATTATAACCATCAATACCTTGAATAGTCTTAAATGAGTTTCCAACCATGTAAAACGGCCCGTAACCTTTACCTGAAACATCGACATTCAAGGGAATATTCGAAGTATTCTTAGCTAGGTGCAATAAATGCACATCTTTGAACTTTGCTAAAAAAACCTCTTTTCCATTAATATTAACTTCTGTTTTCTGCAAAGAAATATTATAAATGCTATCACTGCTAAAATTAAACAACAGAGGGGTACCAGGCCCAGTTACTTGTGCTGATTGTATAACGTTACTTACTATATCAACATTATTTGAGGTGATATCAAAAATAGCGACATTAGATAATTCGCCAAAATAAAAATTATTACCTTTAAATTTTACACCTGATGACTTTGTCACAATGAATGGTTTAGCAACTTTAGACATAGACACTTCATTTTCATCAAAACATATATGCGAGTTACTTAATAGTTGAAAAAAACCACTAAAAATGTTATTTCTAAAAATAAAAGAATGAGCACCATCATTTCCTAAAGCTATCTCACATGGATTTAAGGATTTATTAATAAAGGTATTCCCAAAGAACTTCACATTCGCATTATATGTAATATGAGAGGAAGAGCCTTCGTATGCCTCATCAATTACAAATGTATTTTCGATTAGCGCGAGACCAGTTACAATTTTATTATCCTTAGAATCGAATAACTTACCTTTCTTTGTTGTTAAAAAGTAATTATTTTTGACGACAAGATTATTTCTATTAGCAAGAAATACGGGGTACATATCCGACTTGACATAATTCTTTTCAATAAGAAGGCTCATATTTGTATCATTATTTTCTGCCCAAGTAGCGCCACCTAGGCATGAACGCTTAAACTCAAGCCCTCCCTGAGGACACTTAATACCGGAGCATTGGAGCATATCAACCCAATTCGACGATATCGTGCATCGGGTACCACTGGCAAAAATTGGTAGATAACAATTTAATACTACATTACCGTCTATTATGGCATCAACATAACTCTCAGTTTTTATTCCGATAGTGTATCCATATACAACGTTGTTTCTAAAAACTATTCCACTGGAGAGTGTATCTGAAATAAGATCCTTATTCTTTAACCAATTTAGCCTCGGCGGAGGGACATCATTATCTCTTGTTAACGAATACTCAGCCCAAATACCAATATAACCGCAAATTGTGCCCTGCATCTCGGTTTGATTATCGAGGGAAGAAAATTTTGATTTGTAAACACGTTTATTCCATACGATACAATTCTCAACAATTCCTGAAAAACAGGACCAAAGAAAGCAAAAACCGCCATCCGAATCTTTAGCCATGTTTCCATCCGGAGAAACAACATTACCTGCTGAAACATTATTCCCTTTACAGTTCCTAACTTTAGGAAAAAAGCATTTTTTTATTACAATTCCATTGCCATATACTTCATTAATATATACATTCTCTATTGTAGGCAAATATGCATAGTAAAAATAAATTGCATTTGTACCAACGGAAAAAGGTGAAGGATGAGTAAGATCCAGTTCGTTTAAACTATGGCCGCCTTTATTTTTTTGATTTGAATAGTCTATTGAGAAATCTTTTAAGATAATACAGGGAAGATAATCATCAGAATCTGTACCAATAAAAGAAAAAAGCACAGGCTCTTTAATTAATTTTCCATCATGATTTGCAACGGGATCAATATTTCCAAAGGCAAAAATAGTTTTTTCACCATTGCCAACTATTGTAAATGAATTTTTAATATCATCTTTAACAAGTGAGATTCGTTGCTCACCAATGAAATAATAACCTGCCGAAAATTCTAGGACACCACCATTATGCGCAATATATTTGATCGCGCGAACAATTTCTTTGCCACACTCTGTATTCTGAGACTGGACACCAAACCATTGAGCCTGCACATTCCCTGAAAAAACACGCAACCATCCGTAGCTTTCATTAATTCGGAAGAAGACCCCCCCATCGTCTTTATAATCAGTATTTCTAATAGCTAAAAAGTAACCATCTTGAAAGGGGTTTGAATTTGTTGAAAAATAACATTTTTCATTTTCAAAATTAAAGCTAATATTTTTAATATTTTCTATTCTATCAACTACAATAACTCGAGACGTATGTGTGTTTATATTGGAGGATGTATTAGCATTTGCTTTCGGTGGGAGAATACTAGCAATAAATGGCAACGTTAAAAGGTTAAACAACCACCCTCTTCTGTTCACATTTACTATAGAATTTTCATGCTTATTCATGAGGTCCTCGGGCAACGGGCTGTTATACAGATGCAGTTTTATTAAGTCTAAACCTATCCTTAATATAAGTATGCAGAGGTCTCTCTATAAATAAATAAACAAAAATGCCGACAACGCAAGAAGAGAATAAAAGAACAGTGGAAAATAACAGTGATGATGTTAATAATCCAAAATGCTTGCCGATTATAGCTACTGGACTAAGCACAAATGGGTGCGTAAGATAAATAGAATATGAGGCATCCCCAAGAAGGACTCCCAATCGAGAAATGAAATTATTGTTGTAGTTACGTAATAATGATTCAAACCCAATCGTGCCTAGAAATACCAAAACCATAGGCACACCGGAATGGATAGTTCGCCCAAAACTTGTCTCAAGAAACCCATGCTCGTTTTGATAAAACATCAAGAATGAACCAAGGCATATCAATACTAAGCTATGTATATAAGATAACGAAGTCTTTTTATATAAAACAAAACAGAAAATCCCGAAAATGAATTCTAACAATATTGAATCGGTTAGGAAATTCAGAAACGGAGATAAATCAGTCACTTCATTTCTTAATATAAATCCGAATGAAACTAAAATGGTGATTACGCAGGAGCAGATAACGAGATATATATTCTTGAAAATAAGAGAAATGCCAAATATTAAATAGAATAAAAATTCATAACTTAAGGTCCAACCATTTTGCACCAGGTATTTATCACCATTAGGGATAAGAGTAAATGAAGCAAAGATACTTGTTTCTCCCCCAGAACTATTAACTAAACTTGGGGCTACAATATACACCACTAAAGCCAGTAATGTAACAAGCCAATACAATGGCAGAATACGCTTACAGCGTGCAAATATAAATTTAGTGAAACTGATATTCCTATTATGTGTTGTATAACACATAATAAAGCCGGATATAATAAAAAATAGATCTACACCAGAACCTCCGATGTGAAACCATTGAAAAGAATTAATATTATATTGCAGTCCCTTGAGACTAATATGCGAAATTACAACAAATAAAGCAGCAATTGCGCGGAGAAATTGTACAGAGATAATCATATAGAATCCTCGAAAAAATAAGCAGTAGGACTATTTTTTAACATCTTCGCTCATGTACAAATTCATCGTGCGATTGATCATATTTGAATCAGTATATAGCTCATTAAAGATCACATTCCCATGAATTCCCATTTCCTTAAATTTAACAGGCTCATACATTTTTATGGTCTTCAATAAATCTTTAGCTATATTAATATCAAAGAGAAGACCATTTTTATTATGTTCTACAACTTCAGGTAGTGAGGTTGCATTACTTGCAATAATTGGAAGCCCATAACTCATTGCCTCTAATGGAACCATAGCAAAACCCTCCCATCTTGATGGGATGACAAGGCAATCAGCAAACGCTAGGTATTTTGAAATTTCTTTTGAAGCCATCCATCCTGTATAAGTTATATTTTCCGCATCATCATATTTGAAATCCGAATGTACCGAACTACCAATGGCTGTAAGATGAAAATCAGTCCCCTTGAGACTATTCATTGCATCCAATAATAAGTCAAATCCTTTTTGATAATCAAATCTTCCAATAAATAACAGGTTAATCTTACTCGTATTATATGGATTCAAACATTCAGGTGGTATATCTTTTACTACAGGAACTCCGTTATGAATAACATGAAGTTTTTCTTTTGGCATTCCAACCATGACTGCTTGTTTTTTTTCATAATTACTTACACATATAATAGCACTTGTAACCTTTGCCAATATTTTTTCAATGGTAATGTAAAATTTATTTTTAAAAACCCCATTATTACTCATTAAAAAAGAAAAGGCATGCGGACAATAAATTACACGTGGTCTATTCAAGGGGAATAACAAAAAGGTTAAAACCCTTCCTATAATTCCAGCGAATGAACTATGTAAATGTATTACATCCGGTTTTTCTTTTAGTAATGTTTTTAGCAATGCAAATGTAAATTTAATTAATGAGGTTACATTTCGGCCCGTTCTTTCAAAACCTATAATATATTGACTCTCAAGAGGTTCTAGCTGTGACGACTGGCTTGAAGGAACAATACATCTTACACGTGAAAAAGCCCCAGACTTTACTTGATATAATGCAAGCTGTTTTAAAACAGTTGCCACTCCACCCTGAATTGTTTCAGCCGCATGTACTACTTTCATCATCCCTCTCTATAGAATTCGATTTGTTAGCGAAAATAACGTAGAAAAACAATGGATAGAATGGAGCAAGATGCCTCACATAGCTTCCATAGTCTGGTTCAAATAAACTTTGTGTTAAAGTGAATGAAAGAATTAAGCATGCGAGTGCTATGCATGAATTATTTCTAACTTTTTTGTTTTTCTGTAATTCTATTTTTAATGCATACCAAAACTTATAATATAGCATAATTACAAGAAGTGATATTACAATATAATACAAAGATAAAGACAATATTAAAGGAAAGGGAAGCATGAATGAAATCCATGTCAATGAAACATTCAGCCATCCAACTATTAACCCTCCTCCGGGGATAAAAGGCAGTATCATTGAGTTTGCATTCTCATTGCCCTGATCAAGTCGCACATCATTAACAATTTTCCTGAAATTATCTACATCAACACCCAATGCTATCTGTAAAAGAATAGCCAAAAAGAGCAAGGCTAATATACAAATTATAAATAACTTATTTGTTTTATTAATTAATCCACAGACTAAATACAACCCCCAAAAGACACCTAAAAAAAGAAACCAATATGTTCTAAAGTAAAATGCATAAAAGGCTGCGAGTATTGTCCAACATATTAACCCTGCAGTTCTTTTTTTTGTTAAATACAAAAAAGGTAAAATTATTAGGAAAACGATAAAGTCTTTACTTAATAATGTCATATATATGACAGACAATAGCATATAAAAATAAAGTAAAGCTATATCAATAAAACTTAATGTATTCGTTCTGTTTTTTACATGAATATAAAAACCGAATACTATTATTATTGCTGCAAATATTGAAAATACAAAAGACGTTCTCCCTACGCCTAAAACTTTATAAAAGAGGGCTGTATTAGCAAATGAATCACCTGGCACTAAACTTTTGGCATACTGAATATAATCAGCGATTGTATTTGCATCAAAGAAAAAATATTTTGGGATAACAGTCTCTTTATATACAGCTAAAAAGAGCAGGAATGCAATTGCCATATACCATATAAACAACGATATAAAAACATCATTTTTAGATCCTGTCTTTTTATCTGACGAAATTAAGCGAAATACTTTCATTGCACCTCACTCATATTTTTTATTATAAAGTGAAATATGTTTTTCAACTGCATACTGTATTGTATACTCTTGACTATTATGCAATGCATTGTAATGAAATTCATTTAATAGTGCTGTATTACTTGTTAATTCATATAATTTATCAGCATACTCTTTGCAATCTTGTGAATTTACGACAATACCGTTGCCTACATGCTCAACTATTTCACGACAACCACCAACATCAGTAACAATTACAGGTAATCCCGTTAATGTTGCTTCGATAAGTGCAATAGGTAAACCCTCCCATGCTGATGACATAGCAAAAATGTCAACAGTTGGCATAATTTCTTTAATATTATCGCAGTTCCCCAAAAATTTAACTTTAGATAATAACCCTATTCTAGTTGCATAATCCTCTAATAGCTGACGTTCCGGCCCCTCACCCGCTATCTGCAAATTAATATTTAAATTTGGATTATGCGCCAATGCATCAAGCATCAGTTTGAAATTTTTTTGTACAGTTAACCTACCAGCCATTAATATTCTTAATGGAGAACCCGGATGATAATTATCTTTTTTAATAACTCTGTTTTCGGCTACACCATTTGTAATTAATGTCACAGGTTGTCTGGCGATGTTTTTTAACATATCCTGACATGCTCGACATATTCCTATATAATCATCAATGCCTAAATCGAGTAATTTATAAATGTTTTTATTTGCACCAAGATCAATATTATGATGAGTATAAACTTTCCTCTTTGCTTTCGCAAAAAGTGAGAAAACGGCGCCATAGTATAAATGAGAATGCAGAACATCCGGTTTAAACAAGTGAACAACTTTCCGTAACTTAAGAATCCCCTTTAACGGATTTTTTTTACAGCTGTTTCCAATAAAATCATACTGTATTCCTTTATTCCTTATCTCCTCCAAAAAGAGCATTTCAAATGATGTATCTCTGGCTATTTCTTTAGCATGACTTATAAATAAAATAAAAACGTCATGACCTTTTTCAGCCATTGCTATAGATAGATCTTTGACGTACATTTCAGCCCCTCCTGCGGCAGGAGAGGATATAATATGTAAGACTTTCATTTAAACCCCTGAATTTATTTAAACTGAGTTTTCCATTTCTCTATTTCAGAATTTGGCAAGGTAATTTTCGTATCGAATTCTTCGCTGTATATTTTGCAGTAATCGCTTGAACTCATATCACGAGGAATGACTTTAAGATTGAAATCTTTTTTCTTTTCTTCCGCCCTATTATCCACTGATATAATGATACTTCTCCTTTTCTTTTGCAATGCACGAATACCTGCATGCAAACGCGTACCAATATATTCCAATGACTCATCACTATTAAGCACTTTATCAAAATCATATAAATTAGGCGGAACTACGATAATGTCTTTCACAACATCACCAAAACTATTAAAGTAGACATAATCCTTTGAACCTTGAACCCAGAAATAAACTTTATTATATGATTTTAATAGTGAGTTTATAAGCTCTAAGTCTTTAACTTTATCTTCTCTATAATCAGTTAATGTGAAAATAACATTTTCTGATTTATAGGATGGAATTGCTGCACAGTGTTCTTCTGTAAGATCCCACATCGTCGGGCATGATGTATTAATAACATTTGATATCCCTGCATTTTGCAGCATTTCTAAAGTATAGTTGTCCCTTACTGAATGGAGATAGTCACAAGAAAGAAGTCGTTTCAATAATGTCTTTGTATAAAAATCCGGTTTGCCTTGATAATTTTGCCAGCCTACACCTAATGTTATTACATCTTTCATGAATACAGAATTAAGAAACCCAACGTTCCATTGACGATGCAACATCATTTTTGAATTAAGACAGTTCGTCCCGCATAAAAAATTTATAGCTATTTCTTTTTGGCGTTTAAATCCAACTCTATTAATTCTTTCATGTGTTGGGAAACTAACTTTTTGCGCATTATCAAAAACGGAATTAATCCTCTTATAGGCTGAATCCATAATAATGTAATCGCCTACGTTCATTGATGAGATGCTGGTATCTAACACACCAATTTTACTTTCGACAGTATTTAATTGTTTATTTTTCATTTAAAACTCCATCCTTTTTCAAGAAAAAATAATATGCAACAGAACAAAGAATACCATTAGCCAATACCATTAACGCTATGACATTTTGAGCAGTAAATATAAAGGAATATGCTAAAATATATGTAAACACAACTCCAAACAAATTTGAGTAAAAGGTTTCTTTATGTTTTTGAGCTGACTTCAATACATAGGCATAATACTTAAACACCCCCGTCAATATTTGATATAAAGCTAATAAAATAAATGGGATAGAATACTTTAAATTCCCACCATAATAAAATATGTAAATGACATATATAGATAATGACAATGGTATAGAGATTAAAAGCCCATTTCGCCAATACATCTTCCATTGTGTTTTTATATAATTAATATCATTTGATACATATGCGCGTCTCAAGTCTGGCATCAATTTATTTTCTATTGAAGCAAAATAAATTGAAATAATACCAGTTAAACTCAAACACAACCTGCTCACGACAAGTTCATCATCTGATATTTTACCATATAAAAACACAAACAAGCCCTGAGTAGAAAGCCAAAAACAAATCATGGATATAGCAGACCATCTACCATAAACAAAATACTCTTTAATTTTATGGTAATAATTTTTATCCTCTATATTTCCTTCTTTTGCATCAGTCTTTCTTATTATTAAGTTACTGATAAGAAGTGCACACGAAGCAATAATTAGCCCTATAGCCAATAGATATACATATGGTTGATAACTTGTCGCGCCTTGTAAATATAATAACCAATAACCAACACCTATAAACATAGATAAGACAACAGTGGTTATTGCTGATATTATTTCTTTATTTTCAACATATAATGTTCTACGAAGAAAATCATACATTGGGTAACTTACTGATACTAATATTATTTGAATTACGTCATAACAATTCCCGTTTTGTTTTAATATATATACTGCAGAAATTATTACACCTGTCAGCAATGACAAATTTATTGCAAATTTCGACCCAAAAACAAAATTATCTGAATTCCGATTGGCTGAATGAACCCAAAAGGGTGTAATTACTAATGCAACAACAACAATTAATGAAAATGAAGCATATGTGTTTATAAGAATATATTTAGCAGCCAACTCTGAACTTAAATATTTGGATACAAAAGCAATAGTACCAACATTAAGTAATGAGAAAAAAAACTGATCTATATACTTATATATGAAACCCAACTTTCTCATTTTAATCTCATTTGTGTCTATCCAACGTAGTAAAATCCCTTTTACTACGTTGGTTTAGGATGTTATTTTTTCTGATTATCGTATGAATAACCATAATGGTTATATCCGTAACCATAATAGCTACTAGCCTTTTTAACTACACCATTAAGTATACAGCCACGAACCAGTACACCACTTTGCTCAAAACGTTTAACGCTAACAGCAATTTCCTTCGCAGTGTTTTCCTCAAATCTTGCAACCAAAAGAGTTGTCCCAGCATAACGACCAATAATTGCAGCATCAGTCACAGCTAAAATTGGAGGAGTATCAATAATTACAAGCTCATAGTTATCAGAAGCCCATTTTAATAATGCTTCGAATCGTCGGTGCATTAATAATTCCGCAGGATTTGGTGGGACCTGGCCTCTTCCTATATAATCAAATTCCGCACTTGGAATTCGTTCTATTACACTTTCAACTGAACTTTGTCCTGACAAAACATCTGAAAGCCCATGGATGTTTTGTCCACCAAGCATCTTATGCACATAACCTTTACGAAGGTCAGCATCGATGAAAAGAACTTTTTTGCCTGTGGAAGCTATGGTTGCCGATAAGTTAGTACTGATAAATGTTTTCCCTGCGTTCGGGCTAGCACCTGAAATCATTAAAACATTATTTTTTGCTTCCATCATTGCAAAATGCAGGCTAGTACGTAAGCTTCTAATAGCTTCTACAGCTAAGTCCGCAGGGTTTTCAATTGCCAACAGCTTTTCAGATTCATTTTTTTTCAGTTTTATCTTACTAGAGTTTTTAGTAAGCCATTCTGAAACAGGTATGCTAGCATAAACATTTATCCCCATTTCCTCCAATTGTTCTGGAGACTCTATACCTCTTCTTAAATAAACTTTAACAAGCACAATACCAATTGAAATAAACAACCCTGCAAGAATTCCAACAGCAACCACAATTAATGATTTCGGCTGTATCGGTTTTGGTTCTGTTATTGCTTGGTCAATTATTCTCACATTACCTATTGCACTTGACTTTGCGATATTTAATTCTTGTTGTCTATTTAACAACTGCAAGTAGACTGCTCTACCAGACTCAACATCTCTACTCAATCGCAAAACTTCTTGTTGAGTAGAAGGCATAGAACTCACGCGTTTGTTCAGTTTGGCTTTTTCTTCTTGTAAAGTTTTTTTCTTCTCCATTAACGCTTTGTACGTTGGATGTTCTTTAGTATAAAGTTGCGAAACCTCAGCCTCCCTAAAAGTTAGAGAGTTTAATTGATTGTCTACATTTACAATCTGATCGAGGATAGATTTTGCCTCCATAGTTAAATCTACAGAGTCTTTTTGCTTCCGATAATTGTTTAACTTATCTTCCGCAGCATCTAAATCACTTCGGACTTTTGGTAATTGTTCATTTAAAAATTCTAAGCTTTTGGCATCCTGAGCTGCCTGTCTTTCAACGTTCTGTGCCAAATAGTTCTGACTAATGCTGTTCAGAATTTCTCTAATTAATTTTGGATCCTCCCCTACTAACGTAAGGTTAAGCATTCCAGTATCTTTACCTTGATCTGCCACATTGAATTTTTTTTGAAGGTCATCAATTTTTTTTAATTTAGTTTCATATCTTATATAAAATTCTGTTCCGGGATCAGCATTAATCTTATCAATAAGAATGCTAATGCCATTATTATTTAAAAGTGTTCCAACAGTGCCATTTATAGTTATGTTATCTGTAACAATCTGGTATCTTCTTTCATCCAGTATTTTTAGCAGAATATCCTGACTTTCATCGCCATTACTAGGGATATATAACTTTTTTACATCTACAGAACCTTCATTTAAACCCAAAAGACGAGACAAGCCAGCACCGAGAACAGGAAAATGCTTTTGCTCTATTTTATATTGCAAGTTTAGATCATCGATCGTTTTCCCAAGGATCATTCTTGACTGTAAAAGCGATATTTCTGGAGCAGATTGTGGCTGGCTATCTGGAAGCATCTGACTCAAACTATTCAGTATTGCATTCCCCTGCTTTTGCTCTATTTGAATTAGTGCATTTGCTTGATAGACAGGTGTTGCTAAAAGGACATACACTAAAGCAACAAATGTCACAACAGCTGTAACTGCTATTATTAATTTACGATGATCAAGTATTTCACCTATTATTCTTCCCAGATCAATTTCGTCAGAATCTTGTGGTGAAGTTTTGTTATTTGCCAATGAGGACATACTATTCATTCCTAAATAATCAACCGAGTTTATTCGCCCAACCACTGCAACTTTGTTCTACTAGCTTATAAACTAGCTCAAACGCCTCTTCACTTTTTCGATACGGATCTGGAATTTCTTTGCCTCCTAGCCAATGCCCTAACAACATTGTTTTCCCTCTTACTTCTGGTGCTATCTGATTAATTTGCTGGACATGATAATGTTCCATTACTAACAGTAAATCGTAATTTCTTGCCATTGCACTTGTTAATTGCCGCCCCTCATGATTATCTAACGATATGTTATGCTTTGCGGCAATAAGAGCTGCTGTTTCGTCAGCTGAATGGCCTACCATTGCGCCTGTTCCAGCTGAATCTACTTTTAAACTCGGTAACAAATTCCGCAATATTCTCTCAGCAATAGGTGAACGGCATATATTCCCAGTGCATATAACTAGTATTGAATTAAACATTAATTTGGCCACCTTTTGATATAACGTACTGTTTCAGTCATATCATGAACACCGGTGATAGTCGGAACTAGCTGTGAAATTACACGATTCCAACGTACCAAAGGCGCAGTTGTGACATATACAATATCATATGGCTGTAACTGGAATTCCGTGCCTAATACCATTGCAGAAGCATCTTGCGCATTAAGCTGATAAATATTAGCAATTTTTCCCTGTTTATCACCCTTCAACTGTCGAATGACGAATACCCCTGTTGCGTCACTGAATGCTTGCGACATACCTTCCGCATTACCTAACGCTTCTGCCAGAGTCATCCCACTCCGATCCATTTTCATTGTGCTTTGTTTACCAACTTCTCCCATCACAAACACTTTAAGATCATCATTACGAGGGACAAACAGAATATCACCGGGATAAAGCAATCGGTTTTCGGTTAAATCCCCTTTTTGCATTAGAGCGTAAAGTGAGATTTTGGTGTCTTTACCATTATGCGTCAAAACAACATTCCGCCAGTCAGCGTTCTCTGATAAGCCCCCCGCAGCGTTTATAGCATCCATAACTGTTAAAGGGATATTAGTGATCGGTTGCTGACCTGATTTTGCAACTTCGCCAGTCACATAGGCTTTTTGAGAACGAAATGCAGCAATACTTACATCAACCTGTGGACTTTCAATATAAGTTGTCAAACGGCTGGCTATATCCTGGCGTACCTGGCTAAGTGTTTTCCCCGCCACCTGCACTTTACCGATATAAGGATAGAAAATGGTACCGTCGGAGTTAACCCAGTTACCAGTATCGCTGGCGCTACGGTACTGACCTGCAGGGGTAGTCAGTTCAGGATGGTCCCAAACAGTGACCATCAATACATCGCCTACACCAATGCGATATTCATAACTACGTAGTAAATTATCCAACTGTGGATTCGGACGCGCGAGAACAGTCTCCGGGCGGAGTTGATCAATTAAGCCTGGAGTCATCGGATATACATTAACCAATTTATCCAGATCGTAGTCGCTATCCGGGAGTTCAACCACGTTCTTACGTAGACTGTTTAATCCCTGGCCAGGGATAATTGTACAACCCGATAAAAAACCAATTGTCAACGCTAATGCCGAAAATCTAAAGATTTTTTTCTTCATAATGTCACATCATCAGTAAATCAAAATTTGCCAATTCCTGAGCAGCTGTCATAGCCATTGCTTCCCTACAGGCTTATGGAGAGATAAAAGCTGACTGCGTCCTGCAGCGCTACCACCCTTCTCCCCAGATTTCAGCATTCAGCCTTATAAACTAAATGGTATCTCTATCCCTGCGCTGGCCCCAACGTCATCGCTGTCGCTGTTGTTAGCGTTGGTATACCATAGGGAGGTATTCAGGCGGACCGACTGATAAACATCTCCGCTCCAGCCCAACTGCACACCTTTCAATGTGTCTGAATGAGGGAATGCTTTATTAATTGGTTGATCTTTTGGATTTACCTTGGCATATACCAAACGCGTACTCCAACGCTGATTGTCCTCTGTTATCAGCTCAACCTTACCGGCGAATAACTGGCCATCTCCCCCCATCGCATCCCCCAGCGGATAACCCTGCTGGTAGTAACCATCCTTATAGATATGATGAGTGTAGCTGTAACCATAGCGACTCATATTGGTCCGCGTGTCGTGCGCTTCCAAATACCAGTTCACCGCGTCCTTACCCCAGCCATGGTGGCCTTCGACACCGCCCAGATACATATTGGCAGAAGGCAGATAACCTGACTCATCCTCGCCGATCATCTGTCCATAGAAACTGACCGGCCAGCCGAGAGTTGGCTCGAGTTTAAACTTAAAGTCAAAGCCGGCCAGCTGGTTACCCGGTTCATTATCTGTTCCGGTATTATCATGGCCAGTGAAGCCATCCCAGAAGCTGCTAAATGACTCAGGCCGTCCTTCACCACCCCACTGCATAACACGCGACGCACCTAATTCTAATGACTGGAACGGTGTGAAGGTAAAGCGTCCGCCGATAATTTTGGCATGAGGCACAGCGGTATATTGATTCATCTGACTAGCGGAGATCTGGTACTGCCACGGGCCTACCCAGCGCAGCCACCAGGTTTCCGGCGCCGCCTGCTCGGCTCGCTGCATCAGGAAACCGGTCATCGGTCGCATTGCATCCCCGCGGATCAGGCTTCCTTCATAGCCCGGCCCCCACCACTGCGGAACCTGACCAAAGGAGAGCCACTGGTTCCAGAATTTCACCGCGCCGTAGGCGCCGTTGGCGTTGAAACGCGATCCGTTACTGATCCGCTCCCCCCCTTCGACGTTCCCCTGAAGGTGGACATCCCACCATTCGCCGCTGTTGTTAAACGCCAGGCCTAACGAGTTATCTGCCGGCTGCGTCTGGCCAAAACCCTGTGGGGTGCCCGGCTGATCGGTTGAAGTGTAGCCGGTGACCCGGAAATCCGCTTTTAGGGCAGACAGTCGCTGATTGATACGGGCCAGCACCACTTGTTCAGAAGAATAGGACGGTTTGGCCTTTTTTAGCGCCCTGGCGATCTCTTCCTGACTTAGCGGCCAGGTCGACAGGCTCAGATGGATGACCCCACGATCGGAAAGCCAGGCAAGGTCGTTTCGCAGATCATTATCATTTACTACTAACCCGGCCGCGTAAGCCTGGACTCCCAGTGAGGAAAGCAAGCCCAGCGTCACGGCAATGCGCGCAATTTTTATCATTGTACAAGATCCATTTTCAGCCCCGCTGTCGTATCTCAATGAGAATGAGGGGAATACCAAGATAGAAAGCGCTCGCGGCACCAGCTGACTTCACTGTGCAACACCGGCGAGGCAAGTACAGTTACCCTAAGCTGCTTGTTAGCCTTATAACTTCCACCCAGCTCACAATGTAGGCGAATTTTACCCTACAGGCTATCGATGAGACGGGAAAGTTGGTTTAAAGGTGATATCAGCAGCCGCTCCTGACCCTTTTTGAGGATATTTGATAAGCATCATAGATATCTCATCGCGTTAATCACCCAGAGAGTGTCGATTTTTATAGCCGTTCAAAGAAGGTGTTTTGTGTTGCAGCAGGTGGTTTCAGCGACGCTACCGCCCCTGGCTTAACAGCTACCAGCGCACTGACTACCTGAACGGCGTATTTATCGGCCTGTGGGTGATAAATTGGTCAGGCCTTTATTTTTTGCGGCGTTAAGTTTACGGGATTTCGGTCACAATTGGGAGTCTTGTTACCGAATATCTGCCATTTAATACCGCCTGCTCTTTTATTGGCAAAAATAAGCGGTCAACACTTAAGATTATTCACTAAGTTAAACGGCCAGACAGTGTCCCGTTGTTGCTAACCTATCAAGCATGAAGCTAACCATCTGTAAAACAAGATCTTTTACGTTAATGTCGCGTCGTTCAAAAATCAGATGATGGCGTCTAAGTCAACTACAATTTCTAATAGTTTCCTGGTAACGGAATATTCAGCAGACGTGCTCCAGGTTCTTTCTCATCGCATTTAAGAAACGTCTGAACACGGCTATATCCAGGCAAATATGCAATAGCAATGTAGTAGCACTTCATTATTTCATAAATATGAATTATCAATAGCCCGGCATATAGTAGATTATTTTCTTATTTGACTAATTAACCAGCAAAAACTTAATTTCCCCTGTAAAACAAATGGCAATTACCAGACCTGCTTGTACAGGTCGTTGCGGGTAAAGGGTTTATCCAGCGGGCCTACCGCAATAGCAATTTGCCCCAGCAGGGACTGAGTTGGCGCCTTATTGCCGCTATGCAACAGGATAAGCGGGACCATCACCAGGCACACAGCGCCGCCCCAGGAAATATTCACGCTATCCGCACGGGCGGTACGTTTTTGCAGCAGCAGGAACAAAGCGCTGCCGGCAGCGCCCAGCAGCAGGCCAGCTATCACTTCCGAGACGGAATGCGCATGGATGACCAGCCGTGAATACCCCACCACTGCGGCTAAAACATAGCCGGTGGCGACCGCTGCTCTTTGCACACCCGCCGAAAAACGAGCGCTGAGCAGCCATAAGAAGATAGGCCAGAAGGCCGCGGAGAGCGCTGAGTGGCCACTGAAGCCGGTGTAATCCAGCTCACGAATGCCCAGACCCCAGCCCATAAAGGCCAGTTTGGAGGCGCAGACAATGGCGCCGGTGATGCCGAACAGCAAACTCCACTGCCACGCCAGCAACCGCGACGTTTTACGCAGCATCAGGACAATAAACAGCGCCGCTGCGCTGGGCAGCAAAACGGTGCTATCGCCAAAAAATGAGATGAGTTGCCAGTTCATATACCTGTGATCCTTCGATGTTGTCCACTGCCGTGCTCAGGGATTATCCGTAATGTCTGTACCAGCTCGCATGCCAATTCATTTCACATTTTTATGCATGCAAGTGAGATGTTTAAAGCTGAAACATGATCGCAGTCAAGTTTTATTTTTGGCTGACGTTGACCGCTTTCCCTGCGCTTTAAGAATTGTCGCACTAAGTGACTATTCATAAAGCATTATTGCCGCTACTCCGACCATTGCACCACAGAGGCCAGAGACAAACTACCAGAAGTCTCCGAAGCCATACGTTTCTTTACAATCGTTATAACATTCACGTTATGAATAATTTCTGCATAACGTTATGAGCGGCAGGACAGATGTTCAGAGCCTGCCGCTCGGTCTCAGGCTGGCGTTCAGGCCAGCAGTTTTTTAATGCTTTCGCGGAATTTGGCGCCTTCTTTCAGGTTACGCATCCCGTAGGTGACGAAGGCCTGCATGTAGCCCATTTTCTTCCCGCAGTCGTAGCTTTCGCCGGTCATCAGCATCGCGTCGACGGACTGCTTCTTCGCCAGTTCGGCAATGGCGTCGGTCAGTTGGATACGGCCCCATGCGCCCGGCTCGGTACGTTCCAGTTCGGCCCAGATATCCGCCGACAGCACATAGCGCCCCACCGCCATCAGGTCGGAGTCCAGGGTCTGCGGCTCGTCCGGTTTTTCAATAAACTCAACGATACGCGCAACCTGCCCTTCCGCCACCATCGGCTCTTTGGTCTGAATCACGGAATATTCGGAGAGATCCCCCGGCATGCGTTTCGCCAGCACCTGGCTGCGGCCGGTCTCGTTAAAGCGGGCGACCATGGCGGCGAGGTTATAGCGCAGCGGGTCCGCAGTGCCGCCGTCGAGGATAATATCCGGCAGCACCACGACAAACGGGTTATCCCCGACGACCGGGCGGGCGCAGAGGATGGAGTGGCCGAGACCCAGCGGCTGTGCCTGGCGCACGTTCATGATAGTTACGCCCGGCGGGCAAATGGCCTGGACTTCCGCCAGCAGCTGGCGCTTCACACGCTGTTCCAGCAGGGCTTCCAGCTCGTAGGAGGTGTCGAAGTGGTTTTCCACCGCGTTCTTCGAGGAGTGCGTCACCAGGACAATCTCTTTGATCCCGGCGGCGACGATTTCATCAACGATGTACTGAATCATTGGCTTATCAACGATCGGCAGCATCTCCTTTGGAATTGCCTTTGTGGCCGGCAGCATATGCATGCCTAGTCCTGCGACCGGAATAACCGCTTTCAAATTCGCCATATTCATCTTCACCTGTTTGGTTGCAAAACACGCAGTTATGCAAAATTGTACATGTCACAAATCCATTGAAACTGATAATACACGGATACTGCCCGGGCATCTGCCCGCCAAATTCTTAAATTCACTGTCACCTAAAAGAATACACACAACTTCCATTTACCAACAGTTAGAGCTGAGAATAATCTTATTTTCGTTCAGGTTATTCAGCGGCTCGTTTCATGCACGGCGCCATGTGGCGGAGAGGCGCGCCAGGCGGGCTTTCCGGGGCGCCGTGCCCGCCACGCCGCGCCTGTGCCCGCAAAGAATAGATATAGATAATAAATTTTGCCAGACAATATATTTCAGCATAAACAGCCAGATATGGTGACATATTACCGCAATTCCGCGTCTATGAACTGCGATCTGCCCTATTCTGCGCTCACTTCATAATATGAATTTTGCCGGTTTTGTGAGCGGGCTTCGCGCTTCGCTTCTCCTGTGTGCATCAATGCTCGCCGTGACAAACCGTGGGATGAAGCCCTTTTACCGCCCTCGCTGATACGCAGCCGAAAAAGTTCTGATACCGGCTCGCTTATTCCAGAGCAGTCGCCATGGTGTTATTTTTTCACTGTTCTTTACCGGAACATAATTCTTATCGGTTCGCTTTATGTGCTGGAAATATATCCATCCATGGCAGGGCGATATCCGCGTCGTTATTGCATTTTAGACTCATCTTATCCATGATCGTGGTAACACATACCGCAGTCGTACAGGTTTTAATACATATGGAATGGATTGCCGATCCGTCAATCTGGGCAGGTCTCGTCACGCTGGTGGTTATCGAACTGGTGTTGGGCATCGATAACCTGGTCTTTATCGCTATCCTCGCCGAAAAGCTCCCGCCCGCCCAGCGCGACCGCGCGCGGATCACTGGTCTGATGCTGGCGATGGTCATGCGTCTCCTGCTGCTGGCCTCTATCTCCTGGCTGGTCACCCTGACCAAACCGTTAATTGCTTTTCGCGACTTCAGCTTTAGCGCCCGCGATTTAATCATGCTGTTTGGCGGCTTATTCCTGCTGTTCAAAGCGACCGTCGAGCTTAATGAGCGGCTGGAGGGGAAAGACAGCGATAACCCCACCCAGCGCAAAGGGGCGAAATTCTGGGCAGTGGTGGCGCAGATCGTGGTGCTCGACGCCATTTTCTCCCTCGACTCGGTGATCACCGCCGTCGGCATGGTCGATCACCTGGCGGTGATGATGGCCGCCGTGGTTATCGCCATCAGCCTGATGCTGATGGCCAGCAAGGCGCTGACGCGCTTTGTTAACAGCCACCCGACCATTGTCATCCTCTGTCTGAGCTTCCTGCTGATGATCGGCTTCAGCCTGATTGCTGAAGGCTTCAGCTTTATTATTCCGAAAGGCTATTTATATGCGGCAATTGGCTTCTCGGTGATGATTGAAGCCCTTAACCAGCTGGCGCTGTTTAACCGCCGTCGCTTTCTTTCCGCCAATATGACGCTGCGTCAGCGCACCACCGAGGCGGTGATGAGCCTGCTGAGCGGTCAGAAAGAAAAAGCTGAACTGGATGCTAACACAGCGTCACTAGTCGCCGATCAGGATCATCATCCGCTGTTTAATCCGCAGGAACGCTTGATGATTGAGCGGGTGCTGAACCTGAATCAGCGCAGCGTCAGCAGTATTATGACCTCCCGCCATGATATCGAGCGCATCAACCTCAGTGCGCCGGAGGAAGAGATCCGCAGCCTGGTGGAAAAAAATCAGCATACCCGCCTGGTGGTGACTGGCGGGAAAGATAATGAAGACCTGCTGGGAGTGGTGCATGTTATCGACCTGCTCCAGCAGTCCCTGCGCCAGGAGCCGCTGGATCTGCAAGCGCTGGTGCGCCAGCCGCTGGTCTTTCCGGAGGGGCTGCCGCTCCTCTCCGCGCTCGAGCAGTTCCGTCAGGCCCGCACCCACTTTGCCTTTGTGGTGGACGAGTTTGGCTCCGTCGAGGGGATTGTGACCCTGAGCGACGTGATGGAGACCATCGCCGGCAACCTGCCCAACGAGGTGGAGGAGATCGACGCCCGGCACGATATTCAGCATCATCAGGACGGTTCGTGGACGGTTAACGGCCATATGCCGCTAGAGGATCTGGTGCAGTACGTTCCACTGCCACTGGATGATAAACGTGAGTACCACACCGTTGCCGGTCTGCTGATGGAGTATCTGCAGCATGTGCCGCAGGTGGGGGAAACCATTGAGATTGACGGTTATACCCTGCGCACGCTGCAGGTCGACAGCCATCGGGTGCAAAAGGTGCAGATCGTCCCGCCGGTAAAGCAGGATGAGCTGGATTATGAGGTGTAATCCTAAGGGATAAATAACGGCCCGGGGTATCCCGGGCCGTAAAATTGATAGCCAGGTACCCTGTTTATTGCCTGCTGGCGCTTCGCTTATCAGGCCTACGGAATGGCGACACAAACCGGGGAATTCCCCCCTGCCGCACAACCCAGGCCTAGTCAGGCGTATCCGCCGCCCGGCATTAACGTGACATCACACTTTGACGACATGCTCACATCACAGGAATTGATGCTCTACAGCCGCCACACTGCCTGATGGCGCTTCGCTTATCAGGCCTACGGGAGGGCGACACAAACCGGGGAATTACCCCCTGCAGCACAATCCTGGCCGGATCAGGCGCAGCCGCCGCCCGACATTAAGGTGACATCACACTTTGACGACAATGACACAGCCCGGAAGTCCCGGGCTGATGGTCTGGACGATTACAGCTTATCGAGCAGTTTTTTGGCGTCTTTGCTCTCTTTGCTGCCTTTATTACGTTCGACCCAGTCGTTGAGGCGCTGCTTCGCTTCATCCTGCAGCTGTTTGCGCAGGATCTGGTCGACCTGCAGGCTGTAGCTCAGCGACTGCCAGTCGCCATAGATGCGCAGCGGGATAGCGGTCTGTTTCAGGCGGTCGATAAGTTTGCCCTCGCCTTTCCAGCCGCCGAGCACGCGCACGTTAAAGCGCATATCGCAGTTCTCTTTCTGCAGATCGAGCTGACCTTCGCCGGTCATCGCCATCACATCGGACTGCCCCTGCAGGCGGTTCAGCGTCACCAGCCCGTTATCCAGCGTGAGCTGGCTGCTCACGGCATCCAGGCGGGTGGCATTGTCATAGTTTTCCTGCGCCCGCACGTTGGTGCTGCGCTCCACGGCCTGTTGCACCAGCTGCTGGAAGTTAAGTCCTTCGGTTCGGGTATCGGTCATCTGGAGCTGCGCCTGGCCCTGCCAGTGACGGCGGAAATCATCCGCGTCAATGCGCGTTCCGGAAAACTCGCCGGTCAGCGACAGCTTGCCGGTCAGGCTTAATGAATAGTTGAAGGCTTTGATCAGCGAACCAATCTCCACGTTCTGCAGCGCCGGCTGGAACGTCGCCTGCGGCGTGTCGCCGCGGGCATCAAGGGTCCCGGGGAGGGAGAGCTGGCCGCCGTCGAGGTTGCCCTGCATTTTGCTGACCCTCAGCAGCCCCTGCTGATTGCTGATTTCGCTCTGCACCTGTGTGAAGTTCAGGCCGCGCCACTGCAGCTGGTCGGCGCTCAGGGCCATCCGGCCGTTAAAGCCGCGCAGGCTCTGATAATCTTCGCGCTCATCGCTGTCGGCGATCACCGGACGCAGCGGTCGCGTCTGGCTCTGGCCCTGCTGGCTGGCGCTGCTGTCGGTCGCCGGCGAAGAGGATGCCAGCAGACTGTCGAGATTCAGGGTGGTGGCATGCAGATCCAATGACCAGTCCGGGCGGTCTCCCAGCACCACGCTGCCGTTGCCGGTGAGGGTGCTGCCGCTGGCCATCAGGTTCAGATTATCAAAGCGCAGGGTCTTGCTATCTTCCTGCCAGCTGGCCTGCAGGCTCCCCTGACCATTGATGCCGTCGGGGGGCAGCTCGGCGCCGCGCAGCTGCCAGCTGAGCTGGCTAAAGTCGGCTTTTAACGAGTGCGGATAGTCGCCACCCTGCACGGTGGCGGAGAAGCTCAGCGCCAGGTCGCGCTGGTCGCGGTTGACGCGGCCGGAGAAATCGACGGTGGCCCGGTGGTTCTCATCCTGCTCCATCTGCAGGCGGATGTCGCGCACGGTCACCTGCTCGCCGTTCTCATGCTGGAAGAAGAGCACGCTGTCGGCCACCTGCAGCTGGCGCACGTCGTAGGACCATCCGCGGTCCTCCGGAGCCAGCGGCAGGGTGTTGTCATGCGGCACCACCGGCGCGGCGCTGTCGCGAACCGCCTCGGTTTTCGGGGTCAGCTGGATCACCGCCCCCTTGAGCATCACCTGCTTCACCTGCAGCTGGTGCGAAAGCAGCGGCAACAGCGCCACGTCGAGGCGCATGTTGTCGGCGCGGATCACCGGCTCTTCGGCGCCTCGGGCGGTCAGCGTCATGCGTCCGCTGAGAATGCTGAGCTGCGGCCAGACGTGCCAGCGCAACGGGCCATCGAGTTCAAGCTGATAACCGCTGCGCTCTGCCACCTGATGCACCATATAGGCGCGAAAATCGTTGGGATTGACCAGCAATACCAACGAGGTAAGCCCGGCGACAATGACCGCCAGCAGGATCATCAGCGTTGTCAGTATTCGTCTCATGGCACCCTCAGCAACACCCCGTTGACGTTATCAATCCTTGTCGATTCGGCTCGCCACCGCGCCCTGTTGGTCGCGATATTTGGCGTCTTCACGGCGATTATATGGCCGCGCCGCCGGGCCCGATAAGGGTTCAAAGCTCAGCGCGCCGATGGGCATCCCCGGGCGCAGCGCCAGCGGCAGTTTGCCGGAGTTGTAGAACTCAAGCACGATGCAGCCGGACCAGCCCGGGTCGATGCGGTGCGCGGTAACGTGCACCATCAGCCCCAGCCGCGCCAGTGAGGAGCGTCCGTCGAGCCAGCCCACCAGATCGGCAGGCAGGGTGACTGACTCATAAGTCACCGCCAGCGCCAGTTCGCCCGGATGCAGGAAAAAGGCCTCCCCTTCCGGCAGGACAATCTCTTCGCTCATCACGCGGTCCAGCGCGGCGCTGACCTCGGCCTTCGGACCGCTTAAATCGATAAACGGCGCCGTGTGGCCGCGGAAGGTGCGGAATTTATTACCCAGCCGTACATCAACCGTCGCGCCATTAATACGCTCAACGGGCGGGCGCGGATTGATGGCCAGTCGCCCTTCATCCAACCAGGCTTCGATATCTCGGTCACACAGACGCATGGGCTTTCTCCTTATAAGGCTGCTTCCCGCACGCTTCGCGGCGGAGAGGGCAACAGGGCTACTCTTTGCACGTTACACAATTCGGCCAGGTTATTCAAAGAACTGACTGATTTTGGCCTTCAGAATATCAATCGCGATGCGGTTTTTGCCGCCGCGCGGCACGATGATGTCGGCATACTGCTTCGACGGTTCAATAAACTGCAGGAACATCGGGCGCACAGTCTTCTGGTACTGGGCCATCACCGAGTCCATGGAGCGGCCACGCTCGTTTACGTCGCGCTTAATGCGGCGCATCAGGCAAATATCGAGCGGGGTGTCGACGAAAATAGAGAAGTTGAGCTCGTTACGCAGACGCGCGTCGGTCAGCAGCAGGATCCCTTCAAGAATAATCACCTTCTTCGGCTCGACGTGAATGGTGTTCGGCGTGCGGGTATGCTCGACGTAGCTGTAGACCGGCAGTTCAATCGGCTGGCCGCTTTTCAGCATCTGCAGGTGCTGGAACAACAGACTGTGGTCCATTGAGCTCGGGTGGTCATAGTTGGTTTTGACGCGCTCTTCCATCGACAGATGACTTTGATCTTTGTAATAGCTGTCTTCCGGAATGACGCCAATATGTTCGTCGCCAACTTGTTCACGCAATTCGCGATAGAGAGTACTGGCAATAAGACTTTTGCCAGAAGCCGATGCGCCGGCGATACCTACAATGACGCACTGATGGGACATATCAGTCATAAATTTTTGCGACCTGATTAACCTGGATAGAGATGGAGGGTGGCGGCGGACCGCCAAACGCGGCAATTATAGGGATTTCAGCGTCCCGATACCAGTGGTATGCGCCCCGGACGGCTATTCCGCCGCCGGCGCCCAGTCATCGGTATACCAGATATGCAACAGCGCATAAGATCGCATCGGCTGCCAGCGGCGGGCATAGCGGGCGATGGCGGCTGGCGTCATTCCCGGAAAGCGCTGTTTAATCAGGTAGTCGTCCGGCAAAAAGATATCCTTCGCCTGCCAGCCGCGCAGGGCAAAGTAGTTTGCCGTCCAGCGGCCAATCCCGGGCAGAGTCTGCAGCTGACGCAGCCCGGCGTCGATATCCGCCGGCGCCGTCAGTGGCAGCTCGCCGCTGAGCGCCGCCCGGGCGAGGTGGATCAGCGCCTCCGCGCGGCGAAGCGGCATCCCCAGCGCCTTCAGCCCCTGCGGATCGGCCCGGGAGAGCGCCTCCGGCGTCGGGAATAAGGCATAGCCGGGGGCGTCCGCCAGCAGTTCGCCCCAGCCGGCCGCCACTTTGCCGGTGAGCCGGGCGGCCATCGCCACGCTCACCAGCTGGCCGAGCACCGCGCGCACCGCCTGTTCGAAAGCGTCCAGCGCCCCGGGCAGGCGCAGCCCCGGTCGCGCCTGCGCCAGGTCGCCCAGCGTGCGAGCGACCTGCTGCGGGTCGCAGGCCAGATCGAACAGCTGGCCAATTCGCGCATAGCAGATCTCAGCCACCGGCTGCAGCCCCGGGGAGAGCGTCACCCGCAGGCCCTGCGCCTCCTCGTCCGGCGCCAGATGAATCAGCCCGCCGTGGCCTGCTACGCGAAAGCTGCGGCTGTAGCCGCCGTCATGAAAACGCTCGACGCCAGCGACCGCACGCGCCTGCAGAAAACCAACCATCCACGCCCAGTCGTAAGGCGGGGTCCAGGGTAACAACACCATAAGCTCTCCTTTATATAGCGTTTCAATGATAGTCGCCCTTCACCGTCAGCGCCTTGCTTTTAAATTCCGGTTGTCGCCATGACGGCGATCCGCTAAAGTCGCCCCCCTTCTTCACCGGCATGGGGATTTTGCAGACGATGTTTATTGGTTTTGACTACGGCACCGCCAACTGTTCGGTGGCCGTGATGCGGGAAAACAAGCCCCAGCTGTTGACGCTGGAAAACGGCAGCGCCCTATTGCCCTCGATGCTCTGCGCGCCGACGCGCGAAGCGGTCAGTGAGTGGCTCTATCGCCATCACGATGTGCCCACCCACAGCGACGAAAACCAGGCGCTGCTGCGCCGGGCGATTGCCGCCAACCGCGACGAAGACATCGAGGTGCTGCGCAACAGCGTGCAGTTCGGCCTCGCCTCACTGCATCAATATGTTGAAGATCCGCAAGAGGTCTACTTCGTTAAATCGCCAAAGTCCTTCCTCGGCGCCAGCGGCCTCAAGCCGCAGCAGGTGGCCCTGTTTGAAGACCTGGTCTGCGCCATGATGCTGCACATCAAACTGCAGGCGGAAAGCCAGCTGCCCGAGCAGATTGACCAGGCGGTGATTGGCCGACCGATTAACTTCCAGGGCCTCGGCGGCGACGACGCCAACGCCCAGGCGCAGGGGATCCTTGAGCGGGCAGCCCTCCGCGCCGGTTTCCGCGACGTGGTCTTCCAGTTTGAACCGGTGGCCGCCGGCCTGGATTTCGAAGCTACCCTCAATGAAGAGAAGAGGGTGCTGGTCGTCGATATCGGCGGCGGCACCACCGACTGTTCCCTGCTGCTGATGGGCCCGCAGTGGCGGGAGCGCGCCGACCGCCAGCAGAGCCTGCTCGGCCACAGCGGCTGCCGCATCGGCGGTAACGACCTCGACATTGCCCTGGCCTTTAAATGCCTGATGCCCCTCCTCGGCATGGGCGGCGAAACGGAGAAAGGCACCGCGCTGCCGATCCTCCCGTGGTGGAATGCGGTGGCGATCAACGACGTCCCGGCGCAGAGCGATTTCTACAGTACCGCCAATGGCCGACTGCTGAACGATCTGCTGCGTAGCGCCCGGGATGCCGATAAGGTGGCCCTGCTGCTGAAGGTCTGGCGTCAGCGTCTGAGCTATCGCCTGGTGCGCAGCGCCGAAGAGAGCAAAATCGCCCTCTCCAGCGCCGCCCGCGTTGAGACCGCGCTGCCGTTTATTCAGGACGAGCTGGCTACCGATATCGCTCAGCAGGGTCTGGAAGCGGCGCTGGATCAGCCTCTGGCCCGCATTATGGAGCAGGTGCAGCTCGCCCTCGACAGCAGCCAGACCACCCCGGATGTGATCTATCTTACCGGCGGTAGCGCCCGCTCGCCGCTGATCAAAAAGGCGCTGGCGGCCCGGCTGCCCGGTATTCCGCTGGCCGGTGGCGATGATTTTGGCTCGGTAACCGCCGGGCTGGCCCGCTGGGCGCAGGTGGTTTTCCGCTAGTCCCCCCCGGCGCTGCCGCGCAGCAGGTCTGTCCTGATCGTGGCGCTGCAGATTACGCTGGAATATTCCTGGTCTCCCACGCAAAATGGCCTGTTCTTCCGGACAGGCCTGTCCACTTTCCTCCGATTCAGGGGGCGTATTATCCATACCGTAGCCAGTCGTCTGCGGTCAGTAATCTTTGCATGCCGCAAGGGGGCGTGATTGAAAAGGGTGTCTGCGATTTTCGCGGCGGTCCGGCGTTGCCGGCCGCAGTTCCTGGCAGGCTGGCTGGTCAGCTGCGGATTGCTCTTGCTGCTGGCCGCCCCACAGGCGCAGGCGGCGCCCCGACAACTGGGGACGGATATCCCCGTCGAATGGTACGCGGACGACAGCGGCCAGATGACCATCGATCGCTTTGCCGACCTGCCCGTGGACCGGCTCGCCACCACCCGGCAGATCCCCTCCTTCGGCTATTCACGCAAAACCCTGTGGCTGCGCAGCGAGCTGCCTGGCAGCTGGTTTGCCGACGAGTCGCGCTGGCTGCAGATTGGTCCCTCTTTCGTCGACCACCTGACTCTCTATTACCGGCCGTTGGGCAGCGACGCGCCGTGGACAGCGCGTACCTTTGGCGACCGCGACCCGGCCCGCGAGAGCGATCTTCACTATCGGGAAAGCGTGCTGATCCTCCCTCCGCCGCCGACCGCCGCCGGCTATGAGATAGTCTTTCGTCTGCAGAGCACCAGCACTCTGATCCTGCTGGCCTCGCTCTCTTCGCCGCAGGCCTATGTGCAACGGGCCGCCGCCGACACCGCCTTCTGGAGCTTCTATTTTGGTCTCGCGGCGGTCGCCAGCGGCGTGGCGCTGTGGCTGGCCCTGGCCCTGCGCCGGCGTCTGCTATGGGGCATCTGCTTCTTCTCGCTCAATTATCCGCTGGTGGCTGCCCTGCACGGCTTCCCGGAGTGGTTCTTCGGCCACGCCGCGCTGCCCTTCCAGGATTTTATGATCAGCAGCCTCTCGCTGTTCAGCTATGCCACCGCCCTCTGGCTACACAGTGAGATATTCGATTTAAAGAAAAATATGCCGCGGCTTTACCGGCTGCTGATCGCCGCCGTGGTGCTCAACCTGCTGCTGCAGGTCAGTATTCCGCTGGGTTTTTACGGCCTCGCGATGCAGATTGAAGGAGTGATCTTTATCATTATCACTCCGGTGCTGCTGTTCACCTCCTGGTGGCTGTGGCGCAAAAAAGCTATCGACCGCAACACTCTCCTGCTGGGGCTCCTGCCGCCGTTCTATGTCGCCGCCGCGGTGCTGGTGCAGCTGTCGATCCACGGTATTATCCCGTTTCATATGGCGATCTATTCCCTCTGGCAGTATGCGCTGATCGTCCACATCATTACGGTGCTGATCATTGCCATCCTGCGGGTGCGGGCTGAAAACCGCCAGCTGGAGCAGAAGCAGCGCCTGGCGCGCGAGCTGCAGATTGAGCGCGAGGCCAGCTTCCACCAGCGGCAGTTTATGGGCATGGTGGCGCACGAATTCCGCACCCCGCTGGCGGTGATCCAGGCTGCGCTGGAGAATCTCCGCCTCTCGGCGGCCTCCGCCAGCCAGGAGGCGCGCTTCGATCGCATCGGCCGCGCCGCCACCCGTCTGGTACAGCTCACCGATAACTGCCTCGCCGACGCGCGCCTCGCCTCCCACGATCTACACGTTGACCGCCAGCAGACCGCCCTGCTGGCGGTGATCAACATGGCCGCCTCGGTGGTAGCCATCTCCCATGATCACTACCTGAACATCCGCCATCACGGCGCGGTGGAAAGCCCCCAGCTGCAGGCCGATGCCGGTCTGCTGTGCATCGCCATCGCTAACCTGCTGGATAACGCGGTCAAGTATTCGCCGCCGGGCGAAATCACCATCGATATTCACGCTGATGCCGGGCAAACAGAGCTGCGCATTCGCGACTACGGCCCTGGGCTCCCCGCCGGACAGGCGGAACTGATCTTTGAGCGCTATCGCCGCGGGGAACATACGTCGCCGGTGCCGGGCGGCACCGGTCTCGGACTGTATGTTGCGCGTCAGATCGTGCAGGCTCATGATGGCAAACTGTGGCTGGCCGAGCATGGCCCGGACGGCTGCACCTTTATTCTCACCCTCCCCACGGTTGCTTAAGAGGAGAACGACGCATGGCTTTACGGCTGGCGATAATTGAAGATAACCCCGATCTGCTGGATGAACTGCTGGCCTGGTTGGGCTATCGCGGCTTCGAGGTATGGGGGACGCGGAGCGCTGAGGCCTTCTGGCGGCAACTGCACAGCCATCCGGTGGACATCGTGCTGATTGATATCGGTCTGCCCGGCGAGGATGGCTTCAGCGTGCTGAGCTACCTGCACGAGCTGGGGCACTACGGTCTGGTGGTGGTCAGCGCCCGCGGCCAACAGCAGGATAAACTGCAGGCGCTGAGCCTCGGGGCCGATGCCTATCTGATCAAGCCGGTTAACTTCGCCCATCTCGCGGAGACCCTGACCGCCCTCGGCGCCCGCCTGCAGCAGGATCGGCCGGCCCCTCAGCAGCCAGAGATGGCCAGCGCCGCCCCCGCTCCCGCTCCCGCTACCGGACTGTGGCGTCTGCATGAGGATAAACTGATCTCCCCAGACGCCCGGGCGCTGGAATTAACCCAGCAGGAATATCGCCTGGTGGAACTCTTAATGCGCAATCGCAACGAAGTGTGTAGCAAACTGGATCTTCATGCTTGCCTGTTTGCCCATGAAAGCGAGCCTGACCTGCACCGTATCGACGTGGTGGTTAGCCGCCTGCGCCACAAGGCTCGCCAGCAGGGGATCCACCTGCCCGTACGCGCAATCTTTGGTAAGGGGCTGGCCTTTATCTCCTGAACGACGGGGCATGTCGGCGGCCGCGCGGGATATGAATGACTCGCAAGTGTTAATTTTTCTCATTTTCTGAGAGAAATGAGAGGAATGAGACTGACGATAACCTTAAGAACTTTCTTATAGTGCTACTACATCAGGATGATGTCGTATGATTTTCATCGGACAGAAAAGCATATAACAAAACGTATTAGCCGTTCGCGGCAAATTCTGACACCATGCAACACAAACAAGGTATAAACAATGGCCATGCAAACGTGGTTAGTTTTATTGCTATGCATTTTTTTCTTCAGCATCTCTGTATACAGTTTTATTTCCTATCTGAAAGACAGGAGACGGCAGAAATTTACCTTTAACGATAAGCGTTCAATGCGTCGTAAATAATTCACTGTAGAATAATAAAAACATATTGTAGGTACTTTAATACAGTCAACACACCGCATACGCCCGGAGGATGTGTCACAGCATGGCGTTATGTTTTTGCGTAAGGAAATAACGCCATGAGAAACATTAATGTCACCATCAACACCCGCAATACCTTTGTCCGTGAATCGCTGATGGCTATGGTCAATGACCTCACGCAGGGCGAAATACGGGCGCGTTTTTCCTGGCGTAATAATGACCTGTCAGGGGAAGACATCATCATTTGCGAAGTGATCCCCGGCGAAATCTACCTGTGCAATACGCTGATTAAAAACAGGAAAAAAGGCAGTTCGCTGATTATCCTCCACAGCTACGACCAGTTGCCGGAAGATGATTTCATGATTAACTGCCTGAAAGGGGTTATTTTTGTTTCGCTAAAAACCGCCAGTATTCCGCAACTGCTGACGATCATTAAAAGCGAGCTCCAGCATTGTATGAGCCCGTCAGCCACCGACGCCGCGGGTCGGGAACTCAGCTGCGCCAGCTGCCCGCACCGCGTGCTGTCGCGCTCGCAGACCGCCGTGGTGCACGGTATTCTCGAAGGGATGGATATGAGTAAAATCGCCGCCCTGCAGCGCGTCAGTCCCCGTACCGCCGCCTATCATAAAAATAAGATTATGGAAAAATACAGTCTGAATAATAACCATGACTTTTTCCAGTTTATGAATCTGTTACGAGAGCGCTGGTAGGTAAATAGCGAGCAGAAGAGAATAAGATATTCGCCTGGCGATATTGTCGTAAATCCGAAAATAGCCACAGGATGCTAAAAAAGCGCCAGCGCTGCCAGACATAACGTTAAACTCTGACGCTTCCTCGGTATAAAGACGTTACCGCGCGCCTTTATATAAGAAAAAAGACTATTTACGAGGAAAACTGATACTTCGTCACATTGCCCCTGACGTGCCTGTCAGGGGTCTTTTTTTCGGTGTGGAATGGCGCCCTCTGCGCGAGGGCGCGGCAGGATCAGGCTTCCACTTTCTCCACTTGCCAGTCCGGCTGCGCTTCCTCGTCGGTCATCAGACCTTCGTTTTTCGACAGCATAGCGGTGGCGATGCCGTTACCCAGTACGTTGATGGCGGAGCGCCCCATATCGAGGAAATGGTCGATGCCCATCAGCAGCAGGATCCCGGCAACCGGGATATGGAAGCTGGGGATAGTGGCCGCCAGCACCACCAGCGCCGAGCGCGGTACCCCGGCGATGCCTTTCGAGGCCAGCATCAGGGTCAACATCATGACCGTAATCTCGCTAAAGCTCAGCGGGACGTTATAGGCCTGGGCGATAAACATCGCGGCGAAGGAGCAGTAGACCATCGAGCCGACGAGATTAAACGAGTAGCCAATCGGCAGAACGAACGAGACGATATTGCGCGAACAGCCAAACTTCACCAGCCGTTCGAGGGTCTTCGGATAGGCCGCCTCCGAGCTGCTGGTGGTAAAGGCTACCAGCACCGGATCTTTCAGCATGTTCAGCAGACGGAAGACCTCTTTCTTCAGCACCATATAGCCGACGGCAATCAGCACCGCGCTGGTCAGCAGCACCGCCAGGTAATAACCGCCGATGAACGAAGCGTAGTTGAGTAATATCCCCAACCCCTGCGAGGCAATCACCGACGAGATGGCGGCGAAAATAGCCAGCGGCGCAACGTACATCACATAGCCGGTCACCTTCAGCATAATGTGCGACACCACGTTTAGGGCCGCCACCAGCGGAGCATTAAACTTCTCGCCCAGCGACGCGCCGGCGATGCCAAAGAACATCGAGAACACCACGATCTGCAGGATCTCGTTGTTGGCCATCGCCTCGGTGATGCTGGTAGGGATGGTATGCGACAGGAACCCTTTCAGGGTCATGCCGCTGACCGCCAGGCCGGTATCCACCGCCTCTTTCGGTACCGTCAGGTTCAGCCCGGCGCCCGGGTGCTGGAAGGTGACGATCACCAGCCCGACGAGAATGGATAATACCGATGAAGTGATAAACCACACCATCGCCTTACCGCCCACCCGGCCGATGGTCGCCGTCTCGCCGAGGCGCATGATCCCGACCGTCAGGGTGCTGAACACCAAGGGCGCGATAACCATTTTGATTAAGCGCAGAAACAGATCGGTCAGCAGCGTGATGTTGTCTGCCCAGGCGGAGATAGTAGTCGGCGTCGCGTAGGCATGGATAGCCGCGCCGGAGAGGATCCCCATCAGCATAAAAACGACGATGAAGAGCGTGAGTTTGTTTGCGTTTGCCACAGCAATGACCCCTGATTATTTTAACACGTTGATTTTTAAGTGCATATTTTATTATTATGAGAATGCACTGATTTATTCACCGCATAAATCTAATTAAAGCCCCCGCGGATACAACTATTTTTTGCTTTTTTAAACTAAAAGTTGATATCACCCCGGAAATCAGCGGCGAGAACGCCCGGCGTCGCGGCCGTTATCCAGACATTTCTCAACCTTCTTTTCATAATTCCTCCATTTTTACGGCCCCTTCCCTCACTAAACTAGTATCATTCAGCGAAACGCTTCAGGATGAGACCGTAAACTAATGAAAGGCAGTAACATACGTCGTTGGGGCGCCGCGCTGGCGGTAGTGATTATCGCCGGGGCCGCCTACTGGTTCTGGCACGATCGTGGAACGAGCGGCAGCGGGACGCCCGCCGCCGGGCAGGGTCCGCAGGGTCCGGGCGGCGCGCGCCATGGCCGCTTTGGCGGCGCGCTGGCGCCGGTGCAGGCCGCCACCGCAACCGAACAAGCGGTCCCGCGCTATCTCACCGGGCTGGGTACCGTGACGGCGGCCAATACCGTCACCGTCCGCAGCCGGGTCGACGGCCAGCTGCTTAGCCTTCACTTCCAGGAGGGTCAGCAGGTCAAAGCCGGCGATCTGCTGGCGCAGATCGATCCCAGCCAGTTTAAAGTCGCCCTCGCCCAGGCGCAGGGTCAGCTGGCGAAAGATAACGCCACTCTGGCGAATGCCCGCCGCGATCTCGCCCGTTACCAGCAGCTGGTGAAAACCAATCTCGTCTCCCGCCAGGAGCTCGACACCCAGCAGTCGCTGGTGGTGGAATCCGCCGGCACGGTGAAAGCTGATGAAGCAGCCGTCGCCAGCGCCCAGCTGCAGCTCGACTGGACGCGCATTACCGCGCCGATCGACGGCCGCGTCGGCTTAAAGCAGGTCGATATCGGCAACCAAATTTCCAGCGGGGATACCACCGGGATTGTGGTTCTCACCCAGACGCATCCGATCGACGTGGTCTTTACCCTGCCGGAAAACAGCATCGCCACGGTGGTGCAGGCGCAGAAAGCGGGTAAAGCGCTCAGCGTCGAAGCCTGGGACCGTACCAATAAGCAGAAAATCAGCGTCGGGGAGCTGCTGAGCCTCGACAACCAGATCGATGCGACCACCGGGACCATCAAGCTGAAGGCGCGCTTCAGCAATCTGGACGACGCCCTGTTCCCCAACCAGTTCGTTAACGCCCGCCTGCTGGTGGACACCCAGCAGAACGCGGTAGTCATCCCTGCCGCCGCTCTGCAGATGGGCAACGAAGGGCATTTTGTATGGGTGCTGAACGATGAGAATAAGGTCAGCAAACACAGCGTCACCCCGGGGATCCAGGACAGCCAGAAAGTGGTCATCAGCGCCGGGCTTTCCGCCGGGGATCGCGTGGTCACCGACGGGATTGACCGCCTGACCGAAGGGGCGAAAGTGGAAGTTGTCACCGCCAGCGGCAGCGAGCAGGCGCAGCCCGCCCCGCGCCAGAGCGGTAAACACGGAGCGCGTTCCTGATGCAGGTGTTACCCCCAGGCCGCACCGGCGGCCCGTCCCGGCTTTTTATTATGCGTCCGGTGGCCACCACGCTGCTGATGGTGGCGATCCTGCTGGCCGGGATCATCGGCTACCGTTTTCTGCCGGTCTCCGCCCTGCCGGAGGTCGATTACCCGACCATCCAGGTGGTCACCCTCTATCCGGGCGCCAGCCCGGACGTGGTGACCTCCGCCATCACCGCCCCGCTGGAGCGCCAGTTCGGCCAGATGTCCGGCCTCAAGCAGATGTCGTCGCAAAGTTCCGGCGGCGCCTCGGTCGTCACGCTCCAGTTCCAGCTGACCCTGCCGCTGGACGTTGCCGAGCAGGAAGTGCAGGCGGCCATTAACGCCGCCACCAACCTGCTGCCGAACGATCTGCCCAACCCGCCGGTCTACAGCAAGGTGAACCCGGCGGATCCGCCGATCATGACCCTCGCCGTTACCTCCTCCGCGATCCCGATGACCCAGGTAGAGGATATGGTGGAGACGCGGGTGGCGCAGAAGATCTCTCAGGTTTCCGGCGTCGGTCTGGTGACCCTCGCCGGCGGCCAGCGCCCGGCGGTGCGGGTGAAGCTTAACGCCCAGGCCATCGCCGCCCTCGGCCTGACCAGCGAAACCGTGCGCACCGCCATCACCAGCGCCAACGTTAACTCGGCGAAAGGCAGCCTCGACGGCCCGGCCCGCGCGGTAACGCTTTCCGCTAACGATCAGATGCAGTCCGCTGAGGATTACCGCCGCCTGATTATCGCTTATCAGAACGGGGCGCCGATCCGGCTCGGCGATGTCGCCAGCGTCGAACAAGGGGCCGAAAACAGCTGGCTCGGGGCGTGGGCCAACCAGCAGCGGGCGATCGTGATGAACGTCCAGCGCCAGCCGGGGGCCAACATCATCGACACCGCCGACAGCATTCGCCAGATGCTGCCGCAGCTCACCGAGAGCCTGCCGAAATCGGTGAAGGTGCAGGTTCTCTCCGACCGGACCACCAACATTCGCGCCTCGGTGCGCGACACCCAGTTTGAGCTGATGCTGGCCATCGCCCTGGTGGTGATGATCATCTACCTGTTCCTGCGCAACGTGCCGGCGACCATTATTCCCGGCGTCGCGGTGCCGCTGTCGCTGGTGGGCACCTTCGCGGTGATGGTATTCCTCGACTTCTCGATCAACAACCTGACGCTGATGGCCCTGACCATCGCCACCGGCTTTGTGGTGGATGACGCCATCGTGGTGATCGAGAACATCTCGCGCTATATCGAGAAAGGCGAGAAGCCGCTGGCCGCTGCGCTGAAAGGCGCGGGAGAAATCGGCTTCACCATCATCTCCCTCACCTTCTCGCTGATCGCGGTGCTGATCCCGCTGCTGTTTATGGGCGATATCGTTGGCCGCCTGTTCCGCGAATTCGCCGTTACCCTCGCCGTCGCCATCCTGATCTCGGCGGTGGTCTCCCTGACCCTGACGCCGATGATGTGCGCCCGCATGTTAAGCCACGAATCGCTGCGTAAGCAGAACCGCTTCTCGCGGGCCAGCGAGCGCTTCTTTGACCGGGTGATCGCCGTCTATGGCCGCTGGCTGAGTCGGGTGCTGAACCACCCGTGGCTGACGCTCGGCGTCGCCCTGAGCACCCTGGCGCTGTCGATTCTGCTGTGGGTCTTTATCCCGAAAGGCTTTTTCCCGATCCAGGATAACGGCATTATCCAGGGCACCCTCCAGGCGCCGCAGTCGGTCTCCTTCGCCAGCATGGCCCAGCGCCAGCAGCAGGTTTCCGACATTATTCTCAAGGATCCGGCGGTGGAGAGCCTGACCTCGTTCGTCGGCGTCGACGGCACCAACCCGGCGCTGAACAGCGCCCGCCTGCAGATCAACCTCAAGCCGCTGGATGAACGCGACGACCGCGTCCAGACGGTGATTAGCCGTCTGCAGCAGGCGGTGGCCGGTGTCCCGGGCGTGGCGCTCTATCTGCAGCCGACCCAGGATCTGACCATCGACACCACGGTGAGTCGCACCCAGTACCAGTTCACTCTGCAGGCGAACTCCCTCGAGGCGTTGAGCACCTGGGTGCCGCCGCTGCTCAGTCGCCTGCAGGCCCAGCCGCAGCTGGCCGACGTCAGCAGCGACTGGCAGGACAAAGGCCTGGCCGCCTATATCAAGGTGGACAGGGACAGCGCCAGCCGCCTCGGCATCTCGATGGCCGATGTCGATAACGCGCTGTACAACGCCTTCGGCCAGCGGCTGATCTCCACCATTTACACCCAGGCGAATCAGTATCGCGTGGTGCTAGAGCAGGATACCGAGGCGACCCCGGGCCTGGCGGCGCTGGATAATATCCGCCTGACCAGCAGCGACGGCGGCATCGTGCCGCTGACCGCCATCGCCACGGTGGAGCAGCGCTTTACCCCGCTGTCAGTGAACCACCTCGATCAGTTCCCGGTGACCACCATCTCGTTTAACGTTCCGGACAACTACTCGCTGGGCGAAGCGGTAGAGGCAATCCTCACCGCCGAACAGTCGCTGGATTTCCCGAGCGATATTCGCACTCAGTTCCAGGGCAGCTCGCTGGCCTTCCAGTCGGCGCTGGGCAGCACCGTCTGGCTGGTCGTGGCCGCGGTGGTGGCGATGTATATCGTCCTGGGGGTGCTGTATGAGAGCTTTATCCATCCGATCACCATTCTCTCCACTCTGCCCACCGCGGGGGTCGGGGCGCTGCTGGCGCTGTGGCTGGCGGGCAGCGAGCTGGACGTGATCGCCATCATCGGCATCATTCTGCTGATCGGCATCGTGAAGAAGAACGCCATCATGATGATCGACTTCGCGCTGGCCGCCGAGCGCGAGCAGGGCATGCCGCCGCGGGAGGCGATCTACCAGGCCTGTCTGCTCCGCTTCCGACCGATCCTGATGACCACCCTCGCCGCCCTGCTCGGCGCCCTGCCGCTGATGCTGAGCACCGGCGTCGGCGCGGAGCTGCGGCGTCCGTTGGGGATCGGCATGGTTGGCGGCCTGATGCTCAGCCAGGTGCTGACCCTGTTCACCACCCCGGTGATCTATCTGCTGTTCGACCGCCTGTCGCTGCACCTGAAGCGCCGCTTCCCGCGTCAGGAAGAGGAGGCGTAAGTGAAGTTTTTCGCCCTCTTCATTTACCGCCCGGTGGCGACGATCCTCATCTCGCTGGCCATCACCCTGTGCGGCATTCTCGGCTTCCGGCTGCTGCCGGTGGCCCCGCTGCCGCAGGTCGATTTCCCGGTGATTATGGTCAGCGCCTCGCTGCCGGGGGCCTCGCCGGAGACCATGGCCTCGTCGGTGGCCACCCCGCTGGAGCGCTCCCTGGGGCGGATTGCCGGGGTCAATGAGATGACCTCCTCCAGTTCACTCGGCAGCACCCGCATCATTCTCGAGTTTAACTTCGACCGCGATATCAACGGCGCGGCGCGCGATGTCCAGGCAGCGATCAACGCCGCGCAAAGTCTGCTGCCGAGCGGGATGCCCAGCCGGCCGACCTACCGCAAAGCCAACCCGTCGGATGCGCCGATCATGATCCTGACGCTGACCTCCGACACCTACTCCCAGGGTGAGCTGTATGATTTCGCCTCCACCCAGCTGGCGCAGACCATCGCGCAGATTGACGGCGTCGGCGATGTCGACGTCGGCGGCAGCTCCCTGCCGGCGGTGCGCGTCGACCTCAACCCGCAGGCGCTGTTCAACCAGGGCGTGTCGCTGGACGCGGTGCGCACCGCCATCAGCGACGCCAACGTGCGCAAGCCGCAGGGGGCGCTGGAGGACAGCGCCCACCGCTGGCAGGTGCATACCAACGATGAGCTGAAGACCGCCGCCGACTATCAGCCGCTGATCGTCCACTACCAGAATGGCGCCGCGGTGCGGCTGGGGGATGTTGCCACCGTGTCAGATTCGGTGCAGGACGTGCGCAACGCCGGGATGACCAACGCCAAGCCGGCGATCCTGCTGATGATCCGCAAACTGCCGGAAGCCAATATCATTCAGACGGTGGACAGCATCCGCGCCCGCCTGCCGGAGCTACAGCAGACCATCCCGGCGGCCATCGACCTGCAGATCGCCCAGGATCGCTCGCCGACCATCCGCGCCTCGCTGGAGGAGGTGGAGCAGACGCTGGTGATTTCGGTGGCGCTGGTGATCCTGGTGGTGTTCCTGTTCCTGCGCTCCGGACGCGCCACGCTGATCCCCGCCGTCGCCGTTCCGGTTTCCTTAATCGGCACCTTCGCCGCGATGTACTTATGCGGTTTCAGCCTCAATAACCTGTCGCTGATGGCCCTGACTATCGCCACCGGCTTCGTGGTGGATGACGCCATCGTGGTGCTGGAGAATATCTCCCGCCATCTGGAGGCGGGGATGAAACCGCTGCAGGCGGCGCTGCAGGGAAGCCGCGAGGTCGGCTTTACCGTCCTGTCGATGAGCTTGTCGCTGGTGGCGGTGTTTCTGCCGCTGCTGCTGATGGGCGGCCTGCCGGGCCGCCTGCTGCGCGAGTTCGCCGTCACCCTGTCGGTGGCGATCGGCATCTCGCTGGCGGTCTCCCTCACCCTGACGCCGATGATGTGCGGCTGGCTGCTAAAAAGCGGCAAACCCCACCAGCCGACGCGCAACCGCGGCTTTGGCCGCCTGCTGGTGGCCGTACAGGGCGGCTATGGTAAATCGTTAAAATGGGTGCTGAAGCACAGCCGCCTGACCGGCCTGGTGGTGCTGGGCACCATTGCCCTCAACGTCTGGCTCTATATCTCGATCCCGAAAACCTTCTTCCCGGAGCAGGACACCGGCGTGCTGATGGGCGGCATTCAGGCCGACCAGAGCATCTCCTTCCAGGCGATGCGCGGCAAGCTGCAGGACTTTATGAAAATCATTCGCGAAGATCCGGCAGTGGATAACGTCACCGGATTTACCGGCGGCTCGCGGGTCAACAGCGGGATGATGTTTATCACCCTCAAGCCGCGCGACCAGCGCCACGAGACGGCGCAGCAGGTGATTGACCGGCTGCGCAAAAAGCTGGCCTACGAGCCCGGGGCTAACCTGTTCCTGATGGCGGTGCAGGATATCCGCGTCGGTGGCCGGCAGTCGAACGCCAGCTATCAGTACACCCTGCTGTCCGATGACCTGTCGGCGCTGCGCGAGTGGGAGCCGAAGATCCGCAAAGCGCTGGCGGCGCTGCCTGAGCTGGCGGACGTCAACTCGGATCAGCAGGACAATGGCGCCGAAATGGACCTGGTCTATGACCGGGATACCATGTCGCGCCTCGGCATCAGCGTTCAGGACGCCAACAACCTGCTGAACAACGCCTTCGGCCAGCGGCAGATCTCCACCATCTACCAGCCGCTTAACCAGTACAAGGTGGTGATGGAGGTGGATCCGGCCTACACCCAGGACGTCAGCGCCCTGGATAAGATGTTTGTCATCAACAGCGAGGGTAAGCCGATCCCGCTGGCCTACTTCGCCAAATGGCAGCCGGCCAACGCCCCGCTGTCGGTGAACCACCAGGGGCTGTCGGCGGCGTCCACAATCTCCTTTAACCTGCCCACCGGCCGCTCGCTGTCGGAAGCCAGCGAGGCGATTAACCGCGCGATGACCCAGCTCGGGGTGCCGTCCACCGTACGTGGCTCCTTTGCCGGTACCGCTCAGGTGTTCCAGCAGACCATGAACGCGCAGGTGATCCTGATCCTCGCGGCCATTGCCACGGTCTATATCGTGCTGGGGATGCTCTACGAGAGCTATGTACATCCGTTGACCATCCTTTCGACGCTACCCTCCGCCGGGGTGGGCGCGCTGCTGGCGCTGGAGATATTCGATGCCCCGTTCAGCCTAATCGCCCTTATCGGGATCATGTTATTAATTGGCATCGTGAAGAAAAACGCCATCATGATGGTTGATTTTGCCCTTGAGGCGCAGCGCACCGGCAACCTGACGCCGGAAGAGGCGATTTTCCAGGCCTGCCTGCTGCGTTTCCGGCCGATTATGATGACCACCCTCGCCGCGCTGTTCGGCGCCCTGCCGCTGGTGCTCTCCGGCGGCGACGGCTCCGAACTGCGCCAGCCGCTGGGGATCACTATCGTCGGCGGTCTGGTGATGAGCCAGCTGTTAACGCTCTACACCACGCCGGTGGTCTATCTTTTCTTTGACCGTTTGCGGCTGCGTTTTTCGCGTCATTCCACTCAACCGGTAAGCGAATAAGATGACAGACCTCCCGGCCAGCGTGCGCTGGCAGCTATGGATAGTGGCGTTCGGCTTCTTTATGCAGTCGCTGGACACCACCATCGTCAACACCGCCCTCCCCTCGATGGCCAAAAGCCTTGGGGAGAGTCCGCTGCATATGCATATGATCATCGTCTCCTATGTCCTGACGGTGGCGGTGATGCTGCCGGCCAGCGGCTGGCTGGCCGACCGGGTCGGGGTGCGCAATATTTTCTTTACCGCCATCGTGCTGTTTACCGCTGGATCGCTGTTTTGCGCCCAGGCCAGCACCCTTGACCAGCTGGTGATGGCGCGGGTGCTGCAGGGTATCGGCGGCGCGATGATGGTGCCGGTCGGTCGCCTGACGGTGATGAAGATCGTCCCGCGCGATCAGTACATGGCGGCGATGACCTTCGTTACCCTGCCGGGCCAGGTCGGCCCGCTGCTCGGCCCGGCGCTGGGCGGGGTACTGGTGGAGTACGCCTCCTGGCACTGGATCTTCCTCATTAACATCCCGGTGGGGATCGTCGGCGCCATCGCCACCCTCTGCCTGATGCCCAACTACACCATGCAGACCCGACGCTTCGATCTCGCCGGCTTTGTGCTGCTGGCGGCCGGGATGGCGACCCTGACCCTGGCGCTGGATGGCCAGAAAGGGCTCGGCATTTCCCCCGCCTGGCTGGCGGGACTGGTGGCCGTCGGCCTCGCCGCCCTGCTGCTCTACCTGTGGCACGCCCGCGGTAACGCCCGGGCGCTGTTCAGCCTTAACCTGTTTCGCAACCGCACCTTCTCCCTTGGCCTCGGCGGCAGCTTCGCCGGGCGCATCGGCAGCGGCATGCTGCCGTTTATGACCCCGGTGTTCCTGCAGATCGGCCTCGGTTTTAGCCCCTTCCACGCCGGGCTGATGATGATCCCGATGGTGCTCGGCAGCATGGGGATGAAGCGGATCGTGGTCCAGGTGGTCAACCGCTTCGGCTACCGTCGGGTGCTGGTCGCCAGCACTCTGGGGCTGGCGGCAGTCAGCCTGCTGTTTATGTTTTGCGCCCTGGCGGGCTGGTATTACGCGCTGCCGCTGATCCTGTTTCTGCAGGGGATGATCAACGCCAGTCGCTTCTCGTCGATGAATACCCTGACCCTGAAAGATCTCCCGGACGATCTGGCCAGCAGCGGCAACAGCCTGCTGTCGATGGTGATGCAGCTGTCGATGAGTATTGGCGTGACCATCGCCGGGCTGCTGCTGGGGCTGTACGGCCAGCAGCATCTGAGCCTCGACGCCGCCGGCACCCATCAGGTCTTTCTCTATACCTATCTGAGCATGGCGGCGATCATCGCCCTGCCGGCGCTCATCTTTTCCCGGGTACCGGATGACGTCGGCAGCAATACCGTCATCCGTCGACGCAACAGGAGTGGATCGTGAAATTTTGGCGCCCGGGCATTACCGGCAAGCTGTTCCTCGCTATTTTCGCCACCTGCATCGTGCTGCTGATCAGCATGCACTGGGCGGTGCGCATCAGTTTCGAACGCGGGTTTATCGATTACATCAAGCGCGGCAATGAGCAGCGGTTAACCATGCTTAGCGACGCGCTGAGCGAGCAGTATGCCCAGCACGGCAGCTGGGCGTTTCTGCGCAACAATGACCGCTTTATCTTCCAGCTGCTGCGCACCTTCGAACGGGATAATGACGACCGCTCGCCGCCGGGGCACGCCATGAAGCCGGGGGCGATGGACGCGCCGGGCGCCGGTCCCGATGGGCCGCCGCCGGATGGTCCCCCTGACGGCCCGCGCCCGAGGCCGGAAATGCCGCCCCACGGCTGGCGCACCATGTTCTGGGTGGTTGATCAGTCTGGCCGGGTGCTGGTGGGCCCCCGCGAGCGTGTGCCGGAGGACGGCAGCCAGCGCAGCATTATGGTCAACGGCGTGGAGGTAGGCAGAGTGATCGCCTCGCCGGTGGAGCGGCTAACCCGCAATACCGACATTAACTTCGACCGGCAGCAGAAGCGCACCAGCTGGCTGATTGTCGCCCTCGCCACCCTGCTTGCCGCGCTGGCCACCTTCCCGCTGGCCCGCGGCCTGCTGGCGCCGGTGAAACGGCTGGTGGAAGGCACCCATAAGCTGGCGGCGGGCGACTTTTCCACCCGCGTGACGGTGACCGGCGGCGATGAGCTCGGCCGCCTGGCGCAGGATTTTAACCAGCTTGCCAGCACCCTGGAGCGCAACCAGCAGATGCGTCGCGACCTGATGGCCGATATCTCCCATGAACTGCGTACCCCGCTGGCGGTGCTGCGCGGCGAGCTGGAGGCGATTCAGGACGGGGTCCGGCGTTTTACCCCTGAATCCATTCCCTCTCTGCAGGCTGAAGTGGCCACCCTCACCAAGCTGGTAGACGATCTCCATCAGCTGTCGATGTCCGATGAGGGAGCGCTGGCCTACCAGAAAACCTCGCTGGATATCATCACCCTGCTGGAGGTAGCCGCAGGCGCTTTTCGCGAGCGCTTCGCCGGCCGGCAGCTGAGCATCCAGGTGTCGCTCCCGGAGCAGGCGATGATCTTCGGCGACCGCGACCGCCTGATGCAGCTCTTCAACAATCTGCTGGAAAACAGCCTGCGCTATACCGACAGCGGCGGCAGCCTGCACATCACCGCCCGCCGCAGCGGACGGATGCTGGTGATCGACTTCGCCGACAGCGCCCCCGGGGTCAGCGATGAGCAGCTGGCCCGCCTGTGCGAGCGCTTTTACCGGGCAGAAGGATCGCGCAACCGCGCCAGCGGCGGCTCCGGCCTTGGGCTGGCGATTTGCCTCAATATCGTAGCGGCCCACGGCGGCACCCTGCGTGCCGACCATTCGCCTTTTGGCGGGGTTAGCATTAAAGTTGAGTTACCTCTGGAACATGATTTACCGAGAGACGTATGACTGAATTGCCTGTAGATGAAAACACCCCGCGCATTCTTATCGTGGAAGATGAACCCAAGCTCGGCCAGCTGCTGATTGATTATCTGCAGGCCGCCGGCTATGCGCCTACGCTGATTAACCATGGCGACAAGGTCCTGCCCTACGTTCGCCAGACTCCGCCGCACCTGATCCTGCTGGATCTGATGCTGCCCGGTACCGACGGCCTGACGCTGTGCCGCGAAATTCGCCGCTTCTCCGACGTTCCGGTGGTGATGGTGACGGCGAAAATCGAAGAGATCGACCGCCTGCTGGGGCTGGAGATTGGCGCCGACGACTATATCTGCAAGCCTTACAGCCCGCGGGAAGTGGTCGCCCGGGTGAAAACCATTCTCCGCCGCTGCAAGCCGCAGCGCGACCTGCAGGCGCTGGACGCGCAGAGTCCGCTGATTGTCGACGAGGGCCGTTTTCAGGCCTCGTGGCGCGACAAGCTGCTGGACCTCACCCCCGCCGAGTTTCGGCTGCTGAAAACCCTCTCCCAGGAGCCGGGCAAAGTGTTCTCCCGCGAACAGCTACTCAACCATCTGTATGACGACTATCGGGTAGTGACCGACCGCACCATCGACAGCCACATCAAGAACCTGCGGCGCAAGCTGGAGGCGCTGGACGCCGAACAGTCGTTTATCCGCGCCGTGTACGGGGTTGGCTACCGCTGGGAAGCCGACGCCTGCCGGCTGGCGTAGTGAGCCTTTCCCGGCTCGCGCTGCGCTTAGCCGGGCTACAAGTCCACCGCCGTCTGCAATCCGTAACCCGGGTAAGGCGTTTACGCCGCAACCCGGGAAACTCCGTAGCGTCTATCCCACCAGGCGTTATGAGTGCTGTCAGTGTGAGCACTGCCCAGGTTCAAAATGGCAAACAAATTAGCCATACTGAAAGATACCCATCTGATATTTACTCCCCTTCGCCGCGGCGCTACAATGCCCGCCCTTAATGTGGGGACACTCCCCAACTCGCCGCACCCGGTGCGGCGAATCTGACCTGTCATCAGAACGAGAACACCATGTTTAAACCAGAACTCCTTTCCCCGGCGGGAACGCTGAAGAATATGCGTTACGCTTTCGCCTATGGCGCCGATGCCGTTTATGCCGGCCAGCCGCGCTACTCGCTGCGCGTGCGTAACAACGAATTCAATCACGAAAATCTGCAGCTCGGCATCAATGAAGCCCACGCGTTGGGTAAAAAATTCTATGTGGTGGTCAACATCGCCCCGCATAACGCCAAGCTGAAAACGTTTATTCGCGATCTGAAGCCGGTGGTGGAGATGGGTCCGGACGCGCTGATCATGTCCGATCCGGGTTTAATCATGCTGGTGCGGGAAAACTTTCCGGATATGCCGATCCATCTTTCGGTGCAGGCCAACGCCGTCAACTGGGCGACGGTAAAATTCTGGCAGCAGATGGGCCTCACCCGCGTGATCCTGTCGCGTGAACTGTCGCTGGATGAAATCGAAGAGATCCGCCGCCAGGTGCCGGAGATGGAAATTGAGATTTTCGTCCACGGCGCGCTGTGCATGGCCTACTCCGGCCGCTGCCTGCTCTCCGGGTATATCAACAAGCGCGACCCGAATCAGGGAACCTGCACCAACGCCTGCCGCTGGGAATACAACGTGGCGGAAGGTAAAGAGGACGACGTCGGCAATATCGTTCACAAATATGAGCCGATTCCGGTGCAGACCGTGGAGCCAACCCTCGGCATTGGCGCACCGACCGATAAAGTCTTTATGATCGAGGAAGCCAAACGTCCGGGCGAGTACATGACCGCCTTCGAAGATGAGCACGGCACCTACATCATGAACTCGAAAGATCTGCGGGCTATCGCCCACGTTGAGCGTCTGACCCAGATGGGCGTTCACTCGCTGAAGATCGAAGGCCGCACCAAATCCTTCTACTACTGCGCGCGCACCGCCCAGGTTTACCGCAAGGCGATCGATGATGCCGCCGCCGGCAAACCGTTCGATACCAGCCTGCTGGAAACCCTTGAGGGGCTGGCCCATCGCGGGTACACCGAAGGCTTCCTGCGCCGCCATACCCATGACGATTACCAGAACTACGAATATGGCTACTCCCTCTCCGAACGCCAGCAGTTTGTCGGCGAATTCACCGGGGAGCGGAACGGCCCGCTGGCGGCAGTGGCGGTCAAAAATAAGTTCAGCGTTGGCGACAGCCTTGAACTGATGACTCCGCAGGGTAACGTCAACTTCACCCTCGAGCACATGGAAAATGGCAAAGGCGAAGCCATGCCGGTGGCCCCGGGCGACGGCTATACCGTATGGTTGCCTGTGCCGGACGACCTGCCCCTGCAGTATGCGCTGCTGATGCGCAACTTTACTGGTCAGACAACCAGAAACCCGCACGGTAACTAGTTAATTTGCGTTATTTTTTCACGATGTAAGGATATTAGAATCGGATCACATACCGTTTCGATCGAAACAGGTATCATCCATTTCGCTGAAAAACATAACCCATAAATGCTAGTTGTACCAGGAACCACCTCCTTAGCCTGCGTAATCTCCCTTACGCGGGCTTATTTTTTTGCCTCTCTTCCGGCCTTCACTTGCGTCATGCGGTACACTTTATGCAACATTGAGCAATAAAGGTTCCCTTGATGATGTCTACGTTTCCTGCCAGCTTACTGATCCTTAACGGCAAAGGTGCCAATGAACCGCAGCTACGCGAAGCGGTTAACCTGTTACGCGATGAAGGGATTGATATTCACGTCCGCGTGACCTGGGAAAAGGGCGATGCCGCGCGGTTTATCGATGAAGCCCTGCAGCTGAACGTTGAAACGGTGATCGCCGGCGGCGGCGACGGCACGATTAATGAAGTGGCGACCGCGCTGGTGGAGCGCGGCAGCAACATGGCGCTGGGGATTTTACCGCTGGGCACGGCCAACGACTTCGCCACCAGCGTCGGTATTCCACAGGATCTGGCCAGCGCCCTCAAGCTGGCGATCGTCGGTCGCGATGTGCCGATAGATATCGCCCGGGTTAATGATAAGACCGGCTTTATTAATATGGCGACCGGCGGGTTCGGCACCCGGATCACCACCGAAACGCCGGAAAAGCTCAAAGCCGCGCTCGGCGGTGTATCTTATTTAATCCACGGCCTGATGCGCATGGATACCCTGAAGCCGGACCGCTGCGAGATCCGCGGGGAGAACTTTCACTGGCAGGGCGATGCGCTGGTCATCGGCATCGGCAACGGCCGCCAGGCGGGCGGCGGCCAGCAGCTATGTCCGGAGGCGTTGATTAACGATGGTCTGCTGCATCTGCGCATTTTCACCGGCGAAGAGCTGATCCCTGCCCTCTTCAGCACCCTGGCGAATCCGGAAAACTCGCCGAATATTGTCGACGGCGTCTCCTCCTGGTTTGAGATCACCGCCCCCCATGAGATGACGTTTAACCTCGACGGCGAGCCGCTCAGCGGAAAAACCTTCCGTATGGAGCTGTTACCGGCGGCCCTGCGCTGCCGGCTGCCGCCCGACTGCCCGCTGTTGCGCTGATCAGGCTTCGCAAAGCAAAGACGGTGCCCGGCTGGTATACAGCAGCCGGGTTCGTTGATTGAGCCTCTGAATGTTAAGGTAAAACGGCACCTGCGGCTGCAGGAAAAACCTAGGCAGGATATCGATCCAAACAACGCGCTTACATTAATAGACGATACCCACAACCACAAAAAACCTATAACATCAAATGGTTACCTATTAAAATGGGCGCATCTGCCGTGAGACAATGCGCCATAAAGCTTAGTATTCCGCCACCTCACGCGCCATTTCGCGCGTATATTGCCGACTGGCGTTAACCAGCATCTGCGTATAGGCCGTCTGCGCCTGGCCGCTGACCAGCGCATCGACCGTCAGGGTTTCGAGGATCTTCCCGTACTGCATCACCGCCACTTTCTGGCATAAGTGGGCAATAACCCCAAGATCGTGGGTGACCATCAGGTAAGTGAGCTTAGCCTCCCGCTGCAATTCTGCCAGCAGGTTAAGGATCTCAGCCTGCACCGACACATCCAGCGCCGACGTCGGCTCATCCAGCAGCAGCACCTGAGGCTCAAGAATCAGCGCTCTGGCTATCGCCACGCGCTGCCGCTGCCCGCCGGAGAGCTGATGCGGATAGCGCTCGCGAAAGGCGCGGTTGAGGCCAACTTTATCCAGCAGCACATTGATCCGCCGGTCGCGGTCGTTGATACGATGGATCTGCAGCGGCTCTTCGAGGATATCGCCAATGGTGTGACGGGGATGCAGCGATCCGTAGGGGTCCTGAAATACCATCTGCACCTGACGGCAGCGCTCGCGGCTAATTTCATGCCCTAAGGGCTGAGCATCGATGGTCAGTTCCCCCTGCCAGTGGGTAAACAGCCCCGCCAGGCACTTGAGCACCGTCGTTTTACCGGAACCGGACTCTCCTACCAGACCGTAGATCTCGCCGGGCTTAACGTGGAAACTGACGTCATACAGCACCTGGTTACGCTTCTCCCCCTCGCCAAACGCGAGGTTGAGATGTTGAACTTCAATCATTATCCGCTCCTTAATCCGTTAACCAGCTGGCCTGACGCTGCAGCACCGGCAGTATCGGGCGACGATGCTGCATATCCGGCAGCGAGTTAATCAATCCCTGAGTGTAGGGGTGACGGGCGTGATCGAGATCTTTAGCGGCGATGGACTCCACTACCCGTCCGGCGTACATCACCAGCACCCGGTCGCAGAAGCTGCGCACCAGGTTGATATCGTGGCTGATAAAAATCAGCCCCAGCCCGCGCGACTGGACCAGGTCATCCAGCAGGCCCAGCACCTGCAGGCGCACCGACACGTCCAGCGCGGAGGTGGGCTCATCGGCAATGATCAGCTCCGGGTCGGTAATCAGCATCATGGCGATCATGATGCGCTGCCCCTGTCCGCCGGATATTTCATGCGGATAAAGCTGATAAACGCGCTCCGGCTGGCGAATACGCACCACCTCCAGCATCTCCAGCGCCCTGGCTTTCGCCTCATCTTTGCGCCCGGGATGATGAGTAAGCCAGGCCTCGGCGATTTGCTTACCCACGCAGACCACCGGATTAAGCGAATATTTCGGGTCCTGCATAATCATAGAGATACGTTTGCCGCGTACGCCGCGCATCTGCGCTTCGCTAAGATGCTGCAGATCGAGGTCGGCAAACTGCATCCGGCTGGCGCTGACGCGGGCCTTTTTCGGATGCAGCTGCAGCAGCGCGCGCCCAACGGTGGACTTACCCGAACCGGACTCGCCGACAATAGCCAGCTTCTCATGCCCCAGTTGGAAGGAGACGCCGCGCACGGCGTGGGTCACCGCGCTACCGTTAACAAAGTCGACGCACAAATCGCGCACGTCGAGCAGCGGTGCATTATTCACTACGGGGATCGAGGATGTCACGTAGGCCATCTCCTAAGAAGTTGAACGCTAAGCTATTGATCAAAATCGCCAGCCCCGGAATGGTTACGACCCACCAGCACTCCATCATATAAGTGCGCCCGCTGGAGATCATCGCTCCCCACTCCGGCTCTGGCGGCTGCGCGCCGAGGCCGAGAAAGCCTAGGCCGGCCGCAGTCAGAATGATCCCGGCCATATTCATGGTGATACGGATAATGACCGAGGGCAGACACAGCTGTACGATATGGCGCCAGAGGACGCGGGCCGATGAAGCGCCCTGCAGACGCACGGCGGAGATAAAATCAGCCTGGCGCAGAGAGAGCGTTTCGGCGCGCGCCAGACGGGCAATCGGCGGCCAGGCGGTCAGCGTGATGGCGATAACCACGTGCTCCAGCCCCGGTCCTAAAGCGGCGACAAACGCCAGCGCCAGGACCAGACTCGGGAAGGAGATGAAAATATCGGTGACGCGCATCAGCACCATATCGACTTTACCGCCGAAATAGCCGGCACTGACGCCCAGCAGCAGTCCGAGCGGACCGACGGTCACTGAGACCAGCAGCACGATATAGAGCGTGATGCGGGAGCCGTACACCAGGCGACTAAAGATATCTCGGCCAAACTCATCGGTGCCGAACCAGTGCTGCGCATTCGGCGCGACCAGCGCACTATTCAGGTCCTGTACCAGCGGGTTATAAGGCGCAATCAGCGGCGCGAAAATCGCCACCACCAGCAGCATAAAGATAATTCCTCCGCCGATGGCCGTGAGCGGATTGCGCGCCATTTTGCCGATAAACCCGACGGCCCGCGCCGCCGCGCGTTGCAGCCGCTGACGGCCTTCGCCCGCACCACCCGAAAGCGGCGAATCCAGAGAAACGGTCATGATTTTGTCCTCGGGTCAAAGAATTGATACAGCATGTCGGAGAGCAGGTTGAGCATCACGAAGATCACCCCCACCAGCAGCACGCAGCCCATCACCGCATTCATATCGCCCAGCAGCAAGCTTCCGGTAAGGTAGGAGCCAAACCCCGGCCATGAGAAGACGGTTTCAATCAGCACCGCGCCTTCCAGCAGCGCGCCGTAGGCCAGCGCCACCACCGTCAGCAGTTGCACGAGGATGTTACGAAACGCATGGTTCCAGATAACCTGGCGCTCGGTCAGCCCTTTCACCCGGGCGGTAATAATGAACTCCTGCGACAGCTGGGCCAGCATAAAGCTGCGGGTCATACGGCTGATATAAGCCAGCGAGTGAAAACCCAGCAGCGAGGCGGGAAGAATCAGATGATTAATGGCGTTCCAGAACACCTGGCCGTTGCCGGCCAGCAGCGCATCAACGGTCATCAGCCCGGTGCAGCGCGGCACCACACCATCCAGCCCGAGCTCTACCCTCCCGGCGCCGCCTACCCAGCCAAGCCAGGCATAGAACACCAGCAGCCCCATCATCCCGACCCAAAAGATCGGCATCGAGTAGCCCGCCAGGCTGATAATGCGTACCACATAATCGGAGACGCTATTGCGCCGCGCCGCCGCCAACACGCCCAGCGGAATACCAAGACCCGCGCCGACAATAATCGCCATCGTTGCCAGCTCCATGGTGGCCGGGAAGACGCGGATAATATCGTCCACCACCGGTTTCCCGGTCAGCAGCGCGTTGCCCAGATCGCCGTGCAACAGGTTGACGAAATAGATGCCAAACTGGGTGGTCAGCGATTTATCAAACCCCAGCTGCTGGTAAACCTGCTGATAGGTACTCTGGTCAGCATCCGGGCCGACAATCGCCAGCACCGGGTCGATGGGCATGACGCGGCCAATGGTAAAGGTCAGCAGCAGCAGGCCGAACAGTGTAATCACCACCTGCAGTAGCCGTTTTGATAAGCGCCGGCCGCGTGAGCCGGGCGCAAGGATTGCGGTACTCATCCTTTCTCTCCTTCGCGGACTTTATAGACGTCACGCAGAAAAGTGGTGGCGGAGGGGTGCGGCTGATACTCCCGTACCTCGTTGCGCACGACGACCGAATCAACCATCTGCGAAAGCGGAATTAAAGCCGGAACCAGCTGGTCGTAGCGTGTCTGGATGGCCTGGTAGTCAGCCACCTGTTTTTGCGGATCGCGTTCCAGCAGGGCCTGGTCAATCATCGTATTCAGTTGCGGGTCGTAAAAACCGGTACGCCAGCCCTGGAAGTTGGTCAGGCGCGCCTTATCGCTGTTATCCGGGTTATAGACCAGCGCGCGCAGGCTGGAGTGCGGATGCGGCTCCATCCCGCTGCCGCCGCGACCTACCAGCAGGTCAAATTTACGCTCGCGCATTGCGCCGTAGATCTGGTTACCAGTGCCGGTGATGATTTTGGCGTTAATCCCCGCCTGCATCAGCGTCGACTGCACGGCGATAGCGATGTTAAGAAATGGCTGATCGGAGAGTACCCGCAGCGTGGTATCAAAGCCGTTGGGATATCCCGCTTCCGCCAGCAGCTTTTTCGCCCGCGCCACATCCAGCCTGTAGCCGGGATCGGGTAGCGTGGACGGCATTCCCGCTTTGATAGGCCGCTGGTGCAGCACGCCGTAGCCCGGCATCAGCGCTTTATTGATACCCTGGTAATCAATCAGATAGCGCACCGCCTCGCGCACTTTCGGATTGGCGAAGTGCGCCTCTTTCATGCTCATCGCCACGTAGTACATGGTGCCGCGCTGCACCGCATCGACGGTCAGCTGCGGATCGCTGCGCAGGGCGTTGATATCGGAAACCGCCATATTGTTGGCAATATCAAGGTCGCCTTTTTCGATCATCAGGCGCAGAGTTTGCGACTCCTGGAAATGACGCAGTACCACGCGGCTCATTTTCGCCTCGCCGCGCCAGTAGTCAGGGTTGCGCTTCATGCGCAGCACATCTTTCGCCTGCCAGGTTTCGAGGATAAACGGCCCGGAACCGGCTTCATGGGTGGTTAGCCAGCGGTTACCCCAGTCGTTATCCTGCTGGTGGCTTTGCACCGTTTTACTGTCCAGCACTCCGAGGTTGCCCAGCGCCGCCAGCGAGTAAATCACCAGCTGCGGATCGTTATCTTTGGGTAATACGATTTGCACCGTGAAGCGGTCCGGCGCGCTGACCTGGCTGTCGATATTTTTCTTACTGAAGCCATAGGATTTCCATACTGAGGCCTGGGCCAGGTTGAGGTGCAGGATGCGCCGCATTGACCACACGACGTCGGCGGCGGTCAGCGGGTTGCCGGAGTGAAACTTAACGTCATCGCGCAGATGAAAGGTCAGGGTTTTGCCGTCGGGGCTGATATCCCAGGATTTCGCCAGCGCGGGCCTGACGGTGGTGAGCTGCTCAGGGTCAAGCTCCACCAGCGAGTCGTAGAGGTTGACCACGATCCCCACCACTTCGTTACCGGTCATCGCCGCCGGGTCAAGGGTGAGCAGGTTATTCATATTCATGCCGATGATCAGCTGGTCGGGCGGCGTTTTCGCCACCGCCTCCCCGCTCCCCATCGACATGGCGAGCGCGAGAATACACGCTCCCAGTAAGGAGGTTTTTTTCATATCTCTGTTTGCCTGTACTGTAGGGTACATGTTGCCGGATGGCGGCATTTTCGGCTTATCCGGTCTACCGGGCCGCAGGCTCGATAAGCGCAGCGCCATCGGGTATTTATTTTTTTAAATCAGTCGTGGCTAACGGTATTGGCTTCGATATACGCAAAATTAATGTCTTCACCGAGACCCGGACGTTGTGACAAATGCACAAATCCCTGGTCATCCATCGGGTCGACAATGCTGTTGAGATAGGCCGCCGGTTCATCGTAGTCGAGGAACGGATGCAGCAGGCCGCGCTCGTACCAGCGGCAGTTGCGGATCGCGCCCACCACCGCCAGGCTTGCCGCTCCGTTGCCGTGGACTTCGCAATCCATGCCGAAAGATTCCGCCAGCGCCGCCACCTTCATGGTCGGTGTAATCCCCCCCACGCCGTTAGCGCCGGCGCGCAGAATGTCGCAGGCCCCGGCTTTCACCCATTCGGCGCGCATGTGGTGCTTGCCGCCGAAGCTCTCCGGCCCGACGATGGGAATCGACAGGTTTTCCGCCAGCCACGCATAGGAGGACATCGAATCCTCCTCCATCGGCTCTTCAAACCAGGCGAAATTGAGTTTTTCCAGCTCTTTGCCGATCCACAGCGCCTCGGCGCGGCTGTACCAGTGATAGCCATCAATCATCAGGTCAATATCCGGCCCTACGGCTTCGCGCACCGCCGCGCAGGCTTTAATGTCCATTTTGGGATTGGGCGCAAAAGAGATTGGCGGCATCCAGGTGTGCAGCTTGATGGCCTTGTAGCCGCGGGCGACCAGCTTCTCAGCAAAAGCGGCATACTCTTCCGGGGTCGACAGGCCGCCCGGCAGATCGTCGCCGCACATGGTGCTACCGTAAGCCGGGACAGTGTCGCGATAGCCGCCGAGCAGCTTATAAACCGGCATCTTAAGGCTGCGGCCGATCAGGTCCCACAGCGCCTGTTCAACAAACGACAGCGCGCGCTCCGTTAGCTGATGTGCGCTGCCGCGCTGCCAGTGGTTAAGATCCTGCCAGATACGCTCACGGTTAAACGGGTCCTGTCCCACCAGCACTTTGCGAAAAAAAGTATTCACCACGAACGGGCGCACGACTTCCGGAGGCGCAAACGAAAAGCCCTGCGCCCCATCATCAGCGGTGATGGTCAGCATCGCCATTTTGGCCATGCTTTCACCCCCCGGATGGGAGTGCCCGGCGCTGTCGGAAACCCGACGAGTGGGATATTGGAAAACGGTGACATTCACAGATTCAATTTTCATGCTCGGTCCTTATCACGGCCAAATCCGATCGACATAATCAAATCGGCAAAGCGGTTTCACATTATTGAAAATACGTTTCAATATATAATCTAAGCACAACTTCGTAGTAGTGCCTCGGACAAACACCGCTAAGCAAGGCCATAAATTTGGGCATTGGCACAACAAGACGTGACTGTTTTCACAAAAGATGAGCGAAATGTGAGGCAGATCGACCAGGAGAAAAAAGGGCGTGAGCGCAGAGAAGAGATTAACCGACCAGCTACATCCCGGGAATGTCTGCGCCCACAAATGGCGACTTAAACCGCCGCCTCTGGCGCGGCGGTAAGCGCTTCCAGCAGTTCCGGCAGCGCCCGGTAGCGGCCAGCGGCGGCCTGGAAACGCGCGTGCTGGCTATCTTCTGCAATCACTATCGTGGCAATCCCCGCCGACTGGGCCGCGCAAAAGCCGGTAAAGCTATCCTCAATCACCAGACACTGGCTGGCGTTGAGATTGAGCTTCCGCAGCGTCGTGAGGTACACCGCCGGGTGCGGTTTGCCGCGTGGTTCATCATCCGCGCTGGAGATCGCGTCAAAAAAGTGCCAGAGCGAGAGCTTGTTCAGCACGGCGGCGATAACCTGGCGGGATGATGACGTGGCGAGCGCAATTTTATAACCGGCAGCGCGAAAATAGCCTAACGCCTCCTGCACCCCACGCATCGGCTCGCCATCGGCGGCAATCAGGCCGGTGATGCGCTGCAATATGGCCTCTTCCAGCAGCGATGGGGCAAGGTTAAGCTGAAAATAGCGGCACCAGGTGTCGGCGATTTCGTCGAGACGCTTGCCCTTGGTCAGGGTTTCACACTCAGCCACGCTCGCCGTTGTTCCCCACTGCGCAAGGGCGTCAATCTGCGCCTGGCGCCACAGCGCCTCGGAATCAATAATCACGCCATCCATGTCAAAAATAACCGCCTGCATACTCATTCGTTCACCTCATTAAGGCTGGCATGGAGCCCATGCCAGCCACATCACCTTAAGAGAATTCAACCTGCTCACGGGCAGTCGCTTCCTTGTGGGAAAATCCCGGCTGCTCCACGCGGATAAACGCACAGAGGAAAAAGGCCACCACGTACAATGCGGTATAGGCGATGACTACCCCAATGGTGCTGAAGAACGGCAGCAGCACCACGGCAATCGCCGGAGCGAGAAAGTTAGACATCCCCGCCGACAGGTTATATACCGAAATCGCCGCGCCTTTGTGCTTCGGCTCCAGCGCCGGGAACACGGCGGCCAGCGGCACAAAGGCGGCGACAAAGATCCCAAGGGCGATGGCCGGGATCAGCGCCATCGCAAAGCTGTGGCCAAAGTGCTGAGGGATGTAGTAAAACGCCAGGCTGGAAAGCGCCATCCCGATGCAGCCGAACCAGCGCACCACCTTCATCCAGCCCAGTTTTTCACCCAAAATGCCCCACAGCACGTTAGAGAAAATGGTGGTAAAGAAGAAGACCGCCCACACCTGAAGCCATTCTGAAGTGCTGAAGCCCAGCTCATCAACGAACATCATCGGCATAATCACCGCAAACCCGAACAGCGAGAGGGTATTGATGATCCTGACCATGCTCGACAGCAGAATATTGCGGTTGGTATAGAGCAGCGTCGCGGCGCGTCCCAGCTCGGCAAACTTCTCACGGGTGGTGAGATTCTGCATATGCTGCGGCGTTTGAATATGGCGCAGGGAAGCCAGAGCAATCACGCCCCCGGTAAGGCAGAAGGCCAGCGCCAGCCACAGGGTGCCCATTTCGCCAATATGCGGAATGGTGAAACTCGGAATATAGCTGCCGAAGACCCCGATGCCGATGGAATAGACCGCCCAGAACCAACCGATGGCCGAGCTGGCGTTGTCGCTTTTGACGTTATGGACAATCGCCACGATAAACGAGTAGAGGAACAGCGGATAGGCGAAGCCGCGGATGCCGTAGAAAAGCAGGATCAGCGCATAGTTGGCGTGACCGAGGCCGAAAACGAGGAACAGCACGTGGAACACGCACCACAGTACGAAGCCAATCATCATTGTTTTCAGCGGGGTGATAATTTCCGCCACCACGCCGGAAATCCACGCCGACAGCGCGGCGGCCAGGCCGTAGAGGGTAAAGGCAAAGGAGGCCTCCGCCGGAGAGAAGCCGAGCGCTTTGATATAGTGCGAGAGAAAAGCTAATTCGAAACCGTCGCCGGTCATAAATACGGCAATGGCGATGTATCCCCAGAGCAGGTTCAGGGGTAAACCGAGCCACTGTTTATTATTGATAGACATAATGACCTCGTTTTCAGGGTACAGGGTGGCCGCTCCGCGATGTGCAACGAAGCGGCTGTGGTGGTGAAAATTAGTGCTGCCGATAGTGCAGATCGTTTAAATACAGGGCCTTAAACTGCGCGTAGCGTTGCATCAGGGTGTGGTGGCGAACAGGATCCGCACGCCAGGTCTGCCAGACTTCCGGTTTTTCACACACCGCGGCAATCGGTTTGCCTGCCGCCAGGCAGGCCAGCCGCGCCGCGCCCAGCGCGCCGCCGGTCTCTCCGCCTTTGTGGGTCACCACCGGCATAGCGAGAATATCGGCCAGCAGCTGGGCCCAGAACGGACTGCGGGCGCCCCCGCCCACCAGCGAGCACTGCGCGATCGGCGTCCCGCTCTCTTTCAATACCTGCAGGCCGTCGTTGATGCCAAAGCTCACCCCCTCCAGCACCGCGTAGCCGAGCTGGGCACGCAGGCTGGAGTGGGTCATGCCCCAGAAGATGCCGCGGGCGTCAGGATCGTTATGCGGGGTTCTTTCCCCGGAGAGATAAGGCAGGAAGAACGGCGCGTTGGCTTTATCCTCCTCGCTTAGCTCGGCAATCTCCGCCAGCAGCGCCACTTCCGTGGTACCGGTGAGGCGGCAGAACCACTGCAAACAGCTGGCGGCGCTAAGCATCACGCTCATCTGATGCCACAGGTTCGGCAGAACGTGACAAAACGCATGGACCGCCGACTGCGGCGCCGGACGATAGGCGTCGGTCACCACAAACAGCACCCCGGAGGTACCGAGCGAAATAAACGCATCACCCGGTGAAACCGCGCCGACGCCAATGGCGCTGACCGCGTTATCGCCGCCGCCCCCGGCCACCACCACCGAGGCGTTCAGCCCCCAGCGTTCGGCCACATGCGGGTCAAGGGTGGCGGAAACCTCGCAGCCTTCCACCAGCGTCGGCATCTGGCTGCGCGACAGGCCGCACTTGTCCAGCAGCGCATCGGACCAGTCGCGCTTCGCCACATCCAGCCACAGCGTCCCGGCGGCGTCCGACATATCGGAGACTTTCTTCCCGGTCATCCGGTAGCGCAGATAATCTTTCGGCAGCAGCACCGTGGCGGTGCGCTGAAAGTTTTGCGGCTCGTGACGACGCACCCACAGCAGCTTCGGCGCGGTAAAGCCCGGCATCGCCAGGTTGCCCGCCACCTGATGCAGCTCCGGCGCCATCTCCTCCAGCTCTGCGCACTCTGCGGCGCAGCGGGTGTCGTTCCACAGAATGGCCGGACGGATCGTCTCCCCCTTTTCATCCAGCAGCACCGCGCCGTGCATCTGTCCGGAGAGGCCAATCGCCTTGACGGCCGACCAGTGCTGAGCGCATTTTTCCCGTAGGGTGGCCATCAGGTACTCCGTCGCCTCCCACCATAACTCCGGCGATTGTTCTGACCAGTGCGGATGAGGCCGCTGAATGCTCAGCGGCGCGCTATGGCTGGCGATAACCTGATTGTTCTCATCAATGACCAGCGCTTTGACTTCCGATGTGCCAAGATCGATACCCAGATACATAGCCACCTCTTATTTAATAAGCGTGTAAACAGCGGCGACTTTCTCGCGCATTAGCGCCAGGAAATCCGCGTTGTCGGCCAGGTCACCAAACAGGGCTTTATCACGGGCGAAGACAGCCACCGGATCCTGAGCCTCATACATCTCATGCACCGCCTGCTCATCCAGGATGCCGTCCTGGTACTGATACGGCAGGGTTCCCTTATGCCACTGCTCCATAAAGACGAAGAACAGCGCCGGCAGCATGGCGGTCGCTTCCGGACGGACGCCGCGCTGATAGCACTCCTGCAAGGTTGGCGCGATCATCGCCGGAATCTTTGAGAAGCCGTCGGCGGCAACGCGCTGGTTGGTGTCCTGGATATGCGGGTTGGTAAAGCGCTTGAGCACCACATCGCGGTAGGTCGGCAGATCAATGCCGTTATCGCCGAGGCAAGGAATGACATCCTCTGTGACGTAGCGGTCGGCAATGGCGTAGATAGCATCGGTGAGCGTACTTTCGTGAATATACTGCTGGCCGATTAAGGTCCCCGCCCAGGCAATGCAGCTGTGGGACGCGTTCAGGATGCGGATTTTCGCCTCTTCATAGGGGATAACCGACTCGACCATCTCCACGCCGACCGCTTCCAGATTTGGGCGGGCATCGCGGAAGTTGTTCTCCACCACCCACTGGATAAAGGTCTCGCCCATTACCGGCGCCTTATCGTCAATGCCGGTTTGCGCTTTGATACGGGCCGGCAGATCGGCCGCCGGACGCGGGGTGATGCGGTCCACCATGGTATTCGGACAGGTGGTATTCGCGGCCATCCAGTCAATCACCGCCTGTTTGCCGGTAAGCTGCAGGAACTCCACCATCCCGTCGTGGAAGCGCTCGCCGTTATGCCGCACGTTGTCGCAGTTGAGCAGGGTCAGCGGCCCGGCGTTGTCCGCCATGCGCTTTTCCAGAATTCGTGCGAGGGTGCCGTAAATGGTTTTGCATTCGCCTTTCAGGTCGGCCTGCAGATCGGGGTTGCTGGTTTCCAGCTGATGGCGGGTATTCAGGTAGTACCCCCCTTCCGTCACGGTAAAGGCGATAACTTTGGTCTGCGGATTGGCCCCTTCGTTAATCAGCGGCTGCAGCCCTGCCTGCCACGGCAGCAGTTTCTGAATAGAGGTGATTTCTTCATATTCGCGCTCCCCTTCCGGGCTGACGGTCTCCAGCACGTAACGTCCTCCCTGCGCCGCCAACGCCTGCACCACCTGCTCGGCGTCGTTGCGGATATTGCCCGCCGCGATGCTCCAGCGCTTATCCCCGGAAGCGATCAGACGATGCAGATACCACGCCTGATGCGCGCGATGAAAAGAACCCAGACCAATGTGAAGCCATGTGAATTGATTGTTCATGTTCTGCTCTCCTTGAGTTGATGGCGCCACTGTAATTGATCATTTGACCAAAATAAGAGCCACAGATCACAAAAGAACAATTACCCAATTAAATTACAAATGACCAGTCGAGAGCAAAAGCTTGCCAGTTATGCCAACCACGGCGAGAATGCGGTTATTCGCCGGGCCAATTGCGTGCCCAGGCCAGCAACTTAGGGCGGGAAACCATGAGTAAAGAAGACGATATCCGGTTGGATCAGAAGGTGCGTGCCGCATGGATGTACTACATCGCCGGCCAGAATCAGAGCGAGATTGCCAGCCAGCTGGGCACCTCCAGACCGGTGGTGCAACGGCTGATCGCCGCCGCGAAAGAAGAAGGGATTGTGTCGATTAATCTGCACCATCCAGTTGCGAACTGCCTCGATTATGCGCAGTTGTTGCAGGAAAAGTATCGGCTTCTTGAGTGCAATGTGGTCCCCGCCTTTAGCGAAGAAAGCACCCTCGACAGCGTATCGTTTGGCTGCTATCAGCTGATGGCTCGCTACCTGCAGGATGATAAAGAGAAAATCATCGGTCTGGGCTCGGGCCTGACCCTGAAAAAAGCGCTGCAGCGCATCGATTTCGACAGCCTGAATACCCGCTGCGTGGCGCTGATCAGCGCCATGGACGCCGACGGGCAGTGCAACTATTACGATGACGTGCCCCTGCTGCTGACGAGCAAAATAAAAGCCAAGTACTATCAGTGGCCGGCGCCGCGCTACGCCCAGACCGCGGATGAGTATGAGATGTGGTGCACCAATCGCTTATTCCGCAGCGTCTCTGGCGTCGCCCGGGAGGCGGACGTGATTTTTGTCGGTATTGGTCCGCTGGGCACGCAAAGCCCGATCTTTAAAGACGGATTTATCAATCAGGCGCAGATGGATGAGCTGACCGCCCGCGGCGGCATCGGGGAGATCCTCGGGCGGTTTATTGATGCAGAAGGCGAGGTGGTCGACAGCGAGATCAACCGCATGATCACCAGCTATGATATCCGCCAGAACCACTGCCCGCGGATTGCCGCGGCCTGTGGAGAATACAAACGACCGGCGATCCTGGCCGCCCTTAAAGGCGGCTGGATCAACGGCCTGGTGACCGATGAACATACCGCTCGCTGGCTGCTGACGCGCTAACGGCAAACAGCAAACCGCGACTCAACTGCTGCTCATCAGTCGCGGCGGAATTTCAATCCGCTGCTGGCTGGCTTCGCCGGCGTCAATAATCGAAAAAACAGCGTCCAGCATCGCCGGCACGTCCTGCTGCACCATGTCGATATCGTGCCCCAGCAGATAGACAAACGGATCCCAGTCGAAGCAGCCCATCGGCGGCTGCTCGCTGCCGGTCAGCCCCACCTGCGACAGCCAGCGCACAACCCCTTCAAGGGATATCGTCGAGTTAACAAATATCCCCTGCAATAGCGTCTTCGCGCTGCCAAACCGCTCCTGCAGGCAGTCCTCAACGTGACCTTTCGAATAGCCGGGAGCCAGAATATTCGCCTGCGGCACGCTCAGCCCCTGCTCGTGATGCGCATCGTGGAAACCGCGTAAACGCTCGCTGGTGTTATGGTCGCTGCTGCGCCCGCCGATGAAGGTCAGCGGCGCCAGCGATCCCCGACGGCGGGCGCTGTTAGCGAGGATCTTGTGGGTCAGCGCTTTCGCACCGCCGTAGTTATCCGAAATCACCGACGGAGAGAGAGACCCCGGCAGGTCGAGATTGACCGTAGGCACGCCCGCCTGCTGGCAGAGCGCGGAAATTTTATCCGGATTGGTCGCCCCGGTCGCGATCACCCAGTCAACCTGCCAGGAGAGCATCGCTTTTACCGCTTCGAGCTCCAGCTCCGGGCTTCGGCGCGTACAGGTGATAATCGGCAGCAGGCCACGCTCGCGGGCCATCTCCTCAAAGCGTTCAGCGACGGAACCGAAGTAGCGGTTATCGTATTTGGGGATAATCATGCCAATGACGTGTGATTTTTTACTGCGCAGCATGCTGGCCTGGCGGTTAATCGCATAGCCCTGCTCCTCAGCAATCCGGGTCACCTTCTCGGCAAGCTTTGCGCTGATGCGGCGTTTTTTCCAGTTACCGTTGAGGATAGCGCTCACCGCGCTCGCCGAAACGCCGGAAAGCTCCGCCAGGTCGTAAATCGTTATCTTCTTCATTTTTCCAACTTGCGTCACAAAATCATGTCGCTGTTAATTTCCCCACTTGCTCAATCGATGAAGCGAGCGCAACATAGCTTCATCGATTGAGCATCCATTTCACGCCAGGAAGTACGCGCGCATACTGCCTTAACATGCCAGCAAGCCTGAATAATGATGCTGATATTCAATATGTTACCAGGTTTTTGTCCATAACCTCGAACGCGATGCCCTCGGGTTCGATAGTTTTAACCAGACACGGCAAAGGATTATAAAATGAACCACTCTGTCTCCTCTATGAATACTTCCCTCAGCGGTAAAGTCGCCGCGATCACTGGCGCGGCGTCCGGTATCGGCCTCGAGTGCGCGAAGACCCTGCTGGGGGCTGGCGCAAAAGTAGTGCTAATCGACCGCGAAGGCGAAAAGCTCAACAAACTGGTCGCCGAACTTGGCGAAAACGCCTTCGCTCTGCAGGTGGATCTGATGCAGGCGGACCAGGTCGATAATCTTCTGCAGGGCATTTTGCAGCTTACCGGGCGTCTCGATATCTTCCACGCCAACGCCGGTGCCTATATCGGCGGGCCGGTGGCCGAGGGCGACCCGGACGTCTGGGACCGCGTGCTGCACCTCAACATCAATGCCGCCTTCCGCTGCGTGCGCAGCGTCCTGCCGCATCTGATCGCGCAACAATCCGGGGATATTATTTTTACCAGCTCCATCGCGGGCGTGGTGCCGGTGATCTGGGAGCCTGTCTATACCGCGTCGAAATTCGCTGTGCAGGCGTTTGTCCACACCACTCGTCGTCAGGTGGCGCAGTATGGCGTGCGCGTCGGCGCCGTACTACCGGGCCCGGTAGTGACCGCGCTGCTGGACGACTGGCCAAAAGCCAAAATGGATGAAGCGCTGGCCAACGGCAGTCTGATGCAGCCGATTGAAGTAGCGGAGTCAGTGCTGTTTATGGTGACGCGTTCGAAAAACGTCACCGTACGCGACATTGTGATCCTGCCGAACAGCGTGGATCTCTGACCCGTAACCAGCCTGTGAGAGGATGTGATGCAAAACAATACGCAAAACATTATTGGTGTGGATGTCGGTTCGGGCAGCGTGCGCGCCGGGGTCTTCAATCTGCGGGGCGAGCTTCTCGCCCACGCGACCCGGGAAATTACCCTGTTTCGCAGCGCCGGAAACAAGGTCGAGCAGTCGAGCCGTGAAATCTGGCAGGCGGTGTGCTACTGCATTAAAACCGCGGTGGCCTGCGCCGGCGTCCCGCCGTCGTCGATCGCCGGGCTCGGCTTCGATGCCACCTGCTCGCTGGTGGTGATTGGCGATAACGACGCGCCGCTGGCGGTCGGGCCTTCGGACGATCCGGACCGCAATATTATTGTCTGGATGGATCATCGCGCCACCGCGCAGGCGGAAAAGATCAACGCGACGGGCCACCCGGTACTGCAGTACGTTGGCGGCAAAATCTCGCCGGAGATGGAAACGCCGAAAATTCTGTGGCTGAAGGAGAATCGCCCGCACATCTATCAGCAGGCGCGCCACTTCTTCGACCTCGCCGATTACCTTACCTGGCGCTCAACCGGCGATGACGCCCGCTCGGTCTGCACTGTGACCTGTAAATGGACCTACCTGGCGCATGAACAACGCTGGGATGCCGGCTACTTCCGCCAGATTGGCCTCGACGAGCTGGCGGATGAAGATTTTGTCCGCATCGGCCAGCGGATTGTCGCCCCTGGAACCCCTTGCGGCGACGGTCTTTGCGCCACGGCGGCAGAAGAGATGGGCCTGCCGATCGGCACGCCGGTGGCGGTGGGGATGATTGACGCCCACGCGGGCGGCATCGGCACCGTTGGGGTGCTTAACGGCGCGGTCAACAATATGGCCTACGTCTTCGGCACTTCTTCCTGCACCATGACCACCACTGAGGAAGCGGTGTTCGTCCCCGGCGTCTGGGGCCCCTACTATTCGGCGATGGTCCCGGGCTACTGGCTGATTGAAGGCGGACAAAGCGCCGCCGGCGCAGCAATCGACCAGCTGCTGAGCTTCCATCCGGCGGCGGCGGCGGCTTGCGAGCAGGCTAAAGCCGCGGGCGTCCCTCTGCCGGTCTGGCTGGCAGATCGCGTACTGGCGCAGGCTGCCTCGCCTTCTGAGGCGGTCAAGCTGGCCGCCGGTCTACACGTGGTGCCCGAGTTTCTCGGTAACCGCGCGCCGCTTGCCGACCCCCACGCGAAAGCGCTGATTGCCGGGCTGGGGATGGAGCGGGACCTGGATAACCTGACCGCGCTGTACGTTGCCGGGTTATGCGGGATTGGCTATGGCCTGCGACAGATCCTCGACGCCCAGCGCGCCTGCGGAATTGAGAGTGAAAATATCGTCATCAGCGGCGGGGCCGGACAGCATCCGCTGGTGCGGCAGCTGCTGGCCGACGCCTGCGGCGTTAGCGTCGTGAGCACCGCCTGCAGCGAGCCGGTGCTGTTAGGCTCCGCCATCCTCGGCGCCGTCGCGGGCGGAATCACGGCTTCGCTGCCGGAGGCCATGAAGCAATTTACTCAGGTGGATGCCACCTATCACAGCGAGACTGCGTTTAGCTCGCTACATCAGCGCAGGTATGAGGCCTATAAGGCGCTACAACAGGCCGGCAGGCTGATTCGCGAATAACAACCCTCTTTTTTAATAACAATAATGCTCCGCTGCTGTGCAGCGGAGACACTCATCTGCACTCTGAAATCGAGGTCAACATGTCCGTTAATAACAAACAGTGGTACGGTCTACCGCTCAACCTCATCTGGGGATATGTCGCCATCGCCGTGTTTATGACCGGCGACGGCTTTGAGCTGGCTTTTCTGTCGCACTACATCAAAGCACTCGGATTCACCCCGGCGCAGGCTTCCTTTGCCTTTACGCTATACGGTCTGGCCGCCGCCCTGTCGGCGTGGGTCTCCGGCGTGGTGGCGGAGATCATCACCCCACGCAAGGCCATGATGATCGGCTTCGTGCTGTGGTGCGTATTCCATGTACTGTTCCTCGTCTTCGGCCTCGGTCGCGCCAACTATGCGCTGATCCTGCTGTTTTATGGCATCCGCGGCCTGGCCTACCCGCTGTTCCTCTACTCATTTATCGTCGCCATTATCCACAACGTTCGCAGCGACAGTTCCAGCTCTGCGCTGGGCTGGTTCTGGGCGGTCTACTCCGTGGGCATCGGCGTGTTCGGCAGCTATATTCCGAGCTTCACCATTCCCCACATTGGCGAAATGGGGACCCTGTGGCTGGCGCTGGTCTTTTGCGCCACCGGCGGCATCATTGCGCTGGTGTCGATGCGTCATACCGAAACGCCGCGCCATATGCAGAACCTGACCACTCGCGAAAAACTCGCCGAACTGGGGCGCGCCGCGACGCTGCTCTATACCAACCGCAGCATCCTGTTCTCGAGCATTGTGCGCATTATTAACACCCTGTCGCTGTTTGGTTTTGCGGTGATTATGCCGATGATGTTCGTTGATGAGCTGGGCTTTACCACCTCGGAGTGGCTCCAGGTGTGGGCGGCCTTCTTCTTCACCACTATCTTTTCGAACGTTTTCTGGGGGATCGTGGCGGAGAAAATGGGCTGGATGAAGGTGATTCGCTGGTTCGGCTGCATCGGGATGGCGTTCTCCAGCCTGGCGTTTTACTACATCCCTCAGCACTTTGGCCACAGCTTTGCGATGGCGCTGGTGCCGGCTATTGCCCTGGGTATTTTCGTCGCCGCATTCGTGCCGATGGCGGCGGTGTTCCCGGCGCTGGAGCCGAACCATAAAGGCGCGGCGATTTCGGTCTATAACCTGTCAGCCGGGCTGTCGAACTTTCTGGCGCCGGCGATCGCCGTGGTGCTGCTGCCCTATTTCAGCACCATCGGGGTGGTGATTGCCTATACCGCCTTATATATTCTGGCCTTCTTCCTGTGCCCGTTAATCCGCGTTGAACAGCCTGGCTTTACCAGTGCTCAGAGTGCAAAACCGTTTACCGCCAACGCGGCGGAGTCTTAATAAACCCGACATCGGGTAGGAACAACGAGCAATCCGGGCGGTGACGCCCGGATTTTCGCCTTAGGCGATGGTGACTTTGCCGTCGAGGTAGACATCCTGCACGGCATTGATCAGCTTCACGCCGTCGGCCATCGATTTCTTAAACGCTTTACGGCCAAGGATCAGCCCCATGCCGCCGGCGCGTTTATTGATCACCGCCGTGCGCACCGCGTCGGCAAGGTCGGTCTCCCCGCCCGCCGCGCCGCCGGAGTTAATCAGCCCGGCGCGGCCCATATAGCAGTTGGCCAGCTGGTAGCGCACCAGATCGATAGGGTTATCGCTGGTCAGTTTGCTGTACACCCGGTCGTCGGTATAGCCGAAGTTAACCGCTTTGTAGCCGCCGTTATTCTCCGCCATTTTCTGCTTAACGATATCGGCGCCGATGGTGGCCGCCAGGTGGTTGGCCTGACCGGTCAGGTCAGCGGAAACATGATAGTCGACACCGTCTTTCTTGAAAGCCGAATTGCGCAGATAGGCCCACAGCACGGTGACCAGGCCCAGCTCATGCGCCCGCTCAAAGGCAGCGGAAATCTCTTCTATCTGACGACGCGATTGTTCCGAGCCGAAATAGATCGTCGCGCCCACGGCCACCGCCCCCATATTGAACGCCTGCTCAACGCTGGCGTAGAGGGTCTGGTCGTACTCGGTGGGGTAGCTCAGCGTTTCGTTATGGTTGAGCTTCACCAGGAAAGGAATGCGATGCGCGTAACGGCGCGACACCGAGGCCAGCACGCCGTAGGTTGACGCCACGCAGTTACAGCCGGCTTCGATCGCCAGCTCGACGATATTTTTCGGATCAAAGTACAGCGGGTTGGCGGCGAAGGAAGCCCCTGCCGAGTGCTCCACGCCCTGGTCGACCGGCAGAATGGAAAGGTAGCCGGTCCCCCCCAGACGTCCGGTGTTGTACAGGGTTTGCATATTGCGTAGCACCGCCGGTGGCCGGTTGTTATCCACCATCACCCGATCAACATAATCTGCACCAGGCAGATACAGCTGGTCGGCCGGAATGGTTATACAACGGTGCTGCAAAAGGCTCTCGGCATCTTTGCCCAGCAACTGCGTAATATCAGTCATAGCAATCTCCCGTAAGGCCGGCCGGAGCCGGCATGCATTATCCCAACCCAATTATTTTGGGCAGGTTAAGCCTGGTACCGACTTAGCCTATTTTCCAGCCGGGAGGGCATTTTTTCAGGAGATTCTGCTGTCCCGTTACGCTGCCATTTACCACCAGGCGTGGAAATGGTGTACCGGCCCGATGCCATGGCCCACCTCCAGGGAGTCGGCCTGGGCCAGGGCCGCCGACAGCCAGGCCTTGGCCTCGGTAACGGTGGCCGCCCAGTCAGCGTGACGCGGGCGCAGCGCCGCCAGCGCGGCGGAGAGCGTGCAGCCGGTGCCGTGGGTGTTTTTGGTCTGCACTCGCGGCGCGGTAAATCGCTGTTCCCCTTCGCGGGTGAAGAGCCAGTCCGGGCTTTCGGCATCGTCGAGATGGCCGCCTTTCATTAATACTGCGCCGCAGCCCAGCGCCAGCAGCGCCCGCCCCTGCTCCAGCATTTCGCGCTCGTTGCGCGCATGGGGGGCGTCAAGCAGGGCGGCCGCTTCCGGCAGGTTCGGGGTGATCAATGACACCTGAGGCAACAATCGTTGACGCAGGGTCTCCACCGCCGAGGCCGACAGCAGCGGATCGCCGCTTTTCGCCAGCATGACGGTATCCAGCACCACATTGGCCACCCGGTAGCGCGCCAGCCGCTCGGCCACGGCTTCCACAATATCGGTCTCCGCCAGCATGCCGATTTTGGTGGTATCGATGCGCACATCGCTGAATACCGAATCGAGCTGCGCCGCCACAAAGTCCGGTTCAATACGATAGACCGACTGCACGCCGCGGGTATTCTGCGCCACCAGGGCGGTGATCGCCGAGCAGCCATAGGCTCCCAGCGCGGAGAAGGTTTTCAGATCGGCCTGGATACCGGCCCCGCCGCTGGGATCGGTGCCGGCGATGGTCAGGGCGTTGATGCGTTTCATCCCCGCACCTCCTGATACAGCGCGTCGAGAAACGCCGGAACAAAGCTCCCGGGTCCCCCGTGACGGGCGGCGATTTCCCCGGCCTGCTTCATTAACCCGCAGGCGGCGGCCACGTTTTCCAGCCGGTCGCCCGGCAGCGCCGCGCTCGCCGCCACCACCGCCGACAGCGCGCAGCCGGTGCCCACCACCCGGGTCATCAGCGCACTGCCGCCCGCCACGCTGAGCACCCGCTCGCCGTCGGTGACGTAGTCCACCTCGCCGGTGACCGCCACTACGGTACTCAGCTGACGAGCCAGCGCCTGGGCCGCCGGCAGCGCTGCGGCGGCCGTATCGGTGGTATCCACCCCGCGCCCGCCGCCGCTCATCCCGGCCAGCGCCAGAATTTCAGAGGCATTGCCGCGGATGGCTGCCGGGTGCAGGGCCAGTAGCTCGCGACAAAAGGCCGTGCGTACGGTCAGGGCGCCGACCGCTACCGGATCCAGCGTCCAGGGCTTGTCGGCCCGGCGGGCCTGCTCCACTGCGGCGCGCATGGCCACGGCGCGGTCTGCGGTCAGGGTGCCGACGTTGATTAACAGCGCATCGGCGATGGCGGCGAACTGCGCCGCTTCGCGAGGATCGATCACCATCGCCGGCGAGGCGCCGACGGCCAGCAGAACATTGGCGGTAAAGGTCTGCACCACGTCATTGGTCATGCAGTGCACAAGGGGGGAATGGGCGCGCAGCAGATGGCGCAGGTGCGCGACAGGCGCGGGATTCAGCAGCTCAGGCATGGTTTGCTCCCGCCAGACGAGGTAGAAGCAATGACCCTGCGGTCTCTGACTTCCCTACGCTGGCATTATCCAGATCAGGTGGTACGGGTATTTCTCAGCCTTCAACGAAGAAGGGCACCCCGAGTCAAAATAGTGAAATTGTTAAGCGTTGTGGAATTTACCGCAACTCACCGGTTCATACAACAAGCCTTTAACCCTGCATACGACACCATCGCGGCCATCATGCTCATCAAGCGACCGGGCAAGATTGCATTCCGCTGCTGGCGGGCGGAAAATGATGACATCATGAGCTAATTAACCTACTGAGGATATACGCCATGGCCGTTTATCACCATGCGCTGGTACTGATCAACAGCAGTCAGGACGGCGTCCCGCTGCTCGATCATGCCGCCAGAATGGCAGAAGAGAACGGCATGCGCATCACCATCGCCCACATCAGCACCGACTACCGGGCGCTGAACTATGTTTCCGACAGCCTGCGCGACGATCAGGTCTCGCAGGAGGTGATCCAGGCCAAAGCCCTGCTCAACGAGTTGGCCTGCACCGTCTCCCTGCCGGTGGATACTCTCTCGCTGGTGACCACTCGCCGGTTTGAAGATGTCGAAGCCTGCATTCGACAGCGGCAGATCGATTTAATTATTGCCGGGCACCATAACCGGCTGCTGGGCGTCCTCTCCTCACACTCGCTGGAGTACATCAACCACTTAACCATAGACGTGCTGATCAAGCACCTGCCCTAGCGCAAGGCGGCCTGTAGCAGGGAAAAACAGTCTTCGATAAGCGGCGGCAGCGCCTGCGGCCCGCGCATCAGGGCCACCGTGCGGGTCAACGCCGGCTGCTGCAGCTGGGCGACCTTGAGCGCCGGGTCCTGCAGATGGGTGGTGTACAGCTCCGGCAGAATCGCCACCGCTAAGCGCGAGCGTACCAGGCCATACAGGGTTTCGATATAGTCCACCTGGAAGCGGGTGGTTAGCGTCAGGCGATGGCTCTCCACTAATGCCGCCACCAGCCGCTGGATATTGCCCTTCGAGAACACGGCAATGTCCCGCCCCACCAGCTGTTTCCACGGCAGATGCGCCTGCGCGGCCAGCGGATCGTCGCGGTGCAGCACCGCCACGAAGGGATCGTCGCGCAGCGGATAGACCAGCAATTCCGCGGGCAGTGAGCTGTCGATCGCCCCGATGCCGAAATCAATCTCGCCACACTGCAGCGCCAGGATAAGCGCATCGTTGGTCTGATCGTGAAATTCAATGCGCAGGCGGGGAAAGGCCTGGGCCAGGGTCTGCGGCAGCAGAGGAAACAGCAGCGAACTGACCGACGGCACCAGGCCGATGCGCACCGTCCCGTCGCCGCCCGCCTCGACGATCTGCTGCATATCGAAAAAGGCCGCCTGCGCCACGCTGAGGATCCGCTGGGCGTGGGGTAAAATCGCCGCCCCCAGCTCAGTCAGGGTGACCGCCGAAGCGGTGCGGTTGACCAGCTTGCCGCCGAGCACCGTTTCAATCTGCCGCAGGGCGCTGCTCAGCGCCGGCTGGCTAATCGCCAGCCGACTGGCGGTATCGGTAAAATGGCGCAGCTGGGCCAGGGTGACGAAATACTGAAGCTGTTTAAGTGAGAGCGCGGGCAGTCGCTGCCAGGGTTCTTTCATTATCGGGTTCGCTACGGTGGTCCTGCACAATAACCCGAGCTTATCGGGTGATAAATTTATTCATCTGGGCAAACGTTTGCTGTGCCTCTAGAGTATCCGCATTATCCTTGTGCCGGAGTGGTTATGTCCAGCAATGCTCAAGTCCGCCGTCGCGCCGTGCAGGCCGCGCGCGGCGAATCCCCGTTTGATCTGCTGCTGGTCGATGCGCAGATCGTCGATATGGCCACGGGCGAAATTCGCCCCGCTGACGTCGGTATCGTCGGCGAGATGATCGCCAGCGTCCACCCCCGCGGCAGCCGCGCCGACGCCCATGAAGTGCATTCCCTGGCCGGTAGCTATCTGTCGCCCGGCCTGATGGACACCCACGTGCACCTCGAAAGCTCGCATCTGCCACCCGAGCGCTACGCCGAAATCGTCCTCACCCAGGGCACCACCGCGGTGTTCTGGGATCCGCATGAGCTGGCCAATGTGCTCGGCGTCGAGGGCGTGCGCTACGCGGTAGACGCCAGCCGCCACCTGCCGCTGCAGGTGATGGTCGCCGCGCCGTCGAGCGTGCCCTCCACCCCCGGCCTCGAAATGTCCGGCGCCGATTTCGCCGGCGCGGAAATGGAGACCATGCTCGGCTGGCCGGAAGTGCGCGGCGTGGCAGAAGTGATGGATATGCACGGCGTGCTGCACGGCAGCGAGCGGATGCAGGAGATTGTCCAGGCCGGTCTCAACAGCGGCAAACTGATTGAAGGCCACGCCCGCGGCCTGAGCGGCGCCGACCTGCAGGCCTACCTCGCCGCCGGCGTCACCTCCGATCATGAACTGACCTCGGCGGACGACGCGCTGGAAAAACTGCGCGCCGGTCTGACGATCGAGATCCGCGGCTCGCACCCCTATCTGCTGCCGGATATCGTCGCGGCGTTGAAAACGCTGCCGCACCTCTCCTCGCAGATCACCGTCTGCACCGATGACGTGCCGCCGGATATGCTGCTGGAGAAAGGCGGGATCATCGCCCTGCTCAACCTGCTGATCGAGCACGGTTTACCGGCGGTCGACGCGCTGCGTTTCGCCACCCTCAACGCCGCTATTCGTCTGCAGCGCCACGATCTCGGGCTGATTGCCGCCGGGCGGCGCGCCGATCTGGTGGTGTTTGACTCCCTGGAAAAACTGGCGGCCCGCGAAGTCTATGTTGGCGGGGAACGGCTGGCCCAGGCCGGCCGCCTGCTGAAGCCGATCGCCCCGGCGCCGGGCGTAACGCCGCCGCGCGATACCTTACAGATAGCCCCCCTCGCCGCCGATGACTTTATCCTGCGCATCAAGGGCATTCGCCACGGCGTCGCCCGCCTGCGCCATATCCGCGGCGCGCGCTTCACCCAGTGGGGTGAGGTCGAGGTGCAGATCCGCGACGGCCAGGTCCAGCTGCCCGCCGGCTTCAGCCTGATCTGGGTCAAGCACCGCCACGGCCGCCATCAGGCGACGCCGCAAATCGCCCTGCTTGAAGGCTGGGGCGAGCTGCGCGGCGCCATCGCCACCAGCTACTCCCACGACTCACACAATCTGGTGGTGCTCGGGCGCGATGCTGAGGATATGGCGCTGGCGGCCAACCAGCTTATCGCCTCCGGCGGCGGGATGGCGCTGGCGCAACAGGGCGAGATCCTCGCCCATGTGGCGATGCCGATTGCCGGCATGCTGTCGGATCTGCCGGCCGTCGAGCTGGCGCGTCAGTTCCGCGAGCTGCGCGATCTGAGCAGCAGAGTCGCTGACTGGGAGCCGCCGTACCGGGTCTTCAAGGCTATTGAAGGCACCTGTCTTGCCTGTAACGCCGGGCCGCATTTAACCGATTTGGGTCTCACCGACGGCGGCAGCCGCCAGATAGTCGACCCGTTGATAGCCTGCCGGGAGACCCCGGCGCCAACGCCTCACAACAATAATCCTCAGGGAGCCTGAGCATGGCCGATAACACACTTCACTCTTCCGCCCGCGATAACTGGCTGGAGCGCCGCTTTGCGCTGCGCTCGCGCGGCGGCACGCTACGCACTGAATGCCTGGCCGGGATCACCGGTTTCCTCGCCGCCGCCTATTTACTGGTGGTCATCCCGGGACTGCTGGCGATCGGCGGGATGGACAAAGGCGCCGCCACCACCGGCACCATTCTGGTCTTCGTCGTCGGTTCGCTGCTGATGGCGTTTTACGCCAACCTGCCGTTTATCGTCGGCCCGGGCATTGGCGGCTCGGTGCTGGTAGGGGTTACGCTGGCCGGTAGCGAGGGGATTGGCTGGCAGACAGGCCTCGGGATCGCCTGCTGGTCAGGGGTTCTCTTCTTCCTGCTGACCCGCTTTGGCCTGCGCGAAGTGGTCACCCGCTCGGTGCCGCAGTCGATCAAGCTGGGGCTGACGGCCTCCATCGGCCTGTTTGTCGCCGTCCTCGGCTTTCGCAACGCCGGGCTGGTGCTCGCCAATGCGAAAACCAACGCCCTGATGCTCGGCGACTTTCTCGCCCCCGGCGCGCTGGTGGCGCTGTGCGGCCTGTTCCTGGCGATAGCCCTGCAGGCGCGTAAGGTGCCGGGCGCCATTTTGTGGGCCATTCTGTGCGCTACCCTGGTGGGGATCCCGTTCGGCGTGACCAAACTGCCGACGCATTTTATCGATGTCCCCCACTCGCTGGCGCCGGTGCTGGGACAGGTTGACCTGCTGGGGGCGTTAAACATCGCCTTCCTGCCGTTCCTGTTCGTCTTTTTCGCTTCTGAGTTTTTCTCCACCATGGGGACGACGCTGGCGGTGGGCGGCGAGGCAGGTCTGCTGGATGAAGAAGGCAACATGCCGCAGATTAATCGCCCGTTTATGGTCGATTCGATTGCTGCGGCGCTCGGCCCGTGGGTGGGGATTCCGGCGGCAACGGCGCTGATCGAGTCCTCGGCGGCAGCGGAAGCCGGCGGCAAAACCGGCCTCACCGCGCTGTCGGCGGCGGTGATGTTCCTGCTGATGCTGCTGTTCACGCCGGTGGCGCTGATGATCCCGAAGGAGGCCACCGCCCCGGCGCTGATCCTGATCGGCCTGAACATGTTCAGCGGCCTGCGCAAAGTGGATCTCGGCAACTTCACCGACGGCCTGCCGGTACTGATGATGGTGATGATCACCCTCATCGCCAACAGCTTCGGCACCGGTATCGCCGGCGGGCTGCTGTTTTACATTGTGATCAAGGCCATCGCCGGCAAGTGGCGGGAAATCCCGATTGGCCTGTGGGTGCTGGCCGTCCCGCTGGTCTACTACTTCGCGACCTTAGTTAGACATTAAGCCCTTCACAATGTGCTTTCACCTCTTCATATAACAAACGCACCGCGGCAGAGAGCTGCTTGCGGTGCGGACAAATCAGGTTCAACGGCACCATATCCCCCTGGTAACGCGGCAGCAGGCGCCGCAGGCGGCCCGCCCGCAGATCGTCGCTGACGTCGAGCATCGATTTATAGGCAATGCCCTCCCCGGCCACCGCCAGCCGCCGGATCACCTCCGCGTCGTCGCTCATCACCGTGCCGGAGACCTTCTGCTGCTGAACTTCTCCGTCGAGGCTCAGTGACCAGCGGTCGAACGGGCGGCCGCGCAAAATGTAGATCAACGCATTGTGCTGGCCGAGCTCCTGAAGGGTCTGCGGCTCGCCGTGGCGGGCGATCCACTCTGGGGAGGCCACCAGCACCCGACGATTTTCCGGCGCCACCGGCAGCGAAATAAACGAGGCGTCATCGTTATTGCCATAGCGAAACGCGACGTCCACCGGATCTTTAAACACGTCGGTCAGCTGGTCGGAAAAGAGCAGCCGCAGGCGCAGCGCCGGATGGCGTTGCCGAAAGTCGCGGAACAAGGTCAGGAGCAGGTTACGCCCGAGGTCTGACGGCACGGCAATCTGCAGCATGCCGCGAATTTCATCATCCGGGGTCTGGATCTTCTGCAGGCCGGCCTCGAGGGTATCGAGCATCTGGGTGGCATACGGCAGCCAGGTCTCCCCCTCCGGCGTCAGGCGCAGGCTGCGGGTCGAGCGGGCGAACAGGCGAATATTGAGGATCGTCTCCAGACGTTTAATCGCCGCGCTCACCTGCGCCGGCTGCTGCCCCGCCTCGCGCGCGGCGTCGCTAAAACTGCCCAGTGCCGCGGCGCGGACAAATAAGGTCAGATCTTCCAACCTGAACATGCCGATTCTCCCCTGCTTCAGATTGCTCCCAAAATACGCATCACCGTCGCTGCAACGCAAGCGGCGCCGGACTTGCGCCGTGTTTTGCTTACACTTTTTAAAAATCCAGTGCTTGCCATTTCAGCAACGCATCAGGAATGATACGAGGCTGCTATTTTGAGTCCAGGTAATATTGAGGAAATTATGCGTAAAACAAAAATGATGCTTCTGGGCGTACTCCTTGCCACCGCTGGCGCCAGCTGGACGGCTTCTGCCGCGGGGATCGATCAGTATGCGCTGAAAGAGTTCACCGCCGACTTCACCCAGTTTCACATTGGCGACACCGTTCCGGCGATGTACCTTACCCCGGAATACAACATCAAAGGCTGGCAGCAGCGTAATCTTCCCGCGCCGGACGCCGGCAGCCACTGGACCTATATGGGCGGTAACTACGTGCTGATCACCGACACCGAAGGCAAAATCCTCAAGGTGTACGATGGCGAGATCTTCTATCATCGCTGATCCGCTTAATATCCGCATCCGCCCCGGCGAACCAGCGGACTCTCCGGCGCTGCGCCAGCTCTTCCTGCGGGCGCGCAGTGTGTCGTGGACCTGGCTTCCCTCCACGACGTGGCGGCTGGAAGATTTCGATGCCGCCACCGCGGATGAACAGCTGTGGGTCGCGGAATGCGACGGCCTGCCGGTGGGCTTTGCCGCCGTATGGACCGCCGATAATTTCCTTCACCATCTGTTCGTCGACCCGGACTGGCAGGGCAAACATATCGGCAGCGCGCTGCTGGCGCAGGTCGAACGGACCTTTACCGCCAGCGGGACGCTGAAGTGCCTGATGGAAAATAAAAACGCCCTGCGCTTCTACCAGCGTCACGGCTGGACCATCGAAGCACAGGGCGCCTCGCCCGAGGGCAGATACTGGCTGATGCGCTCGCCGCGGCCTTAAACGGCGCGGAAGGCAATCTCACCCGGGATCACTTCTCCCTGCCAGTACATCTGGGCCGCCACCCGGCCCGCCAGCTGGCGGTAAATGTCGGTAAATTCGCTTTCCGGACGCGCCACCACCGTCGGCGTGCCGTTATCCAGATCTTCCCGCAGCGTAATATGCAGCGGCAGCTGGCCCAGCAGCTGGGTGTGGTATTTCTCGGCCAGTTTTTGCGCGCCGCCGGTGCCGAAGATCGGCTCGTGGTGCCCGCAGTTGCTGCAGATATGCATGCTCATGTTTTCCACGATCCCCAGCACTGGCACTTCCACTTTCTCGAACATCACGATGCCCTTTTTGGCGTCGATCAGCGCGATGTCCTGCGGCGTGGTGACCACCACCGCGCCGGTGACCGGAATGTTCTGCGCCAGCGTCAGCTGAATGTCGCCAGTGCCCGGCGGCATATCCAGCACCAGGTAATCCAGATCCGGCCACAGGGTCTCCTGCAGCATCTGCATCAGCGCCTTGCTGGCCATCGGGCCGCGCCAGACCATGGCGTTGTCGTCAGTCACCAGGTAGCCGATGGAATTGGTGGCCAGCCCGTACTTCATGATCGGCGCCATATGGGTGCCGTCCGGCGAGGTCGGGCGGCTGTCTTCCGCGCCAAGCATGGTGGGAATCGACGGGCCGTAGATATCGGCATCCAGAATGCCCACCTTCGCCCCTTCCGCGGCGAGTGCCAGCGCCATGTTTACCGCCGTGGAGGATTTACCGACGCCGCCTTTCCCGGAGCTGATGGCGATAATGTTCTTCACGCCGTTGATCCCGGGCTGGTTTTTCACGCGCTTGAGGGTGGCGATGCTGTGGGTCAGCTTCCAGTCGATAGCCTTCGCGCCAGTGATGCGCAGCAGCTCGGCGCTGCACTGCTCTTTCAGCGCTTCGAAGGCGCTGCTCCAGACGAACGGCATCTGCAGCTCAATATGAATGGTATCATCCAGCCAGGCGACATGGTGCAGCGCCTTGAGGGTGGTGAGGTTATGCTTCAGGGTTGGGTGCTGGAAATTGGCCAGCGTCCCGGCGACCATCGCACGTAGGCGCTCGGGGGATTTGGCCTGGGATTGCGAATTCATCCCGACTCCTTTGTTGTTTTGAGATGCTTTCAGTAATCACAGAGTTTATCACAGGTAAGGATTATCCATATATGGGCAGCCATTTATGGCGCACCCACAGCCCTTTTGGTAATATCGGAAGCCCTTTTTACAACAGAAGATGTAATGCTCACTATGACTCAAGTCGCGAAGAAAATTCTGGTAACGTGCGCCCTGCCGTACGCCAACGGCTCCATCCACCTCGGCCACATGCTGGAGCACATCCAGGCTGATGTCTGGGTCCGTTACCAGCGAATGCGCGGCCATGAAGTCAACTTCATCTGCGCCGACGACGCCCACGGCACGCCGATTATGCTCAAGGCGCAACAGCTCGGTATCACTCCGGAGCAGATGATTGGCGAGATGAGTCAGGAGCATCAGACCGATTTTGCCGGCTTCGACATCAGCTACGACAACTATCACTCGACGCACAGCGATGAGAACCGCGAGCTGTCGGAGCTGATCTACACTCGTCTGAAAGAGAACGGCTTTATCAAAAACCGTACCATCTCTCAGCTCTACGATCCGGAAAAAGGCATGTTCCTGCCGGACCGTTTTGTGAAAGGCACCTGTCCGAAGTGTAAATCTCCAGACCAGTACGGCGATAACTGCGAAGTGTGCGGCGCGACCTACAGCCCTACCGAGCTTATCGACCCGAAATCGGTGGTCTCCGGCGCCACGCCGGTGATGCGTGACTCCGAACACTTCTTCTTCGACCTGCCGTCATTCAGCGAAATGCTGCAGGCGTGGACCCGCAGCGGCGCGCTGCAGGAGCAGGTGGCGAACAAAATGCAGGAGTGGTTTGAGTCCGGCCTGCAGCAGTGGGACATCTCCCGCGATGCGCCGTACTTCGGCTTCGAAATTCCGAACGCGCCGGGCAAATACTTCTACGTCTGGCTGGACGCGCCGATCGGCTACATGGGCTCCTTCAAGAACCTGTGCGACAAGCGCGGCGACACCACCAGCTTCGACGAATACTGGAAGAAAGACTCCACGGCCGAGCTGTATCACTTTATCGGCAAGGACATCGTCTACTTCCACAGCCTGTTCTGGCCGGCGATGCTGGAAGGCAGCAACTTCCGTAAGCCGACTAACCTGTTCGTGCACGGCTACGTGACGGTCAACGGCGCGAAGATGTCCAAGTCGCGCGGGACCTTTATCAAGGCCAGCACCTGGTTAAATCATTTCGACGCTGACAGCCTGCGCTACTACTACACCGCCAAGCTCTCTTCGCGCATCGATGACATCGACCTCAACCTGGAAGACTTTATCCAGCGCGTGAATGCCGACATCGTCAACAAGGTGGTTAACCTCGCCTCGCGCAACGCCGGCTTTATCAGCAAGCGTTTTGACGGCGTGCTGGCCGCTGAGCTGGCCGACCCGGCGCTGTACAAAACCTTCACCGACGCGGCGGAAAGCATCGGCGAAGCGTGGGACAGCCGCGAGTTCGGTAAGGCCATCCGCGAAATCATGGCGCTCGCCGACGTGGCCAACCGCTATGTCGATGAGCAGGCGCCGTGGGTGGTGGCGAAACAGGAAGGCCGCGACGCCGACCTGCAGGCCATCTGCACCATGGGTCTGAACATGTTCCGCGTGCTGATGACCTGGCTGAAACCGGTCCTGCCGCAGCTGGCCGCGCGTGCGGAAGCGTTCCTCAACAGCGAGCTGAGCTGGGACGCCATTCAGCAGCCGCTGCTGGCGCACAAGGTCAATCCGTTTAAGGCGCTGTACAACCGCATCGAGATGAAACAGGTGGAAGCCCTGGTTGAAGCGTCAAAAGAAGAGGTGAAAGCCGCAGCTGCGCCAGTGACCGGCCCGCTGGCGGACGATCCGATTCAGGACACCATCACCTTTGATGATTTCGCCAAAGTCGATCTGCGCGTGGCGCTGATTGAGAACGCGGAATTTGTTGAAGGCTCCGACAAGCTGCTGCGCCTGACGCTGGATCTGGGCGGCGAGAAACGTAACGTCTTCTCCGGCATCCGCTCCGCTTATCCGGATCCGCAGCCGCTGATTGGCCGCCTGACGGTGATGGTCGCCAACCTGGCGCCGCGCAAAATGCGCTTCGGTATCTCGGAAGGGATGGTGATGGCCGCCGGCCCTGGCGGGAAGGATATCTTCCTGTTAAGCCCTGACGACGGCGCCAGGCCGGGTCAGCAGGTGAAATAATAAAAAAGCCGGATTAACCATCCGGCTTTTTTTTGCCCGGCGGCGCTGCGCTTGCACGGGCCTACGGGTTATGTAGACCGGGTAAGGCGAAACCGCCACCCGGCAAAAATCACGGTTTCGGGTGATGCACCCGCTGGGTCAGCCCGCGCAGGAAATTGCGCAGAAACTGGTCGCCGCACTCGCGGTAGTTTTTGTGGTCAGGCGATCGCATCATGGCGGTCACTTCCGGCACTGACACGCGGTATTTCTGCTCGCTCATGATCGCCACAATATCGTCCGTTTTCAGCGAGAAGGCGATCCGTAGCTTTTTCAGCACCGTGTTGTTATTCACCCGACGCTCCAGCGCTAACTCCGGCGCCGAATCGTCTTTGCCGCGCTTATCATAGATCAGGCCGTTGAGGAAACCCGACAGAATAATGTCCGGGCAGCGGACAAAGCCCTCTTCATCCTCTTTCGTGGTCCAGGTGTCGAAGCTGGCGGAGGTGGATTCCATAGCGGATAGCGCAAGAATGCGCACCATATCGTTATTATTGACTTTCAGGGTGTAGCGCAGGCTACGAAGAATATCATTACTGAGCATGAGTGCCTTTTACTGTCGATGATGCAATGGGGCGCAGTGTAGCAGCTTTACAGGCCAATCGCCTCTTTCAGGCTTTTTAAATAGCGTCGGCTCACTGGCACCGTTTGCCCGGCGCGCATTAGCAGCTCCGCCTGACCATTCTCCTCCAGGCGAATCTCCTTCAGGTGCGCCATATTCACCAGATACTGGCGATGGCAGCGCAGCAGCGGCGTGCGGCTCTCAAGGGTGCGCAGGGTCAGCTCGGTAAACCCTTCCTTGCCCTCGCGGTCGGTCACGTAGATGCCGCTCATCCGGCTGCTGACGAAGGCTACATCCTCCATCTGCAGCAGCCAGATACGGCTGTGACCGGTACAGGGTATGTATTTCAGCGTCTGCTGAGCATCATCCAGCAGCGACACATCCTGCAGATTACGCTCCTGGCGCAGGCGGGCGAGGGTTTTCTCCAGCCGCGCAGCTTCAATCGGCTTGAGCAGATAGTCAAAAGCATGCTCCTCAAAGGCTTTCACCGCGTATTCATCAAAGGCGGTGAGAAACACAATATAGGGGCGGTGCTCCGGGTCGAGCATCCCGACCATCTCCAGACCGCTGATGCGCGGCATCTGGATGTCGAGAAACAGCACGTCGGGACGCAGTTTATGTACCGCGCCAATCGCCTCCACCGCGTTGCCGCACTCGCCGACGATCTCGATATCGCGCTGTGTCTCCAGCAATATACGCAGGTTTTCCCGCGCCAGCGGCTCATCATCGACGATCAATACTCTCAGCATGCATTCTCCTCCAGGGGCAGACGTAGGGTGACACGGGTAAAGCGCTCCGGCTCGCAGGTGACGCTGATGCCGCAGTCGGCGCCAAAACGCGCCCGCAGCCGCCTGTCCACCAGATTCATCCCCAGCCCGCTGGCCTGAGGGTTGGCCTGGTACAGCCCGGCGTTATCTTCGATATCCAGCTGCAGCCAGCGATCGTCCTGGCTGGCGCGAATGGTAATTTCGCCGACGCCTAGATGCTGCGATGTGCCATGCTTAATGGCGTTCTCCACGATCGGCTGCAGGGTAAAGGCCGGCAGCTGGTGATGCGCCAGCCCTTCCGGCACCGCCATCTGGATCTGCAGGTTAGCCTGAAAGCGGGCCTTCTCAATCTGCAGATAGGCGTTAACATGCTCTATCTCATCGGCGAGGGTGACGATTTCCGTCGGCCGCTTCAGGTTCTTGCGAAAGAAGGTCGACAGATACTGCACTAGCTGGCCGGCCTGCTCGCTGTCGCGACGGATCACCGCCTTCAGGGTGTTGAGCGCGTTAAACAGGAAGTGCGGGTTAACCTGGGCATGCAGGAGCTTGATTTCGGATTGCGTCAGCAGCGCCTTCTGCCGCTCGTACTGCCCGGCGAGGATCTGCGCCGACAGCAGCTGAGCAATACCCTCTCCGAGGGTGCGGTTGATCGAACTGAACAGACGGTTTTTCGCCTCATACAGTTTGATGGTGCCGATCACCCGCTGGTTCTCACCGCGTAAGGGGATCACCAGCGTCGATCCCAGCTTACAGTGCGGATGAATCGAGCAGCGGTAGGGCACCTCGTTGCCGTCGGCATACACCACCTCCCCGGTCTCAATCGCCCGTTGCGTATACGACGAGGAGATAGGTTTGCCCGGCAGATGGTGGTCGTCGCCGATGCCGGTAAACGCCAGCAGCTTGTCGCGATCGGTGATCGCCACCGCGCCGATATCCAGCTCCTGGATAAGCACCTGGGCCACCTTCATGCTGTTCTCTTCGTTGAACCCCTGACGCAGGATCCCCTCGGTGGACGCCGCCACCTTCAGCGCCGTGGCGGAAAAAGCGGAGGTGTACTTCTCGAACATCGCCCGCTTGTCCAGCAGAATGCGCATAAACAGCGCCGCACCGACGGTATTGGTCACCATCATCGGCGCGGCAATGCTCTGCACCAGATGCAGGGCGTCCTGGAACGGGCGGGCAATCAGCAGAATGATCATCATCTGCACCAGCTCGGCCACGAAGGTGATCGCCCCGGCGGTGAGCGGGCTAAAGACTTTGTCCGGCCGGCCGCGTTTGACCAGCACGCTGTGCACCAGACCGCCCAGTAGCCCCTCGACGATGGTGGAGACCATGCAGCTTAAGGCGGTCATCCCCCCCAGCGAGTAGCGGTGCAGTCCGCCGGTCAGCCCCACCAGCCCGCCGACCACCGGGCCGCCGAGCAGGCCGCCCATCACGGCGCCGATGGCGCGGGTGTTGGCGATAGAGTCTTCGATATGCAGACCAAAATAGGTCCCCATAATGCAGAAAATGGAGAAGGTGACGTAGCACAGCAGCTTGTGCGGCAGGCGAACGGTGACTTGCATCAGGGGGATAAACAGTCGGGTTTTGCTCATCAACCACGCGATGACCAAAAATACGCACATCTGCTGAAGCAGCAGCAACACCAGATCAAACTCGTACATACCCGCAAACCACACATTTCAGAAAGCGCGTACCATACCCTGACTGGCGAAAACTTTCTTTGAAGCCCTGCATAAAAATGAAAAATGACGGGCAGGATCACACTTTTTTGCGGCGCGTTGCTTAGCCAAATAGGCAAAAAGCCCGGCGCGGCGCGCTAAACCGCAATTAATGTTTCATTAACACCTGCGCTTCACCGTATAATCCCCCTGTTAACATCAGGAGCCTATTATGAAGCCAGCGAAAATCGCGGTCGTCACTCTCTTCTTACTTATGGCCATCGGCGGGATCAGCGGCGTAATGCTGGCCGGCTATTCCTTTATTGTGCGTGGCGGTGTCGGCTGATCCAGCGGGTCAGACGCTCAAACGCGCGGTCGACAATGATCGCCGCCAGCGCCACCAGTAGCGCCCCCTGCACAATATAGGCGGTATTAAACCCGCTCAGGCCGATGATGATCGGCGTCCCAAGCGTATTGGCCCCCACCGTCGAGGCTATCGTCGCGGTACCAATATTGACGATGACCGAGGTGCGGATCCCCGCCAGGATCACCGGGGCCGCCAGCGGCAGCTCCACCTTATACAGACGCTGCCAGCCGGTCATTCCCATCCCTTCTGCCACATCTGACACGCCCGACGGTATCGATCCCAGCCCGGCCAGCGTCCCCTGCAGCACCGGCAGTATGCCATACAGCGCGAGGGCGATCAGCGCCGGCAGCCAGCCAAAGCCCAGCACCGGTACCGCCATCGCCAGCACCGCCACCGGCGGAAAGGTCTGCCCGATAGCGGCGATGGTCTCCACCAGCGGACGAAAAGCGCTGCCCGCGGGCCGGGTAACCGCCACCCCTGCCCCCAGCCCGACGGCGGTTGCCGCGAGGCTGGATACCACTACCAGCCAGCCGTGATCGAGAGTGAGCGCCCAGAAGCTCTCCTGCTGGTAAACCGGCCGCGGCAGCTCCGGAAACAGCCGGCTGAACAGCGGCGCGCTGTAGGGTAGCCCCATCAGCAGGCCGATGAACAGCGCGATAAGCCACCACAACGGCTCACGAAGCGCCTTCATGGCTCGCCTCCTGGCGCAGCAGATCGGCAAAATGCAGCGTGCCGCAGGGCTGCCCCTCGGCATCCACCACCGGCAGCGCCTCGCAGCGCCGGGCGACAAACTGCGATAGCGCTTCCCGCAGGGTCATGGTGACGGTCAGCCCCTCGCCCGCCAGCCGCTCGTCGGGGCGCAGATAGTCCCGCACCTCACGCAGCGACAGCAGGCGCACGCCCAGCTCGCTGCGGCCAAAAAAGGTCTGCACAAAGCTATTCTCTGGCCGCAGGAGCATCGCCAGCGGCGCCCCCTGCTGGACCACCTCGCCACCGTCCATCAGCACCAGGTGGTCCGCCAGACGTAGCGCTTCGTCAATATCATGGGTCACCAGGATAATGGTTCGCCCCAGCAGGCGGTGAATGCGCAGCATCTCCTGCTGCAGCGCCTCGCGGGTCACCGGGTCGAGAGCGCCGAAGGGTTCATCCATCAGCAGCACCTCCGGGTCTGCCGCCAGCGCCCGCGCCACCCCGACCCGCTGCTGTTGGCCGCCGGAAAGCTGATGGGGGTAGCGGTCGCGCAGCGTCGCCTCCAGCCCCAACAGCGCCATCAGCTCGTCGACCCGGTCGGCGATCCTCGCCCGCGGCCATTTTTGCAGCTGCGGCACGGTGGCGATATTCTGCGCCACCGTCCAGTGGGGAAACAGGCCGATAGACTGGATGGCATAGCCCATCCGTCGCCGCAGGGTCAGGAGCGGCTGCTGGCGGATGTCTTCGCCGGCAAAGCGAATCATGCCCCGGTCCGGCTCCAGCAGGCGGTTGATCATTTTCAGCGTCGTCGACTTGCCCGAGCCGGAGGTTCCCACCAGCACCGAAAAGGCGCCTTCGCGCAGCTCCAGGGTCAGGTCCTTCACCGCCGGGTGGCCGGCAAACGCTTTGCTGACCCCTTGAAACTCAATCATTGGCCTCTCCTTTTAGCCAGGCGCCCCACAGGGCGAACAGAGCATCCACCACCACCGCCAGGGCAATGGTCGGCATCACGCCCAGCAGCACCAGATCCAGCGCGCTGCTCAGCAGCCCCTGAAATACCAGCGCGCCAAAGCCGCCGGCGCCGATCAGCGCCGCCACCACCGCCATGCCGACGGTTTGCACGCTGACCACCCGCAGGCTGCGCAGCAGCACCGGCATCGCCAGCGGGAGCTGCACCTGGCGAAAGCGCTGCCCGGCGCTCATGCCCATCGCCGTCGCGCTCTCCAGCGCATCCTGCGGCACCTGCTGCAGGCCGGTCACCACCCCACGCACCAGCGGCAGCAGCGCATACAACGTCAGGGCAATCAGGGCCGGCGCCACGCCGGTCCCGGAGACGCCCAGCTCGCCCAGCGCCGGAAAATAGCGCGCCACACCGGCAAGCGGGGCAATCAGCAGGCCGAACAGCGCCACCGACGGGATAGTCTGGATCACATTGAGCACAGTGAAGGCCGGCGCCTGCCAGCGCGGACGCCGCCAGAGCCATACCCCCAGCGGCAGGCCGATCAGCAGGCCCGGCAGCAGGGTGCCAAACAGCAGAAGCAGATGCTGGCGCAGAGCGTCGTCAAACACCTCCTGGCGGTTGGCATACTCTTTCAGCAGCGAGAGCTGATCGAGCGCCCCGGCGGCGAGCAGGATGATGGGCAGAAGCCAGACTTGCGCATTGAGCAGCCAGCGCCACAGCGGCCGGGCGGTAAGATGACGAATGGCCTCGCTGGCCAGCAGCAGGCAGAGCGCCAGCGACAGCCACAGGCCGCTGCCGGGCGAGGTGCGCGCCAGCGGCGAGCCGTGCCGGGAGAGCTCAAGCGCCGCCTGGCCGCTGCCCCAGATAAGCAGCGGGAAGAGCAGTTCGGCCAGCAGCAGATGGAGAAGCGGCGCGACCCTGCCCGGCAGCCAGCAGAGCAGGATCCCGGCGAGGGCTGCCGCCAGCTGAACACCGGCGAGCCAGGGCATCACCTGCCACAGCCCGCGCCCTTCCCCGGAGAGTAAGCGATTCGGCGCGTAAGTGATAAACGGCAGCGCCAGCGTAACCAGCAGCAGGCCTGTCAGCAGCAGGCCGACGCGGTGAGTACAGCGAATGGTCACCGGTGGCTTACTTCAGCAGGCCTTTCTGCTGCAGATAATCTGCCGCCACGCGCTTCGCATCCTGGCCTTCCACCGCGATGCGGGCGTTCAGCTGCTGCAGGGTCTTTTCATCGAGGCTGGCGAAGACCGGCTTCAGCCAGTCGGCGATCTGCGGGTAGGCTTTCAGCACCGTCTCGCGCACCACCGGCGTTGGGGCGTAAATCGGCTGCACGCCCTGCGGGTCGCTCAGCGTCTGTAATCCCAGGGCCGCCACCGGGCCGTCGGTGCCGTAGGCCATCGCCGCGTTGACGCCGGAGGTCTGCTGCGCCGCCGCTTTGATGGTCACCGCCGTATCGCCCCCGGCCAGCGACAGCAGCTGGTTCTGGTTAAGTTTGAAGTCATACGCTTTTTCAAACGCCGGCAGCGCGTCCGGGCGTTCAATAAACTCCGCCGAGGCCGCCAGCTTAAATTCGCCGCCCTGCTGCAGATAGCGGCTGAGGTCGGCCAGCGAAGTCAGGTGATTTTTCTCCGCCAGCTCCTGACGCACGGCGATGGTCCAGGTGTTGTTGGCCGGCGCCGGGGTAAGCCATACCAGCTGATGTTTCTCCTGATCCAGGCGCTTCACCTTCTCATAGCCCTGCTGGGCATTTTTCCATGCCGGGTCGTTTTCATCTTTAAAGAAAAAAGCACCATTGCCGGTATATTCCGGGTAGATATCCAGCTCGCCGGCGACAATCGCCCCGCGCACCACCGGCGTGGTGCCGAGCTGGATTTTGTTAATCGTTTTGACGCCGTGGCTTTCCAGCACCTGCTGGATCATATTACCGAGCAGCGCCCCTTCGGTATCAATTTTCGAGCCGACCTTCACCGGCTCCGCCGCCTGCAGCGGCATACTTATCAGGGCGGCCAGCGCCAGCGCGCCGGACCATTTCGTCGCCATCTTCATCCCGCATCCCTCAGTTCTTTTGCGCTTCGCTTACAGAAGCTTAAGAGAAAAGCGTAGTCCATTTGCCAGCGATACGAAAAAGAAAAGGCCGATTAATCGGCCTTTTAAGTGTGACGTTGGGCTTAAGGGCTATGCCTTACAACAGCTCAAACTCGCTCTGCTTCACGCGGGCGGAGTCCACGCCGATAAAGACATTGAATTTGCCCGGCTCAGCGACGTATTTCATCTGCTGGTTCCAGAACTTCAGCGCGTCGACGTCGATCGGGAAGCTGACGGTTTGCGTTTCGCCCGGCTTGAGGTTGACCTTTTTAAAGCCGCGCAGCATTTTCACCGGCCGGCTCATGGAGGCGGTGACGTCCTGCAGATACAGCTGAATGACCGTCGCCCCTTCGCGTTTGCCGGTATTGGTCACCTGCACGCTGGCGGTCACGCTGCCGTCGCGCGGCAGGGTGGCCGACGACATGGTGACATCGGAGACGCTAAAGGTGGTATAGCTCAGGCCGTAGCCAAACGGGTACAGCGGGCCGTTGGCTTCATCGAAGTAACGCGAGGTGTACTTGTTCGGCTTCTCCGGATTATACGGACGACCGGTATTCAGGTGGCTGTAGTAGGTTGGGATCTGCCCCACCGAGCGCGGGAAGGACATCGGCAGCTTGCCCGACGGGTTATAGTCGCCAAACAGCACGTCGGCGATGGCATGCCCGCCTTCGGTGCCGGCAAACCAGGTCTCCAGCAGCGCATCGGCTTGCTGATCCTCTTTCACCAGCGCCAGCGGACGGCCGTTCATCAGCACCAGCACCAGCGGTTTGCCGGTGGCCTTGAGGGCGGCAATCAGGTTGCGCTGGCTCTGCGGCAGGGTGATGTCGGTCCGGCTGGAGGCCTCATGGGCCATGCCCTGCGCCTCGCCCACTACGGCAACCACCACGTCGGATTGCTTCGCCGCCGCGACGGCTTCGTCAATCATTTCCTGCGGCGAGCGCGGGTCAACCTGCACCGCGTTCTCATACAGGTTGAGGAAATCGACAATGCCTTTGTCGTCGGTAACGTTCGCCCCTTTGGCGTAAATCACTTTGCCGTTATCGCCCAGCGCTTCTTTGATGCCGGTCAGGACGGTCACCGACTGGTCGGCCACGCCCGCCGCCGACCAGCTGCCCATCATGTCGCGTTTGCTGTCCGCCAGCGCGCCCACCACCGCGATAGTGCCGGATTTTTTCAGCGGCAGCGTATCAAGCCGGTTTTTCAGCAGCACCAGGCTCTCGCGGGCGACTTCCCGCGCCTCTTTACGATGCAGACGGCTTTCTGCGTTGGTGTCCTGCGGGTCAGAATCTTTTGGCCCCAGGTGGCTGTACGGATCGTTGAACAGCCCCATATCATATTTGACGTTAAGCACGTGACGGGTGGCGTCATCCAGCTCGGCCATGGTCACCTTGCCGGACTTCACCAGCCCCGGCAGGTACTTGCTGTAATACTCGTCGCTCATGCTCATGTTGATGCCGGACTTGAGCGCCACGCGCACCGCGTCTTCCGGGTCGGAGGCCACGCCGTGCTTGATCAGCTCTTTAATGGCGCCGTGGTCGGAGACCGTGATGCCTTTAAAGCCCCACTGGTCGCGCAGGACATCTTTCAGCAGCCAGGAATCGGCGGTCGCCGGGGTGCCGTTCAGCGAATTCAGAGCCACCATCACCGCGCCGCTGCCGGCATCCAGCCCGGCTTTATACGGCGGCATATAGTCGTTGAACAGGCGCTGCGGGCTCATGTCGACCGTGTTGTATTCTTTCCCGCCCTCCACCGCGCCGTAGGCGGCGAAGTGCTTGACGCTGGTCATCACCGAATAGCGGTCCGCCGGGCTCTTGCCCTGCATCGACTCCACCATCGCCTGGCCCATCATCGTGGTCAGATAGGTGTCTTCCCCGAACCCTTCGGAAGCGCGTCCCCAGCGCGGGTCGCGGGAGACGTCGACCATCGGCGCCCAGGTCATGTTCAGCCCGTCATCGGCGGCTTCATAAGCTGACACCCGGCCCACGGTCTTCACCGCGTCGAGGTTAAACGACGAGGCCAGGCCGAGGCTTATCGGGAAGACGGTGCGCTGGCCGTGCAGCACATCGTAGGCAAAGAACAGCGGGATCTTCAGGCGGCTGAGCTGCATCACCTGATCCTGCATCACGCGGATATCCGGCCGGGTGACGGTGTTAAAAATCGCCCCCACCTGACCGTTTTTGATCATTTCACGGATCGCCTCTTTGGGGTTATCCGGGCCGACGCTTATCAGACGCAGCTGGCCGATTTTCTCGTCTACGGTCATTTTTTTCAGCAGGTCGGTGACAAAAGCATCCCGCGCCTGCGGGGTCAGGGGGTGGTTACCAAACAGTTCATCCGCCAGCGCGGGTTGCAGCGCCAGACTCACGGCGACGCCTACAGTGCAGAGCCATTTCATTGTTATCTCGCTTTTTCTCAGACGGGGACTCGGTAAAACATAATAAAAACCGCAGTTTGCCATATATATAAACAACGCGCCCGCAGAATGCTAAGGTTCTTCTCTGATTTTTGCGAAACATTCATGCATCAAATTGTCATACAAAGCGCTATGCTTATCCTCGATATTTCGCGCACCACCACAAGGAGTGGAACATGTCATCTGCACCCACTAACACCAATAAAACGTTTCTGGCTGACCTCGCGCGCCTGGTTGGCCCTTCGCATCTGCTGACCGACCCGGCAAAAACCCAGCGCTACCGCAAAGGCTTCCGCTCCGGTCAGGGCGAGGCGCTGGCGGTTGTCTTTCCCGGCACCCTTTTGGAACTCTGGCGCGTGCTCAACGCCTGCGTCGACGCCGATAAAATCATTCTGATGCAGGCGGCCAACACCGGCCTGACCGAAGGCTCCACCCCCAACGGCAATGATTACGATCGCGAGATCGTGATTATCAGCACCCTGCGCCTGGATAAACTGCATCTGCTGGACAAAGGCGAGCAGGTGCTGGCCTGGCCCGGCACCACGCTCTACTCACTGGAAAAAGCGCTGAAACCGCTGGGGCGCGAGCCGCACTCAGTGATCGGCTCATCGTGCATCGGCGCGTCGGTGATCGGCGGGATCTGCAACAACTCCGGCGGTTCCCTGGTGCAGCGCGGGCCGGCCTACACCGAGATGTCGCTGTTCGCACAGATTGACGCCGACGGCAAGCTGAAGCTGGTCAACCATCTGGGCATCGATCTCGGCAGTACGCCGGAGCAGATCCTCAGCCGACTCGACGACGAGCGGATCAGCGATAGCGATGTGCTGCACGATGGCCGCCACGCCCACGATCACGATTATGTTACCCGCGTGCGCGATGTCGATGCCGACACCCCGGCGCGCTACAACGCCGACCCGGACCGCCTGTTCGAATCCTCCGGCTGCGCCGGCAAGCTGGCGGTTTTCGCCGTGCGTCTCGATACCTTCCCGGCGGAAAAGCGCCAGCAGGTGTTTTACATTGGCACCAACCAGCCGCAGGTATTGACCGAGATCCGCCGCCATATCCTCGCCGAGTTCCAGCATCTGCCGGTGGCCGGGGAATATATGCACCGCGATATTTACGATATCGCCGAGAAGTATGGCAAAGACACCTTCCTGATGATCGACAAGCTCGGCACCGACAAAATGCCGTTCTTCTTCACCATGAAGGGGCGCACCGACGCGATGCTGGAGAAAGTGTCGCTGTTTAAACCGCACTTTACCGACCGCTTTATGCAGAAGCTCGGCCACGTCTTCCCGGCGCATTTACCGGAGCGGATGAAAACCTGGCGCGACAAATATGAACACCATCTGCTGCTGAAGATGGCCGGCGACGGCATCGAAGAAGCACAGCGCTGGCTGACGGAATACTTCCAGCAGGCCGAGGGAGATTTCTTCGCCTGTACGCCAGAAGAAGGCAGCAAGGCATTCCTCCACCGCTTTGCCGCCGCCGGCGCGGCGATCCGCTATCAGGCGGTGCATGCCGACGAAGTCGAAGATATTCTGGCGCTGGATATCGCCCTGCGCCGCAACGATACCGAGTGGTTCGAACATCTGCCGCCGGAGATCGACAGCCAGCTGGTGCACAAGCTCTACTATGGCCACTTTATGTGTCATGTGTTCCATCAGGATTACATCGTCAAGAAAGGGGTCGATGCCCATGCGCTGAAGGAGCAGATGCTGGAGTTGCTGAAAGCGCGCGGCGCCCAGTACCCGGCGGAGCATAACGTGGGTCATCTGTATGAAGCGCCGGAGAGCCTGCAGCAGTTCTATCGCCAGAACGATCCGACCAACAGCATGAACCCGGGGATTGGTAAAACCAGTAAGCAGAAATATTGGGGTGAAGCGGCCCCGGCGCCGGTCTCCCCGGCGGATCCGCAATAATCGGCGGCAGGACTATTCAGCCTGGCGCTTCTGTATTACGCTGCACGCCGGAGAATGTCTCTCCGGCAGATTCAGGAGCGCCGCCATGCCCGCAGAGGCCCCGTTACTCGACAGTGATTTAGAAATTCGTGAAGCGCTGCCCGACGATGCGCACGCCATCGCCGCGCTGTATGTCTGGCACGTGCTTAATGGCCGCGCCTCCTTCGAAGAGATCCCCCCCACCGTTGACGAAATGCGTAAACGGATCCAGACCGTGCGCGATAACGGGCTGCCCTGGCTGGTCGCGCTGTGGCGCGGGGCTATCGTCGGCTACTGCTACGCCACTTTCTATCGCCCGCGCCCGGCCTATCGCTATACCCTCGAGGAATCGATCTACGTGGAATCCGGAATGGGCGGGCGCGGCATCGGCAGCGCGCTGCTGTCGCGGCTGATCGCCGAATGCGAGAAAGGCCCGTGGCGGCAGATGCTGGCGATCATCGGCGATGGCCATAACAATGCCGGCTCGCTGGCGATCCATAAAAAGTTCGGTTTTACCGTGGCGGGTCAGCTGCGCAGCGTCGGCTATAAGATGGGCGACTGGCGGGATACGTTGATTATGCAGCGCGCGCTGGGTGACGGCGACTGGACGCTCCCGGAGTAATATTCGGCGTCAAATCCCCGGCTCGCGGCGTAAACGCCTCAGCCGGGCTACCGTTCAGCGCGGTTCCCCAGGCCGGCTAAGGCGTCAGCCGCCATCCGCCACTCGGCCTGATTGCCCGGCGGCGCTGCGCTTGCCGGGCCTACGAAGGGGGCGAACCCGGCGCCAAATCACGTAGCCCGGATAAGGCGCAATGCGCCGTCATCCGGGGGATGTGCAGGTTAATCGTTCTGCGCGGTCTGGGCGCCGCCTTTCAGCATCGCCTCCGCCATCTGCGCTTCGCGCTGCTTCTTATAGCTCAGCGCCGAAGCCGGCACCGGCATCACCTTCCCCGTCTCGATCCACGTGCGCAAACGGCTGGCGTCGGCAAAGTGGGTATATTTGCCGAAGGCATCCATCACCACCAGCGCCACCGGGCGTTGGTTGATCACCGTGCGCATAATCAGGCAGTGGCCGGCGGCGTTGGTGAAGCCGGTTTTGGTCAGCTGGATGTTCCAGTTGTCGCGATACACCAGATGGTTAGTGTTGCGGAACGGCAGGCTGTAGGCCGGATGGGCAAAGGTGGCGGTCTCTTCTTTGGTGGTGCTCAGCTGGCCGATCAGCGGGTACTGCTCGCTGGCGATCAGCAGTTTGGTCAGATCGCGGGCGGTGGAGACGTTATGCACTGACAGTCCGGTGGGCTCCACGTAGCGGGTATGGGTCATCCCCAGCGCCTGCGCTTTGGCGTTCATCGCGCGAATAAAGGCGTCGTAGCCGCCCGGATAGTGATGCGCCAGGCTGGCGGCCGCACGGTTCTCGGAAGACATCAGCGCCAGCAGCAGCATATCGCGGCGGCTGATTTGGCTGTTGAGACGCACGCGCGAGTAAATCCCCTTCATTTCCGGGGTATGGCTGATATCCACCGTCAGCATCTCATCCAGCGGCAGATGGGCATCGAGCACCACCATGGCGGTCATCACCTTGGTGATCGACGCCATCGGGCGCACCAGATCCGGCTGGCTGGCGTAGATGATTTTTTTGGTGGCCAGATCGACGATCATGGCGCTGCCGGAAGCGATGTCCGGCTGCGAGGCGGTCACCGCCATCGGGGTTTTTGCTAACGCCTGGGGCGCAAAAGGCACAGCCAGCAGCAAGGTCAGGCTGAGCAAAGAGACTCGAAATTTCGGCATCATGGGCATTCTGAAAAGTATTTTTGCACGTTATGCAACGTACGCCGCGAGGTTAAGTGGGCAACTTCGCTGGCAAATGCCATCATACCGCGCTGTAAGGCCCTGTGCCTAATAAGAATCGTGAAGAAATGCTGCATTGCCGACATAAAATACATATTTGCCGGCAATGCATATTGACCCGTTACGTCCGATCAGAAGAGTCGGTAGCCATACCCCCACAGCACCACGGTGATCGCCAGCAGGACTTCAAGCACCAGCACCCCGATGGCCAGGGTTGAGCTGGCGAAACTGAGCCCCTCTTCCCGGTTAATGCTCAGGAAGGTCGGGATCCCGAGATAGAGCAGATAGCCAGTATAGAACAGGGCAATGGTACCGATCAGCGCGCATAGCCAGACCAGCGGATAGAGCGCCACAATCCCGCTCAGGAACAGCGGTGTGGCCACATAGCCGGCAAATACCATGCAGCGTTTCAGGGAAGGCTGCTGTGGATACTGCCTGGCCATCCACCAGATGACCCGCCCCATGATCGCCACCCCGGCGAGCATCACGGCATAAAACAGCACCGCCAGCGCCAGCCCGGTCAACATCGACAGTTTAATAATAGTGCCGTCGCCGAAGTTCCAGCCCAACTGCGTGGTGCCGATAAAGGCGCAAACCACCGGAACCGCCGCCATCAGCAGCACATGGTGCGTATAGTGATGAGAAATGGTTTCATTCTCGCTCTTAATCACGCTCATCTCCCGGTTGGGATGAGCGAAGAGCCCCCAGACATGGTTCATAGCGTCCCCCTTGTCACGGCTTCGTACTGCACTGATCCAAGTATAATTCACCCTGTAGATTATTTTGTGTACAGCGCAAAAAATCTGCCTCGCCGCGTTTTGGTCAGCAGGGTGTATGATTAAGAGGTGAAGAGGTAAGGAGAAAAGCTGTTTATGGATATCAATCACCTGATTTCCCAGTATGGCTACGCGGCGCTGATCGTCGGCAGCATGGCGGAAGGTGAGACCATTACCCTGCTGGGCGGCGTCGCAGCGCATCAGGGGCTACTGAAGTTTCCCCTGGTGGTGATCGCCGTCGCCCTCGGCGGGATGATTGGCGATCAGCTGCTCTATCTGCTTGGTCGCCGCTTCGGCGGGCGCATTCTGCGCCGTTTCGCCAGCCAGAAAGCGCGGATCCGGAAAGCGCAGCGCATGATCCAGCACCGGCCGTGGCTGTTTGTCATCGGCACCCGCTTTATGTACGGCTTCCGGGTGATCGGCCCCCTGCTGATCGGCGCCAGCCGCCTGCCGCCGCGCATTTTCCTGCCGCTGAATATTGTCGGAGCGCTGGTGTGGGCCCTGCTGTTTACCACCATAGGCTATCTTGGCGGCGAGGTGGTCGGCCCGTGGCTGCACCATCTGGACGCCCATCTGAAGCATTGGATCTGGCTGATCCTCGCGGTGCTGGTGGTCGTGGCCGCCCACTGGTGGCTCAGGCGGCGCGAGAGTAAGAAGAAAGACTGAGCGGCGCGCCCGCGGGCGCACCGTGGTTGGCGGTTACTTCACCGTCTGATGGTAGCCGCCGCCAAGGGCCGAGGTCAGCTGAATGCTGGCGTCAATCCACTGGCCGTGCAGGCGCAAGGCGGTGATACGCTCCTGCAGCGCCGGGAGTTTCGCCAGGCTCACCCTGGAGCCGGGCAGGATCCCCGCCGCCATTCGGGCCTGCGCCAGATCCACCACCCGCTGGGCGTCTTTTTCAACCTGCTGCTGCTGTTGGCTTTTGGCCATCAGCGTCTCGACCTGGCTGGCGGTTTTCGCCACCTGGTTGACGGCGTCCACCACCGCTTTGTTGTATTGGGCGATGGACAGGCTGTTCTGCGCGCTGGCGATATCCAGATTAGCATTGAGACGACCGCTGTCGAAGATCGGCAGCGTCAGTCCGGCGGTGACGCCCATCTGCTGCGCCGAATGGCGGAAAAGATCGCTTAAGTGCAGGGCATCCTGCTGCAGGAACGCCATCAGGTTGATGTCCGGATAAAACGCCGCCTTCGCCGCGTCCACTTCGCTCAGCGACGCCTCGATATACCAGTGAGCGACCTGCAGATCCGGGCGGCGCGCCAGCAGCTCATAGCCGAGGGTATCCGGCAGCTGCGCGCTGACCGTCGGCAGGCTGGCGGGTTTGAGGTTCAGCGACTGGCTCTGGCTGTTGGTCAGGGCCATCAGCCGCGCTTCAATCTCTTTCATCGTGCCCGCCACGTCCGCCAGCTGCTGGTCGGTTTTGCTGACGTTAATATCGTTCTCCGCCCCTTCGGCGGAGTTGGTGATCCCGCGCTGATACAGGGCCTTGTCGACCGTCACGATATTATTTTGCTCGTTTTTCACCTGCTGCAGCACCGCTTTGATCGCCGCTTCCGTCTGCCACTGCCAGTACAGGCGCGCCACGCTGCCGGAGAGCAGCTCGCGGGTCTGTGCCTGCTCGGCCACCTGGGCTTTCAGCTCGCCGATGCGCGCTTTCACCAGCGCGCGGTTTTTGCCCCACAGATCGAGATCCCAGCCGGCAGTCAGGCCGAAGGTGCCATTGGTGTACCACGGGCCGGTATTGCCGTCGGTATCGGTGGCGAACGGCCCCATCAGGCCTTCAGCGGACATTTTCTGCCGTTCGATATCGGCGGAGAAATCCATCTCCGGGCCAAGATTCGCCTGCGACATTCGCGCCTGCGCTTCAGCAAGCCTGATGCGCTGTTCGGCAATCTGCATGTCCGGCGCGTTGGCGAGTGCGCGCTGAATCAGATTATCCAGTTGGGCATCGTGGTAGTCTTTCCACCAGTCGGTGTGTGGCCAGCCATTTTTGACGGCGGCGGGAAGATCCATGGAAACGTGGGAAGCCGGAATTTGCTGCTGCGGCGGATTAGCGACCTCATGAGAAGGCGCGCAGCCAGCCAGCGCGATGGCCAGGGGCAACGCCGCCAGCACGCTATTTTTTAATATCAATTTCATTTAACAGGTCAGATAACGTAATCAGGTTGGTTATCATAAATTAATTGAATTAAACGCGTTTAGTAAAGCGTGTGACCAAATTATTAGTTAGCTAAAAATAAACAACCTTATCAATTCAAGGGATGAATATGAGTCAGAATATTTATGACGACCCGCAGTTCTTTGCCGGCTATGCGACCCTCGATCGCTCGGTGAAGGGACTGGAGGGTGCACCAGAGTGGCCATCGCTGCAGGCAATGCTGCCGCCAGTAACCGGTTTGCGGGTGGTGGATCTCGGTTGTGGCTACGGCTGGTTTTGCCGCTGGGCGCAGCAGCAGGGAGCCAGCCAGATAATTGGTTTTGATATCTCCCGACGTATGCTGGCGCAGGCGCGAGAGATGACCCGCGGGGATGAGATTGACTACCGCTGCGCCGATCTGCAAACCCTGACGTTGCCCGCCAACAGCTGCGATCTGGTCTACAGCTCACTGGCGCTCCATTACTTACCAGACATCGCCCCGCTCTTCACCGTCCTGCAGCAGGCGCTGGTCCCTGGCGGCATCCTGGTCTTTTCCGCGGAACATCCCATCTATACCGCGCCGCTGCAGCAGGGATGGCAGGTAAATGAGCAGGGGCAAAAAAGCTGGCCGGTCAGCCACTATCAGCAGGAGGGCGAGCGCGTAAGCAACTGGTTTGCCGAGGGCGTCATTAAACAGCACCGCAAACTCTCAAGCTGGGTAAACGCGCTTATCGCCGCTGGTTTTGTGCTGGAGCAGCTGGATGAATGGGGTCCGAGCGCCGAACAGATTGCTCAACAGCCCGCCCTGGATGAAGAGAAAGAGCGTCCGATGATCTTTTTACTGCGCGCGCGTAAACCGGGCTGATCCCTCGCCCGGCGATGGCCGGGCGGGGAAGCATTACGCTTTCAGGCTGGCGCCGCGGCTGGCAATCACCTCTTTATACCAGTCAAAGCTCTTCTTCTTACTGCGTGCCAGGGTGCCGGTGCCGTCATCATGGCGGTCAACATAGATAAAGCCGTAGCGCTTCGACAGCTCCGCCTTCGAGGCGCTCACCAGGTCAATCGGCCCCCAGCTGGTAAAGCCCATCAGCTCAACGCCATCGTCAATGGCTTCCCGCGCCTGCACCAGGTGGTCGTTCAGGTAGCTGATGCGGTAGTCATCATTAATGCTGCCGTCGGCTTCCACCTTATCTTTGGCGCCCAGACCGTTTTCCACGATAAACAGCGGCTTCTGATAGCGATCCCACAGCACGTTCAGCAGCGTACGCAGGCCGAGGGGGTCTATCTGCCAGCCCCACTCCGAGCTCGCCAGGTGCGGGTTCGGCACCATGCTGAGAATATTGCCGCGCGCCTGCTGGTTCAGCGCCTCATCGGCGGTGACGCACCCGGTCATGTAGTAGCTGAAGGAGATAAAATCGACGGTGGTTTTCAGCGTTTCGCGATCGGCCTCGGTGATGTCGAGCGTGATGCCGTTGTCGCGGAAAAAGCGCTGCATATAGCCCGGGTACGCCCCGCGCGCCTGCACGTCGCCGAAGAACTGCCAGCTGCGGTTCTCCTGCAGCGTCGCAAACACATCTTCCGGTTTGCAGCTCAGGGGATACATCAGCCCGCCGAGCAGCATATTGCCGATTTTGCCCTCGGGCACCAGCTCATGACAGGCTTTGACCGCCAGAGCGCTGGCCACCAGCTGGTGATGAATGGCCTGATACACCTCGCCTTTACTGCTGCCGGCCGGCAAGCCGACGCCGGTCATCGGGGCATGCAGCGACATATTAATTTCGTTAAAGGTCAGCCACAGTTTGACTTTGTTTTTATAACGGCTGAACACCGTCCGGGCGTAGCGCTCAAAGAAGCCAATCACCTGCCGGCTGCCCCAGCCGCCGTAATTTTTCACCAGCGCCCATGGCATTTCATAATGCGACAGCGTCACCAGCGGAGTGATGTTGTGCTTCGCCATCTCGTCGAACAATTTGTCGTAGAAGGCGAGTCCGGCTTCGTTCGGCTCGGCGTCGTCGCCGTTGGGGTAGATGCGCGTCCAGGCGATGGAGACCCGCAGGCAGTTAAAGCCCATCTCAGCGAACAGGGCGATATCTTCCGGGTAGCGATGGTAAAAATCGATCGCCACATCCTTTATGCCGCTGTCGCCGGGTACGCGCTCGACCACTTCGCCGAAGACGCCGTGCGGCTGCACATCGGAGGTGGATAACCCTTTGCCATCTTCCAGGTACGCCCCTTCCACCTGATTCGCCGCGGTCGCGCCGCCCCATAAAAAATCTGTCGGGAATGTTTTCATCTCTCTCTCCTGTGATTAATGGCTGACTGACAACAACGGCTGACCGGCTTCGACGGCGCTGGGCGCCACCGTGTCGATCTCACGATAGTCATCGCTGTTGCTGATAATAATCGGGGTCGCCAGGTCGTAACCGGCGTCCAGAATCGCCTGACGATCGAACTCAATCAGCAGATCGCCGGCCTGTACCCTGTCGCCCTCTTTCACATGCGCGGTAAACGGCACGCCGTCGAGTTTGACCGTGTCGATGCCAACGTGGATCAGCAGCTCGATGCCGCTGTCGCTCTGCAGGCCGATGGCGTGTTTAGTCTGAAACAGGGAAGCCACTTCGCCCGGGAATGGGGCAATGACTTTGCCCACAGCCGGGATAATGGCGACTCCTCTCCCCAGCAGGCCGCTGGCGAAGGTGCTGTCCGGCACCTGATCGAGGGCGATGACGCTGCCGCTCATCGGCGCAAGGATGTCATTTGCCGAGACCGGCGCTACCGCCACGGCGCCCGGCGCGGCGCTGGCGCGCGGCAGGCCGGCGAAGAAGGTCAGCACGCAGGCGAGCACGAAAGCCACGCCGGTGCCGATAAGCCCGCCCCAGACGCTGGCGTCAATCCCGCCGGGCGGGATCATTTGCGCCGGGAAAAAGATGTTTGGCAGGCCAAACGAGTAGGCATAACTGTTGCTAAAGGCAGTGATCGCCCCGCCAATCGCCCCGGCGACACAGCCGAAGATAAACGGACGGCGCAGCGGCAGAGTCAGGCCATAGATAGCCGGCTCGGTGATGCCGAACAGCCCGGCGGAGAAGGCGGAACCGGCCAGCACCCGCTGGCGCGCATCGCGGGTGGCGAGGAAAATACCGAGCACGGCGCCCACCTGGGCAATCACCGCCGGGAGGATAATAGGCAGCATGGAGTCGTGACCAAGCACCGTCATGTTATTGATCATCAATGGCACCAGCCCCCAGTGCAGGCCGAAAATAACGCACACCTGCCACATGGCGCCCAGTACCGCGCCCGCCAGCCATGGCGCAAACGCATAAATGAACTGGTAGCCGTTGGCCAGCAGATGGCTCAGCCAGGTGGCGACCGGGCCAATCACCAGGAAGGTGAGCGGGACCACCACCGCCAGGCAGATGGCCGGGCTGAAGAAGTTTTTCATCGATGACGGCAACAGCGCGTTGCTCTTGCGCTCCAGCCAGCAGGAGACCCATGAGGCGAGAATAATCGGGATCACTGACGAGCTGTAGTTGATAAAGGTCACCGGAATGCCGAGAAAGTGCTCCACCGCCGCGCCCGGCGCCTGGCTGGCCTCAAAGGCCTGAATCATCAGCGGGTGGGTTAACGCCCCGCCAATCACCATCGAGATAAACGGGTTGCCGCCAAACTTCTTCCCGGCGGTATAGCCAAGAAACATCGGGAAGAAAAAGAACAGCGCGTCGCTGGCAGCAAACCAGATTTTATAAGTCCCCTGCTCCGGCGTAAGCCAGCCGCAGGTCACCGCCAGCGCCAGCAGGCCTTTCAGCAGACCGGTTGCCGCCATCACGCCGATAAACGGTGTAAAAATGCCGGAGATGATGTCGATAAGCTGGCTTAACACCGATCCTTTGGCCGCTTTTTCCTCGGCAACCGGTTCGCTGTCATCGCTTAACCCCGCCTCCTGGCGCACCGCCTGCCAGACGTCGTGGACGTGGTTGCCAATCACCACCTGAAACTGGCCGCCGCTCTCCACCACCATAATGACGCCCGGATTCGCCTTCAGCCCTTCGGCATCGGCTTTGCCGTTATCTTTCAGTTTAAAACGCAGACGTGTCGCACAGTGAACCAGACTCACAATGTTCTCTTTGCCGCCGACGCGGTTGAGAATATCCTGCGCGAGTGCTTTATATTCCATGCTCTTTTCCTTACTGCCGCTGCCCGCAGACAACCGGCGACTGAGTAGTAAAAATAAAAAAAACCCGAGAACCACGCCGGTAGGCGTCGCGCTCAGGTTTTGCCTGCATCATGCAGTAACAATCCAGTTTGTCGGGAGACTTAGCGTCCCTCTTTTCTTACCCGTTCAATATGAATGGCAAGAAACATAATTTCTTCGGTGGTCAGCGCCCGCTGATACTGCTTTTGCAGATGCGTCGCCACCGTTTCCGCACACTTCCACGCTTTGGCGTAGTTGTCTTTCACCGCGCTGTGCAGCGAGACGTCGTCATCTTCCACCACCGTGCGGGTCAGCATCCGCTGAGCGAAAAACTTCAGGTGGGTGACGAAACGCTGATAGCTCAGCGACTCCTCGTCGTAGTTCAGCTGCAGCTGATACTTCACCAGCTGCAGGATCTCCTGCATCACCCGGGTCACGTGCATGACCTCCGGCATTTCGCTGTTGAGCTGCGCCGTCACCAGATGCAGGGCGATAAATCCGGCTTCATCCTCCGCCAGCGCCACGCCTAGCCTTTTGGCAATGATGGCCCTTGCCTCCTGGCCCAGCGCGAACTCCTTCGGATAGAGCCGCTTGATCTCCCACAGCAGCACGTTACGCAGCGCGATGCCCTTTTTCTGCCGCTCGATAGCAAAGTGGCAGTGATCCGTTAACGTGATGTACAAACTTTCCTGTAACTTGCCCAACCGCCCGCGTGCCAGGTCGATAATGCGATCGCAGGTAGTCATCACTTCTAACGGTATTTGACTGAGCAGCTCGCCTAAGCGGCCGACCAGCTCATCGCTTTGTAAGGCGAAAACTTTTTCAATTTTACTGTCGTCCAGCACGTCGCCCGGGCGTTTCTGAAAGGCCAGCCCTCGCCCCATCACCACCTGTTCGCGCCGGTGCTCGTCGAGAACCACCACCACATTGTTATTGAGTACTTTGGCGATTTGCATATAGACCCCAGAAACAAAAAAACCTGACCCCCGACGAAACGCCAAGTGATCAGGTTTTGCCTGCCGCAGCAGTTGCAATCCAACACCCGCACTGTAACAACTTCTGCTGCGCGCTCAACCTGACAAGTGAAAAAACGTGATTAAGATCGCGACTATCAGAAGGTCACGACGGTTTTCCACTCCACTACCCACGCGTCCTGGGTCTGCGCGACGCCGCCCGGACGGTGCCAGTACTGCAGGCCCGGCTGCAGCTCCAGCCAGGAGACCGGGCGGAAGCGATAATAGAGCTCACCGTTCAGCGAATGACCGGCCACCGGCTGCCAGGCCGGATCGTTATAGTCGGTGGCGCCGCTGAGCTGGTTCATATAGCGCTGATTACGTGCGTAGTGGCTGCTCATGTCGATCCACGTCAGGCCGAAGCCAATCCAGTCCTCCGGGCGGGCGTCAAACAGACCGCGGTAGCGCATTGAGGCGGCGACGGCGGAGTGGATATAGTTGCTGCGCTGGTCGCTGAGGCTGCCGCTCAGTGAGACGCTCATTCCCCGCAGCGGGTCGTCGGCGTGGCGGGTGATCTGCTGGTTCAGGCCGGCGTACATAAACCAGGTGCTGTCGTGCTCGGCGTAACCTTGCGGATCGGTCGCCCCGGCGCCGCCGGATTTACCGCTGTAGAGGTCGCTCTGCGGCGCGTTAGTCCAGACCACACCGAGGTTATAGGCTCCCGGCAGGCCATTAATCAGCGGACGGGTTTCGATCTCCATCGGCAGTAAGATGCCTTTGCTGTCCTTCGTCGACCAGCTCCACGCGTGGCTGCGCGCGGTAGCCTGCGGGTTTTGCTCCATCACCCCGCCTTTCAGGGTGACTGTCGGCGTCAGCTTGTACTCCAGGGTGGTGCCCCAGGTGTGAATGTTCCAGTTATTCCACGTCAGCGAGTTGGCCGATTTCCCACCGCACTGGGTCAGCAGCTGAAAATCGCAGGGAATGATCTGGTCGAAGGTTTGCACCTTGTTCATCATGCCGATGCGCCAGGTCAGGCGGCGGTCGTCAAAGCTGCGGGCAAAGGTCAGCCAGCCGAGACGGGTGATCGACCCGCCGCCCCAGCTCTCCTGCGACAGATCGTTGAAGCTGACCCGCGGATCCTGCAGCCGTTTTGTGGTGAGGTTATCATCATGGTTGCGGTTGACGATATTACCCTCAAGCCGCGCGTCCGGTATGCCGGTCCAGCGCTCCAGATCCTGGGTAAAGGTCAATGACACCTGGTCAATATAGGCCAGATGTTTATCATGGTTATAGCCGCCGCCGGCGTTGTAGGCCATCTCGTTAAGATAGCCGAGATTATAATGAAAGCCGTTTTCTTCAAGGATCGGACGAATGCCTAGCATATCGCCCAGCAGCCCTTGCTGCCCGGCTTCAAACCCCAGCGCGCTGCCGTTCCACGCCGGGATGTCCGCGGCGCTCACGGCAGGCGCCATGGCCGCCAGCATAGCGCCGATCAAAAGCTGATTTATTTTTTTGTTATGCATTGTGATATCCACCGTGACTGAATAAAAACAAAGGGGATCCCCAGGCTATTTATTTACCCGTTTTCTTTTTTTAAAAATGAATGGCAAAAAGCGTCCGTCGGTAATAAAACCGCGACAATGCCAGAGAAATCGTTATTCACATCTCATTGTTTTACATCATCATTTTATCCACCCTGAATTTTTACCAAAAAAAAACCTAAGCACTTTGCGCCACGAATGACGAAAGTGCTTAGGTTTTGCCTGTGTTCAGTAGCAATCCTGAATTGATTGACGGCACATTATCACTTTATTCAACACATGCCTATCATCAATAGGCATGCAAGTAATAATATGTGAAGCGAATAACAATATGGCGCTTAATAGCGGGCGATCGCCGCCGCTATTTCAGCAGAGGTTTGCAGGGCGCGAATTTCATTAAACAGCGTCAGCGCCTCGGTATATTCCTTGCGTAAATAGCCCAGCCACTGCTTAATTCTCGCCACATGATACAGGCCGGTATCGCCCTGCTTTTCCAGACGGGTATATTTTTGCAACAGCTGAACCACCTGCGGCCACGGCATGCGCGGTTCGTTGTATTTGATCACCCGGCTGAGGTTCGGCACGTTGAGCGCCCCGCGGCCAATCATCACCGAATCGCAGCCGGTGACGGCCATACAGTCCTGCGCGCTTTGCCAGTCCCAGATCTCGCCGTTGGCGACCACCGGAATAGTCAGACGCTGGCGGATCTCGCCGATGGCCTGCCAGTTGATGCGCTCTGCTTTGTAGCCATCTTCTTTGGTGCGGCCATGGACCACCAGCTCGCTGGCCCCTGCCTGCTGCACCGCGTCGGCGATTTCAAAGCGCCTTTCGCCGCTATCCCAGCCGAGACGCACCTTGACGGTCACCGGTAAATCCGCAGGGACCGCTTCGCGCATGGCTTTGGCGCCGCGATAGATCAGCTCTGGATCTTTCAGTAGCGTCGCCCCACCGCCGCTGCCGTTCACCAGCTTCGACGGACAGCCGCAGTTTAAATCAACGCCCCACGAACCCAGCGCCACCGCGCGGGCGGCGTTTTCCGCCAGCCACTCGGGATATTGTCCCAGCAGCTGGACGCGCACGCGGGTACCGGACGGGGTACGGCTTTGATGATGCAGTTCCGGGCACAGCCTGTAGAACGATTTGACCGGCAGCAGTTGGTCCACCACGCGCAGAAATTCGGTGATGCACAGATCGTAATCGTTAACCTCGGTCAGCAGCTCGCGCACCAGCGAATCGAGCACGCCTTCCATCGGCGCCAGTAGTACACGCATATCGTTACCCGGAAAAAAAAGAGGCGCTATGGTAGCGCCTCCGGGCGTTGGTTGAAAGCGCTCAATGCGTCCGACCCGGCGCACTCCGGTCCCCGGACGCCCGAGGCGGCAAAACGGCGAGATAATCTCTATGCTTTACAGGGGCCTGTGGCGTCTCATTTACCTTTATTTGCCGCGCCTCGTCCAGCAAGGTAGCGTGGGGAGAGAAACCGTCTAAGCCGCAAGGCTTCGGACTCTGACGGGCGAGACGATGGTTCCCGTAAGCTATCAGCGCTATGCATAGAATTCATGATGTGATCGGTAGCACATTTTAGGGATTAATTGTATGATGAATGCACTTCATCAAGGGTTATTACCATGAGTAAATCGCTGACTATTATCTGGCAGTACCTGCGGGCTTTCGTCCTGATTTACGCCTGCTTGTACGCCGGAATATTTATCGCCGGGCTGCTGCCCATCACCATCCCCGGCAGCATCATCGGCATGCTGATCCTCTTCGTGCTGCTGGCGCTGCAAATCATGCCGCCGCAGTGGGTCAACCCCGGCTGCAATATCCTGATCCGCTATATGGCGCTCCTGTTCGTGCCGATCGGCGTCGGCGTGATGCAGTACTGGGATCTGCTACGCGCCCAGCTTGGGCCTGTCGTTATCTCCTGCGCCATCAGCACGCTGGTGGTGTTTGTGGTGGTGAGCTGGAGTTCCCATCTGGTGCATGGCGAACGTAAAGTGATTGGGCAAAAGGAAAAGAAAAATGATGCATGAAATCTGGTGGTCGCTACCGCTTACCCTGATCGTCTTTTTCCTCGCCCGCAAACTGGCGGCCCGCTTCAAATTCCCGCTGCTCAACCCGCTGCTGGTGGCGATGGTGGTGATTATTCCCTTTCTGCTGCTGACCGGGATCTCCTATGAACGTTATTTTGCCGGCAGCAAGATCCTGAACGATCTGCTGCAGCCGGCGGTGGTCGCGCTGGCCTTCCCGCTATATGAACAGCTGCACCAGATCCGCGCGCGCTGGAAATCGATCATCACCATCTGCTTTATCGGCAGCTGTGTGGCGATGATCACCGGCACCACCGTGGCCCTGCTGATGGGCGCCACGCCGCAAATCGCCGCCTCTGTTCTGCCCAAATCGGTGACCACGCCGATTGCGATGGCGGTGAGCGGCAGTATCGGCGGCATCCCGGCCATCAGCGCCGTGTGCGTGATTTTTGTCGGTATCCTTGGCGCGGTATTCGGCCATACGCTGCTCAACCTGATGCGTATTCGCACCAAAGCATCGCGTGGCCTGTCGATGGGCACCGCCTCGCACGCCCTCGGTACCGCCCGCTGTGCGGAACTGGACTATCAGGAAGGAGCGTTCAGCTCGCTGGCGCTGGTGCTGTGCGGGATCATCACCTCGTTGATGGCGCCATTTTTATTCCCGCTGATCCTCGCGGTGGTGGGATGAATTGTGATTCAAGTCACATTTCTTAATGCAACAAAGAAAAGTTGCATTAGCAATGGGATGTATATCACATTTGAAACCCCTTGACGCCCGTACACTGGTTCCCCATTACACTGTTATGAGGCAACGCTATGCACTCACGTTTTCAAGCTGCTTTGACTACCCTGGCAGCAGACCTGCAGGCGGCCATCTCCCCGATGCTCGCCGACCCGCACTTCCCGGCGCTGCTCGAAGCCGATCAGGTGGCGACGCTGCAACAGGCGACAGGTCTGGACGAAGACGCGCTGGCCTTTGCGCTACTGCCGCTGGCCGCCGCCTGCGCGCGCGCCGACCTTTCTCACTTTAACGTCGGGGCTATCGCCCGCGGCGTCAGCGGCCGCTGGTACTTTGGCGGCAACATGGAGTTTCTCGGCGCCACCATGCAGCAGACCGTCCATGCGGAGCAGAGCGCCATCAGCCACGCCTGGCTGCGCGGTGAAACCTCCCTGCGCGCTATCACGGTGAACTACACGCCGTGCGGCCATTGCCGTCAGTTTATGAACGAACTGAACAGCGGACTGGCGCTGCGCATTCATCTGCCCGGTCGTGAAGCCCATGCTCTGCAGCACTATCTGCCGGATGCCTTCGGCCCGAAAGACCTGGAGATCAAAACCCTGCTGATGGACCACCAGGACCACGGCTTCCCGGTCAGCGGCGATGCCCTGACGCAGGCGGCGATTGAGGCCGCTAACCGCTGCCATGCGCCGTACAGCCATTCGCCTTCCGGCGTGGCGCTGGAGCTGAAAGATGGCACCCTTTTCAGCGGCAGCTATGCGGAAAACGCGGCGTTCAACCCGACGCTGCCGCCGCTGCAGGGGGCGCTGAATCTTCTCAGCCTCAACGGCTATGATTATCCGGACATCCAGCGGGCGATCCTGGCGGAGAAAGCCGATGCGGCGCTGATTCAGTGGGACGCCACCGTCGCCACCCTGAAGGCGCTGGGCTGCCACAATATCGAGCGCGTGCTGTTAGGTTAATCCGCCTGCGCAGACGGCCGGATGGCGTCTTCGGCTTATCCGGCCGACCTTTTATACCCTTAGGTGTCGGGTGGCGCTACGCTTACCCGACCTACGGTTCGCGCCATGGCGAGCTGAAGATCCCTATGCCGGGTGTCGGCTCACCCCTTACCCGGCCTGCGTTCAGCGATCTGTCTATATTGCTGAAAATCCCCGCAATCAAACGCGGGTTTCTTGCGCTTACCCGGCGGGTAAAGTAGCCTGAAGACTCCGTTGTCTATTATTGAGCCAAGTTCATGTTAAAGCGTGTGTTCTACAGCCTGTTAGTCCTGCTCGGCCTGCTGCTGTTGACCGTGCTGGGTCTTGACCGTTGGATGAGCTGGAAAACCGCGCCCTATATCTATGACGAGCTGCAGGATCTCCCCTACCGCCAGGTCGGCGTGGTGCTGGGCACTGCTAAATACTACCGCACCGGCGTCATCAATCAGTATTACCGCTACCGCATCCAGGGCGCGCTCAACGCCTACAACAGCGGCAAGGTCAACTATCTGCTGCTGAGCGGGGATAACGCCCTGCAAAGCTACAATGAACCGATGACGATGCGCCGGGACCTGATCAAAAGCGGCGTCGATCCGGCGGATATCGTGCTGGACTATGCCGGTTTCCGCACGCTTGATTCGATCGTCCGCACCCGCAAAGTGTTCGACACCAACGACTTCATTATCATCACCCAGCGCTTCCACTGCGAACGGGCGCTGTTTATCGCCCTGCATATGGGGATCCAGGCCCAGTGCTACGCGGTGCCGTCGCCGAAGGATATGTGGAGCGTGCGGCTGCGCGAATTCGGCGCCCGCTTCGGCGCGCTGGCGGACCTCTACATCTTCAAACGGGAACCGCGCTTCCTTGGCCCTTTAATCCCGATTCCGGCGCAGCAGCACGACGTGCCGGATGACGCCCAGTCCTACCCGGCGGTCACGCCGGAGCAGCTGCTGGAGCTGCAGAAAGAAAAGTAGCCCCATCATCGCATCCGTTTCAGGTATAAAAAAACCCGCGCCAGGCGCGGGTTTTTACTCAGGCAAAAATTACTTCTTACGGGCGTATTTCAGGGAATCCAGCGCCACGGCGAAGATAATGATCGCCCCCTTGATGATGTACTGCCAGTAAGGGTTGACGCCAATGTAGGTCAGGCCATAGTTGATCACGGTGAAGATAATTACCCCTGTCACCACGCCGAATACGGTCCCTACCCCGCCGCTGAACGATACACCGCCCACCACGCAGGCGGCGATGGCGTCCAGTTCGTACATAAAGCCGAGGTTATTGGTCGCCGAGCCGATACGACCGGCTTCCAGCAGGCCGCCGAAGGCGTAGAACACCCCGGAGAGGGCATAGATCATCAGCAGGTTCAACGCCACGTTAACCCCGGAGACTTTCGCCGCTTCCGGGTTACCGCCGATAGCGAAAATGTTTTTGCCAAAGCGCGTCTTGTTCCACAGGATCCAGACAAAGAAGACGGCAATCAGCGCGTAGAAGGTAATGTAGGACAGGCGGAACGAGCCCAGCGCCACAAACCCCTGCGCGAAATGGGAGAAGTGACTGTCGAAGCCGGAGATCGGCGACGCGCCCACGAAATCGTAGTACAGCGAGTTAATGCCGTAGACGATGATCATGGTCCCGAGAGTGGTAATAAACGGCGTTACGTTCAGATAGGCAATGACGATCCCGTTAATCAGCCCGATGACCGCCCCGATGGCGCATACCAGCAGGATGACCAGTGGGATCGGCATGGTCGCCATATCTGGGAACACCTTGTTGGCATTATCCACCGCCTGCAGCATGGTCGCGGCAATCACCGCCGCCAGTCCCACCTGACGGCCGGCGGAGAGGTCCGTGCCCTGCGTGACGATCAGTCCGGCCACGCCGAGGGCAATAATAATACGCACCGAGGACTGGGTCAGAATATTACTCAGGTTGAGCAGACTTAAAAATGTCGGATCCTGGAAAATAATAATGGCCAACAGGACCAGAAGGACGACATATATCCCACCCTCTTTCAGGTAAGTGAGAAAACTCTTTTTATTTAACGCACTCATGTGAAGCCCCTGATCTTAAAGGTGCAATGACGCAAGACGCAGTATTTCGTTTTGCGTGGTGGTTTTAGTCTCAACAATGCCCGCGACCAGGCCGTTGCTCATTACCAGAATGCGGTCGGTAATCCCCAGCAGTTCCGGCATTTCGGAAGAAATAATAATGATCCCTTTATCTTTTTTAGCCAGCTCGGCAATCAGCTGATAGATCTCGAATTTGGCGCCGACGTCGATACCGCGCGTCGGCTCGTCCAGCATCAGGATCTCCGGCTGGGTCAGCAGCCAGCGGCCAATAATGACCTTTTGTTGGTTACCACCGGAAAGCGAACCAATCTGCGTATGCTGGCCGGGGGTTTTAACGCGCATGGAGTCAATCACCCATTGGGTATCGCTCTTCATCCGCGAGTTATCCAGCAAGCCGACGCTGTTTTTATATTTCTTAATATTGGAGATCAGCGAGTTAAAACCGATGTCCAGATAGGCGTAAATTCCGGTGGAGCGCCGCTCCTCGGTTACCAGCGCAAAACCGTGGTTAATCGCCTCATTGGCGCTGTGGTTGTTGATCTTCTTCCCGTGCAGGGTAATGGTGCCGCTGGCCTTCTCACGGATCCCGAACAGGGTCTCCACGATGTCGGTACGCTTCGCGCCCACCAGACCGGCGATACCGAGAATTTCGCCCTTATGCAGGTCGAAGGAGACATCGCGAATGGAGGGCTGGCGCAGGGAGGTGAGATTGCGCACCTGGAGGATGACTTCCCCCGGGGTGTTTTCACGATCCGGGAAGCGCTGATTGAGCGAACGCCCGACCATCATGGCGATGATCTTGTCCATATCCAGCCCTTCCAGCGGCTGGGTAGCGATCCACTGGCCGTCGCGCAGGATGGTAATTTCATCGCACAGCTGGAAAATCTCTTCCATTTTGTGCGAGATATAGACGATACCGCAGCCGCGATCTTTCAGCTTGCGGATGATCTTGAACAGATGGTTGACCTCTTTCTCCGTCAGCGATGACGTCGGCTCGTCCATGATGACGATTTTGGCGTCATAGGAAAACGCCTTCGCGATCTCAATCATCTGCATCTGAGATACCGATAAAGTCCCGACGCGGGCGCGCGGATCGATATCAATATCCAGCTCATCAAAAATAGCCTTGGTATCCCGGTACATTTTGTCCTGATCGACAAACATGCCTTTGGTGGGATAGCGGCCGAGCCACATGTTGTCCATGACCGAACGCTGTAAGACCAGGTTTAATTCCTGATGCACCATCGAAATACCGTTTTCCAGAGCTTCTTTCGCCGAATGGAAATCGATCTCTTTTCCCTGAAAAAGAATGCTGCCGGAATCTTTTTGATAGATCCCAAAAAGGCATTTTAATAATGTCGATTTACCGGCGCCGTTCTCACCCATTAACGCATGAATGGAGTGCGGACGAACCTTCAGGTTGACATTATCAAGAGCCTTGACGCCAGGAAACGATTTGTTGATGTTGGTCATCTCCAACAAATATTCGCCTGACCGTTCGCTATTATTGCTGACCATAGTTATACCTGGCTGCGTTCATGCACGCCCCGTCCGGCGCAATAACGCCAGCAGGAGTCTGGTTCTGTATCAGGAATAATCGGGCGTGGATAACCCACGCCCGCAACTCACATCACGATTATTTGCCGGTAAACTGGCTCAGGTTGTCTTTATCGACCCCCACGTAGGGGACGCGAACAATCTTGTTGTCAATTTTCCAGTTGGTGCCTGCCGCCGCCTCTTTTCCGTCGGCAAGGTTTTTCGCCAGCTCGAAGGTCGCTTTCGCCTGGTTGTTAGCATCGTTCAGCACGGTACCGGCCATCGCGCCGGATTTCACCAGCGCCAGGGCTTCCGGCAGGGCGTCAACGCCGAACACCGGAATGCTGCTCTTGTTGTGCGCTTTCAGCGCTTCAACCGCACCCATCGCCATGGCGTCATTGTTGGCGATCACCACTTCAATCTTGTTCGCATTCGGGCCGGAGAGCCAGGCGTCCATTTTGTCTTTCGCCTGGGCGGTATCCCACATAGCGGTGTCCATCTGCAGCTGCTGGGTCTTCAGACCTTTATCGTTCAGCTCTTTGATAACGTAGGTGGTACGCGCTTCCGCATCCGGATGGCCCGGCTCGCCTTTCAGCAGGACGTACTGGATCTGGCCGTCTTTATTCAGATCCCAGTTCGGGTTTGCTTTCCAGTGCTTGGCGATCAGATCGCCCTGAATAATCCCGGACTCTTTCGAGTCGGTACCGACGTAGTAAGCCTTGTCATAACTATCCAGCGCTTTACGGGAAGGCTCTTTGTTGAAGAACACCACCGGAATATTCTGCCCGCGCGCTTTTTCGATGACCGTTCCCGCTGCCGCCGGGTCAACCAGGTTGATCGCCAGGGCTTTCACGCCTTTCGCCAGCAGCACGTCAATCTGATCGTTTTGTTTCGACTGGTCGTTCTGCGAGTCATTCATCAGCAGCTGGACGTCAGGCGCGGATTTGCCATCTTTTTCAATCGCCTTACGCACCACCGACATAAAGTTGTCGTCATATTTATAAATCGTCACGCCGATACGGGTATCTGCTGCGTGTGCTGCGGCGCCAAATAACAGACCAGCCATTACAGCAGAGAGGGTAAACACCTTCTTATTCATGGAATCTCCGGTTTTATTATGCAGGGTCATTTTTGTGAAAAGTGCGGGCGGGACTTGTTGCATTAGTGTTACCGCACAACGCATTTCACGACGAAAATTCGGTCTTCCGTGTCGGGTAACGCTCCAGGAAAATACGACTCTAATACTCGTTTAACGCCTTGTTCCTAATAGTAAAAGTGAGGACTTCCCATCACCTTGTGGTTCAGACTGGTAAACGCTGCCATCATAATCAGGCGAATGTTAATATACTGTGAATTTACTCACAAATTGAAAGCGGTTACATCCCGCTGCCGCTTCAGTTAGTGATCGGCCCCACAGTTTGCCGCTGGGCAACGGAGTGACGGCGCACCAGGGTCGGCATAAAGCAGTGCGTCGCCTCGCGATCCAGCTTGCCGGCCGCCCCCAGCAGCGCCAGCTCGGTGGCCAGCTTCGCCATCGACATCACCGGATAGCGCACGGTGGTCAGTTGAGGATCGGTGTAACGGGAAATAGGAATATCATCAAAGCCAATCAGCGATAGATGCTGCGGCACGACAATGCCGTTATCCTTTAGCGTTGTCAGCGCGCCGGCCGCCATGCTGTCGTTATAGGCGAACACGGCGGTGAGGCCGAGATTCCGCCCCAGCAGTTCGACCATCGCCGCTTCGCCGCCCTGCATGTCCGGGGAGCCGGACCCGACCCAGCTGTCCGGGGCGATGATGCCCTGCTCCTGCAGCGCTTTGCTCCACCCTTCCCGGCGCATATCGTCGTCTTCAATGCCGTGATTTGAGGAGAGATAGCCGATGCGCTGGTGGCCGTGATTGAGCAGCATGCGGGTAGCCATTAGCGCGCCGCTGACGTTGTCGAGACCCACGCAACGATGGGCAAAGCCCGGCACGATGCGGTTGATCAGCACCATCCCCGGGATATGTTGCATAAAGTCGCTCAGTTCAGCATCGCTGAGCGCTTTCGAATGGACGATCAGCGCCGAGCAGCGCTGGCGGATCAGCACCTCGATGGCGTGGCGCTCTTTTTCCGCCTCGTGATAGCTGTTGCCGATCAGCACATACTTCTGATGCTGCTGGGCGACGGTATCCACCGCTTTCACCAGCGCGCCGAAGAAGGCATCGGAGACGTCCATCACCACCACGCCGATGGTATCGCTGACCTGGGTGGCCAGCGCCTGGGCATTGGCGTTTGGCCGGTAGCCCAGCTGGGTCACCGCTTTCATCACGACGTCGCGCGTATCCGGACTCACCAGCGCGCTGTTGTTCAGCACCCGCGACACGGTGGCCACGGATACGCCCGCCTGGCGGGCGACATCACGAATGGTGATCATACTCAGCGACCTTAAGAGAATTACAGCACGTCACATTCACCTCCTGTGCTCAGCAAGGAGGCTATTCTGGCAGCGACCCGCGGTCCGCTACGTGAGTGAGGTCACACGGCTGGAAACGTTTACATCCGTTTTGTTAATGATTGTGATCGAGATCGTTATCTGGATGTGTCTTTCAATGATGTCCCTGACGCACGCAGGGTTAACTGACGCCACAGCCATTCCACCGGCCCCTGGCGGAAGCGGCGCAGCCAGAGTGATGACAGAAGGAGGTTTACGGCCCAGATGGGGGGAACAAAGGCCAGCAGCTGCAGACGATCGAAGCGCATAAACAGCCCGAGATGATAAAACAGGGTGGTGCAGATCAGGGTCTGCAGCAAATAGTTGGTCAGCGCCATGCGTCCAACGCAGGCGATAGCCCCCACCAGGCGGAAACGGCAGAGCTGCGGCCAGTAGCCCCAGGCCAGCGAGGCATAGCCGATAGCCTGCAGCGGGGCGCTCAGTTCACGCGGCGCCTGCAGTAAAAACGCGCACCAGCGATAGTCCCAGGCCAGATACCACTGGGCGACGATGGCCGGCACATTCACCGCCATCCCGGCCGCCACCAGCAGCACGCCGGTGCGCCGATAGTGACGCTGGCTGAACTGCCCTTTCAGCCAGCCGCTGCGCATCAGCGCCGCGCCTATCAGCATCATCCCCGCCAGCTGCCAGCCATACTGCGCGCCGAGCGCCAGCAGATTGTCCGACAGCATATCCGCCCGGTTGCTGACCGCCTCCATGCCGCCGTGTAGCTTCCAGTACTGCTCATACTGCAGATTGGCCGCGTCCGGGACCCAGGAGCGATTGGCTGCGGGTCCGGAGATCATCCCCAGCAGGACCAGCACCGCAATGCCGGTGAGGTAGAGCACCACCCCGGTGTTGAACAGCGATTTGACATGCTGCGCCTCGCGCACCATGCGCCAGCTCACCAGCCCCACCAGGGCGTAGGCCAGCAGAATATCGCCATCCCAGAAGAAAAGACCGTGAATGAAACCAAGCAGCGCCAGCAGGGTCAGGCGCGACTGGATCCAGCGTTTTCCGCGGGGGAGCAGAAGCTGCAGACCGGCGCCAAACAGCAGCGCGAACAGGGTGAGAAATTTCACCTGCGCCAGCAGGTCGAGAAGCGCCCAGGTCCAGGTATCGCTGAGGGTCGCGCTTCCTGACCAGGCCGGATTGAGGTAAGCGGCCTTCGGCAAGCCGAAGGCGCTGATATTGAGAAGCAGGATACCGAGGATGGCGACGCCGCGGACAAAGTCCAGCGTGACATTTCTCTCCATGTACCCTGCTCCGTTTTAGCTGTGGTGACGTACTGCGCGCAGGAATTCCTGGCGGGTATTCTGGCTGGATTTGAACAGGCCACCGAGGGAGGTGGTGGTAGTGGCGCTGGTCGCGTCGCGGATGCCGCGCGCTTTCACGCAGTAATGCACCGCGTCAATGGATACCGCCACGTTGCTGGTGCCGAGCAGCGTCTGCAGCGCAATCAGGATCTGCTGCGTCAGACGCTCCTGGACCTGCGGACGCTGGGCGAAAAACTGCACGATACGGTTGATTTTCGACAGGCCAATCACCGAATCTTTCGGGATATAGGCTACCGTCGCTTTACCATCGATGGTGACGAAATGGTGTTCACAGGTGCTGGTCAGGGTGATATCGCGTACAGTGACCATTTCATCGACCTTCATTTTGTTTTCAATGACGGTGATTTTCGGGAAGCGAGAATAATCCAGTCCGGAGAAGATCTCATCGACATACATTTTGGCGATGCGATGCGGGGTCTCCATCAGACTGTCATCACTCAGATCCAGATTCAGCAGTTGCATAATCTCGGTCATATGACCGGTAATCAAACGCTTGCGTGTTTCGTTATCAATTTCTTGTACTGGCGCACGCATCGGCGTCTCCAGCCCACGAGCGACCAGCGCTTCATGAACGAGGACGGCTTCTTTACTCAGTGATGACATTTGGGTTTCTCCTGCAGGTGTGGCGCTCTTTGCTTTTTCTGGGGGCAAAGTTTGTATTCATTGTGCGTGAGGCGGCGCACAGAATCCAGTAGCCGTAACGATAATTATTGAAATTGGCGCTGCCTTTTATTAAGGCGCGAAGTCTCGCCTCAAGCGCGGCACCAAATCCCTACCGCCGAATCCGGAATGATCCAACCGCTGTACGCATCCATAAGCGCCATCGCTACACCGGCATGTTGGCTATAAGTTGCATTAATGATGCAGTAAGTTCTCAAAAGGAGAAAGTGAAAGTTGCTCACTGGCTAATGAAATATCTGTATTATGAACGTTTACGCGCACACCCCTTCCGAGGAGCCTTGCATGGAACTGCTTGAAGAGCATCGCTGTTTTGACGGCCGGCAACAACGCTGGCGTCATCACTCCCCTGTCCTGAACTGCGCCATGACGTTCAGCATTTTTTTACCGCCTGAGCGCGAAACGCCGCCGCCGGTGCTGTACTGGCTGTCCGGGCTGACCTGTAACGATGAAAACTTTACCACCAAGGCGGGCGCGCAGCGCATTGCCGCCGAGCTGGGCATCGCGCTGGTGATGCCGGATACCAGCCCGCGCGGTGACGAGGTGGCCAACGACGACAGTTACGATCTGGGGCAAGGCGCCGGCTTCTACCTGAACGCCACCCAGGCGCCCTGGGCGGCGCACTACCGAATGTACGATTACCTGCGCGACGAACTGCCCGCGATTATCCGCAGCGAGTTTAGCATCGGCGACCGCTGCGCCATCAGCGGCCACTCGATGGGCGGTCACGGCGCGCTTATCATGGCGCTCAACAATCCCGGCCGCTACGTCAGCGTCTCCGCCTTCGCGCCGATCGTCAATCCCTCCCAGGTGCCGTGGGGTAAGAAAGCGTTTACCGCCTATCTCGGCGCCGATGAATCGACATGGCACGCCTGGGACAGCTGCGCCCTGATGCAGGCCAGCCAGCCGGCGGACGCTGTGCCGACGCTTATCGATCAGGGCGACAGCGATCCATTCCTTGCCGGACAGTTGCAGCCGGCGGTACTGGCGGAGGTCGCGCGGCAGAAGGCCTGGCCGTTAACGCTGCGCATCCAGCCCGGTTACGACCACAGCTACTACTTCATTGCCTCGTTTATTGAAGACCATTTGCGCTTCCATGCGCAGCATCTCTTTGGCTAAACGCAAATGCGCCGCGAAGCTGCTTCGCGGCGCATGTTCAGGCCTACAGGACGCGTTTTAGCGCCGGCAATCAGAAGCGATAATCCACCGCCATAAAGTAGCGACGGCCCTCTTCGGTATAGCTGTAGTCGTCCCGGCTGAGATCTTTATCGCCCACGTTCTGCACCCCGGAGCGCAGTTTCACATTCTTGGTGACCTGCCACGCCGCGCCGACGTCAAACAGGGTATAGCCGCCCGGCGTTTTGCCGGTGGCGCTCACCGCGCGCTGCTGGCCAGTATAGTTGGCTGTCACGTAGAAGGACCAGTCATCCAGCGGTTTCCAGTCGAGCGTGCCGTTGGCGGTATGGAACGGCAGCGTCTGCAGCGGTTTGTCGCCGCCGTTGCTCAGATCGCGACCATCGTTGTAGGTGTAGTTCACCGTCAGCTTCCACTCATCGCCAAACGGGATCTTCACCTCGGTTTCCACCCCTTTGATGCGCGCTTTGTTGACGTTGAAATAGCGGAAGATCGGCACGCGCTTGCCGTTGACGGTTTTCCAGCCGACAAAGTTCGGGTAGCCCGGCGCTTCGCTGGCGCTGGAGGTGCGCAGAACATCGATCATGTCGTCGACATTATTCTGGAAGGTGGTGATGCTGCCTTCGACATTTTCAAGCCAGCCCTCTTCCCCGCGGTAGTAGAGACCGAGCTCGAAGCTTTCGCTGGTTTCCGGTTTTAGATCCGGGTTACCAACGATGCTGCACGAGCCGCGGCAGGAGTTGGTGGTCCAGTCGGGATTAAGCTGCAGCAGGGACGGGGCTTTAAACGCCGTCGCCCAGCCGCCTTTAACGGTGACGGTATCGGTGGCGTTATACACCAGATAGGCGCGCGGGCTCCAGTGATCGCCATAGGTCTGATGGTCGTCCATACGAATGCCGGTGGTCAGCGCCAGCGGCTCGATGATGCGCCATTCGTCTTCAATAAACAGGGCGTACTGGCTGGCCGACGTTGACTGACCGCCGCTGCTCAGGTTGACCGGATCTTTCAGCTTGTCGTGGCGCCATTCGCCGCCGAAGGTCACCAGCTGGTTAATCATGTCCAGCGGCAGAACGTACTTGCCGTCGATGGCATTGCTTTCCGAAGTGATGGTCCCATTCTGCCCCGGATTTTTGTTATCCACCTTTTCGCCGTAGAACTTGAGCTCGCTGTTGCCCATATCCCAGCGGCCGTTATGGCTCAGGGAGTAGTTCTCACGCTCAAGGCGGTTGCGGTCAAGGGAATCGGAGTCGCGATCCTGGCGGTCAAAGCCATAGCCCGCGGTGAAATCGTGGCTGTCGTTCGGCGTCCAGGCGAATTCAACATTGCCATCGCGGCTGGTGAAGCCCTCGATGCGCGGCGTTTCGCCGGTGGCATTGCTGGAGGACTGCGGATCGTCCTTGGCGCGTTTCGCCAGGCTGCCGTAGGCCTTCATCCCGAGCACGCCGTCGATCAGCGGGCCGCTGGTGAAGAACTGGCCGTTCCAGGTATCCCCGCGGTCGCGGTGCTCCTGGATGGTGGTATCAGCACTCAGCGTCCCGGTCCATTTCTGGCCGATTTTTTTGGTAATAATGTTGACCACGCCGCCGAGCGCATCGGAGCCGTACAGGGAAGACATCGGGCCGCGCACCACTTCGATACGTTCGATGGCATCCACCGGGATCCAGTTAAGGTCGAAGTCGTTGTGGCGGAAGACGGCGTTCCGCGAGTTGACGCGCTTGCCGTCAACCAGGATCAGGGTATAGCTGCTGCTCAGACCGCGGATGCTGACGCCTTTGCGGTTATCCCCTTCGTTGGTGAGCTGGACCCCGGGCACATCGCGCAGTACGTCTTTCAGGTTCTGGACCGGCTTGCGCTGCAAATCCTGCTGAGTGATGACACTGATGCTCGCCGGCGCGTCTTTGACGCTCTGTTCAGTCGCCGAGGCGGTCACCACCAGCGTTTCTTCATTCACGTCGGCCAGGGCCGGAAACGCCAACGATACGACGGACGCAGACAATCCCGCCCGGATAAAAGGGTTTAACCTGAACATTCCAAATCTCCATGAGGTGTACAACCAAACAAACAAAAAAGGTGCTGCTCACACGCGCTGGCGGCCTGCCGCTCTGTCGGCGGTAGACTCGCTGTTTTCTTGTCGATGTGGCTGGTCGCCCGATGTCAGTCTGTACACATGGCAGAGACGGGGGAGTGGCTTCATCCGTAATGGTCGGAAATGATAAAGATAATGATTTCTATTATCAATATAATTATGAAGAATTGTGTCAGGCTGTAACTGCGCGGACATAAAAAAAGCCCTCTGTATCAGAGGGCTTATGCTGTATCACCGCCGGGATTAACGCTTAAAGCGGTCCGGGAAGGTCATATCGCTGTAACGAACGAAGCGGGTGCCTTTCGCCAGTTTGTAGCCAAACCAGATGACGAGGAACAGCGGAATACCGATGTAGGTCGCCGCCACACCGCCCCAGTCAATGGTGTCCTTGAGGAACGCTTCATAGTTCTGTCCCAGGGTGATGATGAGGCACAGCACGAAGGCGAAGATCGGCCCCAGCGGGAAGAACCCGGAACGATACGGCAGGTTATTGAGATCGTTACCCTGCAGGACGTAGCCGCGACGGAAACGGTAGTGGCTGATGGCAATCCCCAGCCAGGCGATAAAGCCCGTCATCCCGGAGGTGTTCAGCAGCCACAGGTACACCGTCTGGTTACCGAACATCGAAGTCAGGAAGCACAGCGCCGCGATAACGGTGGTCGCGTACAGGGCGTTGCGCGGCACGCCGCCACGCGACAGCTTCGAGAAGATGCGCGGCGCTTTGCCGTCGCAGGCCAGGGTATACAGCATACGCGTAGAGGCGTACATCCCCGAGTTACCCGCCGACAGAACGGCCGTCAGGATAACGGCGTTCATGATCGCCGCCGCCGACAGCAGACCGGCGTGCTGGAAGACCAGCGTGAACGGGCTGACGGAGATATCTTTAACGTCGTTGCGCAGCAGGCTCGGATCGGTATATGGAATGATCAGGCTGATAATCAGGATCGCGAAGACGTAAAACAGCAGGATACGCCAGAAGACCTGGCGCACCGCGCGCGGAATGTTCTTCTCCGGGTTCTCAGACTCACCGGCGGCAATACCGATAAGCTCGGTGCCCTGGAAGGAGAAGCCGACAATCATCGCCACGCCGATCATCGCCGAGAAGCCGCCGGCAAACGGCGCATCCGCGATCCCCCAGTTGCTCCAGCCGGCAGGCTGCGCCCCTTTGAAGATGCCGACAATCATCATCACGCCGACGATGATAAAGATAATGACGGTGGCCACTTTGATCAGCGAGAACCAGTATTCCGCCTCGCCAAAGCCGCGCACCGAGATCCAGTTCAGCAGGAACATAATGCCGAGGAACAAGGCGCTCCAAATCCAGCCCGGGGTGTCAGGGAACCAGTAGCTCATCACCAGCTGCGAGGCCACCAGATCAACGGCGATCGTTACCGCCCAGTTGTACCAGTAGTTCCAGCCCAGCGCGAAGCCAAAGCCCTCTTCAACATAATTCTGCCCGTAGGTGGCGAAGGAACCGGACACCGGCATAAACGCCGCCAGTTCGCCCAGGCTGGTCATCAGGAAATAGACCATCAGACCGATCAGAATATAAGACAGCAGCGCCCCGCCGGGACCTGCTTGCGAAATTGTTGCGCCAGAGGCAACAAAAAGACCCGTACCGATGGAACCGCCGATGGCGATCATGGTCAAGTGGCGCGCCTTCAGTTCACGACGTAGCGTGGGCGCTTCTGTGGTTTTAGTTTCCGAAACCATGTGATAATGCTATCCATCCAAAAAATGAGGCGCGATTGTAGCAGACGATCGGGGTTCCATCCGGTACAAATGCAAAGTTATAAGAGAGCTTCATGATCGACCGCAAATTATTAGTAAAGCACTAACCTGCGGAATTGCCAGCAAATTCCCCCCACCATTATCAGGCGATAAAGCCGGATCGCTACACCTGGCAATACTGCAGAAAACGTTGTAATGCTTTAGAAATATGCTTCTGCCGGTGGTGGATCCGCCATAGCGTGCGCGTCAGCCGGGGCAGCGGCACTTTCAGCTCCGCCAGCGTGCCGGAGGCCAGCTGTTCGGCAATCACCCGCCGCGATAAGCAGCTGATCCCCAGCCCATGGCGTACCGCGTGTTTGATCGCCTCCGAGTTGCCGAGCTCCATCCCCAGATGAAACGCCGGCAGATGCGACAGCAGAACGTAATCGACAATCTCCCGGGTGCCGGATCCATGCTCGCGCAGGATCCACGGCGCCTCGGCCAGTTGCTGCAGGGTCACCTCCCCCGCCAGCAGCGGCGAGTCAGGCGCGGCAAACACCACCAGCTCATCTTCGAGCCACGGCTCGGCAATAATATCGGCGGCATGACACGGCCCCTCGATCAGACCGAAATCCACCCGCAGGTCGGCAACGGCGTTGATCACGTCCAGGCTGTTGCCCACGCTCAGCTCAACCGGCAGATCCGGGAAGTCATGGCGATAGCGGGCGATGATCTCCGGCATAATATAGTTGCCGATGGTGCTGCTGGCGTAGACCCGAATCGCCCCGTTGTCGCCGCGAAACAGCTGCTCGATCTCCAGGGCCCGCTCCAGCAGCGCCAGGGCGCGCGGATAGAGCAACCGTCCATGCTCATTGACCACCAGCCGCTTGCCGACGCGGTCGAACAGCTGTACGCCGAGCTGCCCTTCCAGATCGGTCAGCGCGGCGCTGACCGCAGATTGCGAAAGCGCCAGCATCTGTGACGCCTGAGTGGTCGACCCACTCTTGTGGACTTCGGCGAACACTTCCAGCTGCCGCAGCGTAATATGCATAACCCACCCGTTGAGTAATCCAGTCTGAATAACCTTTCTTACTATGGTGACACAAATCGAGGCGGCTGATGGAAGGAAAATCCCCTTACGTCACAAAATCATCGTCTTGCTGACAAGAACAGCTCGCCTCCGCGCCTCACTCCCCTGCCCCATTGTCACCGGCGAAGCGGTCATTAACCACTTATTACGATTGATTATAAACATATAATCAATTTTATATTTAATCCCGCGCGGCGTAACCTTTAGGCAGACAAAGGAGAAGGTTATGACAGCACTCACTTTACCCACCAAACATCGTTCCCTGTGGCATTTTGTCCCAGGCCTGGCGCTGACCGCCGCCCTGACCGGCGCCGCCCTGTGGGCCGGTAGCTTTCCGGCCATTGCCGGGGCGGGCTTCAGCGCCTTGACCCTCGCTATCCTGTTCGGGATGGTCGTCGGTAACACGATCTATCCGAAAATCTGGCAACCCTGCGACGGCGGGGTGATCTTCGCCAAACAGCATCTGCTGCGCCTGGGGATCATCCTCTACGGCTTCCGCCTGACGTTCGCCCAGATTGCCGACGTCGGCGTGAGCGGTATTTTGATTGACGTTCTGACGCTCTCCAGCACCTTTTTCATCGCCTGCTTCCTGGGCCAGAAAGTGTTTGGGCTCGATAAGCACACCAGTTGGCTGATCGGCGCCGGCAGCAGCATCTGCGGCGCTGCAGCTGTGCTCGCCAGCGAGCCGGTGGTCAAAGCCGAAGCCAGTAAAGTGACCGTCGCCGTCGCCACGGTGGTGATCTTCGGTACCATCGCCATCTTCCTCTACCCGGCGATGTACCCGCTGCTGGCGCACTGGTTTACCCCGGAGACCTACGGCATCTATATGGGTTCCACCATGCATGAAGTGGCGCAGGTCGTCGCCGCCGGCCATGCGGTCAGCCCGGATGCGGAGAACGCCGCGGTTATCGCTAAAATGCTGCGTGTGATGATGCTGGCCCCGTTCCTGCTGTTCCTGGCGGCGCGTGTTAAACAGCTGACCCCGGCGGGTAACGGCGAGAAAAGCAAAATCACCATTCCGTGGTTTGCCATTATGTTCATCCTGGTGGCAGTGTTTAACTCCTTCCATCTGCTGCCGAAAGCGGTAGTGGATATGCTGGTGACGCTGGATACCGTCCTGCTGGCGATGGCCATGGCCGCTCTTGGGGTGACCACTCACGTCAGCGCGCTGAAAAAAGCCGGGGCGAAACCGCTGCTGATGGCGCTGATGCTGTTCGTCTGGTTGATTGTCGGCGGCGGGGCCATTAACGTCGCGATTCACAGCCTGATGGCATAAAGCACTACATCTTTCTCCAGTTAAGCCGCTATCATTACCCACCCCCCAGCGGCTTTAACTGGAGTTTTTTTATGAAATACGTAGGAGCGCACGTGAGCGCCTCAGGTGGACTGGCCAATGCCGCCATTCGCGCCGCCGAAATCGAAGCAACCGCCTTCGCCCTCTTCACCAAAAACCAGCGCCAGTGGCGCGCCGCGCCGCTCAGCGACGAGACCATCGCCGAATTCAAAGCCGCCTGTGAAAAGTATCACTTTGGCCCCGGGCAGATCCTGCCGCACGACAGCTACCTGATTAACCTCGGCCATCCGGTGGAAGAAGCGCTGGAAAAATCCCGTGATGCCTTCATCGATGAGATGACCCGCTGCCAGCAGCTGGGGCTGACGCTGCTCAACTTCCACCCCGGCAGCCATCTGCAGCAGATCCCGGAGGAGGAGTGCCTGGCGCGCATCGCCGAATCGATCAATATCGCGCTGGCCAAGACCGAAGGCGTCACCGCCGTGATCGAAAACACCGCCGGCCAGGGCAGCAACCTCGGCTTTAAGTTCGAGCATCTCGCGGCCATCATCGATGGCGTGGAAGATAAAACCCGTGTCGGCGTCTGCATCGATACCTGCCACGCCTTCGCCGCCGGCTACGACCTGCGCAGCGCCGAAGCCTGCGAGAAGACCTTTGCCGACTTCGAGCGTATCGTCGGCTTTCAGTATCTGCGCGGCATGCACCTCAACGATGCCAAGAGCGCCTTTGGCAGCCGGGTTGACCGTCACCATAGTCTGGGGGAAGGCAACATCGGCCACGACTGCTTCAGCTGGATCATGCAGGACAGCCGCTTCGACGGCATTCCGCTGATTCTGGAAACCATCAACCCGGATATCTGGGCGGAAGAGATAGCCTGGCTGCGGGCGCAGCAGATCGCCGAAGTGGCGTAAACAGAGACATAAAAAAAGGGCCGAACAGTCGGCCCTTTTTTATTGCGGAGAGATTATGCCGCTTTTTCGACTTCCGCTACCTGCGCTTCCGGGCGTTTCAGCACCGCGTAGGAGAGGCCCGCCACCAGCGTCCCGGCGACAATCGCCAGCAGGTAGCCCAGCACTGGCGTAATCGCCCCCGGGATCAGCAGAACAAACAGCCCGCCGTGCGGCGCCATCAGTTTTGCGCCAATTGCCATCGAGATAGCGCCGGTTACCGCGCCGCCGACGATACAGCAAGGCAGCACGCGCATCGGGTCACGGGCGGCAAAAGGAATCGCCCCTTCAGAGATAAAGCACAGGCCGAGAACCAGCGCGGCTTTGCCCCCTTCCCGCTGCCCTTTGTCGAACTTATTGCGGGCAACCAGCGTCGCGACACCCATCGCCAGCGGAGGCACCATACCGGCCGCCATGATCGCCGCCATCGGCGCGTAAGTCTGGGTACTCAGCAGGCCAACGCCGAAGGCATAGGCCGCTTTGTTCACCGGGCCGCCCATGTCGGTACACATCATCGCGCCAAGGATCGCGCCCAGCAGAACCGCGTTGGCGGTGCCCATGGTTTGCAGCCAGTGGGTCAGCCAGGCGAGGATACCGGCGACCGGTTTACCGATCAGGTAGATCATCGCCAGGCCCACGATCAGGCTGGAAACCAGCGGAATGATCAGGATTGGCTTCAGCGCTTCCATACTCTGCGGCAGTTTCAGCTTAGTGCTGATGGCTTTCGCCACGTAACCGGCAAGGAAACCGGCGATGATCCCGCCGATAAAGCCGGAGCCGCCGCTGACCGCCAGCATACCGCCGATAAGACCCGGGGTCAGACCCGGACGGTCGGCAATAGAGAAGGCGATAAAGCCCGCCAGCACCGGCACCATCAGCGCGAAGGCCGAGCCGCCGCCGATTTGCATCAGCGCCGCCGCCAGGGTGTCTTTTACTTCAAACGCTTTGATCCCGAAGGCAAAGGAGAGCGCGATACACAGGCCGCCCGCCACCACCATCGGCAGCATGTAGGAGACGCCAGTCAGCAGGTGGCGGTAGGCGCCCGCCGACTCTTTTTTACCTTCGCCAGCAGCCTGAGGTTTCCCGGAAGGCTGGTACGGTTTGGCTTCCACCACCGCTTTGTCCAGCTCCTGGGCGGTTTTCTTCAGCGCCAGACCGGTGGTAGTGCGATACATCGGCTTGCCGGCGAATTTCGCCAGGTCGACTTCGATATCAGCGGCGACGATCACTAGATCCGCCTCGGCCACCTCTTCCGGGGTGATAGCATTGCCCGCGCCGACGGAGCCGCGAGTTTCCACTTTCACCCACCATCCGCGTTTTTTCGCTTCGGTTTCAATGGCTTCAGCGGCCATAAAGGTATGGGCAACGCCGGTCGGACAGGCGGTGACCGCGACAATACGTTTCGGTCCGCTGGTGGCCGCCGGGACTGCCGCGGCGGCAGGCGCCGCGTACGGCGTCGCATGGCCCTTGGCTTCGCTCAGGAACAGCTCCGGGTGCGCCACGGCGCGATTAATATCGCCGAGGAAAACCTGTTTGCCGTTCAGCGCGCTGTCAGTGGGCAGCGCCGACCCGAGAACAATCACCAGTTCGGCGTCGTTGGGGTTATCAATCAGTTCAAGGTGCGCTTTTGGCGCGGCGGCGCCCAGCAGGGTTTTCGCCATATAGGCGCGCGCCTGTCCGAGTCCGGCATCAATAATCAGCAGCGTTTTCATTATGCCTCTCCTGCTGTCAATTAAAGGGTTGTAAGTCGACGCGCGCCATCATCGCGGCCAACTGGGTACGGTCGGTGATCCCTACATTGCTCTGGCTGACGGCCAGGGCAGCGACAGCGGTCGCCAGGCGCAGGGTATGTTCGCTGGATTCACGCATCAGCAGGCCGTAAATCAGGCCGCCGACCATCGAATCGCCGGCGCCAACGGTGCTGACCACTTCGACTGAAGGCGGCTTGGCAATCCACTCGCCGGAGGCGTTCACCCACAGCGCGCCCTCTTCGCCCAGGGAAATCACTACGTGAGCGATCCCCTGCTCGCGCAGCGCATGGGCGGCGTCGATAACGTCTTTCATCTCCGGCAGCTTACGGCCAGCCCAGATTTCCAGCTCACGACGGTTCGGTTTCACCAGCCACGGCGCCGCTTTCAGTCCGGCAACCAGCGCTTCGCGGCTGCTGTCGAAAATGATGCACGGGCACTGGCTGCGCAAACGGGTCATCCAGTCGGTAAAGGCCTCCGGGCTGACGCCGGACGGCAGACTGCCGCTGACGCAGACCATATCGAACTGCCCGAGCCAGCTCAGGGAGTCGTTGACGAAGCGTTCCCAGTCGCCCGGGGTCACTTCGAAGCCGGAGAAGTTGAAATCGGTCACTTCGCCATCTTTTTCCGTCAGCTTAACGTTGATGCGGGTCCGGCCCTGCACCACCTGGAAACGGTTGGCGATCCCCAGCTCGCTGAACAGCTGCTGAAAGCCATCCTGGTTGTCTTTCCCCAGGAAGCCGCCGACGGTGACGTCAATGCCAAGATCTTTCAGCACTTTCGCCACGTTGATGCCTTTCCCGGCGGCGTGCAGGCCGGTGGTACGCACCAGGTTCACTTCACCGCGCTCGATCTCCGGGGTGAAGCCCACCAGATCGTACGCCGGGTTTAAAGTAATGGTTGCTACACGTCTGCTCATTTATGCGCCCTCCCCAAGGCCTGCGGCGATCGCTTCGCCAATCGCATCCAGCGCTTGTTGCGCATCTTCACCCTGCGCGGTAAAGCGCAGACGGTGACCTTTTTTCACACCCAGCGCCACGACCTTCATCAGGCTACGACCGTTGGCCGGCTTGCCGGAACCGTCGAGGTTAGTGACGGTGACGTCACTGGAAAATTGTTTAATGGTGTTGACCAGCATGGTGCCCGGACGGGCATGCAGGCCATGCTCATTGCGCACCACAAATTCGGCGCTCAGCACATCTTCGGCAATCGCGTCGTCGCTGGTCAGCAGCGCCAGCACGGTGGCGGCGTCGGCTTTCAGCAGATGCTCAGCTTTCTTGTCCAGCAGCAGCTTGCTCAGGCGGTTCAGCACCGCGGTTGGCTGCTCGTCGGTCATCGCCACCGTGACCAGCAGGGAAACCGGCTGATCGTCGCGGGTGAAGGCGGTGGCGGCGCGGCTGACCGCCACGGCGCTGCGCAGATTGCCTTCAGCGCTGTCGTTCAGCCAGATGCCCTGACCGAGGTTCAGCGGCGTATCGTTAATGACGTGGCTAACGAAGGCGGAATCCACCGCGCCTGCTTCTTTCAGACGCGCGGCGTTCAGCGCCTGCAGGGTTAGCAGATCGCTGGCCGCGACGTCGAGACTGAGGGTCTCGTTGTCCAGCTTCAGCGCTTCGCTCTGTTTCTCTCCCATCAGCAGCGCACGCAGCTCTTCCGCGGTGGTGGCGGACTGCAGCTGGGCGGCGACGGCGTCATCGCTCAGCACGTGGGTCAGCTGACGCAGCAGGCCGAGGTGTTCATCTGAGCTGGCGGCAATCCCGATCGCCACATAGGCGGTCTGCCCTTCGCCCCAGGTGACGCCCTGCGGGAACTGAAACACCTGAACGCCGGTCTTCAGCACCTGATCACGCGTATCCGTCGTGCCGTGCGGGATCGCGATCCCGTTGCCGAGGAAGGTCGAGGTCTGCTGCTCGCGGGCCAGCATGCCGTTCACGTAGCCATCGGCCACGTTGCCGGCGCTGACCAGCGCGGCGGCGACCTGCCGGATGGCCTCTTCTTTATTACCGGCCTGCTGGCCGGGATGAATATCCTGCACAGATAACTGGAACATGGTTCTCCTCTCCTGCTGAATTGAATCGTTTCAGCTAACTTGAGAAAAAAGGCGCCATCTGACGGTGAACGATATGTCGAATGACGCTGAAACGTTTCAAGAATTTTGTACCTTTCTTGCTCAATGCGCAAGGTACGTCAGCGACTTGATTGCAGAACTTAGAGGTACTGCACACTTTTGCTGAAGCCCTGGCGCCTGGCTGGGGTAAGCGTCAGCTTTTTGCTGAACCTTGTATTTTGAAACGCCTTTTTAATTATTCGTGCCATACTACTGTTTATTTTCAGCCAGCAGGCGTAAACTCCGCGCCGTCTCCTGAAACTACAGAAAACCAAACACATGGAAAACCGAAGCGCCGCCCTTCCCCGACGCGGATTCGATGTAACCTCTTCCGCCTTCCTGATCGTCGCCTTTCTGACGGGCATTGCCGGGGCGTTGCAGACGCCGACCCTGAGCCTGTTTCTGACCAATGAAGTACACGTCCGCCCGGCGATGGTGGGTTTCTTTTTTACCGGCAGCGCCGTCATAGGCATTCTGGTCAGCCAGTTCCTCGCCGGACGTTCTGACCGTCAGGGCGACCGCAAGCAGCTGATTGTCGTCTGCTGCCTGCTGGGAGTGCTGGCCTGCGTGCTGTTTGCCTGGAACCGGAACTACTTCATTTTGCTGTTCGTCGGCGTCTTCCTCAGCAGCTTTGGTTCGACCGCCAACCCACAGATGTTCGCCCTCGCGCGCGAGCATGCCGACAAAACCGGCCGCGAAGCGGTAATGTTCAGCTCCATTTTGCGCGCCCAGGTTTCCCTGGCATGGGTGATTGGTCCCCCGCTGGCCTATGCGCTGGCCATGGGGTTTGGCTTTACCGCGATGTACCTCAGCGCCGCGGCGGCGTTTATCGTCTGCGGGATTATGGTCTGGCTGTTCTTGCCCAGCATGCGCAAAGCGAAGGCGGTGGCGACCGGCCGGCTGGAGGCCCCGCGCAAGCACCGCCGCGATGCGCTGTTGCTGTTCAGCATCTGCACGCTGATGTGGGGCACGAACAGCCTGTACATCATTAATATGCCGCTGTTTATCATTAACGAGCTGCATCTGCCGGAGAAGCTGGCCGGCCTGATGATGGGAACCGCCGCCGGGCTGGAAATCCCCACCATGCTGATTGCCGGTTACTATGCCCGGCGCTTCGGTAAACGCTTTCTGATGCGCCTCTCCGCGGTGGCTGGGGTGCTGTTTTATGTGGGCATGCTGACGGTGCATACGCCGGGGCTGCTGCTGGCGATGCAGGTGCTGAACGCCATCTATATTGGGATCCTCGCCGGGATTGGCATGCTTTATTTCCAGGATTTGATGCCCGGGCAGGCAGGCGTTGCCACCACCCTCTACACCAATACCACCCGCGTCGGTTGGATCATCGCCGGCTCACTGGCGGGCGTGGTGGCAGAGATCTGGAGCTATCATGCGGTGTTCTGGATTGCGCTGGTCATGGGGATCGCCACGCAGGCCTGCCTGTGGCGGATCAGGGACGTCTAGATAAGGCTGCCCGGCCGGAGCCGGGCAATGGGGATTAATGATCCAGATAGAGATAATGCAGCCAGCTGGTCATGCGCAGCAGCACTTTGCGCATAATCGACACATGGGCAAAATAATCGGTATACACCGCCGCCTGGGCGCTGACCCCGTCCGGTAAATGTTCCACTTCCGGATGGGGATCGAGGTCGATCAGCACGTAAATGCCCTCTTTCCCTGCCCCGGCGTTCAGTCCTTGCAGGGCGCCGCTGGCCTGGTAGCTGCCGTCCGGGACGGTCGGCAACACCCGCGATACCTTACCGCTGTAGACGCTGCCCGGCAGACCGTTAAACACCACCTCCGCGCTATCCCCGGCCGTCAGACGCAGGACCGAATTCTGGCGGAATACCGCCACCACCTGGCGCTTTTGCTGGGGAATAAACACCAGCACCGGCTTGAAGGGCAGACGCACCGCGGTCATCCCCGGCCGCGCCAGAAGCTGGGTGACGTAGCCGTCGCTCGGCGCGCGAATCACGGTTTGCGCCAGATTATACTCCGCTTCAAGGATCTGCGATTTCAGGCTGGCAATATTGGCATCCAGCCCGTGGTAGCGTCCGGATACCTGCTCTCGGGCGTTTTGTAATTGCGCTTTCGCCGCCTGCAGTACCGCCGACTGGATCTGCACCTGCTGCCTGGCATGAGTCACATCCTGTTCCGAAAAAGGATTCACCGGCATGGCCGCTCCCTGGGCATAGCGCTGGTAGTCGCGGGTGACCCGGTCGTACTCCGCCTGCGCCTGCTGTACTCTGGCGCTGGCATCGTCAATGGTTGCCTGCTTCGCCCGCAGCGTGGCCTCCTCGGCCGCCAGATCGGCTTTCAGCTTGTTCAGGCGTGCGCGGTAGCGGGTATCGTCGATGCGAAACAGCAGTTCGCCCTTCTTCATTAACACATTGGTTTTACTGGTCACCTCCACCACCTCGCCTGATACCTGCGGCACCATCGGAATGGAGACGACAATTTTTTGCGCTCGCATCGTATAGGGGTGGTTATAGTTCATCGTTAATATTAGCGCACCGACGATCACTATTCCGCCTAATATAGCGGTGGGGATCGTCCATTTATTTACTGGAATGCGAAATATTTTAAACACGCCCCAGGCAATGGCGACATAGCAAAGGATAATTAACAGATCCATATTATTTCTCGCTATTCTCCACCGACGCCTGCTGGCTGTTTTTTAATGCCGCTTCAAGTAACGCAATGCGTTTCTCCAGTTCCGCTCGCTGCTGATGTCCTCCGGTCTGTGAGGCCATCCCCCAGCCACGATCAGGCCGGTACAACGTGGCCCAGATCCACAGAAAAGGCCAGATAGCATGCAGGGTAAACAGGCTTATCCAGCCTGCTACATGAATCGCGTCCTGATGGGGATGCTGGCGTTTTTGCGCGATGTGATAGGGAATATCGTGGATAATAATAACTCCATAAAACAATATGAGAAATACCAGTATTAATACAAACAAAGCAAAATAATTAAGCAGCATGGTGCATATACACTCAGTAAGCCAGCGGGAAGATCGTTATTTTTAATCACGTCGAGAACCACAAAAGAAGCAATAAAACGCACAGATTTCCTTAAATAAACGACTGTTCAACGCAAAGGCCATCATACGTTCAGCGGATCAATAAATCACATGGCAATTCAGCCAAACTGGTATATCATTTTTGATATACCATTAATATCAGGCAGCGATAAGATGTTGAAAGACTTTAAAATGGACGAGCTGAGGATCCTCTGCGCCATCGCCGAAACCGCCAGCGTAAGCCGGGCAGCCCAGCGCCTGAATATGCCCCAGTCTAACGTCTCACGGACGCTGACCAGCGTGGAGCGGAAAGTCGGTCTGGCTATTTTTCTGCGCACCGCCAGGGAACTGGTGCGTACCGAGTTCGGCGAGCAGTTTATTCACGCCAGCAGCGCCGTTCTTGCGCAGCATGAGCAGCTTATCAACCTCGCCGACCGTTATAAGAACACACTGCAGGGCGTTGTCACCCTTGGAGCGCCCATCGGCATCCACCAGTTTCTCGGGCGCTATATTCTGCCAGCGCTAAGAAAAACGCTGCCGGAACTGCAGATCAATCTGGTCACCCGCAACGCCAGCGAGCGGGAACAGAAATACGGCGCCATTTTCAATAGCGACTGCGATCTGCTGATAAGCCCCTTTAAGCCACAGAATGAAAACCTCATCGCCCGCCCGTTTACCCGCTTTCGTACCGGCGTCTTCGCCTCCCCAGATTACCTCGCGCAACACCCTATCGCCGAACCGGAGGCGCTGGCGGATCATGAGTGCATCACCCTGCGTATGCTGGGCGGCAGCGACAATATCTGGACCTTCAAAAGCAAAAACGGCAAACCGCTTAATCTCACGGTAAAGGGGGGATTCGTGTGCGATAACACGCTGCCGGCGGTGGAGCTGGCGAAGCTGGGGATGGGGATCGTTTATGCGCCCTACTATTCACTCGCCACCGAGCTGGCGGCAGGACAGTTGGTTCCCTGTCTGAAAAAGGAGCGCTGTATCGATCTGCAGGCCTGGCTTATCTACCAGCGACGGGACATTCTTCCGCTGCGCGTCCAGGCGCTGCTGGACGGCCTCAGCGTCCATATCAAAAACCTGTCTCATTTGCTGCTTTAAGCTCAGGGCGCGGTGGCCAGCTCAAGCGCCAGCAGCCAGGTAATGGCTTCATCACGATGAGTCAAGCACATCTCCGGCGAGGGCTGCAGGCTTGCGCACACCTTCGGGCGCAGTGGGGAACCGAAAATGAGGCACAGATTGTGCTCGGAGAGCTGAATACAGCGAGTGTTGGCCGGCTTGCCCTGCGGCATACCGGGGATCGGCGATGATATAGAGGGGGCGATGCAACATGCGCCACAATCAGTACGACATTCCACAACCCAGCTCCCGAACGCTCATTTTGCGCCACAGCCTAAACGTTTTGCCAGAAGATAGCAAAACTCGCGAATTCCACTTGCCTGAACGCCCGGGCGCGAGTAGTTTTACGCGATATTTTTGACTCGTTAAGTGACAGGATTACTGCAATGCCAAGAGCGAATGAAATTAAAAAAGGTATGGTGCTGAATTACAACGGCAAGCTGCTGATTGTGAAAAATATCGATATTCAGTCACCCAGCGCCCGCGGTGCTGCGACACTGTATAAAATGCGCTTCTCCGATGTGCGTACCGGCCTGAAAGTAGAAGAGCGCTTCAAAGGCGACGATATCGTCGATACCGTGACCCTGACCCGCCGTTTCGTTGACTTCTCTTATGTCGATGGCAACGAATACGTGTTCATGGATAAAGAAGACTACACCCCTTACACCTTCACAAAAGAGCAGATCGAAGAAGAGCTGCAGTTTATTCCGGAAGGCGGCATGCCGGATATGCAGGTGCTGACCTGGGATGGGCAACTGCTGGCGCTTGAGCTGCCGCAGACCGTGGACCTGGAAATTATCGAAACCGCGCCGGGGATTAAAGGGGCATCCGCCAGCTCCCGCACCAAGCCCGCCACCATGAGCACTGGCCTGGTGATTCAGGTGCCGGAATACCTGACCACCGGTGAGAAAATCCGCATTCATATCGAAGAGTGCCGCTATATGGGCCGCGCGGATTAATCTTCCGTGACGAGTTGACCAGAAAAAAGGACAGCCGCTGGCTGTCCTTTTTATTATCCCCATTGCCGCGATTACAGCAGTTCAGGGTATTTGGTCATCTTCAGCGCCAGCTCCACGCCGCGTACTTCCGCCATCCCCTTGAGACGGCCAATCGCCGAATAGCCTGGGTTGGTTTTCTTGCGCAGATCGTCGAGCATCTGATGACCATGATCCGGACGGAAGGGGATCGGGCGCAGATCGCCGGCCTGTTTACGCCGCTGCTCTTCACGCAGAATCGCATCCACCACCGCCACCATATTAACGTCGCCGCTAAGGTGCGCCGCCTCGTGGAAGGTTTTCGGGTTCGCTTCACGGCAGGTGGAGCGCAGATGGGTAAAGTGAATGCGATCGCCAAAGGTCTCCACCATCTTCACCAGATCGTTATCGGCGCGGACGCCATAGGATCCGGTGCACATGGTAAAGCCATTATTAATGCTGTCCACTGTCTCTTTCAGCCACTGCATATCTTCAATGGTCGAGACGATACGCGGCAGGCCAAGGATCGGCCGCGGCGGATCGTCCGGATGCACAGCCAGACGGATCCCCACCTCTTCGCACACCGGCACGATGGCCCGCAGGAAATAGGCCATATTTTCGCGCAGCTGCGCTTTATCGATGTGGTCATATTCCGCCAGACGCGCGCGGAACTGGTCGAGGGTGTAACCCTCTTCCGCTCCCGGCAGGCCGGCGATGATATTGCGGGTTAGTTTCTCAATGTCCGCTTCGCTCATCGCCTTGTAATACGCCTCGGCCTGGCGCTGCTCTTCTTCGCTGTAATCCGCTTCCGCCCCCGGGCGTTTGAGGATATGCAGTTCAAAGGCGGCGAAGGCGATCTGATCGAAACGCAGCGCCCGGGAGCCATCCGGCAGCTCATATTCCAGATCGGTGCGCGTCCAGTCGAGGATCGGCATAAAGTTGTAGCATACGGTAGCGATGCCGCAGGCCGCGAGGTTGCGGATACTCTGCTGATAGTTGGCAATCCAGGTCGCATACTGCCCGCTGTGGGTTTTAATATCCTCGTGCACCGGAATGCTTTCGACCACCGACCAGGTCAGCCCTTTCGCCGCTAACAGCGCCTGACGCTCTTTAATCTCGTCGACCGGCCAGACCTGACCGTTTGCAATATGGTGCAGCGCAGTGACGACCCCGGTCGCTCCTGCCTGCCGTACATCATCAAGCGATACCGGATCGTTCGGCCCATACCACCGCCAGGTTTGCTCCATCGCTATGCCCTCACAAAAGTTGTTATACCAATAATGGCGACACTCATGACGACTACCATACATGTTTCTCAGCAGGCTGCAAACAGTGCCGGCGCATTGATTGATCCAGCTCACAGTCAGCGGATAATTTCGGCTTACCAATTTAATTTCCTGTCATATAACTTTAGACTGGCAATGTTAATAAGCAGTTAAACAGGTGTGTAAAGAATGACAACAATTGCAACCGCTACGCTACCGGAAAACGTGCAACGTCCTCAGTACGATCGCAGCCAGCTCCGCTCGCGTATTGTCCATTTCGGCTTTGGCGCGTTTCATCGCGCGCACCAGGCGCTGCTGACCGATCGCGTGCTGAATAACATCGGCGGCGACTGGGGGATCTGCGAAATCAGTCTGTTCAGCGGCGATACGCTGATGAGCCAGCTGCGCGAACAGGACCACCTGTTTACCGTACTGGAAAAAGGCGCCGACGGTAATCAGCCCATTATTATCGGCGCAGTGCACGAATGCCTGAACGCCAGGCTCGATTCGCTGGCGGCGATTATCGAGAAATTCTGCGAGCCGCAGGTGGCGATTGTCTCGCTGACCATCACGGAAAAAGGCTATTGCATCGATCCGGCGACCGGCAAGCTGGATCCGACGCATCCGCGCATCGTTCACGATCTGGAAAATCCGACGCTCCCGCAGTCGGCTCCCGGTATTTTAGTTGAAGCGCTGGCCCGCCGCCGGGAACGCGGCCTGCCGCCCTTTACCGTGCTCTCCTGCGATAACATTCCCGATAACGGCCACGTGGTGAAAAATGCCGTCCTCGGCATGGCGGAAAAACGCAGTCCGGCGCTGGCGAGCTGGATCGCCGACAACGTTAGCTTCCCGGGCACCATGGTGGATCGCATTGTTCCCGCCGCCACCGCCGAGTCGCTGGCAGAAATCGCCGCCGTGCTGGGAGTGGAAGATCCCTGCGCCATCAGCTGCGAACCCTTCATTCAGTGGGTAGTCGAAGACCACTTTGTCGCCGGGCGCCCCGCCTGGGAGACGGCAGGCGTGCAGATGACCGACGACGTGCTGCCCTGGGAGCAGATGAAGCTGCGGATGCTCAACGGCAGCCACTCTTTCCTCGCCTGGCTTGGCTATCTGGCAGGTCATGCGCACGTCAGCGACTGCATGCAGGATGAGGTCTTCCGCCGTGCCGCCCGCCAGCTGATGCTTGACGAACAGGCCCCGACGCTGACCATTACCGGCGTCGACCTGGCGGCCTATGCCGACAGCTTAATCGCGCGCTTCAGCAACCCGGCGCTCAAACACCGTACCTGGCAAATCGCCATGGACGGCAGCCAGAAGCTACCCCAGCGCATGCTCGATGGTATTCGCGTGCATCTTGAGCGCGGCAGCCGCTGGCCGCTGCTGGCCCTCGGCGTGGCCGGCTGGATGCGCTACGTCAGCGGCACGGACGATGCCGGTCAGGCCATCGACGTGCGCGATCCGCTGGTGGACAAGATCCAGCAGCGGGTGGCGCAGAGCGATGAGCAGCAGCGTGTTGACGCCCTGCTGGGTCTGGAGGAAATATTTGGCCGCGACCTGCCGCGCAACGCCCTGTTTGTCGCCGGGATCCGCGCCGCCTGGCAGCAGCTGGCGATGCACGGCGCCCGCGAGGCAGTTGCCCGCGCGCTCGATTCTTAACAATATTTGCGCTTATGCGGACAGAATTCCCTTCTGTCCGCCTCAGGACTTCTCTTTTCCCTCTTTTTTCGTCAGGATAGGCATAACTGTTACAACATTACATTTATCCTGGAGAAAAGAGTGACCAGAACCAATTTGATCACCGGCTTTCTCGGCAGCGGTAAGACGACCTCGATTCTTCATCTGCTGGCGCAGAAGCCTGCGGATGAAAAATGGGCCGTACTGGTTAACGAGTTTGGCGAAGTCGGGATAGACGGCGCGCTGCTGGCCGACAGCGGCGCCCTGCTCAAAGAGATCCCCGGCGGCTGCATGTGCTGTGTCAATGGCCTGCCGATGCAGGTCGGACTGAACACCCTGCTGCGCCAGGGGAAACCCGATCGTCTGTTGATCGAACCTACCGGACTTGGCCATCCAAAGCAGATCCTCGATATTCTCACCGCGGCGGTGTATGAACCCTGGATCGATCTGCGCGCGACCCTGTGCATCCTCGATCCGCGTCAGCTACTGGACGAGAAAGCGGTCAACAACGACAACTTTCGCGACCAGCTGGCGGCGGCGGATATCATCGTGGCCAATAAAAGCGATCGGGAAACGCCCGAAAGCGCTCAGGCGTTTGCCGACTGGTGGCAACGCTGGGGCGGCGAGCGCCGCCAGGTGTCGGCGACCCAGGGGAATATCGACCTCGCCCTGCTTGATGAGCCACGACGGAACACCGCCCCACTGCCGGCGAGCGGGGAGCACGCCCATCGCCATCCCCCAACAGCCGGTCTCGCCGCCCTTAGCCTGGCGGAACACCAGCGCTGGCGCCGCCACCTTAACAGCGGCCAGGGCTATCAGGCCTGCGGTTGGATCTTCGACGCGGAAACGGTCTTTGACACCATCGCCCTGCTGGAGTGGGCCCGGCTGGCGCCGGTGGCGCGCGTCAAAGGTGTGCTGCGCATTGCCGAAGGGGCGGTGCGGATCAACCGCCAGGGTGAGGATCTGCATATCGAGACCCTCAGCGTTGCCCCGCCCGATAGCCGCATCGAGCTTATCTCCGCTAATGAAGCCGACTGGAACGCGCTCCAGACCTCATTGTTGAGGCTTCGTTTAAGTTAAGGCGGCTAAGGTTGCCGCCGACTGTCACAAAATCGCAATGGCTATGATGAAAAACCGAATTCCTTTAATCTTGTTGCTAAACATCGCGGGTGTGGCGCTATTTTGCTCCTGGTATCTGCCAGCCAACCACGGCGCGTGGGCGCCTGTTGACTCCGCGATCTTCCATTTCTTTAACCATGGCGTCAGCGTCAGCCGCGCTTACGCTTGGCTGCTGGCGATCATCAACAATCGCGCCTTCGACGCCTGCTCGCTGCTGGCGATGGGGTGCCTGATGCTTAGCTACTGGCTCAAGGCGCCAGCGGCAGGCCGTCGTCAGATCGCCATTATGGGCCTGGTGATGCTGCTGGCGGCGGTGATCATCAACCAGCTGGCGCAGCACCTGATGCCGGTTCAGCGCGCCAGCCCGTCGCTGTTTTTCAGCGATGTGACCCGCGTCAGCGACGTCGTTAACTTCCCCACTAAGGATGCTTCCAAGGACAGCTTCCCCGGCGATCATGGGATGATGCTGCTGATCTTCGCGAGCTTTATGTGGCGCTATTTTGGTCGCCGCGCGCTGGCCGTGGCGCTGGTGATATTTGTGGTCTTTGCTTTCCCGCGGGTGATGATTGGCGCCCACTGGTTCAGCGATATTGCCGTCGGCTCGCTGACCGCCGTGCTGATTGGCGCGCCCTGGGTATTGATGACTCCCCTGAGCGATAAACTGATCGCCTTTTTCGATCGCTACTTACCCGGTGGAATATCAGCCAAATAATGTCTCCGGCAGTCGCCAGACTCATTATCTATAAGGGGACCTTTTGGGTCCCTTTTTTTCAATTGTCCTTTTTTTCTACATCACGTTCATCTTCTTGTCACATTAATCCCGTGACAAATGAAGGAATTGTCTGTTTTTTGCCCGATATTGTCGCTATTTTGGCCTTTCCCGATGATTCACTTTTTGTCACCAAAATACTTATAAGAAATCGCGCAAAACCGCTCGCCATGCGGCGTTTGATAGGGTAATCTCGTTCTCGTTTTGCCTTTTCCGCAACATTAATTCAAGGCATGAATAAAATTGTGCGTGACTGCACAAATTTAAGCTTAAGGAATTGTCTCATTGCGGATGGGTATTTAGGCTCTAACACGTTTGGCATTTTTATAACGACATTGTCGTTAAGGACAACAAGGGAAAATAAACAGCATGGTCAAATCTCAGCCGATTTTGAGATACATCTTGCGGGTAGCCCCCGCGATTGCAGTAGCGGTTCTGCTTTCCGCGTGTAGTTCAACAAGTACCGCCAGGAATATGCATTCTGAGACGCATGCTGTGGGTAGTGGCGATTTATCATCACTGCAAGCCTCTCAGGATGAATTTGAAACGATGGTCCGTAACCTGGACGTGAAGTCCCGTTTAATGGATCAGTATGCCAGCTGGAAAGGCGTGCGTTACCGCCTCGGCGGCAGCACCCGCAAAGGTATCGACTGCTCGGCGTTCGTGCAGCGCACCTTCCGCGAACAATTTGGTCTGGAACTGCCGCGTTCAACTTCTGAACAGCAGGAAACCGGAAAATCGATTTCCCGTACCCAGCTGCGTACCGGCGATCTGGTTCTGTTCCGTGCCGGTTCTACCGGCCGCCATGTAGGGATCTACCTCGGCAACAACCAGTTTGTTCACGCCTCTACCAGCAGCGGGGTGACTATCTCCAGCATGGATGAGCCATACTGGAAAAAGCGCTACAACGAAGCGCGTCGAGTCCTGAGCCGCTCGTAAACTGTCCTCTACCGCCGCCGGTTATCCCTTGGCTGGAAGCGGGATAAAAAACACTGCCCCGGCAGTGTTTTTTTTTGCCACCTGATTCTGAACGACGCAAAATAAGCTATGTCTTTTAAGTGGGAATGAGAAAAACGACGACTGACAACCCGTTGCTGCGCATCAATAACACGGAAAGATTATAGCTATGCTGACTCGCTACTTTTCGCCCCAGCGTAAAACCTGGCTAACCAGCCTGTGCGTGGGAATTATCGTCGCGCTACTGGCCGGCAGCATTCAGTTTATGGTGATTTACCATAACCGGGCGGAGCGTTTCGACGCCATTATCAACAACGTTAATACCTATCTGAAGAGCTACTTTCACGACCTGCGGCAGACCATCAACGGCCTGCAGCCGCTGGTGGACCAGCCCTGCGAGAATATTGACTCCGGGCTCACCTCCCATGCCGCTTTCAGCCCTAACGTCCGCGCCTTTCTGCTGGTCAAAAACGGCGTGGCCTTTTGCTCCTCGGCAACCGGCGCCATGGATACCCCCCTCACCCAGCTGATCCCGGCCATTGATATCCGCAAACCCCTTGATATGGCCATTTTGCCGGGCACGCCGATGATGCCGAAGAGCGCGGCGCTGGCGTTGTGGGTAGGAAAACCTGGTGATAAAAACAGCGGCATTTTCGTGTCGATTAACGCCAATCTCACACCGTATATCCTCTATTCTGCACGGCAGAATGATTTTAGCGGCATTGCGCTGGCCATCGATCACACCGCCATCTCCACCTTCAGTAACCGGCTGGTGGATCCGCAAACGCTGCATGACGCGCCGATCCGCCAGACACAGATCGAGGGTTTACCGCTGAAGGTCTACCTATATGCCAACAGCTGGCTGGCGGAAAATACGCAGTTTGCTCTGCTGCTCGGGGTGGTGTGCGGCCTGCTGGCGGGGCTGCTCTGCTATTACGTGCTGACGATCAAATCCGATCCGCGAAAATCCATTCTCCTGGGGATCAAAAACAACCAGTTCTACATCGTCTATCAGCCGGTGGTGAATGCTCAGACCTTGCGGATCATGGGCGTGGAGGTTCTGATGCGCTGGCGCCATCCGGTGGTGGGCGAAATCCCGCCTGACATCTTTATTAACCTGGCCGAAACCCAGCAGATGATCGTGCCGCTGACCCATCATCTGCTGGCGCTGATCGCCCGCGATGCTGCGGTGTTGAAGCGTATTCTGCCGCGCGGCGTCAAGCTGGGGCTGAATATATCCCCTGCCCATCTGCAGGCCGACAGCTTCCGCGACGATATGCTGCGCTTCGCCGCCGCGCTGCCCGCCGGCCATTTTCACGTGGTGCTGGAGGTGACCGAGCGGGCGATGATTGATAAAGAAAAATCGATGGCTAACTTCGCCTGGCTCCACCGCCAGGGATTCGAAATCGCGATTGATGATTTTGGCACCGGGCATAGCGCGCTGATCTACCTTGAGCGCTATAACTTCGACTATCTGAAGATCGATCGCGGTTTTGTGCAGGCGATTGGCACCGAAACCGTTACCTCGCCGGTGCTGGATGCGGTACTGACCCTCAGCCGCCGGCTGAAATTAATGACCGTCGCCGAAGGGGTGGAGACCCAGGAGCAGGCGGAGTGGCTCCGCGCTCAGGGGGTTCATTTCCTGCAGGGGTACTGGATCAGCCGGCCGCTGTCGCTGGCGGCGCTGGTGGCCGCGCACGATGAACCCGCGAACTATTTCACAACGCGTTAAGTCTCACTTATGATGCGGGAACAGAAGTCGGCCATGGGGGCCGGCTATGACGGGGTATTCTGCCGCCTATGTATGCGCGACTTTTTCTGCTTCTGCTTGCTCTGTTTAGCCTGAGCGCTAACGCGCAATCCATTCAGGAAAGCGTCGCCTTCGCGATTATCGGCGAACCCAAATACGCCGCCGGTTTCAGCCATTTTGATTATGTTAATCCACAGGCGCCGAAAGGCGGCACCCTCACCCTGGCGGCGATTGGCACCTTTGACAACTTCAACCGCTACGCGCTGCGCGGCAATCCCGCGGTACGCACTGAGGCGCTCTACGATCCCCTGTTCACCACCTCGGATGATGAGCCCGGCAGCTACTATCCGCTGATTGCCGAGCGGGCGCGCTACGCCGGGGACTATTCATGGATGGAGATCGCCCTCAACCCGCGCGCCCGTTTTCACGACGGCACGCCGATCACCGCCCGCGATGTCGCTTTTACCTTCAATAAGTTTATGACCGAAGGGGTGCCGCAGTTCCGCCTCTTTTATAAAGGCACCACCGTGAAGGCCATCGCGCCGTTGACCGTGCGTATCGACCTCGGCCAGCCCGGTAAAGAGAACATGCTGAGCCTGCTGAGCCTGCCGGTGATGCCCGAGGCGTTCTGGCGCCATCACAAACTCAGCGACCCGCTGTCAAAGCCGCCGCTGGCCAGCGGGCCCTACCGCATCAGCGCCTGGCGGATGGGACAGTATATTACCTATTCCCGGGTCGCAGACTACTGGGCGGCCGACCTGCCTGTCAACCGCGGTCGCTGGAACTTCGATACGCTGCGCTATGACTATTATCTTGACGACAACGTCGCTTTCGAAGCCTTTAAAGCCGGGGCCGTCGACCGCCGGGAAGAGACGGTCGCCAAAAACTGGGCCACCCGCTACGTCGGCCGCAACTTCAGCCGCGGCTACATCATCAAAGAGGAGTATGCCAACACCTCGGCGCAGGATACCCAGTGGCTGGCGTTCAATATCCAGCGCCCGGTATTCGCCGATCGCCGGGTGCGGGAGGCTATTACCCTGGCGTTTGATTTTGAATGGATGAACAAAGCGCTGTTCTACAGCGCCTATCAGCGCGCCAATAGCTATTTCCAGAACACCGAATATGCCGCCCGCAGCCTGCCCGACGCGGCCGAACTGGCCCTGCTGACGCCGATGAAAAACGAACTGCCCCCCGAGCTCTTCAGTCAGGTTTACCAGCCGCCGGTCTCCCGCGGCGATGGCTTTGACCGCGCCAACTTACTCAAAGCCGACGCCCTGCTCAACGCGGCAGGCTGGACGGTGAAGAACCAGCGCCGGGTTAACGCCGCCACCGGCAAGCCGCTGCGCTTTGAGCTGCTGATGCCGGCCGGAAGCAATGACCGCTGGGTGCTGCCGTTCCAGCACAACCTGCAGCGCCTGGGGATCGTCATGGATATTCGTCAGGTGGATAACTCGCAGTACAGCAACCGCCGCCGCAGCCGCGATTACGACATGATGCCAAGCCTGTGGCGTGCCATGCCCTGGCCGGGGACCGACCTGCAAATCTCCTGGGCGTCAGACTATATTCACTCCAGCTACAACGCGCCGGGGGTGCAGAGTCCGGTGGTAGATAAACTGATTGCGCAGATCCTGCAGTGGCAGGGTAATAAGCAGAAGCTGATCCCGCTCGGCCGGGCGCTGGACCGCGTCCTCACCTGGAACCACTATATGTTGCCGATGTGGTATATGGCGCAGGACCGCACCGCGTGGTGGAATAAATTCTCGTTCCCGAAAACCCGCCCCATTTATTCGTCCGGCCTTGATACCTGGTGGTATGACGCGAACAAAGCGGCCACCCTCCCCGCGGACAGACGCTAAGGACATACCATGGGCAGTTACCTGATCCGCCGTTTGCTGTTAGTGATCCCCACCCTGTGGGCCATCATCACCATTAACTTTTTTATTGTGCAGATCGCCCCCGGCGGCCCGGTCGACCAGGCCATCGCCGCCATCGAATTTGGTCAGCACGGCGGAATGCCAGGCGCCGGCGACGGTGGGATGGGCGCCAGCCATGCCCGCACCGGCGCCGGCAATATCAGCGAGGGGCACTATCGCGGCGGGCGCGGCCTCGATCCGGAAGTCATCGCCGAGATCACCCACCGCTACGGCTTCGACAAACCGCTGCATGAGCGCTACCTGAAGATGTTGGGCGATTATCTGCGCTTTGATTTTGGCGACAGCCTGTTTCGCAGCGCCTCCGTGCTGCAGCTGATTAAAGACAGCCTGCCGGTCTCGGTGAGCCTCGGGCTGTGGAGCACGCTGATCATCTATCTGGTCTCCATTCCGCTGGGCATCCGCAAAGCCGTCAGCAACGGCAGCCGCTTTGACATCTGGAGCAGTACGCTGATTATCATTGGCTATGCGATCCCCGCCTTTCTGTTCGCCATCCTGCTGATCGTGATTTTTGCCGGCGGCAGCTATTTCGACCTTTTCCCGCTGCGCGGTCTGGTCTCGCCAAACTTCGACACCCTGCCGTGGTATGAAAAGATCCTCGACTATCTGTGGCACATCACCCTGCCGGTGCTGGCGACGGTGATCGGCGGCTTCGCCGCCCTGACCATGCTGACCAAAAACAGCTTCCTCGACGAGATCCGCAAACAGTATGTGGTTACCGCCCGCGCCAAAGGCGTCGGGGAGAAACAGATCCTCTGGGGACACGTGTTCCGCAACGCCATGCTGCTGGTGATCGCTGGTTTCCCGGCCACCTTTATCAGTATGTTCTTTACCGGCTCGCTGCTGATCGAAGTGATGTTCTCGTTGAATGGTCTGGGGCTGCTGGGCTATGAAGCGACGGTCTCCCGCGACTATCCGGTGATGTTCGGGACGCTCTATATTTTCACCCTGATCGGCCTGCTGCTTAATATCGTCAGCGATATCAGCTATACGCTGGTCGACCCGCGTATTGATTTTGAGGGCCGCTAATGTCGTTCTTCAGTCCCGTTAATCAGGCCCGCTGGGCGCGCTTTCGCCACAACCGTCGCGGTTACTGGTCGCTGTGGCTGTTTTTAATTCTCTTCCTCTGCAGCCTGGGGGCTGAGCTGCTGGCTAACGATCGGCCGCTGCTGGTGCAGTACCGAGGCCAGCTGTACGTCCCGGTATTAAAAAACTACACCGAGCAGACCTTCGGCGGCGCATTCGCCACCGCCGCTGACTATCAGGATCCGTGGCTGCAGCACCAGCTGGCCAGCCACGGCTGGGCGCTTTGGCCGCCGGTGCGCTTCGGCGCGACGACGATCAATTTTGCCAGCACGGTTCCTTTTCCCTCGCCGCCCTCAGCCAGCAACTGGCTCGGCACCGACGCCAACGGCGGCGATGTGCTGGCGCGGATCCTCTATGGGACGCGCATCTCGGTACTCTTTGGCCTGCTGCTGACGCTGTTCTCCAGCGTGCTGGGGGTGCTGGCCGGGGCGATCCAGGGTTATTACGGCGGTAAAATCGACCTCTGGGGGCAGCGTTTTATCGAAGTCTGGTCCGGCATGCCGACGCTGTTTCTGATCATTCTGCTCTCCAGCGTGGTGCAGCCGGGCTTCTGGTGGCTGTTGGCGATCACCGTCCTGTTTGGCTGGATGACACTGGTGGGCGTGGTGCGCGCTGAATTTCTCCGCACCCGCAACTACGACTACATCCGGGCGGCGCAGGCGTTAGGGGTCAGCGACCGGCAGATCATCCTGCGGCATATGCTGCCCAACGCGATGGTGGCGACCCTCACCTTCCTGCCTTTTATTCTCTGCAGCTCTATTACCACCCTGACGTCGCTGGATTTTCTCGGCTTCGGCCTGCCGCTTGGCTCGCCCTCACTCGGCGAGCTGCTCCTGCAGGGCAAAAACAACCTGCAGGCGCCCTGGCTGGGTATTGCCGCGTTTCTTTCAGTCGCCGTGCTGCTGACGCTGCTGATTTTCATCGGTGAAGCGGTTCGCGACGCCTTTGACCCCAGTAAGGCGGTGTAATATGACCCACCCGCTGTTAGCTATCGACAATCTCTCTATCGCCTTTCGCCAGCAGGGCGAGACGCAGACCGTCGTGCATAATCTGTCGCTCGAGGTGGCGGTCGGCGAAACGCTGGCCCTGGTGGGAGAATCCGGCTCCGGTAAGAGCATCTCCGCCCTGTCGGTGCTGCGGCTGCTCCCTACCCCGCCGGCCAGCTACCCCAGCGGCGATATCCGTTTTCATGGCCAGTCGCTGCTGCATGCTGATGAGGCGACCCTGCGCGGCGTGCGCGGCAACCGGATCGCGATGATCTTTCAGGAGCCGATGGTGTCGCTCAATCCCCTGCACACCCTGGAAAAACAGCTCTACGAGGTGCTGTCTTTACACCGGGGAATGCGCAAAGAGGCGGCGCGCGGGGAGATCCTAGACTGTCTGGAGCGCGTCGGGATCCGACAGGCGCCGCGGCGGCTGGCGGACTATCCGCACCAGCTCTCCGGCGGCGAGCGCCAGCGGGTGATGATCGCCATGGCGCTGCTGACGCGCCCTGAGCTGCTGATCGCCGACGAGCCGACCACCGCTCTCGATGTGTCAGTGCAGGCGCAAATTCTGCAGCTGCTGCGCGAGCTGAAGCGGGAGCTGAACATGGGGATGCTGTTTATCACCCATAACCTGAGCATCGTCCGCCAGCTGGCTGACCGGGTGGCGGTAATGCAGAACGGCCGCTGCGTGGAGCACAATCACTGTCGGGCGCTGTTCAGCGCGCCGGCTCATCCCTACACCCAACGCCTGCTGGATAGCGAACCGGACGGTGAGCCGGTGCCGTTGGCCGTCGATGCCCCGTTGCTGCTGCAGGTGGACGATTTAAACGTGGCATTTCCTGTTCGCAAAGGGATCCTGCGCCGGGTTGTCGATCACCATCGGGTGGTCAACAGCCTCAGTTTTCAGCTACGCGCCGGCGAGACGCTGGGGCTGGTGGGCGAATCGGGATCGGGGAAAAGCACCACCGGTCTGGCGCTGCTGCGCCTGATCTCATCCCAGGGCAGGATAACCTTTGCCGGTCAGCCGATTCAGGGGCGTAACCGTCGACAGCTGCTGCCGCTGCGCCGGCAGATGCAGGTGGTTTTTCAGGATCCGAACTCGTCGCTCAATCCGCGCCTGACGGCGCAGCAGATTATTGAAGAAGGATTGCGCGTCCACCAGCCGACGCTGACGGCAGTCGAACGCGAACAGGCGGTAATCCTTGCCATGCAGGAGGTCGGGCTCGATCCGGCCAGCCGCCAGCGCTACCCGGCGGCATTCTCCGGCGGCCAGCGCCAGCGTATCGCCATCGCCAGAGCGTTAATCGTCAAGCCGCAGCTGATCGTCCTCGACGAGCCGACTTCCTCGCTGGATAAAACCGTTCAGGCGCAGATCCTGAATCTGTTGAAAGCATTACAGCTGAAGCATCAGCTGGGCTATATTTTTATCAGCCATGATTTAGGCGTGGTGCGCGCGCTGTGTCACCAGGTGATGGTGCTGCGGCAGGGAGTGGTGGTTGAACAGGGCGAGTGCCAGTCCGTCTTCAGCGCGCCCAGGCATGAGTATACCCGCCAGCTGCTGGCGCTAAGCTGACGGTCAGAAAGGGTTATTGCCGGAGAAGGGCTCGGCGATCGCCACGCCAAAATTTTTCAGACGACAGGTGGCGGCAAACTCATCCTGCAGATTAACGAACAGGCAGGGTTCGCCTTCGCACTCAAGAACGGAACAGTCGACTTCGATGTCGCTTAACGCCTGGCTGAGCTTATGCATCACCGGCCAGGCTTTTTCACCGTCCGGACTCAGCAGTTTCAGGGCGACGAGACTGTTTTCGTTCTGCGCGCCGTTTTGCGGAATCGGTTCAACTCTGGAACCCGCAAAACCGGCCAGCCAGCGATAGCTCTGCGGCAGACGGTGTACGATAGAGAGTTGTTGTGTATTCACGTGGTTTCCCCGGAAGCAAAAGGCTTCACAATAAATTTACATCAATATTAACACACTGTTGACAAATAGTCCTGCTCAGACGCAGAAAACGTTTACAGCCGCGTCGGACCAGGGTTAAGCGCTTATATTCCAGCGTGTTATTTTTTAACCCGGCAAGCCGATTGGCGCTATATGTACCCGTTTCTGTGATCCAAAACAACTTTTTTATCGCAACAATGCGACTTTTTACACTAATTGATTTTACATAAAGGAAACAAATCACAGAACCCTGAAGCCCATTGCGGTTGACATGCATCAAGAAAGGGGCGATTTCGCCCCTGAAAATGTGACCTAGCGTGCGATTTTTCGCCGGCGTGAAGCGTAAAGCGAGAAGAAAATAGAGCTGGTGGCGCAGAAGGCGATAGAGATCAGCATCGGCCAGGCGGTGGTAAAGGTCGCCATCGACAGCAGCGCGCCGATAATCGCCCCGATACCAAAGCGGAAAGTCCCCGCCAGCGACGAAGCGGTGCCCGCCATATGCGGAAACTCATCGAGGATCACCGCCATAGCGTTAGACGACACCATCGATACGCAGCCAACGAAGGCCGCCACGCCGATCACCAGCGACCAGAAACCGACGTCGAGCAGCGCGCAAACCACCATCCACACCGCCATGGCAAACTGGATCCACAGCCCGGCGCGGAACATGCGCAACGCCCCTAGCCGCCGCACAAACCGGCTGTTGAACATGGTCATCAGGAATAAAAAGACAATGTTCAGCGCAAAATAGTAGCCAAAGTGCTGAGGCGCAACGTGGTTAATATTGATATAGACAAAAGGCCCGGCGCTTAGGAAAGAGAACATGCCCGCGAAGCTGAAGCCGCTCGCCAGCATATAGCTCAGGACCCGCTTATGGCGGAACAGGGTGGCAAAGTTACCCAGCGTGGTGCGCAGGTGGAACGGCTGACGCCTTTCAGCCGGTAGCGTTTCGCGGATAAACAGGCCGATCATCAGCGAGGCCAGCAGGGCCACCAGGGCAAGGATCCAGAAAATGGCATGCCAGCTGAACCAGACCAGCACCGCCCCGCCGACCATCGGCGCCACCAGCGGCGCAATGGTCGTCACCAGCATGACAAACGACATCATCCGCGAAAACTCATCTTTCGGATAGATATCGCGCATCAGGGCGTTGATCACCACGCTGGCCGCCGCGGCCGCCAGACCGTGGAAGAAGCGCATGGCGATCAGCATCTCGATGGTCTGCGACAGGGCGCAGGCCACCGCCGCCGCGGCGAAGACCAGCGTTCCGCCGAGGATCACCGGCTTGCGGCCAAGGCTGTCGGCCATCGGACCGTACAGCAGCTGCCCCAGCGCAAAGCCGAGGATATAGGTGCTGAGGGTCATCTGCGCGCTGCCGTCCGGCACGTGGTACTGGGCAGCGATCACCGGCAGGGCCGGGAGGTACATATCGATCGACAGCGGCATCAGCATGGCCAGCAGGCCAAGGATAAAGACAATCCCCAGAGACGAATTTTGCTTCAGCGTCACGTTTTGCTCCGTGGCTGCGGAGCGCCCACGCTGGCGATTTCCGCTTCCGTCAGCGGACGATATTCACCCGGCGCCAGAGATTCATCCAGCAGGATGTCGCCGATGCGTTCCCGATGCAGGCCAACCACGTGGTTGCCCACGGCGGCGAACATGCGTTTCACCTGATGGTAGCGGCCTTCGCTGATGGTGAGGCGCACTTCGGTCGGAGTGATAATTTCCAGCACCGCCGGTTTGGTGAGATCTTTTTCGTTATGCAGCTGGACCCCTTTGGCGAACAGCTCCGCGGTCCCTTCCGCCAGCGGGCTTTCCAGCGCCACCAGATAGGTTTTTTCACAATGGTGGCGTGGCGAGGTAATGCGGTGCGACCACTGGCCGTCATCGGTCATCAGCACCAGTCCGGTGGTGTCGATATCCAGCCGTCCGGCGGCGTGCAGCTTATGCGCCACCGGCTCGTCGAGGAAATAAAGGATAGTCGGATGATCGGGATCGTCGGTGGAACAGACGTACCCTTGCGGCTTGTTGAGCATAAAATAGCGCGGGCCGTTCTGCTGGGTCAGCGTGTTCCCGTCATACTCCACCTCGTGCTCCGGCTGAAGCTTAAAGGAAGCATCTTTTACAATGTCGCCGTCCACGGTAACGCGGCTGCCGCGGATTTCACGCCCGGCAATAGCCCGGCTGACGCCAAGCTGCTGAGCGATAAACTTATCAAGTCGCATGAGATTTTTTTAGCCTGTCAAAGTGCTGGAGCGGGCAAATCGCCCGAAAAAGAAGAATTTCACTGGCTAGTATAACGGGCTCTTAACACCACTCAAGGGAAAAGATTCATGGCATACTATTCGCGAGTTAATTAGCCCCGTGAATTCATGACTTTTACATTACGTCCTTACCAACAAGAAGCCGTCGATGCCACCCTCGCCTGGTTCCGTCGCCATACCGAGCCGGCGGCGATTGTCCTGCCCACCGGCGCGGGCAAAAGCCTGGTGATCGCCGAGCTTGCCCGCCTGGCCCGCGGCCGCGTGCTGGTGCTGGCCCACGTCAAAGAGCTGGTGGCGCAGAATCATGCCAAATACTGCGCCCTTGGCCTTGAGGCGGATATCTTTGCCGCCGGTCTGCAGCGAAAAGAGAGCCACGGCAAAGTGGTGTTCGGCAGCGTACAGTCGGTGGCGCGCAATCTCGACCAGTTTCGCAGCGAATTTTCGCTACTCATCGTCGATGAATGCCACCGCATCAGCGATGATGACGACAGCCAGTATCAGCAGATCATCGGCCACCTGCGGCAGGTTAATCCGCAGATCCGGCTGCTCGGCCTGACGGCTACTCCGTTCCGCCTTGGCAAGGGCTGGATCTATCAGTTCCACTACCACGGGATGGTGCGCGGCGATGAAAAGGCCCTGTTCCGCGATTGCATCTATGAGCTACCGCTGCGCTATATGATTAAGCACGGCTACCTGACGCCGCCGGAGCGCCTCGATATGCCGGTGGTGCAGTACGATTTCAGTCGCCTGCAGGCGCAAAGCAACGGCCTGTTCAGCGAAGCCGATCTTAACCATGAGCTGAAAAAACAGCAGCGTATCACCCCACATATCGTCAGCCAGATCGTGGAGTTCGCCGAAAGCCGCAAAGGGGTGATGATCTTCGCCGCCACCGTGGAGCACGCCCGGGAAGTGACCGGCCTGCTACCGGCAGGCCAGGCGGCGCTGATCACCGGGGAAACCCCGGGTCCGGAACGGGATCGCATCATCGAGGCGTTTAAAGCGCAGGAGTATCGCTATCTGGTGAACGTCGCGGTGCTGACCACCGGCTTCGACGCCCCGCACGTCGACCTGATCGCCATCCTCCGCCCCACCGAGTCGGTGAGTCTTTACCAACAGATCGTTGGCCGCGGCCTGCGCCTGGCGCCGGGAAAAACCGACTGCCTGATCCTCGACTACGCCGGCAACCCGCACGACCTGTACGCCCCGGAAGTGGGAACGCCGAAGGGTAAAAGCGACAACGTGCCGGTGCAGGTCTTCTGCCCGGCCTGCGGCTTCGCCAATACCTTCTGGGGCAAAACCACCGCCGACGGCACCTTGATTGAACACTTTGGCCGCCGCTGCCAGGGGTGGTTCGAAGATAACGACGGCCACCGCGAACAGTGCGACTTCCGCTTTCGCTTCAAAAACTGTCCGCAGTGCAACGCGGAAAACGATATCGCCGCCCGCCGCTGCCGGGAGTGCGACACCATTCTGGTTGACCCGGACGATATGCTGAAGGCGGCGCTGAAGCTGAAGGACGCGCTGGTGCTACGCTGCAGCGGCATGGCCCTGCAGCACGGCGGCGACGAGAAAGGCCCGTGGCTGAAAATCACCTACTACGATGAAGACGGCGCCGACGTCAGTGAGCGCTTCCGTCTGCAGACGCCCGCCCAGCGTACCGCCTTTGAGCAGTTGTTTATTCGCCCGCATACCCGCACGCCGGGGGTGCCGCTGCGCTGGATAACGCCGGCGGATATCGTGGCCCAGCAGGCGCTGCTGCGCCATCCGGACTTTGTCGTCGCCCGCATGAAAGGCCAGTACTGGCAGGTGCGGGAAAAAGTGTTCGATTATCAGGGGCGTTTTCGCCGCGCCAACGAGCTGCGTTAATCACCCGAAAGCTGAGGTTTTGATTGCCCGGGTGTCGTTTGGCGGCTATAATGCCGCCCGCTTTTGCATTCGCAAAGCAGATAATCCGCCTGTTGCTGGGTCGCCTGTAGCAGGCTTTATATATAGAGAGACATCAATGTTTACTATCAACGCAGAAGTACGTAAAGAGCAGGGTAAGGGTGCGAGCCGCCGCCTGCGCGCAGCTAACAAGTTCCCGGCAATCATCTACGGTGGCGAAGCTGCTCCGGTTGCTATCGAACTGGACCACGACAAAGTTTGGAACATGCAGGACAAAGCTGAGTTTTACGGCGAAGTTCTGACCGTCGTGGTTGATGGCAAAGAAGAAAAAGTCAAAGTTCAGGCTGTTCAGCGCCACGCGTTCAAGCCGAAACTGACTCACATCGACTTCGTTCGCGCGTAATCGCCGATAGCAAGTTGTATGGCAAGCGCCCCGGGGTCTTCGGCTCCGGGGCGTTTTGTTATCCGCGCCGCCAAAGCTCCGGCGCCTTGTCCACGATGTCGCTAAGCATCCGGTGCTTATTCATTCCGGGCAGCCAGAGCATCACCATGGTGACGTTCAGCCCCTGACTGCCGACCTCCGTCGCGATTTCACTGACTCCCTGCCACTCGCCTGGCCGCAAATGGTCCGGTAAAAACCCCCAGCCCCTCCCCTGCTCCAGCGCATGGCGCAGCAGAGTAATTTCGTTCATATACAGCGTATGGCCGGAGATCTGCAGCCGGCGGGCAATCTGATCGTCACTGCGCCGGTGCATCACTAACTGCGGCGTCAACGAAAGATTCAATAGCGTCAGCGGCCGCGGAGCGTCGTGGAACAGGCTGTCCGCCGCGTAGAAACGCAGATCCACGGTGCCGAGCGCCCGCCACTCCATTTCGCTCCCCAGCGTGCGGTTGTTAGCCTGGCACAGCGCCATATCCGCCACGCCATCGCTCAGCGCCTGCTCGGCTTCGCGCCGCGAGGCGCTCCAGCAGCTCAGGCGGATCTGCCGCCGGGCCAGCGTATCGGCCAGCGCGCAGAGAAAATCACGTGGGATAAAGGGATCGTACACCAGACGCAGCGCCTGTCCGGTGGTTTGCGGCAGCGTTTGCGCAAAAGACTCGAAAGCCTGCGCCTGGCGCAACAGCAGATGCGCCTGACGAAAAAGCTGCTCGCCTTCGGCGGTTAAGGTCAGGGTACGCCCTTCCCGGTTGAACAGATGGTACCCCAGCGCGTCTTCCAGATAGTCCAGCAGATCGCGCAGCGTGGTTCGGTCTTTACCTAAACGAATGGCCGCCCGCGACAGGCTTCCGGTCTCGGCGATGGTGGCGAATGCTTCAATCTGCGCGAAAGAATATTGCAGGGTTTTCATCCTTCTCTCCCTTACGGGGGAAAATCCCCCCTGGGCTGATTTTAGCCGGCGCGCGCCGATTTATATACTGCGCAGCGAATCTATGGCAAACGAGGAAAGGAAGATGATAAGAAAACCACTGGCCCTGGCGTTAATCCTGGCGGCGCTGCCGGCGGCGGCAATGGCGCAAAACTGCGGCGGCCTGACGCTGGATGTCTGCCCAACGCCTTACGATCAAACGCTACCCGCGGCCAAAGACATGCTCAGCTGGGATCAGACTTCACGCGTGATTGGCTTTCGCAATGACTATCGCAACTATGCCGGGGATGTCTTCCACCACGGCGCCTCAGTGCCGCTGGAACGCGCTGAAAAACAATTGACCGATGCCCGCTATACCCTTAACGGCCACACCTGGACCCTGCAGGATTACCTGAAGCGCGAGAACGTCAGCGGTATGCTGGTGCTGAAAGACGGCAAAGTCGCCTGGAAATATCTTGGCGACGGCAACACCGATACCACCCTGTGGACCTCACGCTCGGTGGGAAAATCGGTGGTCTCGACGCTGGTGGGCATCGCCATTCAGCAGGGTAAGATCCACTCCCTCGATGATCTGATTACCGTTTATGAACCCGAACTGAAAGGCACCGCCTGGGACGGCGTGACGCTGAAGCAGTTGATGCAGCACACCAGCGGTGTGGAATGGAATGAAGACTACACCGACCCGCAGTCGCACTTCGCCCGCCTGACCCAGTGCGAGGCGCAGCCCGGCGCCTATGCCTGCGTGCGCAAGATCGTCACCGGCCTGGCGCGCCAGCATCCTGCGGGCGAGCAGTGGTCCTACTCTTCCGGCGGCGCCTGGCTACTGGGCGATATCCTGGAGCGCGCCACCGGTATGCCGCTGGCCGCCTGGCTTGAGCAGTCGCTGTGGCAGCCCGCCGGGATGGCCCACGACGGCGTATGGCATGCTTATCAGCAAGGGAAGCATGATGTTGGCGCCCATGGCTTTAACGCCACCCTTGAAGACTGGGGCCGCTTCGGCGAATTCGTCGCCCGCGATGGTCGGTTAAGCAACGGCAAACAGCTGGTGCCTGCGGGCTGGTTCGATCAGGCCGCAAGCTGGACCACAGCGCTGAACTCGGTCTCGGCGGCGCATCCGCAAGGTATCTACGGTTATCAGTGGTGGAATAACGCCATTCCGGCGAATGCGCAAAACGTCCAGCCGACGCCGCAGGAAGGGCTGAAGGACTCGCTGTGGGCGCTGGGTATCTACGGCCAGGTGATCATGGTGAACCGCGCGGAACACCTGGTGATCGTCCAGTGGTCGACCTGGCCGCAGGCGGAACCCTCCTTTAACGCCCAGCCGCTGGAAGCGGCGCTGATGTACAGCGCCATTGCCCGCGAGCTGCGTTAACCCCCCCAGCTCCTTGCCGCTCAGCCGGCGAGGATCGTGTCGGCATTCAGCGCCAGGTGCTGCAGCAGGATAATGGTTTTGGCATCCATGATCTCGCCATCGCGAATGGCCTGCAGCGCCCGCGCCAGCGGCCACTCCAGCACTTCAATGTCCTCACCTTCCGCCGCCAGCCCGCCGCCATCTCCCTGCCGGTCATCGGCCTGCCGGTCATCGGCCTGATATTCGGCGATAAAAAAGTAGAGTTTTTCGGTGACAGATCCGGGGCTCATAAAGACGGTGAAGACGGGCTCGATGCGCGTCACCCGAAAGCCGGTCTCCTCTTCCGCTTCGGCAACGATCCTCGCCTCCGGCGAGGCGTTATCCAACAGCCCGGCCGCCGCTTCAATGAGATATCCGTCGTGACCGTGAGTAAACACCGGAAAACGGAACTGACGAGTCAGGACCACCGTTCGCTTTTCCCGGTTGTAGAGTAAAATGACCGCGCCGTTGCCGCGATCGTAGGCCTCGCGGCTCTGCTCCTGCCAGCGTCCATCCCGGCGCTGCAGTTCAAAGGTATATTTTTTCAGCGTGTACCAGTTATCAGAGAGCAGCGTCTCGCGAATGTGGCGGACGTGCGGTGCATGAGTTTGCATGTTATATCCCCTTTAAGATGACAGCAGGCACCATAACATGCATAATCGTGCACAAACAAGATCACTCGTGAAGGAAAAATCATGCTCGCCAGTCAACGAAAACAGCAAATCCTGCAGATTCTTGCGGAGGAAAAACAGGTGATGTCCGGGGAGCTGAGCCAGCGGTTTAACGTCTCAGAGGACTCCATTCGCCGCGACCTGCGCGAGCTGGCGGCGGAAGGAAAACTGCAGCGGGTCCACGGCGGGGCGCTGCCGGTCTCCGCTGCCATCGCCCCTATTGAAACACGCAAAAGCGTGCAAATCGCCTCCAAGCAGGCGGTAGCGCGCGCCGCCGCCGCCCTGATCCAGCCTGGACAGGTGGTGATTGTCGATGGCGGCACCACCACCGCGGCGATGATCGGCTTCTTACCCGCCGACCTCAGCTGCACGGTGGTCACCCACAGCCCCGGCATCGCCGTGGCGCTGGTCGATCACCCGCGAATCGAGGTGATCCTGCTTGGCGGCAAAGTGTTTAAGCATTCAGTTGTCGCCGTCGGCCCCGAAACGCTGGAAGGAATGGCGCGGATCAACGCCGATGTGTTCTTTATGGGGGTGACCGGCGTCCACCCGCGAGCGGGTTTTACCACCGGTGATTATGAAGAGGCAGGCATCAAGCGCGCGCTGGCGGCCAGGGCCGCGGAAACCGTGGTGATGGCCTCCCGGGAAAAGCTCAACGCTGCGTCGGCCTTTGCCATCGGCGAGCTGAACCTCGCCAGTACGCTTATCGTCGATGGGGATCCCGACGCCGCGCTGCGCCAGCAGCTGGTGCAGCGCGGCGTGGAGATCGTCCCCGTTCAGCGGTCGCGCTGAACGGGGCGCGGCGCTTAGTTGCCGCCGGAGGTCCGGCGCTGCAGCTGGTCGCGCAGGTTCGGCGGGGTGCCCTTAATGGTCAGAGTATCGGTGGCGGGATCCCAGAATACGCGTTCGCCCAGCAGCATCGCGTCGAAGTTAATGGTTAAACCGCCGCCGCTGCCGGCAAACTTGGTCAGCTGACGTAAGGTGCTGCGATCCGCCGGGAAGCTCTCTTCCAGTTCGTAACCCTGTTCGGCGGTGAATTCCTGGAAGCTCTTTTCGCTGACGCCGGCCAGCTCTTTGGACAGCGATTCCAGCTCAATCTCTTCCCCGGCCTGCAGCTGTTCGTTGCAGTACGCATAGACCTGCTGACGCACATTCTGTCGCTCGGATTTATCAAGCTGCGCGTCGGCGGCGAAGTCGTCCACCGCCTGCAGCAGGCCGCGGTTCTGCGCTTTGGCGTTGAGGCCTTCGCTGGCCCCGAGGAAATCCATAAAGAAATCGGCCACTTTGCGCCCCACCCGCCCTTTCAGGAAGGTTAAGTAGCGGGTCGACTCCGGGTTGGTTTCCCACTCGGTCAGATCGATGCGCGCGACGATATCGGCATGGTTAATATCCAGATAATGGGTCGAGCGGATATCCAGCTCTTCGTTGACGCGCATACTGCTCAGGTTATTGAGCACCGCCACCAGCAGATACTCGACCGCCAGGTAACGATACTGGCAGAAGAGGACAATGCCCCCTTCGGCGAACGGGTATTTCGCCAGCTCATCGCGTAGGCGGCCGGTCGCCGCGCGGCTGAACGCCAGAAACTCCTCTTCGCCCTGACGCTGCAGGCGCAGCGCCTGCGCCAGTTCGCTCTCTTCATTGAACAGCCCATAGGCTTTGCTTTTGGCGCTATAAACCCGGTGCAGTTCAGCCATCATCTCGACGACCGTCGCGTTCGGCTCCAGCAGTGACTCGCGCAGCACCAGCTCCAGATTTTGTTCATCACGTTTGATTAACTGATGCAGGGCAATCTGGTCGATATCCAGACTCATGTTAAACTCTCCTTTTAGACCGGGCGGTATTCAACCACCGCCGGGTAGCCGACGCAACTGGCGCCACACATTTCGACGTCATGACTGACGATCGGTGCGCTTTTGCGCCGCGGCGAAAAAATGCGGAAAAAAAGCTGCTGCTACGGTAATATGTTGCCCTTTCACGAACAAACAGATTTTGAGTTTATGCCGCAAATTTCCCGCTATAGCGATCAACAGGTCGAACAGTTGCTCAGCGAGCTGACGAACGTCCTGGAATCACACAAAGCCCCGGTTGACCTTTCACTGATGGTGTTAGGCAATATGGTGACCAACCTGATCAACAGTAGCGTCGCGCCGGCGCAGCGTCAGGCCATCGCCCGTTCTTTCGCGCAGGCTTTGCAATCTTCGATTAACGACGATCCAGCGCATTAAGGATAACAGCAACAGTATATGGTGACTCTACGTCAGCCCTACCGAGAAAAAGTCTCCCAGATGGTTAGCTGGGGGCACTGGTTCGCCCTGTTCAACATGTTGTTGGCCATGGTGCTCGGCAGCCGCTACCTTTTTGTCGCCGACTGGCCGACGACGCTTGCCGGACGACTCTTTTCGTACGTCAGTCTCGTCGGGCACTTCAGCTTCCTGGTGTTTACCAGCTATGTGCTGATCCTCTTTCCGTTGACCTTTATCGTGGTCTCGCAGCGCCTGATGCGCTTCCTGTCGGTGATCCTTGCCACCGCCGGGATGACGCTGTTGCTGATAGACAGCGAGGTCTTTACCCGCTTCCATCTTCATTTAAATCCGGTGGTCTGGGAGCTGGTCATCAACCCTGACCAGAATGAGATGGCGCGCGACTGGCAGCTGATGTTTATCAGCGTCCCGGTCATCTTTTTGATTGAAATGCTCTTCGCCACCTGGAGCTGGCAAAAGCTGCGCAGCCTGACGCGCCGCCGCCATTACGCCCGCCCGGTGGCCTGGTTCTTCTTTTTGTCGTTCGTCAGCAGCCACCTGGTCTATATCTGGGCGGACGCCAACTTCTATCGCCCGATCACCATGCAGCGAGCGAATCTACCGCTTTCCTATCCGATGACCGCCCGCCGTTTCCTTGAGAAACATGGCCTGCTCGACGCCCAGGATTATCAGCGTCGCCTGGTGGAACAAGGGGCGCCGGAGGCGGTATCGGTCCAGTATCCGCTCAGTAACCTGCGCTACCGCGACCTCGGCGCGGGCTATAACGTGTTGCTGATCACCGTCGACAACCTGAACTACTCGCGGTTTGAAAAGACGATGCCGGCGCTGGCGGCGTTTGCCAAAGAAAACGTCAACTTTACCCAGCATATGAGCTCGGGCAATACCGCCGACAGCGGCCTGTTTGGCCTGTTCTACGGCATTTCGCCAGCCTATATGGACGGTGTCCTCTCGGCGCGTATTCCCGCAGCGCTGATCACCGCCCTCAACCAGCAGGGCTACCAGCTGGGGCTGTTCTCTTCCGATGGGTTTAGCAGCCCGCTGTATCGCCAGGCGCTGCTCTCCGACTTCTCGCTGCCGAGCGCGAAGACCCAGAGCGACGAGCAGACCGCCAATCAGTGGATCAGTTGGCTGGACCGTTACGCGCAGGATGAGAATCGCTGGTTCTCGTGGATCTCGCTCAATGGCACCACCCTCGACGACACGCAGCAGCAGAACTTTGTCCGCCGTTATAGCAAGGCGGCAGGCGACGTTGATGCCCAGATCGATCGGGTGCTGACCGCGCTGCGCGAAGCCGGCAAGCTCGATAATACGGTGGTGATTATCACCGGCGGCCACGGCAAGCCGCTTAACGTCAAACACGACTCATTCGACTGGTCGCGCGAGCAGCTGCAGGTGCCGCTGGTTATTCACTGGCCGGGCACGCCAGCCCAGGAAATTGCCACCCTGACCGATAACAAAGATGTGATGACCACGCTGATGCAGCGCCTGCTTCACGTTTCGACGCCGGCCAATGAGTATTCGCAGGGTGAAGATCTGTTCAGCGCCGCGCGGCGTCGGAACTGGGTCACCGCGGCCAACGGCGATACGCTGGCCATTACCACCCCGACCATCACCGTGGTCCTCAACCATAACGGCACCTACACCACCTGGAGCCGCGACGGCGAGAAAATCAAAGATCAGAAACCGCAGCTCAGCCTGTTGCTGCAGGTCCTGACCGACGAAAAACGCTTTATCGCTAACTGATTGATTAATTATGAATCAATCGCGCGCGACCCGCTTGCATTCGCCTGGGGAACGGGTAATATTGTTCCCCACGCGTCGGCACGTAGCGCAGCCTGGTAGCGCACCGTCATGGGGTGTCGGGGGTCGGAGGTTCAAATCCTCTCGTGCCGACCAAAAATCCCAGAGAAACCAGCCTTTTAAGGCTGGTTTTTTTATGTCTCTCTTTTACGCCCGTCCCCCACCTCATTGAAATTGTGCCCTTTCCGCGCCACAGCGTATAGAGTACGACTATCCTGATGGTAAATTACGTCGTAGCATCTATTATTCGACCGTATGACTCATAAGCAGGAGCGGATGACATGAGAGTTAATGGACTTACCAAAGGATTTTTCATCCTTATCGTCTTCATTGTAACCCTGGCCTTTTTTGATGTTCTCTCACCCTACTATTCCGCCATTCTCTGGGCCGCGATCCTCGCGGTGATTTTTAATCCGGTCAAAAACAAAATTCGCACCCGCCTCGGAGAGCGTAATGGCCTGGCGGCGCTGATGACCATCGTCATTATCTGCCTTATCGTGTTTACGCCGCTGGCGATTATCCTGTCGTCACTGGCCTACGAGCTGAACGTGGTGTACAGCAAACTGCAGCATAACGATACCCAGTTCCCGACGGTGGTCGCCAGCCTGATTGCCCACCTCCCCGGCTGGGCCAGAAGCTTCCTGGCAGAACATAACCTTGATAGCGCGCAGCAGATCCAGCAGCAGCTCTCCGATGTCGCCCTGAAAGGTGGCCAGTATCTGGCCGGCAGCGCGTTTCTGATTGGCAAAGGGACCTTTGGCTTTACCGTCAGCTTCGGCATCATGCTGTACCTACTGTTTTTCCTGCTGAAGGATGGACCTTACCTGGTGCTGTTGATCCTCGAATCTCTGCCGTTATCCAGCTATGTGAAGCAGCACCTGTTCGCTAAGTTCGCCGCAGTGGCCCGCGCCACGGTAAAAGGCACCGTCGCCGTGGCGCTGGCGCAGGGGGCGCTGGGCGGCTTAGCCTTCTGGATCGCCGGTCTGGACGGCAGCATTCTCTGGGGGGCGCTGATGGCGTTCCTGTCGCTTATCCCGGCGGTGGGCTCGGCTATTATCTGGGTGCCGGCGGCTATTTACCTTTTTGCTACCGGCCAGTTGTGGCAGGGCGCCTTTATCGTGGGCTTCTTTGTCGTTGTGATTGGTCTGGTGGACAATATTCTGCGTCCGCTGTTGGTGGGCAAGGATACCAAGATGCCGGACTACTTGATCCTGATCGCCACTTTAGGCGGCATGGAGATCTACGGTATCAATGGATTCGTGATCGGGCCACTGATCGCCGCCTTGTTTATCGCCTGCTGGAATTTGCTGTCGGGACGGGAACATGCTGGCAACACCGATGAAATCGATGAAGAGTTTATTGAGGAGGCGAAAAATAGCCGTACTGAATAGCTTCTCCGGCAGGCGTCTGGCGGCCCGCCAGCGCCTCTGTTGCGCTCTGAACGCTGCCCTTTTGCCAGTAGATAACACTGTTCACTTTGCAAAAAATGGTAAATAAATCTTAACATTCAGCTAAGTAATGATAGGCTATCCCTGTCAGGAACGAAAATAAAGGATGATCAACCGTGAAAAAAATCACTACGCTAGCCGTTTCTCTGCTCACCGCCGCCTGCATGTCTGCCGGCGCCCTGGCCGCAGACCAGCCGCTGGAAAAAGTCGCGCCGTTCCCGAAAGCGGAAAAAGGCATGAAGCGTCAGGTTATTCAGCTGCCGCAGCAGCAGGATGAGTCGGCGTTGAAGGTTGAGCTGATGATCGGCCAGACGCTGGAAGTCGACTGCAACCACCATCGTTTTGGCGGGCAGCTGGAAAGCAAAACCCTGGAAGGCTGGGGTTATGACTACTATGTCTTTGATAAGCTGAGCGGCCCGGTATCCACCATGATGGCCTGCCCGGACGGCAAGAAAACGAAGAAATTTGTTACTGCCGGCCTCGGCGATGACGCTATGCTGCGCTACAACAGCAAGCTGCCGATCGTTATCTACACGCCGACTAATGTCGATGTAAAATATCGCATCTGGCGCGCCGACGAGACTATCGGCAACGCCGAGATCCGCTAAGGCGCGCAATTGAATCAGCAATAAAACAACGGCAGCCCGCAGGCTGCCGTTTTTGTCAGAGCGCGATGTCCGCCATCGGCTTGCCGCCGCTCAGCGGCTTCAGCTCCGCCTGCGGAGCTTCATCCGCCGCCGCGGCCGGCTCATATTTCAGCTCCAGCACTTCACTGGTCCACGCCAGCGCTTTCTCAATCTCCGCCGGGTTGCCATCAAGGCGAATACCGTAGGTCGGGATGATCGCCTTCAGCCTGGCCTGCCATTCGGGCGAATTCACTTTGTCTTTAAACACTTTTTCCATCAGCTGCAGCATGATAGGCGCCGCGGTGGAGGCGCCTGGCGATGCGCCGAGCAGCGCCGCGACGGTGCCTTCGTCATCGCTGACCACTTCGGTGCCCAGGCGCAGTACCCCGCCCTTCTTCGCATCGCGCTTGATGATCTGCACGCGCTGACCGGCCTGCCACAACCGCCAGTCCTCTTTCCGCGCTTCCGGATAGTATTCGCACAGCGCGGCCAGACGATCTTTATCTTTCTGCATCACCTGGCTAATCAGGTATTTCACCAGATCGAAGTTGTCCAGGCCGACGTTAAGCATCGGCAGGATATTCGAGGTATTGGTCGAGGCCAGCAGATCCCACAGCGAACCGTTCTTCAGGAAGCGGGTCGAGAAGGTCGCGAACGGCCCGAACAGCACCACGCGTTTACCGTCGATAATACGGGTATCGATGTGCGGCACTGACATCGGCGGCGCGCCCACTTCGGCCTGGCCGTAAACCTTCGCCAGATGGTGGTTTACTACCTCCGGATTTTCGCAGACCAGGAACTGGCCGCCGACCGGGAAGCCGGCATACTCTTTGGCCTGCGGAATGCCGGTTTCCTGCAGCAGGGTCAGCGCCGCGCCGCCGGCGCCGATAAAGATAAATTTGGCTTTAATAACCCGCTTCTGACGACGGTTGTCGGCATCCGCGAGGGTCACCGTCCAGCTCTTGTCGGCGTTGCGCTTGAAGCGACGCACCACGGTGCCCAGCTGCAGGGAGAAATTATCATGCTTTTGCAGGCTGGCGATCAGCTGGCGGGTGATTTCGCCATAGTTGACGTCGGTTCCCATTTCCGTACGGGTGGCGGCCACCTTTTGCAGCGGGTCGCGGCCTTCCATCACCAGCGGCGCCCAGGCTTTGATCTGCTGATGGTCTTCAGAATAACGAATGCCGCGGAACAGTTCGCTCTGCTGCAGCGCCGCATAGCGCGCGCGCAGGAAGTTGACGTTATCTTCGCCCCACACAAAGCTCATGTGCGGCACGCTGTTAATGAATGATTTTGGTTTGTTCAGGACGCCGCGCGTCACCTGATGCGCCCAGAACTGACGCGAGATGTGGAAGGCTTCGTTGATGTCGACCGCTTTGTCGATATTGATGCCGTTGGCGGTCTGCGGCGTATAGTTCAGCTCCATCAGCGCCGCGTGGCCGGTACCCGCATTGTTCCACCCGTTTGAGCTCTCTTCCGCCACGCTGGACATCTGCTCAACCATGGTAATAGACCAGTCTGGCTCAAGCTCCTGCAGCCAGGTTCCCAGTGTGGCGCTCATAATGCCGCCGCCAATCAACAATACATCCGTCTCTTGCTCATGGCGGGTGTTGGTCCGAGTGCTGTTGGGACCAACCGCCTGTGAGCGTGGTACGGCCATCTTTTTATTCATCGGATTTGAGCCTTACTTTACTCGCTGTTTTATTTAGCGCAGGTGATACGATTGTCACCCCTCACGTTACCACCGAAGCTCAAAAATTTAAATATTGTTTAAATTTTAAGTTCTGTTTTGAGATCCGTTATAAAAATGTTTAATAAATGTATACACCAAATCACTTTTTGTACTGGTGCCCTGGCAGATTCCGCGCTATCATCCCTGGTTTTGTGACAGACCGCACGGAAGCAGGGCCTGACACCGCTCCTCCTTTTTTTATAATCTGCGAACTTTTTTTATGCCCCCAGTTTCAGACCCCGCCGCTTCCGGCAACCTGCGTCCAATCCTTCGTTCTCCGTCGCTGCTGACGCGCGAAGTCCTGGCCGGCGTGCTCACCGCCCTGGCGTTAATTCCTGAAGTGATTTCGTTTTCGGTTATTGCCGGCGTTGACCCGCAGGTGAGCCTGATTGCTTCCGTCGTGCTCTGTCTGGCGATGTCGCTACTCGGCGGACGCCCGGCGATGGTCACCGCCGCCGCGGGATCAGTGGCGCTGGTCATTGGCCCGATGGTGCATCAGCACGGCGTGGGTTACATTCTGCCAGCCGTCATTCTGGCGGGTATGATTCAAATTTTGTTTGGTCTGTGCGGCATGGCGCGCCTGATGCGCTTTATTCCCCCGGCGGTGATGACCGGGTTCGTCAACGCCCTCGGGATCCTGATTTTCTTCGCCCAGGTGCCGCACTTCTGGAGCCGCCAGCCGCTGATCGTCGGCCTGTTCGTCCTGACGCTGCTTATCGTTCTGTGGGCGCCGCGCTTTATTAAGACTATCCCGGCGCCGCTGATCGCCATCGTCGCGCTCACTCTCTATACCGCGACCACCGGCCAGCTGCTGCCGACCGTGGGTGATGAAGGGTCAATGAGTGGCGGCCTGCCGGGGTTCACCGCCCTGACCGTTCCCCTGAACCTGACCACCCTGCAGATAATCTGGCCGTGCGCCCTCAGCATCGCCTTTGTCGGCCTCATGGAGTCTCTGCTGACGGCTAAGCTGGTGGATGACCTGACCCATACGCCGTCGAATAAATCGCGGGAGAGCGCCGGGCTGGGGATCGCCAACATCCTTGCCGGCTGTTATGGCGGTATCGCCGGCTGCGCGATGATCGGCCAGACTATCGTTAACGTGGAAATGGGCCGGGCCCGCAGCCGTCTCTCAACGGTTATCGCCGGCCTGGTGCTGCTCCTGCTGGTGACAGCGCTCAGCCAGGTGATGGCGAAGATCCCGATGGCGGTCCTGGCCGGGGTGATGGTGATCGTGGCGGTGAAGACCTTTAGCTGGCACAGCATTCTCCCGGGCGAGCTGGCGCGCAATCCGTGGCCGGAAACGCTGGTGATGCTGGTGACCGTCGCCGCGACGGTGGGAACCAGCAATCTGGCGATTGGCGTGCTGGCGGGGATTGTCGCGATGGCGATCATCCCCCGCCGCCTGCGGGCAAAAGCGCAGGCTACATCAGAAACAGCGTCGCCAGACCCAGAAAAATAAAGAAGCCGCCGGTGTCGGTGATAGCGGTGATCATTACGCTGGAGCCGACCGCCGGGTCACGCCCCAGCTTCACCATGACCATCGGGATTATCACGCCCATCATCGCCGCCATCAGCAGGTTGAGCATCATGGCCAGCGTCATCACCCCGCCAAGCTGTGGATCGTCATACAGCCACCAGGTGATGGCCCCCATGATCCCGCCCCACACCAGGCCATTAATCAGTGCAACGCCCATTTCACGCAGGATCAGAAAGGTAAAGCTGCCGGGCTGGATCTGCTGCAGCGCCATCGCCCGAACGATCATGGTGATCGTCTGGTTGCCGGTATTGCCGCCGATCCCGGCGACGATCGGCATCAGCGAGGCCAGCGCCACCAGCTGTGAAATGGTATGTTCGAAGCCGTCGATGACCCTGGAAGCGATAAACGCCGTACACAGGTTCACCGCCAGCCACGCCCAGCGCGTTTTCACCGCTTTGCTGACCGGGGCGAAGACATCTTCTTCATCGCTCAGGCCGCCCATCCGCCGCAGATCGTTGTCGGTCTCTTCATAGACCACATCGACGATCTCATCGATGGTCAGACGGCCGATCAGTTTGCCATCGGCATCGATAACGGCGGCGCTGAGCAAGTCATCACGCTCGAAGGTGCGCGCCACCTTCTCCGCTTCTTCATGCGGCTGAAAGGTGACCGGATCGCCCTCCATCACCTCCCCCACCCGCTTCTGCGCATCGTTGAGCAGAATGGTCTGCAGCTCCAGCTCGCCGAGCAGCAGCTTATTGCGGGTGGTGACGAACAGTTTATCGGTGTTCTCCGGCATTTTCCCGAGACGCCGCAGATAGCGCTGGACCGCCGCCAGGGTGGCCTCCGGCCGCACCGTAATGACCTCAAACTCCATGATCGACCCGACGCTGTTGTCGGCGTAGCGCATAATCTGGCGAATACGGGCGCGCTTCTCAGCCGGCAGGGTCGCCAGCAACCGTCCGGTCAGATTGCGCGGCAGATGCTGCAGCAGGTAAACCTGTTCATCGATATCCAGCGGCTGCATCGCCTGCAGCAGCTCGTGGTCGCTCATCTTATCGATGAGGTCGCCCCAGACGTTTTCTGAAGCTTCCAGCAGCACTTCGCCGCGTTTATCGTCGGGCACCAGGCACCACAGCGCGGTGCGGGCGTCATAGGGGAGCGCTTCCAGCGCATCGGCGAGATCCGGCGGCGGCAGATGCGAGACCAGCATTTCCACTTCAGCCAGGTCATCGGCCAGCGTCCCTTCATCGTAACGTTCGGCCAGCGTCAGTTTGCCCAGCAGCGCGGAGGTCACCGCTTTATCGGTGCTCAAGAGCCAAATCAGACGGGCGCGCTCTTCGTCACGCAAGCGGGCGCTTTTTTTATGCAAAACGGACATCGGTCAGGCAATCCTTTTGAGAATAGTGAGCCGGCCTGCGGGCCGGAAGCCTTAAGCATAGCGCGAGGAGGGGGAAATAATAACCGTCAGCACTGTAGACGCTGAAAATTTCAGCGGCGCCCGGCTTTCCCCGGGCGCGCAGCGTGAATCAGGCCGTGCGGGCCACCGCATCGCGGGAGGCCTGCGCCCGCTCTTCGCCAGTGAGCTCGGACAGCTGCCCTGCACGCATCTCCAGCAGGCGATCGGCGTGCTGGAAGTAGTGATCGTCATGGCTGATGGCAAACACGGTTTTCCCCATCTGCTTCATCAGCGGCAGCAGGACCTGGTAGAACTCGCGGCGGAAATGCGGATCCTGATCCGCTGCCCATTCATCCAGCAGAATGATATCCCGGGACTCGGCCAGCGCCAGCAGGAGCGCCACGCGCTTCTTCTGCCCTTTCGACAGCCGCAGGTCGCCGATCTTACCGTTTTCCAGCTGCAGCTTGTGGGCCATTTGCAGACGCTCCAGCCACGTTGCCACCAGCGCCGGATCGGCCTCTTCGCCCTGCGGCCCGAGCAGACGGTCGAACAACCAGACGTCAGTAAACACCGCGGAGAACAGTTTGCGGTACGCCTCCGGTTTATCCGCCGCCAGCGGCTGGCCGTCCACCAGAATCTGACCGGAAATCGGCTGATACAGGCCGGTCAGGAGCATCGCCAGGGTTGATTTGCCGCTGCCGTTGCCGCCGATGAGAAACACCAGCTCGCCGCGTTTTAGCGTCAGATTAAGCGGCCCTACCGCAAAGCGCTGGTCCGGATAATGGAAGGTGACATCGCGCAGCTCCAGCGTCTGCCAGTCAGCCTGCGGCTGCGGCCGGGGGAAATCCGCCCGGTAAGGGGCGAGCGAGAACTGGCGCAGCTTGTTGAACGCCACCTGGGCGCTAAGCAGCGTGGGCAGCGCGCCGACGGCGGAGAGCAGCGGCGTGCGCAGAAATAGCAGCGTCAGGGAGTAGGTCGCCGCCACAGCGGTATCGGCCCAGCCGAGGCTGTTGGCCATCCAGAACACCAGCCCGATGGCGCCAAGCATCATAATATTCGACCAGTTGACCGCGCTGAGATGGAAGGTATCGGCGCGAACGATGTGGTGCCGGTAGTCGCGGGCGTCCGGGAGATAGAGCTGATTAAACACATACTCCGCGCGCTCCCGGTTGAGGGTCAGCTCTTTGCGCCCTTCCAGCACCGTCTGGTAGTCGTGATAGAGCTTATCTTCCGTTTCGCGCAGGCTGGCCATATGTTTGTACACCCGCGACACCAGCACAAAGCCGCCCCAGATGGTGAGCGCCATCCACAGCGCCGTCACCAGCATCATTTTTCCTGACAGCCAGGCCAGATAAGCGGCGGAGCCGAAGGTGAGAATGATCCCCTGCACCAGCTCAGGGAGGCGTACAAAGGCGATGGTAATATTGCGGATATCGCTGGTCAGCCCGGCAAGCAGCGACGCGCTGCCGATCTTCTCCACCTGTTCAATCTGGGTATCGAGGATGCGTTTCACAAACTCGCCGCGCAGGCGAAAAACAAAATGGTGGCCGAGGGTGGTCAGCGCCAGCTGCGAGCCCAGGGTCACCGCCATTAACAGCCCCAGCAGGCCAAGAAATTCCGGCAGCACCCGCAGCGAGGTATCGACAGTGGCGATCAGGCGCATGTTAATAAAAGCGATTAAGCCGATACCCAGCGCGGCGCTGAGCAGGCTAAGGGCAATAACGCCCAGAAACGGCCAGCGATACTGGCGCCAGACGAGAGAAAGAAGTTCCATAACAGGCTATCCGGAAAAGCAAAACAGCCAGCAGTTTAAACGGCTCGCCGGTGACATCAAGAATAATTCTTATTTTAATCGCCGGGACGGCCCGCCTGCCGAAAGGTGAGGTTATATCGACAGTCGCCGGTCTCGGGATGATGGCCCGCTTTCAGCGGCTGAATGCCATGATAAAACAGGCGCGACTCCCCGCCCCAGACCACCACATCGCCATGCTCCAGCAACAGCCGCTGCAGCGGGTCGCTGCGCTGCAACCCGCCAAACTGAAAGATGGCCGGCAGGCCCAGGGAGACCGAGACGATCGGCGCCCGCAGATCCTGTTCATCTTTATCCTGATGCAACGACAGCTTTGCGCCGGGCTGGTAGCGGTTAATCAGACAGGCGTCGGGGGAAAAGCCCGGATAGCCGCCGGCCGCGGCTGCCGCCAGCGCCAGTTCACGGAATACGGCCGGCATCAGCGGCCAGGTGTGACGGGTGACCGGATCGACCGGGGCGTAGAGGTAGCCGTGGCGATCGGTGGTCCAGCCCAGCCGGCCGCAGTTGGTCATCGCGACCGACATGGTGTACCCGCCCGGCGTGACCATCTGGCGAAACGGCGACTGGCGGGCGACGTCGGCAATCGCCTGCAGCAGCCCTGGGGCACGCTCGCGGGCAAAGCGGCGAAGCACCACCGCGCCGGGGGCCAGCGGCTCCTGCCACGGTGGGGTATCGCTAAACAGATCGAGCATTACTCCTCCTCTCGTTGCGCCTCGCGCGCCAGCAGCTGCGCTTTTCGCGCCGTTCCCCAGCGATAACCGGATAGTGCGCCATCTTCACGCACCACCCGATGGCAGGGAACGATCACCGCCAGTGAATTCGCCGCGCAGGCGCCGGCCACGGCTCTTACCGCCCGCGGCTGGCCAATATGCTCGGCCACCTGGCGGTAGCTGCGGGTCTCCCCCGCCGGGATCTGCCGCAGCGCCTGCCAGACCTGCAGCTGGAACGCGGTGCCCCGCAGATCCAGCGGCAGCGACACCGGCCGCCGGCTGTCGTCGAGGTGGGCGAAAATCTCCGCCATCTGACGACGAAACTCAGGGTCGCCCTGACGCAGCTCGGCGCGGGGAAAGCGCTGGCGCAGGTCGCCGAGCAATGCAGCATCGTTATCACCCGGCAGCACAGCGCAGACGCCGCGTTCACTTTGCGCCACCAGGCAGCGGCCCAGCGCGCAGTCGCCCGTCGTCCAGGTCACCACGGTGGCGGCGCCGCCGCGACGAAACTGGCTGGCGGTCATCCCTAATGCGGCATCGGCCTGGCGATAATAGCTGCTGCTGTCGGGAAAGCCGGCCGCCAGCGCGGCGCGGGTCACCGGTTTCCCCTGCTCCAGCGCCTCGCGCAGGCGTCGCGCGCGCCACGCCTGCTGCCAGGCTTTCGGGGTCATGCCGGTGACGGATTTGAATAAACGGTGGAAATGAAACGGGCTGACCGCCAGCTCGCGCGCCAGCGCCTCGAGGGTCAGGGGCGCCTCCTGCTCCAGCAGCCGACAGGCCTGCGCCACCTTGTCGATCCTTTGCTGCTGCGGAGAGTCTTTATCCGGCTGGCAGCGTTTGCAGGGGCGGAATCCCGCCGCCACGGCAGCAGCGACGTCGGCAAAAAAGCGCACGTTTTCCCGCCGCGCGCGCCGCGAGCGGCAGGAGGGACGGCAGCAGACGCCGGTGGTCAGTACCGCAAAGACGAACTGACCATCGGCCCGGGTATCACGCTCGCAGACCGCCTGCCAGCGGCGGTCATCGGTATCGGCAACTATCGGTTTCATCACGGGTCTCCTGCTGTAAGTGTATCCTCAGTCTGCGGTAAAGCCCGCAGCAAAAAACCCGCAATCTTGCTTTTTAATTTTTTTCGCCGACGAGGAAGGTACGGAACTGCGGCGACATCCAGGTTTTAAAGCCCTCCCCCTCTTTGACGATCATGTAGACCGCCAGGCCCTGCTCGCGCACCACCTGCTGCGCTTTTTCCGGCCCCAGCACCATCAGCCCGGTATCCCAGCCGTCCGCCTCCAGCGCCGTTGGCGCAATGACGGTCACGGAGACCAGCTTATGGGTTATCGGCTGCCCGGTCTGCGGATCGATGACGTGCGAGATACGTTTGCCATCGAGTTCATAGTAGTTGCGATAGCTGCCGGAGGTGCTGATGCCGTGACCATTGATGTCGACAATCGCCTGAACGGCGTTTTCCTGGTCGGTCGGTTTCTGGATCGCCACCCGCCAGGGCTTACCTTCGCCGTTCATCCCGCGGCTCACCAGCGCCCCGCCCACCGACACCAGATAGCGGGAGATCCCTTCCTGCTCCATCAAGCGCGCGAGGTGGTCGGCGGCATAGCCTTCCCCCACGGTGGAGAGGTCGACAAACAGATCGGGAATATCTTTTTGCAGGAACTGCCTGCCGCTCTGATTGATAACCTGCAGATGCTGCAGGCCGGTGCGCGCTTTCGCCGCGGCGATCGCCTGCGCATCCGGAGTGGCGACCGGCTGTTTATCCGGGCCAAAGCCCCACAGATTGACCAGCGGCCCGACGGTGATATCCATCGCGCCATGCGTTTTTGCGCCAATCCGCAGCGACAGGGTCACGATGTCCGCCATCGCTTCGCTCACCGGCCAGGGCCGGGTATCCGCCGCGTGGTTGAAACGCATCAGCGCCGAGTCGTTTTTCCAGGTCGACAGCAGGCGATCGTCGGCGTCCAGCTGGGCCTGAACCTTGGCGCGCAGCGCCTGGGCCTTTGCCTCATCCACGCCGATAACGCTGACCCGCCAGAAGGTGCCCATTGTTTTACCATCTAGCACGGTGGCCGTTGATGCGGGTGTCGCGGGAGTGGTGGCTGAATCGCAGCCAGAGAAGAGTACGCAGGCGCCCAACAGCGCGGCGCGAAAGAAAGTCATATCCATTAATCGAGGCTCCTCTTACCAGGGCGACAAGAGTATACCAGCGAGGTTAAACCGGACATAAAAAAAGGCGCCAGAGGCGCCTTTTTGTTATGCAGCTTGCAACTTAGAACTGGTAAACCAGGCCCAGTGCAACCACGTCGTCGGTAGAGATACCAGCGCGACGAGTGAAATCGTTTTCGTCCAGCAGGTTGATTTTGTAGTCAACATAGGTGGACATGTTTTTGTTGAAGTAGTAGGTCGCGCCAACGTCAACATATTTCAGCAGGTCCTGGTCGCCGTAACCTTCGATGTCCTTACCTTTAGACTGCAGGTAAGCTACGGACGGACGCAGACCGAAGTCGAACTGGTACTGAGCAACCACTTCGAAGTTCTGTGCTTTGTTAGCAAAACCGCTAATAGAATCAGATTCTCCGTTGCCGCTGAAACGAGTTGCGTTGTAGGTCTGGGTGTACTGAGTCGCCAGGTAAATGTTGTTGGCGTCGTATTTCAGACCACCGGTGTAGGTTTCAGCGTTGTCGCCACGGCCTTTATCCAAACGATTCTGATCGCCGTTACGTTTGGAGTGCGAGTACGCGAAACCAGCGCTGATGCCATCATAGATGTCATAGGTCAGAGAGGTACCGAAGCCGTCACCGTTCTGTTTCAGAGCGCCACGACCGTTGTTGGTCGGAGAAGTACCTTCACCGCTGACGCTGCCGTTTTTACCCTGATACTGCAGAGCAAAGTTCAGGCCGTCAACCAGACCGAAGAAGTCAGAGTTACGATAGGTTGCAACGCCGTTAGCACGGGACTGCAGGAAGTTGTCAGAACCGTAGGTGTCGCCGCCGAATTCCGGCAGAACGTCGGTCCAGGACGTTACGTCGTATACTACGCCGTAGTTACGACCGTAGTCGAAAGAGCCCGCGTCGCCAAATTTCAGACCGGCGAATGCCAGACGAGTCCATGCCTGATCGCTGGAGCTTTCAGTGTTGTTCGCCTGAACGTTGTATTCCCACTGGCCGTAACCGGTCAGCTGGTCGTTGATCTGAGTTTCGCCTTTCACGCCTACACGCATGTAGGTCTGGTCGCCGTCGACGCTCTTGTCGTCAGAGAAGTAGTGCAGACCGTCAATTTTACCGTACAGGTCTAATTTGTTGCCGTCTTTGTTATAAATTTCAGCCGCATTTGCTGCGCCTGCTACCAGCAGAGCCGGTACCAGGAGGGACAGTACTTTAACTTTCATGTTATTAACCCTCTGTTTGTTATATGCCTTTTATTATGCCACTGCTTACTGATTACCCTTCTAATCAGTCGGCTATTTCATTGTGCTGCAAAATGCAGAATAATCCAACAAGAATATGATACTAAAACTTCTAAGATGTTTCAAAGTTCCCACAAGATGTTTCAATTTGTAAATATGGCGGAACTTTTTTTTACCCCAAAATGGCCAGGGAAATACGCACTAATAATCAAAAAAATTATTTAGCCATTTAAAATCAACACGATATACAAAACTAAGTCTATAGCACTGAATGGTAAAACAAAATGATCATCGGTGACTAAAATAATAGTCGCTATCATCATTAACTTTATTTATTACCGTCATTCAGTTCTGAATGTCTGTTTACCCCTATTTCAACCGGATGCCTCGCATCCGGTTTTTTTTACCCTTCTTTACACAACTTTAATTTATCTGTGCTATAGCCAATGATTCCCTAACGACTATTAATCAATCAATTAGGCCGTCTTTTGCGCTTATTCTGCCAATGTCTTGTTATTTCGTGCGATTCCTGGCTTTTGTTTCTGTCAATATCGTCACTGGTCAGTCTTGCGGACGCGGTTTCATTTACGCTTCGTTTCTAAGATAATTCCTGGGCGGTATCGCGCCGCTGGCACCAATCTGTAGTATGGATTTACGCCATTAGCCTTTATACTGCCTGCAGCATCTGCTTTGTTGCCAGTTACTCTGGCGCTACATCCTGTTTACAAACAATGATGAGTCGTTCAGCCACAAGATGACCCCGAAAAAATTCTCTCTGATCCCCGGCAACATCAGCCGCTTCTTCATTTTGATGGTTATTGTCCTGCTGGCGACGATGGGGGTGATGATTCAAAGCGCCGTCAATGCCTGGCTGAAAGAGAAGAGCTATCAGGTAGTTGATGTCTCCCATGCCCTGCACCAACGCATTGATACCTGGCGCTATGCCACCTGGCAGATCTACGACAATATCGCCGCCACCTCCGCCAACACCGCCAGCGGCGGTCTGCAGGAGACGCGTTTAAAGCAGGACGTGTACTATCTGGAGAAGCCCCGGCGTAAAACCGAAGCCCTGATCTTTGGCTCCCACGACAGTTCGACCCTCGAGATGACGCAGAAAATGTCCGATTATCTGGATATTTTGTGGGGCGCGGAGACCATTCCGTGGTCGATGTACTATCTCAATGGGCTGGACAATAGCCTGATCCTTATCTCCACCCTGCCGTTGAAGGACCTCTCCTCAAGCTTTAAAGAGTCAACGATCAGCAGCGTGGTGGAATCCCGGCGCGCGGAAATGCTGCTGCAGGCCAATACCCTTGATGAGCGCGAGACCTTCTCGCCGCTGCGCCATCTTGCCTGGCAGAACGCGCACTACTTTACGTTACGTACTACCTTCAATCAGCCAGGACACCTGGCAACGGTGGTCGCCTTCGACCTGCCGATTAACGATCTGATCCCGCCGGGCATGGCGCTGGATAGCTTTCGTATCGAGCCTGATCCCACGCAAAATGTGGCCGCCAGCCCCGAGAAAGAGGCTAGCGATCATATCGGGATCACCTTCAACGGCATGCAGATTGACATCGCCACCGACATCAGCACCACCGGTATGCAGTTAGTGTGGACGGTACCGATGAGCACCATGCTGCTGGAATCCCTGCAAAACATTCTTCTGCCGCTGCTGCTTAACATTGGCCTGCTGGCGCTGGCGCTGTTCGGTTTCACGACCTTCCGGAATTATAAAGGTCGCAGCAGCACCTCGGGCGCCGGGCTCCCCTCCGCCGCCAATAGCGAACTGCGTTTACTGCGCGCCCTTAATGAAGAAATTGTTTCTTTGCTGCCGCTGGGGCTGCTGGTCCACGATCAGGAAGCCAACCGAACGGTGATCAGCAACCCGATTGCCGACCATCTGCTTCCGCACCTGAATCTGCAGAACATCACTAACATGGCGGACCAGCATCAGGGGGTGATCCAGGCCACCGTCAACAACGAACAGTATGAGATCCGCCAGTATCGCAGCCAGGTCGCGCCGCGCACGCAGATCCTGATTATCCGAGACCAGGACCGCGAAGTGCTGGTCAATAAAAAGCTCAAACAGGCCCAGCGCTTGTATGAGAAAAACCAGCAGGGCCGGACGACCTTTATGCGGCATATCAGCAGCGCCCTGAAGCAGCCAGCCCTTAACCTGGCGGCTGAGGCAGCGGCGCTCGACGGCGCGGAGAGCCGGACGCTGGCGCAGCATGCCGATGAGCTGGTCAAACTGATCGATGATATTCAGCTCGCCAACCTGCTGGAAAGCGATGCCTGGAAAACCAGCCAGTCGCTGTTCTCGGTGCAGGAGCTGATCGACGACGTCGTACCGGAGGTGCTGCCGGCGATGAAGCGCAAGGGGCTGCAGTTGCTTATCAATAACGCGCTGCCTGCCGGCGAGCAACGCTATGGCGACCGTGAAGCCCTGCGGCGCACGCTGGTACTGCTGATCCAGTATTCCATCACCACCACGCCTATCGGCAAGATCACCCTCGACGTCTGCCAGGAAGAGTCGGCCAGCGATCGCCTGACCTTCCGCATACTGGATACTGGCAACGGGGTCTCGGCAAACGAGATCGACAATATGCACTTCCCGTATCTCAATGAGACTCAGAGCGATCTGTACGGCAAAGCGAACGCCCTTACCTTCTGGTTATGTGACCGCATGACGCGCAAGCTGGGCGGGCAGTTGACCATCAAAGCGCGGGAGTCGCTGGGGACTCGCTATAGCCTGCATCTGAAAATGCCGGCCAGCGAAGAGGCGCCAGAGGCGGGAGAACATCTGCTGGATGACGTTATCGTCCTGCTGGATGTGACCTCCAGCGAAGTACGGCGGATTGTCACCCGCCAGCTGGAGAGCTGGGGGGCGTCCTGCATCACGCCGGACGATCGAGCGACAAGTCAAGCGTTCGATCTGTATTTAACGGATAATCCGTCTAATCTTACTGCTTCGGGCTTGCTTTTAAGCGATGATGAGGTTGGGATACGCAAAATCGGCCCGGGCCAACTGCGGGTCAACTTTAATATTAGCACGGCGATGCAGGAGGCTATCCTGCAGCTTATTGAGCAGCAGCTGGCGGAGGAGGCGGTTCAGCCCGCCACCTCAGGAAACGAGAGTAACGCCGAACTCCATGCCAGCGGCTATTACGCACTGTTTGCCGATACGGTACCGGATGATGTTCAGAGATTGTATACTGAAAACGAAGCGGGTGATTTTGCTGCTCTGGCGCAAACCGCCCACCGCCTCAAAGGGGCATTTGCTATGCTTAATCTGATACCCGGCAAGCAGTTATGTGAAACGCTTGAGCATCTGATTCGCGAAAAGGATGCGCAAGGCATAGAAAAATATATCAGCGACATTGACGCTTACGTCAAGAGTTTGCTGTAGAAGGTAGCCTTATACATGAACACTATGAACGTAATTATTGCCGATGACCATCCGATCGTACTGTTCGGTATTCGTAAGTCACTTGAGCAAATTGAGTGGGTGAACGTCGTTGGCGAGTTTGAAGACTCCACGGCCCTTATCAACAATCTTCCGAAGCTGGACGCCCATGTGCTGATCACCGATCTGTCCATGCCCGGTGATAAATACGGCGACGGGATCACGCTGATCAAATACATCAAGCGCCACTTCCCGGATCTGTCGATCATTGTTCTGACCATGAACAATAACCCGGCGATCCTCAGCGCGGTGCTGGATCTGGATATCGAAGGGATCGTCCTCAAGCAGGGGGCGCCGACCGATCTGCCTAAAGCGCTGGCCGCGCTGCAGAAAGGAAAGAAATTCACCCCGGAAAGCGTCTCTCGTCTGCTGGAAAAAATCAGCGCCAGCGGCTATGGCGATAAACGCCTGTCGCCGAAAGAGAGCGAAGTGCTGCGTCTGTTCGCCGAAGGCTTCCTGGTGACCGAGATCGCCAAAAAGCTGAACCGCAGCATCAAAACCATCAGTAGCCAGAAAAAGTCGGCGATGATGAAGCTGGGCGTCGAAAACGACATCGCCCTGCTGAACTACCTCTCCTCCGTCTCGCTGAGCTCGACGGACAAAGAGTAATCCCGACGCGCTCTCCGTCTCGCCCTGGCGAGACGGAGCTCCCGATTATTCCCGCCCTTTACGTACCCGCGCCGCATATACCGTCAGCGTTTGCTTCAGCACGTCAAGCGTCACCGGCTTGGACAGACAGCTGTCCATCCCCGATTCCAGACAGCGCTGCTTCTCTTCCGCCAGGGCATTGGCCGTTACGCCAATCACTGGCAGCGTCAGGCCAAGCTGACGAATGCGCTGCGTCAGGCGATAACCATCCATATTAGGCATGTTGACGTCGCTGAGCACAATATCGATGTGCTGCTTGCTGAGAACGTTGAGCGCGTCGACCCCGTCGTTGGCGGTCACGCACTGGTAGCCGAGCGATCCCAGCTGATCCGCCAGCAGGCGGCGGTTGATCGGATGATCGTCGACCACGAGAATCATCATGTCGTCGTTATTGCCGACCTGCGCCTCCGGCGCCATCAGCGCCCGGCTATTCTCCGCACTGGCCAGCGCGACGTGGAAAATACGTCCCAACAGCGGCAGCAGTTCATGCGGCGTCGTCACGCTATGCAGCCACTCGCCGGCGGCCCGCTCCTGCGGAATACCGATATGACGACGGCAGAAGATGACCATCGCCCTTCCCTGCCAGCCGCTCAGCGCTTCATCGTCAGTGAGTAAGACATCCTCGGCGTCCGGGGTTTCTCCGGCATGGCGGCGTACCGTCAGGCCGTGATAGCTGAGCAGCGAGGTGACGAACATCGCCAACGAGGTGTTGTGGATGGCCAGCCAGCAGGTCTTGCCAGCGAAACCGTCCGCCGTCACCTGCGGCGTGTTCTGCACGCCATACAGCGGGATGCGGATGGTAAAGCGGCTGCCCATTCCCGGCTCCGTTTCCACGGCGATATCGCCATCCATCATGCTGATCAGTTTTTCGCAGATCGCCAGGCCAAGGCCGGTGCCCTGGAAGTTGCGCTGCACGCCGGTCCCCACCTGGAAGAAAGGGTCGAAGAGGCGCAATACCTCTTTCGCCGGGATCCCCTCCCCGGTGTCGCGGACGCTAATCTGCAGATAATCTCCTGCGCACTGAACGTGGAGGATAATGCAGCCGGTGTCGGTGAACTTGATCGCATTGCTCAGCAGGTTTGAGATCACCTGCTGCAGACGCATCGGGTCGCCGGACATCTGTTCCGGAACGTCCGGTTCGATAAAGCAGTACAGACCCAGCTGCTTGCGCACCACCAGCGGCAGATAGTTGGCGGAGATATGGTTCATGACCTCGCGCGGGGAAAATTCCCGCGGCTCGATCTTCAACTGCTCGGACTCGATTTTGGAGAAATCGAGAATATCGCTGATGATTTTCAGCAGCAGGCTCGAGGAGTTGTTCATCGCCGTCACCAGGCGATCGACGCCTTTCGGCAAGGCTTTAGTCTGCAGCAGATCGAGGTTACCGATGATGCCATACAGCGGGGTACGCAGCTCATGGCTGACGGTGGCAAGGAACATCGATTTCGACTGGCTGGCCTGCTCCGCCGCCTGGGCCATCTCCTGCAGCGACTCCTCCATCTTCACGCGGGCGGAAACGTCCACCAGCACGCAAATCGCCACGTTTTCATTGCGATAGCGCGAGTGGACAAAGCTAATCTGCAGGTTGGTATGGTTGCTGGTCAGCACATCGACAAAGTTGACCTGCTGGCCGCAGATAATCTGCGTCAGCCGCTGGCGGTCCTCGTGGGTCAGCATGTTCAGATAGTTGTGCGCCAGCTCGTTACTGAGAATGTTGGTTCCGTCGAGGGTGCGCAGAATACAGATCCCCACCGGGGCGGAGGCCACGATTTTGCGGTTGAACTGCTCATGTTCTTCCAGCCGTTGAGCGTCATTTTCCGCCGGGATAAAAATGCGCCGCTCATACATCCGCGCCAGCGCAAACAGCATCGCGCCGCTGAGGATATTGAGAACGATGGCGTTGATGATCAGCATGCGGATCCGCTCCAGCACCTGGTCTACCGAGACGGAATAGACGATGCTCAGGGAGGACGGCGCGAGGCTTTTCTTCAGCACCAGCTCGCGGAAACCCGTGCTGTAGCCAAACCACATTCGCTCCTGCATCCACTTCGCTTCGCTCTGGACTTTGCCTTCCGCGCCGGCCAGCGAGATCAGCGGCTGGCCGTTATCGTCGAAGATCGTCACGCTCATCGGCAGGCTGCCCGGCGTAAAGAAGCTTTCCATGCGGATGGTCTGCTCCACGCCGAGCATCGCCTGCAGGCGATTGGCCATATAGATCGGCGTCAGGGCGTAAAAGTAGCCCACCCCGGGGCGCACGCCCTGGCTTATCCAGAAGAGATTGTTGCCGCGCTCGTTTTGCGGCGCATTGCGGTATTGCTCAATGCGTTGATGCAGGACTTTCAGCGCCTGATCGCGCTCAATCGGCACGTCCCGCAGGCCAAAGTTGGCCATACAGAGATTATCGCTGCCGATGAGAAAGATGCGGTTAAGGTCGTAGGCGGCGGTAAAATTATCCCGCCAGTAGCGCATAAACCACGCCAACGATTGGAGCGAATTACGCCAGGCACTACTCATTGCGCTGCAGTCGGAGTCAGGATACAGGGGTTCAAAGCTGGGGATCGCAATATCGCCGCTTTGCCCTTGCGCTACCGCATCCCCTGCCGACAGCCGGTTACCGGCGACATACTTCAGCTCTTTAATCACGTCCGCCGTACGCTGAATGTAGCGCTGGGCCTGATCGGCATTGAGATTGAGCTCCTGATGGATCTCGGCTTCCCGCTCGTGTAGCGCGTTGACGATATAAAACACAGAGACAAACGCAATCAGCAGCCACAGCAATACCGCCAGCGCTCTGAACAGATAACGTGAAACCTTCAGGGTTGTGTGGAAAGAGGCAAGATATTTCAATGTGGCGATGCTCGGCCGTCAGGGACTCAACAGAATGGGGTTAAAGTAGCGGTAAACCGGCTTTGCCGCAATGTTAATGCAAAAAGGGCCGGGAGAATACCCGGCCCTTTCAGAACATTTACCTGGGACGATTACTCTTCGTCTTCGGCGATGTCGTCATCAGTATCCGCTTCCGGGGCGATATCGTCATCGCCTTCCGCCGCGCTACCGTCGATGGCGTCCAGCTCTTCATCGTCTACCGGCTCAGCGACGCGCTGCAGACCCACCACGTTTTCATCTTCCGCGGTGCGGATGAGGATCACGCCCTGGGTGTTACGGCCCACGATGCTCACTTCGGAAACGCGGGTACGCACCAGCGTCCCGGCGTCGGTGATCATCATGATCTGATCGCAATCATCCACCTGTACGGCGCCGACCACGGAACCGTTACGCTCGGTGACTTTGATCGAGATAACGCCCTGGGTGGCACGCGACTTGGTCGGATACTCAGCCGCGGCGGTACGTTTACCGTAACCGTTTTGCGTCACCGTCAGGATCGCGCCTTCACCGCGCGGAATAATCAGCGAGACGACGCTGTCGTTTTCCGCCAGCTTAATGCCGCGTACGCCGGTGGCGGTACGGCCCATGGCGCGAACGGCATCTTCTTTGAAGCGCACGACCTTGCCGGCCGCGGAGAACAGCATCACTTCGTCCTGACCAGAGGTCAGATCGACGCCGATCAGCTCATCGCCTTCGTTCAGGTTGACCGCGATGATGCCAGCGGAACGCGGACGGCTGAACTCGGTCAGCGCGGTTTTCTTCACGGTACCGCTGGCGGTGGCCATAAAGACGTTAACGCCCTCTTCGTACTCGCGGACCGGCAGGATAGCGGTGATACGCTCATCGGCTTCCAGCGGCAGCAGGTTGACGATCGGACGACCGCGCGCGCCGCGGCTGGCTTCCGGCAGCTGATAGACCTTCATCCAGTACAGACGACCGCGGCTTGAGAAGCAGAGGATAGTGTCATGGGTGTTGGCCACCAGCAGGCGGTCAATAAAGTCTTCTTCTTTAATGCGCGCTGCCGATTTGCCTTTACCGCCACGACGCTGTGCTTCGTAGTCGGTCAACGGCTGATACTTCACATAGCCCTGATGCGACAGGGTGACCACCACGTCTTCCTGGTTGATCAGATCTTCGATGTTGATATCAGCGCTGTTGGCGGTGATTTCGGTACGACGTTCGTCGCCGAACTGGTCGCGGATCAGCTCCAGCTCTTCGCGAATCACTTCCATCAGACGGTCGGCGCTGCCGAGGATGTGCAGCAGTTCCGCGATCTGTTCCAGCAGCTCTTTATATTCGTCGAGCAGTTTTTCATGCTCAAGGCCGGTCAGTTTCTGCAGACGCAGATCCAGAATCGCCTGAGCCTGCTGCTCGGTCAGGTAGTATTTACCCTCGCGCACGCCGAACTCTGGCTCCAGCCATTCCGGACGCGCGGCGTCATCACCGGCACGTTCCAGCATCGCCGCGACATTACCGAGATCCCACGCCTGGGCAACCAGCGCCGCTTTCGCTTCAGCCGGGGTCGGCGCGCGACGGATCAGTTCGATAATCGGGTCGATGTTGGCCAGCGCCACGGCCAGCGCTTCGAGGATATGCGCCCGGTCGCGCGCTTTGCGCAGTTCAAAAATCGTACGACGGGTCACCACTTCGCGGCGGTGGCGCACGAAGGCGGCGATGATGTCTTTCAGGTTCATGATCTTCGGCTGGCCATGGTGCAGCGCAACCATGTTGATACCGAAGGAGACCTGCAGCTGGGTCTGGGAATAGAGGTTGTTGAGCACCACTTCCCCTACCGCGTCGCGCTTCACTTCAATCACGATGCGCATCCCGTCTTTATCAGACTCATCACGCAGCGCGCTGATGCCTTCCACGCGTTTTTCTTTTACCAGCTCGGCGATTTTCTCAATCAGGCGCGCTTTGTTCACCTGATAAGGAATTTCATGCACGATGATGGTTTCGCGGCCGGATTTGGCGTCCACTTCTACTTCCGCGCGCGCGCGGATGTAGACTTTACCGCGACCGGTGCGGTAGGCCTCTTCAATGCCGCGACGGCCGTTGATAATGGCGGCGGTCGGGAAATCAGGGCCAGGAATATGCGCCATCAGCCCTTCAATGCTGATGTCTTCGTCGTCGACATAGGCCAGACAGCCGTTGATCACTTCCGTCAGGTTATGCGGCGGTATGTTGGTGGCCATCCCGACGGCGATCCCGGAGGCGCCGTTTACCAGCAGGTTAGGAATTTTGGTCGGCATGACGTCCGGAATACGCTCCGTACCGTCATAGTTGTCAACGAAATCGACCGTCTCTTTTTCAAGATCGGCCATCAGCTCATGAGCGATTTTCGCCAGACGAATTTCGGTATAACGCATCGCCGCGGCGGAGTCGCCGTCGATGGAACCAAAGTTACCCTGGCCGTCCACCAGCATGTAACGCAGCGAGAACGGCTGCGCCATACGGACGATGGTGTCGTATACCGCGGAGTCGCCGTGCGGGTGGTATTTACCGATTACGTCACCAACGACACGGGCTGATTTTTTATAGGCTTTGTTCCAGTCATTGCCCAATACGTTCATGGCGTAAAGTACGCGACGGTGTACCGGCTTCAGGCCATCTCGGACATCCGGCAGCGCACGGCCAACAATGACCGACATCGCATAATCCAGATAAGAGTTCTTAAGCTCTTCCTCAATGTTGACCGGTGTAATTTCTCTCGCAAGGTCGCTCATCTAACCGCTATCCCTCTACTGTATCCCGGATTCAAAGGTCGCAAATTATAACACAGCCGCGCTAAGAGAGGTAAAGCAATACGGTTTATTCATGGCGCGCTGCTGATATACTCCCAGGTCTGAACAGAAAAGGAGTAAAAGCGCCCATGAATGCCGAAAAAACGTCGGTAGCCCCTAACGTCGATCATGCTGAAATCGCCAAATTCGAAGCCGTCGCCTCGCGCTGGTGGGATCTGGAGGGCGAGTTCAAACCGCTCCACCGCATTAATCCCCTGCGGCTGGGCTATATCGCCGAACGCTCAGGCGGCCTGTTCGGTAAAAAAGTCCTTGATGTCGGCTGCGGCGGCGGCATCCTCGCCGAGAGTATGGCGCGCGAAGGCGCGACGGTCACCGGACTGGACATGGGCGCAGAGCCGCTGCAGGTGGCGAAACTGCACGCCCTGGAGAGCGGTATTCAGGTGGAATATGTTCAGGAAACGGTTGAGGAACATGCCGCGAAGCACGCGCAGCAATACGATGTCGTCACCTGCATGGAGATGCTGGAGCACGTCCCTGACCCACAGTCGGTAGTCCACGCCTGCGCGCGGCTGGTGAAGCCTGGCGGTCAGGTCTTCTTCTCCACCATCAACCGCAACGGTAAAGCGTGGCTGATGGCGGTGGTCGGCGCGGAATATGTCATGAAGATGGTGCCCAAAGGCACCCATGATGTGAAAAAGTTTATCAAGCCGGCCGAACTGCTGGGCTGGGTAGATCAGACTACTCTGAAAGAGCAGCATATCATCGGTCTGCATTACAATCCGTTGACCAACACCTTCAAGTTGGCGCCGGGGGTTGATGTTAACTATATGTTGCATACCAGCGCCAGAAAAGCGTGACGTCAGCAGCTGCGCTTATGATGATTGCGCGGCATCAAGCCGCGTGATTATTTCTTCCGATGAAGAAATCAGCACTCGATCAAATTTTCATTTTTTTTTCTGTTTTATTGACTTCTTCTCCAGGCCTTATGCGACGTGGACTTGCGGATTATTACCCTTCCGCAACCTCAATTTAACGTCAAAATCAACCCTTGTACTCAAAAGATTCCTTACTAAAATACTCACCATATAGCGTTTCTTTTATCGACAACCCCCTACATATAGTATTTATCCACAGAGTTAGTCACAACGGCCTTCTGTGGATAAACGGGGGATATTTTCTTTCACGGACAGGTAAAATCCACATGAATCAGAGTCTGCTGGTGACAAAGCGCGACGGGACCACCGAGCGCATCAATCTCGACAAAATCCATCGCGTACTGGATTGGGCGGCAGAAGGACTGAATAACGTTTCGATTTCCCAGGTAGAGCTGCGCTCGCATATCCAGTTCTATGACGGCATTAAAACCGCGGACATCCACGAAACCATTATTAAAGCCGCTGCGGACCTGATCTCCCGCGAGGCGCCGGATTACCAGTACCTCGCCGCGCGTCTGGCGATCTTCCACTTGCGTAAAAAAGCCTTCGGCCAGTTTGAGCCGCCGGCGCTTTACGATCACGTGGTGAAGATGGTCGAGAAGGGTAAATACGATCATCATCTGCTGGAAGACTACACGGAAGAAGAGTTCCAGCAGATGGACGGTTTCCTCGACCACTGGCGCGACATGAACTTCTCCTATGCTGCCGTGAAGCAGCTGGAAGGCAAGTATCTGGTACAGAACCGCGTCACCGGCGAAATTTATGAGAGCGCGCAGTTCCTTTATATTCTGGTGGCTGCCTGCCTGTTCTCTAACTACCCGCGCGAAACGCGTCTGGACTACATCAAGCGTTTCTACGACGCGGTGTCGACCTTTAAAATCTCGCTGCCGACGCCGATCATGTCCGGCGTGCGTACCCCGACCCGTCAGTTCAGCTCCTGCGTGCTGATCGAGTGCGGCGACAGCCTGGATTCCATCAACGCCACCTCCAGCGCGATTGTGAAATACGTTTCCCAGCGCGCCGGCATCGGCATCAACGCCGGCCGCATTCGCGCGCTGGGCAGCCCGATCCGCGGCGGCGAAGCCTTCCACACCGGCTGCATTCCGTTCTACAAACATTTCCAGACCGCGGTGAAGTCCTGCTCGCAGGGCGGCGTTCGCGGCGGCGCGGCGACCCTCTTCTACCCAATGTGGCATCTGGAAGTGGAAAGCCTGTTGGTGCTGAAAAACAACCGCGGTACCGACGCCAACCGCGTTCGTCACATGGACTACGGGGTGCAGATCAATAAGCTGATGTACACCCGTCTGCTGAAGGGCGGCGACATTACCCTGTTCAGCCCTTCCGACGTCCCGGGCCTGTATGACGCCTTCTTCGCCGATCAGGACGAGTTTGAGCGCCTGTACACCCAGTACGAGCAGGACGACAGCATTCGCAAGCAGCGCATTAAAGCGGTTGAACTGTTCTCGCTGATGATGCAGGAGCGCGCCTCCACCGGCCGCATCTACATCCAGAACGTCGACCACTGCAACACCCACAGCCCGTTCGATCCGGTGGTCGCCCCGGTGCGCCAGTCTAACCTGTGCCTGGAGATCGCTCTGCCGACTAAACCGCTGGAAGACGTCAACGACGAAAACGGCGAAATCGCGCTGTGCACCCTGTCGGCCTTCAACCTCGGGGCTATCGACAGCCTCGACGAGCTGGAAGAGCTGGCGGTGCTGGCGGTGCGTGCCCTGGACGCGCTGCTCGACTATCAGGATTACCCCATCCCGGCCGCCAAACGCGGCGCAATGGGCCGCCGTACGCTGGGCATCGGCGTGATCAACTTCGCTTACTATCTGGCGAAGCATGGCAAACGCTACTCCGACGGCAGCGCCAACAACCTGACCCACAAAACGTTCGAAGCGATTCAGTACTACCTGCTGAAGGCCTCCAACGAGCTGGCTATCGAACAGGGCGCCTGCCCGTGGTTCAACGAAACCACCTATGCGCAGGGTATCCTGCCGATCGATACCTACAAAAAAGACCTGGACGGCATCGTCAGCGAATCCCTGCACTACGACTGGGAAGCGCTTCGCGAGTCCATTAAAACCCACGGCCTGCGCAACTCTACACTCTCCGCGCTGATGCCGTCCGAGACCTCGTCGCAGATCTCCAACGCCACCAATGGCATCGAGCCGCCGCGCGGTCACGTGAGTATCAAAGCCTCGAAGGATGGGATCCTGCGCCAGGTGGTGCCGGACTACGAAAACCTGCAGAACGCCTACGAGCTGCTGTGGGAAATGCCGAACAACGACGGCTACCTGCAGCTGGTGGGTATCATGCAGAAGTTTATCGACCAGTCGATCTCTGCGAATACCAACTACGATCCGACGCGCTTCCCTTCCGGAAAAGTGCCGATGCAGCAGTTGCTGAAAGACCTGCTCAACGCCTATAAATTCGGCGTCAAAACGCTGTACTATCACAACACCCGTGATGGCGCTGAAGACGCTCAGGATGACCTGGCCCCGTCCATTCAGGACGACGGCTGCGAAAGCGGCGCTTGTAAGATCTAAGGTATTTTTGCCGGGTGGCGCTACGCTTACCCGGCCTACGATTTTGTAGGCCCGGCCAACCCATTCCCGCCGGGCAATACAGTTCAACAGGACTCACTTCAATGGCATACACCACTTTTTCACAGACGAAAAACGATCAGTTGCTTGAGCCAATGTTTTTTGGCCAGCCGGTTAACGTGGCCCGCTACGATCAGCAAAAATACGACATCTTTGAAAAGCTGATTGAAAAGCAGCTCTCCTTCTTCTGGCGCCCGGAAGAGGTTGACGTTTCCCGCGATCGCATCGACTACCAGGCGCTGCCGGAACATGAAAAACACATTTTCATCAGCAACCTGAAGTACCAGACGCTGCTCGACTCCATCCAGGGCCGCAGCCCGAACGTTGCTCTGCTGCCGCTGATCTCCATCCCGGAGCTGGAGACCTGGGTGGAAACCTGGGCCTTCTCTGAGACCATTCACTCGCGCTCGTACACCCATATCATCCGCAACATCGTCAACGATCCGGCGACCGTGTTCGACGATATCGTCACCAACGAGCAGATCCAGAAGCGTGCCGAGGGGATCTCCCACTATTACGATTCGCTGATCGAGATGACCAGCTACTGGCACCTGCTGGGCGAAGGCACCCACACCGTCAACGGCAAGACCGTGACCGTCAATCTGCGCGAGCTGAAAAAGAAACTCTATCTGTGCCTGATGAGCGTTAACGCCCTGGAAGCGATCCGCTTCTACGTCAGCTTCGCCTGCTCCTTCGCTTTCGCCGAGCGCAAACTGATGGAAGGCAACGCCAAAATTATCCGCCTGATCGCCCGCGATGAAGCGCTGCACCTGACCGGCACTCAGCATATGCTGAACCTGCTGCGCTCCGGCAGCGACGATCCGGAAATGGCGGAAATCGCCGAAGAGTGCAAACAGGAGTGCTATGATCTGTTCGTGCTGGCGGCCCAGCAGGAGAAAGAGTGGGCGGACTACCTGTTCCGCGACGGCTCGATGATTGGCCTGAACAAAGATATTCTCTGCCAGTACGTCGAGTACATCACCAATATCCGCATGCAGGCGGTGGGCCTTGATCTGCCGTTCCAGACCCGCTCCAACCCGATCCCGTGGATCAACACCTGGCTGGTCTCCGACAACGTTCAGGTGGCGCCGCAGGAAGTAGAGGTCAGCTCTTACCTGGTCGGCCAGATCGACTCTGAAGTCGATGCCGACGATCTGAGCAACTTCCAGCTGTAATGAAGCGGATCTTCTTGAAAATCTCTGACACTCGCCTTGAGTGTCAGGATGAACACCCTTCCCTGTTGGCTGCTCTTGAATCGCATAATATCGACGTCGAGTATCAATGCCGCGCAGGCTATTGCGGCTCCTGCCGCACCCGTCTGGTCTCCGGCCAGGTTGACTGGCTGACCGAGCCGCTGGCCTTTATCCAGCCGGGCGAGATTTTGCCCTGCTGCTGCCGGGCGAAAGGCGATATTGAGATCGAGATGTAGTCTTGTCAGGTGGCGCTACGCTTACCTGACCTACTGTTCCAGGACCGGCCGTTTACGCACTGCCGCCCTGGGCTGCTGAAACTGCCGGTGTTGACGGCCTCAAAATCGCTGAGACGTTCCCGGAAGGCCGGGGCAGCCCGCATGGATGCGGGCTGAGGGCCGTGTTTTGCATGGACGCTGCCTCGGCCCGATCCGAAGCCTGCAGGGATAAGTCGAAGGGACCGCGCAGCGGCGATTTTGCTGGCCGGAGCCCGGGGGTACAGGGGGAGGCGGCGACTGGCCTCCCCCTGTGCGCTCCCTGCGCTATGAAAGGCATAACGCAGAAGAAATATCGGGAGCGCCATCTTCCAGGAAATATCATAGAACAAACGTTATTCCCGGGTCGAAATCGTTGCACGCCGAGAACCGTGTCAACAAAACCGCAGTTCGTACGCCGGGTAAGGCGCAACCGCCACCCGGCTTTTTAGCGTTTAGCGTCCAGGAACTGCACCGCTTTATCCGGGAAATCGGTAAACAAGCCGTCGACGCCCGCCTGGTTATACAGCAGGTCATAGAGCTGATTAACGTTAGTCGCGTACTCCGGCAACTGATCCGCGCGCACGGTGTACGGATGCACCTGCAGATGGCTGGCGTGCGCCTCTTTCACCATCGCCGTCAACTTCACCGCCCCCGGCTTTGAGCCTTCCGCCACCAGCATATGGTAATCCGGACCAATGCCGTCGGCGTATTGTGCAATCTGCGCCATGGCCCCCGGCTTGAACATCCAGTCATAGCTGTAGTTCACCCATTGGCCATCGGCCTGTTTCTGCTGGGTTTCATTCCAGTCGGTATAGGCGATGAGCTGCACCAGATTAAGATCCATGCCCATCTTCGGCTCCAGTTCATTTTTAATGCGCTTCAGCTCGTTGGCGTCAAAGCACTGCAGATAGACCTTATCCTGCTTGCTGGTATAGCCATATTCTTTCAGCACTTTCAGGGTGCTGGCAGCAATATCTTTGCCTTCCTGATGGTGGAACCACGGCGCTTTGATTTCCGGGTAAATACCGATGTTTTTGCCGGTGGAATGATTCAGCCCCTGGACAAACTCAATCTCCTCTTCAAAGGTATGAATGCGGAAATCGGATTTGCCCATCGGGAAACGCCCGGGGTAGGTTTGCACGTTCTTGCCATCTTTCGGCTCAAAGCCTTCGGTAAACTTCAGCGACTTAATCTCGGCCAGGGTAAAGTCGATGGCGTAGAAACGGCCATCTTGACGCGCCCGCTGCGGGAAGCGCTGAGCGACGTCGGTCACCCGGTCGAGATAATGGTCGTGCAACACCACCAGCCGGTCGTCTTTGGTCATCACCAGGTCTTGCTCAAGGTAATCCGCCCCCTGCGCGTAGGCCATCGCTTTCGCCGGCAGGGTATGTTCGGGCAGATAACCGCTGGCGCCCCGGTGGGCGATAACCATTTTATCCGCCGCTGTCGCGCTGAAGCACAGCGCCGAACTGGCCAACATCATGCCGCTCATTAGCGTGGTGAGTTTCATGTTCATCGCCGCTCCTTAGGCTTGTTTCAGCTGTTGATGATGACGGCGTTCACCGAGCATCACGATAACCAGCAGGACGACCGCCAGCACACTGCCGCCGATCATTACCATAAAGCCGCCGTCCCAGCCGAAGAAATCGACGGTGTAGCCGACGATGGCGCTCGCGGCCACGGAGCCGCCGAGATAACCGAACAGACCGGTGAAGCCTGCGGCGGTGCCGGCAGCTTTCTTCGGCGCCAGCTCCAGCGCATGCAGACCAATCAGCATCACCGGGCCGTAGATCAGGAAGCCGATAATAATCATACAGGCCATATCCACGCCCGGGTTACCCGCCGGGTTCAGCCAGTACACGATGGTAGCGATGGTCACCAGGGTCATAAAGAACACGCCGGTGGCGCCGCGGTTGCCTTTAAACACCTTATCCGACATCCAGCCGCACAGCAGGGTGCCCGGGATCCCCGCGTACTCGTACAGGAAGTAGGCCCAGGAGGATTTATCCAGCGCGAAGTGCTTCACCTCTTTCAGGTAGGTCGGCGACCAGTCGAGAATGCCGTAGCGCAGCAGATAAACGAAGACGTTGGCGACCGCGATGTACCACAGCAGCTTGTTCGGCAGAATGTACTGCATAAAGATCTGCTTCGCCGTCAGCTCTTGTTCATGCTCTTCGCTGTAATCGTCCGGGTAGTCATTTTTATATTCTTCGATTGGCGGCAGGCCGCAGGATTGCGGAGTATCGCGCATCATCGCAAAGGCGAAAATCGCCAGCAGGATAGCGGCGAACGCCGGCATATAGAGCGCCGCGTGCCAGTCGTTAAACCAGGCCATACCCAACAGGAACAACAGCGGCGGGATCCCGCCGCCGACGTTATGCGCGCAGTTCCACACTGAAACAATTCCGCCACGCTCTTTCTGCGACCACCAGTGGACCATGGTACGGCCGCACGGCGGCCAGCCCATCCCCTGGAACCAGCCGCAGAGGAACAGCAGCACGAACATGATCATGATGCTCGAGGTGGCCCACGGTACGAAGCCCATCACCAGCATCACCAGCGCGGCGAGGATCAGCCCCGCCGGCAGGAAAATGCGCGGATTCGAACGGTCAGAGACCGATCCCATGATGAATTTCGAAAATCCGTAGGCAATGGAGATGCCGGAAAGGGCGAAACCGAGGTCGCCGCGGGAGAAACCCTGCTCGATAAGATAGGGCATCGCCAGGGCAAAGTTCTTACGAACCAGATAGTAAGCGGCATAACCAAAGAAGATGCCGATAAAAATCTGCCAGCGTAACCGACGATAGAGCGGGTCGATCTCCGCGGCTGGCAAACGCGCTTTATGCGCGGCGGGTTTAAAAATACTTAACATATCAGCCTCCGTGGCCCTTGCTGTTTTTTACTAACGTCACGACAACAATCCCAGATTAATCACTAACTTCGAATCTGGCCGCGATGGTAGGCAATACGTAGAGCTGATACTGTGAAACATCGCACAATTTGTTACAGAAATATGACAAAAGGTTCCAATGTGAGCACGAAATCACATAACACGCTCAAATAACGCGCGAATGTGCTCGAAATCAAACAATAACCTTATAGACTGTGGCTAAATGGTGTTAAACGAAAGCAAAGGAGCTGAAGATGACGGGACGTCTGGATAGCGAGGTTATTATCATCGGCGGCGGAGCAACCGGCGCCGGTATCGCCCGCGATTGCGCCCGGCGCGGATTACGCACACTGCTCATTGAGCGTCATGATATCGCCACCGGGGCCACCGGCCGTAATCATGGGCTGCTGCACAGCGGCGCCCGCTATGCGGTGACCGACAACGAATCCGCCCGCGAATGCATCAGTGAGAACCGCATCCTGCGCCGCATCGCCCGTCACTGTATCGAACCAGCCGGCGGTCTGTTCATAACCCTGCCTGAAGACGATCTGGCATATCAGCAGGCCTTTATCGCCGCCTGCCAGCAGGCTGGCATAGAGGCCACGCCGCTCTCTGCGCAGGAGGCGCTGCGCCGCGAGCCCGCCGTCAACCCGGCGCTGCTGGGGGCGGTGCAGGTTCCGGACGGCACCATTGACCCGTTTCGCCTCACCGCGGCCAATATGCTCGACGCCCGCGAACACGGCGCGCAGATCCTCACCGGCTGCGAAGTCACTGGCCTGCTGCGCCAGGGCGATCGCGTCTGCGGCGTCCAGGTATACGACAGTCAGCTTCACCAGGCCCGCACGCTGTACGCCGGGGTAGTGGTTAATGCCGCCGGGATCTGGGGGCAGCGCATTGCGGAATATGCCGACCTGTGCATCACCATGTTCCCGGCGAAGGGATCGCTGTTGATCCTCGACCACCGGATTAACAACCTGGTGATCAACCGCTGCCGTAAGCCGGCCGATGCCGATATTCTGGTGCCCGGGGATACCATCTCGCTGATCGGCACCACCTCGATGCATATTCCTTATGACGAAATTGACGACAACCGGGTTACGACCGCGGAAGTCGATACCCTGCTGCGCGAAGGCGAAAAGCTGGCGCCGGTCATGGGCCGCACCCGGATCCTCCGCGCCTACTCCGGCGTCCGCCCGCTGGTGGCCAGCGACAACGATCCCAGCGGACGCAGCGTCAGCCGCGGCATCGTCCTGCTCGACCATGCTCAGCGTGACGGCATGGAAGGCTTCATTACCATCACCGGCGGCAAGCTGATGACCTATCGCCTGATGGCCGAGTGGGCCACCGACGCCGTCTGTCGTAAGCTGGGCAACACCACCCCCTGTACCACGGCCGAGAGCCCGCTGCCCGGCTCACAGGAGCCGACGGAAAGCACCCTGCGAAAAATTATCTCCCTGCCTGGCCCGCTGCGCGGCTCTGCCGTCTACCGCCATGGCGATCGCACTCCGGCCTGGCTTGGCGACAGCCGCCAGCACCGTAGCCTGGTCTGCGAATGCGAAGCCGTCACCGCTGGTGAAGTGAAATACGCGGTGGAAAATCTGGCGGTCAACACCCTGCTCGACCTGCGCCGCCGTACCCGGATTGGCATGGGGACCTGCCAGGGGGAACTCTGCGCCTGCCGCGCCGCCGGGCTGCTGCAGCGCTTTAACGTCACCACCCCCGCGCAGTCGTTGGCCCAGCTGTCGGCGTTTCTCAATGAACGCTGGAAGGGCGTGCAGCCCATCGCCTGGGGCGACGCGCTGCGCGAAAGCGAATTCACCCGCTGGGTCTACCTCGGCCTGTGCGGACTGCCACAGGAGCATCAGGATGAAATTTGACTGCGCGATTATCGGCGGCGGACTGGCCGGTCTGCTGTGCGGCCTGACGCTGAATCAGTCCGGCCTGCGCAGCGTTATCATCAGCCGCGGGCAAAGCGCGCTGCATTTTTCCTCCGCGTCGTTAGATCTGCTCTCGGCGCTGCCGAACGGCGATAACGTCACTGACCTCGCGCAAGGTCTGCAGCAGCTCGCTGAACTGCTTCCTGAGCACCCTTATTCCCGGCTCGGTGCCGGGGCGGTGCTCGAATACGCTAAACAGACTGAAGCCCTGCTGACCACCTGCGGGGCGGTGATGCAGGGCGACGCGCACCACCCGCACCGGCGAGTAACGCCGCTGGGGACGCTGCGCGCGGCGTGGCTATCGCCGCAGGAGGTTCCTGTCGCGCCACTCCCCCGACAAGGGGTCTGCCTGGTGGGGATCAGCGGCTTTGCCGATTTTCAGCCGCATCTCGCCGCCGCCGCGCTCGGGCAAACCGGCGTTACCGCCGTGGCGGCGGAAATCGAGTTACCGCTGCTGGATGTGTTGCGTGACAACCCCACCGAATTTCGCGCCGCCAATATCGCCCGCCTCCTCGACGATGAACACCACTGGCCTGCCCTGCACGCGGCGCTGCTGCCCCTGGCGCAGCAGCATGAGCTGCTGATCATGCCCGCCTGCTTTGGTCTCGCCGACGATCGCCTGTACCACTGGCTGCAGGCGCGCCTGCCCTGCCCGCTGCGTCTGCTGCCGACGCTGCCGCCTTCGGTTCCCGGGATGCGCCTGCACAGTCTGCTGCAGCGGCAGTTTATTCGCGGCGGCGGCACCTGGCTTGCCGGCGATGAAGTGGTGAACATCAGCCATCGACAGGGCGCCGTCGAGGCCGTCTGGACGCGAAATCACGGCGATATTGCGCTGCGTCCGCGTTTTACCGTGCTGGCCAGCGGCAGCTTTTTCAGCAACGGTCTTGTCGCCACGCGGGAGAGCGTGCGCGAACCCATTCTTGGTCTCGATCTGCAACAGACCCTGCCGCGCGACGACTGGTACCAGCGGGACTTCTTTGCCTCCCAGCCGTGGCAGCGCTTCGGGGTGAAAACCGATGCCCTGCTGCATCCCCTGCTGGGCGGGCAGCCGTTCAGCAATCTGTTCGCCATCGGTTCGCTGCTCGGCGGGTTCGATGCCATTCAGCTCGGCTGCGGCGGCGGGGTCTGTGCCGTCACCGCGCTGCACGCCGCCAGACAGATCCACGCTCTTGCCGGAGGCCGGCCATGAACGATACCCGTTTTGAAAGCTGCATTAAGTGCACGGTCTGTACCACCACCTGTCCGGTAAGCCGGGTCAATCCGCGCTATCCCGGGCCGAAACAGGCGGGGCCGGATGGCGAACGCCTCCGCCTGAAGGATGGCGCGCTGTACGATGAGGCGCTCAAGTACTGCATCAACTGCAAGCGCTGTGAGGTGGCCTGCCCGTCGGATGTGAAAATTGGCGATATCATTCAACGCGCCCGGGCACAGTACGGCCAGCAAAAGCCGACCCTGCGCGACGCCATCCTCAGCCATACCGACCTGATGGGCACCCTTTCCACCCCCTTTGCCCCACTGGTTAATGTCACCACCGGCTTAAAACCGGTACGCCGCCTGCTCGACGCAGCGCTCCATATCGATCATCGCCGCACGCTGCCGAAATATGGCTTCGGTACCTTCCGCCGCGCTTACCGCCAGCTCGCGGCCCACCAGACGCAGTACCCTGAGCAGGTGGCCTTCTTTCATGGTTGCTACGTCAACTATAACCACCCGCAGCTGGGCAAGGACCTGATTCGCGTCGTCAATACGCTGGGCACCGGCGTGCAGTTGTTATCAAGGGAAAAATGCTGCGGCGTGCCGCTGATCGCCAACGGCTTTTTTGACAAAGCGCGTAAGCAGGCGCTGAGCAACGTCGCCGCGATGCGGGAAAACGCGCTGCCGATCATTGCCACCTCTTCGACCTGCACCTTTACCCTGCGCGATGAATACCCTCACCTCCTGGATGTTGACAACAGCGACCTCCGCGACCGGGTGGAACTGGCCACTCGCTGGATCTGGAAACAACTGGATAGTGGCAAAACGCTGCCGCTGCGCCGGCTGCCGCTGAAGGTGGTCTATCACACCCCGTGCCATATGGAGAAAATGGGCTGGTCGCTGTATACCCTCGAACTGCTACGGCTGATCCCCGGCCTGCAGCTGGAGGTGCTGGATTCCCAGTGCTGCGGCATCGCCGGCACCTACGGGTTTAAGACTGAGAATTACGCGGTATCCCAGGCTATCGGCGCCCCGCTGTTCCGTCAGATTGAGGAGAGCGGAGCCGACATCGTCGTCACCGACTGCGAGACCTGCAAATGGCAGATAGAAATGTCCACCAGCAAACGCTGCGAACATCCGCTGACGGTGCTGGCGCAGGCGCTCGCCTGAGTCCGGCGCCAGCCTGCGCCGTCAATAGCTCGCTTTCCCCTGCGGCTGAGCGCTGGCGGATTTAAACATCGCCAGCCGGCGGTCCAGCGCCTCGGTGTAGAGCATGGTATCGACCCCGACGGCGACGAAATTGGCCCCCCAGGCGAGACATTTTTCCGCCATCGCCGGGTCGACCGCCAGAAATCCGGCCGCTTTACCCGCCGCACGAATGCGCCGGATGCTCTGCTCAATCACCCGCTGCACGTCAGGATGGCCGGCATCGTCCGGGTGCCCCAGCGAAGCGGAGAGATCCGCCGGACCGATAAATACGCCGTCAATGCCCTCCACCTCGAGGATAGCGTCCAGATTTTCCAGCGCGGTTCGGCTCTCTACCTGAATCAGCAGACAGAGCTCGTCATTCGCCTCCGCCATATAATTCTCCACTCTTCCCCAGCGTGCCGCCCGGGCCACGCCGGCGCCCACGCCGCGGCTACCGACGGGGGGATAACGGGTTGCCGAGACGACTTCCCGCGCCTGCTCGGCGGTATCGACCATCGGCACCAGCAACGTTCTGGCGCCAATATCCAGCACCTGTTTTATCAGGCTGCGGCTGCCCTCCACCGGTCGGATCACCGGCTGACTGGCATAGGGAGCGATGGCCTGGAGCTGATGATAAAGGTCCTGAATGGTGTTCGGGGCATGCTCGCCGTCGATCAGCAGCCAGTCATATCCTGAGGTGGCGGCAATCTCCGCCATATAGGAGGAGGTCGAGCTCAGCCACAGGCCAATTTGCGTCTCACCGCGTAATAATCCACGTTTGAAGGGGTTAGATAACAGTGCGTTCATAGCGATTCCTTTAATCAATGCTGTACGCTGCCGCGCTGAGGAACCGCGCGGGTGAGGCTTAATGAGAAGATGATGATCACCCCGACGATGGCCACGCCGGCCAGGGTTAACAGTCCGGCGGCGCTGCTGGCGAACAGCGTTTCGGCCTGCACGCGAACGATTGGCGCCAGAAAGCCGCCGATGGCGCCAAACAGGTTAACGAAACCAATCCCGGCGGCCAGCGCCGTGCCGGAGAGCAGCTGCGTCGGCATCGTCCAGAAGACCGGCTGCACGGCAATCACCCCAACCGCCGCCACGCACAGCGCGATGATAGCCAGCACCGGCGCCACCAGCCCGGAAACCGCAATCCCGACCGCTGCCGCCAGCAGCGTCAGCGCGGCAATATTGCGCCGCTCGCCGGTGCGATCGGAGTAGCGAGGGATAAGCCAGGTGCCGAACAGCGCCGCCACCCATGGGATAGCCGTCACCACCGACGCAATGAAGCCGACTTTGGTGCCCAACAGCGCGGCGACCTGAGTAGGCAGGAAGAAAATCAGGCCATAGACCGCCACCTGAATGGTCATGTAAATCAGCGCCAGCTGCCAGACCCGCCCGTTACGCAGCGCATCGGACAGGCGCGAGGTGACCTTTTTCTCCTCCTCTCGCGCCAGCTCGCCGATCAGCGCCTGTTTCTCCGCAGCGCTCAGGAAGCGGGCATGCTGCGGCGAATCGTCCAGCCAGAAGAAGGTGAACGCTCCCGCGGCGACAGCAAGCAGGCCTTCAATCACAAACATCCAGAACCAGCCGGGATGGCCCATAAACCCATGCATCTCCAGCAGTGCGCCGGATAAAGGCGAACCGAGCGTCAGCGCCAGCGGCGCCCCCATATAAAAAAGCCCCATAATGCTGGCGCGGTTTTGCTGGGGAAACCACTGTGAAGTGAGGTAGATCATGCCGGGGAAGAAGCCCGCCTCCGCCGCGCCCAGCAGGGTGCGTACCAGCAGGAATTTCGCTTCCGTATCCGCCCACGCCATCGCCGCCGACAGCACGCCCCACAGCAGCGTGGTGCAGCCGATCCATTTTCTGGCGCCGAATTTGCGCATCAGCAGGTTGGCAGGTACCCCGAGAAAGGCATAGACCACAAAGAAAATCCCCGCCCCCAGCGCATAGGCTTCGTTGCTGAGGCCCGTATCCAGCTGGTAGGTCTCTTTGGCGAAACCGATATTCGAACGGTCAAGAAACGCCAGCACGTACAGCGCCAGCATAAAGGGGATTAAGCGGGCGCGGTTTTTCTTCACCACGCTCTCCAGCAGTGTGTTGCTCATCATAATATCCTCAGGCGTGGGCCGCCGGGCGGCCCGGGGGATCAGTGTTGATAAGGACGTTTCAGGTTGCAGTCGCGATTGAGTTCGACGCCAAAACCGGGTTTATCCAGTACCGATTTATGAATGCGCCCCCTCTCAGGCACCGGCTCGCCGAGCAGGATCGGGTCGAACTGCGGACGCAGCGTGGCGCAGTCCGGACTGGTCATCAGAAACTCGCTGAACGGCGTGTTGGTGAAGGTGATCACCGCATGATGTGAGTACACCGACGAGCCGTGCGGCACCACCAGCTGCCCGCGCGCTTTAGCAATAGCCGCTATCTCCACCAGCGTGGTTAAGCCGCCGCACCAGCCGACGTCGGGCTGCATAATATCAATCCCGGTCTCCGACAGGGTGCGGAAGGACTGCAGGGTGCCGTGGTGCTCGCCGCTGGTCACCATCATCCCGGCGGGCGCCTGGCGCTTCAGCTCGCGATAGCCTTCATACTGCTGCGGCGGCAGGCACTCCTCGATCCACTTGAGGTTGTAAGGGGCGCAGGCATGGGCAAGTTTGGTGGCATAGTTAACGTCCTGGCTCATCCAGCAGTCCAGCATTAACCAGAAATCCGGGCCGCATTTTTCGCGCATGTCCGCCACCATGGCGACGTCTTTGCGGATCCCGGCGTCGCCATCGTGCGGCCCCCAGTGGGTGGGCATTTTGCCGCCGATAAAGCCCATCTCCTGCGCCAGATCCGGACGAGCGCCGGTAGCATAGAACTGGATTTCGTCACGCACCGCTCCGCCCAGCAGTTTGTAGACCGGCAGGCCAACCACTTTCCCGAACAGATCCCACAGCGCGAGGTCGACACAGGAGATAGTGTTCATCACCAGACCGCCGGATCCTGCGTAGTAGAGGGTGGCGTTGAGCATCTGGTCATGGATCAGTTTGATATCGCTGACGCATTTGCCTTCGATAAAGCGGTTGAGATGTTTTTCGACGATAAAGCAGCCCATCTCTCCGGCCGTCGACACGGCAAAGCCGGTCTGCCCGTTGTCAGCCTCCACTTCCACAATCAGCGTGCCCAGCACGTTGATGCCAAACGACTGGCGGGACTGCTCATACTGTTTATATTTGCTCATCGGGGTAGCGATATGATCGTCAATCCAGTGGTTAGCCCCCTGATCGTGGTAATCGCCGCCGCCGGCGCCCTGCTCTGCCGTGGCGCCGCCGGTAAACCAGGCACGGACATGTTTAATTTTCGGTAGGGTCATGGTGTTCTCCTTATGATGAGGCGAGTTGTTCGAAGGGGCTTTTCCACCCCAGCAGTCGTGAAATATCTTTCGCGCAGGCAATCGCCTTACCTGCCAGATAATCGCGATTGTCTTCATTGATTTGCAGACGGGTGCCCACCACCGAGATGGCGGCGGTCAGGTCGTTATTGGCGTTAAACACCGGCGCGGCCACGCAGCGCACATCCGGGTAGTCCTCGCCATTATCAAAGCTCCAGCCCCGGGCGCGGATCCGCCCCAGCTCCTCCCGCAGCTGTTGAGCATTGCTGATGGTCGTTGGCGTAGCCCGCTCCCACTGCAGGTCTTCGATAATCGACGCCTGAACGCTGGCGGGCTGCCAGGCCAGCAAACATTTGCCGATCCCGGAGCGATAAAGCGACAGGCTCTTACCTTCGTGCGAACGCACGCTAATGGTGGCGGGAGACTCAATTTTCAGAATGTAGTAGGCGTTACCGTGATCGATAATGCCCAGATGGCAGAGCAGGCCGCACTCATCCATCAGCCGGGTCAGGCGTGGCCGCGCCAGCTCGCGCAGGTCCATTTTGCTTAGCGCCTGCCCGGCCAGCTCCACCAGTTTGGTCCACAGGCAGTAGTTATCCTGATTATCCATACTGATGAAGCGCTGCTTTTTCAGCTCGCCCAGCAGCAGATAAACCGTGCTTTTCGGGATCCCCAGCTCCGCTATTATCGTCGCCGCGCTGCAGGGTCCGATGCGGCCAATTAAATTGAGGATCTCAATCGCGCGGGTCAGCGCCGGGACTTTCGTTGATTCCAACATACTGGACTCCAATCCTGAATACTGGAATCAGTGTTGCGGTTGTCCGGGCGGTAAAGTGTGAGCGACATCGCGGGGCAATCGCTTTCCCGTATGCTGGACCGTTCGCAGCGGAAAATTGCGACTTAACGCACAGAATTTTTTCAGGAGAGTACAACAGGCTGGACAACCGGCGCCCGGGAGAAGCCCGTGCGCCGGGAAACGACTTACAGCGAGAGGGAATCCACCACGTTAATCCAGCCATGTTCGCTGGCCAGCGGTTGGCCATTCAGCCAGCGACGCAGCAGGTTTAATGCCATCATGGCGCAGACTTCCTGGCGTACCGCCAGGCTGTGGCGGGTGACGCTGAACTTCACCCGCAGCGCGAGGGTGCCGTCCGGGGTGGCCAGGGCCACGTTAAGATGATCGTTCTCCTGGCCGCTCACCGCCAGGGCCAGGCCGGCAAAATGGTTTATGCGCCGCTCGGCCGCCCAGCGGGCCGCCTGCGCCAGCGTCTCCTCCTGCGCCGGGACCACTTCGCTGGCCAGCAGCGGCGCGCCGGCGCGGGACAGCTGGAGCGCCAGCAGACCGCCGGTAAACTGCTCGCTGAGCGTCAGGCTCAGCTGCCGCTCCTGCAGGCAGCGTGCAATCTGCGCCGGTAACCCTTCTGTGCCTTCGAAAATCAGGCTGTCGCCAGCCACTTTACGCACTTCCGGCCACAGAGCCAGCATGGCGTCACGCTGCTCAGCCGGTCCGGTCAGCTTCAGCTCAATGATCGGCATCGACGAGCGGTAGCCCATCACGACGCCAGGCGGTAACGTCAGCGGATTGAGGCTTTGCGCCAGCTCGCTCTCCGAGCGGCCAAAGGTGGTCAGACGCAGGCATACCGGCGGCTCCGGCAGCGTAAAGCGCTGGCGCAGACGCGGTAAAATCTCCTGCTCGACCATCACTTTAAATTCAGAGGGTACGCCGGGGGTGAAAAACATCAGGCAGCGATTGAGCTGGATGGCAAAGCCACAGGCCGTGCCCACCGGGTTATTGATCATCTCGGCGCTGGCGGGGATTTCCGCCTGCTTACGGTTGCTTTCCGCCATCGGCCGCCCACGTTCGGCAAAGAAGCGGGTCATGGTATCCAGCCACTCCGGATGCAAAATAAGCCCTTCGCCTTTCGCGGTGGCCGCGGCCAGCGCGCTCAGGTCGTCGCTGGTGGGGCCGAGGCCGCCATTGACGATTAGCACATCCGCCTGTTCGCTGCGTTCGCGCAGAATCGCCACCAGCGCATCGAGATCGTCGCCGACGGTATGACGGCGCGTTAACGGTAAACCCTGATTAAAAAAGAAATCCGCCAGCCATGCTGCATTGGTGTCAACGATTTGACCATGCAACACTTCATCGCCAGTGGACAGCATTTCCACATTCAACATTGCTCACTCCTTGCCTGCCAGGTGGCAAATACTATAACGCAAAGCGGGAGGCTGACGAGGAGGAAAATCTGGCGCGGCAAGAAGAGACCGCGCCGGAGGAGATTAGAAGCTGGCGCTGGCGCCGATGTACGGGCCGTCGGCGATGGTGTTATCGCGGTTGCCATCTTTACCCGCCAGGTTCAGATAGCGATAGCCCGCCTGGATGCTGAGCGGACGCATAATGGTCCAGCTGGCGCCGACGTTGGCTTCCTGATAGCTGTCAATACCGCTGGAGAGGGAATCTGGAGAATAGTAGTAGTCGCCATACAGACGGAAGCTGTCGCCGATTTTCCACTGCAGGCCGCCGCCGACCGCGGCCGCATAGCCTTCATCACCCTGTTTCGGGTTGGTGTATACCCCTTTACCGCCCACGGTCGCGAGGAACGGCCCCAGCGGAATATTCAGGCCCAGGCCTAAACCCGCGGCGTCGCCGTCGTTATCGCTGTGCAACCAGTTACCCGAAACAGCCAGACCGGTGGACTCGGTGCCGAAGCCGACCCCAAGGTTGGTGTAATGCTCGCCTGCTTCGCCGGTAACGCTGATCGCATGGGCCGCCGAAGAAACCAGCATGACGCCAGCCAGCGCCATAAAAATGCTTTTTTTCATTATTTACTCTATCCAGAAAATTAAAATCAAAGAAGTCCCGAAAAAACTCGAAAATTCTACTGCGCACTCGTCAGGAATCAATGACCTGGCGAAATGATTTTTCACAAGAGTGTAACCAGTTGCGTCTTTTTACAGCAATACCGCCGCGCATTTGCGAAAGAATGTAAATTTCACCGCATTCATATTCAGTGGAATTATATTTAATTAGGTTGTATTGGTTAAATAAATCTATATTTACCTGCGCAGTCGCCGTCGCGCAGGCTGTTTGAAGGAAGCAGAAAAATTAATGGGCGAGCAGGGCCAGGCGCTCCGGCGCAAGCCCCGTCAGCTTCGCCACCAGCGCCAGATCAAGCCCGTTTTCCAGCATCGCCTTGGCAATACGTTGCGCAGCCAATTGTTCTCCCTGTTCAAGACCTTGCTGCAGGCCCTGCTCAAGGCCCTGCTGATGGCCGCGTTGTTCCAGAAACTGGGCAATGTTCATTAGCGTCTCCTTATGCAGCCGTCTGGGGACATTTTGCGCAAGATTACGTAAAAAGGCGACCGGATCGGCGGCATTTCCTGCCTGCAATAAATAGTGAAGCAGCGTCCTGAGCTGTCTGCGGCTAGTGTATCCCAGCGCCAACAGGCTGGCTAGTTGCTCCTGCAGTTCCATCATATCGCGCTGCCGGATATGCTTTTGCAGCAACTCAAGCATCGCGACCCGTCGGTGCTGCATTATTGTATCGTCAGGAAGCACCGTGATATCGATTAAGTGAAAATCCTGATTGTATACTTGCCGCGCGGTTTGCGGATGAGCAAATCCTTCCAGCCAGCACATGGGATACGGCCAGGGCGAGACTTGCCCATGATAAAAAAGCAGCGGGATCACCAATGGCAGTTGCGTATGTCCTTTATCCAGATGGCGCTGCATCGCTGCTATCGCATAACGCATCAGGCGAAATGCCATATGACGGTCCGCAGAGCTTTGATGTTCGATAAGCAGATAGATATATCCGTCCCCCGCCTGGGTTTGCAGCGAGTAAAGAATATCGGAATGGCTGGCGCGCAGGTCTTCATCGATAAAACTTCCGGACTCCAACTGCAGCGTTTGCAGATTGCATAATTCTCGCAAATGTTCAGGAAGGTGAATGTCCAGAAAATCCCGCGCCGTCGCCCGATGCGACAGTAGGTGTTTAAACACGGCGTCATGTGGGGAATGGGTGGTCCTTTCCATGGTGGCTCTCCATACGATAATTTTCGCTTAACTTATCACTCTGTAAAGCCAGCGCCGTATTTCCCTTGCGGTTTGCCGAGGCGCCTCGCAAACTGTTTCCTCGATACCCGGCCCGACTTACTGCGAAGGAGAAAAATCATGCGTCAAAGGACGATTGTTTGCCCGCTAATCCAAAATGATGGCCATTACCTGTTGTGCAAGATGGCTGCCGACCGCGGGGTTTTTCCCGGACAGTGGGCGCTGGCCGGCGGCGGCGTGAAGCCAGGGGAACGTATCGAAGAGGCGCTGCGACGCGAAGTCCGCGAGGAGCTTGGCGAAAAACTGCAGTTGACCCGTATCACGCCATGGAGCTTCCGCGACGATACCCGCGTGAAAACCTATCCCGACGGGCGCCAGGAAACGATCTATATGATCTATCTGATCTTCGACTGCGTCAGCGCCAATCGTGACGTGACGATCAACGAGGAGTTTGACGATTACGCCTGGGTGAAAGCGGATGAGCTTAAAAACTACGATCTCAACGCCGCTACCCGCCTCACCCTGAGCATGAAGGGGCTACTCTGACGCCACGGTCGGCAGGCGCAGCGTCGCCTTCAGTCCGCCCAGGCTTTCGCTGCGCGAAAGCTGCAGGTGGCTACGATGCAGACGCGCGATATCGTTTACCAGCGCCAGCCCCAGCCCGGCGCCGGGTATCGCGCCCGCGTTATCGAGGCGGCGAAACGGCATCAGCGCCTGGTGTACCTGCTGGTCGTCAATTCCCGGGCCGCTGTCTTCCACGCTGAGCAGCACGGCGTCGCCGTCGCGATGCAGGCTAAGCGTGACCGTACCATATTCCGGGGTATAGCGAATGGCATTGTCGAGCAGGTTAGCGCACAGTTCCCCCAGCAGAACGCTATCGCCTGCCACCTGTACCGCCGACTGCTCGCCCTCATAGCCAAGATCGATATGTTTGCTCCGCGCTTGCGCAATACGCGAAAAGCAGCTGTTGCGCACAATTTCCGGCAAGTTAATCACCGCAAACGCCTGCTCCCGCTGTTTTACCGTCGCCAGCTGCAGCAACCGCTCCGTTAACAAGACCGTATCGTCCAGCGTGGCGCGCATCGCCTGCAGGCTTTCGCGCCACAATTGCGGATCGTCGCTGGCCAGCGCAACCGAAGCCTGCGTTTTCAGCACCGCCAGCGGGGTTTTCAGCTGATGGGACGCATCGGCGCTGAAGCGCTCCTGGCGGGAGATCATCACCCGCAGGCGGTCGATATAGCGGTTGAACGCGACAATCAGCAGCCGCGTTTCTGACCAGGGCAGCAGCTCCGGCAGCGGCGTCAGCAGGCCGGGTTCACGGCGCACCATCAGCGCGGAGAGCTGGCGCATGGGCCGCAGCACGCGGCGCAGCAGCCAGGCTGCCAGCACCAGCGTCAACAGGACCAGTAACCCCTGCGACACCCAGGATGAGAAGAGTAATTGTCCAGCCAGCCAGCGGCGGGACTGCAGCGTTTCGGCAATATAGATCTCCGCCATGCCCACGATGCCCCCTTCGTTGATGGGCTGCAGCAGGCGCGCCACGCGAATTGCCTGACCGCGATATTCGGTATGATAAAACCATGCCAGCGCCGGATAGAGCTGAGTTCGCGAGGTGGAGGGCGGCATCGCGGGCAGATCGTCATAGCCGGAAATGACCTTCCCCTGCGGGTCAAGCACCTTGTAATAGAGGCGATCGTTCATGTTGAGCTCGAAGCTGTCCAGCACCACCCAGGGCACATTCACCTCCAGTTGCCCTCCGCGCACCACCAGCCGCTCGGCCACCGTCCGCGCCGACGACAGCAGGGTACGATCGTAGGCTTGCGTCGCCGCCTGCAGCGCGCTGACGTAGCTATTAAACGCGGAGAGTCCCCACAGCAGAACCAGCGGCAGGCCGAGAAACAGCAATAGTTGGGCATAGAGCGATTGCGGCTTACCCCATCTCATGGCGCTCGCACTCAAGCAGATAGCCTAACCCGCGCAGGGTGGTTATACGCACATTGCTCGCCTGAAGTTTCTTGCGCAGACGGTGAATATAGAGTTCGATGCTTTCCGGACTGACGTCGTCGCTGAGACTGAACACCTGTTCGAATAACTGCTGGCGCGAAACCGGGCGGGTGCGGCGAAACATCAGCACCTTCAATAACGCCAGCTCACGCGGCGTCAAAGACAGCATCTGGCCACGGAGTAAAAAATAGCCTTCGTCACAATACGCCAGCTCACCAAGCTGCTGCACCTCATGCACCTGCCCTTCGCTGCGCCGGAGCAGCGCCCGCAGGCGGGCGTCAAGCTCTTCCAGCTCAAAGGGCTTGGGTAAATAGTCATCCGCGCCGGCATTTAAACCTTTCACCCGGTCCGCTACCGCGCTGCGGGCGGTCAGCAACAGCACCGGCAGAGTCTGCCCGCGCTTGCGCAGCCGCTGGACCACTTCAAGGCCATCGTACCCCGGCATACCGATATCCAGCACCGCCAGCGCATATTGCTCGCTTTGCAGCAGATGGTCGGCTGCACGCCCGTCAGCGACGCAATCCACGGCAAAACCGCCCTGCACCAGCGCTTTTTCCAGCCAGTGAGCCAGCTCACGGTTATCCTCGGCTAATAAGAGACGCATATCACATCCTGTAACGTTGCTGCCGCATTGAAAGGGAAATGAAAGGTAACTGTTTTAACAATCATGCAACCGAATCGCCATATGTCGGTTCACATAATCAAAAAAACCTGCCCTGTACCTGCTGAGGAAGCCTATGAAAACGCCATTTCTCCGTCATCTGAGCGCCATCGCGCTGTGCCTCTGTACCACATCCGCCTTCGCCGCAGAGGCCCCGTCCCGCACCGAATGTATCGCGCCTGCTAAACCGGGCGGCGGCTTTGACCTGACCTGTAAGTTGATTCAGGTGAGCCTGATGGAAACCGGCGCCATCGAAAAACCGATGCGCGTCACCTATATGCCCGGCGGCGTGGGCGCGGTGGCCTACAACGCCATTGTCGCCCAGCGCCCGGCAGAGCCGGGGACCGTCGTCGCCTTCTCCGGCGGCTCGCTGCTAAACCTGTCGCAGGGTAAATTCGGCCGTTACAGCGTCGATGACGTGCGCTGGCTGGCGAGCGTCGGCACCGACTACGGCATGATCGCCGTGCGCGCCGATTCGCCATGGAAAGATCTGAAATCGTTTATGACCGCGATGGAGAAAAACCCCTCCAGTATCGTGATTGGCGCCGGGGCTTCCATCGGCAGTCAGGACTGGATGAAAGCGGCGCTGCTGGCGCAAAAAGCCAACGTCGACCCGCATAAAATGCGCTATGTCGCCTTTGAAGGCGGCGGCGAGCCGGTGACCGCGCTGCTCGGTAACCATGTGCAAGCAGTCTCCGGCGATCTCAGCGAGATGGTGCCCTATCTGCAGGGTAATAAAATCCGCGTGCTGGCGGTCTTCTCCAGTGAACGGCTGCCGGGCGCGCTCGCCGATGTCCCCACTGCAAAAGAGCAGGGCTACGACCTGGTCTGGCCGATTATTCGCGGTTTCTTTATGGGCCCGAAAGTCAGCGACGCCGAATACCAGTGGTGGGTCGATGAATTCACTAAACTGCAGCAAACCGAAGCGTTCAAAAAGCAACGTGAACTGCGCGGCCTGTTTGAATTCAATATGAACGGCAAGGCGCTCGATACCTACGTTAAGCAGCAGGTCAGCGACTACCGCGAACAGGCGAAAGCCTTTGGCCTGGCAAAATAAACCGCGGAGGCGCTCATGAGCGATCGTATTTTTGCCGGAGTATGGCTGTTGTTATGTACTGGCGGTCTGTTTATCGCCTGGCAGATCCATAGCGAATACTCCTATGAACCCGTCGGCCCGCGCCCCTTCCCGCTCGGGATCATCGGCCTGATGCTGCTGTGCTCGGCGTTAATGCTGCTGCGTCGCCCGGACGCCGTCGAGTGGCCGGGACGGCATGTGCTGCAGCGTCTGCTGACCATGGTCGTGGTGCTGGTGGTGTACGCCTGGGGGTTTGAATGGCTCGGTTTTCCGTTGGCCACCGCGCTGCTGACGGCGATCATTGGTCTGCTGTTCGGCGCGACGCTGCCGGCGGCGGGCATTGCCGGCGTCGCGATGGGCGTGTCGTTATGGTACGCCTTCGACACCCTGCTCGATGTCACCCTGCCCCTCGGCATCTGGTTTAATTAACGGAGGCGTTTATGGATACCTGGATCTATCTCTCGCAGGGCTTCGCCGTCGCCATGACGCCGGAGAACCTGCTGATCGCCCTGATCGGCTGCTTTGTCGGGACTATCGTCGGCCTGCTGCCGGGGCTGGGGCCTATCAACGGCGTGGCGATCCTGCTGCCGCTGGCTTTCGCCCTGCATTTACCCGCGGAGTCGGCGCTGATCCTGCTGGCGACGGTCTATATCGGTTGCGAATACGGCGGGCGTATTTCATCGATTCTGCTGAACGTGCCCGGCGATGCCGCCGCCATTATGACCGCCCTCGACGGCTATCCGATGGCCCAGCAGGGTCGCGGCGGCGTTGCGCTGTCGATTTCCGCCGTCAGTTCCTTCTTTGGCTCACTGATCGCCATCGGCGGCATTATTTTGTTCGCGCCGCTGCTCGCCCAGTGGTCGCTGGCGTTCGGTCCCGCGGAATACTTCGCGCTGATGGTCTTCGCCATCGCCTGTCTTGGCAGCATGATGGCGCAGAACCCGCTGAAGTCGTTCCTCGCGGCGTTAATCGGCCTGGGTCTGGCGACGGTGGGCGTAGACGCTAATACCGGGGTTTACCGCTTCACCTTCGACAGCGTCCATCTCTCCGACGGCGTACAGTTTATTGTGGTGGTGATCGGCTTGTTCTCGGTTTCGGAGATCCTGCTGATGCTGGAGAGCACCAGCGGCGGACAAACCCTGGTGCGGAAAACCGGACGGATGCTGTTTAACACCAAAGAGGCCGCACAGTGCGTCGGCGCGACGCTGCGCTCCTCGGTGGTGGGTTTCTTCGTCGGTATTCTGCCCGGCGCCGGGGCGACCATCGCCAGCGCCATTACCTACATGACGGAGAAAAAACTCAGCGGTAACAGCGATAACTTCGGCAAGGGAGATATTCGCGGCGTGGCGGCGCCGGAAGCGGCCAATAACGCCTCCGCCTGCGGTTCCTTTATTCCCATGCTGACGCTCGGCGTGCCGGGGTCCGGCACCACCGCGGTGATGATGGGCGCGCTGACGCTGTATAACATTACGCCCGGCCCGGCGATGTTCACCGAACAGCCGGATATCGTCTGGGGGCTGATTGCCGCCCTGCTGATCGCCAACGTGATGCTGCTTATCATGAACATTCCGCTGATCGGCCTGTTCACCCGTATGCTGACCATTCCGCTGTGGTTTCTGGTCCCGGCCATCGCCGCGGTCTCCGCCGTCGGCGTTTACGCAGTACACAGCACCACTTTTGACCTGTTGCTGATGGTGGGGCTTGGCGTGCTTGGCTACATCATGCGCAAAATGCACTTCCCGATGTCGCCGCTGATCCTTGGCTTCGTGCTGGGGGAGATGCTGGAGCAGAACCTGCGTCGCGCGCTGTCCATCAGCAACGGCAACCTGGCGATCCTGTGGCAAAGTGGAGTGACCAAAACGCTGCTGGTGCTGGCCATCGCCGTGCTGGTGGTGCCGCCGCTGCTGCGTCTGCGGCGTAAACAGCGCCAGCGTCGCTCCGAAGCCAATATCGGCTAAGCCGGCGAATTGACCCATTCGCGCAGCGCCCGGCGCGAGATCTTAATCCCACCGTTCTTTAACGTTTCCGGCAGCCGCAGCCAACGCACCGGCTGCTGGAAACGCGCCAGCCGCTCCGCGCTCCATGCCGCCAGCACGCTCATTTCGCAGCCATCATCGCATTCCACCACCGCGACCGGACGCTGGCCATATTCCGCATCGTCCAGCGGCACGACAAACGCCTGCTGTATCTGCGGGTGCGCCACGATGATCCGTTCCACCTCCTCAGGCTGGATCCCTTCCCCACCGCTGAAAAAGAGATTATCCAGGCGCCCGAGGAGAGTGAGCCGTCCATTGATGATCTCGCCGCGATCGCGGGTGGCAAACCACCCTTCGTCGTTGGTCAATGGCAACAATTGACCGTCGCGCCAGTAGCCTGCGGCCATACTCGCCGCCCGCAGCCAGACCTCGCCGGCAACGATTTTCATCTCCCGCCCCGGCAACGGCGCGCCCACATCCGCCGCGCCGTCGGCCTCTTTGGCGCAGACGGTGGAAGCGAACTCGGTCAGGCCATAGCCGCAATAGGTGCGTACCCCCTGCCCCCGCGCCCGCTCGGTCAACTCGACGGGGATCGCCGCGCCGCCAAGCAGCACCGCCTTGAGGGAGAGCGCAGCACCTTCATTCAGCAGGCGCCACAGCTGTGTCGGTACCAGCGAAGCATGGGTGCAGCCCTGCAGCATCTGCGCCAGCGGTTGTTTATCGCGCACCGTCAGCCGCGCGCCGGCCAGCAGCCAGCGCCACATAATCCCCTGGCCGGAGACATGAAACAGCGGCAGCGACAGCAGCCAGTCATCTTCTGCGGCAAACGGCATCAGCGCCAGCACGCCGGCGGCGCTGGCCAGATGGGCGCTGGCATCATGCACTGCCGCCTTCGGCAGACCGGTCGACCCCGAGGTCAGCGTCATTGAGGCGAAACGATCCCCGCGCCACGGCACAGCATGGGTTCCCGCTGCCGCCTGCAGGGTTAACGCCGGTAAATCCCCCGGCAGCGCATCGCCGTTAAGCACCAGCTGATGCTGGACGGTCAACGCTGGCAGCAGTTCCTGCAGCAACGCTGCGGGCAGCTGCGGATTCAGCGGCAGCACCCGCGCGCCGCACTGCAGCAGCGCCAGCCAGGCCAGCAGCGTCGCCGGCTGGTTAAAAGCCTGCAGCGCCACCCCGTGACCTGCCGTTACGCCCTGCGCGGCAAAGCCGACCGCCAGCGCGTCAACGTGGGCGCACAGGTCGCGCCAGGTCAGCGGCTGGTCATTCAGGCGCAGCGCCTGCGCCTCTCCGCGCCGCTGGCGCCAGTGGCGCCAGGGCCAGTCGCAAAAGGTCACAACAGCGCCTCCAGCGTATCCATGTTGATCATCGGCAGGGTGCTTTCCGGCCACGGCCGTACCAGTTGGGCGCTCATCAGCGACAGGGTGTCCAGTCCGGGGATGGTCTGCGGCGTCAGCCAGGCGGCAACCCGCGCCAGCTGAGTTAACCCGAGGCTGGACTCGATCGACGAACTGATCACCGCGCTCAGCCCCAGCGCATGGGCCGCGGCGACCTGCTGCTGAACCTGTTGTAAACTGCCGGTTAGCGTCGGCTTGATCACCACCGCGCGCACGCCCGGCTCGGCGACGAAGCGAAAATCCGCCTCGCGCAGGCTTTCATCCCAGGCGATAGCGATCCCGGCTTCGCGGCTAAAGGCCCGCGAGTCCTCCCGCGTTTTACAGGGCTCCTCAATAAACGCAATGCGCTGGCGATACGCCGGATTGACGTATTTCGCAAACTGCTGCGCTTTCAGCGGCGTCCAGGCCCGGTTGGCATCCAGACGCAGCTGCAGGTCGGGAATGGCTTCCAGCAGCAGATTAACCACCATACCGTCGCGGACCGCCTCCCAGAGCCCCACTTTCACCTTAGCGACTTTCTCGCCGGGCATCGCCGCCAGTCTGGCGAACAGCTCATCCGGATCGCCGGAGCAGAGCGGCGCTGCGCGATAATCCGCGGCCAGCGGCAGCTCGCCGTTGAGCTCCGCCTGCGCGCAGCTGATGCCAAACGCGACAGAGGGCAGCGCAGGAAGCGCCGGCTCCGCGCCGTCGCGCCAGGCCTGCGCCCACGCCAATAGCGCCGCCTGCGCCTCCTCCAGGGTCTCTGCGCTGAATCCCGGCAGGGGAGATATTTCCCCCCAGCCTTCGCGTTCACCCTCCCGCAGGCGGATGAACAAGCCGTCGCGGGTTTTTAACCGCCGTTCGCGCAGCACCACGCCCGCGTCCATCGGTATCTGCCAGCGGTAAACCTGCGATACGCGCATTAGGGATTCCGTTTAAATTTGCTGAAGTCCGGCTGACGTTTCTGGTTGAAGGCATTGCGGCCTTCCTGCCCCTCTTCCGTCATGTAGAACAGCATGGTGGCGTTGCCGGCCAGCTCCTGCAGACCGGCCTGGCCGTCGCAGTCGGCGTTCAGCGCCGCTTTCAGGCAGCGCAGCGCCATTGGACTGTTCTGCAGCATTTCCCGACACCAACGCACCGTCTCTTTTTCCAGATCCGCCAGCGGCACCACGGTATTCACCAGCCCCATATCCAGCGCCTGCTGGGCGTCATACTGACGGCAGAGGAACCAGATTTCCCGCGCTTTTTTCTGCCCGACGATGCGCGCCATATAGGAGGCGCCCCAGCCGCCGTCGAAGGAGCCGACTTTCGGCCCGGTCTGACCGAAGATGGCGTTTTCCGCCGCGATGGTCAGATCGCACATCATGTGCAACACGTGGCCGCCGCCGATAGAGTAGCCGGCCACCATCGCCACCACCGGTTTCGGGCAGGTGCGGATCTGGCGCTGAAAATCGAGTACGTTGAGATGATGTACGCCGGAGTCATCCTGATAGCCGCCGTAATCGCCGCGAACTTTCTGATCGCCGCCCGCGCAAAAGGCTTTCTCACCTTCGCCGGTCAGGACAATCACCCCGATATTGTCGTCATAACGGGCATCCGCCAGCGCCTGGATCATTTCTTTGACGGTCAGCGGGCGGAAGGCGTTGCGCACCTGCGGGCGGTTGATAGTGATTTTGGCAATGCCGTCGGCCGATTTGTGGTAGCGAATATCGGTATAGCCTTCGGAACAATCGCGCCATTCAACAGGGGCATAGAGCATTGCTTCATCAAGAGAGATCATAGAATGTCCTTCAGTTAACTTGCCAAAATCTGCGCCAGACAGGCAATCACCGCCGCCGGGTTGTCCCGGTGCGCGTTGTGTCCGGCATGGTGAATAAGATGGAGATCCGCCGCGAGCGCCTGGGCGATGGCGTGAAACTTCGCGTCGCGCTCGCCGCACAGGTAATGAAAGGGGAAATCGCGCGCCTGCAGGGGTGCGCGCAGATCGGCCTGCCCGGCAAGGGAGGTCGCCTGCAGCATCGCCGCCAGCGTCGCGCCGTTGTTCCGGCTGCGTAAGGCGACCAGCGCCGCGCGCTGCCCGGCGTTCAGTGAAGCGAAGACCGGCTGCTGATACCAGTCGGCAAAGACCTGTGCCAACGGCTCATGGCGAAAACGGTCCGCCCAGGCGCTGTCGTTGCTGCGCCGCGCCAGCCGCGCTTCGGCATCCTGCAGGCCCGGATGGCCGCCTTCGACGATCAGGCCGCGCAGACCCGCGCGCGGCTGGCAGGCGAAGTTCATCGCCACCCGGCCCCCCAGCGAGTAACCGATCAGCCAGTATTTAAGTATGTTGTAACTATTAAGCGTAGCCTGCAGCAGAATATTGACCCCGGCAAAGTCCTGCACTGCGATATTCGCGGAGCCGCCGTGGCCCGGCAGATCGAGATACAGCCGCGGCCAGGCGCGAAACGCGTCGCCCACTTCCCGCCACTCGTTGCGGTCGCCGGAAAAACCGTGCAGAAAGACCAGCCAGGGATAACCCGGCTGGCCATGTTCGACAGCCGCGCTGAGAGTCACAGGCGGCTTACCTGCGCCAGCAGCTGCTGGAGGGTCTGTGTGCCGTCGGTCTCATTGACCGCCAGCTCAATCACCGTCGCCCCTGCCCTGCGCCAGGCGCCGGCCAGCGCCTCATCCAGCGCCTGCCAGTCAGCCGGGCGATGATAGGCCAGACCGAACATCGCCGCCGCGTGGCTGAAATCAACATCCTGCGGCATTAAGTAGAACTGGCGCCGCTCGTCCTGCGGCGTCGGCAGCATGGAGAAAATCTGCCCGCCGTTGTTGTTCACCACGATCAGCACCAGCGGCGCCGACGCCTGGCGCAGTAGAGCCAGCGAGTTGAGATCGTACAGCGCCGAAAGATCGCCGACGATGGCCAGGGTTGGCCTGGCGCTGGCGCGCTGCACGCCGGCGGCGGTGGCGATCAAGCCATCAATGCCGCTGGCGCCGCGGTTGCTGTAAACCGGGTAGCCGGCCGGCAGCTGCGCCAGGGCGTCGATCAGGCGCACCACCAGGCTGTTGCCGACAAACAGTTGCCCCTGTTCCGGCAGATAGTGGCGAATTCGCTGCGCCAGCTGCGCTTCGCCAAAGGGTTCGTTGCTGGCGACCGCCGCCTCCCACGCCTGACGGGCCAGTTCAGGAATGGCCGTCGCCCACGGCTGGCGTTTCTCCGCCGGGTGCAGCTCAAGCCAGCGGTCAACGCTGGCGAGCAGACGGCGGCCGCGGTGCTGTGCCGGATCGAGACGACCGGCCAGATTATCCACCAGCCAGTATTCATCAGGCTCGCAGGTGGCCTGCCACTGCAGAACCCGCTTGCCGGTCAGGCTGCTGCCGAGCTGAACCACGATCTGCGCCTGCGCCAGCTCGCTCACCGCTTTGCCATTACCCAGCCACAGGTCAGCGCACGGCAGCGGCTGCCCGGTCTGCGACAGGACATCGCCGATCAGCGGCCAGCCGAGGGTTTGGGCCCACTCGGCCACTTTTTTCCCTTCGGCAGCGCTCATTCTGCCCGCCACGACCACGCCGCGCTTTTGCCGCCAGAAGAACCAGTCGCGCTGTTTCTCACTTTCCCTCTGCAGCGCCTGACGCAGCCAGGGCTTATCGCTCTGCCACCAGCTGCCGAGCTGCTGCTGCCACTCCACGCCGGTATCATCCATATCGCCATACAGCGGTTCGGCGAACGGGCAGTTGATATGCACCCCGCCGGCGTGCAGCTCGCCCAGCGCCTGGTCGATGGTCGAGACCAGCCAGCGGGCGGAAATATCCTGCGAGGGACGCGGCAGAGAAATCGTCTGCGACGGATGGGAGGCGAACATCCCCGGCTGACGAATCGCCTGATTGGCGCCACAGTCGATCAGCTCCGGCGGACGGTCGGCGGTCAGGAGAATCAGCTTTTCCCCGGTGAGCCCTGCCTCAATCAGCGCCGGGTAAAGGTTCGCGGTGGCGGTCCCGGAGGTCACAATGACCGCCACCGGCTGGCGGCTGGCTTTCGCCAGACCGAGCGCCAGGTGGCCGAGGCCGCGTTCGTCAAAATGGGTATGATGGATAAAGGCGCGGTTTTCCGCCGCCGCCAGGGTTAAGGGTGTCGAGCGCGAGCCCGGCGCGATGCAGATATGCTGCACGCCGTGGCGCGTTAAAGCTTCCAGGATCACCGCCGCCCAGCGTCGGTTAAATGCGCTTACTGACATGAAATTGTCCGGTATCAAATATTGATGCTAAGTATAGATAAGCCAAAGTGACGGCGTTTTGATATGCATCGTCATTCCCGCTTATGGACAGAGTAGCGAGCGCAGCCCGGCCGCTTTGTTGTCAATCTCCTGCCACTCCTGCAGCGCATCGGAGCCGCTGACGATCCCCGCCCCGGCATACAGTCGCAGGGTGTCGTTGTCCACTTTCGCCGAACGCAGCGCCACGCAAAACTCGCTTTGCGCCAGCGACAGATACCCGGCGGAACCGGCGTACCATTCACGGGAAAAAGGTTCATGGCGCTGAATGAATGCCAGCGCCGCCCGCCGCGGCAGGCCGGCCACCGCGGCGGTAGGCTGCAGCTGCAGCAGACAGCGGCTGTCGTCAGGCTCCGCCAGCTCGGTCCAGATGCAGCGTCGAAGATGCTGTACCTTGCGCAACCTCACCACCTGCGGCGGCAGAACGTCCAGCGTCGAGGCCTCACTCTGCAGGCGCTGGCAGATATCCTCCACCACCAGCATGTTTTCCCGCTGATTTTTGTCGTCTTTCATCAACCAGTCGGCCAACTGCTGCGCCTTCGCGTCATCCTGATGATTAGCGACGGTGCCCGCCAGCGCTTCGGTGCGCAGCAGCGCGCCGCGCCGGCGCCACAGCCGCTCCGGCGTGGAGCCGAAAAACGCCTGACGGGCATTGAACGCCATCAGGAAATGAAAACAGTTAAGATTGCGGCTGCGGCTGGCGGCCATGATGCTCACGGCATCCAGCGGGGCGGCAAACTGCAGGTCGGTTGCCCGCGCCAGCACCACTTTATCCATGTCGCCGGCGGCGATGGCCTGCGTCGCCAGGTCTATCATTGCCTGCCACAGGGGATAATCGGAGGAGTGGCGCTCGCTCAACAGCGGCGGTACGCCGCCAGGGGTCGCCTGGGCGGTGGTCAGGCTGGCGAGAAAATCACGCGCCGTCATGGCATCGTCGCGAAGGGAGCGGTCGCTGTGCAGCACCAGCCGCATCACGGCCCTGCCGCCGCACCGACGCCATTCCAGACGCGGCAGCACCAGCCGGCCTTGCTGCGGGGCAAACGCATTCAGGCCGCAGATGCGCAGATCCTGCCGTCCGGCCTGGTGTAAAAAGCGGTTCGCGGCGTCGAGCGAGGGAAAGCTTTTTACCGCCCCCAGCGCCGCCATCTCCTCGTCGCCATTGCGCTGTTGCCAGTAGAACTGCGGCCACTGCGGCTGCTGGCCGCACCATAGCAGCGGATCGAAGGCATCATTCAGCGGAAAGGCAATATCGATAATTCGCGTGCCGGGTGAGTCAGGAAAGGGCTCACTCAGGCCGTCACGTAAACGGGCCAGCGCAGTGGAAACAGACAGCACGCAAACCTCCACGGTAGTAAAACCCCACATTATAAGGGGTTCGACGGCGGAATAGCAGTACCCATGACGAGGGAGCGGGTTTTATCTCACCTGCTCGCCGGCCCGGAACAGGGTTGGAATATGAGTGTTGAGGGGTCAAACAGCGCGGCTTTCCCGCGCCATGCCGATGTGCGGAATGCCATCCTCATCATAGACCTCAGTCACCGGCGTAAAACCGAAGTGGGCGTAAAAAGCTTGCAGGTGCGCCTGCGCCCCAAGGTAAATCGACTTTTGCGGCCAGTGCCGCTGACAGCTGGCCAGCGCCTGCGCCATCAGCTGATGGCCAAGCTTTTCGCCGCGCGCGGCGGGGCTGACGATAACCCGGCCAATCACCACCGGATCGTACATCTCTTCGCTTTTAAGGATCCGCGCATAAGCCACCAGTTCGCCATCGCGCCAGCCGAGAAGATGGCGATTTTCCCCAACCAAATCATCGCCGTCGACATCCTGATAAGCGCACTGCTGCTCCACGACAAAGACTTCGCTGCGCAGCTTCAGCAGCGCATACAGCTGGGGAACGGTGAGTTCACTATGATGGAGATCCTGCCAGGTCATCATCTGCTGCTCCTTATTGATATACTGATGTTTTGCGACTCGCCCTGAGGACACTGGACGATGGAATTAACTTTTTTGGGGACATCCGCCGGGGTGCCGACCCGCACGCGTAATATGACGTCGATAATACTCAATTTGCAACAGCCAACCCGCGCCGAAATGTGGTTGTTTGACTGCGGCGAAGGGACCCAGCATCAGTTTCTGCATACGCCCCATCATCCTGGCAAACTGAATAAGATCTTTATTACCCATTTGCACGGCGACCATCTGTTCGGCCTGCCCGGGCTGCTGTGCAGCCGCTCGATGCAGGGGAATTCGCTGCCGCTGACGGTCTACGGACCAACAGGAATAAAAGAATTCATTGACACCGCGCTGCGCCTCAGCGGCTCGTGGACCGACTATCCTCTGACCATCATCGAAGTCGGCCCCGGTCTGGTGTTCGACGAAGAGGGCTATCGGGTCACCGCGTTCCCGCTTAGCCATCCGGTGGAGTGCTACGGGTATCGCATTGAGCAACACGACAAGCCCGGCGCCCTCGACGCCGCCCAGCTGATTGCCGACGGCGTGCCTCCCGGGCCGCTGTTTCACCGCCTTAAGCGCGGTGAACAGGTGACGCTGGCGGATGGCCGGGTGATCGACGGCAGCCGCTACCTGGGGCCCGCCACGCCGGGTAAAACGCTGGCCATCTTTGGCGATACCGCCCCCTGCCCGCAGGCGCTGGAGATGGCGCGCGGGGCGGATGTGATGGTCCACGAGACCACCCTGGAGCAGGCGATGGCGGAGAAAGCCAATAGTCGCGGCCACTCCTCCAGTCAGCAGACCGCGACGCTGGCTAAAGAGGCAGGCGTCGGCACGCTTATCGCCACCCACTTTAGCTCACGCTACGATGCCAAGGGCTGCCTGCGGATGCTGGCGGAATGCCGGGAGATTTTCCCGGACACCCTGCTGGCGGAAGACTTTATGGTTTACACGGTGGCGTAACATTCCGGGCATAAAAAAACCGCCATTCCGGCGGTTTTTTTATTGAGTCAATCCACTTACATCAGCGGCGTCGCCAGCTGCACGATGCTAATCAGCGGCTGCGGCCAGATACCGAGCACCAGCACCAGCAGGGCAGAGATCAGCACCACGATACCGCCAGCGCTGTACTGCCAGTTCGACGGCGCATCACGGTTCAGCTGCTCCGGCGCGCTCAGGTACAGGCTCACCGCCACGCGCAGGTAGTAGTAGAGACCGATCGCCGAGCCGACAACTACCGCAGCAACCAGCCACCACAGATGGGCGTGAACACCGACGGCCAGCACGTAGAACTTACCGATAAAGCCAAGAGTCATTGGGATACCGGCCAGGGAGAGCATCATCACCGTCATCACCGCCGACAGGATCGGACGGTGCCAGAACAGACCGCGGTAGGAGAACAGCGAGTCCGCGTCCGGGCCACGGTATGGGCTGGACATCAGGCTGACCACGCCGAACGCGCCGAGGCTGCTGAACAGGTAGCCGGCCAGGTAGACGCCAACGGCTTCCATCGACATTTCGCCGCTTTGCAGGGCGATCAGCGCCACCAGCAGATAGCCGAGGTGGGAGATAGAAGAGTAACCGAGCAGACGTTTGATATTGGTCTGGCTCAGCGCCATCAGGTTACCGAAGATGATAGAGGCGAAGGCGATCAGCCCCAGCACCACGCGCACCGCTTCGCTGTTGCCCACCGGCATGTACAGGAACAGACGCATCACCACGCCGAAGATGGCGATCTTGCTGGCGGTCGCCAGGAAGGTGGAGACCGGCGCAGGCGCCCCCTGGTAAACGTCCGGCGTCCACAGGTGGAACGGCACCAGCGACAGCTTAAAGCCAAGACCGACGATCATCAGGCCGAGACCCGCCAGCAGCAGCGGCTCGTGCAGCGTGTTGTCCGCCAGGCTCTTGCCCAGCGCAAGGAAGGACAGGTTGCCGGAGTTCGCATACACCAGCGCCATACCGAACAGCAGGAAAGAGGAGGCTGCCGCGGAGAGGATGGTGTATTTGATGCTCGCTTCCAGCGAACGCTTCTGGCGGAAGGCGTAGCCGACCAGGCCGAACAGCGGCAGCGAGATTAACTCAATGCCGAGGAACAGCGCCGCCAGATGATTCGCACCGGCCAGCAGAATGCCGCCCAGGGCGGCGATCAGCACCAGCAGGTAGAACTCTTCTTTGTTGTCCTTGTAACCCTCAAGCCACGGATAGGCGAAAGTACAGGTGGCGAGACTCGCCAGCAGCACCAGCCCAGTGTAGAGCATCGCGTAGCCGTCAACGCGGATCAGCGGCGTGACGTCCATTGCCCCATTCTGGCCGACGAACCAGAGCGAGACCAGCGCGGCATTAAGCCCGAGAACCGACAGCGTGGCATTGAGAAAATGATTGCGTCGCCACGCAATGGAGAGCATCACAACCACCACCGTCAAGCCGACGATCAGCAGCGGTAGCAGTGCGATCAGTTGTTGTGGAGTTATTGTCATGGCGAATTACGGCCTTGTAGTAGAAACAGAATTAACAAACCACTGCTGAATGTTGCTCATCGCAGCATGCGAGGTGTCGAGGATCGGCTGTGGGAAGAAGCCCAACAGCACCAGCAGCACCACCAGCAGCAGGATGATAGACAGTTCACGCAGGGACATCCCCGGCAGCGCTTTCGCCGCGATTTCGCTTTTCGCTTTACCGAAGTAAGCGCGATGCAGCATCGACAGCGAGTAAACGGACGCGAATACCAGACCAAAGGTCGAGATCACGGTGATCACCGGCACCACTTTATAGCTGCCGAACAGGATCATAAATTCGCCGACGAAGTTACCGGTGCCCGGCATCCCCAGGGTGGCGACGGCGAAGAACATCGACATCGCCGGCAGCCATTTGATTTTGCTCCACAGACCGCCCATCTGACGCATGTCACGGGTATGTAGACGTTCGTACAGCTGGCCGCAGAGAATAAACAGACCCGCCGCGGAGAGACCGTGAGCAATCATCTGGATCACCGCCCCCTGATACGCCAGCTGGCTGCCGGTGTAGATAGCAATCAGCACGAAGCCCATGTGGGACACGGAGGTGTAGGCGATGAGACGTTTGATATCAGTCTGGGCAAAGGCCATCCACGCGCCGTAGAAGATCCCGATCACGCCCAGCCACATGGCGATAGGCGCAAACTCGGCGGAGGCGTTCGGGAACAGCGGCAGCGCAAAGCGCAGCAGACCGTAGGCCGCAGTTTTCAGCAGGATCCCCGCAAGGTCGACGGAACCGGCGGTCGGCGCCTGGGAGTGGGCGTCCGGCAGCCAGCCGTGCAGCGGCACCACCGGCATTTTCACCGCGAAGGCGATGAAGAAGCCGAGCATCAGCAGATATTCCACGCCGTGGGACATCGGGGTTTTCAGTAGCTCTTCATAGTTGAAAGTCCACACGCCGGTGGCGTTGAAGTGGACGAATGCCAGCGCCAGAATGGCAATCAGCATCACCAGGCCGCTCGCCTGGGTATAGATGAAGAACTTGGTGGCCGCCGTGATACGCGTTTTACCATCAGAGGCTTTGTGGCCCCACAGCGCAATCAGGAAGTACATCGGCACCAACATCATTTCCCAGAAGAAGAAGAACAGGAACATGTCGATGGCGAGGAACACGCCGATGACGCCGCCCAGGATCCACATCAGGTTGAGGTGGAAGAAGCCCTGGTATTTTTCGATTTCGCGCCAGGAACAGAGCACCGCCAGCACGCCGAGCAGGCCGGTCAGCACTACCATCAGCAGCGACAGGCCGTCGATCGCCAGATGAATGCTAATGCCGAAGCGTGGGATCCACGGCAGCACGAACTCAGACTGCCACTGCGGAATACCCGCGGATTGCGTCAGAGAATAGCCGCCCTGCATCCACAGCTGCAGGCCAAGCACCAGCGTCAGTCCCATGGTAATCAGCGCGATCCAGCGCGGCACTTTCACGCCAAAGCGTTCGGTCTGCCAGCACAGGAAGCCGCCGATAAAGGGGATTAATATCAACCAAGGCAATAACATGGTGATTTTTATTCCTTATTTAAGTCCGGTTCAGGCTATCTTACTCGTCATAACGAACTCCGGCTGTGCTCACAATCCTCACGTACTTTAGTACGCTTCGATTGCTCCGCGCAGGCGGCGTCCACTTTGACTTCGCCGATAACGCCTGTCCTTTACGACCTGATTTTCAACGAATTCTCACAGAAAATTCACTTCGGTTTGAGGCTTGTTTTGTCAGGTGGAGCTAATGCTAACCCGACCTACGCTCCCGTAGGCCCGGCAAGCACCGCGCCGCCGGGCAACACAAAGGTTCTCAAACTCAACGCAATACCATCAGCAGCGCCAGCACCACCACCGCGCCAATGCTCATTGACGCCACATACCAGCGCAGATAGCCGTTCTCGCTCACCAGCAGGCCTTTACCTGCGAAGCGGGAGAGGAGCGCCGGGATGTTCATCAACGAGTTCAGCGGATCGCTCTTCAGCAGCCAGGCAATGCCGAGGAATGGCTTAACGAATACTTTGTCGTATAACCAGTCGAAGCCCCAGGCATGGAACCACCAGGTACCGAAGAAGCGGCCAGGCGCGCTGTTGGCGATAGAGGTCACCAGGGTGCGTTTGCCCAGCCACAGCCATGCGGCGATCAGGATGCCGGCAATAGCGATGATCCCGGAGGCAATCTCCAGCGTCATCACGCTGCCGTGCGCCAGTTCAGTGGTCTGCGGTAAGACGCCTTCCAGCGGCGGCACGATCAGCGCGCCAACGAAGGTGGACAGCACCAGCAGCACAATCAGCGGCAGATGATGGGTGATCCCCTTCCCTGCGTGCGCGTGAATTTGCTCTTTACCGTGGAACACAATGAAAATCATGCGGAAGGTGTACAGCGAGGTCATAAAGGCGCCGACCAGGCCCGCCACCATCAGGTTGATATGACCGTTGGCCATCGCCCCCGCCAGGATCTCATCCTTACTGAAGAAGCCTGCGGTAATGAGCGGCAGAGCGGACAGCGCCGCGCCCCCCACCAGGAAGCAGACGTACACCAGCGGAATAGATTTGCGCAGGCCGCCCATCTTGAAGATGTTCTGTTCGTGATGGCAGGCGAGAATCACCGAACCAGACGACAGGAACAGCAACGCTTTAAAGAACGCGTGAGTCATCAGATGGAAAATCGCCGCGTCCCATGCCTGCACGCCCAGCGCGAGGAACATGTAGCCAATCTGGCTCATGGTGGAGTAAGCGAGAACGCGTTTAATGTCGGTCTGCACCAGCGCGGCGAAGCCCGCCAGCACCAGGGTAACCGCCCCGACGATCCCGACCAGATGCAGCACTTCCGGCGTCATCAGGAACAGACCGTGGGTACGGGCGATCAGGTAGACGCCGGCGGTGACCATGGTCGCGGCGTGGATCAGCGCGGAAACCGGCGTCGGACCCGCCATCGCATCGGCAAGCCACGTTTGCAGCGGCAGCTGGGCGGATTTACCGACCGCGCCGCCGAGCAGCATCAGCGTCGCCCACTGCAGCGTGGTACTGCCGTTAGCAAAGTGCTGCGGCGCCAGCTCAACCATTTCGCGGAAGTTGAGGGTACCCAGTTCGTTGTAGAGGATGAACAGCGCGAAGGCGAGGAACACGTCGCCGACGCGAGTCACCACAAACGCTTTCATCGCTGCGGCGCCGTTCTTCGGATCGGTGTAGTAGAAGCCGATCAGCAGGTAAGAGCAAAGACCCACCCCTTCCCAACCCAGGTACATCAGCAGCAGGTTGTCGGCCAGTACCAGAACCACCATGCTGGCGATAAACAGGTTGGTGTAGGCGAAGAAGCGGGAGTAGCCCTCTTCACCGCGCATATACCAGGAGGCGAACATGTGGATCAGGAAGCCGACGCCGGTCACCACGGAGAGCATGGTCAGCGACAGGCCGTCCAGCACCAGGTTGAAGCCGATGTTGAAATCCCCTACCGACATCCAGGTCCACAGCGGCACGCTGACCGCCTGTTTGCCGTTAGCGAAAAAGTCGACGCCGACATAGGCGGTGACCAGCGCCGCCAGGCCTACCGAGCCCATGCCAACGGTGGCGGAAAGGTTTTCCGACCAGCGCCCGCGGGAGAAGGCCAGCAGCACAAAGCCAATCAATGGCAAAAGAATGGTTAAGGCAAGCATGTTCATCCACGCAACTCACTTACTGAATCGATGTTCAGGTTCTGGCGGCGACGATGGAGCTGCAGCAGCAGCGCCAGACCGATACTCGCTTCCGCAGCCGCAAGGCTGATAGCGAGGATATACATAATCTGACCATCTGCCTGGCCCCAGTAGCTTCCCGCAACCACAAAGGCCAGCGCGGCGGCGTTAATCATGATTTCCAGGCTGATCAACATAAACAGCAGATTGCGGCGGATCACCAGCCCCGTCAGACCAAGCACAAACAGGATGGCCGCGAGGATCAGTCCATGTGTTAAGGGGATCATGCGTGTTCCTCCGTTTTTCTTTTGTCGCTGTCGTTCACGCGGTTGCTCAGCACCTCGCCGGCGCGCTCTTCGCGACCGATGTGGAAGGCGACCACCAGGCCCGCCAGCAGCAGCATGGAGGCCAGCTCCACCGCCAGGACGTACGGCCCAAACAGCGCAATACCCACTTCTTTAGCGTTGATTGCCGCGCCGTCGATACCCTGGTCGTTAATCCCCAGAATGGCGTAAACGATAACCACCAGCAGCACTGCGGAGAGGATGGCCGGGCCAATCCAGATCCCCGGCTGCAGCCATTTGCGTTCCTGTTCGATTTCGCTGCCGCCCAGGTTGAGCATCATCACCACGAAGACGAACAGCACCATAATGGCCCCAGCGTAGACGATAATCTCCAGCGCCCCGGCGAAGTACGCGCCCAGCGAGAAGAACACCCCGGCAATCGCTAACAGCGAAATGATCAGGTACAGCAGCGCATGCACCGGATTGGTGTGGGTGACGACCCGCAAGGTTGCGAGGATGGCGATCAGGCCACAGATATAAAAAGCGAATTCCATTGACCTCTCCTTACGGTAACAGGCTCTTGACGTCGATCGGCTTAGCTTCGTTTTCCGCTTCGCCCTTATCTTTGCCGTCGATTGCCATACCCGCCATCCGGTAGAAGTTATATTCCGGGTATTTGCCCGGACCGGAAATCAGCAGATCCTCTTTTTCGTACACCAGATCCTGACGTTTGTATTCACCCAGCTCGAAGTCAGGGGTCAACTGGATCGCCGTGGTCGGGCACGCTTCTTCGCACAGACCGCAGAAGATGCAGCGTGAGAAGTTGATGCGGAAGAACTCAGGGTACCAGCGGCCGTCTACCGTCTCTGCTTTCTGCAGCGAAATACAGCCCACCGGGCAGGCTACCGCACACAGGTTACAGGCGACGCAGCGCTCTGCACCGTCCGGATCGCGCGTCAGCACGATGCGGCCGCGATAACGCGGCGGCAAATAGACCGGCTCTTCCGGGTACATCCGGGTTTCACGTTTGGCGAAGGCATGCAGGCCAATCATCCAGATACTCCGGACCTGGGTGCCGAACCCCACCAATAATTCTTTTAAGGTCATGTTCAATTCACCCCTTATTGCGCCTGCCAGAGAATGACAGCCGCCGTTACCAACAAGTTGACCAGCGTTAACGGCAGGCATACCTTCCAGCCAAAGGACATTACCTGGTCATAGCGCGGACGCGGTAATGATGCGCGGATCAAAATGAACATCATCATGAAGAACGCGGTTTTCAGCGCGAACCAGATGAAAGGAGGTAACCACGGGCCATTCCAGCCGCCGAAGAACAGCGTGACGATCAGCGCTGAAACGGTGACGATACCGATGTATTCACCCACGAAGAACAGACCGAACTTCATGCCGGAGTATTCAATGTGGTAACCATCGGCCAGCTCCTGCTCCGCTTCCGGCTGGTCGAACGGGTGACGGTGACACACCGCCACGCCGGCGATGGCGAACGTCACGAAGCCGAAGAACTGCGGGATAACGTTCCACAGATGCGCCTGGTTGTTGACGATATCGGTCATATTGAATGACCCCGCCTGCGCCACCACGCCCATCAGGGAGAGGCCGAGGAACACTTCGTAGCTTAGGGTCTGCGCGGAAGCACGCATCGCCCCCAGCAGGGAGTATTTGTTGTTGCTCGACCAACCGGCGAACAGCACCGCGTAAACCGCCAGGCCTGCCATCATCAGGAAGAACAGGATCCCGATGTTCAGGTCAGCCACCACCCACGTCGGGCTGACCGGCACGATAGCGAAGGCCAGCAGCAGCGAGGTAAAGGCGATAACCGGCGCCAGAGTAAAGATCACGCGATCGGAAAAGCGCGGGATCCAGTCCTCTTTAAAGAACATCTTGATCATGTCGGCGACCAGCTGCAGCGAACCGCCCCAGCCCACCCGGTTTGGCCCGTAGCGGTTCTGGAACAGACCGAGCAGACGACGCTCGCCGAAGCTCATGAACGCGCCGCAGGTGACCACCACCAGCAGAATGACCACGGCCTTCAGGATGCTTAACAGAATGTCGATAAGATCCGGCGTTAACCAGCTCATGCTTTCGCCTCCTGCAGTGAATCAATACGCGATCCGGTCAGTACCGGCGCAATGCCCGGCATGCCCATCGGTAAGCCAACCTGCCCTGCGGTCAGACCTTCAGAGATAACCAGCGGCAGACGCAGGGTCTGGCCTTCCACGCTAAAGGAGAGCATCGCCCCGGCGTTGACGCCAAGCTTCGCGGCATCCGCCGGGTTCAGCTTGATGTACGGCTCAGGCATCCGGCTCTGGAACACCGGCGCGCGCTGTGACAACTCATCGCTGCCAAACAGGTGATAATAAGGTGCGATACGCCATTTCCCCTCTTCCGCCTGGAAGCTGGCCGGCACCGCCGTGAAGTATTCCAGCCCGCTGGCGGAAGCTTCAAACAGGCGGACGCCCGGATCGCCATGGCGCAGTTTCCCGCCCACTTCATCCTGGAACTTGTTCCATGCCTGCGGGGAGTTCCAGCCCGGCGCCCAGGCGAACGGGATCTGCGAACGCGGGGCAGACGGCTGGTTGTTCCCTTCCATGGAGAAGGCGAACATCGTGTCTTTATCCTGCGGCTGACGCGGCTCGTGGACGCTGATGTTAGCGCGCATCGCCGTGCGGCCGCTGTAGCGGTGCGGTTCACGCGCCAGTTTCTGCCCACGAATGCGGAAGGTCGCATCCGGCGCGGCATCTTTTATGCCCGCCAGCTGCGGCAGTGCGGCAATCGCGGCATCGATAACGTGGTCCAGCTGCGTCCAGTCAACCTGACGGTTGTTAACGGTGCTGTGCAGAGAATGCAGCCAGCGCCAGCTTTCCAGCATCACGGTTTTCGCGTCGTAGTAGGCCGGGTCGTAGACCTGGAAGAAACGCTGGGCGCGGCCTTCGTTGTTCACCACGGTACCGTCGCTTTCCGCAAAGCTTGCTGCGGAGAGCACCAGGTGCGCTTTGTCCATAATCGCCGTGCGCTGATGGTCAACCACCATCACCAGCGGCGCTTTGGAGAGCGCTGCGTCGACGCGGGCGGCGGAAGCATGACGGTGAAGGTCGTTTTCCAGCACGATAACTGCGTCTGCGGCGCCGCTTTCCAGTTCGTCGAGCGCCTCCTCGAGCGAGCCGCCGCCGATCATGCCCAGACCGACGCTGTTCACCGCGCGGGCAACCATGGTCACGCCGACGTCGGCGCCACGGCCTTTCAGGGCTTTCGCCACGTTAGCAGCGGCCTGGATGATCTCCATGCTGCCGGCGTTGGTCCCGGAAATAATCAGTGGTTTTTTCGCCCCGGCCAGCGCCTGGACGATGACATCGACTTTACCCTGCAGTTCGCGGCTCAGGCCGTCAACCGCCGGCGCGCTGTCGTCCAGCGCATGGGCGATGGCGAAGCCGAGACGCGCCTGATCTTCTACCGGCGCGCGGTAGGTCCACGCGGCGATGTCATCCAGGCGGGTGTCATCGATGTTGGTGACGAATAGCGGGTGCTTGGCGCGCTGGCCGATGTTGAGGATCGCCGCAATCTGCCAGTCGGCCACTTTCTGTGCCGCCGCCATTTCGCGTGCTTTCCCTTTCACCGCCTGACGCACCGCCAGCGCGACGCGCGCGCCGGTCTGGGTAATGTCTTCGCCCAGCACCAGTACCGCATCGTAGGATTCGATATCGCGCAGCGTCGGGGTATGGATCCCGCCTTCACGCAGCACTTTAAGCATCATCTGCAGGCGCGCTTGTTCGCCTTTAGCGATGCCGGTATAGAAGTTTTCGCTACCGACCAGCTCACGCAGCGCGAAGTTGCTTTCAATGCTGGCGCGCGGAGAACCGATACCAATGACTTTCTTCGACTGACGCAGGATATCCGCCGCCCCCTGCATCGCCTGTTCGGCGTTGAGCGCGATCAGATCGTCGCCGCGGCGCTGAACCGGCTGACGCGGACGGTCTTTCAGGTTCACATAGCCATAGCCGAAACGACCGCGGTCGCAGAGGAAGTAGCGGTTAACGGTCCCGTTATAGCGGTTTTCGATACGACGCAGCTCGCCATAGCGTTCGCCCGGGCTGATGTTGCAGCCAATGGAACACTGCTGGCAGATGCTCGGCGCAAACTGCATGTCCCACTTACGGTTATAACGCTCGGAGTGCGTTTTATCGGTGAAGACGCCGGTCGGGCAGACTTCCACCAGGTTGCCGGAGAATTCGCTTTCCAGGGTGCCATCTTCCGGGCGGCCGAAGTAGACGTTGTCGTGGGCGCCATAGACGCCCAGATCGGTGCCGTCGGCATAATCTTTGTAGTAGCGCACGCAGCGGTAGCAGGCGATGCAGCGGTTCATTTCGTGAGAAATAAACGGCCCCAGATCCTGGTTGCGGTGGGTACGCTTGGTAAAACGATAGCGGCGGAAGCTATGGCCGGTCATCACCGTCATATCCTGCAGGTGGCAGTTGCCGCCCTCTTCGCAGACCGGGCAGTCGTGCGGGTGGTTGGTCATCAGCCACTCCACCACGCTTTCGCGGAACTGCTTCGCTTCGCCGTCGTCGATAGAAATAAAGGTGCCGTCGGATGCCGGAGTCATACAGGACATCACCAGGCGACCACGCGTGTCTTCCGCGTTCTGATATTGCTTCACCGCACACTGGCGGCAAGCACCGACGCTCCCTAGCGCCGGATGCCAGCAAAAGTAGGGAATATCAAGCCCAAGAGAGAGACAAGCCTCCAGCAGGTTGTCCGCTCCGTTGACCTCGTATTCTTTGCCGTCTACATGAATCGTAGCCATTAGCGTGCTTCCAAAAATAAAAAAACCTTTAGATTACCAGCGCGTCTTAAGCAGGTTCGGCTGAATCCCGTTGATTGCATGGGTATTGCTGAACTGCTGCTTAATGCCAGCCTCGAATTCTTCGCGGAAATATTTAATCGCGCTCTGCAGCGGCTCAACCGCGCCCGGCGCGTGCGCGCAGAAGGTTTTCCCTGGGCCCAGGAATCGACACAGTTGCTCAAGCGTTTCGATATCGCCAGGCTGACCTTCGCCGCGCTCCAGGGCGCGCAGGATCTTCACGCTCCACGGCAGACCATCGCGGCACGGCGTACACCAGCCACAGGACTCGCGGGCAAAGAACTCTTCGAGGTTGCGCACCAGCGAGACCATGTTGATCTCGTGGTCAACGGCCATCGCCAGCGAGGTGCCCAGACGGCTGCCCGCTTTACCAATGCTTTCGAACTCCATCGGCAGATCGAGGTGCGCTTCGGTGAGGAAGTCGGTCCCTGCCCCACCCGGCTGCCAGGCTTTAAACTTCAGGCCATCGCGCATACCGCCGGCGTAATCTTCAAGGATCTCGCGGGCAGTGGTGCCGAACGGCAGCTCCCAGACGCCCGGGTTCTTCACGCGGCCGGAGAAGCCCATCAGCTTGGTGCCGGCATCTTTACTGGTGGAGATGTTCTGGTACCACTCGACGCCGTTAGCCAGAATCGCCGGCACGTTGCACAGGGTTTCCACGTTGTTGACGCAGGTCGGCTTACCCCACACGCCGGAGCTCGCCGGGAACGGCGGCTTGGAGCGCGGGTTAGCGCGGCGGCCTTCCAGGGAGTTGATCAGCGCCGTCTCTTCGCCGCAGATATAGCGTCCTGCCCCGGTGTGGACAAACAGCTCGAAGTCAAAACCAGTGCCGAGGATATTTTTCCCCAGCAGGCCCGCCTCGGTGGCTTCGGCAATCGCGCGGCGCAGATGCTGGGCCGCTTCGATATACTCTCCGCGCAGGAAGATGTAGCCGCGATAAGCCTTCAGCGCAAAGGCGGAGATCAGCATGCCTTCCACCAGCAGGTGCGGGAGCTGCTCCATCAGCAGGCGGTCTTTATAGGTGCCCGGCTCCATCTCATCGGCGTTACACAGCAGGTAACGGATGTTCATGGATTCGTCTTTCGGCATCAGGCTCCACTTCAGACCGGTGGAGAAGCCCGCGCCGCCGCGCCCTTTCAGGCCAGCGTCTTTTACCGCCGTGACGATCTCGTCCGGCGCCATGCCGGTCAGCGCTTTTCGCGCCCCTTCATAGCCATTTTTGCTGCGATACTCGTCCAGCCAGACCGGCTGCTTGTCGTCGCGCAGGCGCCAGGTGAGCGGATGCGTTTCCGCAGTACGAATTACGGTTTTCATTTGTACTGCTCCAGCAGGTCAGGAATTGCCTCCGGCGTCAGATGGCTGTGAGTGTCCTCATCAATCATCATGGTCGGTCCCTTGTCGCAGTTGCCCAGGCAGCAGGTCGGCAGCAGGGTAAAGCGGCCATCAAAGGTGGTCTGCCCTGGCTTGATGTTCAGCTTCTTCTCGATGGCGGCCTGAATCCCCTGATAGCCGGTAATGTGACACACCACGCTGTCGCAGTAGCGGATCACGTGACGGCCAACCGGCTGGCGGAAAATTTGGCTATAGAACGTCGCCACGCCTTCGACGTCGCTGGCCGGGATGCCCAGCACATCGGCAATGGCGTAGATCGCGCCATCCGGCACCCAGCCGCGCTGTTTCTGAACGATTTTCAGCGCTTCGATGGACGCCGCACGCGGGTCTTCGTAGTGGTGCTTCTCGTGCTCAATAGCCTCACGCTCTGCCGCACTCAGCTCAAAAGCCTCGGTTTGTGGTTGTTGATTCTCGTGCATAATTAGCGGTCCACGTCTGACATAACAAAATCGATACTACCCAGATAGACGATCAGGTCGGATACCAGGCTGCCGCGGATCGCCGACGGGATCTGCTGCAGGTGCGCAAAGCTCGGCGTGCGGACGCGGGTACGGTAGCTCATGGTGCTGCCGTCGCTGGTCAGGTAGTAACTGTTAATCCCCTTGGTCGCCTCAATCATCTGGAAGGATTCGTTGGCCGGCATGACCGGGCCCCACGATACCTGCAGGAAGTGGGTGATCAGGGTTTCGATATGCTGCAGCGTGCGCTCTTTCGGCGGCGGCGTGGTCAGCGGGTGATCCGCTTTGAACGGCCCTTCCGGCATATTGTCGAGGCACTGCTGAAGAATGCGCAGGCTCTGGCGCAGCTCTTCGACTTTCAGCATCACGCGGGTGTAGCAGTCAGAAACGCCACCGCCGGTCGGGACTTCGAAGTCGAAATTTTCGTAGCCAGAATAAGGACGCCATTTACGCACGTCGAAGCCGATACCTGTGGCGCGCAGGCCTGCGCCGGTGGTGCCCCACTCCAGCGCCTCTTTGGCGGTATAGGCTGCCACGCCGACGGAACGGCCCTTCAGAATGGTGTTGCGCAGGGCGGCTTTTTCATAGGAGTCCAGACGCTTCGGCATCCACTCGAGGAACTCACGCAGCAGACGATCCCAGCCGCGCGGCAGATCGTGCGCGACGCCGCCGATGCGGAACCACGCCGGGTGCATACGGAAACCGGTGATCGCTTCCACCAGATCGTAGATTTTCTGCCGATCGGTAAAGGCGAAGAAGACCGGCGTCATCGCGCCGACGTCCTGAATAAAGGTTGAGATATACAGCAGGTGGCTGTTGATGCGGAACAGTTCGGAGAGCATCACGCGGATCACGTTGACGCGATCCGGCACGGTGATCCCGGCCAGTTTTTCTACGGCCAGCACGTACGGCATCTCGTTGACGCAGCCGCCAAGGTATTCGATACGGTCGGTGTACGGGATGTAGCTGTGCCAGGACTGGCGCTCGCCCATCTTCTCGGCGCCGCGGTGGTGGTAACCGATATCCGGCACGCAGTCGACGATCTCTTCGCCATCCAGCTGCAGAATAATGCGGAAGGCACCGTGCGCGGACGGGTGGTTCGGACCGAGGTTGAGGAACATGAAGTCCTCGTTGTCGGTGCCGCGTTTCATGCCCCACTCTTCCGGTTTGAAAGTCAGCGCTTCCATCTCCAGATCCTGTTTGGCTTTGGTCAGCTCAAACGGATCGAATTCGGTGGCGCGCGCCGGGTAGTCTTTACGCAGCGGGTGGCCTTCCCAGGTCGGCGGCATCATGATGCGACGCAGATTTGGGTGGCCATCGAAGGTAATACCAAACATTTCCCAGGTTTCACGTTCATACCAGTTGGCGTTGGGGAACAGTTTGGTGAAGGTTGGCAGATGCAGATCGTTTTCAGACAGCGCCACCTTGAGCATGATGTCGCGGTTGCGGTCGATGGAAATCAGGTGATAGAAAACGGAAAAATCCGCGGCGGGCAGGCCATCGCGGTGCGTGCGCAGACGTTCGTCCATACCGTGCAGGTCAAACAGCATCACGTAAGGCTTCGGCAATTTCTTCAGGAAATCACCCACCTCAAGCAGCTGCTCGCGCTTGACCCATACCACCGGTACGCCGGTGCGGGTTGGCTGAACGGTAAAGGCATCCGGCCCAAAGCGGTTGCGCAGTTCGCCGATCACCGGGTCATCAAGGTGATCGCGGGTTTGCCAGGCTGGTGCGGCGTCATGCGCGGTTAAATCGGTCATATTGTTCACCATTGCAAAAGGTCCGTGGTGACTGCCGGGCGAGACTTCGCGCTGTTGTAGATTGATTTGCGAAGTGTTTCTCCCGCCCGCAGGCGCAAATTAAATCTCGTCCGGCGTCCGCAGATTGGTCACTGCAATACGTTCGCCGCGTTTACGCTCGCGTTCCGACTGCATATTGGCGCGATAGACGCCCTGATCGCCAACCACCCATGAGAGCGGACGACGTTCTTTACCAATGGACTCCTGCAGCAGCATCAGCGCCTGCATATAGGCCTCCGGACGCGGCGGGCAGCCCGGGATGTACACATCGACCGGGATGAATTTATCCACGCCCTGGACGACGGAATAGATGTCGTACATGCCGCCGGAGTTCGCGCAGGCGCCCATGGAAATCACCCACTTCGGCTCCAGCATCTGATCATAGAGACGCTGAATCACCGGCGCCATTTTGGTGAAGCAGGTTCCGGCGACCACCATCAGGTCCGCCTGACGCGGAGAGGCGCGCAGAACTTCGGCCCCAAAGCGCGCAACGTCATGCACCGCAGTGAATGACGTCACCATTTCCACATAACAGCAAGAAAGGCCGAAGTTATACGGCCAAATTGAGTTCTTACGGCCCCAGTTCACCATGTCATGCAGCGCGTGTTCGAGTTTCCCCATATACACGCTTTTGTTGACTTCCTGCTCCAGGGGGTCGGTAACGATCTCCTGTTTCTGCAGGGGGTAACGGTCGTTCTCACCGTTAGGATCTATGCGGGTGAGCGTATAATCCATCTTATTGCCTCGCTTTTACTGCATATGACGGTTAGTGGGACTGTCTGTTTCCGGGTTAACCAGCGTGCGACGGGAACGCGCGGGCGTCCAGTCCAGTGCGCCGATGCGAACGAGATAAACCAGACCAGCCAGTAGCACTAAAATGAAAATTGCGGCTTCCACAAAGCCGACCCAACCGCTCTCGCGGATGGAGGTCGACCATGCGTAGAGATACAGGGCTTCCACGTCGAAGATAACGAAGAACATGGCAACCAGATAAAACTTCGCAGAAAGACGTAAGCGGGCCGAACCAACGGAGTCGATCCCCGATTCAAACGGCGTGTTTTTGCTACGCGCGCGCGCGCGACCGCCAAGGTACCAGCCGCCGACGAGCATCAGGCAGCACAGGCCGATAGCGATGATGAGAAATATAGCGAATGCCCAGTGATGAGCGATGACTTCAGTGGATGTTGACATACGCATTGCTTAACCAAAAAAGTGTAGCGCCAAAACCCTCTGCTCTTACTGGCAGATGAACGCCACAGCGTTTCACGGGAGGAATAAAAAATAACCGTGCAAAAAAGCGTCCCTGGAAGATGTGAGAAGCCCAGATGCCGTGGCTTTTTACCCCTTTCTTTAACCTTTTGTCAACTTTAACAAAAGTTTTCATAACATTAATTTACATTGGAATCTTTTCATTAACATTAAATGCCCTTTTATGCGAAATAACCTTGCATACTGTTCGGTTTTAGTGTTGTTGAATCGTGTCCGTTTCCGTCGTAAATCAAAAATCCCTGCTATTTTGACAGGATTTAGCCTCGATTCCTCCCCCCAAAGAGGGGTATTTTCTTGATCTGCGACACGGTTTTGTTAATTACCCCAGGAAATCGGCAACAATCCATCCGGTTTTTTAACATTAGCAGGAAGTGTTGAAAGTGCTGGGAAAAGTCGGCAAGGTGAGCGCCAGGTCACGCCAATATGCTGATTTTCTTGCAAAGAAATAAAAAAAAGATTCAAAACATCAATAATAGTGCAAAAAAAAGAGCCACCAGACGGGAAACCCACCCTTGAGGCTCTTTTTGGGCACTTACATTCTGTTACCAGTTTTTGTGATCTTTGTTAGCAAAATAACCTCACAAAATGAAGGTGCTTCCTCCCTCTTCCGGAGTAAGTGCCGGCCCGGCGCGCCAGGGATCGCTCTCCTGGCTCAGTGATTGAAAAATCGCCTGCGGTAGTTCGCCCACCGTCTGCGGATTGCAGCTAACGACGTACCGGGTATCCGGCAGGACCGGCAGGCCATCGCTGATGCCGGCCACGCGCAAATCCGGGCTCATCATTTCGACCGGACGCGCGGTGACCCCCAGCCCGGCTTTCACCGCCGCTTTCACCCCGGAGAGCGACGAGGCGCCGTGAGCCAAATGCCAGGAGACGCGGGCAGCCTCCAGCGCGGCGATGATGTCCTCACGGAACGGGCCAGGCTCTTCGAGCAAGATGAGGGGGATCGATTCCCCTTTCGCCAGCACGTAGTCCGCTGCACAGTACCAGAGGGTAGGCGACGTTCTCAGCGTGAAAGCGGTAAAACCGGGAAGCTGATGGGTGGTTAATGCCAGATCGACCTCTCCCGCGCTCAGCATCGCCATGATGACGGCATGGGGATGGACTTTAATCTCCAGCGTCATTCTGGGATAGAAGCAGCCGATGCGGTTTAACAGAAACGGCAGGATAGTATCAGCGGTTTCTTCCGACGCGCCGATGGTCAGTCCCCCCTGCAGGCTGCCATACATCAGCGACATGCAGGCTTCATCGTTAAAGCGCAGGATTTTGCGGGCATAGCCCAGCAGCTGGATGCCCTGCTCGGTCAGCAGTTTATTGCGTCCGTGACGAGCGAAAAGCTCCTTGCCAACCAGTTGCTCCAGGCGTTGCATTTGCTGGCTGACCGCGGACTGGGTACGACACACTGCGGCGGCGGCGGCGGCGAAGGTGTTCAAATCAGCGACTGCTACAAAGGTGCGCAGCAGATCGAGATCGAGGTTGAGTATCGGACGTGTTGTATTAATCATCTTTCTTCACTTACAGGTGGCTAACGCTGACCTGCCTTGTTGATGCTTTACGCCAGGTTTCCGGCTATTCCCTGAGCCTCGTGCTCACCGTCTGATGGCGGATAAACAACTGGACGAACGTTATTACATGCCAAAGTACTCGTCTGAGCAAATGCGCAGAACACCGGAGTAATATATTGTTCGTATTTCTCATTATTATTTATTACCACGGCCAGCCAGGCGTCTTACGTCGCCCCGGAAAATCGCGCAGTAGTGGTGAGAAAGCCTCTCTTTCGCCGGACTTCTTTTTGGCGAACGACGAACAATAAAATCCTGTAATAACAATATATTAAATATCAATTCAGCCATAATTCATGCCGACTACCACTGATATTAACGGCGATATTCTAACCGATTCCCATCCTTTTTATAAGCCTTAATAAGGATTAACTGAGATAATTTTAAATTTTTTTCAACATTTTATATAAATTAACAAACCTCAGATTATTACCTGTCAAAAATAATAATAATGCGCTTACGCGCAGTTTTTTATTAAAATTATTTAACATCAAAATTACAAATCAACCGCTATGAGATTAAGAATAGCGTTTTCTAGCCGCCCCCCATTCTCCAGCGCCCCGTTTACCTAACCAACAAACCAGATAAATGATGGTAAAAAAGGCACTACATCAACATAGACGACCGAAAAAATGCCATGAAAAGGCATAAACAATAGGAAAAACCAGCAACCAACAGATAAATCAATTACGCTTAAAATCCTGCATTAGCAAAATCTTCTCCTGCAAAGCCTTCAAAACAGCGGGGAGGCGGAGTACATTGTTCCGTGCTGACTTCCACGGCAGGGAGTGGCGATAACAGCTAAAAGGTCAAGATTCATGTCCCCCATCGAAAAATCCAGCAAGTTAGAGAACGTCTGTTATGACATCCGCGGACCGGTTCTGAAAGAAGCGAAACGTCTTGAAGAAGAAGGCAATAAGGTTCTGAAACTGAACATCGGCAACCCGGCACCCTTCGGCTTCGAGGCCCCTGACGAGATCCTCGTCGACGTCATCCGCAATCTGCCTACCGCCCAGGGATACTGCGATTCGAAAGGATTGTACTCGGCGCGTAAAGCTATCATGCAGCATTACCAGGCGCGGGGAATGCGCGATGTCACCGTGGAAGATATTTACATCGGCAACGGCGTGTCCGAGCTGATTGTGCAGGCGATGCAGGCGCTGTTAAACAGTGGCGATGAGATGCTGGTTCCCGCTCCGGACTACCCGCTGTGGACGGCGGCGGTGTCTCTTTCCAGTGGTAAAGCGGTGCACTATCTGTGTGACGAATCCTCTGACTGGTTTCCGGATCTTGACGATATCCGCGCCAAAATCACGCCTCGCACCCGCGGGATCGTGATCATCAACCCCAACAACCCCACCGGCGCGGTCTACTCCAAAGAGCTGCTGCAGGAGATCGTGGAGATCGCCCGCCAGCACAACCTGATTATTTTCGCCGATGAGATCTACGACAAGATCCTCTACGACGAAGCCCAGCATCACTCGATTGCCGCTCTGGCGCCGGATCTGCTGACGGTGACCTTCAACGGACTGTCGAAAACTTACCGCGTCGCCGGCTTCCGTCAGGGCTGGATGGTGCTGAATGGCCCGAAAAAACACGCGAAAGGCTATATCGAAGGACTGGAAATGCTGGCCTCGATGCGTCTGTGCGCCAACGTGCCGGCCCAGCATGCTATCCAGACCGCGCTGGGCGGCTACCAGAGTATCAGCGAATTCATCATTCCCGGCGGGCGTCTGTATGAACAACGCAACCGCGCCTGGGAGCTGATCAACGATATTCCGGGCGTCTCCTGCATGAAGCCAAAAGGCGCGCTGTACATGTTCCCGAAAATTGACGCCAAACGCTTCAATATTCACGACGACCAGAAAATGGTGCTCGATTTCCTGCTGCAGGAGAAAGTGCTGCTGGTGCAGGGTACTGCCTTTAACTGGCCGTGGCCGGATCACGTGCGTATTGTGACCCTGCCTCGCGAAGACGACCTGGAGATGGCGATCTCCCGCTTTGGCCGCTTTCTCTCCGGCTACCATCAGCTTTAGTCGTGCTGCCGCCGGCGTTTGCATCCGGCGGCGATCCCTGCGCACAATGGAACCCGATGTTGTCACTGATTAAGGGTCCCTATGAGTCAGAGTCATTTCTTTGCCCACCTCTCCCGTCTGAAACTGATTAACCGCTGGCCGCTGATGCGCAACGTGCGCACCGAAAATGTCTCCGAGCACAGCCTGCAGGTGGCGATGGTCGCCCACGCGCTGGCGGCGATTAAAAACCGCAAATTTGGCGGCCAGGTCAACCCAGAGCGTATCGCCCTGCTGGCGATGTACCACGACGCCTCCGAGGTTTTAACCGGTGATCTCCCTACCCCGGTGAAATATTTTAATTCACAGATTGCTCAGGAATATAAGGCGATTGAGAAAATCGCCCAGCAGAAGCTGGTGGATATGGTGCCTGACGAGCTGCGCGATATTTTCGAACCGCTGATTGACGAGCATCATTACAGTGAGGAAGAGCAGTCGATCGTCAAACAGGCTGACGCCCTCTGCGCCTACCTGAAATGCCTCGAAGAGCTGTCGGCGGGCAACAACGAATTTCTGCTGGCCAAAGGCCGTCTGGAAAAAACGCTGGCGTCGCGGCGCAGCGCGGAGATGGATTACTTTATGCAGGTGTTTGTCCCGAGCTTCCAGCTGTCGCTGGATGAAATCAGCCAGGATTCGCCGCTGTAATTTTTCAGGCCGGGCAGCGGTCGCCCCCTACCCGGCCTGCATATCTTAAAACGGGAAGAGCACCGGGATCAGCAGAACGCAGACCACCATCACCAGCACGGTAAAGGGCACGCCGATTTTGACAAAATCGCTAAATGAGTACTTACCCGGGCCAAGCACCAGAGTATTAACCGGCGAAGAGACCGGGGTCATAAACGCCGCCGAAGCCGCCATCGCCACCACCATGGCAAAGGGATAAGGCGACACACCCATCGACTTCGCCGCCGCCAGGGCAATAGGCGCCATCAGCACCGCGGTGGCCGTGTTAGAGATAAACAGGCCTATCGCCGCGCACATCACAAACAGGCAGCCGAGCATCAGATAAGGCCCCTCGCCTCCGGCGACGTCCATTAGTCCCTTAACCACCAGATCCACCCCACCGGTTTTCTGCAACGCCAGGGCGAACGGCATCATCCCGACAATCAGAATGATGCTCGGCCAGTGGATCGCCTTGTAGGCGCTTTCGGCGTTGATACAGCGGAATTTGCCCATCAGCAGACAGGCGATGATCGCGGCGATGGGGTTGGGGATTTCATCCGTCAGCATCAGGGCCACCATCAGCACCAGACAGAAAATCGCGTGCGGAGCCTGGCTGTGGGCCGGCGAAGCGTCATCAACCTCAACCGGCATATTGAGCACCACGAAATCCCGGCCGCGCTTCGCCAGCAGGGCAATTTGCCGCCAGTTGCCGACCACCAGCAGAATATCGCCGAGCTGCAGCGGCTCATCGACCACGGAACCATCCATCGCCTTGCCATCGCGCTTCATGCCGACGATATTGAGACCAAACCGGGTGCGGAAGGCTATCTCACGCACCGTTTTGCCCATCATCTCTGAATCCGGGATCAGCGCCACCTCCGCCATCCCCACATCCAGCGCCTGATCGGCAAAATACTCCCCGCGCAGCACCATCGGCTCGAGCATTTGCTCGCCGCAGAACTGGCGCAAGTCGACATCGGAGGCAGACATATCGATCAGCAGGACGTCGCGGGCGCGAAATTCCGAGACCCCATTGACGTTAACAATCACCCGACGGAACCGCCGCCAGCGCTCAACGCCGATGACGTTGGCACAGTAGCGCTCACGCAGCTTTAAATCATCCAGCCGCTGACCGATCATCGGCGAACCGGGTCGGATCGCCAGCCGGCGAGCGCGGCCGGTGAGGTGATATTCGCGGATCAAATCGCGAAAGGTACTTCTTTTTCGCCCATCGCGCGCGGAATCGCCATTATCCGTCTTCAGCATAAAGCGCACCGCCAGCATATAGACGATGCCCAGGATCAGCACCACCAGGCCAATCGGCGTGACGCTGAAAAAACTGAAGCCGTGCAGTCCTTCGCGCAGCAGTTCACTGTTGACCACCAGATTGGGCGGCGTCGCCACCAGGGTCATCATCCCGCTGATAAGCCCGGCGAAGCTCAGCGGCATCATCAGCCGCGAGGGTGAGGTATTCATCCGCGCCGAGACGCTGAGGACCACCGGAATGAAAATGGCGACCACGCCGGTGGAGCTCATAAACGCGCCCAACCCGGCGACGGTGAGCATCAGGTAGATCAGCATTTTGGTTTCGCTGTTGCCTGCCACGCTCACCAGCCAGGCGCCCATCTTGGTGGCCACCCCGGTACGCACCAGGCCGTCGCCGATAATAAACAGGGCGGCAATCAGGATCACGTTAGGATCGCTGAACCCGGAAAAAGCTTCGGTCAGCGTCAGCGTGCCGCTGAGGACAAAGGCGACAATGACCATCAGGGCGATAGCATCCATGCGCACCTTACCGGTAGCAAACAGCACAACCGCGATGGCCAGGAGGGATAAAACCCAAATCAATTCACCGTTCACAACGTTTCCTTGTCACAAGTGGGAGTCGACATAGTGGCATAAAAAAGCCCCGACGACGCGGGGCGAAATCATGGGTTTACGCTTTAAGACGCACATTTACCACGCCGTCAGTCTGGCGTTCAACCACCAGATCTTCCAGGCTGCTCAGCACGAGGTCAGCTTCATCCCGACGGGGGGCATCGGCGGGCACGTTGACCGCGATAGTGCGACAGCCGGCCGCCAGTCCGGAGAGGAGCCCCGCCGGCGCATCTTCCACCACCGCGCACTCCCCGGCAGGCAGACCCAGCCGCTCGGCGCCCAGCAGATAGGCGTCCGGCGCCGGCTTGCCATGCTTCACCTGCTCAGCGGTGACAAACACCTCCGGCATCGGCAGGCCCGCCGCGCGGTGACGCGCATGGGCAACCGGAATCGAGCCGGAGGTGACAATCGCCCACGGGATCCCGGCCTCATTGAGCGTATTCAGCAGGGCTAACGCCCCCGGTAGAGCGACGATGCCTTCGATATCAGTGGCTTCCATCTGCTCGAGATAACGGAATTCGGCCTGGATATCCTCCTCGCTGCGACCCGGCATAAAATGGCGAATGGAGGTAATGGCCTGCTTGCCGTGAATAAAACTGAGAATTTCATCATGGTCAATGGCGAAACGATCTCCCCACTTGCACCATGAACGCTCCACCACCGGCAAGGAATCTACCAGCGTCCCGTCTAAATCGAACAGGAAACCTTTACACTGCACGGGCACCTCCCTCAGGCATTGATGATTTGGTTAATTTCGTTACTGCTCAGATGATACTGGCGTGGGCAGGCGTGCCAGACGCTCAGCATCCGCTGATATTTCTCCCACATCGGGGTCTGCGAGTTAAAGCCATGGGTGCCGGCGTCAAAGTGGCTGTAACGGCCTTCAACGTTGACCATAAAGCGCACGTAGCCGAGAAAACGCGCTTCGGTGGCGGCATCAAATCCGAGGAAGGTGACCCGACGCTCGTCGATACCCGCCGCATCTTTCAGGTTGGTCCAGGAGACGTGTAGCGCGTGGTACATCTCCATGATGTCGATTACGGTACGGCAGGTTTCTTCCGTCAGCTGGCCGAACTCGCGGTCCAGTTCACGCATCTGCAGCCCATACCCACGCTCAATGATGGTTTGCAGACGACGGTAGCGCTCCGCATTGTCCGGGTCGAGCATCGTCATCATCTTGTACTGATTGGATAAAATCAGACGCTGCGCATTGGTCATTTCCATGTTGTGACTCCTGTAGCACGGTAGGGCGTGAAATAAAGAAGGCGCATAAATCATGCGCCTTCTTTTATATGCGTTTTCCGTAGTGAATTACAAATCATCAAGGAAAGTTTTATCGAGTTGTTTGAAGGCGCGCTTAAGCGTGTCAGCCAACGCCTGATAATCGGGCTTGCCTTCGACAGGCGCCAGCGCCTGCCCCGCCTCCTGCAGTTTGCCGCGTACTTCGTAGAACCAGTTAAGAATGGAAGGCGGCAGCGGCGTCACTGAACGTTTACCCAACCACCATAACCCCTGCATCGGCAGGCTCAGTGCAAACAGCGCGGTGGCCACGGCGGGCCCCAGCTGGCCGCCCAGCGCTATCTGCCAGCAGAGGGTGAAAATGGCGATCGGCGGCATGATGCGGATGGCGTAGCGGGTGGCACGAATGATGCGGTTTTCAATAAATACCGGCGCGAGGCGCTTGTCGAGAGGCCAGGTCTTCGCGTAGTGCTGCCCGCGGTTGAACAAGCTAAAGAAGCTAACGGGGCGTTTCTCAGGGGTCGACATGGCTTTACCTCAACTTTACATATAAAACTTAAAAAATTCGTGCAAAACACCAACTATGCATGACATCGTTCAAAAGATTTTGGCAAAGGATGCCGCAATCAGGTATCCTGTGCCCGCCTGAAAGGGCGGATAGACTCTTTTGCCAGGCTAGTCAAATTATCGCATATTCTGCCATTGGCTGAAAATTATGCAAAATGGCATAAAATCAAATGTACTTATCTCATCGTGCCTGAAAACAGAACAAGGCATGATGTTAATCATAAATGTCGAGGTCATCCTGCGCTACGCTAATGACACACTGACGTTTTTTTAGCCACGTATCATAAAAAGGTACTTCCATGTCGAGTAAGTTAGTACTGGTTCTGAACTGCGGTAGCTCCTCTCTGAAATTTGCTATCCTTGACGCCGTTAACGGCGACGAATACCTGTCCGGTTTAGCGGAATGCTTCCACCTGCCAGAAGCCCGTATCAAATGGAAAATTGACGGCGGCAAACAAGAAGCCGAATTAGGCGCGGGCGCCGCGCACAGCGAAGCACTGAACTTTATCGTTAACACTATTCTGGCACAAAAACCAGAACTGTCTGCTCAGCTGACCGCAATTGGCCACCGTATCGTCCACGGCGGTGAAAAATACACCAGCTCCGTCGTCATCGACGAGTCCGTGATTCAGGGCATTAAAGACGCGGCGTCCTTCGCACCGCTGCACAACCCGGCACATCTGATCGGCATCGCTGAAGCGCTGAAATCCTTCCCGCACCTGAAAGACAAAAACGTGGCAGTATTCGATACGGCGTTCCACCAGACCATGCCGGAAGAATCCTATCTCTACGCCCTGCCGTACAGCCTGTACAAAGAGCACGGCGTTCGTCGTTACGGCGCACACGGCACCAGCCACTTCTACGTGACTCAGGAAGCCGCTAAGATCCTGAACAAGCCGGTTGAAGAGCTGAACATCATCACCTGCCACCTTGGCAACGGTGGTTCGGTTTCCGCTATTCGTAACGGCAAATGCGTTGACACCTCCATGGGTCTGACCCCGCTGGAAGGCCTGGTGATGGGTACCCGCTCCGGCGATATCGATCCGGCAATCATCTTCCATCTGCACGACACCCTGGGCATGAGCGTTGACGCCATCAACAAAATGCTGACCAAAGAGTCCGGCCTGCTGGGCCTGACCGAAGTCACCAGCGACTGCCGCTACGTGGAAGACAACTACCAGGAAAAAGCCGACGCTAAACGCGCGATGGACGTCTACTGCCACCGCCTGGCGAAATACATCGGCTCCTACACCGCGCTGATGGACGGCCGTCTCGACGCCGTGGTCTTCACCGGTGGCATTGGTGAAAACGCCGCGATGGTGCGTGAGCTGTCGCTGGGCAAACTGGGCGTACTGGGCTTCGAAGTTGACCATGAGCGTAACCTGGCTGCCCGCTTCGGCAAGTCTGGCTTCATCAACAAAGAAGGCACCCGTCCTGCCGTGGTTATCCCGACCAACGAAGAGCTGGTCATCGCGCAAGACGCCAGCCGTCTGACCGCATAATTCCACACCGCCAGCCCTGACCCGCAATACTTCGCGCTGCAGGAAGGCGGCGACACAGCAGATCCCCGGCGCATACGCGACCGGGGTGAGCAAGTAGAGCCAACGCACGTGCAACGTGGAGTATGACGGGTCGCTGGTGGTGCTGTTTTGTATCCCGCCTGATACTGGCGGTAACGAAAGAGGATATACCGTGTCCCGTACTATCATGTTAATTCCTACCGGTACCAGCGTAGGTCTGACCAGCGTCAGCCTCGGTGTGATCCGCGCTATGGAACGCAAAGGCGTTCGTCTGAGCGTCTTTAAACCTATCGCCCAGCCGCGCTCCGGCGGCGATGCCCCGGACCAGACCACCACCATCGTTCGCGCCAGCTCCTCCACCACCACCGCTGCTGAACCGCTGAAGATGAACCACGTTGAATCTCTGCTCTCCAGCAATCAGAAAGATGTGCTGATGGAAGAGATCATCGCCAACTATCACGCGAACACCCAGGACGCGGAAGTGGTGCTGGTGGAAGGCCTGGTGCCGACCCGTAAGCATCAGTTCGCCCAGGCGCTGAACTTTGAAATCGCCAAAACCCTGAACGCGGAAATCGTCTTCGTCATGTCGCAAGGTACCGATACGCCAGAACAGCTGAACGAGCGTATTGAACTGACCCGCAACAGCTTTGGCGGCGCGAAAAACACCAGCATCACCGGCGTTATCATCAACAAACTGAACGCGCCGGTCGACGAGCAGGGCCGTACCCGTCCTGATCTGTCGGAAATTTTCGACGACTCATCCAAAGCGAAAGTCGTGAAGATCGACCCGGCTCAGCTGCAAAAAGGCAGCGCGCTGCCGGTGCTGGGCGCCGTACCGTGGAGCTTCGATCTGATCGCCACCCGCGCGATCGACATGGCCCATCACCTGAATGCGACCATCATCAACGAAGGCGATATCAACACCCGCCGCGTGAAATCCGTGACCTTCTGCGCGCGCAGCATCCCGCACATGCTGGAGCACTTCCGCGCAGGTTCGCTGCTGGTTACTTCCGCAGATCGTCCTGACGTGCTGGTTGCCGCCTGCCTGGCAGCGATGAACGGCGTGGAAATCGGCGCCATCCTGCTGACCGGCGGCTATGAAATGGACGCGCGCATCAGCAAGCTGTGCGAACGCGCCTTCGCCACCGGCCTGCCGGTGTTTATGGTCAACACCAACACCTGGCAGACCTCCCTGAGCCTGCAGAGCTTCAACCTCGAAGTACCGGTTGACGATCACGAGCGCATTGAGAAAGTTCAGGAATACGTTGCCAACTACATCAACGCCGACTGGATCGAATCGCTGACCGCGACCTCCGAGCGCAGCCGTCGTCTCTCTCCGCCAGCCTTCCGCTACCAGCTGACCGAGCTGGCGCGCAAAGCCGGCAAACGCGTCGTTCTGCCGGAAGGCGACGAGCCGCGTACCGTGAAAGCCGCAGCCATCTGCGCCGAACGCGGGATCGCCACCTGTGTGCTGCTGGGCAACCCGGATGAGATTAACCGCGTTGCAGCAGCGCAGGGCGTTGAGCTGGGCGCCGGTATCGAAATCGTCGACCCGGAAGTGGTGCGCGAAAGCTACGTGGCTCGCCTGGTCGAACTGCGTAAGAACAAGGGCATGACCGAAGCCGTCGCCCGCGAGCAGCTGGAAGATAACGTGGTTCTCGGCACCCTGATGCTGGAACAGGACGAAGTCGATGGCCTGGTGTCCGGCGCGGTACACACCACCGCCAACACCATTCGTCCGCCGCTGCAGCTGATCAAAACCGCACCGGGCAGCTCGCTGGTCTCTTCCGTGTTCTTCATGCTGCTGCCGGAACAAGTTTATGTTTACGGCGACTGCGCGATCAACCCGGATCCGACCGCAGAGCAGCTGGCGGAAATCGCGATTCAGTCCGCTGACTCCGCGATTGCCTTCGGCATCGAACCGCGCGTGGCGATGCTCTCCTACTCCACCGGTACTTCCGGCGCGGGTAGCGATGTAGAAAAAGTCCGCGAAGCGACCCGTCTGGCGCAGGAAAAACGTCCTGACCTGATGATCGACGGCCCGCTGCAGTATGACGCCGCGGTGATGGCTGACGTCGCGAAATCCAAAGCGCCGAACTCGCCGGTAGCTGGCCGCGCGACCGTGTTCATCTTCCCGGATCTGAACACCGGTAACACCACTTACAAAGCGGTACAGCGCTCTGCCGACCTGATCTCCATCGGGCCGATGCTGCAGGGTATGCGCAAGCCGGTCAACGATCTGTCTCGTGGCGCGCTGGTTGACGATATCGTCTACACTATCGCACTGACCGCGATCCAGTCAGCTCAGCAGCAGAAGTAATCGCCCGCTGAGAGAAAGCAAAAGGCAGCCAGATGGCTGCCTTTTTTTGTCAGGAGGCGAACAGCAGTTGCTGCCACGCGTTAGCGCGTTTATTCGCGCTCGCTCTCTTCCGCGTCATCATACTCGTTGCCGGCGTTACGGGTCATCCACAGCGCCAGCGCTTTCAGCGAGTCGGGCGTGAACTCATCGCAGCGGGCGGTGATCTCTTCCGGCGTTAACCAGCACACCTCGCTCACCTCCTCTTCCTGCAGGGCAAACGGCCCATGGGAGACGCAGCTGAACAGGCTTCCCCAGACGCGGCAGAATTTATCTTCGTAGTAGAACTGGCCGTGATCGGCAAACGGCACCCCGGCGATGCCTAACTCCTCTTCCGCCTCGCGACGGGCCGACTCCAGCAACTGCTCATCAGCCTGCACGACGCCGCCGGCGGTGGCATCCAGCATGCCCGGATGAAAGTCTTTTGTCTCGGTGCGTCGCTGCACCAGAATTTTCCCCATTCCGTCGTGAACGACGATATAGGTCGCCCGGTGGCGCAGGCACTGCGCGCGCATCTGCTCGCGGCTGGACTGTGCTATCACCTCATTGTTTTCATTAACAATATCGACCCATTCTGTGCTTGCCAAATGATTCTGTTCCGCCATCAGGAAACCTTACTTTAAAAGCGCTCTTGCGGCGCGTCTTTATGATTGAGGGCTAAATTACGGGTAAATTGCGACCTCTGCAATAACCTGATTATCATTGAGTGCTAAAACCTGCAGACGCCCCTCATCCAGTAGCCCATAGCTGGCGGAATATCCCCCTTTTGGGATACTCACTGAGCCTGGATTAAACAGAGAGAACGCCCCGCGTTTTTCAGCAACCGGAATATGAGTATGGCCATACGCCAGGACATCGCCAGCGGCAAGTGGTGGCAAATTGTCCGGGCTATAAAGATGACCGTGGGTCAGAAACAGGCGGTAGCCTTCGCCAAGCACCTGCTGCCAGGGCGCGGTCATGGGAAAACGAAGCAGCATTTGATCCACTTCGCTGTCGCAGTTACCGCGAACCGCAATGATGCGCTCCGCCACGCTGTTCAGCCGCTCGGCCACCTCCGCCGGCGCATAGCCTTCCGGCAGCGCGTTGCGTGGCCCGTGATTAAGCACATCGCCGAGGATGATCAGCCACCTGGCGCTACTTTGCGCGAACCGCTCAAGCACGCGTTCCGTCGCAGGTAGCGAACCATGAATATCGGAGGCAAACATCAGCTTCATAGGTTCCATCTCCACTGGTTACGATGCCTCTATGATAGCGGAAGCGCGGCGGGTTATCAGCCTCCGCGTTTGGCGGAAAGCGCCGCGTAACGCTGGATTGAGGCCCGCTGCCACTGGAAAGTCGCATAATCCGCCAGCGCCTCCGGCACCTCATCGCCATTAAGAACCAGACGATTGAGCATCAGCGCCAGGTCGGCATCGGCAATAGACCATTCGCCGAATAAATTTTGCCCGCCGTGGGCCAGCAGCGTGGTAGCGGTGGCAAACAGTTTTTCCGCCGACCGCTTGCCTGCCTCGCTGAGCGCCGGCATTTTCACCCCGCCAAACACCACGGCGGTGGATCGCTCTTCACGAATGGGCACCAGATCGCTGCGTAGCCAGGCCTGGATCTGCCGGGCGCGGGCCCGCTTTTGCAGATCGTGTGGATAAAGGCGCTCCCACTCAGGCGGCGCGAAACGCTCATCGAGATATTCGGTAATCGCCGAAGACTCGCTCAGCACGAAATCGTCAACCTCCAGCAGCGGTACGCGACGGGTGGCGGTATAGCCCGTCCAGCCGGCCTGCAGATGTTCGCCGCTGCCCAGGTCGATGGTTTTAAGGCTAAAAGGCAGGCTCTTTTCCTGCAGCGCGACATAAACAGACATCACGTACGGTGAGAAAAAATCGGCATCGGACCACAGGGTAATCACAGGCTGGCTCATAACTTCCTCAGGGTTGGTAGACAGGGCAATAAACCAACATAGCCTGTCTTACCGGCGATGTCACTGCTCGCCCGCTGCGTGACTGGCGCCCCGCTCGCGGATTTTCTCCCGGGTCGCGCAGCTTCACCTATACTCGATCAGTTTGCGACCCACGACGGCGGGAAATATTATGATCGATCTCTACTATGCACCCACCCCAAACGGCCACAAAATCACCCTGTTTCTCGAAGAGGCGCAGCTGGCCTATCGGCTAATTCGGGTCGATATTGGCAAAGGGGAGCAGTTTCATCCGCAGTTTCTGGCGATTTCGCCGAATAACAAAATTCCAGCTATCGTCGACCACATGCCTGCCGACGGCGGCGCGCCGTTGAGCGTCTTCGAGTCCGGCGCCATCCTGCTCTATCTGGCGGAAAAAAGCGGCAAGCTGCTGAGCGGGGAGCTGCGGGCGCGCTATACCACCCTGCAGTGGTTGTTCTGGCAGGTCGGCGGCCTGGGGCCGATGCTGGGGCAAAATCAGCATTTTTCCCACTCAGCGCCGCAAACCGTACCCTACGCGATTGAGCGTTTTCAGGTGGAAACCCAGCGACTCTATGGGGTACTGAATCACCGCCTGGGATCCAGCCCGTGGCTGGGCGGGGACCACTACAGCATCGCCGACATCGCCGCCTGGCCCTGGGTGAACTGCCATGTCCGCCAGCGGATCGATCTGGCGAACTATCCGGCGGTGCATAACTGGTATGAGCGCATTAAGCAGCGGCCGGCGACGGTGGAAGCGATGCTAAAAATTCAGCCTTATTAACCCCCTGCTCGCCCGTCGCGCTTTGTTGTATGATTGCAGGACTTAAACCACGGAGGAAGCCTGCAATGTCTCAACCAGACGCCATTATTCGTATTAAGAACCTGCGCCTGCGTACTTTTATTGGTATTAAAGAGGAAGAGATCGCCAACCGCCAGGACGTGGTAGTGAATGTGGCCATTCACTACCCTGCCGATAAAGCGCGCGACAGCGAGGACATTAATGATGCGTTGAACTACCGCACCATTACCAAACGCATCATTAGCCATCTTGAGAATGGTCGTTTCTCGCTGCTGGAAAAATTAACTCAGGATGTGCTGAATATCGCATGCGAACATCACTGGGTCACATATGCTGAAGTGGAGATCGATAAACTTCACGCGCTGCGCTATGCCGACTCGGTATCCATGACCATGAGCTGGCGGCGCTAACCATGTCAGGGAGGTGGTATGAAGATCCTGCTTACTGGTGGTACCGGCCTGATTGGCCGACATCTGATACCCAGACTGCTGGAGCTTGGGCATAGCGTCACGGTCTCCACCCGACATCCGGATACCGCCCGCGCCCGTCTCGATCCGCGCGTCACGCTGTGGCGCGATTTCGAGGGCCATCACCACCTCAATGACATCGATGCCGTCATCAATCTGGCGGGCGAGCCCATCGCCGATAAACGCTGGACCGCCGAGCAGAAACAGCGCTTATGCCATAGTCGCTGGGATCTCACTCAGCGGCTGGTGGGCTTGATCCACGCCAGCGACACCCCTCCCTCCGTGCTGATCAGCGGGTCAGCCACCGGCTATTACGGCGACCTCGGCGAAGTGGTGGTGACTGAAGAAGAGCCGCCGCACAATGAGTTTACCCATAAGCTCTGCGCCCGCTGGGAGCAAATTGCCTGCGAAGCGCAAAGCGAGCGCACCCGCGTCTGTCTGCTGCGCACCGGCGTGGTACTGGCGCCGCGGGGCGGTATTCTTGGCAAAATGACCCCGGCCTTTAAGCTCGGCCTCGGTGGGCCTATCGGCAGCGGCAGACAGTACCTGGCCTGGATCCATATCGACGATATGGTTAACGGCATTCTGTGGCTGCTGGATAACGATCTGCGCGGCCCATTCAATATGGTTTCGCCCTATCCCGTGCATAACGAGCAGTTCGCCCACGCGCTGGGTCATGCGCTCAATCGACCGGCGATTTTCCGCGTTCCCGCCGCCGCCATCCGCCTGCTGATGGGCGAATCAGCTGTGCTGGTGCTCGGCGGCCAGCGCGCGCTGCCTAAGCGACTGGAAGCCGCCGGCTTCGCCTTCCGCTGGTACGATCTCGACGAAGCGCTAAAGGATGTGCTGAGTTAATGGCTGACACAGGGGAGCATTGGCTCCCCTGATTCCATTCTGCTGGCTCATGCTCCACGCCTGGATGGCCTCAGCCTGGCGCTGCAGCATCGCCATATCCCGGACAGCCAGCGCCCTGAAGCGCCTGAGTTCATCGCCAGCCGGCCGGTTCGCCGGTGTTACCTGGCGAAGCAAAGTGCTAAGGTAGGCCTTTTCTTCTTCGAATTGACTGCCTTATGACGACCATCACCACGCCTCGCCTTTCGCTTACCCGCTTTGTTACCGATGACTGGCCCTTTTTTCTGCGCCTGCGCCAGGATCCGCAGGTGATGCGTTTTATGGGCGAAGTGTTAAGCGAGGAGGCGTTGCGCAGCGTGTTCGCCAGTCGCTGCGCCGATCCCGGCGTGTATGTTCTACGTAATAAGCGCGGCGATGCGCTGGGCGATATTGGGCTTCGCATCAGCCCTAAAAATCCGCACGAGGCCGACGTCGGCTATGCGCTGCTGCCCGAGGCTCAGGGAAAAGGCTATGCCAGCGAAGCGCTGCGGGCGATCTGCGATTATGGTTTCAGCACGCTGGGGGTACAGGCCATCAATGCCTGGGTGTTGGGAGAGAATCGTGGATCATCGCGCCTGCTGGAGAAGCAAGGCTTTGTGCGCACGCAGGTGCTGGAGAAAGCCTATCATCTGAACGGCGTCGATTACGATGACTGGATTTACCGGCTGGAGCGTGAATCCCACCCGGCGCCCGCAGACGCCGGGTAAGCCGTTTATTTCAACGAACCTTTCAGAAACTGCTGCAGGCGCGGGCTTTTCGGCGCGCCGAACAGCGCGTCCGGATGCCCTTCCTCTTCGATTTTTCCCTGATGCAGGAAAATGACATGCGAAGAGACGTGGCGGGCAAAGCCCATTTCGTGGGTCACCACCACCATGGTTTTCCCCTCTTCCGCCAACTGCTGCATGATGCGTAACACTTCGCCCACCAGCTCCGGATCCAGCGCGGAGGTCGGCTCATCGAACAGCAGCACTTCCGGCTCCATCGCCAGCGCGCGGGCAATAGAGACACGCTGCTGCTGGCCGCCGGAAAGATGCACCGGGTATTTCGCCTGCTGACGTTCGTCTATCCCGACCTTGGCCAGGTATTTTACCGCCCGTTCGCGCGCTTCCTGTTTGCTTAAGCCCAGCACCTGAATCGGCGCCTCCATGACGTTCTCCAGCACCGTCATATGGCTCCACAGATTGAAATGCTGAAACACCATGGTCAACCGGGTGCGCAGCAGGCGCAGCTGGTTCTTGTCGGCCACCTTCAGCTGACCGTCTTTATCCCGTACCAGGCCAATATTCTGGCCGCTGACGACGATCGTGCCTTCGCTCGGTTTTTCAAGGAAGTTAATACAGCGTAGAAAGGTACTTTTCCCGGAACCCGATGAACCGATGATACTGATAACGTCCCCGGCTTTCGCCTGCAGCGAGACGCCCTTCAGCACCTCGTGTTCCCCATAGCGTTTATGCAGATCGATAACGTTTAATTTATTGTCGGACATGGCGTTCTCAATGCGTCGAAGAAGGTTTGATATGCTGCAACCAACGCTTTTCCGCTTTGCGGAACAAGCTAATCAGCACATACGAGATAATTAAATAGAGCACCGCGGCGATGCCAAAGGCGGTGAACGGCTGATAGGTGGCCGAGTTGATATCGCGGGCGATTTTCAGCAGATCCGGCACCGTAGCGGTAAACGCCAGCGCCGTCGAGTGCAGCATCAGGATCACTTCGTTACTGTAGGCCGGCAGCGCAATCCGCAGCGCGGAAGGCAGGATGATGCAGCGGTACAGTTTGACCGAAGAGAAGCCGTAGGCCCGCGCCGCTTCAATTTCGCCCGCCGGTACCGAGCGGATCGCGCCGGCGAAAATTTCGGTGGTATAAGCGCAGGTGTTCAGGGTCAGCGCCAGCACCGTACAGTTTAGCCCGCTGCGGAAAAAGGCGTTCAGCAGTTCAGTGCCTTTGACGATTTCCAGGGTGTACATACCGGAGTAAAAGACCAACAGCTGCACATACAGCGGCGTGCCGCGAAATATGTAAGTAAACAGCCAAATGGGAAACTGGATGAACTTATTGCTCGAAACGCGGCCGATTGCCAGAAAGACCGCCAGGATGCCCCCCATGACCACCGAAGAGATCAGCAACCATAAGGTAATCGCCACGCCGGTAAAGCGATAGCCGTCGGTCCACAGCAGGGATTTCCAGTATTCCTGAATAATTTCAATCACAGGTCAGCCCTCTTGACGCCAACGGTATAGCGGCGTTCGAGCAGCAGCAGTACGCCATTAGAAAGGGTGGTAAATACCAGATAAATCAGGCCGCAGACGATGGCGAAGTAGAACGGCTGCCAGGTGCTTTTGCCCGCCAGCTGCGTGGCTTTGACCACATCCTCCAGCCCCAGCAGCGAGACCAGCGCCGTCGCCTTGAGGATAACCTGCCAGTTGTTGCCGATCCCCGGCAGCGCGTAGCGCATCATCGCCGGGAACAGGATGCGCCGGAACGTCTGCCCGCCGCTGAAGCCAAAGGCGGTGGCCGCTTCGATATGCCCCTTCGGCACCGCCAGGTAGGCGCCGCGGAAGGTTTCCGTAAAATAGGCGCCATAGATAAAGCCAAGGGTAATAATCCCGGCGATCATCGGGTCAATATCAAACTGCGCCATGCCCAGCGCGTCGGTAACGCTGTTAAGCGCAATCTGCAGGCCGTAGAAAATCAACAGCATCAGCACCAGGTCGGGGACGCCGCGGATCAGTGTGGTATAGCCTTCAAATACCAGCGCCAGAGGACGATTGCTCGATAGCTTTGCGCCAGCGCCCGCCAGCCCAATCAGGACGGCGAGAACGACCGAGCTGAGCGCAAGCTCCAGGGTGACAAGCGCACCCTGCAAAATAACCTGTGAAAACCCATACAGCATGCTGCCTACCCTGTCTGTCATCCACCATTGCGCGTGAATCGGACGCGCAATGGTGAGGCGTGAGAATTATTCGCCGTATACGTTAAAATCGAAATATTTTTTCGCCAGCTTGTCGTAGGTGCCGTCCTTACGCATCTCTGCAAACGCTTTATTCAGCGCTTCGCGCAGTTCGTTGTCTTCCTTACGCAGCCCCATACCGGTGCCGACGCCGAACAGCTTTTCGTCCTTAATCGACGGACCGCCAAACTGATAATCTTTACCGATAGGCTGTTTCAGGAACCCTTCGCTGGCCGCGACCTCATCCTGGAAAGCGGCGTCAATACGGCCGGCGGTCAGGTCGGAATAGATATTGTCCTGCCCCTGATAGGAGACAATTTCGATACCTTTCGGCGCCCAGTGCTCATTACCATAAGTTTCCTGCGTCGTACCCTGCAGCACGCCCACGCGCTTACCCTTCAGGGTGGCAAGATCCGGCGTTACCGGGCTGCCCTTTTTCACCACCAGACGCGAATCAGCCGCATACAGTTTGTCGGTGAAAGCGATTTCCTGCTGACGCTTTTCGGTAATCGACAGCGAAGACATAATCGCGTCGATTTTCTTCGCTTTTAAAGAGGGGATCAGCGCATCCAGCGGGTTTTCCACAAAGGTACATTGGGTATTAATACGCTTACACAGCTCTTTTGCCAGATCGATATCAAAACCCACCAATTCCCCCTGCGCATTCTTCGATTCGAAGGGAGCATAAGTCGGATCGGTACCGATACGAATTTTTTGCGGAATAGCGGCAAAGACCGTGGAAACGCTGGAAAGGGCCAGCGCTAAAGAGAGAGACAACGCCAGTTTTTTCATAACTATCCTCGACAGACTGTCATTCTAACGGGTTTATTAGAACTATTAACACCAGTTATCGTGCCATTATTCGCCCCTTGAGGGCAAAGATTTATGCACCAGAAAGGCCATTTTTTTGCATCACAAACGCTTAACTATGCATTTTTTAGCCGCAAAAGCGCCTGCCTTTGCACTAAAATGATCCACAGCGTCTGGCGATGCACCTTTTCAGGGCTTTTACACGAGCATGGCGGCAGGCCCACCCGATAGCGCGGGCCTGCGGCAGTCTTAGTCGCCGTAGACGTTAAAATCGAAGTATTTCTTCGCCATTTTGTCGTAGGTGCCGTCTTTGCGCATCTCGCCCAGCGCTTTATCAAACGCGGCTTTCAGCTCGGCGTCGTCCTTACGCAGGCCGATACCGGTGCCGTCGCCAAAGTACTTTTTGTCTTTAACGGACGGGCCGGCAAAGGCGAAATCTTTCCCGGCAGGCTGCTTCAGGAAGCCTTCGCTGGCGGCGACTTCATCCTGCAGCGCCGCATCCAGACGACCAGCGGAGAGGTCGGAATAGATCAGGTCCTGGTTCTGATATGCCACCACGTCAACGCCCTGGCTGCGCCAGCGATCGTTAGCATAGGCTTCCTGCGTGGAGCCCTGCAGCACGCCGACGTGCTTACCTTTCAGCGCCTCCAGCGTCGGCTGGATCGGCGAGCCTTTGGCCGCGATCAGCCGGGAGTCGGCGGCATAAAGCTTGTCAGAGAAGGCGATCTCTTGCTGGCGCTTCTCGGTGATGGAGAGCGAGGAGATGATGGCGTCAATTTTCTTCGCCTTGAGGGAGGGGATCAGGGAGTCAAAATCACTGCCGACCCAGGTACATTTCACCTTAATACGGGAGCACAGTTCATTGCCTAAATCGATATCAAAGCCAACAAAGTCCCCTTTCGCGTCTTTCGACGAAAAGGGCGCATAGGTCGCGTCAGTGCCAATGCGAATGCTCTGCGGCAGAGCAGCAAACACACTGGCCGTGCTGCTCATTCCCACGAGTAAAGAGAGAGCCAGAATCGTCTTCTTCATACAGTACCCTTAAGTGTCGTGATGTGGTGCGTTGCTTGTTATGGTGATTGCCGATCAATCCTGCAGTTTTTGTGCCATCTTCCCGGTGCGTGCCGGGAACAGGGTTAAATTTGTTAAAATAAAGTTGCAGGATTGTCTTAAAAGGGAAGATACCAGCATTACTGGCGAAACCGCAGCGCCTGAGCGCAAAAAGACGAAATAAATGTCGAGGATTTGATCGGGACGACAAATTTGCACCAGCGCAGCGCAAGCGTACATTTCACGCACCTATTTGGTGCAATCCTGTGCCCCTTGCCAGCGCGTAAATAAGTCTTGTTCCAGGCTAATGTCGAACTGATCGAGTACCCGGTTGACGGTCTGGTTGATAACATCATCCAGGCTTTGCGGCCGATGGTAGAAGGCCGGCACCGGCGGCATAATCACCGCCCCCAGCTCCGCAGCCTGCACCAGCAGTCGCAGATGGCCAAGATGGAACGGAGTCTCCCGCACGCAGAGCACCAGCGGACGACGCTCCTTCAGCACCACATCCGCCGCCCGCGTCAGCAGACCATCCGTGTAGCTATGGACAATACCCGAGAGCGTTTTCATTGAGCAGGGTAAAATCACCATCCCGGCGGTTTTAAACGAGCCGGAGGAGATACTGGCGGCGATGTCGCGGGCATCATGCACCACATCCGCCAGCGCCTGCACTTCACGCACGGTAAAGTCGGTCTCCATCGCCAGCGTCTGGCGCGCCGCCTGACTGAGGATCAGATGGGTTTCAATATCCGGCACATCCCGCAGCACCTGCAGCATCCGCACGCCATAGATGGCGCCGCTGGCGCCGGAAATGCCAATAATCAGTCGTTTCACGTTCTGTTACCCCTTGCGCGTCGTGCCGCAGACTTTGCCGGATTATAGCCGTTGGCGCAACCATTGACGCACCGTTGCCGGGCGAAAAAAAGGCCCGCCGTCCATCAGGAACGGCGGGCCCGCGACGCGTGAACGGCTTAACCCTCGTTGTGCATCTCGAGGTTTTCGACTTCGTTCTGCAGCTGAACCGCTTTGGCATCATCGTTACGCAGGGAATCGAGGTAGTCGAGGTACTGCTGGTCGACATCCCGGGTGACGTACACGCCGTTGAACACAGAACATTCAAACTGCTGAATATCCGGATTTTCCGCGCGCACCGCCTCGATCAGATCGTTGAGATCCTGGAAAATCAGGCCATCGGCGCCGATGATCTGGCGGATCTCATCCACTTCGCGGCCATGAGCGATAAGTTCGTTGGCGGTCGGCATATCGATACCGTACACGTTCGGGAAACGAATTTCCGGCGCGGCTGAGGCCAGATACACTTTTTTCGCCCCTGCTTCGCGCGCCATCTCGATGATCTGCTCCGAGGTGGTGCCGCGAACGATGGAATCGTCCACCAGCAGCACGTTCTTATCGCGGAACTCCGCACGGTTGGCGTTGAGCTTGCGGCGCACAGACTTACGACGCAGCTGCTGGCCCGGCATGATAAATGTGCGGCCGACGTAGCGGTTCTTCACGAAGCCCTGTCGATAAGGCTTGTCGAGGATGCGGGCGATCTCCAGCGCGATATCGCAGGAGGTCTCCGGGATCGGGATAACGACGTCAATATCCAGATCTTCCCACTCGCGGGCAATCTTCTCGCCCAGCTTGGTTCCCATATTAACGCGGGCGCTGTAGACGGAAATTTTGTCGATAAACGAGTCCGGACGGGCAAAATAGACGTACTCGAACAGGCACGGGTTGCTGACCGGGTTATCGGCGCACTGACGGGTAAACAGCTGGCCCTTCTCGGTAATATAAACCGCTTCGCCCGGCGCCACATCGCGCAGGAATTCAAAGCCAAGGGTGTCAAGCGCCACGCTTTCCGAGGCCACCATATACTCGGTGCGACCATCGCCTACGTCACGTTTGCCCAGCACCAGCGGACGAATGCCGTTCGGGTCGCGGAAGGCCACCATGCCATGACCGATGATCATCGCCACGCAAGCATACGCGCCGCGGATCAAGCGGTTGGTCGCCGCAATCGCGGCAAAGATGTTATCCGCTTCCAGTGGGTAGTGACGGAAGTTATCCAGCTCACTGGCGAAAATATTGAGGAGGATTTCGGAATCTGAGGTGGTATTGATGTGGCGGCGTTTTTCTTCAAACAGCTTTTTACGCAGCTCATGGGCGTTGGTCAGGTTGCCGTTATGCGCCAACGTGATGCCATACGGCGAGTTGACGTAAAACGGCTGCGCTTCGGAGGCGCTGGAGCTGCCCGCCGTGGGGTAACGCACGTGGCCAATCCCCATATTGCCCTGCATACGCTGCATATGGCGGGCTTCGAATACGTCGCTTACCAGCCCGTTAGCCTTACGCAACCGGAAGCAGTTGTTGGCATCAATGGTGATGATGCCAGCGGCATCCTGTCCACGGTGCTGGAGCACCGTTAGCGCATCATAAATCGACTGGTTAACCGGCATAACACCGGCGATACCGACAATACCGCACATACGTCTTTTCCTCGTTCAGCAACGACCTAAAGTCTATACTTTAGGCAAGAAACTTGACGAGCTTTGCAGGTATTCAAAAAACCATCTGATGACGGGGGTAAAATAGGGAATAAACTGCGACTGATGCCAGTCATCGCTCTTCGCCATCCCGGTAAAGGTGTCAAGGAAGAACAGAATAGCGGCGATGATCAGCACCCCACGTAGCGCGCCGAAGCAGATCCCCAATACCCTGTCGGTACCTGACAAACCGGTCTTCTCCACCAGCTGGCCTATCACATAGTTCACGATAGCGCCAACGATGAGCGTCACGATAAACAGCGCCGCAATAGCAATCCCATTTCGAACCCGTTCATCCTCAAAGCCCGTAAACCAGACAGACAGATCAGCGTAGTAGTGGCTGGCGACATAAAACGCGCAACCCCACGTGACTAACGATAAAGCTTCGCGAACGAAGCCGCGGATCAGGCTGACCAGGCAAGAAAGACCCAGCACCGCCATAATGGCGTAATCAATCCAGACCATATACGTCCCACGATTTTACGCCCTGTCGTCCAGTTCGGGGCGCATTCTAACAGAAAAAGAAAACGTTTGCGTAGGGATTTCCTTGCCCTACAGAAATAAAAATGGCGCTGAAAAAACATTCAACGCCAGACTGTCTTTCGCCTCTTCAGGGCGGCTGAGACAGGGTTCACGGGGCGTTTAGCCCCGCCGCGTTCTTTCCGCATCGCGGAAAAAACAATCAGTTCGGGGTGAAGCCCATCACTACCCCGCTGAGCCCGGAGATCTGTTGCAGATCGCCCAGCTGGCCCTTAAGCTTGTCTTTTGACGCATCCGGCCCGACGAGGATACGGGTAATTTTACCCTGTACCGGCGTCGAAGGCGACGTATAGACTTTGAAGCCCGAGGCCCGCAGTTTACCAACGATCTCGTTCACCTTATCGGCGTTCTTCAACGCGCCCAGCTGAACCACATAGGCTTTGCCGGTCGGCGCCGGCAGGGCCGCCTGCTGCTGCGGTTGTTGCTGCTGTGGCTTAGCAGGCGGCGGCGTTGGCGTCGCGGCCTGCTGTTGCAGCTGCGGCTTCGGCTGAGGTTTAGGCTGGGGTTTCGCGGCCACTACCGGCTCCTGAACGTCATCGAAGCTGTTGCTGTTCACCGGGATACGCGAGGGATCTAACGATGGCGCGGCGGCATCGCCCGCCCGCACCTCTTCCGCCGCCCCTTCCGGCGGCTGCGAAGGCAGCGCCTGAGTCGCCGCCGGCAGCATATCCGGTTCATCACGATCGCCCGGTTTCGGCACCAGCGGGATCGCGGCAAACTCATCCTGGTAATGCTTTTTCTGCCCGTCCAGCAGCCCTGGCAGAATAATCACCCCCAGCGCCACCAGCACGATTGTCCCGACTAAACGGTTCTGAAACTTACTCGCCACCGATTCTCCCCGCGTCTATCTCTTCCATAACCTGTGCGACCGTGTGAAACGAACCACACACCAGCACGGTATCTTCCACTTTAGCGTCAGCCATGGCCACATGCCACGCCTGCGCCACGCTGCTATAGACTGTGCCGCCACGCAAATGTTCCACCAACTGCTCCGCCGTCGCCCCGCGCGGCCCTTCCAGCGGCGCGCAGTACCAGGCGTCGACTTCCGGGGCCAGATTGGCCAACGTGCCGGCAATGTCCTTATCATGCAGCATACCAATAACCGCCAGCACGCGTCCCGTTTTCGCTAACGTTTTGAGACGCCCGGCGAGATAAGCCGCCGCGTGCGGGTTATGCGCCACATCGAGGATCACCCGCGGGGCGTCGCTGATTATCTGAAAGCGTCCCGGCAGCATCGCGTCGCGGATCCCCGCGCGCAGGATAGCGTCATCCACGGCAAGTCCGCTGGCGCGCAGCGCCGCCACGGCAGTGGCGGCGTTCGGCAACGGCACCTGAGGCAGAGGCAGGTGGCTTAACGCCCCGCCCGCGTCGCGGAAAGACCATGTCTCGCCTTCCACCTCATAGCGCCAGTCGACGCCGCGGCGCTGGAGCAGGGCGCCCTTCTCGCTCGCCACTTCAGCAATGGTGTGCGGCATATCCGGCTCCCCTACTACCGCCGGTTTTCCGGCACGGAAGATACCGGCTTTCTCCCGGCCGATACTTTCGCGATCCGGTCCCAGCCAGTCGGTATGATCGAGAGCGATGCTGGTAACCACTGCGACATCGGCATCCACGATATTAGTGGCGTCGAGACGGCCGCCGAGCCCCACCTCCAGGATCACCACGTCCAGCTGCGCCTGCTTAAACAACCATAGCGCAGAGAGCGTGCCGTACTCAAAGTAGGTCAGCGAGATGTCGCCCCGCGCCGCTTCAATCTCCGCAAACGAGGCCGTATGCGCCGCCTCCGGCAGTTCCGCTCCCTGAATGCGCACGCGTTCGGTGTAACGCACCAGATGCGGAGAGCTGTAGACCCCCACTTTATAGCCGGCCGCCATCAGGACGGTTTCCAGCGTGCGGCAGGTGGTGCCTTTGCCATTGGTGCCCGCGACCGTAAAGACGAACGGCGCCGGTTTGACGATATCCATCTGCCGCGCGACCTCGCTGACGCGCGCCAGCCCCAGGTCGATGGTTTTACTGTGCAGATGTTCCAGATAAGAAAGCCACGTAGCCAGGGGCGACGTGGCCTGAGGAATAGGATCTTTTTCCATGATGCCCGCAAGAATTGACGGTTAACGCGTATGAATAAAAAAGGGCAGCGCCGCCAGGCCCTGCCCTCTGCTTTATCAGGCCTCGGGTTCCTGATCCGGTGCCGGCGGCACCACCACGCCTTCATGAGGCGTTTCCGAAGCGGCAACCGGCGCCGGCAGGTTCATCAGCTTCGCCAGAATGCTGGCCAGCTTGAGACGCATTTCCGGACGGCGAACGATCATATCGATCGCCCCTTTTTCAATCAGGAACTCACTGCGCTGGAATCCCGGCGGCAGCTTCTCACGTACGGTCTGCTCAATGACGCGAGGACCGGCAAAGCCGATCAGCGCTTTCGGCTCGGCAATGTTCAGGTCACCCAGCATCGCAAAGCTCGCCGATACGCCGCCCATGGTCGGGTCGGTCAGCACAGAGATGTACGGTAATCCGCGCTCCTGCATTTTCGCCAGCGCCGCGGAGGTTTTCGCCATCTGCATCAGCGACATCAGCGCTTCCTGCATACGGGCGCCACCGGAGGCGGAGAAGCAGATCAGCGGGCAGTTATCTTCCAGCGCCTGCTCCACCGCGCGCACAAAGCGTGCGCCAACGACGGAACCCATCGACCCCCCCATAAAGGAGAATTCAAAAGCGGCGGCCACAACCGGCATCGCGTAGAGCGTACCTTTCATTACCACCAGCGCGTCTTTCTCGCCCGTCTCTTTTTGAGCGGACGCCAGGCGGTCTTTGTATTTTTTTGAATCGCGGAACTTCAGCACATCTTTTGGCTCAAGTTCGCTTCCCAGTTCCACCAGAGAACCTTCATCCAACAGGCTATGCAGGCGATTACGCGCCGACATGCGCATATGGTGATCGCACTTAGGACAAACCTCCAGGTTGCGCTCCAGCTCGGCGCGGTAGAGTACCTGACCGCAGCTGTCGCACTTGGTCCATACACCCTCAGGAATGCTCGCCTTGCGGGTGGGAGTGATGTTGCTTTTAATTCGTTCAATCCAGCTCATTGATAACCTTTCTGCCTGAACCTGGTCGATGCCAGTTTTGTCGTAAGGGGCGCATAATGCCATTTTTGCCTCTTACAGACCATGAATGTTGCACATTAAATCATATCATCCCGGAACATGGGATAAAAAAGTGGTCAAACCGCTGCGCGTGACGCTCTGCACCGTCACGCGCAACACAGGCTAAACTACTTCGCCTGCTTCGTCGCCGCCCGCTTATGGCGAATAATCTCAATCACGCCCGGCAGGACGGAAAGCACGATGATCGCCACGATCAGCAGCTTAAGGTTCTCCTGCACCACCGGCAGATCGCCAAACAGATAGCCGGCGTAGGTGAACAGCAGCACCCACAGCAGCGCCCCGACGACGTTATAGGCCGCAAAATGACGATAGGACATATGCCCCATTCCCGCCACAAACGGCGCGAAGGTTCGGACTATCGGCACAAAGCGCGCGAGGATAATGGTTTTTCCGCCGTGACGTTCGTAGAAGCTATGGGTTTTATCCAGATAGCTGCGACGGAAAATCTTCGAGTTCGGATTGCTGAACAGCTTTTCGCCGAACAGCCGGCCAATGGTGTAGTTGACCGCATCGCCGACGATCGCCGCGATGACCATCAGCAATACCATCAGATGGACATTAAGATCGTTGGTGGGCAGGGCCGAGAGCGCGCCCGCGACGAACAGCAGGGAATCTCCCGGCAGAAACGGCGTCACCACCAGCCCGGTTTCGCAGAACAGAATCAAAAACAGAATGGCATAAACCCAGACGCCGTACTGGGCGACCAGCTCGGCCAGGTGCACATCAATATGCAGGATGAAATCAATTAAAAAGTGAATCAAGTCCATGTTTGTCTTTACCCTTAATGACCCTATTAGTCCGCCAGAAACAGCGGGCCCATTGGCAGCACCGGTAAATCATAATGGGCCGGGTAATCCACCGACACCAGATACAACCCTTCCGCTTTTGCCGTTGCCGCAGCGAGCGTCCTGTCTTTTGCTGCCAGCAGTTCTGCCATCCAGCTCTCCGGCTGGTTACCGGCCCCGATTTCCATCAGGCTGCCCACAATATTCCTGACCATATGATGTACAAAGGCATTCGCTTTGATATCCACCACCACATAAGCGCCGTAGCGGTTAACGTTAATGTGCATCACGTTGCGCCACGGGGTTCGCGACTGGCACTGCACTGCGCGAAACGAGGTGAAGTCATTCTCCCCCAGCAGACACTGCGCGGCGCGCTGCATGCGCGCGGCGTCGAGCGGCTGGTGAAAATGCGTGACGCCATGACTCAATACCGCCGGACGCAGGCGATGATTATAGATGACGTAACGATAGCGGCGCGCCGTGGCGCTGAACCGGGCATGAAAATCCGCCGGTACATGTTTGACCCAACGCACCGCGATGTCACCAGGTAAATTCGCATTTACCCCCAGCGACCAGGCGGCATCTTTACGCTGCGCCCGGGTTTCGAAATGCACCACCTGGCCGGTGCCATGGACACCGGCGTCGGTGCGGCCGGCGCAAAAGACGGTAATCGGTTCGTTCGCCACCTGCGAGAGCGCCTTTTCCAGCTTCTCCTGCACGCTGCGCACTTCGTTTTGCCGCTGCCAGCCGTAATATTTGCTACCGTCGTACTCGATGCCCAGCGCGATTTTACAGACCGGCTGTTGCTCCATCTCAGACATCAGTACAGGTACTCCTCAATCAGCTTCTCGGCGATCTTCACCGCCATCAGCGCGCCGCCGAAGCGGACGTTATCCGCCACCGACCAGAACTGGACCTGCTCCGGCATGCCGTAGTCATTATGCACGCAGCCGATGGAGAGACGGGCGTTACCGGAGGCGTCGCCAACCTGAGTGGGGAATTCGCCCTCTTCAGCCAGTTCGATCTCCTCGCCGCGGGTAAAGGCGTCACGCGCCTCTTCCGCCGCCAGCGGACGCATCGCTTCAAAGTTCACCATCTGCGCATGGCCGTAGAAGACCGGCGACTGGACGACGCTGGCGGAGATCATCAGCCCGTCATCCTGCAGAATTTTGCGCGCTTCATCGACGATACGGCGCTCTTCGCGCACGCTACCTTCACGATCCGGCAGCAGCGGCAGCATGTTGAACGCCAGCTGGCGGCCAAAGAAATCGTCTTCATCGATGGGGATGCCGTTCAACAGCTTGGCGCTCTGCCCTGCCAGCGCATCCACCGCTTTTTTCCCCTGCCCTGAGGCGGAGAGGAGGTTAGTGACGCTAATGCGCGACAGTCCACCCTGATCGATAAGCGGCTTGAGCGCCGTCAGCAGCTGGCTGGTCAGACTGTTGGGCACCGCAATCAGATTGCGGTTGCGATAATCGCCTAACACAAACGGGTTCACGTCCGGCACCACCAGCGGTACGTCCGGCTCCAGCGCAAACAGGCCGCTGAGATCGATAACCAGACACCCGGCGTTTGTCGCATCTTCGACATACGCCGCACTGGCTTCTGCGCCTGCGGCAAAGAAAGCCAGCTGGGCCTGGGTCCAGTCAAACTCGGCGGCGTCCTTGACGATCACCGACTTGCCACCAAAACGCAGATGTTCGCCCGCGCTTTCATTGCGCGCCAGAGCAAAAATCTCCCCCACCGGGAACTGGCGTTCAGCAAGAGTTTCGAGCAGGGCTTCGCCTACGGCGCCCGTTGCGCCCAGTACGGCAATATTCCAGCCTTCAGACATGGTGGTTTACTCCAGAAATAAAGCGGCCCTGCCGGAGTATCCGGCAGGGGCATTAAGAAGACATTAACGAACAGGATGATGCACGGCGTTAAAACCGAGCTGGCGCAACAGGGCCGCGGCCTGCTCATCGCTGCACTGCACGTACAGCGAAGACCATTCGCGACGTTCCTGATAATTTTTACGCAGCTTGTCGAATTCACCGGCGACGCCCGCCACCTTCCGCAGCGGCGCATCATCGCGGCGCACATCATACACCAAATGAACCAGTCTTTTCAGCGTCGGCTGATCGAGCGGGCCATGCAGGGTGATGCGGCCAAACTCCGGGGCCGGCAACAGGGTATCCAGCGCCACCTGCTGCGGATGGCCGATAAAGGCGCTATAGGCTTCGAACACCTGCGTCGTCCCGCGCGCCTTCCCTTCAAGGGTATAGCCGGCGATATGCGCCGTGCCGATATCCACTCGCTTAAGAAGCTCTACGTTGAGATCCGGCTCCGGCTCCCAAACGTCCAGCACCACGCTTAGGGACTGACCGGCTTCCAGTCGTTTCAGCAACGCAGCGTTATCCACCACCGGCCCGCGGCAGGCGTTGATCAAAATCGTTCCGGGCTTCAGGCGGCTAATCAGCGCCTCATCCGCCAGATGCAGGGTTTTATATTGCCCTTCTTTATACAGCGGGGTATGGAAGGTGATGACATCAGCTTGCTGGACCAGATCGTCGAGGGAGCGGAAGTCGCCTTCGTCGCCGCGGTCGGCACGCGGGGGATCGCAAAGCAGGGTTTTGATACCCAACGCCTCCAGGCGCTTTTGCAGCCGCCCGCCGACGTTACCGACGCCGACGATCCCGACGGTGCGATCGCGCAGCGCGAAGCCGTCACGTTCGGCCAGCATCAGCAGCGCTGAAAAGACATACTCCACCACCGCGATGGCGTTGCAGCCGGGCGCCGCGGAGAAACCAATCCCCGCCTGCTGCAGCCACGCCTGATCGACATGATCGGTGCCTGCGGTCGCGGTGCCGACGAACCTGATGGCCTTGCCGGCAAGCAATGCTTCATTGACCCGGGTGACCGAGCGCACCATTAAGGCATCCGCATCGGTCAGGGCATCGGCCGGAACCGGGCGGCCCGGGATCGCCTGCACGTCGCCTAAACGGCTAAAAAGCTCACGGGCATAGGGCATATTTTCATCAACGAGGATTTTCACAGTTCAGTACCTGTCTGAGAACGAGAGTTAACCGGGGAAGTGTGCCATAATCTGGCCGCCAGGCATACTCATCACCTGGTTCCAGTACCGCGATATCGAAAGGATGAATCATGACGCACCCCCTTGCAGATATGCCAGACCGTCCTCCTGGGCGAGGCCCGTCAGGCACTGCCGCCACCGGCGAACCTTCGCTTTCCATGCAGCAACGCACCGTCCTGGAGCGATTGATCACGCGCCTGGTGGCGCTGACCTCGCAGCAGAATGCGGAAGTGTGGGCCTGCGTCAAACATGATCTCGGACTAAAAGGCGACACGCCCCTGCTGGCCCGCCATTTCAGCGCCGCAGAGGCCAGTCTCAACCAGCGCTTAGCCGCCGCGCAGGACAATCATCATCATCGCCAGACCCTGGCGCAGCTCAGCGATCTGCTCGGCCAGGGCAATAACCGCCAGGCGGTGAGCGATTATATTCGTCAGCATTATGGGCAAACGGCGCTGCATGCCCTCAGCCAGACGCAACTGGAGCACATTCTGCATCTGCTGCAGCGTGGTCAGCTGTCTATCCCGCAGCCGCAGCAGCGCCCGCCGACCCTCCGCCCGCTGTTGCCAGCCGAGCACAACACGCTCAATCAGCTGGTGACGAAGCTGGCGGCCGCCACTGGCGAACCAAGCAAGCTGATTTGGCAGTCCATGCTGGAACTTTGCGGCGTCAAGTCCGGGGAGCTGATCCCGGCGACGCACTTCACGCCGCTTTCCTACTGGCTACAGGCGCGGCAGACCCTCAGCGCGCAAACCGCGCCGACGCTGACCTCGCTGCAGGGAGCGCTCAAGCAGCCGCTGGAGGCCGCAGAGTGGCAGAAGATTGTCGACTTTGCCCGTCGCAACTGGCAGGTTACGCCGCAGACCACGCTGAGCCCGGCGCAGATCCTGGCGCTGTTGAACAAGGTGTTTGTGCTGCGGGTAGCCCGCGCCCAGGAGACGCTGGCGATCCCGCAGGAGGAGCCCGTGACCAGGCGGACATGGGCCGCTAAGCCCTGGCAGCTGGCGCTGGGCGCGGTTGTCCTGCTCCTGGTGCTGTGGCTCCTGCTGTAGCCCAGCAGGCACAGGTGGCGTTCACGGCTCCCTTTCATGCCGAACGCCACGGTGTTGACTACAGCGGTTTCAGGCCGGACAACAACCTAGCGGCGAAATGAGATGAGGGTGACGAGGATCCCCAGCGCCGCGCAGAGGGCGCCGGCAAGAAATACCGACGAGTAGCCCAGCGAAGTGGCCAGTAGACCGGTCAGCGGCCCGGTCAGGCCATAAGAGATATCCTGAAAGGCCGCATAGCCGCCGAGCGCAGTGCCGCGCACCTGCGCCGGGACGCGCTTCACCACCTCCACGCCAAGCGACGGGAAAATAAGCGAACAGCCGCATCCGGTCAGCGCCGCGCCGGCCAGCGCTACCCAGACGCCCGACGCCAGCCCCAGCAGCGTCAGACCGACCGCCTCTATCAGCAGCGAGACCATCGCCACTTTAACGCCGCCAAACCGATCCGGCATCCAGCCGAACAGCACCCGCATCAGCACAAAAGCGCCGCCAAACGCCGTCAGGGTAAAGCCGGCCATCGGCCAGTGATGGCTGGCAAAATAGAGGGAGACGAAGGTGCCGATCACCGCAAAGCCGACGCCCTGCAGGCCCAGACCAATCCCCGGCCGCCAGATCATGCCGATAACGCTCCACAGTGAAGGCCGCTCGCCTCCGTGCGCCGCCACTTTGCGCACCGTCCCGTTGATGAGCCAGGCGACGAGCGGCAGTGCCATGGTGACGCAGGCGAGGACCACCACGCCAAAATGGCTATATATTAACAATCCCAGCGGGGCGCCCACCGCCAGCGAACCGTACATCGCCATACCGTTCCATGACATCACTTTGCCGGAGCGGGCCGGACCCACCAGTCCCATCCCCCAGCTCAGGTTGCCGGTCAGCAGCTGGCTTTCGCCAAACCCGAGAATCAGGCGGCCCAGCAGCAACAGGCCCAGCTTCGCGAATACCGGCAGCGGCAGCAGCGCAGCGGCCAGCCAGGCCGCACCGGCCAGGGCGCAGGCCAGCATCCCCTGCAGGACGGAACGTTTGGCGCCGTACTGGTCTGCCAGACGCCCGGCGTAGCCGCGGGTAAGAACGGTGGCGAGGAACTGGATCCCCACCGCCACGCCGACCACAGTGTTACCAAATCCCAGCTCCTGATGGACAAATAGCGGGATCACCGGCAGCGGCAAACCGACGGTCATATAGGTCAAAAAGACGGCGAATGTAATGCGAAAAAGCGAAAAATTCGCGGAAGAATGAGATGTTGTTTCAGTGACTGCGGACATGCATTACTCCAGATTCGCAGAGTAAGGCGAGCAAAGCGACACGCCCCCTCCACCTGACTATCAGGGTTAAGGCGCGTTGGTTGACGTTAAACGCTTACGCATTAGTGGAGAGACTAATGGATTCGCCAGCAGTGTGCCTGCGGGACCTTACCCTGTCAAGATGACAAAAAAGGGGAGCCGGTGGCTCCCCTCAGTGCATCGCGTGCTGATTAGGCGTTGTATTTACGCATCACCAGCGTGGCGTTGGTGCCGCCGAAGCCGAAGCTGTTGGACATCACGGTGGTCAGCTTAGCGTCAGTCGGTTTGGTGACGATGTTCAGGCCGGCTGCCTGCTCGTCCAGCTCTTCGACGTTGATGCTCGGCGCGATAAAGCCGTGCTCCAGCATCAGCAGGGAGTAGATAGCTTCCTGTACGCCCGCCGCGCCCAGCGAGTGGCCGGTCATCGCTTTGGTCGCCGAGATAGCCGGGCTGTTATCGCCGAACACTTCGCGGATCGCGCCCAGCTCTTTCACGTCGCCGACCGGCGTGGAGGTGCCGTGAGAGTTCAGGTAGTCGATCGGGGTATCCACGCCGTGCATCGCCATCTGCATACAGCGCACTGCGCCTTCACCCGATGGAGCTACCATGTCTGCGCCATCGGAGGTTGCGCCATAGCCGACGATTTCGGCATAGATGTGCGCGCCGCGCGCCAGAGCATGTTCCAGCTCTTCCACCACGACCATACCGCCGCCGCCGGCGATAACGAAGCCGTCACGGTTGGCGTCATAGGTGCGGGAGGCTTTTTCTGGAGTGTCGTTGTATTTGGTGGACAGCGCGCCCATGGCGTCAAACTCGCAGGCCATTTCCCAGCACAGCTCTTCGCCGCCGCCGGCAAAGACGATATCCTGTTTGCCCAGCTGAATCTGCTCTACCGCATTACCGATGCAGTGTGCGGAAGTGGCGCAGGCGGAGCTGATGGAGTAGTTAACGCCGTGGATTTTAAACGGCGTGGCGAGGCAGGCGGAAACGCCGGAAGCCATCGCTTTGGTGACCACATACGGACCCACGGCTTTCAGACCACGCGGGCTACGCATGGCATCAGCGCCGAAGACCTGGAATTTCGGGGAGCCGCCGCCGGAGCCTGCGATCAGGCCGACACGCGGGTTATTCTGGTATGCTTCCGGCGCCAGACCTGCGTCGGCAACGGCCTGTTCCATGGACAGGTAAGCATAGATGGAGGCGTCGCTCATGAAGCGCACTACTTTGCGGTCAATGAGGCCAGTGGTATCCAGTTTGACGTTGCCCCATACGTGGCTGCGCATCCCTGAATCTTTAAGCTCCTGAGAGAAAGTGATCCCTGAACGTCCTTCACGCAGAGATGCCAGGACTTCCTGCTGGTTATTACCGATGCTGGAAACGATGCCCAAGCCAGTAATCACTGCACGTTTCATTAAATACCTCTGTAAGTCTCACTATTTTAAGTTTCGTGTCGCACAATAGCGTACACTTGTACGCCGAACAAGTCCGATCAGACATTTTGTGTATAAATTTGCGCCCTCAGGCACACATCGCTAAGATCGCGCTACGCCTTGTGATTCGAGTAACTTACGTGAAACAAAACGCTATACAACCCGCCAACCTGGAATTCAATGCTGAGGGTACACCTGTTTCCCGAGATTTCGACGATGTTTACTTTTCCAATGACAACGGTCTGGAAGAGACGCGCTACGTCTTTCTCGGCGGAAATCGCCTGCCGGAGCGCTTCTCCAGCCACCCTCGCCCGCTGTTGATCGTCGCGGAGAGCGGCTTCGGCACCGGGCTCAATTTCCTCACTCTCTGGCAGGCGTTTGACGTTTTTGTTCGCGATAACCCGGACGTTACCCTGCAAAGGTTACATTTCATCAGTTTTGAGAAATATCCGCTGAAGGCGGAAGATCTCCGCCTGGCGCACCAGCGCTGGCCAGAGCTGGCCCCATGGGCAGAACAGCTGCAGGCGCAATGGCCTTCGGCCTTCGCCGGGTGCCATCGTCTGCTGCTCGACGGCGGACGGGTGACGCTCGATCTGTGGTTTGGCGATATCAACGAGCTGACCAGAGAGCTGGATGATTCGCTGAATCAGCAGGTGGACGCCTGGTTTCTCGACGGCTTTGCCCCGGCGAAAAATCCCGACATGTGGACCCAGGATCTGTTCAATGCCATGGCGCGCCTGGCGCGTCCCGGCGGAACGCTGGCCACTTTTACCTCCGCCGGTTTTGTCCGCCGCGGCCTGCAGGAAGCCGGATTTACCCTGCGTAAAACCAAGGGCTTCGGCCGCAAACGGGAGATGCTGACCGGCGAGATGGCGCAAACGCTGGCCTTTCCGGCGCGCGCGCCCTGGTTCGCCCGCCGCGGCAGCGAGGCCCGCGAAGCGGCCATCGTCGGCGGCGGTATCGCCAGCGCCCTGCTCTCCCTGGCGCTGCTGCGTCGCGGCTGGCAGGTGACCCTCTACTGCGCGGACGACGCCCCGGCGCAGGGCGCCTCCGGTAATCGCCAGGGCGCGCTCTACCCGCTGTTAAGCCAGCACGATCCGGCGCTGGCGCGCTTTTTCCCCGCCGCCTTTACCTTCGCCCGCCGCACCTACGACGCGCTGCCGGTGCTGTTCGATCATCAATGGTGCGGGGTCACCCAGCTTGGCTGGGATGAAAAAAGCGCGCACAAAATCGCCCAGATGCTGGCCCTGGAGTTGCCCCCTGATATCGCCTGCGCGGTGACGGCGGATCAGGCCGCGGAGCTGACCGGCGTCGAGACCGGCTGCGGCGGCATAACCTATCCGGCCGGCGGTTGGCTATGTCCACAGCAGCTCACCGCCGAACTGCTGGCGCTGGCGGCAACTCGCGGTCTGCACGTGCATTATGGTTATCAGGTCGAGACGCTGAGCGCGGAAGGCGATGGCTGGCTGCTCAACCACCAGCGCTATCATCAGGCGGTCGTGCTGGCCAACGGCCACCGCATCGCGGATTTTGCGCAAACCGCGCCGTTGCCCGTCTACCCCGTAGGTGGCCAGGTCAGCCATATACCCACCACCCCGCGGCTTTCCGCCTTGCGCCAGGTGCTGTGCTACGACGGCTACCTGACGCCGCAGAATCCGCAAAACCAGCAGCATTGTATTGGCGCCAGCTACCATCGCGGCAAAACCGACACCACCTTCAGCGAAGAAGATCAGCAGCACAACCGGCAACGGCTGATCGACTGCTTCCCGGGCGCGGAGTGGCCGCAGGACGTGGATATCAGCGCCAGTGACGCCCGCTGCGGCGTGCGCTGCGCCACCCGCGATCATCTGCCGATGGTCGGCAACGTCCCGGACTATGCGGCGACATTGACGCAATACGCCAACCTCCACGAACGGCAGGATAGCGCCGGTAGCGCGCCGGTCTTTCATAACCTGTTTATGCTTGGCGCCCTCGGATCGCGAGGCATTTGCACCGCGCCGTTAAGCGCTGAGATACTGGCGGCGCAGATGAGCGCTGAACCACTGCCGCTGGATAGCGACACCCTGGCGGCGCTGAATCCGAATCGGCTATGGGTGAGAAAACTGCTGAAGGGAAAAGCGGTGAAATAAAACCATGAGGGCAGGCAATTTCCCGGGTACGGCTGACGCCTGACCCGGGCTACAACATGGCTCAGGCCTGATTTTTTGCCTGCAGATACAGGTTTTCCCACATGCCCTGAACCAGAATTTGGTCCGGCGGCGACAGCTCGCCAGCGCCGATGGCTTTCTCCAGGCTATGGCTGACTTTGCTGTGTACCGCTTCAGCTGAATGCTCGCCCTCACCTTCCAGCTCTGCCACCGCCAGCGTCAGGTGGCCGCGCAGATAACCGCCGGCAAACAGTTCATCATCACTGGCGTGGTCTACCATGTTGTCAATCAGCGCCAGAATGCGTGATTCAAACTCCGCGATCATCGTCTTACCTCTTGTCATGTAATGTGTGGCCTTAGTGCAGGTCTTCCGGCCACGGAAAGTGTTCTGCCGTCAATGGCGGCGTTTGATAATAGTGTTGTAGTGCGCGAATAAGACGCGCCGGACGTTCGGGGATCCCTTGTTCAAGCAGAGTCATCACCTGGGCATGTACCCGGCGCTGAAAGGCGATGCGATCGGGTTCGACGTCACCTTCCAGATTGTCACAGCTGACGTTAAACGGAAATCCCGCCGCTACGCAGAACAGCCACTCCAGGGCCTGCGGTTTCACCTCGACGTCCTCAAACTGGCTTTGGGTCATTGCATCGCGACCGTCCGGGCAGTACCAGTAGCCGAAATCCACCAGCTCGCGGCGGGCTTTGCCGGCGATACACCAGTGGGAGATCTCGTGCAGGGCGCTGGCAAAAAAACCGTGCGCGAAGACGATACGGTGATATGGCGTGCCATCGTCTGCCGGAAGGTAGATCGGCTCATCGTCGCCTTTCACCAGGCGAGTATTAAAATCTGCGGCAAAGCAGCTATCGAAGAGATCGATCAGCTGCTGATAATGGTGTTGCTGTTGCATTAATGAATTCCCAACCACTGCAAAATCTCCGCCCCGTGGCTGTCGTAGAGAAGCTTCGCGCTCATCACCGCCGAGACGATAACGATCATCGGTCGGATCAGCGATTGCCCTTTACTCAGAACCAGCCGGGAGCCGGCGCGGGCGCCAATAAATTGTCCGGCCATCATCACAAAGCCGGTGGCCCAGATAACCTTCCCGCCGATAATAAACAGCAGCAGGCCGCCGACGTTCGAGGTGGCGTTGAGCAGTTTGGCGTGGGCCGTCGACTTCGCCAGGTTAAACCCGGCGAGGGTGACAAACGCCAGCGCATAAAACGAACCGGCGCCGGGGCCGAAAAAACCGTCGTAAAACCCGACGCTGCCGCCAGCGACCAGCGCAAACGGCAGACCGTAGAGCCGACGCTGCCGGTCCGCTTCGCCCAGTTTCGGCATCAGCAGAAAATAGAGACCGATGCCGATCACCAGCAACGGCAGGATCTGCTTAAGAATATCGGACTGCACGTGCTGGACCAGCAGCGCGCCGGCGGTTGAACCGATAAAGGTCATCAGAATATTCAGCTTCTGATCGGCGAGATTGACCACCTTGCGCCGGACAAAGTAGAGGGTCGCCGACAGCGATCCGCCGCAGGCCTGCAGCTTATTGGTCGCCAGCGCCTGGGCCGGCGGCATGCCTGCCGCCATAAGCGCCGGCACGGTCAGTAAGCCCCCGCCCCCGGCCAGTGAATCAATAAAACCGGCCAGGATGGCGACAAAAAAAAGCACCACCAGCACCAGCGGCGATACGGAAAACAACTCGATAAAACTATCCATTACAGCACATGCTCATCCAGTAGCGCCTGGCAGGAAGGCGGCAACGGCGGCGGCGTCTTCTTCACAGGTGGGGTAGACCCGGGTTTAGGTGGCTCGAACCAGCTCTGCAGCTCCGCTCCGCAGCCATCGCCGGCCGGCGGTGGCGCCTGATCTTCGCACTCCAGGCTGCCTGCCGGGCAGCGCAGACGGACGTGCATATGGGCGCGATGCTGGAACCAGGGACGAACTTTGCGCAGCCACTGGCGGTCGCTTCCCGCGTCCAGGCACAGCTGCTGTTTAATCGCCGGGTTGACGAAGATGCGGGTAACTTCGCTATCTTCCGCCGCCAGCTTGATCAGCTGGCTGATTTGCGGACTCCACAGCGACGGTACCACGCGTTTGCCATCGCTGGCGACCAGATCCAGGGCCTGCGGCTTCAGCAGCTGGGACGATGTCCAGCGCGTCTGCGGCAGCTGGAGGAAGATATCGACATCGAGGCCCGTCTGATGGCTGGCGTGGCCGCCGTTAAAACGGCCGCCTGCCGGCATCCCCATGTCGCCAATCAGCACGGTCCCCATGCCTTTATTGTGCACCTGATTGCTCAGGCGCTGAATAAACTGAATCAGATCCGGATGACCGAAGTAGCGCCGCTGATCGGTACGCATCACCTGATAGCCGACAGCGTTCAGCGGCAGCGCCTCGGCGCCAACGATACAGCCATTGGAGAACGCGCCAATCGACTGCGCGCTGCCGCCGATTGGCTGGGATATCTTCTGCCATGGCGTGGCGGCCAGGCTGCCGGCGCTGGCCAGCAGCGCCAACAGGGCGATAACGGTGTTTTTCATGGTTACCAGCGTGGAATTGTCGTCGTCACGTCGCCATTCTGCGCGCGCTGACGCATAAAATGATCCATTAAAACGATCGCCAGCATGGCCTCAGCGATCGGTACGGCGCGAATGCCGACGCACGGATCGTGACGCCCTTTGGTGATCATCTCCACCTCTTCGCCAAAGCGGTTAATGGTATGACCGGGAACGGTAATACTGGAGGTCGGCTTCAGCGCGATGTTGGCAACGATCTGCTGACCGCTGCTGATGCCGCCAAGAATGCCGCCGGCGTGGTTGCTCTGGAATCCGGCTTTGGTGATCTCATCGCGGTTTTCGCTGCCGCGCAGCTTCACCACCTCGAAACCGTCGCCAATCTCCACGCCTTTCACGGCGTTGATGCTCATCAGCGCATGGGCGATATCGGCGTCAAGGCGGTCAAAGACCGGCTCGCCAAGGCCCGGCGGTACGCCGTCGGCGACGACGGTAACTTTGGCGCCAATGGAGTCGCCCTCTTTTTTCAGACCGCGCATCAGTTCATCGAGAGCGTCGATTTTCTCCGGATCCGGGCAGAAGAAGGGATTCTGTTCAACCTGTTCCCAGTCCTTAATGGCCAGCGGAATGTCGCCCATCTGCGTCAGGCAACCGCGAATGACGATGCCGAACTTCGCGGCGAGGAATTTTTTGGCAATCGCCCCGGCCGCCACGCGCATCGCGGTTTCGCGGGCGGAGGAGCGACCGCCGCCACGATAGTCGCGTAGACCATACTTTTGTTCGTAGGTGTAATCCGCATGGCCAGGACGGAACAGATCTTTGATCGCGCCGTAATCCTGCGAACGCTGATCGGTGTTCTCAATCAGCAGCCCGATACTGGTCCCGGTGGTGACGCCTCCGAAGACGCCGGAGAGGATTTTGACCTGATCCGGCTCGCGACGCTGCGTGGTGTAACGCGAGGTGCCCGGGCGACGACGATCGAGGTCGTGCTGCAGATCGGCTTCGGTCAGCGGAATGCCCGGCGGCACACCATCAACGATGCAGCCAAGCGCCAGGCCGTGCGACTCGCCGAAGGTGGTGACGCGAAAGAGTTGTCCAATTGTATTTCCTGCCATCACGGCTCCATTATTTGTCGTTATGTTGGCGTGTTGTTTTTTTTAGTCTTTATAAATACCGAAGTGCGCGCGAGCGTCAATCAGCTGCTGTTTGGTCAGCATAAAGACGCCGTCGCCGCCGTTATCAAACTCAAGCCAGGTAAACGGCACGTCCGGATACTGCTCCATCAGATGTACCATGCTGTTACCGACTTCACAAATCAGAATGCCGTCGTCGCTGAGATAATCCGGCGCATTGCCGAGGATGCGGCGCGTCAGCTTCAGGCCATCGCTTCCGGAGGCCAGACCCAGAACCGGCTCATGCTCATACTCTTCCGGCAGGTCGGCCATGTCCTCTTCATCGACATACGGCGGATTAGTGACGATCAGATCGTACTGTAGCTTCGGCAGATCGCGAAACAGGTCGGAACGGATCGGGGTCACGTGATGGATCAGGCCATGGGATTCCACGTTGTGCTCGGCGACGGCCAGCGCGTCCGGGGAGATATCCACGGCGTCGACTTCGGCTTCCGGGAAGGCATAGGCGCAGGCGATGGCGATGCAGCCGCTGCCGGTGCACATATCAAGGATATGCTGCGGCTTATGGTTAATTAGACCGGCAAACTGGTTATTGATCAGTTCGCCGATCGGGGAGCGCGGCACCAGCACCCGCTCATCAACGTAAAACTCATGGCCGCAGAACCACGCTTTGTTGGTCAGATAGGCGACGGGAATACGCTCGTTCACGCGGCGAATCACCCGCTCTACAATGCGGTGTTTCTCGCTGGAGGTCAGGCGCGCAGTGCGCATATCTTCCGGGATATCCAGCGGCAGATACAGCGAAGGCAGCACCAGCTGTACCGCCTCGTCCCACGGGTTGTCAGTCCCGTGACCGTACCAGATATTAGCAGCGCTGAAACGGCTTACCGCCCAGCGCAGCATGTCCTGAATGGTATGCAGCTCATTGACTGCCTCATCAACAAAAATTTTATCCACGACATCCTCCAGGGCACACTCTGCTATAAATTCGGCGGCTAGTGTGCCATGAAGACGGCGATAAATCAGCATTCTTGCGTGGGGTGGCGGGGGAAAAAACAGGTTTTCCTTGCCCGAAGGGATATTGAGTCGGGTAAACTAGCGCAAAGTATTAATGAGAGCGGACAATGAAAAAGAAGACATCGCTTAGCGAGGAGGATCAGGCGCTGTTCCGTCAGCTGATGACCGGCACGCGGCAGATCAAACAGGACACCATCGTGCACCGCCCGCAGCGCAAGAAAATCACCGAGGTTGCCCCTAAGCGTCTGTTGCAGGAACAGGCCGACAACAGCCACTATTTTTCCGATGAGTTTCAGCCGCTACTGAATACCGAAGGCTCGACGAAATATGTCCGCGCCGACGTCAGCCATTTTGAGCTGAAAAAGCTGCGCCGTGGGGATTATTCGCCGGAACTGTTTCTCGATTTGCATGGGCTCACCCAGCAGCAGGCCAAACAGGAACTGGGCGCGCTGATTGCCGCCTGCCGCCGCGAGCATGTGTTTTGCGCCTGCGTGATGCACGGGCACGGCAAGCACATTCTCAAACAGCAAACCCCGCTGTGGCTGGCGCAGCATCCACACATCATGGCTTTTCATCAGGCGCCAAAAGAGTACGGCGGTGACGCCGCACTGCTGATTCTGATAGAGGTCGAGGAGTGGCAACCACCGGAACTGCCTTGACGGCGAGCTCCGGGGGCCGTCAGATGGCGTTGGCCATTTTGAGGTTGCAGGGGCTTTTCTGCCAGAGGTATTCACCCTTGCCGTCGGCGTCCAGATTGACGCAGGCGATAGCCGAGGTGGTGAACATCGGGGGCGTTTCCCCCGGGCACAGCTCTGAGACGAGGTACCCCACCAGCGGCAGGTGGGAGACGACCAGCGCCGTCGCCACGCCTTCATTTGCCAGCGCCTGCAGATAGGCGCTCACCATACCTACATCGCCGCACGGCGTGAGTTCCGGCATCACGTCGACATGTTTCGGCAGGTTCATGCACTCCCCAACAATATCCAGCGTCTGTTCCGCACGCAGATAGGGACTGACAAGAACGCGCTCAATATCCACTTTTTGACCTTTCAGCCAGGTTGCCATCTGACGAGACTCATCACAACCGCATACGGTTAATGGACGAACCGAGTCGCTGGCTGCATCGAGGGCAGCGTCGCCGTGACGCATAATAAAAACTTGCATATTGCACCGCTTTTGTTAACCAGAAGCACCGAAGTTTAGCCTGCGAAGACAATACGCAGGCAACCCGGTGGCCGGGCATTGTGCCTGATCCATTCAACGAATGAAACGCTGTTTTTTACCTCAATGGCGTAAGTATAGTCAATGATTGTTTACAAAACAGCCAATCAACAGCGTCATCCGCAGCCGGATTTACCTTCTTTGACCACAACTTAGGTCAGCCGTTCATCCGCTGGCCAAAAGGTGGTCCCCTGTTCGGCCATGCGTAACAAAGTGTCACAGGGTGTAAAACGTGGGCCGTACTGGGCGGCCAGGCGCTGCAGGATCGCGGCAACTTCACCCGCGCCGATAGTATCCATATACCAGAACGGGCCGCCAAGAAATGGCGGAAACCCTATACCAAATACGGCGCCGATATCACCATCGCGCGCGCTACGGATGATCTGCTCATCAAAGCAGCGCGCCGCCTCGTTAAGCATCAGCATCACACAGCGCTCGGCCACCTGCTGCGCGGACAACCGCGACTGCGGGCGGTCGATGCCCAGCAGCGGATAGACTGCCGGGTCGGGCCGTTTTTTGCTTTTACGCCCTTTTATCTCATAAAGATAGAAACCACGATTATTTTTTCTACCTTTGCGATCGTCCTTCAAAATCGCGTCAATGATGTTTGCAGGCGGGCTAAAACGTTCTCCAAAGGCATTCTCCAGTACGGGAATAATTTTGGTGCCGGTATCGATACCCACCTCATCCAGCAGTTGAACCGGTCCCACCGGAAAACCGAATTTCACCAGGGCCTTATCAATCACCTCAACCGGTTCTCCCTCCACCAGCAGACGCATCGCTTCATTTATATACGGCGCGAGAATGCGGTTCACATAGAAGCCCGCTTTGTCCGCCACGACGATCGGCGTTTTCCCCTGACGTTTAGCCAGTTGCACCACCGTGGCAATGGTCTGCGGATCGGTTCCCTTATGCGGGATCACCTCAACCAGCGACATTTTCTCCACCGGACTGAAAAAGTGCAGGCCGACCACCCGCTCAGGGTGGCTGGCATGGGCGGCTATATCGCCTATCGGTAACGACGACGTATTCGAGGCAAAGATAGTCTGCGGCCCGCCGTTTTGCTCCACTTCACTGACCATCCGCTGTTTCAGCGCCAGGTCTTCGAATACCGCCTCAATCACCACGTCGCGATGGGCAAAGCCCTGATAGTCGGTAGTGCCGGTGATCAGCGCCAGCTGACGATCGCGCTCGCTGGGGCGCAGTCGGCGCTGGCGAACCTGTTTGTTCAGCAGATCCCAGCTGTACTTTAAGGCGTGGTTGATCCCGCTCGGCTGAATATCTTTAATTCGCACCGGCAGTCCGCCTTTACAGGCGGTCACATAGGCGATCCCCCCGCCCATCAGGCCGCCGCCCAGTACTGCAACGCTTCTCAGCGGAGCGGGTTCCGCCTCGGCGCCACGGTCTTTTTTCAGATCGGTACTGGCAAAGAAGATCGATCGCAGCGCCTGCGACTGCGGGGTCATCGCCAGTTCGCCAAACGCGCGGGCCTCTTCGGCGTAACCGCTGCTGCAGCCGTGGGCCAGACCATTCTCGACGACCTGCAAAATTCGCTTCACCGCCGGGTAGTTGCCCTGGGTCTTGCGCTGCGTTTGCTTGCCGACGTACTGAAATAACAGATGGCGACCGAGGGGGCCCGCCAGCACGCGTTCGCGAACCGGCACCTCGCGGCTGGTCGGACGTCCCTTCAGCGCCAGCTCCACCGCCGCCTGCAGTAAAATTGTCTGCGGCACCACCTCGTCCACCAGACCGGCCTTCAGCGCCTGGCGCGGCCGTAATTGCCTGCCGGTGAGCATCATATCCAGCGCCGTGCTGACGCCGATTAGCCGCGGTAAACGCTGCGTCCCACCGGAACCCGGCAGCAGACCAAGCTGTACCTCCGGCAACCCGAGTCGGGTTTTTTCGTCATCGCTACAGATGCGGCCATGGCAGGCCAGCGCCAGCTCCAGTCCGCCGCCCAGACAGGCGCCATGGATGGCGGCAATGACCGGAATCGACAAGCCATGGATTTCGGCCATAATCTGCTGCCCCTGGCGCGCCAGCGCTTCCGCCTCCTGCGCGCTGCGGCAGCGGGCAATCATGTTGATGTCTGCGCCGGCGATAAAGTTATCGGCTTTGGCGGAGATAAATACCACGCCGCGCACCGACTTATCGTCGCGTATCTGGCGTATCAGTCCCCGCACCTGATTGCCGAACTCGGCCTTCAGGGTATTCATTTTTTCACCCGGAGCATCAATGGTGATCACCGCGATTTTGTCCGCACGGACCTCAAGCTTAAAAGCGGAAACAGTATCCATTATTCAGCCTCCACAATCATCGCCGCGCCCAGACCGCCTGCCGCGCAGGCCGTCACCAGACCAAATCCCCCTCCCCGTCGCCGCAGCTCATGCAGCGTCTGGGTGATCATCCGCGCGCCGGTGGCGGCAAAGGGGTGACCGTAGGCGATAGAGCCGCCGAGGACGTTAAATTTACTCTCATCCACCTCACCGGTGGCCTGCGCGCGGCCCAGCACCTCGCGGGAAAAGCGGTCGCTTGCCAGACACTGGAGATTGGCCAGCGTCTGCGCGGCGAAAGCTTCGTGCATATCGATAAGCGTGAGATCCGCCAGCGTCAGGCCAGCGCGCTCCAGCGCCAGCGGCGTGGACCATGCGGGCCCCAGCAGCATATCCTGCCAGACATCGATGGCGGTAAAGGCATAGCTGCGCAGATAACCCAACGGCGTCAGACCCAGCTCTTTGGCCCGCGACTCGGTCATCAGGATCACCGCCGCCGCGCCATCCGTCAGCGGCGTACTGTTGGCGGCGGTAACGGTGCCATGTTTACGGTCGAAGGCCGGACGTAACTTTTGGTAATCCGCGAGGGTTGAATTTTTACGGATATTGTTATCCTGCTCCAGCGGTTCGCGGAAGGGAGAAGCATAGGCGGTCATCACCTCTGCGGACAGCTTGCCCTCCTCCCAGGCTTTCGCTGCCAGCTGGTGTGAACGATGTGCCAGAGCATCCTGTTGTTCCCGGGTGATCCCCCAGCTTTTCGCCATCTGCTCGGCGGTATCGCCCATCCGTAAGCCGGTTGAATATTCAGCAACCGCCGGGGGAACCGGCAGCAGGTCGCGCGGCCGCAGGCGGGAAAACAGCTTCAGTTTCTGGCTCAGCGTGCGGGCTTTGTTCGCATCTACCAGCGTGCGGGCCAGCGTTTTGCTGACGCCGATAGGCAACACAGAGGAGGAGTCGGCACCGCCGGCGATACCGGCGCGGATGGTGCCGGCCATCAGGCTTTCGGCGACATTCGCCACGGCCTGGAAGCTGGTGGCGCAGGCGCGACTGACGCTGTAAGCGTCGGTGTGCACGCTCATTCCGGTACCGAGCACAATTTCCCGGGCGATATTCGGCGCCTCCGGCATCTGCACGACCTGACCGAAGACCAGTTGCTCAATGGCTTGCGCAGGAATGTCGCTGCGCGCCAGCATTTCGCCAACCACCATTTTTCCTAAATCAACGGCGGGAATGCCATGAAATGCCGTCGCCTGACGCGCAAACGGCGTGCGTAACCCTGTAACAATGGCAATGCGATCGCCCTGCCGGGTGATAAGCGGTAATGCCTGACTCATAACTCTCCCCTGTTAACCAAGACAAACAAGTGGTCTGACCTGATAGCATTGTTAACTAATTTTTTACATTAAGCCAATCGGGGAAGCGAAAAATTGCGAGCCAAAACACATTGAACGGAAAAGATAACGCCCCTTTCACGGGGCGTTAAGCGGAGGGATTAACGCAGACCCAACTGGAAGATCAGGGATTCGGCCTCACAGCTAAACACAAAATCGATATCCAGCTGTACGCCGCCGTCAACGTCGGCGAAGACGGGATTAATCTTGCACGGTTCAGATTCCACACTGCGGGCTTTTTCGCTCAGCGCGGCGAGCATTTGCTCTGCTTCCGCACGGTTGGCGAATACGCGGCTGTATGAGGCGGTGCAGTCGGTGTTGTCGACAATGGTCCCAACATCCATACAGCAGCAAACCGGGGTTTCATCAGCGCTACATTTACTCATCGTAGATTTCCTCTGGATATGCACCTGCGGTGCCAGACAATTTATGTGCCTATTTTACGCCCGCTCTCTGGTCTGCCTCCAGCCGATAATCGCCATCGCGGCGTTAAGTGACAGAAATCACACTTAAAAATGATCTAAAACAAAAATCACCTTTTCTCTCTCTCCTTCCCCCCGACAATTTTGCCAGCTGGATCGCGTTTCTGTTATCACAATTGAAAAACTTCATAAACAAACTTGCAACAACTCATCTGGTCAGACCTATACTCAGCGCACTGGTCTGATTTCTCTGTTGTACCGCAGACCCTACACTTCCGCGCTTCTGTTACGGCATGTAACATAGTTTAAAAAAAAATAACTCAATGAGGTTATGGGCATGAGCCAGAAAACCCGCTTTACCCAATCTGCCCTTGCAGTGGCTGTCGCACTTGTTTCCACCCAGGCCTGGTCAGCAGGCTTCCAGCTCAACGAATTCTCTTCATCAGGGCTGGGTCGGGCCTATTCCGGTGAAGGGGCTATCGCAGACGATGCAGGCAATGCCAGTCGTAACCCGGCATTAATTATGATGTTTGACCGTCCGACCATGTCGGCGGGCGCCGTTTTTGTCGACCCGGGCGTCAATGTCTCCGGGACTTCACCCACCGGCAAAAGCCTGAATGCGGACAATATCGCCCCGACGGCGTGGGTACCTAACTTCCACTTTGTCGCGCCGATTAACGATCAGTTTGGTTGGGGGGCGTCCATCACCTCCAACTACGGCCTGGCAACCGAATACAACGATGACTATGCCGCCGGCAGCATGGGCGGGAAAACCGACCTGACCACTGCGAACTTTAACCTGAGCGGCGCCTACCGTCTCGACAGCAACTGGAGCTTCGGCTTAGGCTTTGACGCGGTCTACGCTAAGGCGAAGATCGAGCGCTATGCTGGCGATCTGGGGCAGATTGTCGCTGGCTCGGGCGCGCTGCCGCCGGCGCTGGCGGGCCAGGTAGCGAAGATCCCGGCCGACACGCAGATCGCCCATCTTAACGGCAACGCCTGGGGCTTTGGCTGGAACGCCGGTATCCTCTACGAGCTGGATAAAAATAACCGCTACGGTTTCACCTACCGTTCCGAGGTCAAGATCGACTTCGACGGTAACTACCGCAGCAGCCTGCCGGCAGCCTATAACCAGATCCTCGGCAACTTCGGTCTGCCAGCAGGTACTAATGGCCAAACCACCGACGGTTCACTGACCCTTAACCTGCCGGAAATGTGGGAGCTGTCGGGTTATAACCGCGTAGCACCGCAGTGGGCGGTCCACTACAGTCTGACCTACACCAGCTGGAGTCAGTTCCAGGAGCTGAAAGCCACCGGCAGCAACGGCCAGACGCTGTTCTATAAAGAGGAAGGCTTTAAGGACGCCTACCGACTTGCGTTGGGGACCACCTATTATTATGACGATAACTGGACCTTCCGCACCGGTATCGCCTTCGATGACAGCCCGGTACCAGCCAACAATCGCTCCATTTCCATTCCGGATCAGGATCGCCTGTGGCTGAGCGCGGGTACCACCTACGCGTTCAACAAGGATGCGTCGGTTGACGTCGGGATTTCCTATATGCACGGGCAGCATGTTGAAATTAAGGAAGGCCCGTATACCTTCCGCTCCGAAGGGACCGCCTGGCTGTACGGCGCCAACTTCAACTACCGCTTCTGATAAGCGGCACACAACAAAAAAGGGTGAACATCATGTTCACCCTTTTTTTTCTTTGCCGATTACTGTGAATCGATATCTTTCAGTTCATCCTGAATGGCCTGGGCGTTCGGATTGTCCGCCGGGGTCAGCTTACCGCCGTTGGCGATAAAGTCATGACGCTGGAAGTAAGCTTCACGCACCATAATGTAAGGATCGGAAGACTGGCGCAGCAGGCCGTCGGAATCCAGCAGCTGAGCGCGTGTTTCAATGCCTTCCACCGCCCATTTGCCGATCGACATCGGCCAGGTCAGCCAGGAGAGCACCGGATAGAGGCCATCGGCCATATCGCCGCCTTCGTCGCGCAGGGTAAAGCTGCCGTAGAATGGCAGTTGCACATACGGACCATAGCCGACGCCATAGTGGCCAAGCGTGCTGCCGAAACGATGCGGTTCAACGCGCTGCAGCTGCGGATTAGCCATCCCGGCGACATCGATCAGCCCCCCCATCCCGAGGATGGTGTTCAGGAAGAAGCGGGTAAAGTGGACCATCCCTTTATAGGGGTCGCCCTGCAGGAAGGAGTTCACCATCACCGCCGGCTCTTCCAGGTTGCTGGTGAAGTTACTTAAGCCATTGCGCGCCGGCTGCGGAACATAGTCACGCCATGCCACCGCGACGGGACGAAGCACGTAAGGATCAACCACGTTAAAGTTGAAATTGAACATCGTGCGGTTAAACCCTTCTAACGGGTCTGAGCGCCCCTGCGGCTGATCGCCAGAGCTGGAACTGGCACATCCCACCAGCAATGTGGCGCCAAGCGCAAGCGCCGACAGGCGATAATTCATAGATGTCTCCCTGGTTTTTATGGCTATCGCGAGTTGCCATCCATGACGGAAAGACAACGTTTCCGCCCGTAAAGATGTGAGCGATTGTAACAGCACGTTGAACGATGTCTATATCACCCAAGTTGTTGATTTGATCATAGCCTGGGAATAACGAGATCGCGGGGCTCCTATTCTAGCGGAGCGATAAAAATCTGGCGTAACCATTTTTGCGATTTAAGAGTATCCCCAGCCAGTCGCCAGGGAAAGCCGCTACGCTTTAACTAGATAACTTGTCAGCGAGGGCCGTGAAATGGATGAACCAGACGATAACAAATTAAAGCCTGCGGATGACGAACGCGAGGTCGAAAGTGAAGAAAAACAGCGCGGTGAAGAGATAGAAGTTGACGAAGATCGCCTTCCCTCTCGGGCGATGGCGATCCATGAACATATTCGCCAGGAAGGGGAAAAAGAGATGGAGCGCGATGCGCTGGCCCTGCTGTGGTCGGCGATTGCAGCCGGTCTGTCGATGGGCGCCTCCCTGCTGGCGAAAGGGATTTTTCACGTCAAGCTGGAGGGGATCCCTGGCGGATTTTTACTCGAGAACCTCGGGTATACCTTCGGCTTTATTATCGTGATTATGGCCCGCCAGCAGCTGTTCACGGAAAACACGGTCACCGCCGTACTGCCGGTGATGCACAATCCCACCCCCGGAAACGTCGGTTTGCTGATGCGGCTATGGTCGGTGGTACTGGCGGGCAATCTCATCGGCACCGCGGTGGCCGCATGGGCCTTCAATTATATGCCTGTTTTTGATGAGCCGACCCGCCAGGCCTTCGTCAGCATCGCCGAAGATGTGATGAAAAACAGCCCGACGGAGATGTTCGCCAATGCGATTATTTCCGGCTGGCTGGTCGCCACCATGGTCTGGATGTTTCCCCTTGCCGGCGCCGCCAAGATCGTGGTGATCATTCTGATGACCTGGCTTATCGCCCTGGCGGATACCACCCATATCGTGGTGGGCTCGGTAGAGATCCTCTATCTGGTATTTAACGGAAGCCTTCCCTGGAGCGACTTCATCTGGCCGTTCGCCCTGCCGACGCTGGCGGGAAATATCTGCGGCGGAACCTTCATCTTCGCGCTGTTGAGCCATGCGCAGATCCGTAACGACATGAGCAACAAGCGAAAAGCAGAAGCCCGCGCGCAGGCCGCCGGAAAAGCCAAAAACGCCGACCGGGCATAAAAAAAGCGCTCAGAATGGCGAGGGTTTAAGCAGTCAGACGGTATGGCACTTACTCAGGCGGGCGAAAAACGCTATACTCGTGCCGCCTTGTCCCCTTAGTTAAATGGATATAACGAGCCCCTCCTAAGGGCTAGTTGCAGGTTCGATTCCTGCAGGGGACACCATGCCCCTCCTGTTTTATGACGGATCCACGGCGATTTTTGATGATTTTTCTGCAGCTCCGGTAGATGGTAGTACCGACCTGATCATCAATGCCCCTCCCTGTTAACGCACAAAGTGATTTATTTATAGATATAAAACCCGTTGCGCCATTCCTCTTTTTAAAAAGAGGAAAACACCAGTGATCATTTTACAAATAAAATGAAAGACTCACAGGAAAAGATGAGTTGTAAAACGTAATGATATCGTCAGCAGCAACCGCACGAAAAGCATACTGCTCACTCCTCACCGTCATTCACAATATTGATATTCACGATCATAACAACATAGTTTTCTTACCCTGACAGGTATGACCTAATGAACAGGCCTTCAGCCTCATCAACGCTCCGGACACCGTTGTTTTTTATAGTATCTATACTGGCGCTATTTTGCTTAATTAATTTTACCACAACCTACATTAACACGATAACGACCCCGGCGCCGTTGTTGTTTTACGGCATGACCCTTATTATTCTGATATTTTACTTTTTAATATCAATAACTATCGCTTTAAAATACTTAAGTGATAAACGCTGTCTGTTTCTCATACCAGTAGCCTGTGCCTTTATTGGCTCTGCCATAATGATGATTCTTGCGTTACATAATTACAGCAAACTGTTTTATTGCAATCTCAACGACTCAATCTCATACAAGGAATTTCTGCGGTATTACTTTTACCGCAACGCCTTAACACTCACCCAAATCATCACCGCGGCATTAGTATACAGATTTCGTTCTCATCGCCTGCTGGCCTCCCATAATCACATTATTATTACCTTTGCCTGCATAAGCCTTACTTTAGCTATCGTCCTGATTGTTGGATTTTCCTCAACGCACTTGTATGAACCAACGATTCGCTTAGCCAGTAATATAATGGTTTACATGTGGACGCTCCTCTTTTTCACCACGATTGCATTAACCCGCTTCAGAAATATATTCTGGACAGGAATCTATTTTTACTGCTTCGTTTATATCTTAACCTTCTCTTTCTTAACAACCGCAGATGTCGCTAGCGAAAACACATGGTATAAAGCGAGGCTTTTCGAAACGCTGGGCACCCTGATCTTTATTATTATTATTTTCCTTAATGCGTTTAAGCTTTATCAATTATCCAACAATAAATATGAGAATGCCTATCAGAACTCGATTCGTGATTATCTGACGCAGCTGTACAACCGTCGCTATTTTTACCTTGCGCTGACAAAAAAAATGCAACGGGTCTCTGTGCAAAAACCATTGTCTATCTTGTTATGCGACATCGATCATTTCAAACGCATAAATGACAAATATGGCCACTTTCAGGGAGATCTTGTTATTCAGTATGTAGCCTGGGTTCTTCAGGATCAGGTTCGAAGAGATGATATTGTGGCCAGAACAGGCGGCGAGGAATTTGCACTATTACTGCCTGACGTCGGCCAACAGCAGGCGCAACTCATCGCTGAGAGGATTCGCCAGGCTATTATCTCCCCAGGCGACGTCAGCAGCAGGGTTAAACTCCCCGAGAGCGTCACGATCAGTATCGGCCTTGCCACTACGGAGGATCCTAAAACGGTAGAGACTGAATTACTTAACCGCGCCGACGACGCCCTGTACCAGGCAAAAAAAGCAGGAAGGAATTGTGTGGTTGCCTGGCAGAAGTCCTCCTGTACTCGATAGCCTCGACAATTAACCGACAGCAACACGCTTTCTGCGTACAATATCGCGTGGCCTGGGCGTCAACCTGCCGCCCTGCCGATTCAACACTCTCTGGACAACAAAGGAGCCAGGCGTTGGTATGAAACAGATCACCCTTAGCGATATGCAGCAGCAGAGCGAAGCGGCAACCACTTCCCCGCGCTTACGTGCCCATCGCAATTTTCACCCTGAGCTGAGCGATCCGGTGCAGCGCCTGGCTATCGCTATGGAACCCGGCACCTATATCCGCCCGCACCGGCACCGACATACTTTTGAACTTTTGCTGCCGCTGAAAGGCCGCTTTGTGGTGCTAAATTTTGATGACCATGGCGTGATTACTAACCGGGTGGTGCTGGGTGAAACCTGCACGGCCCTGGAAATGGAGCCCGGCACCTGGCATACGGTGCTCTCACTTGACGCAGGAGGAATGGTATTTGAAGTCAAACAAGGCGCTTATCAGCCGCTTGCTGAAATCGACACCATGGACTGGGCGCCAGCCGAAGGGCAGCCGGGAACCGCGGAGATGATGGCCTGGTATGCCATCGCGCAGCCGGGGGATCGCTATCCCTCTGTCAGCCGATAAGCATGGCCGCCGCAAACGGATGCCGAGAGCGTCCGTTTGCGTTATCCCTGTCGTCATGGCATTTATCTCAAGAGCCGCGTTTTCCTCATGCTGTGTTCTCCCTCGTCGGAGTCATTAATAAAAAATAACAAAAAAGTGTTGTATTCAGGCGCTAAGCAAACTATTTTTCTCGAGCGAAATAAATGATAGGATAACGCAGTCAAGTTAATATCTGACGTAACAATAAGAATAATCAACTTATCGATATAATATTCTCAACGTGAATACTTTTCATTAATCAGGTCAGGGAGTCCAGGCAATAAAACGTGGCTGTTAGATGATTACGCCCAATACTAACCGCTATTTTTTAGCAACAAAAAAACTTATGAATATAACAGAACGGAATATCTGGAAATTAAATAATTTACCGCCAATGGAGTATTGCTCTCTCCCCCGGGCGCAAAAATTATTAAACTGCGAAATTGAAGACATTCTTCACTGGCATGATATCGGCGCGATCAATCTATGCCTGAAGCTTAACCCGACGCGGGGAACATTAAAACTCGCCGTCCTTTCTCATCAGGAAAAAGAAGTAACCAGCACATTTAATCCACTCAATTCATCGGAGACGGTGGAGACCTTCTTGTCGCCACACTCTCATATCTATAGCATTCTGCGGCTTGATGGCGATATTCCCGTCATGGAAACCCTGCGCGGGAATACCGTCACGCAGTTCAACGTCAAGGTCACTGCGTCAGGACTCTGGCATCCGCACAGCCGGAATTTAATGGCGTTACTGGAGGCGCCTGACGATATTCATCATGAAAACAGGCTCAGCATGATGCTGCCTGAGAAACCGTTTGTATATTGTCACTTCATTCCGCAGGAGGCAGAAAACCCCACCCTGTCATTGAACCGGCTCTATATTACCAGTCAGGCAATTGAGAAAATATTTGCCCATAGCATTAGCGCCCGACCGATGGATGTCACAAAAAATCCGCTACGGCAACAAACCGGTTATATCCATCAGGAATTAACCTCCCTTCCGCAAAGTGAGGTACTGCTGGAATTTATCCACGATCTAATTCAGTCCCATACTTTATTTAATGTGAAATTGCAGAAGATGGCTGAGCCAGACAAGACCCAGCTCTTTCATCACGTGCTGGAAAGGCTTAAGGAGGAAGTCATGCTGAGAGAGGATGTCCTGCCCAATGAGGCCGACTTCAGCAGCGCAACCCACCGTTAGTCCAGGCTCGCCGCCGAGCGACGCAGGCCGTCAGGCAGGAGGCAGGCGGTTTTCCTGCTCAAGCGTTAGCGCAATCTCCCGCGCCAGGGCGATAAATTCGCGTGCCGCGGCGCTCTGCCATGCATCCCTGCGCTGTAGCAAACAGGCCGTTCGCTGCAGCAGCGCAGGTTCGAGCTCAATAGCCACTACATCATCAAACTGCCCGGCGATCGCCGCCGGCAGCAGTGTCGCAAGGGGCGTGCGCCGAATGACCGACAGAACGGCGCCGATAGAGTTGGCCTCCATCCGCACGTCAGGTTCGAGCCGATGACGACGGCAATAACGATCGATCTGCTCCCGGGTGGCAAACTCGCTGCTCAGTAAAATCAGCGGCTGCGCGTCGAGCGCCTGCAGCCGGAGGGCGTTCTCTCTGGCCAGAGGATGACTGCGGCTCACCACCAACGCGAGGGTTTCCGTCAGCAGCGGATGAACGACAATATCCCGGGAGCGGCTTTCGTCAAAGGCAATGCCGACATCCAGTTCATCCTGCAGCAACATCGTTTCCATGCGCTCCTGGTTCATCTCCTGAATCAGCAATTTCACTCCGGGGTAGCGTCGATAGTAGTTTTCCACCAGCGGTCCCAGCATATAGGTGGTGAAGGTCGGCGTCATGGCAATGCGGAGTTTGCCACGCTGCAGATCCTCAGCGTCATGCAGAGCGCGCCGCCCTTCCTCAAGATCGCGTAACGCCCGGCGGGCATACTCCAGCCAGATCTCTCCGGCATCGGTTAACCGGGTATAACGGCCAGAACGATCGAAAAGCTGAACCTCCAGCATGGCTTCAAGCTGGCGGATCTGCTGTGACAGCGCAGGCTGGGAGACGTGCAGCGCCGCGGCGGCGCGAGTAAAGCCACGGTGTTCTGCCACGGCGATAAAGTAGGAAAGATGGCGCAGGAGCATCCGCTTACCTATAAGTAATTCAACTAGGGTTAATCATAAATAAGTCTTTTAACTTATGAAACAAGTTACGTACCCTCTACGCACGACCCGTTGCCTTTTTTTCCCTGAACAGCATCTTATGCAGGAGTGACTATGTCCGCTCACGATCGCTATCTCCAGCGCGCCCTAACGCTGGCAAACCACAACATCAGCCACGGCGGTCGTCCCTTTGGCGCCGTGCTGGTGCGCCATGACGAGGTTGTCGCCGAAGCCGTCAATACCTTTCATCTAAGCGGCGACCCAACGGCGCATGCCGAACTGAATGCCGTCCGCGATATTGCCGCCAGGCTGGGGAGCGAGGTTCTGCGCGAATGCGTTATCTACGCCAGCGGACAACCTTGCCCGATGTGTCTTAGCGCCCTCTATTTAACCGGCGTGCGGGAAGTGTTTTTCGCCAACAGCAATCAGGACGGAGAACCTTTCCAGCTATCTACCGCCGCGATTTATCAGCAGTTGCAGCAGCCGCTGGCGCAGCAGACGTTGCCGATCCATCATCGCCCGCAGCCGGAGGGGCTGGCAGTTTATCAGCGGTGGGCGGAACAGCAGCCATGAAAGCCGTATTGCGACAGAATCTGACGCTGGGGATCCTGGTGCTGATCGGCATAAATATGCGACCGCTGCTCACCTCCATCGGCCCTTTGCTTCCGGAGATCCGCGCCGCCAGCGGGATGAGCTATACCCTGGCCGCGCTACTGACCGCCCTGCCGGTGATAGCGATGGGCGTGCTGGCGCTGGCCGCCGGTTCGGTCGATCGTTATGTCGGTCAAAACCGTAGCATTGCGCTAAGTCTGCTGATTATCGCGGCGGGCGCCCTGCTGCGGGAAATCGCTCCGAATAGCGGCCTACTGCTCACCAGCGCCCTGGCCGGAGGCGTTGGCATCGGCATAATCCAGGCTGCCATCCCGGCGGTAATTAAGCGCTTGTTCGCCCGCCGGACGCCGCTGGTGATGGGGCTATGGTCAGCGGCGCTAATGGGCGGTGGCGGGTTAGGCGCCGCGTTTACGCCATGGCTGGCGTCGCATAGCACAGCATGGCGGGATGCGCTGGCCTGGTGGGCGCTCCCCGCCCTCCTCGCCCTGTTCAGCTGGCTGGCGATTTGTCGGCACCTGCCCCGCGCCCCGCATCAGACCAGCGCCGCGCCCCGGGTGGCGATTATTGGCCAGCGCCGCGCCTGGACGCTGGGACTCTATTTCGGACTGATCAACGCCGGCTACGCCAGTCTAATCGCCTGGCTGCCGCCCTACTATATGCAGCTTGGCGACAGCGCCCAGTACAGCGGCTCGCTGCTGGCGCTGCTGACGGTTGGGCAAACCGCAGGCGCGCTGCTGCTGCCGGCGCTGGCTCGCCAGGATGACCGGCGCCAGCTTCTGCTGCTTGCTCTGGCGCTACAGCTGATTGGGTTCTGCGGCTTCATCTGGCTGCCGCAGCACTTCCCAGCGCTTTGGGCCCTCGCCTGCGGCGTGGGTCTGGGCGGCGCGTTTCCCCTGTGCCTGGTGCTGGCCCTCGATCACGCCGGGCAACCGACGGTGGCCGGCCGGCTGGTAGCCTTTATGCAAGGTATCGGATTTATCATCGCCGGCCTGTCGCCCTGGCTTTCCGGCCTGCTGCGTAGCCTGAGCGGGAACTACACCCTTGACTGGTCCTGGCATGCGCTTTGTGTCCTGTTACTCATGGCGCTCACGCTGCGCTTTATCCCAGCGCACTACCCGGCCGAGTGGCGACAGCGCGCCTCTGATCTGCATTAAACCGGCGGCGCGTGGCAACCTGAATGCCGCGCGCCAAGCCTGACTAGCCCCGCTAATCTCACTAACGAGAAACCCGTTTTGGTAGCGTCGCTGGCGCTAAATTTATTACCGGGCGAAATTAATGTGTCGCCGAATCACGACACTCGTAAGTAACTAAAAATTAATAAAAAAATGCCCCTTGTTTCCCTGATTTTTTAGGCGTACATTAGCGCCATCTGGAGCACTAAACGCACAGAATTGCGAGCTGCCGCAGGGTGAGATTTCACCGGCGACAGCCCTTGAAAAACAGAACAATTAATTCATTTGAACGTCGCATAAGCGCGTGGAGTGATGAGTCGTGAAATACTTCTTTATGGGTCTCTCTTTTATGGTCATCGTTTGGGCCGGTACTTTTGCCCTGATGATCTAGACTGCAGCGGTGTCAAAAAAACGGGAGCCCACAGGCTCCCGTTTTTGTTATAGCGTATTCGCCGAAGCGCTAGCTCGCAGCGGGCAGTAAGCCATCAGCGCGGAACATCGCCTTGATGCCGCGGATCGCCTGACGCGTCCGGTCCCGGTTCTCGATCAGCGCGAAGCGGACATGGGTATCGCCATAATCGCCAAAGCCAATCCCCGGAGAGACGCAAACCTTCGCTTCGTTAAGCAACTTTTTCGCAAACTCCAGCGAGCCCATGTCGGCATAAGGTTCCGGAATTTTCGCCCAGACGTACATGGACGCCTTCGGACACTCAACCATCCAGCCGGCCTCGTGGAGCCCTTTCACCAGCACATCGCGGCGGCGCTTATACTGTTCCGCGATATCCCGCACGCATTGCTGATCGCCCTCCAGGGCCGCTATCGCCGCCACCTGCAGCGGCGTAAACGTGCCGTAGTCATGGTAGCTTTTGATGCGGGCGAGCGCGTTCACCAGGGTCTTATTGCCGACCATAAAGCCAATTCGCCAGCCGGCCATGTTATAGCTTTTCGACAGGGTAAAGAACTCGACGGCGACATCGCGCGCGCCGGGCACCTGCATAATGGAGGGCGCTTTCCAGCCGTCATACACGATATCGGCATAGGCCAGATCGTGGACGACCAGGATGTCATACTGCTTCGCCAGGGCGACAACCTTTTCAAAGAAATCCAGCTCGACGCACTGCGCGGTCGGATTCGAGGGAAAGCCAAGGATCATCATCTTCGGCTTCGGATAGCTCTCGCGGATGGCGCGTTCCAGTTCGTTAAAGAAATCCACCCCTTCCACCAGCGGCACCGAGCGCACCTGCGCCCCGGCAATCACCGCGCCGTAGATATGGATCGGATAGCTGGGGTTCGGCACCAGCACGGTGTCGCCATGATCCAGCGTCGCCAGCATCAGGTGCGCCAGCCCCTCTTTCGAACCAATGGTGACAATCGCTTCCGATTCCGGATCGATATCGACGTTATAGCGTTCTTCATACCAGCGCGAAATAGCGCGACGCAGGCGTGGGATCCCCCGCGAGGTAGAGTAACCATGGGTGTCAGGCCGCTGCGCGACGGTGCAGAGTTTTTCCACGATATGCGGCGGCGTCGCGCCATCGGGATTGCCCATACTGAAATCGATAATATCTTCGCCGCGCCGGCGCGCAGCCATTTTCAGTTCGGCAGTAATATTAAAAACGTACGGGGGGAGACGATCGATACGCGTAAAACGGCGTTCAGGACTGGATTCAGCCATAGGTTCCTCTGATTAACGTTAGCGCCCGGACCGTCCGAGCGACGCTGCCGCTGTTGCGGCTCGTTTAGAAAATAACCTGAAAAAAAACACGTTGTCGAGTGCCCTGACGAAAAATAATCACTGGCGTTAAAAACGGGTATCGTCTGCGCTAAATACGGCAGTACGCCGCGGGATGAATACCGTTTTGTATGCAAGTGGTAACATATTGATATCTTTTCTATCACGGGTATTTATCGTTTCCTCTGGCGTCTAGCGGTTTGTCGCCTTGCCATGATTCAATCCCCTTTTAAAAGTGAGCCTTTTCCTCATTATTTTTCTGCGGCTGGTCTTCTGTCGTCAGGTTTTTTATCATGTCCTTTTCTGGCCACTGACGCGGCGCACCCATGCACGAAATCTTTACTATGATGCTGGCGGTCTATGATCGTGCGGCCCTGATGCTTATTTGCCTGTTTTTCCTTATTCGCCTCCGCCTGTTCCGCGAACTGCTGCATAAATCAGCGCATACGCCGAAAGAGCTGCTGGCTGTCACCGCCATCTTCTCGCTGTTCGCGCTCTTCAGTACCTGGTCCGGTGTGCCGGTGGAAGGATCGCTGGTAAACGTGCGCATCATCGCCGTGATGTCCGGCGGGATCCTGTTTGGCCCATGGGTGGGAGCCATTGTCGGGGTGATTGCCGGTGTGCACCGCTATCTGATTGATATTGACGGCGTGACCGCCGTACCCTGCTTTATCACCAGCATCATCGCCGGTCTGCTGTCGGGGTTGATTAACCGCAAGGTGGCCCGCGATCAACGCTGGAAAATCGGCATTCTGGCCGGCATGGTCTGCGAGACCCTGACCATGATCCTGGTGATAGTCTGGGCGCCCTCTCTGAGCCTCGGCCTGGATATCGTCTCGAAAATTGGTATCCCGATGATCCTTGGCAGCGTCTGCATCGGCTTTATCGTGCTGCTGGTGCAGAGCGTGGAAGGGGAAAAGGAGGCCAGCGCCGCGCGGCAGGCGAAACTGGCGCTCGACATTGCCAACAAAACCCTGCCGCTGTTCCGTCAGGTCAACAGCGATTCTCTGCGCCAGGTTTGCGACATCATCCGCCGCGACATTACCGCCGACGCGGTGGCAATCACCAATACGGAACACGTGCTGGCCTACGTGGGCGTCGGTGAAGCCAACTATCAACACCATGACGATGTCATCAGCCCCACTACCCGACAGGCCATTCGTTATGGAAAGATCATTATAAAAAACAATGATGAAGCCCACCGCACACCGGAGATCCACTCCTTGATGGTCATCCCGCTGTGGGAAAAAGGGGTGGTCACCGGCACGCTAAAAATCTATTACTGCCACGCCCATCGCATCACCTCGACGCTGCAGGAGATGGCGATTGGCCTGTCACAAATCATCTCCACCCAGCTGGAGGTTTCCCGCGCCGAACAGCTGCGGGAGATGGCCAACAAAGCGGAGCTGCGCGCTCTGCAAAGCAAGATTAACCCGCACTTTTTATTCAATGCCCTGAACGCGATTTCCTCCTCGATTCGCCTTAATCCGGACACCGCGCGCCAGCTCATTTTTAATCTGTCGCGCTATCTGCGCTATAACATCGAATTAAAAGACGATGAGCAGATCGATATCAAACGAGAGCTGTATCAGATCAAAGATTACATCGCCATTGAACAGGCGCGATTCGGCGACAAACTGACGGTCATCTATGATATTGACGACGACGTCAGCTGCGTGATCCCGAGCCTGCTTATCCAGCCCCTGGTGGAAAATGCCATTGTGCACGGCATTCAGCCGTGTAAAGGGAAAGGGGTGGTGACGATCGGCATCAATGAGTGCGGCAATCGGGTTCGCATCAGCGTTCGCGACACCGGCAACGGCATCGATCCCGCCGTGGTCGCCCGCGTGGAAGCCGATGAAATGCCAGGTAACAAAATCGGCCTGCTCAACGTTCATCATCGGGTGAAACTGCTCTACGGCGAGGGGCTGCATATCCGCACCCTGACGCCAGGAACGGAAATCGCCTTTTATGTCCCCAATCACTCTACGCCGCAGGCGCTGACGGAGTCTCTGTTGTCATGAGCGGAGAAAAGATGAAAGTTATCATTGTGGAGGATGAGTTTCTGGCCCAACAGGAGCTCTCCTGGCTTATCAACACCCACAGCCAGATGGAGATCGTCGGCAGCTTTGACGACGGTCTGGACGTGCTGAAATTTCTCCAGCACAACAAGGTCGACGCCATCTTTCTCGATATCAATATTCCGTCGCTGGACGGCGTTCTGCTGGCGCAAAACATCAGCCAGTTCGCCCATAAGCCTTTTATCGTTTTTATCACCGCGTGGAAAGAACACGCCGTGGAAGCCTTTGAGCTGGAGGCGTTTGACTACATCCTCAAGCCCTACCAGGAGTCGCGCATCATCAATATGCTGCAGAAGCTGACCGCCGCCTGGCAGCAGCAAAATAACGCCGCCTCCGGGCTAGCCAGCGCGGCGCCTCGGGAAAACGACACCATCAATCTGATAAAAGATGAGCGGATCATCGTCACCAGTATCCATGATATCTATTATGCAGAGGCGCACGAGAAGATGACCTTCGTCTACACTCGCCGGGAGTCTTTCGTCATGCCGATGAACATTACCGAATTCTGCAGCAAACTGCCCACCGCACATTTCTTTCGCTGTCACCGCTCGTACTGTGTGAATCTCAGCAAAATTCGTGAAATTGAGCCATGGTTTAACAATACCTACGTGCTACGTCTGCGCGACCTGGAGTTTCAGGTTCCGGTCAGTCGCAGTAAAGTGAAAGAGTTTCGCCAGCTGATGAATCTGTAGACGACGGGGAGCCCCGCCTTGCCGGGCTACGGCGGTAGCCCGGGAGGAATGCGCTTACAGCACCTGACCCAGCGTCTGACGCAGATGCGCGCCGGAGCCCAGCAGGCCTGGGTTGTCATGCACGATCAGGTAAACCGGGATATCCTGGACATAGGCTTTAAATCGGCCTTTGTCCTCAAAACCGCCGCGGAAGCCGGAGGCTTTAAAGAACTCCAGGAAGCGCGGCACGATGCCGCCGGCGATATACACGCCGCCAAACGTCCCCAGGGTCAGCGCCAGGTTTCCACCGAAGCGCCCCATAATGACGCAGAACAGCGACAGCGCCCGGCGACAGTCGGTGCAGCTATCCGCCAGCGCCCGCTCGGTGACCTCACGCGGCTGCAGGTTCTCCGGCAGTCGACCATCCGATTTGACTATCGCGCGATAGAGGTTGACCAGACCAGGCCCCGAGAGCACGCGTTCTGCGGAGACGTGCCCCAGTTCAGCGCGCAGCTCTTCCAGAATAATGCCCTCTTCTTCACTGTTCGGCGCAAAATCGACATGGCCGCCTTCGCCAGGCAGGCTGACCCAGCGCTTATCAACGTGCACCAGATGGGCTACGCCCAGCCCGGTTCCGGCGCCATAAACGGCGATCGGTTTGCCGGCTACCGGCGCGCTGCCGCCGAACTGAATCAGGTGCTCAGCTTTCAGCATCGGGATGGCCATTGAAACGGCGGTGAAATCGTTAATAATCTCCAGGTGCGCAAAGCCAAGGTTGCGCTTCATCTCAGCGATGGAGAAGGCCCAGGTATGGTTGGTCATCGCCACCCAGTCGCCGGTGATCGGGCAAGCGATGGCGATACAGCCTTCGCTGACGGTCACCTGATGCTCCTCGAGATAGACGCGCACCACAGCCTCCAGACTGGGGTAATCGAGCCCGGAATAGGTCTTTGCACGAGAGATCTCTCCGCTCGCCAGATCACACAGCGCCAGGCGGGCGTTGGTCCCCCCGACATCTCCTACTAAAGCAAATTTTGTCATTCCGTTACGGCTCCGCTAAAGTCAAAATAAATCTTTTGGCACACTGTAAATTCATGGCGGCTTAACAACAACGTCCAACTCGCGGACGCCCCTTGTTTAGCGACACAGGTCACATTTAGTTTGTAATCAATGCAAAGTAGCCTATTAACGAGGCCACGGGTATCAGACGCCGCCTTAACTTTATCGTTTCAGCACCATTTGCATCGACGATCCCCGTCGACAAAGGCAAAGTAGTGCTCCTGAACTTTAACAAGGACATTTTCATGCTCCATCCTCGCGCCAGAACAATGCTGATCCTGTCGGTGCCAGCTATCCTGATTGGCATCGCCTCCAGTTTGATCCTGATCGGCGCGATGAAAGTTGCCGCGTTGCTGCAGCGCTTCCTGTGGAGCAATCTGCCTGTGCAGTTTGGGGTGAGCGCCGACAACCCGCTGTGGATCATCGCCATTCTCACGGCGACGGGGATCGCGGTGGGCCTGGTCGTCCGTTACAGCCCGGGGCACGCCGGGCCGGACCCGGCGACCGAGTCGTTAATCGGCGCGCCTATTGCCACCGGCGCGCTGCCCGGGCTGCTGGCGGCGCTGATCCTTGGCCTCGCCGGCGGCGTCAGCCTGGGCCCGGAGCATCCAATTATGGTGGTGAATATTGCGCTGGCCGTCGCCGTCGGCTCCCGACTGTTCCCCCGGGTCAGCTCTCTGGACTGGACCATTCTCGCGGCCTCAGGCACCATCGGCGCCCTCTTCGGCACCCCGGTGGCCGCCGCGCTGATTTTTTCGCAAACCCTGAACAGCAGCAACGAGTCGCCGCTGTGGGATCGTCTGTTTGCCCCGATGCTTGCCGCCGCCGCGGGCGCGCTGACGACCGGGCTGTTTTTCCACCCCCACTTCACGCTGCCGATCGCGCACTATAGCCAGATGCACTTCGTCGATATCGTCAGCGGCATGATCGTCGCCCTGATCGCTATCGCTGTCGGTATGGTCGCCGTCTGGTGTCTGCCGCGCCTGCACACGCTGATGCATCGCCTGAAAAACCCAATCCTGACGCTGGGCCTCGGCGGCTTGCTGTTAGGGATCCTTGGAACCATTGGCGGACATTTAACGCTGTTTAAGGGGCTGGATGAGATGCAGCAGTTGGCCTTCAGCCAGACGCTGACCGCCTCGGATTATCTGCTCATTGCGCTGGTCAAACTGGCTGCGCTGGTTCTCGCCTCGGCCTGCGGCTTTCGCGGCGGGCGGATTTTCCCCGCGGTCTTCGTCGGCGTGGCGCTGGGGCTGATGCTGCATGCCCACGTGGACGCCGTGCCGGCGGCAATTACCGTCTCCTGCGCGATCCTCGGCATGGTGCTGGTCGTCACCCGCGACGGCTGGCTGAGCCTGTTTATGGCCGCTGTGGTGGTTCCGGACACCACGCTGCTGCCGCTGCTGTGCATTGTGATGCTCCCGGCCTGGCTGCTGCTGGCCGGGAGGCCCTTAATGATTGCCAGACACCATACCGACTAAACGCGGCTGTTTCGTTCCTCCAGCGCCTGCGTCACCGCGCGCAGGAAATCGGGGATATCCATTTTCGGCAGCATCACTTCCACCAGGGTGAGAGTATCGGAGGTGATACTCTCCGCCATCGCCTCCCGTAGCTCAGCAGTGTGCGTAACCCGCCAGCAGCGCGAGGCAACGTCCGGGGCGAAGGCTTCCGGCAGGCGCCGCCAGTCCCACAGGGCAATATCATTGTAGCGCTGCTCCGGACCGTGAATCGCCCGTTCTACGGTATACCCTTCGTTATTAAGCAGCAGAATAAGCGGCTTTTGTTTATCGCGCAGCATAGAGCCCATTTCCTGAATCGTCAGCTGGGCGGCGCCATCGCCGACGATCAGCACCACCCGCCGCTCTGCCGCCGCGGTTTGCGCGCCATAGGCGGCCGGGAGGGTAAAACCAATCGATCCCCACAGCGGCTGGACGATCAGCGATGCCTCAGAGGGGAGCTTAAGCGCCGCGATGCCAAATGCCGCCGTCCCCTGATCGGCGAGGATAATATCGCCGGGGCGCAGCGCATCCTGCACTGTCGACCAGAAATTCTTCTGGGTTAACTCGCCTTCGCCCTCCTCTTCCACTTCCGGCGCCACGACCTGAGGCGCCGCCCACTCCGCCGCCAGCGGTGCGGAAAGGGACATCAGCGCAGCCAGGGCTTGATCCATCGGCACGCCGCTGAACCAGTGATCGCCCACCCTGACCGCGAAAGGCTGGATCTCAATGGTCTTCTCCCGCGCCAGATGCTGGGTGAATCCTGCGGTGATAGTGTCGGTGAAGCGCGTCCCAATGCAGATGATGGTGTCGGCGTTTTCGATAGCCTCCCGGGTCTGCGGCGCGCTGGCGATGCCGCTGTAGGTGCCGACAAAACCTCTCTGCTGCTCATCGAACAGCCCCTTGCCCATGAGCATGGTGGCGTGGGCGACGGGGGTTTTCGCTACCCACTCCCGGAGCGTGTTCTGCAGGCCATAGCGTTGCGCGAGGAAGTCCGCCAGCAGGGAAATGCGTCGACTGCCCCGCAGCAGGCGGCTGGCATGTTCGCAGAATCCGGCGAGCTGGTTTTGATCCGCCGGAGCGGCCTCCACCAGCAAGCGCTGCGCTGGGGCAATCGCTGCCGCTCTGGCGACATCGGCCGGCAACATCAGATAGCCAGGTCGATGATGCGTCAGCATATCGCGCAGAACACGGTCGATCTCATGGCAGGCGTTGCCAGCGGTCAGCAGCGCCTGGCTACAGGTGATCTGCTCGCTCATTCGCGCAAAATGGCGGAAATCGCCGTCACCCAGGGTGTGATGCAGCAGTTCGCCGCGCTGCTGAGCGCCAGTGGAGGGCGCACCGACGATATGTAATACCGGAATATGCTCCGCATAGCTTCCCGCCACGCCGTTCAGGGCGCTTAGTTCGCCGACGCCGTAGGTTGTTAGTAACGCGCCGGCCCCCTTAATGCGTGCATAACCGTCAGCAGCATAGGCCGCATTCAGCTCGTTGGCGCAGCCGACCCACCCCAAGGCGCTGTGCGCGATGACGCGATCGAGAAACTGTAAGTTGTAATCTCCTGGTACGCCGAACAAGCGGTCAATACCGCAGTCAACAAGGCGATCCAGCAGATAATCCCCAATAGTGTAGGTCGGTTGCATGTCCATTATCCTCATTTTGGTGCAGGTGTAATTTGAGTATTGAATAAGCGATCCGCCTGTCCAGAAGGGGGACGATAAAGCCGGTGTAAAGCAATAGTTACGCCTAAAAAGCGGTGTACTCCACGCAAAACATTGATTAGTGTAAACGTATACACACCTTGTTTTATCTGTGGAGGAAGAATGGTTTACCAGGCAAGCACCACGCGATATCAAACGATGGCCTATCGTCGCTGCGGGAGCAGCGGCCTTCAGCTCCCGGCTATTTCTCTCGGTCTGTGGCATAACTTTGGCGATGAAACGCGGGTGGAAACCAGCCGGCAGATGCTCCTGCACGCGTTTGACCTCGGCATTACCCATTTCGACCTGGCCAATAATTATGGGCCGCCGCCGGGCTCGGCGGAGAGCAATTTTGGCCGCATCCTTAAAGAGGCCCTCCTGCCCTATCGCGATGAGTTGATCATCTCCACCAAAGCGGGTTACACCATGTGGGACGGCCCTTACGGCGACTGGGGTTCACGCAAATACCTGGTGGCCAGTCTGAACCAGAGCCTGCGGCGCATGGGGCTGGAGTATGTCGATATTTTTTATCATCACCGCCCGGACCCGGAGACACCGCTGACGGAAACGATGCGCGCGCTCGATCATCTTGTCCGCCAGGGTAAAGCGTTGTACGTCGGCCTCTCTAACTATCCGCTCGCCCAGGCGCGAGAAGCGGTGAAAATCCTTAACGACCTCGGCACCCCCTGCGTCATTCACCAGCCTCGCTACTCCATGTTTGAACGCGGTGTGGAAGAGGGATTACTGGATTTTTTGCAGACCGAAGGGGTGGGAAGTATAGCGTTTTCACCGCTGTCCGGCGGCCAGCTAACCGACCGCTATCTTAACGGCATTCCGGCAGACTCACGCGCCGCCAGCAGCAGTCGTTTTCTGCAGCCGGAGCAACTGACCAGCGCCAAATTAGAAAAAATTCGTCAGCTGAATACGCTGGCGGAAGCCCGCGGGCAGAAGCTGTCGCAGATGGCGCTGGCCTGGGTGCTGCGCGAGGAGAAAGTCACCTCCGTGCTGATCGGTGCCAGCAAAACCGCCCAGCTGGATGATGCGGTAGGGATGCTGAAAAACCGTCATTTCAGCGCCGGGGAGTGCGCGGCGATTGATGCCATCCTGGCGCTGTAAAGCAAATGTTACTTTAGCAAAAAGTGCTCTTTTCTGCGCTTTCGGAGTTCGTCCGATGCGATAGGTCTTTACCGGCCCGTAATATCACGTTAACAGGCCGCTTAGGGCCCCGATCGTGAAGGAGAAGAGTATGTTCAGGTCACTGATTCTGGCAGCAGTACTGCTGGCCGCAGCGCCATTAGTCGCTAACGCTGGTGAAATCACCCTGTTGCCATCGATAAAATTACAAATTGGCGATCGTGACAATTACGGTAACTACTGGGACGGTGGCAGCTGGCGCGACCGTGATTACTGGCGTCGTCACTATGAATGGCGTGATAACCGTTGGCATCGTCATGACAACGGCTGGCACAAAGGCTGGTACAAAGGCAGAGATAAAGCCTGGGAGCGCGGCTATCGCGCGGGCTGGAGCGACCGCGACGACCATCGCGGCGGCTGGGGACGAGGTCCCGGCGGACGCGGTCACGGTCATGGACATGGCCATCACTAACAGACGAAAAGGGGAGCCCATCGGCTCCCTTTGCTTTATTCCGCTGCAGGAAGTCATCAATCCACCCCGAGCAGCGATCCCACAATTAACCAGCCGTTCAGGCTCACCACAATGGCGACTATCGCCCAGCCGATGCCTCTCACCCAACGGGTATTCACCAGGTCTCCCATTAGCTTTGCATTGCTGGTAAATATCAGCAGCGGCACCAGGGCAAGCGCAATACCAAAGCTGAGCAACACCTGACTCATCACCAGAATACGCGTTGGATCCAGTCCCAGCAGAATGACGACAAACGACGGCAGCATGGTGACCGCCCGGCGAAACCACAGCGGAATATGAAAGCGGATGAAGCCCTGCATGACCACCTGACCTGCGAGAGTTCCCACCACCGTCGAGGATAAACCTGCAGCGACCAGGCTGAGGCCAAAGATGGTCGCCGCCGCGTGGCTCAGCAGTGGCTCCAGCGTTCTGTAAGCCTGATCGAGATCGGCGACGCCGGTATGGCCGTTGAAGTGGAATGCCGCCGCGGCGGTCGCCATCATCGCCAGGTTAACGAACCCCGCAATGGTCATGGCGATCGCCACATCCCAGCGGGTTGCGTTATAGCGTTCTTTTCGCGTCCCGCCGTGCAGATGCTGGGTAAGCGAGGAGTGTAAGTAGATCACGTGCGGCATAATAGTGGCCCCCAGCACCCCGGCGGCTAAGAATACCGCCTCGCCGTTGGGCAGCGTAGGGATCGCCAGCCCTTTGGTCAGGGGAGCCAGCGCGGGCTGGGAAAAGATCAATTCAACGACATAGGCGACGGCAACAAACAGCAGCAAGCCGCCAATCACCTTCTCCAGCGGTTTTTGCCCGCGCCGCTGCAGCATCAGGATCAGGAAGGTCGCCGCCCCGGTCAGCACCGCCCCTTGCAGAAGCGATACGCCCAGCACCAGCTTAAAGCCAATCGCAGCGCCGATAAATTCGGCCAGATCGGTGGCCATGGCGATGATTTCCGCCTGTACCCAGTAAAACCACACGACCGGGCGCGGGTAATGGTCGCGGATCTGCTCGGCCAGGTTTTTACCGGTGGCAATGCCCAGTTTGGCAGAGAGCACCTGGATCAGCATCGCCATCAGGTTGGCCCATACTACGACCCACAGCAGCTGATAGCCAAAGCTGGCGCCAGCCTGAATATTCGTGGCGAAATTACCCGGATCGATATAGCCAATGGCAGCGACGAAAGCGGGCCCCATTAAGGCGAGCTTCACCTTGCGCGCGGCGCGACTACTGCTATTCTCAACGCGACTGCTAGTCATCTTCTGCCTCTGGAAATATAGCCTTTGCTATGTTTCATCCTATCAAAATGCGAATGATTATCAAGTTCATTTAGAATGGAGATAATAATTGCTGTGATAGGAGGGAACAATTGCTGGCCGGATATGGAAAAGGGCGTCAGAAAACCCGATCGCGCCAAATATTAAGAGTAGTACAAGAATGCAACTTTTAAAACCTTTACGTAACATAACAAAAGTGGATGTTTGATCACTATTTTTGCCATTGGTCACAGTTCCTTGCAATAGTGTGCAATTGATCTCGTTTTCTTTAAAGCCGTTGCATAGAATGTGCACGGAAATTTAACCTGCCTCATATTTGGAGCAACTATGGACCGCGTCTTGCATTTTGTCCTCGCGATCGTTGTGGTGGCTATACTGGCCCTGTTGGTCAGTCATGACCGTAAAAAGATCCGTATTCGTTATGTTGTTCAACTGCTTGTCATTGAAGTCCTGCTGGCCTGGTTCTTCCTCAACTCCGATATTGGTCTGGGTTTTGTGAAAGGCTTCTCCGAGATGTTTGAAAAACTTCTCGGCTTTGCCAACGAAGGGACAAACTTCGTGTTCGGCAGCATGAACGACAAAGGTCTGGCCTTCTTCTTCCTTAAGGTTCTGTGCCCTATCGTCTTCATTTCCGCTTTGATCGGTATTTTGCAGCATATTCGCATCCTGCCGATTGTTATCCGCGCCATCGGTACCGTGCTGTCGAAAATCAACGGCATGGGCAAACTGGAGTCCTTCAACGCCGTCAGCTCGCTGATCCTCGGCCAGTCGGAAAACTTTATTGCCTATAAAGATATTCTCGGCAAAATGTCGCGCAACCGTATGTACACCATGGCGGCGACCGCGATGTCCACCGTATCGATGTCCATCGTCGGCGCGTATATGACCATGCTGCAGCCGAAGTACGTCGTCGCGGCGCTGGTGCTCAACATGTTCAGCACCTTTATCGTGCTGTCGTTGATTAACCCGTACCGCGTGGAAGAGAGTGAAGAAAATCTGCAGATGTCGAATCTGCACGAAGGTCAAAGCTTCTTCGAGATGCTGGGCGAATACATTCTGGCGGGCTTTAAAGTTGCGATTATCGTGGCGGCGATGCTGATCGGCTTCATCGCGCTGATCTCCGCGCTGAACGCCCTGTTCGCTACCGTGACCGGCTGGTTCGGCTACAGCATCTCCTTCCAGGGGATCCTTGGCTATATCTTCTACCCGGTCGCCTGGGTGATGGGTGTGCCGGCAAGCGAAGCGCTGCAGGTGGGTAGTATTATGGCCACCAAGCTGGTCTCCAATGAATTCGTCGCCATGATGGATCTGCAGAAAATCGCCTCGACGCTCTCCCCGCGTGCGGAAGGCATTATCTCTATATTCCTGGTCTCCTTCGCCAACTTCTCGTCTATCGGCATCATCGCCGGGGCGATTAAAGGTCTGAACGAAGAACAGGGCAACGTGGTTTCACGCTTCGGTCTGAAGCTGGTTTACGGCTCCACGCTGGTCAGCGTACTGTCTGCTTCAATTGCGGCTCTGGTTCTGTAACAGGCGCCAGTCCTCTGAGCCGGGCAATGCCCGGCTTTTTTTTACCCGTCATTCGCCCAGCGGCCGGGGCTTGCCCACCAGGTAGCCCTGCAGATAATTCACCCCCAGCTCCAGCAAGCGCGCTTTTTGCGGTTCGCTTTCGACATATTCCGCCACCACGCTCATCTGTTTCGCCCGCGCCATCTCGACAATCGATTTCACCATAATGGCATCCAGCGGGTCAGTGAGGATGTCGCGAACGAAGCAGCCGTCAATCTTGATGATATCGGCCTGCAGATGCTTCAGTCGTTCATAGTTCGCATACCCGGTGCCAAAGTCATCAATGGCGATGGCACAGCCAAACGCGCGCAGCGCTTCAAGATTTTGCTGGCTGATGTCGGCATTGGAAAAGGCCTGCTCTTCAGTGACTTCAATAGTGATAAGGCCTGGTGAGACCGCATAGCGTTGAAACAGCGCGATAATCTGCGCGGCGCTGTCCTTTTGCATTAGAGTTGCAGGCAGCAGATTGACCGAGAATCGCTGGCCAGGGTGCTGATGAAGCACGCTGAACAAGGTCTCCAGCACCAGCATGTCGAAACGTTGGCTGAGGTTAAACTGCACAATCAACGGGATAAACTGATCGGGCATAATGACGCTATCGCCACAGCGCATGCGGGTGAGGATCTCATGATATCCCTCCCCTTCCCTGTTCTGAATCGGCTGCGCATAGAGCATCAGCGCCCGCTCTTTGAGCACCTGCTTGACGCGCATGAGGAGGCGCACCTGCTCGGTGGTTTGATCCACCACCAGCTCCTGCTCCTCATCCAGGGCCAGCACCCGACGTTCGCTACCCGCCTGTTCGGAAAGCCAGCTTAGCTGACCCAGCATCTGGTGAAGTCCCTCGCGCTGACCGTCGTCGCGGCCCCAGGCCGCGCCAAACTCCAGATCCAGCGGCTGATTGTGCCAGCTGAATTTTTTGTGATTGAGAACCGCGACCATATGATGCAAACGGGACGAAGGCTCCGGTCCGTCAAGCACGAGGATTAGTTCGCTGCCCGGCACCTGGAAAACTTTATCCGTCGCCCCCAGCAGCGGTTGCAACGCCCGAATAATCTGCCGTTTACAGTCCACCCCCATCATCAGGCCATAATGCCTGCTGAGAAAGTCGAGATTATGAATACGCAGGCTGCAGATAACCTGCTGCGGACAGCTCTGTAAATGGCTCTCCAGCGCGCGCAGGTTAGGCAAGCCAGTCAGCGGATCTTCTTCCGCCTGACTACGCCAGCGGCGTTTATTGCGGTCGCTACGGGCATAGGTGTCTGCCATATAAAACAAACAGATAGTAAAGGAGATCAGCACTGAGAGCACAAAGGATAATGAATACTCGCTTTGGACGCCCTGGAGAAAGTTTTTGTTATACACCACCAGTAAAAAAGCCGAGACCGACCATGAAATACGCAGCAGCGCATGACCAATTCGGCTAATCCCGATAAAGTAGACGATAAAAATCACCGGAACTAAATAACCGGCAATAAATTCAGACTGATACGGCGCACACAATAGCGTTAATATCACCGCCAGCGCAATAAACCAATATAGCGTAAAGGAACGATATTTTGCTGCCAGCCACGGTAAACATTCCTGCCGCCAGAAACGTCGGGCGTAGCGTGGATTGATAATCATCCGCATTGGATAATATAAAAAAGTGGTAAAAATTAATGCCGCGCTGATTAAACTTTGAATATCTATTACGGTATAAATCAATGGCATACTGCCAAAATAGCTGGTAATAGATAAGGGAAAAGCAAAATATTGCCCGGCAAGGTACATGGTGAGTTTCAGCAGCACCGGCGCGAAGAAGCCGCCCCAGAAGATCCGCGCTCCCATATGTTTTGCCGTCGGGCCACAGCGCCAGCGCTTACCCACCATCAGTCTTAGAATAGCGCAGGAGAAGAACACCGCAAACAGCTGACAAAAGAGTAAGATAAGCGCCTGCGGTAGCGTTAATTTAATAAGAAAGCAATTGGTGATGGCAAATGCGAGGATTAATGGCGCAATCGCATAGCGGCCAAAGATAAAAATAACAGAAAACATCACGCTAATGGGCAGCCAGGCAATATAAATAAGATTGCCATCAATAACCGTTTGCGGTGAAATAAAACGAGCCAGCGGAATAGCGACTAAACAGACGATAAAGGCCAACAGAGTTTTTTTGATATTAATGTTAATTTTATCAACCATTATTGTTAATTAAAACTCCGGCAACCTCATTACGTTTAATGGGGGAAATGTTATGTTGCTTATTTAGGGCAGGCAAGGTGATTTATCAGGAAAAAGTCTGAAATTACTTTCGATTTTAATTGCTGGAGATTAACTGACTTAAGCAGAAAATGCTTTACATGAAAATAGATAAAAACAAAAACCCCCGCCGAAGCGAGGGTTCTGAATTTTGGTGGAGCTAAGCGGGATCGAACCGCTGACCTCTTGCATGCCATGCAAGCGCTCTCCCAGCTGAGCTATAGCCCCACAGGACCTCTTTACGAACCAAATCCGCTGGGTGCAGAATTTGGTGGAGCTAAGCGGGATCGAACCGCTGACCTCTTGCATGCCATGCAAGCGCTCTCCCAGCTGAGCTATAGCCCCGTAACGTAAAGCGTGTCGTGTTGACGGGCGGCATAATATGAATTCCTCGCTCAGGTGTCAACGGCAAAATTATCCTTCTCGATTCAATCGCTGAAAAAGCAGGCAACCTGCTGACATTGCGAGCCTTATCGCAGCCAGAAGTTAAACAGGTCACCTTTTCCAGTAAAAGGATGCTATAACATGGGCAGCTAATTCCCATACATTTACTCAGGAAATAGTATGCTCAAGGAACGAATGACACCTGAAGAAATCGCCCATCTGACCGGCTACAGTCGGCAAACTATCAATAAGTGGGTGCGGAAAGAAGGCTGGCAGACCTCTCCGCGGCCTGGCGTCCAGGGCGGCAAGGCGCGCCTGGTCCATGTCAATGAGCAAGTCAGGGAGTTTATCCGCAGCGCCCAGCGCGTGGCGGAGACGCCCGGCACCTATTCTCCCCACGACAGCGATCTGGAATCGCTGCTGCTGACCCTCTGTAAAGAACTCACCCCCAGCGAGCAGAAGCAGCTTATGTCGCTGTTGCTGCGCGAGGGGATCACCGGGTTACTGCTTCGGTTAGGGATCCGCGATCGGTAAACCATGATGAAACTAAAAGATAAAATGACGCCCGCAGAGCTTGCCGACTGCCTGGGGCTGGCCAGACAAACGATCAATCGCTGGGTTCGGGAGAAGAAATGGCGCACAGAAGCGATACCCGGCGTTAAAGGGGGACGAGCGCGACTGGTGGTCATCGACCAACCGGTGCGTGAGTTTTTGACTAACATTCCCGCCAGACGCCATCTGTTTAGCGACAATCATCTCGCGGAATCGCCAGGCGCTTACCTGGTCAATGAGGCGGACGCGATCTGGCGGCAAATCACAGAAACCCTGCAACTGATGACTCCGGCAGAACAGCTGCAGCTCCGCGACTTGCTGGCCCGGGAAGGGATTAGCGGTTTTCTTGCCCGCCTCGGCATCGCCAGCCCGGCGTAACAGACAAAAAAAACGGCAGGAGTATATCCTGCCGTTATATCATCTACGTCCCCGTCAGGACGCCTGGCCTTCGCGCTCAGCGATAAAAGCCAGCGCTTTATTGATACGCTCTACGCTACGGGACTTGCCGATTGCATGGACGGTTACGTCAAGCGCAGGAGACTGCCCAGCACCGGTAACGGCCACGCGCAGCGGCATACCGACTTTACCCATGCCCACTTCCAGCTCATCAGCGGTCGCCTGAATCGCGTGGTGGACGTTTTCCGCCGTCCAGTCGCTAATCGCCGCCAGCTTGTCGCGGACGACTTCCAGCGGCTGACGCGCTACCGGACGCAGATGTTTCTTCGCCGCGTCGGCGTCGAACTCAGCGAACTCTTCATAGAAGTAGCGGCAGCTCTGGGCAATCTCTTTCAGCGTTTTGCAACGCTCGCCCAGCAGCTTCACCAACTCGGCCAGCTGCGGACCGTTGCGGGTATCGATATTTTCCTGCTCGATATGCCACTGCAGATGGGTCGCCACATACTCCGCCGGCAGAGTATTGATGTAATGATGGTTCAGCCACAGCAGCTTGTCGGTGTTGAACGCACTGGCGGATTTGCTGACCGCCCCCAGCGAGAAGAACTCGATCATCTCTTCGCGGGTGAAGATCTCCTGATCGCCATGGGACCAGCCCAGACGCACCAGATAGTTAAGCAACGCTTCCGGCAGGTAGCCATCGTCGCGATACTGCATCACGCTGACCGCCCCGTGGCGCTTGGAGAGTTTCTTGCCATCGTCGCCGTTAATCATCGATACGTGCGCGTATACCGGCACCGGCGCGTTCAGCGCTTTAAGGATGTTGATCTGGCGCGGCGTGTTATTGATATGATCTTCACCACGGATCACGTGGGTGATCGCCATGTCCCAGTCATCCACGACGACGCAGAAGTTGTAGGTCGGGGAACCATCGGTACGGCGAATGATCAGATCGTCCAGCTCCTGGTTGCTGAACTCGATAGGTCCGCGGATCTGATCGTCAAAAATAACTGACCCTTCCTGCGGGTTGGCGAAACGCACCACGCACGGCTCATCGTCGGCATGATGCTCGTGGCTATGGCGGCAGCGGCCATCGTAACGCGGCTTCTCACCGTTCGCCATCTGCTCTTCGCGCAACGCTTCCAGACGCTCTTTCGAGCAATAGCATTTATAAGCGGTACCGGCTTCCAGCATCTCATCGATCACGTTGTTATAACGATCGAAACGTTTGGTCTGGTAATAGGGACCTTCGTCCCATTGCAGATTCAGCCAGTTCATGCCATCCATGATGGCTTCAATTGCTTCCGGGGTGGAGCGTTCGAGATCGGTGTCTTCAATACGCAGTACAAACTCACCGCCGTGGTTACGGGCAAAAAGCCAGGAATAGAGAGCAGTACGCGCACCGCCAACGTGCAGATAGCCGGTTGGGCTTGGCGCGAAGCGAGTTTTGATTTTCATGAATTGGCCTTACGTTTAATAAAGATGCCGATAGACGGCAATGTCCGGTGGAAATTATGGGTCAATATTCTAACACCGTGGGCTGATTCCTCAATGTTGTTCCCGTCGGAACGTCGCGGTTTACCATTTTTGTTTATAAATCATGCTATGACGCCGGTTTTACGATCGCTTTGTTTAATTTTACGACGAACGAACGAATTCTTTAGAAAAGGCGTTGACTCATTTTCAACTCTCCCTATAATGCGACTCCACACAGCGGGGGTGATTAGCTCAGCTGGGAGAGCACCTCCCTTACAAGGAGGGGGTCGGCGGTTCGATCCCGTCATCACCCACCACTACTTAACGTAGTCTCCGCCGTGTAGAACAGAAAATTGAGAAGTGGGTGATTAGCTCAGCTGGGAGAGCACCTCCCTTACAAGGAGGGGGTCGGCGGTTCGATCCCGTCATCACCCACCAATTTCTCGCCAGCTGGATTTTCTGTCAAAATGTGAAGTACCGAAGTGGGTGATTAGCTCAGCTGGGAGAGCACCTCCCTTACAAGGAGGGGGTCGGCGGTTCGATCCCGTCATCACCCACCACTTCGGGTCGTTAGCTCAGTTGGTAGAGCAGTTGACTTTTAATCAATTGGTCGCAGGTTCGAATCCTGCACGACCCACCAATGTAAAAAGGCGCCCTAAAGGCGCCTTTTTGCTATGCGCCGAACTCAACGATTCGAACCTGCAGCAGGTTCGGGTCGAACGCAGTGAGACAACGGAGCCGCTTGCGGCGACGGCCCGAAGGGCGAGGCGAAGTCGAGTCATCCTGCACGACCCACCAGTGTAAAAAGGCGCCCTAAAGGCGCCTTTTTGCTATGCGTGGAACACAGCCCCGGCCACGAGCTTCCCCGTGGCGATAAACCGCGATCAACGCTGATACAGCGGATCTTCAACCCTGGCGGCGGTGAGATTGCCCCCTTCTTCTCGCACGATTTCCCATAACGCCTGGGCGGCGGTCGACAGCGAGCGGTTTTTCCGGCATGCCAGCATCAGCTGCCGCTCCATTACCGGAGTCAGTCGCTTCACCGCCAGATGGCTTCCCTGCGGTAACGGCAGCGCCAGCGCCGGCAGTACGCTGATGCCAATTCCCGACTCCACCATCGGAAACAACGTTGCCGGATGGCCAATCTCCTGCACAATGTTCGCCCGGACAGCCAGCCTGCTGAGCGCCGCATCAATCAGCGGACGGCTGCCGGAAGCATAGTCCTGCAGGATCAGTCTCTCATTCTGTAGCGCCTGCCACGGCACTTCAGTCAGGCTGGCAAAAGGATGATCCTCCCGGCAGAGCAGCAAAAAAGGTTCCGCCAGGACTACCTCGCACTGCAGATCGGCCGCCGGGCCTGGATCAATCACGATGCCAAAATCCACTTCTCCCTGGCGAATACTCTCCAGGACCCACTGCTGGGGCCGGTCGTGCAGCACAAAATCGATATCAGGATAACGTCGATTACTGTGAGCAATACACTGCGGAATAAGGTGGGCGGAAATCGTCTGACTGGCGGCGACCTTAACGGTGCCACTCAGCTGCTGGCCTACCCGACCGGCATCGCGCAGCGTCACCGCAAGCTCATCGAGCAAACGCTCCAGCCTGCCTGCCAGCTGCTGACCCGCCTCGGTGAGGACCACCTCCCGGGTGGTACGGTCAAGGAGACGGACTCCGGTCTGATGCTCCAGCTCCTTGACGCTGTGGCTGACGGCCGACTGGCTTAAGCCAATCATCTCCCCCGCCCGGCTAAAGCTCCTGGCGCGGGCAACGGTAACGAATACTTTTAACTGACGCAGAGAGTAATTCATCTTTTTAATTCATGAATAGATGCAATAAATCAATTTTATTTCTCAAATCAAAAAAAGCACAATAGCGCATCTCTTTTCAGGAGCGTTTATGAAACTTTTCCGCATTCTCGATCCGTTTACGGCAACCCTGGTCACCGTTGTCCTGTTGGCCTCATTCTTCCCGGCCCGTGGCGCTTTCGTCCCCTTCTTTGAACATCTCACCACCGCCGCCATCGCCCTGCTGTTCTTTATGCATGGCGCCAAACTCTCCCGGGAGGCAATTATCGCCGGCGGCAGCCACTGGCGTTTGCATCTGTGGGTGATGTGCAGCACCTTTATCCTCTTCCCGGTGCTGGGGGTTCTGTTTGCCTGGTGGGCGCCGGTGAAGGTCGATCCAATGCTCTACAGCGGCTTTATTTATTTGTGCATTCTGCCGGCCACCGTGCAATCCGCCATCGCCTTCACCTCGCTGGCCGGAGGCAACGTCGCGGCGGCGGTCTGCTCAGCTTCGGCCTCCAGCCTGTTGGGCATCTTTGTTTCACCACTGCTGGTGGGGGTCCTGATGAACCTTCACGGCGCAGGCGGTAGCCTCGAGCAGGTCGGAAAGATCATGCTGCAGCTGCTGTTGCCTTTCGTGCTCGGCCATTTATCGCGGCCGTGGATCGGCAACTGGGTGGCGAAGCATAAGAAGTGGATTGGTAAGACCGACCAGACCTCGATTCTGCTGGTGGTCTACTCCGCCTTTAGCGAGGCGGTGGTGAACGGGATCTGGCATAAAGTGGGCCTGGGATCGCTGCTGTTTATCGTGGTAATCAGCCTGGTGCTGCTGGCCATCGTCATCGCGGTCAACGTGTTCGTCGCCCGCCGCTGCGGCTTTAACAAAGCTGATGAAATTACCATCGTCTTCTGCGGTTCGAAAAAGAGCCTGGCCAACGGCATCCCGATGGCCAATATTCTCTTCCCGACCTCCATCCTCGGCATCATGGTGCTGCCGCTGATGATCTTCCATCAAATCCAGCTGATGGTCTGCGCGGTGCTGGCGCGGCGCTATAAACGGCAAACCGATGCGCGTCTCGCTCAGGAAAAAACTAACGCCGCCAAAGCCTAACGCGCTTTCTTCAGGGGCTGGACCAGATCGCTCAGCCCCTCGCTTTTAATCAGCAGGGTCAGCGCCATCAGCTCGCCGAGATGGCCGGCAGGGAATTGATCCTTGCGCGCGAACCACAATAAATACTCCTCCGGGACATCGATTAAACGACGCCCCTTGTATTTACCGAACGGCATCTCGGTATTGGCGATCTCGACCAGCTGCGCTTTATCCACGTTATTCTCCCAACAGGCGCATCATTTCGGCTTCGTCAATCACCTCGATGCCGAGCTCCTGCGCTTTCGCCAGCTTAGAACCCGCCGCTTCGCCTGCAATCACCAGATCGGTTTTCTTCGACACGCTGCCCGCCACCTTCGCCCCCAGCGCCACCAGACGCGCTTTGGCATCATCCCGCGACAACTGACTGAGGCTGCCGGTCAGGACGACGGTTTTGCCTGCAAACGGGCTGTCAATCTCTTCCGCCTTCACCACCACCGGCGCCGGCCAGTGAACCCCTTCCGCCAGCAGCTGCGCGATGACATCGCGGTTGCTCTCTTCGGCAAAGAAGTTGAAAGTATGGGTGGCGACGACGATGCCGACATCAGGGACCTTCTGCAGCTCCTCAATGGAAGCCTGCTCCAGGGCTTCGAGGGTGCCAAAATGCGCCGCCAGGCCTGCCGCCGTGGCTTCTCCTACCTCGCGAATGCCCAAGGCGTAGAGGAAACGCGCGAAGGTTGTCTCTTTGGCTTTCTCGAGAGCGTTGACCACGTTTTGCGCGGACTTCGGCCCCATCCGATCCAGCCCGGTCAGTTTCCCTGCGGTCAGCCGGAACAGATCCGCCGGGGTATGGACGTACTCTTTCTCCACCAGCTGGTCGATGATCTTATCGCCCATGCCGTCAACGTCCAGCGCGCGACGGGAGACAAAGTGCTTGAGCGACTCTTTGCGCTGCGCGCCGCAGATCAGGCCGCCGGTACAGCGGGCTACCGCCTCGCCTTCCACTCGCTCAACGTCGGACTGACAAACCGGGCAGTGGGTCGGGAATTCAACATCCCGGGCATCTGCCGGACGTTCGGAAAGCACCACGTTGACCACCTGAGGGATCACGTCGCCTGCCCGGCGAATCACCACCTTGTCGCCGATTTTCAAGCCTAAGCGTTCAATCTCATCGGCGTTATGCAAAGTGGCATTACTCACCAGCACGCCGGCGACATGGACCGGCTCCAGGCGCGCCACCGGCGTAATCGCCCCGGTGCGACCCACCTGGAACTCCACGTCCCGGACGAAAGTCATCTGCTCCTGGGCCGGGAACTTAAAGGCCACGGCCCAGCGCGGCGCGCGGGCGACGAAACCCAGCTGTTCCTGCAGCGCCAGCGAATCGACTTTGATCACCACGCCATCAATGTCAAAGCCCAGATGGGGACGATCTTCCTCGACTTTACGATAGTAAGTGAGCACTTCCTCGGGGGTATGGCAAAGAGTGACGCGATCGCTCACCGGTAATCCCCATGCTTTGAACTGCTGTAAACGGGCCGAGTGGCTGGCCGGCAGCTCACCGCCCTCCAGCACCCCAACGCCGTAGCAGAAGAAAGTAAGCGGTCGCTTCGCGGTGATGCGCGGGTCCAGCTGGCGCAACGAGCCCGCCGCCGCATTGCGCGGGTTAGCAAACACTTTTCCGCCGGTGCGGCGAGCTTCTTCATTGATTTTTTCGAACCCGGCCTGTGGGAGGAACACTTCCCCGCGCACCTCCAGGCGTGCGGGGATATTATCGCCATGCAGCCTGAGCGGGATGGTGCGGATGGTTCGCACGTTAGAGGTAATATCCTCGCCGGTGGTGCCGTCGCCGCGGGTCGCCGCCTGCACCAGCACGCCGTTTTCGTAGAGAATGCTCACCGCGAGACCGTCGAGCTTCAGCTCGCAGCAGTAGATGAGCGGGTCTGTGCTTTTCAGGCGATCCAGCACCCGCTTGTTGAAGGCCAGAAAGCTCTCTTCGTCAAACACGTTGTCCAGCGACAGCATCGGCACTTCATGGCGGATCTGGCTGAAGGCGGTCAGTGGCGCCGCCCCCACGCGCTGAGTCGGCGAATCCGGGGTAATCAGCTCCGGATGCTGGCTCTCCAGCTCGCGCAGCTCGCGCATCAGCCGGTCATACTCCGCATCGGGCACTTCCGGCGCGTCCATAACGTGGTACAGGTATTCATGATGGCGAAGCGTGGTTCGCAGTTCAGTCAGTTGTTGTTCGATCGGTTCCATATCACACCATCAATGATAAAAAACCCCCGACAGGCGGGGGTTGAGAAGGAGTTGAGATAACGCGGGACGTCAGGCGTTCGCGTCTTTCACTTCGCGAATACGATCCTGGTATTCACGCAGTTTTTGCGGCGTCATCATGCGACGCTGATCGTCAAGCACCACGCCGCCCACTTCATCGGCGATATACTGCGCAGACTGCAGCATCAGCTTGAAGTTCTGCAGTTCATCACCGTAGGAAGGGACCTGCATAAAGATAGTCACCCCAGGGGTCATCATATCCGCCATGCTGTCCGGATTGAAGGTCCCCGGCTTCACCATGTTGGCCAGGCTGAATAGCACCGGGCCGCTGCCGTCCGGGCTCAGATGGCGGTGGAAAATATTCATTTCACCAAACTTGAAGCCGGCCTGCTGGATGCTATTGATAAGCACCTCGCCGTTAAGCTGCGCGCCATGGTGCGCGGCGACGTTCATCACGATGACCGTCTCTTTACGCTCTTTCGGCTGCGGCGCTGCAGGCTGCTGCGGCTCTGTCGGCTGCGGTTCAGCCACCGCGGGCTGCGGCGCGGCAACAGGCTGTGGCGCAGGCTGCTGCGGAGCGGCCGGCTGCGGCTGGGCGACGGTCGGGGTCACCGGCTGCGGCGCGGCAGGCTGTTGCACAACAGGCTGCGGCTGGTGTTGCGGTTGCACGGGCGGCTGCGCGGGTTGCGGCTGTTGCCAGCCCGGCTGTGGAGCCGCATGCGGCGCAGACGGTTGTCCCTGCGGTTGTACCGGGGCCTGGCGCGGCGGCGGCGCCTGACGAACCGGTTCCTCAGGACGCACAGGCTGCTGCATCTGGCGCTCGTAAGGCGGCTGGTACTGGTGCTGCGGCGCCTGACGAGGGGCTTCATGCTCCCCATGCGCGCCGTGCGGAGCGTGAGTCACCGGATGAACGCGGACTTCACCTACGCCTTCAACATTATCATCAAAGTCGTCGTTTTCCGACTCATCGTCGCGCGACTTCATACGTTTCAGTGGGCGATCGCGAAACATCGAAGAACGTTCTTTACGGCTGGTCCAGAAACCATGTACCAGTAAAGCGATTATGGCGATCGCGCCAACAATGATTAATATCAGACGCAAATCCTGCATCATTATATTCTCTGTTGTTCTAACACCTTGCCACCACGGCAAACATTTACTCACTAAGAGTATTTGCCGATTACCTCAAGTGCAAGTGCGTCGGTCGCTTTCACCACATAAAGATGAACTAAATCGTGCTTTTTGCTGTTTTTTCGAACATTTCCTAACTGGTTATTGTCTGACGACCCGATAAAATAAGCGAGCATTCACACTGGATGTTAAAAAAGGAGCAATGCCTGGCTATGGTTTCATCATCCGCACCGACCCCGCGTAGCGGCGTACACTATTTTTCGCAGGGCTGGAAACTCATCGGGCTGCCGGGCATACGTCGTTATGTCTTCCTGCCTTTACTGGTTAACGTGCTGCTGATGGGCGGTGCTTTCTGGTGGCTGTTTACCCGTCTCAACAGCTGGATCCCTTCGCTGATGAGCCATGTACCTGACTGGCTGCAGTGGCTGAACTACCTGCTGTGGCCGGTGGTGGTGCTGTCGATCCTGCTGGTGTTTGGCTACTTCTTTTCTACTATTGCCAACTGGATTGCCGCACCGTTCAGCGGCCTGCTGGCGGAACAGCTGGAAGCGCGTCTGACTGGCGCCACCCCGCCGGACGTCGGCGTCTTTGGCATCATGAAGGATATTCCACGCATCATGAAGCGTGAGTGGCAGAAGCTGGCATGGTACCTGCCCCGCGCCATCGTGCTGTTGCTGCTCTACTTTATACCCGGCGTTGGCCAGACGGTGGCTCCGGTACTCTGGTTCCTGTTCAGCGCATGGATGCTGGCGATTCAATACTGCGATTACCCCTTCGATAACCACAAGGTCCCCTTCAGGACCATGCGCGAAGCGCTGCGCAGCCGCAAGGTGATGAATATTCAGTTTGGCGCGCTCACCAGCCTGTTCACCATGATCCCGGTGTTAAACCTGGTGATCCTCCCGGTGGCTATCTGCGGCGCCACCGCCATGTGGGTCGATTGCTATCGCGACAGACACGCCAGCTGGAAGTAGTCGTCACACCTCCCCCCGGGAGCGGCGAGCGCCGCTCCTTATATCTCCGCTTATTCCTTCTTGCACATCATTATTTCCCTTACGCATATAGATATGCTAAATCCTTACTTCCGCATATTCTTTAAGCGGGTATGCTGATGCCGTACCCCCAAATTTCATACAGTTAAGGACGGGCCATGAGTAAGATTTTTGAAGACAACTCCCTGACTATCGGTCATACGCCGCTGGTACGACTGAACCGAATTGGTAACGGTCGTATCCTGGCAAAGGTAGAATCTCGTAACCCGAGCTTTAGCGTAAAATGCCGTATCGGCGCCAATATGATCTGGGATGCTGAAAAGCGCGGCGTGCTGAAACCTGGCGTGGAACTGGTCGAACCGACCAGCGGCAACACCGGTATCGCCCTCGCCTACGTGGCGGCGGCACGCGGCTACAAGCTAACGCTAACCATGCCGGAAACCATGAGCATTGAGCGTCGTAAGCTTCTGAAAGCGCTGGGCGCCAACCTGGTGCTGACCGAAGGTGCCAAAGGCATGAAAGGCGCCATTCAGAAAGCGGAAGAGATTGTCGCCAGCAACCCGGAAAAATTCCTGCTGCTGCAGCAGTTCAGCAACCCGGCTAACCCGGAAATCCACGAAAAGACCACCGGTCCGGAAATCTGGGAAGACACCGACGGTCAGGTGGATGTCTTCATCTCCGGCGTCGGTACCGGCGGTACGCTGACCGGCGTCAGCCGCTACATTAAAAACACCAAGGGCAAAAAAGATCTGATCACCGTCGCGGTTGAACCGACCGATTCGCCGGTCATCTCCCAGGCACTGGCGGGTGAAGAGCTCAAGCCGGGCCCGCACAAAATTCAGGGCATCGGCGCCGGCTTCATTCCTGGCAACCTGGATCTGAAGCTGGTGGACAAAGTAATCGGCATCACCAATGATGAAGCGATCTCCACCGCACGCCGCCTGATGGAAGAAGAAGGCATCCTGGCGGGTATCTCTTCCGGGGCCGCCGTTGCCGCGGCGCTGAAGCTGCAGGAAGATGAGGCCTTTACCAATAAGAATATTGTGGTTATCCTGCCTTCCTCGGGTGAGCGTTATTTAAGCACCGCGCTGTTTGCCGATCTCTTCACCGAGAAAGAACTGCAACAGTAGTGCCAGCTTGTAAATAATGTGTAAAAAAGCACCTTTTCAGGTGCTTTTTTGTGGCATACGTCAAAGTTTTACCCCTCCTGGCATTGATTCACCTCGTAGGGTCTGGTATTTAACCAGCACATTTATTTTGATGCGCGAAATTATTCAGAAGAGGATTTCCGCCAGCTGAATCGATTTTATGATTTGGTTCAAGTCTTCCTTTCGCGGCATAATGTTTAATGACGTGCTAGACGTCAATGGCCCGCAGGTCTTCGCAGCGCCAGGCGCTGCCGACGCCAAGGCCGGAAACGTAACGCCGGCGCTAACAATACAGGCTAAAGTCGAGTCGTTAGACTAGACTTTAGGTCCACAACACTAAACCTATAAGTTGGGGAAATATAATGTTCCAGCAAGAAGTTACCATTACCGCTCCGAACGGTCTGCACACCCGCCCTGCTGCTCAGTTTGTTAAAGAAGCTAAAGGCTTCACTTCTGAGATCACTGTAACCTCCAACGGCAAAAGCGCCAGCGCCAAAAGCCTGTTCAAACTGCAGACTCTGGGCCTGACCCAGGGCACCGTAGTGACCCTCTCCGCGGAAGGCGAAGATGAGCAGAAAGCTGTTGAGCATCTGGTTAAACTGATGGCTGAACTCGAGTAAGTTCACGGGTTCTTTTTCATATCAGTCACAAGTAAGGTAGGGTTATGATTTCAGGCATTTTAGCATCCCCGGGTATCGCCTTCGGCAAAGCACTGCTGCTGAAGGAAGATGAAATTGTCATCGACCGGAAGAAAATTTCTGCCGATAAGGTTGATCAGGAAGTCGAACGTTTCCTGAGCGGCCGCGCCAAGGCCTCCGCCCAGCTGGAGGTCATCAAAACCAAAGCTGGTGAAACTTTCGGTGAAGAAAAAGAAGCCATCTTCGAAGGGCATATTATGCTGCTGGAAGATGAGGAGCTTGAGCAGGAAATCATAGCCCTGATTAAAGATAAGCACATGACTGCCGACGCGGCAGCCAATGAAGTTATCGACGGTCAGGCCACTGCCCTGGAAGAGCTGGACGATGAATACCTGAAAGAACGTGCGGCTGACGTACGTGATATCGGTAAGCGCCTGCTGCGCAACATCCTTGGTCTGGCTATCATCGATCTGAGCGCGATTCAGGATGAAGTCATCCTCGTCGCCGCCGATCTGACCCCGTCTGAAACCGCACAGCTGAACCTGAAAAAAGTGCTGGGTTTCATCACCGACGCGGGCGGCCGTACCTCCCACACCTCCATCATGGCGCGTTCCCTGGAACTGCCGGCCATCGTGGGCACCGGCAGCATCACGGCGCAGGTGAAAAACGGCGACTATCTGATTCTCGACGCGGTGAACAACCAGGTTCTGATCAACCCGTCTAACGAGCAAATTGAAGCGCTGCGTAATCTGCAGGCTCAGGTTGCGGAAGAAAAAGCCGAACTGGCGAAACTGAAAGATCTGCCGGCGATTACTCTCGACGGCCATCAGGTTGAAGTGTGCGCCAACATCGGTACCGTTCGCGACGTCGAAGGTGCTGAGCGCAACGGCGCCGAAGGCGTAGGCCTGTATCGTACTGAATTCCTGTTCATGGATCGCGACGCGCTGCCAACCGAAGAAGAGCAGTTTGCGGCTTATAAAGCGGTGGCTGAAGCCTGTGGCTCTCAGGCCGTTATCGTGCGTACCATGGACATCGGCGGCGACAAAGAGCTGCCGTACATGAACTTCCCGAAAGAAGAGAACCCGTTCCTCGGCTGGCGTGCCGTGCGTATCGCCATGGATCGTAAAGAGATCCTCCGCGATCAGGTTCGCGCCATCCTGCGTGCCTCCGCTTTCGGTAAGCTGCGCATTATGTTCCCGATGATCATCTCTGTTGAAGAAGTGCGTGCGCTGAAGAAAGAGATCGAAATCTACAAACAGGAACTGCGTGACGAAGGTAAAGCATTTGACGAATCCATTGAGATCGGCGTGATGGTGGAAACACCGGCTGCGGCGACCATTGCTCGTCATCTGGCCAAAGAAGTTGATTTCTTTAGTATCGGCACCAATGATTTAACGCAATATACTCTGGCAGTTGACCGTGGTAATGATATGATTTCACATCTTTACCAGCCGATGTCACCGTCTGTACTGAATCTGATTAAGCAAGTTATTGATGCTTCTCACGCTGAAGGTAAATGGACTGGCATGTGCGGTGAGCTTGCGGGCGATGAACGTGCTACACTTCTGTTGCTGGGTATGGGGCTGGACGAATTCTCTATGAGCGCCATTTCCATCCCGCGCATCAAGAAGATTATTCGTAACACGAACTTCGAAGATGCGAAAGTATTAGCAGAGCAGGCTCTTGCTCAACCGACAACGGACGAGTTAATGACGCTGGTTAACAAGTTCATTGAAGAAAAAACAATCTGCTAATCCACGAGATGCGCGGCCCAAATTACTGCTTAGGAGAAGATCATGGGTTTGTTTGATAAATTGAAATCTCTGGTTTCTGATGACAAGAAAGACACCGGAACTATTGAGATTGTTGCTCCCCTCTCCGGTGAGATCGTCAACATTGAAGACGTGCCGGATGTGGTTTTTGCGGAAAAAATTGTGGGCGATGGGATTGCCATCAAACCGACCGGCAACAAAATGGTCGCGCCGGTAGACGGTACCATTGGTAAAATTTTCGAAACCAACCATGCGTTCTCTATTGAATCTGATAGCGGCATCGAGCTGTTCGTTCACTTCGGTATTGATACCGTTGAACTGAAAGGCGAAGGCTTCAAGCGTATCGCTGAAGAAGGCCAGCGCGTGAAAGTCGGCGACCCGGTTATCGAATTCGATCTGCCGCTGCTGGAAGAGAAAGCCAAGTCTACCCTGACTCCGGTGGTTATCTCCAACATGGACGAGATCAAAGAGCTGATCAAACTGTCCGGTAGCGTGACCGTGGGTGAAACCCCGGTAATCCGCATCAAGAAGTAATGATTGCTGCATAGAAATGGCGCCGAAAGGCGCCATTTTTTTATATCGCGTGGGTCACCGGCTGATAGCATTTTTCGCGAGATAAGAGACGCAATCCTTCCGGGGTGCTCTCCAGAATGCGCCGCTCGCCGTCAGAGACCAGCAGTTCGCACTGATATCCACCGGCCAGGCCGAACAGCGACCGCGCCACGCAGGCATCCTCCAGCGCCGACTCCCCTGTGGTATCAAAATGACCAACAATGCGTCCCTGCTGACGGATCACTAACCGATAGCTTTTCATCTCTGTTGCTCCAGCGGCGGCAGGATCAGTTCGTCACACCCCTGCGCGGCAGTCCAGTTCATCACCTCCAGCACGCGCTGGGCGGCTGCTTCCGTCGCTGCCCCCAGCGCCAGGCCCGAAAGCAACCCGCTCACCAGCTCAGCGCAAAACAGATCGCCGGTACCCTTCAAGTCCGTCTCCACCCGCGGGTGAACCACCACCTGCACTGCATCGGCCGTCACCACCAGCACATTGATTGTCGAAGCGGCCTCTCCTGGCGCGCTGGTGATCACCACCCACTTGAGACTGTCCGACAGCAGGCTTCGCGCCGCGGCGACCGCCTCCTGCTGATTGCGACAGCGCCGGCCGCTCAGCGTCTCCAGCTCAAACAGATTAGGGGTGATCCCTTGCGCCAGCGGCAGCAGGTGCTGACGATAGGCGTCCGGGATCTCGGCCTTGACGTAGATGCCGCTGTCGACATCGCCAATCACCGGATCCACCAGAATACAGAGATCGGGATGGCGGTCGCGGACCCGCGTCAGCCACTGCGCCAGGCGTTCAATTTGCACGGCGTTGCCCATATAGCCGGTGGTCACCGCACGCAGTTCGCGCAACGCGTCGCGCTCCTCAAGCGCCTGCAGGTACCCGACAAACCACTCCTCCGGGATAATGCCGCCATAGAACGTCTCATAATGGGGCGTATTGCTGAACAGCACCGTCGGCACCGCCAGCACGCGCAAACCGTGCTGTTTAATCGCCGGTACCGCGATGCTGTTGCCGACGCTGCCGTAAACTACCTGCGACTGCACGGCGACGATATCGACTTCCGACGCCCGGCTTTTGTCGTGAAAGAGCACTGATTGTATGTCATCTTGCTGGCCCATCTTTTCTCCCCCCGCTGGACAGCGGGTCACGCTCTGATTATGATTCGTCCTATGCTAAATTTCATTTTGTCATAGGTCAATAATGTTTGCCGGAAAAACCGCCAGCGATATCTTCGATCATATCCGCCATCTGGTGCAGAGCGGTGGCTTGCAGCCCGGAGAGGTTCTGCCGCCGGTACGCGAGCTCGCCAGCCAGCTGGCGGTGAATCGCAATACCGTCGCCGTCGCCTATAAACGGCTGGTGACATCTGGTCTGGCCGTGAGCCAGGGACGAAACGGCACGGCCATCAAAGCACGGGATCCGCTGCCGGCGCTGGAGGGCGGTGACCCCACGACGCCGCTGAACGATCTCTCCAGCGGCAATCCGGACCCCGCCAGGCTGCCTGATTTAGCACGCTATCTGGGCCAAATTGCCCGCACGCCCCACCTGTATGGCGATGCCCCCATCGAGCCGCGGCTTGGCGAATGGGCTGAGGCATGGTTTTCCGGGGAGATAACCGTTCCCTTTGCCCTGAACCTCGCCAGCGGGGCGATTGACGCGCTGGAGCGTCTGCTGTGCGCCTTGCTGCTCCCCGGCGACGGCGTGGTGGTTGAAGATCCCTGTTTTCTTAGCAGCATCAATATGGTGCGTTACGCTGGCTTTACCCCCTGCCCGGTGGCGGTGGATGCCGAGGGGATGGATCCTGTCGGGCTGGAGGAGGCGTTACGCAACGGCGCGCGGGCGGTGATCTTAACCCCGCGCGCGCACAATCCTACCGGCTGTAGCCTAACGGAAACCCGGGCGCATGCCCTGCGGGAGGTGCTGGTCCGTTATCCGCAGGTGCTGGCGATCGTCGATGACCATTTTGCCCTGCTGTCGGCTACGCCCTGGTTTTCTCCTCTGCCCGCGAGCACCCAGCGCTGGGCGGTGGTGCGTTCGATGTCAAAAACCCTCGGGCCAGACCTGCGGCTGGCCTTTATCGCCAGCGATATCGACACCTCCTCGGCGCTGCGCCTGCGGCTTAACGCCGGCAGCCAGTGGGTCAGTCATCTGCTGCAGTATCTGACGCTGGCCTGTCTCACCGATGAGGCATTTATCGCCTCGATGACGGAGACCCGCCGTCACTATCGCCAGCAGAATGAGAAACTGGCGGCAGCGCTGGCCCGGCACGGCTACAGCCATGCTACGCCTGGCGACGGCCTTAATTTCTGGCTGCCGCTGCCAACGGCGAGCCAGCCCTACGCCTTACGCCTGGCCCGCGCCGGCTGGCTGGTCCGCGAGGGGGAGGTGTTTGGCATTCGTACGCCCTCCCACGGGCTACGCCTGTCGCTGGGCCGCCTGAATGACAATGAGATTGCCCGCCTGGCGGCCGATATAGCCCAGGTCTTAGACGCTCCCTGACGCAGGTAGTGCGTCGAACGCATCGGGGAGTGGTAGCTACTGCCGACAAGTTACTGTAAAAATAAACGAAAACAGGCGTAGTCTTACCTGCATGCCCGGATCGTCGAAACGGATGAAACGCTCACGGTGGCGGACACATCGCTCACAATAAGGAGCACCAGAGATGCATCACATTGACCTGACCCTAAAAGCAGTCATCGAAGCCTGCGATCGCGCTATCTCGCAGGAAGATTACGATACCCTGATGGGCTATTACGCGGAAGACGCCGCGCTGGTCGTCAAACCGGGCATGGTAGTCAGAGGGAAAGAGAATATCCGCAAAGCGTTTATCGCCATTGCCGACTATTTCCAGCACCGGCTGATAGTAACCCAGGGGAAAATGGAGGTCATTGAGGGCGGCGGCAATGCGCTGGTGATTATGGAGACCCGGCTGGATATCCCGACGGCACAGGGAATAACACAGGTTACGCGACGCGCAACCTATGTCTTTCAGAAGCGGGGGGAGCGCTGGTTGTGCACGGTCGATAACTCCTACGGCACCGACCTGCTCGATGATTAAATACCCGCTCCCTGGCTAAAGTGTTCCTCGCCGAACACGCCGGTGGAGAGGTAGCGATCGCCGCGATCGCAGACGATCGCCACCACCACCGCGCCTGGATTTTCGCGGGCGATACGTAACGCCCCGCCTACCGCGCCGCCAGAGCTGACGCCGCAGAAAATGCCTTCCCGCACCGCCAGCTGACGCATGGTGTTCTCGGCATCCTGCTGATGAATATCCAGCACCGCATCCACCAGCGAAGCGTTAAAGATCCCCGGCATATACTCTGCCGGCCAGCGGCGGATCCCGGGAATACTGCTGCCCTCCTCCGGCTGCAGGCCGACGATGGTCACCGGTTTACTCTGTTCGCGCAGAAATCGTGACACGCCGGTAATGGTGCCGGTGGTCCCCATACTGGAGACAAAGTGGGTGATACGCCCTGCGGTCTGCTGCCAGATTTCCGGCCCGGTGGTGGTGTAGTGGGCGTAGGGGTTGTCCGGGTTGTTAAACTGATCGAGCAGTTTGCCCTCCCCGCGCTGAGCCATCTCGAGGGCCAGGTCGCGAGCCCCTTCCATCCCCTGCTCTTTGGTGACCAGGATCAGCTCGGCGCCGTAGGCGCGCATCGCGGCCCGGCGCTCCTGGCTCATGTTGTCGGGCATCAGCAGCTTCATCCGGTAGCCTTTCAGCGCGGCGATCATCGCCAGCGCGATACCGGTGTTGCCGCTGGTCGCTTCGATCAGCACGTCGCCGGGCTGAATTTCGCCGCGCTTTTCCGCTTCGACGATCATCGACAGCGCAGCGCGATCTTTCACCGAACCGGCCGGATTATTGCCTTCGAGTTTGACCCAGATTTCGCTGCCGTTGTCCGGTCCGAGACGCTGAAGTTTGACCAGAGGGGTATTGCCGATGGTGTGTTCGAGTGTATTCACGATGTTTACTCAATAAAAAAGCCGGGCGGCGCTTCGCTTACCCGGCCTACCAGACGCGTGATAATTTCAGACCGGGTAAGCACAGCCTCACCCGGCAAAAGCACATGGATTTAAGCTATCAGGCCGACTGCGCCAGAGCAAGCTCGCCGCGCGGCTCGATACGCTCGGTACCGTTGTACAGGCGCGCATTTTGCAGCCCGACGAACAGCCGTTCGCCGCGGGACGGCGCCTCATCGCCCGTTAACACCACGCTCAGCGGTTCGTCATACCACCCCAGAGGCTGGACGACTAATTGGGTGTAGTGTCCTTTCGGACTGGCCTCCAGGACCTGCACCGGCAGCGGCGAATCCAGGCTGGTTCGGCGGCTGATGTCCACTTCCCACGGACGCAGGAACAGATCCACCGGCCCCTGGTATGCCGGGGTATAGCCTAACGGCCAGCGGTGGGCGCCAACGTGGAACTGTCCGCCGCGGATAACCCCCTGCAGACGATTCACTTCCCCCATGAACTCCAGCACGAAGCGGGTGGACGGCTCACGCCACACGCGTTCAGGCGCATCGGCTTGTTCGATGTTGCCCTGGCTCATCACCACCACCCGGTCGGCAACTTCCATCGCCTCTTCCTGATCGTGGGTGACGAACACGCTGGTAAATTTTAGCTCTTCATGCAGCTGACGCAGCCAGCGGCGCAGCTCTTTACGCACCTGCGCATCCAGCGCGCCGAAAGGTTCATCCAGCAGCAGAATTTGCGGCTCTACCGCCAGGGCGCGCGCCAGCGCCACGCGCTGCTTCTGACCACCGGACAGCTGCGCCGGATAGCGATCCGCCAGGTGAGCCAGCTGCACCATCTCCAGCAGTTTGGTCACTTTGGCTTTAATCGCCGCCGCATTGGGTCGTTCACGGCGCGGCAGCACGGTCAGGCCAAAAGCGATGTTATCGAACACCGTCATATGGCGGAACAGCGCATAGTGCTGGAAGACGAAGCCCACTTTACGGTCGCGGGCGTGCATCCGGCTGACGTCGGTGCCGTGGAAGCGGATATGACCGCTGGTCTGATGCTCCAGCCCGGCGATAATCCGCAGCAGGGTAGTTTTCCCGGAGCCGGAAGGCCCCAGCAGCGCGACCATTTGTCCGGAAGGGATATCCAGCGAGATATCATTCAGCACCTGGGTGCGACCAAACGATTTCTTAATATTGGCAATCTCAATGCTCATAATTTCCCTCCTGTTGCGCGCGTTTTTCCTGGTTGGCCAGACGCCATTGCAACATACTCTTTAAAAACAGGGTCAGAATAGCCATTAACGTCAGCAGGGCCGCGGCGGTAAACGAGCCGACGGTGTTGTAATCCTGCTCCAGTAATTCAATTTGCAGCGGCAGCGACAGCGTTTCTCCGCGGATCGAACCGGAGACCACCGACACCGCGCCGAATTCGCCGATGGCGCGGGCGTTGGTCAACACCACGCCGTACAGCAGCGCCCAGCGAATATTGGGCAACGTCACCCGGCGGAACATCTGCCATCCGGAAGCCCCCAGCAATACCGCCGCCTCATCTTCATGGCTGCCCTGACTCATCATCACCGGCACCAGCTCACGCACCACAAACGGACAGGTGACAAAGATCGTCGCCAGCACCATGCCCGGCCAGGCGAACATGATTTGCAGATTATGTGCATCAAGCCAGCCGCCCAGCGGACCGTTAGAGCCGTAGAACAGCAGATAAACCAGACCCGCGACCACTGGCGAGACGGCGAACGGGATATCCAGCATCGTCAACAGCAGCTGGCGTCCCGGGAACGTAAAGCGTGTGACCAGCCAGGCCAGCAAGGTCCCGAACACCAGATTCACCGGCACGGTAATCAAGGCGATCATCACCGTCAGCCAGATGGCGTGCAGCATGTCCGGGTTCGCCAGGTTTTCCAGCACCGGCATTAACCCTTTGCTGAAGGCCTGAATGAAGATGTAGAGCATCGGCACCACAAGGATGAAGGCGGAAACCAGCATCCCGACGCCAATCAGAAACCATTTGCCCCAGTTGATGCGGGGCGCGTCGTAGCGTTTCAATTGAGTAACTTCCGCCATTAGTGACCTACCACGCGTCGACCAAAGCGACTCTGCAGGGTATTGATGGAAAACAACAGCAGCAGCGAGGCGGCCAGGATCACTGAGGCGATGGCGCTCGCCGCCGGATAGTCAAACTCCTGCAGACGAATAAAGATCATCAGCGACGTCACTTCCGTCTTCCACGCGATGTTGCCGGCGATAAAAATCACCGCGCCGAATTCGCCGAGGCTGCGGGTAAACGACAGAGCGATGCCCGCCAGCAGCGCCGGCGACAGCTCCGGCAGGACCACCTTGCGGAAACTCTGCCAGCGCGTGGCGCCCAGCGTTTCCGCTGCCTCTTCATATTCCGGTCCCAGCTCTTCCAGCACCGGCTGCACGGTACGCACCACGAACGGGATGCTGGTGAAAGCCATCGCCACGGCGATACCGAGCCAGGTATAGGTCACTTTAATATCGAACTTCGCCAGCCATTCCCCGTAAATGCCGTTTACCGAAAACAGCGAGGCCAGGGTCAGGCCGGCTACCGCTGTCGGCAGCGCAAACGGCAGGTCCATTAAGGCATCCAGCAGCGTGCGGCCCGGAAAACGATAGCGGGTAAGGATCCACGCCATCAGCAGACCGAAGACGCCGTTAAAAATCGAGGCCACGAACGCCGACAGCAGGGTCACCTTATAGGCCGCCACCACCTGCGGGTTGGTGATCACATCCCAGTACTGCGCCCAGCTCATCTGCGCCAGCTGCATCACCAGCGCGCTGAGCGGTAATAACAAAATCAGACAGACAAACAGCAGGCTGGTGCCGAGGCTCAGGGTAAAGCCCGGCAGCACGCGCTTGGACGACACAGCAAACATTACTTACGCCCCGCCGCCAGCAGTTTGTCCAGTTCGCCGCCGCTGGCGAAGTGGGTTTTCATCACCTCAGGCCAGGAGCCAAACTTGTCCTCCACGCGGAACAGTTCGGTCTGCGGGAATTTATCCTTCAGCGAATCCATCACTTTCGGGTTGTTTACCCGATAGTAGTAGTCGGTAATGATGGTCTGCGCCTGCGGGCTGTAGAGCCAGTTCAGATAGGCTTTCGCCGCCTTTTCCGTGCCGTTGGCTTTGACGTTTTTATCCACCCAGGCCACCGGGAACTCCGCCAGAATGTTGGTTTTCGGGATCACCACTTCAAATCCCTGCGCCTCATACTGCTTGCGAATATTGTTCACTTCCGACTCGAAACTGATCAGCACATCGCCCAGGCCGCGCTCGGCGAAGGTAGTGGTCGCCCCGCGTCCGCCGGTGTCGAAGACTTCGACGTTCTTCAGGAACTGGGTCATAAACTGTTCGGTTTTGGCTTTATCGCCACCGTCGGCTTTATCCGCCGCGCCCCAGGCCGCCAGGTAGGTGTACCGCGCGTTGCCCGAGGTTTTCGGGTTCGGGAAGATCAGCTTAACGTCAGAGCGGACCAGGTCGTTCCAGTCATGAATGTTTTTCGGGTTGCCTTTGCGCACCAGGAAGCCCATCGTCGAATAGAACGGCGAGCTGTTGTTTGGCAGGCGGCTTTGCCAGTCGGCCGGGATCAGGTTGCCTTTGTCATGCAGGATCTGCACGTCCGTCACCTGGTTGTAGGTCACCACGTCCGCCTTCAGGCCCTGCAGGATCGCCAGCGCCTGCTTGGAAGAACCGGCGTGCGACTGCTTGATGGTCAGCTTGTCTCCACCATTGTCCTTCGCCCACTGCTGCTCAAAAGGCGGGTTAAGGGCGGCAAACAGCTCGCGGGAGACATCATAGGAGCTGTTCAGCAGCTCCGTCGCCTGCGCCTGCGCCACCAGCAGCAGGGAAGCCGCCAGCGCCAGATATCCTTTTTTCAGTGATTTAACGGCCATTGCGCACCCTTATCAAAAATGATCATTTACTGATGATCATCATATTTATAACGGGTACGAAAGGAGTAACGGTTTTATATACCGTTTGGCGATTTGGAAGTCGAAAAGGGAATAAGCACCTGGCAAAGCTTAGCTGAAAGCTGCTCGCAGGTTAGACGTGTCATTGTGACAAACGGCAGCCAGGCGCGCACTGTGTTTATATGAAAAACACACAGATATTTGCTCGTCAGCTCAGACGTAGCTTAACGCCAACAGAACGTCGACTATGGTACTTACTGCGCAACCGCCGTTTTGCTTGCTATAAGTTTCGCCGCCAGCATCCCGTTGGCCCCTATATTCTCGATTTTGCCTGCTGCGCAACACGGCTGGCGATTGAACTTGACGGCGGTCAACACGATCAGAGACGCGTCTACGATGTTCGCCGTACCCGCTGGCTACAGAGTCAGGGATGGCGGGTTTTACGCTTCTGGAATAATGAGTTTGAAGAGTATGAAGAGGCGGTGATGGAGAGGATACTTGAAGCGCTTGAGTCGCCAATGCCCTCACCCCGCCCCTCTCCCTGAGGGAGAGGGAGAAAGAGAGTCCGCACGCAGATTCCATAACCGCACCGAACGGTTCCCTCTCCCTCAACGAGAGGGAGAAAGAGAGTCCACACGCAGATTCCATAACCGCACCGAACCGTCCCCTCTCCCTCAGGGAGAGGGAGAAAGAGAGTCCACACGCAGATTCCATAACCGCACCGTACCGTCCCCTCTCCCCTTTGGGGAGAGGGTTAGGGTGAGGGGACAAATTACAGCGCCTGAATACGCTCCAGGGAGGGCGCGAAGTAATAGCCGCCGGTCACTGGTTTGGTGAAGCGCAGCATCGCGTCGCGTTTGCCGTCGGTATCGCCGAACATGCTCAGCAGCTGCTGCTCGATGTTGTACAGACGCGCGCAGTAAGCGCAAAAATAGAGGCCATGGGTACCGCTGGCGGTGCCATACGGCAGGCTCTGGCGAACAATTTTCAGCCCTTTGCCATCTTCTTTTAAGTCAACGCGGCTCAGGTGCGACGTGACCGGACGTTCGTCGCCATCGATCTCTTCATTGGCTTCCTTGGTGCGGCCGATCATCATCTCCTGATCCGGCACGCTCATGCGGTTCAGCTGTTTGAGATTATGCTCCCAGCGCTGGACGAACACGTAGCTGCCGCCCGCGTCCACGCCGTCTTTGATCACCGCCACTTCACGACGGGTTTCTTCCCCCGCCGGGTTTTCGGTGCCGTCGACGAAGCCGCTGAGGTCACGCTCTTCCACCCAGCGGAAGCCGTGGATCTCTTCTTTCACCTCGATAGCGTCGCTAAAGGCGGCCAGCGCGGCCTGCGCTACCGAGAAGTTCACTTCATGGCGGGCGGATAAAATATGAATCAGCAGGTCATACTGGGTGGACGGCGCCAGCCCTTTGCCGTAGACCGGAAAATCTTTTAACTCTTCCGCCCCTTCGCCGCCGCTCAGCTGACGCCAGACGTTATTGCCGAACGCCACCACGGCACCGAGTTTGGCGTCAGGGAATTTAGCCTGAAAGGTGGCCACTTTATCGACAAAAATTTTGCTCGCTTCGCGCAGGGCGTTAACGTCCCCTTTGACATTGGCTTCAATCCAAATCGCCGCGCGGCAATGTTCCGGCAAAATGCCGCTCTGAACCTGAGACATCGCTCCTCCTGAAATGATGCAACCACAACGCTGTCGCGTTGCTAACGCGCCATTGTAACCGTTTTTCAGGGCCGTCGTGTCTCTTCAGATCAATTTAGCGACGCCAGATAATTTTGCTGACCTTCCAGTTTTTCAGCGTATCATCGGAGGGCATCAGTTCGTCCGGGCCGCTCCAGTGGCCGGTGAAGGCGTAACTGATATGCTGGCTCCCCTCGGCCTGACACTCGACGACCGCCCCGTTGTCATTGCTGCCTTTCTGGCAGTTGCCGAAGGCTTTGCTGTACAGATCGCTGAACGGTGTGCCGATTTTCACGCCGCTGGCGGTTTTGATTTCGGCATCACGCACGTCAATCCGGCTGATGGCGCCGTTGTCGCCATTGATGGTCAGCGCCACACTGTTGTCTTTCAGCGCTTCAAAGTAGTGGACGATATTGCCCTTATCGGTCTTCATTCCGCTGCGCAAACGATAGTCGCCCCCCAGGGCATCGCTAATGGCCTGTTCGTTGAGCGGCGTGGACGCCGTCAGTTTACCCACCCCCTGCTCGGTCACCTCGGTGGAAGAACCAAACCAGTTCCACGGATAGGCCGCCGACCAGTTGACCGCGCTCATCGTTGAGCAGCCGGTGAGCGCCAGCGGAAGCGCGCAGAGCATTACACGTAGCGATTTCATTTCACAATCCTTTCTGAGTCATTCAACGCATGTTGGAGTTCACGATCGGCAAAAAGTGCCATTAAAAGCTAGTCTGGCGAAAACAGGCGCCGAGGCGACGGCTGGTTGCCAGCCACCACAGGGCATAGCCATCCGCGACCAGCAGCGCAATGGTCAGCGATGAGGGCGATTCGCCGCTCAGCCATAGCATCGGCTGCCAGAACAACAGCAGCACTTGCGATAGCACCAGCAGCCAGCGCATCGCCCGCCACAGGCGCGGCAGGCGCTGACGATAGCCGCTAAGCAGAAAGGCCAGCACCGCCGGCACGCCGGGAAGTAAACCGAGCCAGAAGCGGTCGTGATCGGGATAGAACAGATTCAGAATCGCGTCGCCCTGCTGGCGCGACGCGCCGGCCATCAAGAACAGCACCCACGTGCGGGCCTGTAACAACAGTACGCACCAGAAAAGAAAAGGCAGGCGCAGACGGCCATGGGCATCAAAATCGGCGGGGATAAACTCAGTATTCTTCATCTTCAATCAGGCGTTTGCCCAGGGTCAGAACGTCGGCGTACTCATAGCCCAGCCGCTCATACATCCCCTGCACCACGTCGTTGTCCTCGCGGACCATAATATTGATTTTCGGGCAGCCGCGAGCAATCAGCTTTTTCTCCAGACGGTTGAGCAACGCGTTCGCGATACCCCGGCCGCGATATTCCGGATGGACCCCCAGATAGTAGGCCGACCCGCGATGGCCGTCATATCCGCCCATCACCGTACCGACGACTTCGCCGTTCACTTCCGCCACCAGGAACAGGCTGACATCGTGATTCAGCTTGCGCTCAATATCCATCTCCGGATCGTTCCAGGGACGCAGCAGATCGCAACGCTCCCACAGCGTCACAACCTCTTCGAAATCCTGCTGGCGAAAAACGCGAATCTCCATGGTATTCCCCACCATTGACGGTTAAAAACAGTGATTATGGCGCGAATATGACTGATAGCCAATATCAGGCGAAATCAGCGACAAAAAATGGCATAATATGACTTTGTCATGTATTGAAATGAAAAGTAAAACAATTCTTATTTTGAATGGTCGTAACGGCAAACGCGATACGATATAACATTGGACATCACTTGTTTACAATTCAGGCCGAATGAGCACTTTTAAACCCTTAAAAATACTTGCTTCGCGCCGTCAGGTGCTGAAAGCCGGGCTGGCTGCCATGACGCTGAGCGGCGTCACTGCACAGGTCAGCGCAAAAGAGCAGCCACTGAAAACATCAAATGGACACAGCAAACCCGCCGCCAAAAAGGCCGGCGCCCGCCGCATTGTGATGCTCGACCCGGGCCACGGCGGCATCGACACCGGGGCTATCGGCCATAATGGCTCGAAAGAGAAGCATGTGGTGCTGGCGATCGCTAAGAACGTGCGCAGCATCTTGCGCAGCAACGGCATTGACGCCCGCTTGACCCGCACCGGCGATACCTTTATCCCGCTGTATGACCGCGTGGAGATTGCCCATCAGCACGGCGCCGATCTGTTTATGTCGATCCACGCCGACGGCTTCACCAACCCGAGCGCCGCCGGCGCCTCGGTGTTCGCCCTGTCAAACCGCGGGGCGAGTAGCGCCATGGCGAAATACCTCTCCGATCGCGAAAACCGCGCCGACGAGGTCGCCGGTAAGAAAGCGACGGATAAAGACCATCTGCTGCAGCAGGTGCTGTTCGATCTGGTGCAGACCGACACCATTAAAAACAGCCTGACGCTGGGCTCGCATATCCTCAAAAAGATCAAGCCGGTGCATAAGCTACACAGCCGCAATACCGAACAGGCGGCGTTCGTGGTGCTGAAGTCGCCGTCCATACCGTCCGTGCTGGTGGAAACCTCGTTCATTACTAACCCGAACGAGGAGAAACTGCTCGGCACCACCGCCTTCCGGCAGAAAATCGCCACCGCGATTGCCAACGGCATTATCAGCTATTTCCACTGGTTCGATAACCAGAAAGCCCATTCGAAGAGACGTTAATGAAACCCGATGCCGCGCAGGTTAAAACTTTTCTGCTCCAGCTGCAGGACAGCCTCTGTCAGCAGCTGAGCGCCGTAGATGGCGCGCCGTTTATTGAAGACGCCTGGCAGCGGGAAGGCGGCGGCGGCGGACGCAGCCGGGTGCTGCGCGAGGGCAATGTGTTCGAACAGGCCGGGGTCAACTTCTCCCACGTCCATGGCGACGCCATGCCTGCCTCCGCCACGGCCCACCGCCCGGAGCTGGCCGGACGCAGCTTTGAAGCCATGGGCGTCTCGCTGGTGGTTCATCCGCTGAACCCCTATGTGCCCACCAGCCACGCCAACGTGCGGTTCTTTATTGCCGAGAAGCCCGGCGCCGACCCGGTGTGGTGGTTCGGCGGCGGCTTTGATTTAACCCCTTACTATGGCTTTGAAGAGGATGCCGTCCACTGGCATCGTACCGCCCGCGATCTGTGTCTGCCGTTCGGCGAGGAAGTCTATCCGCGCTATAAAAAATGGTGCGATGAGTACTTCTATCTCAAGCACCGCCAGGAGCAGCGCGGCATCGGCGGTCTGTTCTTTGACGACCTGAACACCCCGGATTTTGACCACTGCTTCGCCTTTATGCAGGCGGTCGGGAACGGCTATGCTGACGCCTATTTACCCATCGTCGAACGCCGGAAAGCCACGCCGTACGGCGAGCGCGAGCGCCACTTTCAGCTCTATCGCCGCGGCCGCTACGTCGAGTTCAATCTGGTCTGGGACCGCGGCACCCTGTTCGGTCTGCAGACCGGCGGTAGGACGGAATCGATTCTGATGTCGATGCCGCCGCTGGTACGCTGGGAATATGATTACCAGCCGGAGGCCGGCAGCCCCGAAGCGGCGCTGAGCGAGTTTATTAAAGTGAAAGCTTGGATCTAAACGAAGCCAATTCAGACCAAAAGCCCCGGAGTACCGGGGCTTTTTTATGACGTTTACAGCGGTTCGGTTTGCGCTTCGACAACCGCCAGCGCCACCATATTCACGATGCGACGCACGGAGGCGATCGGCGTCAGAATATGCACCGGCTTCGCGACTCCCATCAGCACCGGCCCGACGGTTACCCCTTCCGAACTGGAGACGCGCAGCAGGTTATAGCTGATCCGGGCGGCTTCCATATTCGGCATCACCAGAATATTGGCCGACCCTTTCAGCGGGCTGTCCGGCATGCGATCGTTGCGGATGCTTTCCACCAGCGCGGCGTCGCCATGCATTTCACCATCGATCATCAGCTCCGGGGCGCGGGCCTTCACCAGCTCCAGGGTTTTACGCATCTTGCTGGCTGACGGGCAGTCGGCAGAGCCAAAGTTGGAGTGCGACAGCAACGCCACCCGCGGCTCAATACCAAAGCGACGCACGCTTTCCGCCGCCATCAGGGTGATCTCTGCCAGCTCTTCCGGCGAGGGATCGTGATTGACATAGGTATCGGCGATAAAAGTGTTACCACTCGGCAGCAGCAGCGCATTCATCGCCCCGGCGGTGCTGACGCCGTCGCGATAGCCGAACAGCGGCTGCACCACGCGGTAGTGGTCATGATATTCGCCGATAGTCCCGCAGATCATCGCATCCGCTTCGCCACGGTGAACCATGATGGCGCCAATCACTGTGGTGTTGCTAATCACCGCCCGCTGCGCCTGCTCCTGGGTAATGCCGCGGCGCTTCATCAGCTGATAGTACTCGCTCCAGTACTCTTTAAACCGCGGGTCGGATTCATTATTGACGATCTCGAAGTCAACGCCGGCCTTGATCTGCAGGCCCAGCTTCTGGATGCGCATTTCAATCACGCTTGGGCGGCCCACCAGAATCGGTTTGGCCAGCCCCAGCGACACCAGCTCCTGGGTGGCGTGCAGCACCCGGGTCTCCTCCCCTTCCGCCAGCACCACACGCTTCGGCTCTTTGCGCGCCTGAGAGAAGATAGGCTTCATAAACAGGTTGGTCTTATAGACGAACTCGCTCAGCTTCTCGATATAGGCGTCAAAATCAGCGATCGGGCGCGTCGCCACGCCGGAGTCCATCGCCGCCTTCGCCACCGCGGGGGCGATCTTGACGATCAGCCGCGGGTCGAACGGTTTCGGAATGATGTAGTCCGGGCCAAAGCTTAAATCCTGATCGCCGTAGGCGGAGGCCACCACTTCGCTCTGCTCAGCGTGGGCCAGCTCGGCAATGGCATGCACCGCCGCCAGCTTCATCTCTTCGTTGATCGCCGTCGCGCCGACGTCCAGCGCGCCGCGGAAGATGAACGGGAAGCAGAGCACGTTGTTGACCTGGTTAGGATAGTCGGAGCGGCCGGTGCAGATGATGGCATCATCGCGGACCTGCTTCGCCAGCGGCGGCAGAATTTCCGGCTCCGGATTGGCCAGGGCGAGGATCAGCGGCGCGCGCGCCATCTTCTTCACCATCTCCGGGGTCAGCACTTTCGGACCGGAGCAGCCGAGGAAAATGTCCGCGCCGTCGATCACGTCATCGAGGGTGCGTTTGCCGTCGTCTTCCACTGCATAGGCCGCTTTGGTTTCCGCCATGTTGGGCTCACGATCCTTATAGATAACGCCTTTCGAATCGCAGACCACGATGTTGTGCTTTTGCATCCCCAGCGCCACCAGCAGGTTCATGCAGGCAATTGCCGCCGCCCCGGCGCCGGAGACCACCATCCGCACGTCGGACAGATTCTTCTCAACGACGCGCAGGCCGTTGAGGATCGCCGCGGTGCTGATGATCGCCGTGCCGTGCTGATCGTCGTGGAAAACCGGAATATTCATCCGCTCGCGCAGCTGCTGCTCAATGTAGAAACACTCAGGCGCTTTAATATCTTCGAGGTTGATACCGCCGAAGGTCGGCTCGAGGGCGGCGACGACGTTAATGAATTTATCCGGGTCCAGCTCATCGACTTCGATATCAAACACATCGATGCCGGCGAATTTCTTAAACAGGACGCCTTTGCCCTCCATCACCGGCTTGCCGGCCAGCGCGCCGATGTTGCCGAGTCCCAGCACCGCGGTGCCGTTGGAGACCACCGCCACCAGGTTGCCGCGGGCGGTATATTTGTAGGCCGCCAGCGGATCTTTTTCAATTTCCAGACAGGGGGCCGCGACGCCCGGCGAGTAGGCCAGCGCCAGATCGCGCTGGGTGGCGAGAGGTTTGGTCGGCGAGACCTGGATTTTTCCGGGAACCGGAAATTCGTGGAAGTCGAGGGCGCTCTGTTTTAACTGCTCATCCATTTTATATTCCTTTCTTTCACGTATCGTTCGTAGGGAAAAAGCGTGATGACCATCCTGTCGTTCACCTTTCAGTGGCAGACAGTATCCCTCCTGGCGGGGCGATAAACTTTGAACACCGCCAAACTCTGGCCATCGCTATGATCTGGTTGTTATCAATTTATAGCGGTTATGTTACCCGGATTCGCCGCCAATAATAGCCCCGTCTGCTATGCTTTTTGGTTATGTACCTCATCAATATTTATACCGCATACCGGCAAGCACTCATGTAACACCTTGTTCCAGGAGGACTTATCTATGAATCAGCTAGACAGTATCAAGCAGTTCACCACCGTGGTCGCCGACAGCGGCGACATTGAATCCATCCGCCACTACCATCCGGAAGATGCCACCACTAACCCCTCCCTGCTGCTGAAGGCCGCCGGCCTGGCGTCCTATAGCGGACTCATTGACGACGCGATCGCCTGGGCGAAAAAGCAAGGAGGCGGCCGTGAAGCGCAGGTGACTCACGCCTGCGATAAGCTGGCGGTCAATTTTGGCGCGGAGATCCTCAAAAGCATTCCGGGCCGGGTTTCCACCGAGGTAGACGCCCGGCTCTCCTTCAACCGGGAGAAGAGCATCGAGAAAGCGCGCCATCTGGTGGCGCTGTATCAGGAGATGGGCATTGATAAGTCACGGATCCTGATCAAGCTGGCCTCCACCTGGGAGGGGATCCGTGCCGCCGAGACCCTGGAAAAAGAGGGGATCCACTGCAACCTGACGCTGCTGTTTTCCTTCGCCCAGGCCCGGGCCTGCGCCGAAGCCGGGGTCTATCTGATCTCCCCTTTCGTCGGACGTATTTATGACTGGTATCAGGCGCGCAAACCGCTGGATCCTTACGTGGTTGAGGAAGATCCGGGGGTGAAATCCGTGCGCAATATCTATGACTACTTCAAACAGCACAAATACAACACCATCGTGATGGGCGCCAGCTTCCGCCGCACCGAGCAGATCCTTGCCCTGGTCGGCTGCGACCGGCTGACCATCGCCCCGCCCCTGTTAAAAGAGCTGCAGGCCAGCGACGCCCCGGTGGTGCGCAAACTGATCCCTGCCAGCCAGATCCTGCCGCGCCCGGTGCCGCTCAGCGAGGCGGAGTTCCGCTGGGAACATAATCAGGATCCGATGGCGGTCGAAAAGCTGGCGGAGGGTATCCGCCTGTTCGCCGTCGATCAACGCAAACTGGAAGATCTGCTTGCCGCCAAACTGTCACTTTAGTCTCACGGAGAAAACTATGTCCCGAAGAGAGCTTGCCAACGCCATCCGCGCCCTGAGCATGGACGCGGTGCAGAAAGCCAATTCCGGCCACCCCGGTGCGCCAATGGGGATGGCAGACATTGCCGAAGTGCTGTGGAACGATTTTCTCAAGCACAATCCGCAGAACCCTGGCTGGGTGGACCGCGACCGTTTTATTCTGTCCAACGGCCACGCGTCGATGCTGCTCTACAGTCTGCTGCACCTGTCCGGCTACGATCTGCCGCTGTCAGAGCTGAAGCAGTTCCGCCAGCTGCACTCTAAAACGCCGGGTCACCCGGAGCATGGCTATACCCCCGGGGTGGAGACCACCACCGGCCCGCTGGGCCAGGGGCTGGCGAACGCCGTCGGTATGGCCATCGCCGAACGCACCCTGGCGGCGCAGTTTAACCGCCCCGGTCATGAGATTATCGACCATCACACCTGGGTTTTCATGGGCGATGGTTGTCTGATGGAGGGGATCTCCCATGAGGCCTGTTCGCTGGCAGGCACGCTCGGACTGGGCAAGCTGATCGGTTTTTACGACCACAACGGCATCTCCATCGACGGCAAAACCTACGGCTGGTTTACCGATGATACGGCAGAACGTTTCCGCGCCTACCACTGGCACGTGATCGGCGACATTGACGGCCACGATCCGCAGGCCATCAAACAGGCCATTACGGAAGCGCAGGCGGTGAAAGATAAGCCGTCGCTGATCATTTGTCGGACCATCATCGGCTTCGGTTCGCCCAACAAAGCCGGCTCAGAGGAGTCGCACGGCGCGGCGCTGGGTGAAAAAGAGGTGGCCCTGGCCCGCCAGCAGCTGGGCTGGAAACATCCCCCCTTTGAGATCCCGAAAGAGATCTATCAGGGCTGGGATGCGCGTCCACGCGGCGAAAAAGCCGAGCACGACTGGAACGAGAAATTCGCCGCCTACCGGCAGCAGTTCCCGGAGCTGGCCGCTGAGCTGACCCGCCGCATGGATGGCGCCCTGCCGGAGGATTTTGCCGCGACCGCCCGCGACTACGTGGCGAAGCTGCAGGCCGAGCCGGCGAAGATCGCCAGCCGGAAAGCCTCGCAGAACGCGCTGAACGCGTATGGCCCGCACCTCCCGGAGCTGCTGGGCGGTTCGGCGGATCTGGCGCCGAGTAACCTGACCATATGGTCTGGCTCGACATCGATTAAAGAGGATGCCGCGGGCAACTATATTCACTACGGCGTGCGCGAATTCGGCATGACCGCGGTGGCCAACGGCATCGCCCTACACGGGGGATTCATCCCCTATACCTCGACCTTCCTGATGTTTGTGGAATACGCCCGCAACGCCGCGCGCATGGCGGCGCTGATGAAGGCCCGGCAGATCATGGTCTATACCCATGACTCCATCGGTCTGGGGGAAGACGGTCCGACCCACCAGGCGGTGGAACAGCTGGCCAGTCTGCGGCTGACGCCCAACTTCAGCACCTGGCGCCCATGCGACCAGGTGGAGACCGCTGTCGCCTGGCAGGCGGCCATCGCGCGTCAGGGCGGACCGACGGCGCTGATCCTGTCGCGACAAAACCTGGCGCAGATGCCGCGCACCCCGCAACAGGTGCAGGATATCGCCCGGGGCGGCTACGTGCTGAAGGATGCCGGAGGCAAACCCGACCTGATCCTCATCGCCACCGGCTCGGAAGTGGAGATCACCGTCCTGGCGGCGGAAAAATTGTTGGCCAACGGGGTGAATGTGCGAGTGGTTTCGCTCCCCTCCACCGATGTGTTTGACGCTCAGGACGAGGCCTGGCGCGAGTCGGTGCTGCCGTCGGACGTCAGCGCCCGGGTGGCGGTCGAGGCCGGGATAGCGGACTACTGGTATAAATATGTCGGCTTAAAAGGCAAGATTGTCGGCATGACCGGCTACGGTGAATCCGCCCCGGCGGAGCAGCTGTTCCCGTTCTTTGGCTTTACGGTCGACCATATCGTCGCCACCGCCGAACAGGTGCTTAACGGGTGATCCACAGCGTGGGCCAGGCGTCTGGCCCCTGCCAGTTGTCGCACGTCGGCTGCTGCGCGTAGCGGGAGAGGCTGAACCGCTGGCCGTCAAAACGCCAGCGGGTCTGGATCCCGCAATCGCCAGACGCGCGCCCCTTGTCCAGGGTCACCAGCTCATGGCGGCGGTCATCATAGCTGGCGTTAATAAGCTCTATCTCCCGCGGCGCCTCGCCCGGCGGCTGAAATGGCAGCGTTAGCCGCACCTGGCGGGCGACATACGGGCGCTGGCGGGAGACCAGCCAGGCCAGCCAGACGGTGTTGTACGCCCCGGATTCGCAGCTGGTCATCAGCAGCACTTTGTCATCCGTCAGGGCAGTGACGCGAATTTCGCGGCGGAACGGATCGAGGGAGCAGTTACTGTTGCTCATCCGCTCATTGCCATAGTCCATCAGATCGTTGAGCTCATCACGCCCCAGCGGCGACTGCGCCATGTCTGCGCTCGCCACCGCGCGCAGCGCCGGCGCCGGCGGTACGCTGAGCGGCGGCTCCTCCCCTTTGCCAACCCAGGCCGTTTCGCTGCCCACCCGCTTTTGCCGGGCGTCGATAAAAAACAGGGCCGCTTTCAGCCCCTGCAGGGAGATAGTCTGCAGGCCGTTGGCCAACGAGAGGTTTTTTCCCTCCTGTACCCGCTGGAGGAACGCATCGATCGTCACGCTGTCGTCAGTTTTAATGAGTTTATCTTCAATGCGCCAGCGCTTGTCGGTCAGGGACAGCGGTTTACCATCCAGCAGCAGGCGCGGCGCTATCGGCGCGAGCGTCGCCACCGGATTGCCGGTGCCGCCCAGTTCGATACGCAGGCTGGCATCAGTAGCCGCCCCGGCGCTGCGGCTGAGGGTCATCACCAGACCATAATGCAGCCCCACGTTGCGGGTGACGCAGAAGTTTTGGTTATTACAGGTGACCTGCCAGTCGTTGAAGCGCTGCTGCGCCGGTGCCGACCATGCCTGTGAGCAAGGCAGCACCGCCAGAAAGAGGAAAAAAATGATGCGAAAAAGCATGAACCGCCCGACCCCAGATAAACCCAACCACGGCGCCTATCCTGGACAACGGCAGCCGCTGACTCAATCGGATTTGTCAGAGTTCCCCGACATCAGGCCAGAGGTTTGCAAATACTGCAGCAGAATGACCGCTTTCCCGTCGCGGATCTCCCCGTCAGCGACCATCTGCAGCGCCTGGCTAAAGGGCAGCTCCAGCACCTCGATGGCTTCGTCATCCACCCCGCCGCCGCTGGTCGTTCGCTGCGCGTCGCTGTACTCAGCGATAAAGAAATGCACCACTTCGGTGACGCCCCCTGGCGACATAAACAGCTCAAACAGCTTTCGCACCTCGCCCACTTCATAGCCGGTCTCTTCCACTGCCTCTTTACGAATGCAGGCCTCCGGCTCGTCGTTGTCCAGCAGCCCGGCGCAGGTTTCAATCAGCATGCCGTCATGATTGCCATTGACCCAGGTGGCGACCCGAAACTGACGCACCAGGACCACCGTCTGCTTATGGCGGTTATAGAGCAGCACGGTGGCGCCATTGCCGCGATCGTAGACCTCGCGCTTGTGGCGCACCACGCTGCCGTCCGCCCGCGTCAGCTCATAGGTCATGTTGCGTAGTACGAACCAGTTCTCAGAGAGGATTTTATCTTTAATGACGTGAATATTGAGTGACATACCGACCCCACAGCGTAAAAGGACGCCCTCATACTACGCTGCGGAGCCGGGTTTGTCGTCAGTGAAGCGGCGTCGTTTTCAGCCCCAGGTAGTCAAGGATCCCCTGCGCCGCGTGACGGCCTTCCGCCATCGCCGTCACCACCAGGTCGGCGCCGCGCACGGCATCGCCGCCGGCAAAAATCTTCTCCTGGCTGGTCTGATAACGGTAACGGCTCTCCACTCCGGCTTTAATACGCCCCTGGCTGTCCAGTGCCACCCCCGCAGCTTCCAGCCAGGGCATGCGGTGCGGGTGGAAGCCAAAGGCCATGATCACCGCATCTGCCGGCATAACAAACTCGCTGCCGGGGATCGGCGTCGGGCGGCGTCTTCCCCCGGCGTCCGGAGCACCCAGCTCGGTGCGCAAAAAGCGAACCCCGTTCACCCGCCCGTTCTCGTCCAGCTCAAGCGTCACCGGCTGGACGTTAAACTCAAAAAGCGCTCCCTCTTCGCGGGCGTTTTTGACCTCTTTTTTCGAGCCCGGCATGTTGGCTTCATCCCGCCGATAGGCGCAGGTCACCTGGCGGGCGCCATGGCGCAGCGCGGTACGCACGCAGTCCATTGCCGTATCGCCGCCCCCCAGCACCACCACGTTCAGCCCGGCGGTGTTGACATAAGGCTCCTGCGCCGATTCCGCCAGCCCCATCACCTGTTTGGTGTTGGCGATAAGAAACGGCAGCGCATCGTAGACCCCGGGGGCCTCTTCATTCGGCAGGCAGGCCTTCATGGAGCGATAGGTTCCGGCGCCGACGAACACCGCGTCATACTCGGCCAGCAGCGTCGCCAGAGGGATATCTTTCCCCACCTCGCAGTTGAGCTCAAAGCGGACGCCCATCTCGCTGAAAATCGCCCGCCGCCGGGTCAGCAGCGACTTATCCAGCTTGAACGCCGGAATGCCGAAGGTCAGCAGACCGCCGATCTCCGGATGACGGTCAAAGACCACCGGCTGCACGCCGTGGCGCACCAGCACATCGGCGCAGGCCAGACCGGCCGGCCCGGCGCCGATAATCGCCACCCGTTTACCGTTCGGCTTAATCTGCGAGAGGTCCGGACGCCAGCCGCTGGCCAGCGCCTGGTCGGATATAAATCGCTCAATATTGCCGATGGTGACCGCACCGCTTTCCTCGCGCAGGGTGCAGGCGCCCTCACACAGCCGGTCCTGGGGGCAGACGCGGCCGGTGATCTCCGGCAGACAGTTGGTCTGATGGGACAGGGCGACCGCGGCGGCGATATCCCCTGCCTTCACCAGCTCGACCCACTGCGGAATAGTGTTATGTAGCGGGCAGGTCCATTCACAGATGCTGTGTTCTCCACATTTCAGGCAGCGGGCGGCCTGCTGCCGGGCCTGGGTCGGGCTGAACGGCTGATAGATCTCCTCAAAGTGGTTCTTGCGCACCTCCGCCGGCAGCTTATCCGGCTCTCCGCGCGGCGGCGTCATCGCCATCTGCCTGACCTTCTCGCCGGCGTCGGGCTGTCTGGCGGGGGCCGCGCCGCGCTGCCACGGCTGCGCCTCCTGGCAGGCCGAACGCAGACGCCGCTGCCTGGCCATCGTGGTCAATGTCTCATCGTCGGCGAAGGTCAGCGCCTGCGCCGGACAGTTTTCCACACAGGCCGGTCCCGCCTCGCGGCCCGCGCACAGATCGCATTTCTGCGCGCCGGCTTTCACCTGGCCTGCGGCCTGCGGCGTCACCACCACCTCCATCACCCCGAACGGGCAGGCCACCATGCAGGATTTACAGCCAATGCATTTCTCCTGACAGACCTGAACGCTGTCGCCAGTCTGGGCGATGGCGCCGTTGGGGCAGCTGCGGAGGCAGGGGGCGTCTTCGCAATGGCGGCAGGTGATGGCGTTACGCTGCCCCTCTGCTTTAATCACGGTGATACGTGGCAAAAAGCGCTGCGGGGTCAGCGCATGTTGCTCCTCGTTATGCGCCATTACGCAGGCCACTTCGCAGGCCTGGCAACCGATACATTTTCGGCTATCGCTCAATATAAAGTGGTTCATGGCTTCCTTTTGTCTTATTGGTGAATAACCCCTTAATGCGCATGCCTATTTATTACCCGACAAGACGAGGCCGGAACAATGTTCATTTGCCCAGGATACCCTTTTTCTGGAAAGAATCCGTTTTGGATCAATTTTTTTGACTTATATGAAATCAGGTTTCACACCGGCAAGGGATAATGCGTCCCCGGGTGCGGCGGGCGAAGCGGTGTGGCCGACCTGGCGGCACGAAAGGTCGATGTTTCTTTACGATACGGCAAAAGCAACATGATAAATTACACTATCTCCTTAATTTCTCCACGATTGCCGGAGGCGCTGGCGCTAAAGTGGCACAGGCTGTGCAATAACAAGAACATGTGCATATGAGGTTTTCATTCTGATGGCGAATTTCTTTATCGATCGCCCCATTTTTGCGTGGGTGCTGGCAATCCTGTTATGCCTGACGGGCACCCTTGCCATTTTGTCGCTGCCAGTTGAACAGTATCCCGATCTGGCCCCGCCGAATGTACGGGTTACAGCCAACTATCCTGGCGCCTCCGCACAAACCCTGGAGAATACCGTCACCCAGGTTATCGAACAGAATATGACCGGCCTCGATAACCTGATGTATATGTCATCCCAGAGCAGCGCCACCGGCCAGGCGACCATCACCCTCAGTTTTACCGCCGGTACCGACCCGGACGAAGCGGTACAGCAGGTGCAAAACCAGCTGCAGTCGGCGATGCGTAAACTGCCGCAGGCGGTGCAAAACCAGGGGGTTACGGTACGCAAGACCGGCGATACCAATATCCTGACCCTCGCCTTCGTCTCCACCGACGGCAGTATGGATAAACAGGATATCGCCGACTACGTCGCCAGTAACATTCAGGACCCGCTCAGTCGCGTCAACGGCGTGGGGGATATCGACGCCTACGGCTCGCAATACTCAATGCGCATCTGGCTCGATCCGGCAAAGCTCAATAGCTTCCAGCTGACCACCAAGGATGTTACCGACGCTATTAGTTCGCAGAACGCCCAGATTGCCGTCGGCCAGCTCGGCGGCACGCCTTCCGTGGATAAGCAGGCGCTGAACGCCACCATCAACGCGCAATCTCTGCTGCAAACCCCCGAACAGTTCCGCAATATCACCCTGCGCGTCAATCAGGATGGCTCAGAGGTGACCCTCGGCGATGTCGCTACCGTGGAGATGGGGGCCGAGAAGTATGACTATCTTAGCCGCTACAATCGCCAGGCCGCCTCTGGCCTGGGAATTAAGCTCGCCTCCGGCGCCAACGAAATGGCCACCGCGGAGCGCGTGATCGCTCGCCTCAATGAGCTCTCGCAGTATTTCCCGCACGGGCTGGAATATAAAGTCGCCTACGAGACCACCTCCTTCGTGAAGGCTTCTATTACCGACGTGGTGAAAACCCTGCTGGAGGCGATCCTGCTGGTTTTCCTCGTGATGTATCTTTTCCTGCAGAACTTCCGCGCCACTCTGATCCCGACCATCGCCGTACCGGTGGTGCTGATGGGCACCTTCGCGGTGCTCTATGCCTGTGGTTACAGCATCAACACCCTGACGATGTTCGCGATGGTGCTGGCGATCGGCCTGCTGGTGGATGACGCCATCGTGGTGGTGGAGAACGTTGAGCGCATCATGAGCGAGGAAGGCCTGTCGCCGCGGGAAGCCACCCGCAAATCTATGGGACAAATTCAGGGCGCGCTGGTGGGGATCGCGATGGTGCTGTCGGCGGTGTTTGTGCCGATGGCCTTCTTCGGCGGCACCACCGGCGCTATCTATCGCCAGTTCTCTATTACGATTGTCGCGGCGATGGTCCTCTCGGTGCTGGTGGCCATGATCCTCACCCCGGCCCTTTGCGCTACCCTGCTCAAGCCGATTAAACCAGGTGAATCCCATGAGCGAAAAGGCTTCTTCGGCTGGTTCAACCGCACCTTTAACCGCAGCGCCAGCCGCTATGAAACTTTCGTCGGCAAGATCCTTCACCGCTCGCTGCGCTGGATGCTGATCTACATCGTCCTGCTCGGCGGGATGGTGTTCTTGTTCCTGCATCTGCCCACTTCGTTCCTGCCGCTGGAGGATCGGGGGATGTTCACCACCTCGGTACAGTTGCCGAGCGGCAGCACCCAACAGCAGACGCTGAAAGTGGTACAGAAAGCGGAAGATTACTTCCTCAATAACGAGAAGCAGAACGTCGAGTCAGTGTTTGCTACCGTTGGCTCCGGCCCCGGCGGCAACGGGCAGAACGTAGCCCGCATGTTTGTGCGCCTCAAAGACTGGGACCAGCGCGATCCGCAAACCGGCTCCTCCTTTGCCATTATTGAACGCGCCACCAAAGCGTTTAATCAGATCAACGAAGCCCGGGTCATCGCCAGCAGCCCGCCGGCAATCAGCGGCCTCGGCAGTTCGGCAGGCTTCGACATGGAGCTGGAAGATCACGCCGGTAAGGGGCACGATGCGCTGATGGCGGCGCGCGATACGCTGCTTGAGCTGGCGGCTAAAAACCCGCTGTTGACCCGCGTCCGGCATAACGGGCTCGACGACAGCCCGCAGCTGCAGGTCGATATCGATCAGCGTAAAGCTCAGGCGCTGGGCGTCTCCATTGATGACATCAACGATACGCTGCAAACCGCCTGGGGGTCGAGCTACGTCAACGACTTTATGGATCGCGGGAGGGTGAAGAAAGTCTACGTCCAGGCGGCGGCGAAATATCGGATGCTGCCTGACGATATCAATCTCTGGTACGTCCGCAACAGCAGCGGCACGATGGTGCCGTTCTCGGCCTTCGCCACCTCGCACTGGGAGACCGGTTCGCCGCGCCTGGAGCGCTACAATGGCTACTCGGCGGTGGAGATCGTCGGTGAAGCGGCGCCGGGCATCAGTACCGGTACCGCGATGGACATGATGGAGAAGCTGGCCGCGCAGCTGCCGACCGGCTTTGGCCTCGAATGGACCGCCATGTCCTATCAGGAGCGCCTCTCCGGCGCTCAGGCGCCGGCCCTGTACGCGATTTCCCTGCTGGTGGTGTTCCTGTGCCTGGCGGCGCTGTACGAGAGCTGGTCGGTGCCGTTCTCGGTGATGCTGGTGGTTCCGCTCGGGGTGATTGGCGCTCTGCTGGCGACCTGGATGCGCGGCCTGGAGAATGACGTTTATTTTCAGGTGGGCCTGTTGACGGTGATCGGCCTGTCGGCGAAAAACGCCATTCTGATCGTCGAGTTCGCCAATGAGCTTAACGAGAAAGGCCAGGATCTGCTCAGCGCCACGCTGTCGGCCTGCCGTCAGCGCCTGCGCCCTATCCTGATGACCTCGCTGGCGTTTATCTTCGGCGTGCTGCCGATGGCCACCAGCACCGGCGCCGGTTCCGGCAGCCAGCATGCGGTCGGCACCGGGGTGATGGGCGGGATGATCTCCGCCACCGTGCTGGCCATCTTTTTCGTACCGCTGTTCTTTGTGCTGGTGCGTCGCCGCTTTCCGCTGAAGGAGCGTCCGCAATAAACCCTCGGACGTGGGCGGCGAGCCGTAATAACAGAAAAGGCGACCTGGATGGTCGCCTTCTTTATGTGTTCAGAACTATGACGCGCTTATTTACGTCGCGTTATTCCCCTGCTCACATTGCGGAAATTTATTTACGAAGCATGCCTTCAATAAAATCTTTCCAGTTCCCCAGTTCATGTTCAATCATAATAGCCTCTCTTATTATTATGGTCGATTCTATATAACTTCATTGCTGATGGGAAGTTGTGCTCCCCTATTGCTCTGATTGTCTTGTGGACCGCTGACAGAGATAAAACCTCTGGTTGCCGCCACTATGCCGTCTCGTATGTAAAAATTATGTGATGCAGAGCACCATCAAGCAACATTTTCGTAATATTGTTAATGCCCTCACATCATGCCCGCGGCTGGGCGAATTTTAATCACCCTAACGCATTGCATGAATTGCCTGGTAAAAAGTTATATTTATTCATCTGAATCACGTATTATTTCAATAAGGCTTATATATTCGGAAATATCTGAGTTAACCGCTTAATTGAATGTTAAAGGTTTATCTATGCTCACCATGTACGGAATTAAAAACTGCGATATCATTAAAAAAGCCCGCCGCTGGCTGGAAGCACATCAGATTGACTATCGCTTCCATGACTACCGCGCCGATGGCCTCGACCGCGCGCAACTGGATACCTTTATTGCCGAACTGGGCTGGCAGGCGCTGCTGAACACCCGCGGCACCACCTGGCGCAAACTGGACGAATCGCTGCGCAACAGCATCGATAATGCCGATGCCGCCGCCGCATTGATGCTGGAAATGCCGGCGATCATCAAACGCCCATTGCTCTGCGCGCCCGGTCGTCCTATGCTGCTGGGTTTTAGTGAAGCAAGTTATCAGCAGTTTAACGAGGTATAGTCTATGTCTTGCCCGGTCATTGAGCTGGCTCAGCAGCTTATTCGCCGCCCTTCCCTTAGCCCCGATGATGCGGGATGCCAGGCGTTAATGATTGAACGCCTGCGTGCGATCGGCTTTACCGTTGAACCGATGGATTTCGGCGATACGCAGAACTTCTGGGCCTGGCGCGGCCACGGCGAGACGCTGGCCTTCGCCGGCCACACCGACGTGGTCCCGGCAGGCGACGCCGACCGCTGGATCAACCCCCCGTTCGAACCCACCATCCGCGACGGGATGCTGTTTGGCCGCGGGGCGGCGGATATGAAAGGCTCGCTGGCGGCGATGGTGGTTGCCGCAGAGCGTTTTGTCGCGCAGTACCCGAACCACCGGGGCCGACTGGCGTTTTTGATCACCTCTGATGAAGAGGCCAGCGCGAAAAACGGCACCGTCAAAGTGGTGGAGACGCTGATGGCGCGTAACGAGCGTCTGGACTACTGTCTGGTCGGCGAACCCTCCAGTACCGAAGTGGTCGGCGATGTGGTGAAAAACGGCCGCCGCGGCTCGCTGACCTGCAACCTGACCATTCACGGCGTACAGGGCCATGTCGCCTATCCGCACCTTGCCGATAACCCCGTCCATCGCGCCGCGCCGATGCTGGCGGAGCTGGTCAATATCGAGTGGGATAAAGGCAATGAATACTTCCCGCCGACCAGCATGCAGATTGCCAACGTGCAGTCCGGTACCGGCAGCAACAACGTGATCCCTGGCGATATGTTCGTCCAGTTCAACTTCCGCTTCAGTACGGAACTGACTGACGAGACGATCAAAGCCCGGGTGGTCGCCCTGCTGGAAAAATACCAGCTGCGTTACAGCGTGGAGTGGTGGCTCTCCGGACAGCCGTTCCTTACCGGACGGGGCAAGCTGGTGGATGCGGTCGTCAATGCCATTGAGCACTATAATGAGATCAAACCGCAGCTGTTAACCAACGGCGGCACCTCAGACGGACGGTTTATCGCGCGCATGGGGGCGCAGGTGGTTGAGCTGGGCCCCGTGAACGCCACAATTCACAAAATTAATGAATGTGTGAACGCCGCCGACCTGCAGCTGCTGGCGCGGATGTATCAACGCGTAATGGAACAGCTGGTCGCCTGACGTACTGACGTAAAGAGGAAGCGCGCATGGAATGGCTTATTAAACACTGGTGGATTCTGGTGCTGGTCTTTTTGGTGGGGGTAATTATCAACGTGATTAAAGATCTAAACCGCGTTGACCACAAAAAATTCCTCAACAACAAACCCGATCTGCCGCCGCACCGTGATTTTAACGATAAATGGGACGATGACGACGACTGGCCGAAGCACGACCAGTCGAAGAAACCGTAAGTTTGCCGTTATCGCGGTAGCGCCCGCCTGTAACCCCGCCCGCCGGGGTTACAGCATTTCGATGATATCGTCCCCTTTCGGCGTACTGCCGCTCAGCGCCTCATCAAAATAGTGCTTCGGCACGGTGTAGCGCAGTCGCTCGATCGCGAACTGCATGCTGCGATCGTCAATGGCATGCCCCAGATCGTCCACAATATCTAAGGTCACGTCGCCCCCCGCCTGCAACAGCGCCTCCTGTGCCGACACCGCCCACGCCAGATCGATAACCCGATCGTCACCACCGTGGATCAGGTGAATGGTGGTGGCCGTCGTTGCGGTAACCGGCAGCGTCGCATAGCGGCCATTAAAGGCGATCACCCGCGAAGCCAGATCCGGCGCTGCTTTGATGCTCTCCAGCGACATGATCGCCCCCTGAGAGAAGCCGATCAGCGCGGTGGCCAGTGGGCTGATGCCGCTCTTTTCCTGCCAGTAGCGCACAATTTCAATAAAGGTCGGCATAATGGCGTCGATACGCTGCTGACGATTTTCTTCCGTCACTCCCTGCACCGAAAACCACTGCCGACCGTCAGGACCGCAAGGCTCCACCCCGCCAATGCTCACGATCAGCGCATCAGGAAACTGCGGCGCGAACCAGCTGCCAATTTGCCCCATGGAGACCGGGTTATCCCCCACGCCATGAAACAGCAGCAACAGCTGTTGCGCAGGCGTCGCAGGGCTTTGAACAATAAAATGATCGTGTTTCATGGCTGTCTCCTTAGTGTATGCGGGCAGTGTACGCCGCTCGCCAGATATGACCATGCCATTTAACTGAATGAGTTAGTTAAAAAAATTGCAGGTTCGCCACCTGCTGATGCAGCGCCTCGGCGCGCGCTGCATCGAGGAAGCGCAAGGCGTCAGCGGCCTCCTGACGCCATCTCGCCAGCAGGGCTTTACGCCCTGTTAGCTGCAGCGCGGCGCAGAGTTCGGCCTCTTCTTCCCCCTGCAGACGCCCGCGCAGGGCCGGCAACGGGATGTCGACCTGCAACAGCAGGCGATTGAGGCAACCCAGCGCCGCGGCCAGCGGGCGATGGGCGAAGGCAAAGCTCGCCGCTTCCAGCCAGTCCTCATCACTAAGCATAGCCCCTGAAACGGCCGGCAGCGGCGCGGACGCTTGCCGCCACGGGCGCAGCCAGTATTCATCACGCTGTAGCCGCTGTGCCTCCCGTTGCGCGAGCTGATGCCCCGCTGCAGTCAGCGGGAACAGAGCCATCGCGGTATAGCACCCGCTGCTGGCCTCGCGATGGGTGCCCAGCCGCACGAGAATAAACCCACAGCGTTGCCAGAAGCGCCACAGCTCAGGGGTATAGCCAAAGCTGACGGAGAGATAATCATAACCTGCGGCATCGGCGGCGATATCGGCAATCATCTGTTGCCCCAGCCCTTCGCGCTGGCGGGCGGGGTGGACGGCGATCCGACTGACCCGCAGCCCGCGCAGCGTCGCCGCCAGGGGACTGCCGCCATGCGCCGCCAGCGACTGGGCGACCAGGTTCCCCCGCGGCCGGCGAAAACCCGCCCACACCGCCCGGCTGAGTTCGGGAGAAAGTCCCCCTTCGGCCACCAGCCACAGGGCGCCCGCCACCGCACCGCCGGCGCGAGCGCAGCGGAAAGCCTGGCCTGGAGCGTCCATCATGCGCCGCAGATCGAGAGGAGAAGTGCGGTAATGCGCCCCGGATAACAGCTGGTACATCGCTTCCGGCAGCGCCGGCTGCGTTTGCCAGCTGGACTGATTGACCGCCTCCAGGACTACCTCCCCCGTCGGCGCGTCGCGAAATGCCTCATCGCTGAAGATCAGCAGCTGGCTGATGGCCGACTCCAGCGGGCAGCCTGCGGCCCAGCGGATCGGCGCGCTCAGGCTGAACAATTGCAGATAGGGCAGGCTGGCGCAAAATTTCAGCAGGAACCCGCGACCGGTGCCCTCATAACCCTGCACCGTCGTGGTAAGTAGCGTGCGGGGAAAACGGCTAACCAGCTGCCGGAGAAGCGGAGCCGGTATAGCCGCGGCCTCATCGACAATCAGCCAGGACGCCTTTTCCTTCGACGACAGCAACGCATCAGGAGCCATAAAGCGAAACGCCTCGCCGGCAAAGCTCGCCAGCACGTCGACGGCGCTGCGGGTCGGGGCGGTAACGATGGCCTCACCCGCGAGCTGGCGCAGCAGCATGCCCGCGAGGGCGGATTTCCCTCGCCCTCGTTCAGCCGTCACTGCTGCGATACCAGGCGGTAGACGCAATAATTGCCCAAGGATCGCCGCCTGTTCGGCCAGCGGGTGACCATCGGCGGGATGCCAGTCAGGGCGCCGGACGGCCAGCGGGAGCCGCGGCGAGTCCGACTGCCGCCAGAGCAGCACCTCGGGGTCGGCGATAAACTGCCGACAGCAGCGGAGAACAAAGTTGGGGGTAGAGATCGGGTCGGGCGTATCGCTCCAGCGCAGGGAGTCCTCATCCACCCGGGACGGCCAGTCGGCGAAAGAGGGCGTCAGCAGCACCAGCCAGCTTCCCGCCCGCAGCGTACCGCTCAGAGCCGCCAGGGCGGCCACATCAAACCCGCGCCGGGCATCGAAAAAGGCGTGCATCACTTCCCGCCCCAGCAGCGTCTTCAGGGCGCCAGGCGCCACGCCGGGCGCAGAAACCGGCTCGGAGCCCACCCACAGGCCATCGCCGCCGAGCCGCTCCCGCAGCGCCTGCGCCTGCTGCAGCGTCCAGGCCTCGTCGCCGCTGAGCACCAGCAGGCGGCGAATCCCCTCCCGCGCCATCTGCGCGGTGAGGTCAAGCAGCGCGTCCATCATCAGGGGCGATTACAGCGCGCTGCCGAAGGTGTTGCACTGCGCCGGGTCGCCGCTGTCGAAACCGCGTTTGAACCAGGTGTAGCGCTGTTTTGACGTTCCGTGGGTAAAGCTGTCCGGTACCACCCGCCCCTGGCTCTGCTGCTGCAGACGGTCGTCGCCGATGGCCTCGGCGGCGTTTAACGCCTCCTGCAGATCGCCGGTTTCCAGAATATCCTGCTGCTGCATATTATGCCCCCAGACGCCGGCGAAGCAGTCTGCCTGTAGCTCCATCTTAACCGACAGCCGGTTGGCTTCGGCCTCGGTGGCATGCTGCTGTTGCTGGCGAACCTTCGGCTCAATGCCCAGCAGTTTTTGTACGTGATGACCCACTTCATGGGCAATGACGTACCCCTGGGCAAAGTCGCCATCGGCGCCCAGTTTATTTTTCATTTCATCGTAGAATGACAGGTCGATATAGACCGTACTGTCGGCAGGACAGTAGAACGGCCCCATCACCGACTGGCCGGTACCGCAGCCGGTACGGGTCGCGCCGCGGTAGAGCACCAGCTTTGGCTGAGGGTACTGGCGGCCCATCTTTTCAAAAATCGGTCCCCAGGTATCTTCGGTGGTGGCCAGAATGACGGAAGTAAACTTCGCCGCTTCATCGTCTTTCGGACTGATGGAGCGCTGCGTGGAGGTCTGCTGCTGCGGCATCGGTTCGCCGGTCAACATGCCGGTCAAATCCACGCCGTAGTAGCCCGCCACCAGCACAATAATCAGCAGTACAATGCCGCCCTTCCCGCTCGGCAGACGGAAGCCGCCGCCCCCGCCGCCGCCAAACGGCGAGCCTGATTGTCCACGTCGATCTTCAACATTGTCGCTTTCGCGACGCCCTTGCCAGCGCATAAGCACCTCATTCCCTGTTATGTATCAATAGCAGAGATCGTAGGCGGTTCAGCGCAGGATTACCACAGGAAACAGCAAGAGACGCCAGAAGATGAGGCCATCTTCTGGCGGCGGGCGGGTTAGTCGAGCTTAACGCCCAGACGGTGAGCCACTTCTTCGTAGGCTTCGATCAGGCCGCCAAGGCTCTGGCGGAAGCGGTCTTTGTCCATTTTATCGAGGGTGTTTTTGTCCCACAGGCGGCTGCCGTCCGGCGAAAACTCATCGCCCAGGACCACTTCGCCTTTGAACAGACCAAACTCCAGCTTAAAGTCCACCAGAATCAGACCGGCGTCATCGAACAGCTTTTTCAGCACGTCGTTGGCTTTGTAGGTCAGCTCGCGCATCCGCGCCAGATTCTCTTTGCTCACCCAGCCGAAGGTTTCGCAATAGGAGTCGTTGACCATCGGATCGTGCATGGCATCGTTTTTCAGGAACAGATCGAACAGCGGCGGATTCAGCTCGATTCCTTCTTCAATGCCTAAACGTTTTACCAGCGAGCCTGCCGCACGGTTACGCACCACGCACTCCACCGGCACCATATCCAGTTTTTTTACCAGGCATTCGGTATCGGAGAGCAGCGCTTCCATCTGGGTAGGGATGCCCGCTTCTGCCAGTTTGCTCATAATGAAGTGGTTGAACTTGTTATTCACCATGCCTTTACGATCGAACTGCTCGATGCGCGCGCCATCACCTGCTGACGTATCGTTACGGAATTCCAGTACCAGCAGGTCCGGATTATCGGTGCTGTATACTGTCTTCGCCTTACCACGATACAACTCAGCTTGCTTTTTCATCTTTCACTACTCCAGTGATATTGAGCCTAAAAATACGTTTCCACCTATACACAAAATCATTCAAAGTGCATCGAGGCGGCAACTGAGCGAATCCCCAGGAGCTTACAAAAGTAAGTGACTGGGGTGAACGAAGGCGGCCAACAAAGAGGCAATTTGAAGGATGATGTGCATACGCACACGTTTGCGTCACTATATATTAAAAGGGCCGGATTGCTCCAGCCCTTTCGTTTACTTGTTAAATGCGGCCTGGAATACGGCTACCAGGGCGTCATTTTGCGACTGCGTCAGGGTGTGGCCTTTCGGGTCGATGAACTGCAGGCTACTGCGGTTATCGAGGTCGCCGACCTGAAGTTTGTAGTCACCGGAGGCCAGCTGCGGGTCGCGTGCGCCCAGCTCCTGCCAGCTGCTGTCAGACAGCGGCTTGTAGGTCAGCGCCATGCTGCCCTGAGAGCGCGTGCTGTCGGTCACTTTCATCCCCACTTTCTCGAGGGCGCCTGGCAGACGCTGCCACACCATGTTAAACGGCGCGCGAACAACGAGCATCGGCAGACCCGTATCGTCGGCAGCGCTCTGCACGTCGAAGGTGGCGCCCGCGCTGCGCTGGGCGGCGTTCTGGGCGCTGGTGGCGTTCATGTCCAAGCCTTCCGAAATGACGTTCAGCATGGCGGTGCTGTAGCGCTGCAGTGACGCCGGATCGGCAACCGGTTTACCCGCCTGCTCCAGATTCACCAGCTTGACCACCACCGCTTGCTGATAGCCCTGCGGTTTGACGGAGATTTGATAACGACCGCGATACTGCTGATCTTCATCAAGACGGTTCCACTCAACCCAGTCGGTGTTCAGCGTCTGGCTCGCATCATCGCGCTTGGCGATAACGTAGTTCTTCGACTGAAGAATGCTGGTAACCTGCGCCCACAGCGAACCGCTGCGGCCGTTCTCGACCATCAGCGTCGCGGTATCGCCGTTGAACTGGGTGCGGGCGCCGCTAACCAATGCCAGCGGCTGCGCCGGCGGGCGAATGTCCAGCGCCTTGCCGACCGCGCCGGTGCTGTTGGCCACCGGAATGTTGTAATCACCCACCTGAATCGGCAGGATCATCCCCGCCGGCGCGTGAAGTTCGCTCAACGGTGACGCCTGTAAATAGGCCTCATCACCGCTCACCTGACGCTTATAGCGCGAGTCGGAACTACAGGCCGCGAGGAGTAGAACCAGCGAAACACCCGCAACCTTCGCCAGGCGCGACTTCTGTACTGAGTAAGCCATCAAATCTCCCTAAACTTTACAGCAAACCGGCATGCTTCAGCGCGGCGGTAACGGCTTCACGACCCTGGTCGGTGATAGGCGTCATCGGCAAGCGCAGCGTATCGGTCGCCACAAGACCCAACGCCTTGCATCCCCATTTCACCGGGATAGGATTGGGTTCGACAAATAATTTTGTATGCAATGGCATCAGACGCTGGTTAATCGCCCGGGCTTCGGCAAATTGACCCGCCAGCGCCAGACGGCACATGTCGGCCATTTCGCGCGCCGCCACGTTGGCGGTGACGGAAATCACGCCCACGCCGCCGAGCTGCATGAAGTCCATACCGGTCGCATCGTCACCGCTCAGCAGAATAAAGTCGTCTGAAACCAGCTCTTTGATCTGGTGAACGCGACTTAAGTTCCCTGTAGCTTCCTTAATACCGACAATATTTTTAATTTCCGCCAGACGGCCAACGGTTTCCGGCAGCATATCGCAACCGGTACGGGACGGCACATTATACAGAATTTGCGGCAGGTCAGTATGTTCGGCGATAGCTTTAAAGTGCTGGAACAGGCCTTCCTGGGTAGGACGGTTATAATAAGGAGTGACCGTCAGGCAGCCGACAACGCCGCTGTCGTTAAAACGCTTGGTCAGGCTAATCGCCTCTGCGGTTGCATTGGCTCCCGTTCCAGCGATCACCGGGATACGCCCGTCAGCCAGTTCCAGCGTCATCATCACCACGTCGCCGTGCTCTTCATGGCTCAGCGTTGCGGATTCACCGGTAGTCCCTACCGAAACGATCGCCGAGGTTCCGTTGGCGACATGGTAATCAATCAGTTTTTTCAGGCTTGTCCGGCAGACATTACCGTTTTCATCCATCGGCGTGACAAGCGCTACAATACTTCCCGTGAACATGGGCCATCCTCAGAGCAGAAGTGCGACAAGATTCTCAATGTTACGTTTGGAGCTGCAATAAAAGCAAGAGACCCGACGCCATCAGGGATGTTGTATGGCGGTTTTTTTTATGCTTTCCTAATGTTACCTCACCTTTTTAAAGGAAGAACAGGTTTGACAGCCTCATTACAACACTATCTGGTTATTACCGCCCTGGGGGCTGACCGTCCCGGCATCGTGAATACGATCACTCGCCACGTCAGCAGCTGCGGTTGTAATATCGAAGACAGCCGGCTGGCCATGCTCGGTGATGAGTTTACGTTTATCATGCTGCTTTCCGGGTCGTGGAATGCGATTAACCTGATCGAATCAACCCTGCCGCTGAAAGGCGCGGAGCTGGAGCTGTTGATCGTGATGAAACGCACCACCGCGCGCCCCCCGCAGGCCATGCCAAACACCGTCTGGGTCCAGGTTGAGGTGCCGGACTCACCGCATATCATCGAGCGCTTCACTGCCCTGTGCGATACATGGAATATGAATATCGCGGAACTGGTTTCCCGCACGCAGCCGGGAGACGGTGATTCCGCGCAGCTTTTTATTCAGATAACTGCCCACAGTCCTGCGACGCAAAATGCAGCAAATATCGAACAAGCGTTCAAAGCCCTATGTACAGAACTCAACGCACAAGGCAGTATTAACATCGTTAATTATTCACAGCATGATGAACAGGATGGAGTTTAACCCATGACCCCACTGAAAGCCGGTGATCTTGCACCGAAATTTAGCTTACCGGACCAGGACGGCGAGGAAGTAAATTTAACCGACTTCCAGGGACAGCGTGTCCTGGTTTATTTTTACCCGAAGGCCATGACCCCGGGCTGCACCGTCCAGGCGTGCGGCTTGCGCGACAACATGGACGACCTGAAGAAAGCCGGTGTGGAAGTGCTGGGCATCAGCACCGATAAACCGGAAAAGCTCTCCCGCTTCGCCGAAAAAGAGCTGCTGAACTTTACGCTGCTGTCTGATGAAAACCATCAGGTTTGCGAGCAGTTTGGCGTCTGGGGCGAAAAATCCTTTATGGGGAAAACCTACGACGGGATCCACCGTATCAGCTTCCTCGTCGATGCCGATGGCAAAATCGAACACGTCTTTGATGACTTCAAAACCAGCAATCACCACGACGTGGTGCTGAACTGGCTGAAAGAAAACGCCTGATGCAAAGCAAGACGCCGGGTGAGAGAACCTCGCCCGGCGTCTTTTTTTATCCTCAATGCCTTAGTCGTCGTCGACCACCAGGCCATCCGGCCAGGCATGCACCACCGCTTTAATCAACGTGGCCAGCGGAATGGCGAAGAAGACGCCCCAGAACCCCCACAAACCGCCAAAGATCACCACCGACAGGATAATCACCAGCGGGTGCAGATTCACCGCTTCCGAGAACAGCACCGGGACCAGCAGATTGCCGTCAAGCCCCTGAATAATCAGATAGACCGCGAACAGACTCCAGAACTCGGTGCCCGCGCCAAACTGAAACAGCGCCACCCCCACCACCGGAATGGTCACCACAAATGCACCAATATAGGGGATCAGCACCGAGAAGCCCACCAGCACCGCCAACAGCAGCGAGTAGTTGAGGCCGAAAAGGATGAAGCCTATCCAGGTGGCGACGCTGACGACAATCATCTCCAGCACCTTACCGCGAATGTAGTTGGTGATTTGCTGGTTCATCTCCTTCCATACCTGCCCGGCCAGGCCGCGGTTGCGCGGCAGCACGCGGCGTACCGCGTTGAGCATCTGCTCTTTATCCTTCAGCAGGAAGAAGACCATCAGCGGCACCAGCACCAGATACACCGCCAGCGTAAGCAGCCCCACCAGCGAGGCGAGAGAATACTTGACCACTGAGTCGCCCACCGTCAGCATCCGGGTGCGCATATTTTCCGCCATCGCATCGATGATGCCGGCATCCATTAACGCCGGATAGCGCCGCGGCAGCGTGGCGGCAAAATCAGAGAGCTTGTTGAGCATGCCCGGCATATCGCGGATAAGGTAGATCCCCTGCTGCCAGGCCACCGGCAGCACCACGAAAGCCAGCAACAGCAGGATGCCCACGAAGAGGATCAGCACCAGCGAGGTCGCCCAGGTGCGCGACAGACCGATGCGCTCCAGGCGCACGGTCGGCCACTCCAGCAAATAGGCCAGCACGATAGCCACCAGTAACGGGGCCAGCAGGCCGCTGAAAAAGAACATGATGCCGAAACCGGCAAGCAAAATAACCAGCAGCGCTATCGCCTCAGGGTCGCTGAATCGACGGCGGTACCACTGCATTAACATCTCGAGCATAAAACCTTCCCTGAAGCGCAAAGCGGCGACAAACGGAGGAATTGTATCGAAATGTCACAAAAAAGACTTCGCTTTTTGATGCGCAGCAGACAAACCCGTCTCCGCCGTGAAGAACCTATTTTCAATGTGTCTAACGCCAGCTAAACTCGCTGGGATGCGGCCAGGGAACATTGCGTCGCACAATCGGTCAAACTGGCACACCCACATTACAGGACAGAGGTTATGTTCAGGCAGTTGAAGAAAACGCTGGTGGCGACCGTGATCGCGTCGCTGACGCTGGGTTCGTTAGGCCCTGCTTTTGCTGACTCCGCAGATACCCTGCCGGACATGGGGACCTCCGCAGGAAGCACGCTGTCGATTGGTCAGGAAATGCAGATGGGGGATTACTACGTCCGCCAGCTGCGCGGCAGCGCGCCGCTGATCAACGACCCTCTGCTGGTGCAATACATCAACGGGCTGGGCATGCGTCTGGTCTCGCATGCGAATTCGGTGCGCACCCCGTTCCACTTCTATTTGATTAATAACGACCAAATCAACGCCTTCGCCTTCTTCGGCGGCAATGTGGTCCTCCACTCGGCCCTGTTCCGCTATTCCGATAATGAGAGCGAACTGGCCTCTGTCATGGCGCACGAAATTTCCCACGTTACGCAGCGGCATCTTGCCCGCGCAATGGAAGATCAGAAGCGCAATGCGCCGCTGACCTGGGTCGGCGCGCTGGGTTCAATTCTGCTGGCGATGGCCAGCCCGCAGGCCGGGATGGCGGCGCTGACCGGGACGCTGGCCGGCACCCAACAGGGCATGATCAGCTTCACCCGTCAGAACGAAGAAGAGGCCGACCGGATCGGTATTCAGGTTCTGCAACGCTCAGGATTCGACCCGCAGGCCATGCCGATGTTTATGGGTAAACTGCTTGATGAGTCGCGTTACTCAACGCGGCCGCCGGAAATGCTGCTCACCCACCCCCTGCCGGAAAGCCGGCTTGCCGATGCTCGTAACCGCGCCAACCAGATGCGCCCGGTTGTCGTGCAGTCCTCAGCGGACTTCTATCTGGCGAAGGCGCGTACCCTCGGAATGTACACCAACGGCGACAATAAGCTGGGCACCGATCTGCTCAACGCCTGGGATAAAGGCAATATCCGCCAGCAGCATGCCGCGCAGTATGGCCGCGCCCTGCTGGCGATGGAAAGCAACAACTTTGACCAGGCGCGCAAAACGCTGCAGCCGCTGCTCAGCGCCGATCCGCAAAATCCCTGGTATCTCGATCTGGCTACCGATATCGACCTCGGGCAGAAGAAAACCGGCGACGCCATCAACCGCCTTAAAAACGCCCGCGAGCTGCGCACCAATCCGGTGCTGCAGTTGAACCTGGCCAACGCCCTGCTGCAGGGTGGCCAGCCCGGGGAAGCGGCGACCATCCTGAATCGTTATACCTTTACCTATAAAGAGGATGGCAACGGCTGGGACCTGCTGGCTCAGGCGGAAGGCGCCCTGGGCAATCGCGACCAGGAGCTGGCGGCGCGGGCAGAAAGCATGGCGCTGGTCGGCCAGCTGGAACAGGCGATTTCCCTGCTCAGCAGCGCCAGCTCGCAAGTGAAACTCGGTAGTCTGCAGCAGGCCCGCTACGATGCCCGCATCGACCAGCTACGTGAGCTACAGGCCCGCTTCCGCCCCTACCAAAAAATGTAAGGAGACCCCATGACCGACGCGGTAAAAATTTACCATAACCCACGCTGCTCGAAGAGCCGCGAAACGCTGAGCCTGTTGAAGAGCCACGGCATCGATCCTGAGGTGGTGCTTTATCTTGAGACGCCACCGGATGCCGGGACGCTGCGTCAACTGCTGCAGCTGCTGGGTATGGAGAGCCCCCGCGAGCTCATGCGCCAGAAAGAGGATCTGTATAAATCGCTTAATCTTGCCGACCCGGCGCTCAGCGACGCGGCGTTGATACAGGCGATGGTCGACAATCCTAAGCTTATCGAACGCCCCATTGTCGTTAGCCGCGGCCAGGCGCGTATTGGCCGACCGCCGGAGCAGGTCCTCGAGATCGTAAGCTAACCCGCCCGCGCCGCGCTATCGCGGCGCTTTTTTTACGTAGCCGATTCCAGATCTTCCACGCCAATCCCTCCCGCCCGCCTTGCAGTGCTACTGTTCATCTATCGCTCAATCCACTGGACGGATGAACATGAAAAAACCAACCTCAACGCCTCATGATGCTGTATTTAAGAGCTATCTCTCCCATCCTGATACCGCCCGCGATTTTCTGCGGCTGTACCTGCCCGAGACGCTGCTTAAGGTGTGCGATCTGCGTACGCTGCATCTCGAGTCCGGGCATTTTGTCGAAGACGATCTGCGTCCCTTTTACGCCGACATTCTGTATTCCCTGAAAACCACGGCGGGAGACGGCTATATTTATGCGCTTATCGAACACCAGAGCACGCCCGATCGGCATATGGCCTTTCGTCTGATGCGCTACGCCATCGCCGCCATGCAGCGCCACCTTGATGCCGGCCACGATCGGCTGCCGCTGGTGATCCCTGTTCTCTTCTACCACGGTCTGGTGAGCCCCTACCCGTTCTCGCTGCGCTGGCTCGATGAATTCGTCGCTCCGGAGCTGGCCGGCCACCTTTATCACGGGGCGTTTCCGCTGGCGGACATTACCGTCATTCCGGATGACGACATTGCCACCCATCAGCGCATGGCGACGCTGGAGTTACTGCAAAAACATATTCGACAACGCGATCTGGCGCAGCTCCTCGACAAGCTGAGCGAATTATTATTGACTGGTCTGGCGACGGAATCGCAGGTACAAGCCCTGATGCACTATCTGGTGCAGGCAGGCAACGCGCGAGAGCCGATCAAGTTCATTCGCGAGCTGGCGTTACGTACGCCGCAGCACAAGGAGACGTTGATGACAATTGCGGAATATCTGGAACAACAAGGCCTGGAGCGGGGCCTGGCGCAGGGCCGTCAGGAAGGCCGGAAGGAAGAGGCGCAGCGTATAGCCGCCGCTATGCTACACAGTGGCCTGGCGCGCGATCTGGTCGCCCGGTTGACCGGGCTGACGGAGGAGGAACTGACTCCGCAGGCGGACTAGAGTTTAAGGATCTCTTTCACGAAGGGGATCGTCAGCTTGCGCTGAGCGGTAATCGAGGCATGATCCAGCTGATCGAGGGTCATAAACAGCGAGCGCATTTCGCGATCCAGCCGCTTCAGCAGGAAGCGGCATACGTCCTCCGGCATCTCGAAGCCGCGCAGTCTGGCACGCAGCTGCAGGGCCTGCAGCTTGTCTTCATCCGACAGCGGCTGCAGCTTATAGATCTGCCCCCAGTCAAGCCGCGAGGCGAGATCCGGCAGACCAAGATTCAGTTGCCGCGGCGGCCGGTCCCCGGTGATCAGCAGACGGGTTTTACCTGATTCCAGGATCCGGTTGTAGAGATTAAAGATGGCCATTTCCCAGGGCTCATCCCCGGCGACGCACTCGATGTTATCGATGCAGACCAGCGCCAGCTGTTCCATCCCCTCCAGCACCTCCGGCACAAACCAGGTGCGTTTATCCAGCGGCACGTAGCCCACGGCATCCCCGCGCTGGGAAAGCTCGGCGCAGGCGGCGTGTAACAGGTGGCTGCGACCCGCCCCTTCACGTGACCAGATATAAATATACCCGCTGTGTTCCTGGCGCAGTACGTTCTGGAGGGCAGCAAGTAGGGAAGGATTATCACCCGGCCAGAAACTCGCGAAGGTTTCGTCGTCAGGAAGATACAGTGGCAAAGAGAGCTGTGCCGGTGCGTTCAGATGGACCTCAACATAGGCTTACAGAAAAACGCGAAGAGTTTATCACAGATTTAGGTCCGGAGAGAACCGGGCGGGATCGCCGCCCGGTCAGACGATCGTTATTTAACCTCTTCGCTATCCGCGGCGTCGAGAACCACCTCTTCCGGACGCAGGACGCTGATAAGCTTGAAAATCAGGCTGAGCGCGATACCGACGATGGTGGCCAGCGCCATCCCTTTCAGCTCAGCGGCGCCGATGTGCACTTTGGCACCGCTGACGCCGATGATCAGGATCACGGAGGTGAGAATCAGATTCTGCGCCTTGCTGTAATCCACCTTCGATTCAATCAGTACGCGGATCCCTGAGGCGCCGATTACCCCGTACAACAGCAGCGACACGCCGCCCATCACCGGCACCGGGATGATCTGGATCGCCGCCGCCAGTTTGCCGACGCAGGAGAGCAGAATCGCAATGATCGCCGCGCCGCCGATAACCCAGGTACTGTAGACGCGGGTAATCGCCATCACGCCGATATTTTCCCCGTAGGTGGTGTTAGGCGTCGAGCCGAAGAAGCCGGAAACGATCGTCGACAGGCCATTGGCAAACATCGAACGATGCAGGCCCGGGTCGCGGATCAGATCGCGTTTGACGATATTAGCCGTTACTACCAGGTGACCGACGTGCTCGGCAATCACCACCAGCGCAGCGGGCAGAATGGTGAAGATGGCGAACCATTCAAAACGCGGCGTGTAGAAGGTTGGCAGCGCGAACCAGTGCGCTTCGGCGATCGGGGTGGTATCGACCACGCCCATCACAAACGACAGCGCATAGCCCACCAGAACGCCAATCAGGATCGGGATAATCGCCAGGAAGCCGCGGAACAAGACCGAACCAAACACCGTCACCGCCAGGGTCACCATCGAGATAATAATGGTTTTACTGTCCGGCGACTGGCCGTCGGCCGGCAGCAGCCCGGCCATGTTGGCCGCCACGCCCGCCAGCTCCAGACCGATAACCGCCACGATGGCCCCCATCGCCGCCGGGGGGAACATCACATCCAGCCAGCCGGTACCGGCTTTTTTGACAATAAAGGAGACGAGGCAGAACAGCACGCCGCACATAATGAAACCGCCCAGCGCCACTTCATAGCCCAGCGGCAGCAGGAGCAGCACCGGAGAGATAAAGGCGAAACTCGATCCCAGATACGCCGGGATTTTGCCTTTACAGATAAAGAGGTACAGCAGCGTACCAATACCGTTGAACAGCAGCACGGTGGCCGGGTTGATGTGGAACAGGATTGGCACCAGCACCGTTGCGCCAAACATGGCAAACAGGTGCTGCAAACTAAGCGGGATAGTCTGTAAAAGCGGCGGTCTTTCACTCACCCCGATAGCACGGCGCGTCATAGTGTTTTCCTCTGAGATGGTTAGTTATGTGTGTTTTATTCAAAAAAAAGCCGACTCTCAAAGTCGGCTTATTTATCGTTATGCGATTATTTCGTACCAAAGATCTTGTCGCCGGCATCGCCGAGACCGGGAATGATGTACCCGTGCTCGTTCAGTCCCTTATCGACAGAGGCGGTGTACAGCTCAACGTCCGGGTGCGCTTTCTCCAGCGCGGCAATTCCTTCCGGCGCCGCCACCAGTACCAGCACCTTGATGCTGGTGCAGCCGGCGTTTTTCAGCAGATCGATAGTGGCGATCATCGACCCACCGGTGGCCAGCATCGGGTCAACCACCAGCGCCATACGCTCATCGATGTTGGACACCAGCTTCTGGAAGTAAGGTACCGGCTCGAGGGTCTCTTCATTGCGATAAATACCCACCACGCTGATACGCGCGCTCGGCACGTGCTCAAGTACCCCTTCCATCATGCCGAGGCCTGCGCGCAGGATTGGCACGACGGTAATTTTCTTGCCCTTGATCTGCTCAACTTCCACCGGGCCGTTCCAGCCTTCGATGGTCACTTTCTCGGTCGCCAGATCGGCGGTGGCTTCATAAGTCAGTAAGCTGCCCACTTCAGAGGCGAGTTCACGGAAGCGTTTGGTGCTGATGTCGTGCTCGCGCATCAGGCCCAGCTTGTGTTTGACGAGTGGGTGTTTGACTTCCACAATCTTCATTCTCTTTCTCCTCTGAGGGGCAGCCACAAAAAAAATCGCGGGATTATACCGCTTTTTTCGGATTAGGCCATACCCATCTTGCTTGACGTATATCAAGCAAAGTGATTTAGAGACAAAAAAACCGGAGGCGAGGCTCCGGTTTTAGCGCGGGGTTCTGCCGGGCGGCGCTAACGCTTACCCGGACCGCAAACCCCGCAGGCCCGATAAGCGCAGCGCCACGGGGGAATTATAGCTGCTCCCCGTTGCTGGCAATCACCTTCTTATACCAGTCGAACGACTTCTTCTTACTGCGCTCCAGCGTGCCGTTGCCTTGATTATCTTTATCCACGTAGATAAAGCCGTAGCGTTTTTTCATTTCCCCCGTTCCGGCGGAAACCAGATCGATACAGCCCCACGGGGTATAACCCATCAGATCGACGCCATCCTCGACCACCGCCTTTTTCATCTCCGCGATATGCGCGGAGAGATAATCGATACGGTACTGGTCATCCACGCTGCCGTCCGCTTCACGAACATCGATCGCGCCAAAACCGTTTTCGACAATAAACAGCGGTAGCTGATAGTGATCCCAGAACCAGTTCAGCGAATAGCGCAGGCCGACCGGGTCAATCTGCCAGCCCCAGTCCGACTTTTTCACGTACGGGTTGGAGACCAGGCTGGTGGTTTCATCATAATCGAGCAAGGGGTTGTCTTCGGTGGCCTTGGTGGCGAAGGACATATAGTAGCTAAAGCCGATGTAGTCGACACAGCCTTCGGTTAACGCCTGACGATCGGCTTCGGTGATGTCCAGGCTAAAGCCGCGGCGGGCAAAATAGTTGAGCAGATGCTGCGGATAGCGGCCGCGCACGTGGACGTCGGTGAACCAGTACCGACGGTGCATGGCGTTCATCGCCATCATCATATCGTCCGGCGCGCAGGTCAGCGGATAGATAGGGCACATGGCGATCATGCAGCCTATCTGCAGAGCAGGGTTGATCTCGCGCGCCGCTTTCACCGCCAGGGCGCTGGCCACCAGCTCATAATGTGCGGCCTGGTACATTACCGGTTCCCGATCTTCACCCGGTAAATACTTCAGACCGGAGTTGGTGAAAGGGGCAAAGTCCTCATGGTAGTTAGCCTGGTTGTTGATCTCGTTGAAGGTCATCCAGTACTTCACTTTATGCTGATAGCGGGTGAAGACGACCCTGGCGAAGCGCACGAAAAAGTCGATCAGCTTGCGGTTACGCCAGCCGCCGTACTCGGTGACCAGGTGATAGGGCATTTCAAAATGCGACAGCGTAATGACCGGTTCAATACCGTGTTTCAGACATTCGTCGAACAGATCGTCATAAAACTGCAGGCCAGCCTCGTTCGGCTCCTGTTCATCGCCCTGCGGGAAAATACGCGTCCAGGCAATCGAGGTGCGGAAACATTTGAAGCCCATTTCGGCAAACAGCGCCAGGTCCTGCGGGTAGCGATGATAAAAATCGATCGCCTCATGGTTCGGGTAGTTTTTTCCCGCCACCACGCCGTCGGTGATTTCCCGCGGCACGCCGTGGGCGCCGGCGGTCATCACATCCGCCACGCTGACCCCCTTGCCCCCCTCCTGCCAGCCGCCCTCTAACTGATGCGCCGCCACCGCGCCGCCCCACAGAAAACCTTCTTTAAATCCGGACATAGTCTCTCCCTAAGGTCGATCGTCGCCAGGCGAACGATAGTGCTGATTGAAATGGTAAACCGCGCCAATCAGGCCGGCATCGTTGCCGTGACTGACGGTATCGAGATAGTCGGCAATGCCGAACCAGGCCAGATGCTGGCGCAGCAGCGTCAGAAATCCAGGGCGTTCCACAACGCCGCCGCCGATAAAAATGGTCTGCGGATCGAAGATATTGACGAGGTTATAAAGGCCATGACCCAGGCCATTGAAGAACTCGGCGACCAGACGCTGGCAAACCGGGTCGCCGGCGTCATAGCGGTCAAAAATCATTTCGCCAGTGACGCTATCCAGCGGCGCGCCAATATGTTCTGCATAGCGATGGCGCAGCACCCGCAGGGTGCAGTTTTCATTCATCGAGTAGCGACGGGGATCGCGTCCGCCGGGACGATCGGTAAGCATATAGCCGAACTCGCCGGCGCGAAAACGCGCCCCGTGGATCAGCTGATGTTGGCAAAAAATCGCTCCACCGATGCCAGTGCCGATAGTGAGCACCAGAAAATTGGCCATCTCCGCCGCTTTACCCTGCCAGCGCTCGGCCAGCAGCACGCAGTTGGCGTCGTTTTCCACCGAGACCGGCAGCCCGGTTCGCGTCTCGAGCCATGATTTCATGGCGAAGTTATCAAATCGACGGATAGCGCCGCCCATGGTGATAAATCCACTGTGCGGATCGACATAGCCCGGCGCGCTGATGGCAATGCCTTCGCATGACGGGTGGGCCGCCAGCCACGACAGCATGGTCTGTAAGATATGATCGCCATCGCTGTCATTGATTGACTGCTTCGCGGTTTCCAGCAGCCTGCCGTCGCGGGTCATGACGCCCATCTTTAACGCGGTGCCACCGATATCAAATGCCGCAATCTTCATTCATCCCTCCCCTGTCGAGCATAAATCACCGGTAATCCATACGGCGATCAATCACAGAAACCGGTTTCATTAATATGATGGGGATTACCTGACACTGAGGCAAGCACAAGGCTGTACCCGGTTTCATTTTCGTGAGCAGTATCAAATTTGACCATCCGCCAACGGTTTTACGCCGACTGTAAAGCAGGCTCGCAAACGTTTGCTTTCCCTGTTAGAATTGCGCCGATTTTTCTTGCTTACCGCAAACGCGTGGAGACTTCGCAGTGACCGACAAAACCTCTCTCAGCTATAAAGATGCCGGCGTGGATATTGATGCAGGCAACGCTCTCGTCGACCGTATTAAGGGCGTGGTGAAGAAAACCCGTCGCCCGGAAGTGATGGGTGGACTGGGCGGATTCGGCGCGCTGTGCGCACTGCCGCAGAAATACCGCGAGCCGGTACTGGTCTCCGGCACCGACGGCGTCGGTACCAAGCTGCGTCTGGCAATGGATCTGAAGCGTCACGACACCATCGGCATCGACCTGGTCGCCATGTGCGTGAACGACCTGGTGGTTCAGGGTGCTGAACCGCTGTTTTTCCTTGATTACTACGCCACCGGTAAACTGGACGTCGATACCGCAGCCAGCGTCATTAACGGCATCGCCGAAGGCTGCCTGCAGTCCGGTTGCGCGCTGGTGGGCGGTGAGACCGCAGAGATGCCGGGGATGTACCACGGCGAAGATTACGACGTGGCGGGTTTTTGCGTCGGGGTGGTGGAAAAATCAGAAATCATCGACGGCAGCAAAGTCGCTGACGGCGATGTGCTGGTGGCGCTGGCCTCCAGCGGCCCGCACTCTAACGGCTATTCGCTGGTGCGTAAGATTATTGAAGTTAGCGGCGTTGACCCACAGACCACCGACCTTGACGGCAAACCGCTGGCCGACCATTTGCTGGCGCCGACCCGCATCTATGTGAAATCGGTTCTCGACCTTATTGCCAGCGTTGACGTCCACGCCATCGCCCATCTGACCGGCGGCGGCTTCTGGGAAAACATCCCGCGCGTACTGCCGGACAACACCCAGGCGGTGATTGATGAGTCTTCCTGGCAGTGGCCGTCCGTTTTCAACTGGCTGCAAACCGCCGGTAACGTCAGCCAGCATGAGATGTACCGCACCTTTAACTGCGGCGTGGGGATGGTTATCGCCCTGCCGGCAGCAGAAGCAGACAAGGCCATTGCCCTGCTGAACGAGAAAGGTGAAAACGCGTGGAAAATCGGGTATATCAAAGCCTCCGATTCCGAACAGCGTGTGGTCATTGCATGAAAAACATTGTGGTGCTGATTTCCGGTAGCGGCAGTAATTTGCAGGCGATCATCGACGCCTGTGGCCGGAAACAGATAAACGGCACCCTGCGTGCGGTATTCAGTAACAAGGCCGATGCGTTCGGCCTTGAGCGCGCGCGCGCGGCCGGGATCCCGGCCCACGCGCTGGCGCAAAGTCAGTTTGCCGACCGGGAAGCGTTCGATCGTCAGCTGATGCATGAAATTGACGCCTACGCCCCGGATCTAGTGGTGCTGGCGGGCTATATGCGTATCCTTAGCCCGGCCTTTGTCAGCCACTATCAGGGACGACTGCTGAACATCCACCCTTCGTTACTGCCGAAGTATCCTGGCCTGCATACCCATCGCCAGGTGCTGGAAAACGGTGACGAGGAGCATGGGACCTCGGTGCACTTCGTCACCGATGAGCTGGATGGCGGTCCGGTTATCCTGCAGGCCAAAGTGCCGGTCTTTGCTGGCGACAGCGAGGAAGAGGTTACGGCGCGGGTACAGACCCAGGAACATGCCATTTATCCGCTGGTGATAAGCTGGTTCGTCGAGGGGCGTCTGCGCATGGTGGGCAACCACGCCTGGCTGGATGAACGACAGCTTCCCCCCCAGGGCTATGCCGCTGAAGAATGAACAACAGCCCCGCCTTTCTCCATCGCGGGGCTTTTTTTTAATTAAAATTGTTTATTAATCAAACATCTCACAGAAATAATTCTTCTTACTGTCATATAGTTGTGACACAGTAAATCGCTATGCAGAAAAATTCGTCATAATAGTCTACGTCCTGTGAGTAAAACGGAGTGTGAGCGGTAATGGGCCAGGAAAAGCTATACATCGAAAAAGAACTCAGCTGGTTATCTTTTAACGAACGCGTGCTGCAGGAAGCGGCGGACAAAAGTAACCCGCTGATTGAGCGCATGCGCTTCTTAGGGATCTACTCCAACAACCTTGATGAGTTTTACAAAGTGCGCTTCGCTGAGCTTAAGCGCCGGATTATTATCAGTGAAGAACAAGGCAGTACCGCCCATTCTCGCCACCTGTTAGGCAAAATCCAGGCCCGCGTTCTGAAGGCCGATCAGGAATTCGATAGTCTGTATAACGAACTGCTGCTGGAGATGGCGCGCAACCAGATCTTCCTGATCAACGAGCGCCAGCTGTCCGTCAATCAGCAGGCCTGGCTGCGCAACTACTTTAAACAGTATTTGCGGCAGCATATCTCGCCGATCCTGATTAACCGCGAAACGGACCTCGTGCAGTTCCTGAAAGATGATTACACCTATCTGGCGGTGGAGATTATCCGCGGGGAGAACATCAACTATGCCCTGCTGGAAATTCCGTCGGATAAGGTCCCGCGCTTCGTAAACCTGCCGCCGGAAGCGCCTCGCCGCCGTAAACCAATGATCCTGCTGGATAACATTCTGCGCTATTGCCTGGACGACATCTTTAAAGGCTTCTTTGATTACGATGCGCTGAACGCCTACTCGATGAAAATGACCCGTGACGCCGAGTACGATCTGGTGCATGAGATGGAGTCGAGCCTGATGGAGCTGATGTCCTCCAGCCTGAAACAGCGCCTGACCGCCGAGCCGGTTCGCTTCGTCTACCAGCGCGATATGCCGGACGCGATGGTCGAAATGCTGCGCGATAAGCTCTCCATCTCCAACTATGACTCAATGCTGCCGGGCGGCCGCTATCACAACTTCAAAGACTTTATCGGCTTCCCGAACGTGGGTAAGGCCAATCTGGTCAATAAACCTATGCCGCGCCTGCGTCATCTGTGGTTTGATAAATTCCGCAACGGCTTCGACGCCATTCGCGAACGCGATGTGCTGCTCTACTACCCCTATCATACTTTTGAGCATGTGCTGGAGCTGCTGCGTCAGGCCTCGTTCGACCCCAGCGTACTGGCGATCAAAATCAACATCTACCGCGTGGCCAAGGATTCGCGCATCATCGACGCGATGATCCACGCCGCCCACAACGGTAAAAAAGTCACCGTAGTGGTGGAGCTGCAGGCGCGTTTTGACGAAGAGGCCAACATTCACTGGGCGAAACGCCTGACGGAAGCGGGCGTCCACGTTATCTTCTCCGCGCCGGGCCTGAAAATCCACGCCAAGCTGTTCCTGATCTCGCGTAAAGAAGGCGATGAGGTCGTGCGCTACGCCCACATCGGCACCGGTAACTTCAACGAGAAGACCGCGCGGATCTATACCGACTATTCGCTGTTAACCGCCGATGCGCGCATTACCAATGAAGTTCGCCGGGTGTTTAACTTTATTGAAAACCCCTACCGCCCGGTCAGCTTCGATTACCTGCTGGTGTCGCCGCAGAACTCGCGTCGTCTGCTGTATGAGATGATCGACCGCGAGATCGCCAATGCGCAGAACGGGCAACCGTCCGGTATTACCCTGAAGCTGAACAACCTGGTGGATAAAGGACTGGTAGACAGACTGTATGCCGCCTCCAGCTCCGGCGTGCCGGTCAACCTGTTAATCCGCGGCATGTGCTCGCTGATCCCCGGTCTGGAAGGCATCAGCGAAAATATTCGCGTCATCAGCATTGTGGACCGCTTCCTCGAGCATGACCGGGTCTATTGTTTTGAAAACGGTGGCGATAAGCAGGTCTGGCTCTCCTCTGCCGACTGGATGACGCGTAATATCGATTATCGCATCGAAGTTGCCGCCCCGCTGCTCGACCCGCGCCTGAAACAGCGGGTGCTGGATATTTTTGATATCTTGTTCAACGATACGGTAAAAGCGCGCTATCTTGATAAAGAACTGAGTAATCGCTATGTGCCGCGCGGCAATCGCCGTAAAGTGCGCGCTCAGATGGCGATTTACGATTATCTCAAATCACTCGAACAACCCGACTAACCTATGCCAATAAACGAAAAAACCCCTCGGCCGCAGGAGTTCGCTGCGGTTGACCTTGGTTCGAACAGTTTTCATATGGTGATCGCCCGTGTCGTCGACGGCGCCATGCAGATCATCGGACGCCTGAAACAGCGCGTACATCTGGCCGATGGCCTCGATGAAAACTCGGTGTTGAGCGAAGAAGCCATGACCCGCGGGCTGAACTGCCTGTCGCTGTTTGCCGAACGCCTGCAGGGGTTCTCCCCTTCCAGCGTCTGCATCGTCGGGACGCATACGCTGCGCCAGGCGACCAATGCGGCAGAGTTTCTTAAACGCGCGGAAAAAGTGATCCCCTACCCGATCGAGATCATCTCCGGTAATGAAGAAGCGCGCCTGATTTTTATGGGCGTGGAGCACACGCAGCCGGAGCGCGGCCGTAAGCTGGTGATTGATATCGGCGGCGGTTCGACCGAGCTGGTCATCGGTGAAGATTTTGAGCCCCGGCTGGTGGAAAGCCGTCGCATGGGCTGCGTGAGTTTCTCCCAGGCCTACTTCCCCGGCGGGACCATCAATAAAGAAAATTTCCAGCGCGCTCGCCTGGCGGCGGTGCAAAAACTGGAAACCCTGGCCTGGCAGTTCCGTATTCAGGGCTGGACCGTGGCGCTGGGCGCCTCCGGTACCATTAAGGCCGCCCAGGAAGTGCTGGTGGCTATGGGCGAGAAGGACGGGTTTATTACGCCGGAGCGCCTCGAAATGCTGGTCAGTGAACTGCTGAAGCATAAAAACTTCGACGCGCTCAGCCTGCCCGGCCTCTCGGAAGATCGTAAAGCGGTCTTTGCCCCGGGGCTGGCCATTCTGTGCGGCGTATTTGACGCGCTAGCCATTAAAGAGCTTCGTCTGTCTGATGGCGCGCTGCGTGAAGGCGTGCTGTACGAAATGGAAGGCCGCTTCCGCCACCAGGATATTCGTAGCCGTACGGCGCAGAGTCTGGCGAATCAGTACAACATCGATCGCGAACAGGCGCGCCGGGTGCTGGAAACCACCACCCTTATGCTGGAGCAGTGGCAGGAGCAGAATCCCAAGCTGGCCAATCCGCACCTGGCGGCGCTGTTGAAGTGGGCGGTGATGCTCCATGAGGTGGGCCTGAATATTAACCACAGCGGCATGCACCGCCACTCGGCCTATATTCTGCAGAACAGCGACCTGCCGGGCTTCAACCAGGAGCAGCAGATGCTGATGGCCACCCTGGTGCGCTATCATCGCAAAGCGATAAAACTCGACGATCTGCCGCGCTTTACGCTGTTCAGGAAAAAGCAGTTTCTGCCGCTGATCCAGCTGCTGCGCCTCGGCGTGCTGCTGAACAACCAGCGTCAGGCCACCACCACGCCGCCGACGCTACGGCTGCAGACGGAAGCTCACCACTGGACGCTGACCTTCCCGCACAACTGGTTTAGCCAGAATGCGCTGGTGCTGCTGGATCTGGAAAAAGAGCAGCAGTACTGGGAAGGTGTGCCGGAGTGGCTGCTGAAAATTGCGGAAGAAGAGCCAGACGCCTGATCGCCTCTATGGATATCATGCGAGCCGGGCCATCGCGCCCGGCTTTTTTACGGCTTCAGGCGCTCATCCCCTCCGCCAGCTGCGTCAGAGGCACCGGGACGCCAATATCATAGCCCTGCATATAATCGATCCCCAGCGCGATGACCGCCTGGCGTATCTCCGGCGATTCAACATATTCGGCCACCACCTGCATGTTCTTCATCCGCGCCAGACGACAGATTGAATCCACCACCTGGTAATCAAGACTGCTGGCGAGCAGATTGCGAATAAAGCTGCCGTCTATTTTAAGAATATCGACGTTCATCGTTTTTAACCGCGCATAGCTGGCGTAGCCGGTACCAAAATCATCGATAGCTACCCGGCAGCCCAGTGCCCGCAGGTGCTCTAATGTCTGGCAAACTAGCTCGGGGTTGCTGAGCGCATAGTTTTCGGTCAGCTCGAAAATAATCTGCCATGGCTCAATGTTGTAGGCCTGCAGCAGGTTTTCGACCTCCTCGGGAAACTGACTGCGGCTCAACGAGACCGGAGAGAGGTTGATCGCCAGCCGCAGACCGGGCAGCGCCCGCCGGTTGGCATCCATAAAGGCCAGGGTATGCTCAATGACCCACTGATCCACGCGCGTGGACAGCCCAAACTCGTGCGCCACCGGCAGGAACTCGTTGGGCCCCGTCAGTTCGCCCGACTCGCCTTTCATCCTCAACAACACTTCATGGTAATTGTCGCCGCGAATGCCCTGGATAGGCTGCGCCATCAGGACAAAATAGTCTTGCTCCAGCGCCTTGAGGATGCGGTTCATCATCGCCACTTTGTCTTTCAGATCCTGCTGGACATGCCCGGCGCCGCGGCGCTGCAAATTCTCCGGATGGCCACTGGCCAGCGACATGTCGGCAATCGTGTTCAGCTCGCCAAGCAGCAAATACAGATGCTTCACCGGCGAGCGGACGTTGCAATAGCTCATGCCGATCCGCGGCTGCAGGGGGACCCCGTCCCAGTGAAAACGGAACTGTCGCAAGGAGCGCTCAATTAAGTGAATGCGCGCCTGGTGCCCTTCGCTGTTGAGACGAAACACTAAATCGTGACCGGCAAGATGATATACCGCTTCGTTCGGCTCCAGCAGCGCACGCAGGTGATTCGCCAGCATTTGCTTATACTGAATACGCAACAGCACCCCGTAGTGGCGGCCCAGCAGTTCAAGCTCAGGAATACGCAAAAAACAGAGCGTCGACCAGCTCGCGCCGTTCAGCGCCCGGCTCAGCGCCCGCAGATTCGGCATATGTACTACCGGGTCGAGGAAGGCCATCTGTCGGACGCGGGCGTAGATCAGCCGCTGCTGTGTCGCCAGCATCGCCGTATAGGCGACAATAAACGAGAACACCAGGTAGCTTGACGAGGTGATCGCCAGCTGAGTGTTATAACTTGGATAAATAGGTAAATAACGGTAATGAAAATGGATCACGGCGATCAGTACCGGCGTCCATATCAGCGAGATAAAGCGATAGCCAAAACGCATCGCCCCCCACAGCATCACCGGCATCAATAAGGATAATGTATAATTTGTACTAAATATGGTGCTGGTATCATTAAGCGGCATCAATAATAGCCCCAGCAACAGGGTTAATATCGCCGCCCAACTGATGATTTCAATTTTCTTTATTTTTGGATCAATTTGTAAGCGAACCTGAGAAATATACCCGCGCAAATAAAAAGGGTTACGAATTACCCGCAGTAGTAAATAACATAACGGTACGCCGGTCAGGCACCCCACCATCAGCGCCTGAAAGGTGATTAACGACCGTAAACTAAACGGCGAGACGCCGGTCATATCCGTTGTGCGCGGATGTAGCCCCAGATACTCGGCGATCTGCGACAAAATCAGAAAAATGACCGAAGGGAGCAGCATTTGCCAGAACAGACGATGCGGCATCAGCCTGACGTTACCGTGCGATACCTGCTGCCGTTGGGGAACAAAGATGCGATATCCGCCCCAGCAAAGCACGCAGGGGATCAGGAAATGGAACAGTACGCCAACGGCCTGCTCCGGCGTCATGCCCCGGGCCAGCGTTAGCAGCAGACCAACGATAATTCCGGGGATCGCCGCCCAGCCGAAAAACATCATCAGGCTGAGCACCAGCGCCAGGGGAAGATAATAAAGATAAACCATATGCCCATTCAGCATGGTATATGTATTCATCCCTCTGGCAAGGGGTAATAATAACACAGGCAGGAGAAGCGGTAAGGCCCACCATTTGTCGCGATATTGTTGATAGTATTTTAATAAATTCATAGGTGCTCTACAGAGAGCCTCTGCTCCTGCGAGGCATATTCAGGCAGGCATCCAACCACCCCATGCTGACCGCATAAGTAATAACGATACGGTAACGTCCGCTGATTTTAGTGGTGAAGAGAATGAGGCTGTTGATGTAAATCAACAAATGCTGACACCAACATTAATAAAACTTATTTTTTCAGCTTTTCGCGGCTAATAAAGAGAGCATGTAAATACGAGGATTATCTTATATAACATTAATTAATGTTTTCACTGCCGCACTTTTACATCTGCATCAATTGACCCCACCTCGTTCCTGTGCCTTAATACCCCCATCGCCCATCTTCGGGTATACTTCAAGGAACCTTTTGTGAGTCAGGCACCCAGTATGCGTAAACGACATCGATTTAACCGTCGCATGACCCGTATCGTACTGCTTATCAGCTTTCTCTTCTTCTTTGGACGCTTTGTCTACTCCTCCATCGGCGCCTGGTATCATCACCAGGATAAAAAAGCGTCGCAGGAGTCAACGCTCACCGTCGAGCCCTCCGCCCGCGAGTAACCCATTGTTCCTGATGCCGGATACGCCTCTATCCGCAGGCAGAGACGCCCGTTTCCAAGGCACTATCCCTGACGAGGCATGTTTTGCCGCTGACGATTTATAAGCGCACGGCCTGCAGCAGACGCAGCATTTCCGCCATTCCTTTGGTAATCACTTTATCCTGACGCATGACAACCGCCAGCTGACGGTACAGCGACGGGGCCAGAGAATGTACCGTTAAGCCATAGCGATCCTCCGCCTGCTCTACCGCCATGCGGGGCACAATACTGTAGCCCAGCCCGGCCCGCACCATGCGTTTGATCGCCTCGATGCTCCCCAGCTGCATCACCGGCGTGACCGCCAGGCCCGCCGAACGGAACCAGCGGTCAATCAGATCCCGCGTGCCGCTGCCCGCCTCGAAGGCAATGAGCGGCAGCGCCTGCAGCTCCTCAGGGGTACACACCGCCGGGATCCCCGCCTCGTGGCTGGGATGGATGACCACGAACTCCTCGTCCACCACGGCGGTCACCGCCAGACTGCGTCCCTGAACGGGCAGCGTGACCAGCCCAAGATCGAGCCGGTTTTCCTCCACCGCCCGGACGATATCCAGCGTGTTGCCGGTGGTCACCCCCACCGTCAGCAGTGGGTGCTGCTGACGAAGATGCTGCAGCAGCGGCGGAAGAAGATGAATGCAGGCCGTCGCGCCGGTCCCCAGAGTCAGTGAGCCATTAACTTCCTGACTAAATGCACTGACCGACTGCACCGCGCTATTCACCGCCCGATCGATCTGCTCGCTGTGGGCCAGCAGCGCCATTCCCGCCGCCGTCGCCTTGATCCCGCGCCCGGTGCGCTCCAGCAGTCGGGTCTGTAAAAATTGCTCCAGCTGACGCACCTGCAGGCTGACGGCAGGCTGGGAGATCCCCAGCGCGTCGGCGGCGGCTGAGAAGCTGCCGCGCTGTACGACCAGCCGGAAGGTCGCCAGGTTTCCCAGGTTCAGTGTTGTCATGCAAAGTTTCTCTTATACCGCGCATAAGGTGGCCGCTCTGCCAGAACAATAGCCTGCCGGGTATGCTCAGGACAACTCTCTTAACGGAATGAAAAACCATGGGAACACCGGCTATTCCCCGACGCCTAGCCTTCACCGCGGGCGCTCAGCAACTGATCAACTGGGGTATCTCTTTTTATATGCCCGGCACCTTTGCCGGAGCTATCGCCGCCGACAAGGGATGGAGCTCGCCGCAGATCTATCTTGGCCTGACGCTTGCGATGCTGATCATGGCGGCGGTCTCCCCGCTGGTCGCCAGGCTGCTGGCTCGCTTTGGCGGACGACTGGTGGTCACCAGCGGAACCTTACTGATAGCCGCCAGTTGCGCGATGATGGCCTGGAGCCCTTCGCTGGTCGGCTGGTACGGCGCCTGGCTGCTGACCGGCGTCGGCATGCGGCTGTCGTTGTATGATGCCCTGTTCGCCGCGGTAGTGAACCTTTACGGCCAGCAGGCGCGGAAAACCATCTCTCAAATCACCCTCGCCGGCGGTCTGGCCTCTGCCCTCTTCTGGCCGCTGGGGGAGGCTTTACTCACCGTGATGTCCTGGCAGGATGCCCTGCGGGTCTATGCGCTGTTTGGCCTGCTGAGCGCATGGCTGAGTTATCAGCTGCCTCGTCAGCGGCTCGGCTCATCGACGAAAGCGAAAGCCCCAACAGCGGATGGCGATCGGCGTAACGGCATACGTTATGCGCTCTTTATTGCGCTGATCACCTTCATCTCCACCGGCACCTCCACCCATCTGCCGGAGTTTATCAGCCACTTTGGCCTGCCGGTTGCCATCGGAATGCTGTGGGGATTTGGCCAGACCGGCGCCCGGCTGGGGGAAGTGCTGGCCGGTCGACGCATCACCCCGCTCGCGCTGACGCGTTTTACCGCGCTCGCCATGCCGCTCTGTTTTCTCCTTGGTGTCAGCAGCACGGCGTATGCCGGGTGCGCAGCCGGGTTTGTGCTCGGCTATGGCGCGATAAATGGGCTGGTGACGATTGTGAAAGCGACGCTGCCGCTGGCGCTGTTTAGCGCAGAAAGCTACGCCAGCCGCACGGGTCTCCTGCTGATCCCCGGGCAACTGATGGCGGCGGCCGCCCCCTTTACCTATGCATGGCTGAACCATCGGCTGGGTATCGTGGGTGGAATGTGGATTTCCACCGGGTTAACGCTGATCGTTGCCGGACTGGCGCTGGCGATGGCGCGATCGGTGGGTAAAACAGAGCCGGACAAGCGTCCAGCCCTCTGCCCGGGGGCAAAACGTGGGCCGGCTGAACATCTGCCGGAACCATAAACGGGTACATTCACCGGGGACACAGGAAACCACCCAGTGATGGATAGCGGTGAGGGATGACGGGATTGAGGCTGGGCATAAATTAAAAAACCCTCTGTAACAACAGAGGGTTTCATTTTATTCAACTAACGCCGGGGATTATTCCCACTCGATCGTTGCTGGCGGCTTACCGCTGATGTCATACACCACGCGGGAGATACCGTTCACTTCATTGATAATGCGGTTAGAGACGCGGCCGAGGAAATCATACGGCAGGTGCGCCCAGTGCGCGGTCATGAAGTCGATGGTTTCCACCGCACGCAGGGAAACCACCCAGTCGTATTTACGGCCATCGCCCATCACGCCGACGGAGCGAACCGGCAGGAATACAGTGAACGCCTGGCTCACTTTGTTGTACAGGTCAGCTTTGTGCAGCTCTTCGATGAAGATAGCGTCCGCGCGACGCAGCAGGTCGCAGTACTCTTTCTTCACTTCGCCCAGCACGCGCACGCCGAGGCCCGGGCCCGGGAACGGATGACGGTAGAGCATATCGTACGGCAGACCCAGCTCCAGACCGATCTTGCGCACTTCGTCTTTGAACAGCTCACGCAGCGGCTCAACCAGCCCCATCTTCATCTCTTTCGGCAGGCCGCCCACGTTGTGGTGAGATTTGATGACGTGCGCTTTACCGGTGGCGGAAGCGGCAGATTCGATAACGTCAGGATAGATGGTGCCCTGCGCCAGCCATTTGACGTCGTCCAGCTTCAGCGCTTCTTCGTCGAACACTTCCACGAAGACGCGGCCGATGATCTTACGTTTCGCTTCCGGATCGCTTTCACCTGCCAGCGCGTCGAGGAAGCGCTGCTCGCCTTCCACGTGAACGATGTTCAGGCCAAAGTGGTCGCCAAACATCTCCATCACCTGCTGGGCTTCGTTCAGACGCAGGAGACCGTTATCCACGAATACGCAGGTCAGGTTTTTGCCGATGGCGCGGTGCAGCAGCATCGCGGTCACCGAAGAGTCCACGCCGCCGGAGAGGCCGAGGATTACTTTGTCATCGCCAACCTGCTGGCGAATACGCTCAACGGCGTCGTCGATGATTTTCGCCGGGGTCCACAGCGCTTCGCACTGGCAGATGTCGCGCACGAAGCGCTCCAGCATACGCATACCCTGACGGGTGTGGGTCACTTCCGGGTGGAACTGCACGCCATAGAAGCGTTTTTCTTCGTTGGCCATAATGGCGAACGGGCAGTTGTCGGTGCTGGCGACGGTGACGAAGTCAGACGGGATGGCGGTGACTTTGTCGCCATGGCTCATCCACACGTCCAGCAACGGTTTGCCGTCCGCGGTCAGGGAGTCTTCGATACCGCGCACCAGCGCGCTGTCGTTAACCACTTCAACCTGCGCGTAGCCAAACTCACGCTCGTTAGAGCCTTCTACATGGCCGCCCAACTGCATCGCCATGGTCTGCATACCGTAGCAGACGCCAAATACCGGCACGCCGGCTTCGAACACATACTGCGGCGCGCGCGGGCTGTTCTCTTCGGTGGTGCTTTCCGGGCCGCCGGAAAGAATGATGCCGCTTGGATTAAATTCGCGGATCTGTGCTTCCGTGACATCCCATGCCCACAGCTCACAGTAGACGCCCAGTTCACGCACGCGACGCGCCACCAGCTGAGTATACTGTGACCCGAAGTCGAGAATGAGAATGCGATGTTTATGAATGTTTTCCGTCATTGACGCTAATTCCGAGGCAAGTGAAACAGAGTAAATAAATCGCCCGACGCAAGGTCGGGCGAAGAAATCAGGAGCCCAGGCGGTAGTTCGGGGACTCTTTGGTGATGGTCACGTCGTGAACGTGGCTTTCCTGGATGCCCGCACCGCTGATGCGTACGAATTCAGCTTTGGTACGCAGCAGGTCAATGGTACCACAGCCGGTCAGCCCCATACAGGAGCGCAGGCCGCCCATCTGCTGGTGAATGATCTCTTTCAGGCGGCCTTTATAGGCCACGCGGCCTTCGATACCTTCCGGCACCAGTTTGTCAGCGGCGTTATCGCTCTGGAAGTAGCGGTCAGAGGAACCTTTCGACATCGCGCCGAGGGAACCCATCCCGCGATAGGATTTGTAAGAGCGCCCCTGATAGAGTTCGATTTCACCCGGGGATTCTTCGGTACCGGCCAGCATGGAGCCGACCATCACTGCCGCCGCACCGGCCGCGATCGCTTTGGCGATGTCGCCGGAGAAACGGATACCGCCGTCGGCGATAACCGGAATTCCGGTGCCTTCCAGCGCTTCCACCGCGTCGGAAACGGCGGTGATCTGCGGTACGCCTACGCCGGTCACGATACGGGTAGTACAGATGGAGCCCGGGCCGATGCCTACTTTCACCGCACTGCAGCCGGCTTCCGCCAGCGCGCGCGCGCCTGCGCCAGTGGCGACGTTGCCGCCGATGATCTGCAGGTCTGGGTATTTCGCACGTGTTTCACGAATACGTTGCAGAACGCCTTCGGAGTGGCCGTGAGAGGAGTCAATCAGCAGAACGTCAACGCCCGCTGCCACCAGCGCGTCAACGCGCTCTTCGTTGCCCGCGCCGGCGCCAACCGCAGCGCCTACGCGCAGACGGCCCTGCTCATCTTTACAGGCGTTCGGTTTACGTTCCGCTTTCTGGAAGTCTTTTACGGTGATCATCCCGCGCAGGTGGAAGCTCTCATCCACAACCAGCGCTTTCTCAACGCGTTTTTCGTGCATCTTAGCGAAGACCACTTCACGGCTTTCGCCTTCACGCACGGTGACCAGGCGCTCTTTCGGGGTCATATAGACGCTGACCGGCTGGTTCAGATCGGTAACGAAACGCACGTCGCGGCCGGTGATGATGCCGACCAGCTCGTTCTCTTCGGTAACCACCGGGTAGCCGGCGAAGCCGTTACGCTCGGTCAGCTCTTTCACTTCACGCAGGGTGGTGGTCGGCAGAACGGTCTGCGGGTCGGTGACCACGCCGGACTCATGTTTCTTCACGCGGCGAACTTCTTCCGCCTGGCGCTCGATGGACATGTTTTTGTGAATAAAGCCGATGCCGCCTTCCTGTGCCAGGGCAATAGCCAGACGCGCTTCCGTTACGGTATCCATGGCTGCGGAGAGCATAGGAATATTCAGACGAATGGTTTTCGTCAGCTGAGTGCTGAGATCGGCTGTATTCGGCAGAACGGTAGAATGAGCGGGAACGAGGAGGACGTCGTCAAACGTCAGGGCTTCTTTAGCGATACGTAGCATGGGCAATATCTCGACCAGGGTGGATAAATATTGCCGTGGCATTATACAGAGCGTAACCGATTGCATCTACCCTTTTTTGCAAATAATACTTGCCATCCCCTCTGAGCGCGTTACTATCGACTGAATAACCTGCTGATTTAAAGTTTGATCTTGCTCACATGTTACCCTCTCAATCCCCCGCAATTTTTACCGTAAGCCGCCTCAATCAGACGGTGCGTCTGCTGCTTGAGCGCGAAATGGGCCAGGTTTGGATCAGCGGCGAGATCTCTAACTTCAGCCAGCCTTCTTCCGGCCACTGGTACTTCACCTTAAAAGACGATAACGCCCAGGTGCGCTGCGCGATGTTCCGCAACAGCAACCGCCGGGTCACGTTCCGCCCGCAGCACGGGCAGCAGGTGCTGGTTCGCGCCAACATCACCCTGTATGAGCCGCGCGGCGACTACCAGATTATCGTCGAAAGCATGCAGCCCGCCGGCGAAGGGTTATTACAGCAGAAGTATGAGCAGCTCAAAGCGCAGTTAACGGCGGAAGGACTGTTCGATCAAAAACATAAGCAGGCGCTCCCCTCACCCGCCCGCTGCGTCGGCGTCATCACCTCGAAAACCGGTGCGGCGCTGCACGATATTCTCCATGTTCTCAGGCGCCGCGATCCCGGGCTGCCGGTGATCGTCTACCCGACCGCGGTCCAGGGTGACGATGCCCCAGGGCAGATTGTGCGCGCCATCGCGCTGGCCAACGCGCGCCAGGAGTGTGACGTGCTGATTGTCGGGCGCGGCGGCGGTTCGCTGGAGGATCTGTGGAGTTTTAACGATGAGCGGGTGGCGCGAGCTATCTTCGCCAGCCAGATCCCTATCGTCAGCGCCGTTGGCCATGAAACCGACGTCACTATCGCTGATTTTGTTGCCGACCTGCGCGCGCCGACCCCTTCTGCCGCCGCAGAGATCGTCAGCCGCAATCAGCAGGAGCTGCTGCGCCAGCTGCAGGCCGGGCAGCAGCGGCTGGAGATGGCGATGGACTATTTCCTCGCCAGTCGCCAGCGCCGTTTTACCCAGTTGTTCCATCGTCTGCAGCAGCAGCACCCGCAGCTGCGGCTGGCCCGCCAGCAGACCGCTCTGGAACGCCTGCGCCAGCGGATGCGCATCGCCGTGGAATCGCAGTTGAAACGCGCCGATCAGCGGCAAAAGCGTACTGTTCAGCGCCTGAATCACTACAACCCGCAGCCGCGCATCCACCGGGCGCAATCGCGCCTCCAGCAGCTGGAATACCGGCTGGCGGAAACGATGCGTGGCCGCCTCAGCGAGCGACGTGAACGGTTTGGTCACGCGGTGACCCATCTGGAGGCGGTGAGTCCCTTAGCCACCCTGGCGCGCGGCTATAGCGTCACTTCGGTGAGCGACGGCACGGTACTGAAGCAGACAAAACAGGTCAAAACCGGCGATCTGCTCACCACCCGCCTGAAAGACGGCTGGGTCGAAAGCGAAGTGAGGCAGATTGCGCCGGTGAAAAAAACGCGGGCCAGAAAGCCATCGCCGCCTAAACCAGCGGAATAAATTCCACCCGTTTTTTCGAGATCAGGCCGTGCCCGTGCTGGCAAAAGTAATCCACCGCGCCGCACGCTTTCAGCACCTCCAGCGGCTGGTGGCATTCCGGGCAGCGCGCTTCAAGGGCAAATACCCTTTCGCACTGAGCGCAATGCGCGCTGCTGCCTTTGACATCTAACGGCGCGTGGCACAGAGGGCAATCAAGTTCCATAACCATTCCTTTCAACGTTTATCTGCATCTATTTTACCATGTTCCGGGTTTAATGAGGGCCGCGTAATTGCTGCTGCAACCTGAGCAGCCACTCCACTTCCTCAAGCCGACGCCGCGTCAGCCCGGCCACGCTTTCGGTCGCCCGGGTAAACACATTCTCCGCGCCAAGGATCTGCTCATCGAGACAGTGCGCATAGATCGCTCCGGGCCGGGTCCAGCGCTGGATCCGCTCACCGTCCTGTAGCGTCGCCACCTCGCCATCAGGGGCGCGATCGAGGGCGAGCATTCGCCCATCCCGCAGCCCTATCCGCATTCCCTTTTGCCCGCCCGCGGGACCAGCATATTTGTTAAGCCAGATATTCAGCGGGATATCGCCCAGACGTCCCTGCAGATGCGCCTCTCCCTCGGCGGTGACCATATCCCCATGAGCAATGTCCCGGCCGAGACGGTCTTTCACCGCCCGGACGGCGAGCTCCAGCGTCACATCGCCTCCGCAGCCGAGCAGGGTTTCACGCAGCATCGCCAGGACATGGGTACCGATATCGAGGATCACGCCGTCGGGATGACGCAGCTGCCGGGTATCCAGCTCGCCGGTGGCAAAGTTGAGCGCGACCGGTTCTCTGGCAGCGTTAAAGCCGCTTGGCTCCAGCAAATAGCCTTCGATCCAGACGATATCCTGCGCTGAAAGGTGCGGCGGCGGCAGGCCGCTGGCCTCCTCTTCCGCCTGCCACGGCGGAGCAAGAGCGTTCAGCGCTAACCCACGCGCCATCCAGTGGTCGAGGGCCAGCACGCGACCGGCCTCCCTGGCCGGCGCCAGCAGCGCCCGCAGCCGGGCGGCCTGCTCAAGGTTGGCCACAATCGGTTTCTCCACCACGATGCGGGGAATGGCGCTGGCTAACGCCCTCTCCAGCACGGGCAGGTGCTGGAGAGATGAGGTGGTAATGAAGAGCGTATCCAGGGGTTCGGCCAGCAGCGCCGACAGCGAATTGCGGCGCTGGATCCCCGGCAGCGCTCTGCTGCAGTCCAGGTCATAGCCCTGGCAGCTATCAATACGGTATCCCAGGCGGCGCAGCGCCGGTAAATAGGCAGTTTCTACCACCGCGCCAAGGCCGATAAAACCAATCTGCATAATAAGTCCACTTTTGAGCCGGTCTGTTCCCGGCGAAGTATCGCGGGATTATGGCGGAAAGTTTTGACTTTTACCGGCGCGGCGGCCACAAAAAACCCGCCGAAGCGGGTTTAATGATTATTTGCTTTTCTTGATGTGCTTGATCAGGCGCTTACGTTTACGCATCTGGTTCGGCGTCAGGGTGTTGCGCTTGTTGGCGAACGGGTTTTCCCCTTCCTTGAACTGGATACGGATTGGCGTGCCCATCACGTCCAGGGATTTACGGAAATAGTTCATCAGGTAGCGCTTGTAGGAATCCGGCAGATCCTTCACCTGGTTACCGTGGATCACCACGATAGGTGGGTTGTAGCCCCCGGCGTGAGCATATTTCAGCTTCACGCGTCGGCCGCGAACCAGCGGTGGCTGATGATCTTCCGCCGCCATGTTCATGATCCGGGTCAGCATCGCGGTGCTTACGCGGCGGGTAGCGCTATCGTAGGCTTCACGTACCGATTCAAACAGGTTGCCGACGCCGCTGCCGTGCAGGGCGGAGATGAAGTGCACCCGGGCAAAGTCGATAAAGCCCAGACGATAGTCGAGGGTCTCTTTCACCTGCTCCTTCACTTCCTGGCTCAGACCGTCCCATTTGTTGACGACGATCACCAGGGAGCGACCGCTGTTGAGGATAAAGCCCAGCAGCGACAGATCCTGATCGGAGATGCCTTCACGGGCATCAATCACCAGCAGCACGACGTTGGCGTCTTCAATCGCCTGCAGGGTCTTGATGACCGAGAATTTCTCCACCACGTCAGTAATTTTGCCGCGCTTGCGCACCCCGGCGGTATCGATGAGCACGTATTCGCGCTCGTCACGCTGCATCGGGATGTAAATGCTGTCGCGGGTAGTGCCCGGCATATCGTAAACTACCACGCGATCTTCGCCGAGGATGCGGTTGGTGAGCGTCGATTTACCGACGTTGGGACGTCCGACAATCGCCAGTTTGATCGGCAGATCCTGCGGATTGAAGTCATCTTCAGGCTCTTCTTCCGCTTCACCGTTCTGCTCAGCTTCGAATTTTGCCCAGTATTCGGCGTCTTCATCCACCTCCTCCTGCGGATTAACCTCATCTACCCATGGCAGCAGGGCCTGCTCCAGCAGGCTGGTCACGCCGCGGCCGTGCGAAGCGGCAATAGGATAGATATCGCCCAGGCCAAGCGACCAGAAGTCCGCCATCGCCTGGTCGACGTCGATGCCGTCGGTTTTGTTAGCCACCAGGAAGGTGGGCTTTTCACGAGAGCGCAGGTGTTTAGCGATCGCGATGTCCGCCGGCATCAGGCCCGCGCGCGCATCGACCATAAACAGCACCACATCGGCCTCTTCGATTGCCAGCAGCGACTGCTCCGCCATCCGGGTTTCCACGCCCTCTTCCGTACCATCAATACCACCGGTATCGATACAGATGAATTCGCGGCCTTCGACTTCGGCCCGACCGTACTTACGGTCACGAGTCAGCCCCGGGAAATCCGCAACCAGCGCATCACGAGTGCGCGTCAGGCGGTTAAAGAGCGTGGATTTTCCAACGTTAGGGCGCCCGACAAGCGCGACCACAGGTATCATGTTAAATGCCTCATACAATCACTAAGCAACATCGTCATAACGACGTTTTTAAAAAAGTCAAAACGGCCCCTGTCTGCCAGGGGCCGTTTCTTAATCACTCACGACAGCGGTAATTAACGCGTAATCGCGTACAGCGTACCGTCTTTCGCCTGGATCAGCAGTCGACCATCGGCCACAACCGGGTCGGTCAGGAAGCCGGAGCTGTCCACTTTCTGCTGCGCCACAAAATGGCCATCTTCCGGGTTCACCCAGTGCATATAGCCTTCGCTATCGCCGACCACCAGATTGCCATTATACAACACCGGCGCGGTCAGCAAACGGTGCAGCAGATCGCTTTGTGTCCACAGGGTCACGCCGCCATCGGTAGTCAGCGCCAGCAGGCGGTCATTCTGGTCAACCAGATAGATACGGTTGCCATCGACGATGAAATCATTCACCGAACCCAGCTCGCGTTTCCACATAATCTGGCCGCTACGCAGATCCAGCGCGGTCAGGTTACCGTTGTAAGCCAGCGCATAGACAACGCCGTTGACGATAATCGGCGTGGTGTCGACGTCGCTCAGACGGTCGATTTCCGTCGGCCCGGTGGCCGTGGAAATACGCTGCTGCCAAATCATCTGCCCCTGCTGCATCAATACCGCGCTGACGCGGCCATTGTCGCCGCCCACGATCGCCGCGCCGTAGGCGGTGGCCGGAGCGGATTCGCCGCGCAGGGAGAGCGCAGGCATATCCAGATTCACCGTCCATTTCACGGCGCCATCGGTCTCATTCAGCGCCTGCAGCTGGCCGTTACTGGTGTGGACCAGCACCATGCCATCGCTCACCACCGGGCGCGACAGCGCTTCGCCGGCGACGCGGGTTTGCCAGGCCACGGTACCATCGCTGGTATTCAGCGCATACAGCTGCGCTTTTTCACTGCCGATATAAACATGGCCGCCCGAGACGGTCACACCGCCGGAAAGCAGCGCTGGGGTACGCGAGAACCAGCCATCTTTCTCCGCCAGATTCACCGACCATACCTCTTTACCGTCATCGGCGTTCAGCGCTTTGACGGTGCCTTTACGGTCAGCGGCATAAACAACGCCGTCGGCGAAGGCCGGATGAAGGTTAGAGTAAAATTCGCCGATACCATCGCCAACCGAGGTGCTCCAGGACGTGGACGGCGTAAACTGGTTTTCTACCGTCGGCAGCGGTGACATTTTCACCACATCTTCTTCGCTATTAAACAGCGAACACCCGCTCAGCAAGGTAACGGAAAGCAGCCCTGGCAACAGTAATTTACGCAATTGCATCGAGTCCCTCTCAGATGGACAAATTATTCATTTTCATACGCATCATTTCGCTGAGCGCAGGAGAAGCATCGCTTTTCACGCCAGCTTCCCACGCCGCACGGGCCCCTTGCTTATCGCCTTTGCTCAACAGAATTTCGCCGCGCAAATCAGCCACAATAGCGGTCCAGCCTTCACCTTTAATGCTGTCGAGGGTTTTCAGCGCCGCATCAGCCTGCTTCATCTGCAGTTGAACGCGGGCAAGACGCATACTGATAACCGATTTCAGATTATCATCAGACGCGGCAGCCAGCCCCTGCTGAAGCTGCTTTTCGGCGTTCGGCAGATCGTTCTGTTCAACAAAATGCTGTGCCAGCTCGAGAGAAGCGAAGGCGCCGTAGGTATTTTTATTGTCAGCCGCGAACTTCTCCGCCCCTGACAGCACTTCTGGCGTATTTGATTTCAGCGCGGAAGTCGCCTGTTCGTAAGCCAGCGACGCGTCTCTGGCGGTATCCTGCTGATGGGAGGTCCAGTAGCGCCAGCCAACCAGCGCGCCAATCCCTAAAATCACCCCGACCGCCAGCGCTTTGCCGTTTTCGGCAAAGAAGCGCTTCAGCGCATCGACCTGATCGTTCTCGTTGTTAAAAGTTTCCACGCAGTCCTTCTCCTGACTAATAATTCCCGGGAGATTAACCCAGAAGTGTGCGCAAATGCGCGGCAACGCTCTCCTGCGTTACGGTAGTTTGCTCACCTGAGCGTAAATCCTTCACTACCACGTTTCCGTCAGCGATCTCTGACTCACCCAGCACCAGCGCGACGCGTGCGCCCCACTTATCAGCGCGGGCGAACTGCTTCTTAAAGTTGCCGCCGCCGTGGTTGGTCATCAGTTTCACGCCCGGTAGCGCATCGCGAACCTGCTCAGCCAGACGCATGGCGGCGGACTGAGTATCGGTTCCGGAGGCTACCAGGTATATATCGACAACAGGATCGGCTTTAAATTCCGGATTCACTGCCTGGACCAGTAAAACAAGACGTTCCAGACCCATGGCGAAGCCCACGCCCGGGGTGGCACGACCGCCAAGCTGCTCAACCAGACCGTCGTAACGGCCGCCGGCGCAGACGGTGCCCTGGGAACCGAGACTGGTGGTCACCCACTCAAACACAGTGCGGTTATAGTAGTCGAGACCGCGCACCAGGCGCTGGTTGACGGTATAGCGGATCCCGGCATCGTCAAGCAACGCGCACAGGCCGGCAAAGTGGGCTTTCGACTCTTCGTCGAGATAATCGCCGAGCGCCGGCGCGTCGTTCAGCAGCGCCTGCACGTCCGGGTTTTTGGAGTCCAGCACCCGCAGCGGGTTGGTATACATCCGGCGTTTGCTGTCTTCATCAAGCTTATCGGTAAACTGCTCGAGATAAGCCACCAGCGCGTCGCGGTAGTTGGCGCGGGCTTCCAGCGAACCGATGGAGTTCAGCTCAAGGCTGACGTGATCGGAGATGCCCAGCTCACGCCACCAGCGCGCGGTCAGCATGATCAGCTCCGCATCGATGTCCGGCCCCTGCAGGCCGAAAACTTCGGCGCCGATCTGATGGAACTGGCGGTAACGGCCTTTCTGCGGACGCTCGTGGCGGAACATCGGCCCGACGTACCACAGGCGCTGTTCTTGATTGTACAGCAGACCATGTTCGATGCCGGCTCGTACGCAGCCCGCTGTCCCTTCCGGACGCAGCGTCAGGCTGTCGCCGTTGCGGTCCTCAAAGGTGTACATCTCTTTTTCAACCACGTCGGTCACTTCGCCGATCGCGCGTTTGAATAACGGGGTCTGCTCTACAATCGGCAAACGGATTTCGCTGTAACCGTAGCTACCGAGCACCTGCTTCAGTGAGCCTTCAATGCGCTGCCAGAGAGCGGTTTCGCCCGGCAGATAATCGTTCATGCCACGGATGGCTTGAATGTTCTTTGCCACGTTTATTCTCTTTATATATACAAAAATGAACCCCGGCGCCTCGCGCCCGCAGGTTCAATCATACACGGGAAGCGTATCGCTTCCCAACACGTTATTTTGCTTCAAGCTGTTGAACGTCAATCCGACGGGCTTCATCGAGCATCGAGGCTTTGGCGCGGATCCGCGCTTCAAGCTGGTCGATCATGTCGTTGTTGTCCAGGCGATCTTTACGCACGCCGTCTTCATACAGGCCGCTTTTCTTGTTGCCGCCGGTCACCCCGAGGGTGGAAACCAGCGCTTCGCCCGGGCCGTTCACCACGCAGCCGATGATCGAAACATCCATCGGGGTGATGATATCTTCCAGACGTTGCTCCAGGGCGTTCACCGTACCGATAACGTCAAACTCCTGACGCGAACAGGTCGGGCAGGCGATGAAGTTAATACCGCGGGAACGGATACGCAGCGATTTGAGGATATCGAAGCCAACCTTGATCTCCTCCACTGGATCCGCCGCCAGCGAGACGCGCAGCGTATCGCCGATCCCTTCGGACAACAGCAGCCCAAGACCGATCGCCGATTTCACCGCGCCGCTGCGCGCACCGCCCGCTTCGGTGATCCCGAGGTGCAGCGGCTGATCGATCTGTTTCGCCAGCAGGCGATAAGACTCTACCGCCAGGAAGACGTCAGAGGCTTTAACGCTGACTTTAAACTGATCGAAGTTAAGGCGATCGAGATGATCAACGTGGCGCATGGCAGATTCGAGCAGCGCCTGCGGCGTCGGCTCGCCATATTTTTCCTGCAGATCTTTTTCCAGCGAGCCGGCGTTGACGCCAATGCGGATCGGGATGTTTTTATCCCGTGCGCAATCTACGACCATGCGGATGCGCTCTTCGTTGCCGATGTTGCCTGGGTTGATACGCAGGCAGTCGACGCCATATTCTGCGACTTTCAGCGCAATACGGTAGTCAAAGTGGATATCGGCGACCAGCGGGACGTTGACCTGCTGTTTGATCAATTTGAACGCCTCAGCGGCGTCCATCGTCGGAACAGAGACGCGGACAATATCCGCGCCTACGCGCTCTAACGCTTTGATTTGATTTACGGTCGCAGCCACATCAGTGGTGCGCGTATTGGTCATTGACTGAACGGCGATGGGGGCCCCATCGCCAATTGGCACATTACCAACGTAAATACGTTTAGATTTTCTACGTTGAATCGGAGCCTGGTTATGCATGAAAAATCTCCCGCGTTACCCGTCTGTTACTGCGCCGGTGATGATTCGGCATTAAGGGTCAGACGCGCAACCTGGTTAGTTCTGATAAAACGACTTAAATCGACAGGCTTGCCCAGATACTGGATCTCTACCGCAGCCGGGGCGCCAATTTTCAGCTTATACGGCGCCTGACCGCTCAGGTTCAGGTTTCCGCCTTTACGCTGCAGGCCGCTGAACAATTTTTTGCCGGTGGCATCGCTCACTTCCAGCCAGCAGTCGGCGGAAAAGTTCATCACCAGATCCTGCGCCGATGCCGCCGGGTTCGTCACGTTCGCCTGATCGGTCGGCAATGGCGTGGCCGGGGTAGCCGGCGCCGTCGGGGCTGCGCCTGCGGTATCGACATTGGCCTGGGAAGGCGCGACAACGGCGTTATTGTCCGCTGGCGTCTGAGCCGGTGCGCTGGTGGTCGGGGCGCTGGCGGTATCGGTTGGCGCGCTGTTCGCAGCGCTATCGGCGGTCGGGGCTGCCGGGGCGCTGGTATCCAGCGGCACGCTCTGGCTACTGGTGTCGCCGCTGTTCAGCTCAGCGGAAGACTGATCGGCCATGGTGGAGATCTCTTCCTGCTGCGCCTTATGGTCTTGCCACCACCAGGCGCCGCTCAGGCCGATAACCACAAACAGCACCAGCCAGGTGAAGCTCATCAGCCAGCCGTCGCGTTTTTTGCGACGTTTACCTAAAGAGAAGCTCTGCATTGGCGCGACTTTCGCCGCACGGATGGGCGCTTGCTTGGCCATCATCGGCAGCAGCTCGTCTTCTGGAATATGTACGAGGCGAGCATAGGAGCGGATGTACCCGCGCAGGAAGGTGGAAGCGAGGTCGGCAGGCGCCTTATCGTCTTCAATATCACGAACCGTGGACACCTTCAGGCATAAGCGTTCTGCCACCGCTTGCTGGCTAAGTCCGAGTTGTTCGCGGGCGTGACGCAGACGCGCGCCCGTGGTGTTTGCTTCTTGATGATCTTGAGTGGCTTCAGTATTCATTCGCTACAACTACTGGTACGTGAAATTTAAAGTTCAGCGCGGGAAAAAGCCGGCGCCGCGAGACATCTGTGGTACGTCAGCCTCACAGTATAGGACTGTCAGCCGCGCGATCACAGAGACGAATCAAAATTGAATGCTAAGCGGTTGTTGTGCCGCTACATACTGCCTCAAAGTCGACAAAAACGCACCGTAATTATTAACCGAATCAGCGTATTTCGCCTGGCTATAGGTCATAAATATGGCCCGTGCCGCCTGCGCTGCACGGGCCATCATTTGTCAGACCGCTTTTACGTCAATCGCTTCGCCCTGCATCCGCTTACGCAGCGTGCGCTTGGTACGGTCGATAACATCGCCCGCCAGCTGACCGCAGGCGGCGTCGATATCGTCGCCGCGCGTTTTACGCACGATGGTCGTAAAGCCATACTCCATCAGGACTTTGGAGAAACGGTCGATGCGGCTGTTGGAGCTGCGGCCATACGGCGCGCCCGGGAACGGGTTCCATGGGATCAGGTTGATCTTACACGGCGTATCTTTCAGCAACGCCGCCAGTTCGTGGGCGTGCTCGGTGCCGTCGTTGACATGATCCAGCATCACGTACTCGATGGTCACCCGGCCCTGGTTGGCGTTGGACTTCGAAATATAGCCGCGCACCGAGTTGAGGAAGGTCTCGATGTTGTACTTTTTGTTGATCGGGACGATTTCGTCACGAATGGTATCGTTCGGCGCGTGCAGGGAGATCGCCAGCGCGACGTCGATCATATCGCCGAGTTTATCCAGCGCCGGCACCACGCCGGAAGTCGACAGGGTGACGCGACGTTTGGAGAGGCCAAAGCCGAAATCGTCGAGCATGATTTCCATCGCCGGAACGACGTTGTTGAGGTTTAGCAGCGGCTCGCCCATGCCCATCATCACCACGTTGGTGATCGGACGTACGCCGGTGGTCTTCACCGCGCCGACGATTTTCGCCGCGCGCCAGACCTGGCCGATAATTTCGGAAACCCGCAGGTTGCGGTTAAAGCCCTGCTGGGCGGTGGAGCAGAATTTACATTCCAGCGCGCAGCCTACCTGGGAGGAGACGCACAGGGTGGCGCGGTCTTCTTCCGGGATATAGACGGTCTCGACGCGCTGATCGCCAACGGCAATCGCCCATTTGATGGTCCCGTCGGTTGAGCGTTGTTCTTCAACTACTTCCGGGGCGCGGATCTCCGCCACTTCTTTCAGTTTACTGCGCAGGACTTTGTTGATGTCAGTCATCTCATCAAAGTCATCGCAGCAGTAGTGATACATCCATTTCATCACCTGATCGGCGCGGAAAGGCTTCTCGCCCATGTTTTTGAAAAACTCGCGCATCTGCTGACGGTTTAAATCCAGCAGGTTGATTTTGGCATCTTTGTTCGGCACCGTCAGAGCGGCGGTATCAGGCGTGACAATTTGTTCAGACATAATGTTTTCCGGCCTCGTTATTACACGTTATGGCCCCAGGTGGGTTGAAAAAGAAACGCCCCGGAGAGCGACAGCTCGTCCAGGGGCGCTATATTCTACAAATTCTGGCGCATCATTGCCACGTTTGCACAAAGCAATGATAAAAAATCTGTAACTGACTGCTCAATCCTCTAAGGCTTTTCGATTGTCGCAAGGCGGCAAGCAAGTGACAAATTCGTCGGGAACGAATTTGACCAGCCGTAGGCTGGCCTCCGGTGAGAGGCAGGAGCCTCTCATTAATCCCCGGGAGCATAGATAACTATGTGACCGGGGTGAACGCGCGCAGCCAACGCCGCGACGGTCGAAAAGACGACGAGGATTAGCGAGTGCGCGGGCAAACCTCGCCTTCAGCAAAGAAGAACGCGATTTCGCGAGCAGCGGATTCTACAGAGTCGGAACCGTGGGTGCCGTTCTCGGTGAAGCTGTCAGCGTAGTCAGCGCGCAGGGTACCCGCCAGCGCGTTTGCCGGGTTGGTCGCGCCCAGCAGATCACGGTGACGCTGAACCGCGTTTTCGCCTTCCAGGACGGAAACCACGATCGGGCCGGAGGTCATGAACTCAACCAGACCGTCGAAGAACGGGCGACCTTCGTGCTCAGCATAGAAACCACGAGCCTGCTCAACGGTCAGGTGCAGCATTTTGGTGCCGACGATTTTGAACCCTGCAGCTTCAAAGCGGGAAAAGATGCTGCCAATAACGTTTTTTGCCACCGCGTTTGGTTTGATGATGGAAAAAGTACGTTCAATAGCCATGATTACCTCTAATTAAATGTTCTGTTGTTGCACATACGATCGTATGGCCTGGCGCGCATTATAATGAGCATCCCCGCCCCTGCCTACGGATGAAGGTAACATTTTGTTAAAATAAGATGAGTATTGAAAACACAAACCGCCAACAACAAATTTACCCTGGTTATTGCAGGGTGAAACGCGCGGCCGCCGTTTGCCCTGCCTCATCCATCACCACCAGCTGCCACTCGCCGGGCTTATCCAGGGTTAGCGTGGTTCTCGCGCCGGCGGCATCTATCGGCTGGCCGTTGATAAACCACCAGCGCCGCCCTTCCCCGCCGCTGGTTTGCAGGGGCAACATCACCCGCGCCTCGCCCGGCAGACGTTTAATCACCGCCCCCTCGCGGACCCCGGAGAGCACCAGCGGTGCGACATCCTGAGTTTGCAGCGGCGGACATGCCCTTGATGCCGGCCCCAGACGCGCGGCGCGACGCTCACCCGGCGGTAGCCAGGGTTCCAGCGGCAGCGGCCAAACCTCAACCACCGTTTCGCGCGCCCCGGGACAATCCGCCGCCACCCGTTCGCCGTGTTCATTACGCCACACCGGGAAGCGGATCCCGCGCGCGCCCTCCTGCCCCGGCAGCAGCAGGGTCGGCGGCTGGCTGTCTTCCAGCAGCCAGCTGGCCAGGCGACGACGGCAGTTGCTGTCGCCCGCCGGCAGCGCCTGGCCGCCGGGCCAGCAGAGCGTCCCGCGGCTGACCGTTGCCGGGCGCGGATCGACCGGCAGGCCGCCGCGGCTCATCGCCGGGCGGGCGAGCAGCAGATTATTGACCTGATTGAGCAACGGCACCGCGCTGGCGAAACCAAACTGCCCCACCACCGGCGTACCGTCCGGACGCCCGGTCCAGATGCCTATCAGATAACGCGCATTGAGACCCACCGCCCATGCATCGCGATACCCGTAGCTGGTGCCGGTCTTCCAGGCCAGCGGCGCCACTTGCGGGAGTGAGGCATCGGGAACCGGTTGCGCTTCGCCGGCCAGGATGCGCCGGACGATCCACGCCGCCCCCGGGGATAGCAGCGCCCTTTCCACCAGCGGGTCTCCGGGCTTCATGCGCAGCCGCGCCGCCTTCCCGTGGCGGGCAAAGGCGCTGTATGCCGCGACGATATCTTCCAGCCTCGCCCCGGCGCCGCCAAGGATCAACGACAGATTTGGCTCGGCGCCGGCGGGCAGCATCAGGGGCAACCCGGCATTGCGCAAATTCGCCGCGAAACGTTTGGGCCCGTAGGCTTCAAGTACCTGGACCGCCGGCAGATTCAGGGAGCGCACCAGCGCCTCGCTGGCGCTCACCGGGCCGTGAAAGCCGCTGTCAAAGTTACCGGGGCGATAATCGCTAAAGCGCCGCGGCACATCCTGCAATAACGACGACGGATGAATCAGCCCCTCATCCATCGCCAGCGCATAAATGAAGGGTTTCAACACCGACCCCGGCGAACGGACCGCCGACGCCATATCAATGTGGCCAAAGCGGCTGTCGTCCGTAATATCCGCCGAACCCACCCAGCCGCGGACTTTCATATCCGTGTGATCGACCACGACCATCGCCAGCGAACTGCGCGGCGGCAGGCGCGATTTCCAGTTCAGCGCCAGATCCTCAAGCTGCCGCTGGAGTCCGGCATCGAGGGTCGTCACCACCTTTTCATCGCCACTGCTCGCCAGCGCCCGACGGGCGAAGAGCGGCGCCAGCTGCGGCATCTGGCGCGGAAACAGCCACACCGGCTCCTCCATCGCCTCCTTTACCGCCTGCTCCGGCCAAACGCCCTGACTGACCATACGCGCTAGCACTTTATCGCGCGCCGCCTGGGCCCGCTGCGGCCAGCGGTCCGGACGTAAACGGCTGGGCGCCTGGGGCAGCACCGCCAGCAGCGCCGCCTCGCCGTAGCTAAGCCGGGCAGGCGGCTTCCCGAGATAGGCCCAGCTGGCCGCGCCGATACCCTGCAGGGTGCCGCCAAATGGCGCGCGGTTCAAATAGAGGGTCAGAATGTCGCTTTTTGACAGATGCCACTCCAGCTGCAGCGCACGCCACAGCTGGCGCAGCTTGCCGCCGAAAGTGCGGGGGTGGGGATCGAGCAGGCGCGCCACCTGCATGGTAAGCGTGCTGCCGCCGGAAATGACCCGCCCGGAGGTGAGATCCTGCCAGGCGGCGCGCACTACAGCGAAGGGATTGACCCCCGGATGGCGCCAGAACCAGCGGTCTTCATACTGGATGAGCGCCTGAAGATAACGCGGCGACACGTCGGCGAGAGTGACCGGATAACGCCAGACGCCCTGCGCGTCGGCAAACCGCCACAGCGGCGTCCCGTCTTCCGCCACCACCACGCGGGCGGGCGTAACGTCCCGTAGCGGCAGCGGCCACAGGCGATCGGCCGCCAGCACCGCCAGCCACAGCAGAAAAATAAACGCCGCCAGCCCGCGCCAGCAGCGTTTTACCCGAGGCAATACGCGCATTTACGGCGTCACGGTGAGCGGGCCGCTGGCCGCTCCGGTCGCCCGCCACTGCGGCACATACATCGATTCCACCTGCGGCTGCGGGACCTGATAAGTGCCCGGCGTCACCGCTCGCGCCAGATAGACCAGCGTCACCGGCTGACCTTCATTGACCGCGACTGCGGCGACGAAGCGGTCATCGCGGAACTCGATATGCTGAATATCCGCCTGCTGCATCTGGTTAAGCAGGTTTTGCACCGCTTCGCCATTCTCCTGCAGGCTGGCGCTGCTGTTGGCCAAATTCTGGTTTTCCAGCTCCAGACCGGCTGGCAACAGATCAACCACCAGCGCGTCAGGCACGTTGCGTTTGGCGGTCACCTCCAGCTTGACGAGTACCAGTTCGCCGCTGCGCAGTGATGACAGCGATTTCTGCTGCCCCTGGGTATCGAAAATAGTTCGTTCAATCCCCAGGACGTTACCGCCCGGCTGCGGCGCGCTTTGCGGATAGCCGCTGCTGTCGAGGCGCAGCCACAGCGGCTGGCTGCCGGTGTTGCTCACCTGCAGTGCCGCCAGCCGATCGCCGTCGAGGTTGCGGGTTTGCGCTTTGTCGCCGGTCAGCGGCTCCGCCTGCAGCGAGGTTTGCGCCTGCCAGCTGCCCGGCAGGTCGGCCAGCGTCCGTCCGGCAAGGAACAGGGCGTTGGTTTCCTGGGTCGACAGCCAGCGCTGGCCATAGGCCTCTTCCGACAGCGTGCTCAAAAGCTGATTTTGCACCTCCGGCAGCAGCTTATTCTCTTCCAGCAGCGCCAGCTTCAGGGCGTCATCGCGAAGCGGGCTACCGTAATCGCCCAGCCAGCGTTTCTCATCCTGACGCGGGGTGGCAACCGCCAGCTTCAGCGCGGCGTCGCCGCGCGGCGCATCACCCATGGTTTTCAGCGCGATGCCGAGCTGCAACAGCGGCAAGCCGGATCGCGCCTGGTCGTGACGGCTCCAGATTTCACGCAAGGCGCCGAGGGGGGCTTTTTGCTGACGCGCCAGCACCAGCGCGGCATAGGCCTGAGCGGCAAAGCGGCTGGCCTGGGCGTCGTCGCTGTAGCGTACGGTCATCAGCCCCGGCTCCTGCAGGTAGCGCAGCAGGCGTTCATTGCCTTTATTGATAGCGTTGACCGGCACGCTGTAACCCTGCTCGCCGGCGCGAACGAGGAAATCCATGGCGTAAGCGGTCAGCCAGTACTCTTCCGGCCCCTCTTTATCCCATAGCGCAAAGCCGCCGTTTTCCAGCTGCATCTGCAGCAGGCGCGAGATGCCGACATCGATTGCCGCGCGGCGTTTTTCGTCGCTATCGCCGCTGATGCCCAGCGCCTTTAGCTGCGCCGCGCTGGTATACAGGGACGGGAACAGACCGCTGGCGGTCTGCTCAAGGCAGCCGTAAGGATAGGCTTTCAGATCGCGGATATAACGCGCGAGATTCAGCGGCGGCTTGCCGCTGAGCAGCAGCTGGCCCTGCAGCGTCTGCGGGGCGAAACCTGCCGATTGTGCCGCTGGCGCCTGCCAGCTTTCGCCGGGCTGCAGCACGGCGCCGCTGTTGACGGTCTGCGCCGGGAACGCCGGACGAACGCCGATTTTCCACTGTTTCTGCAGCGGGGCGAAGGTTTCCCCCGGCAGGCTCAGGCCGCTGATCGTGGCGTTCACCTGGCCATCGCCGAAGCCCGCCAGCGCGCTCACCGGCACAAACAGCGTGCTGCGTGCCCCCGGCGCCAGCTGCACCGGCGGCAGTTGACCCTCGGTCAAGGACACCAGCCCGCTGGCGGCAAGATGCACCTGCAGGGTTTGCGGTTTATCGGTCAGGTTGCTGAGATCCAGCGCCAGACGCGTAGTGTCGCCGCTGGCGAGGAAGCGCGGAGTGTTCAGCTCGGCGATGACCGGGGCGGCCACCACCACTTTATCTTCGCTGCTGCCAAAGTCATTCGCCGTCCAGGCCTGAGCCATCACCCGCAGTTCGCCGTTAAAATCACCGATCGGCAGCGTCACCGTCCCTTCGCCCTGATCGTTCAGCACCACCGGCTGCGCTTGTTGGGCGATGATGGTCACATGGTTAACCGGCGGTTTACCGCCACGTTTTAACTCGTCGCCATCGCCGCCGAAGCGCAGGCTGGCCACACGTCCCTGTCCTTCAATGACCTGGCCGTAAATATCATAGATATCCGCCCCATAACGTTTCTGGCCAAAGAAGGCGTTCCACGGATCCGGGGTGGCGTAATCGGTAATATTCAGCACCCCGCTATCGACCGCCGAGAGCAGAACGTTCACCTGTTTCGGCGCCTCGCCCTCTTTGACGCTGGCTTTCACTTTCACCGTCAGCGGCTGGTTGGGGCGCATTTTATCCGGGGCCTCCAGCGCCAGCGTCAGGCGACGGTTTTCATCGCCCAGCGGCAGATGCAGCAGGCCCACCGCGCGTTTCGGCGTCGCCGAGCGGGATTTATCGCCAGGACGAACCACCAGCGTGCTGAGGTAGAGGTCGTGGCGATTCCAGGCTTTATCCACCGGGATCGACAGGTCCATCCCCTCGGCAGGTACGTCAACCTCCTGCCACCACAGCGGCCCTTCGCTGGATTCCACCATCGCGTAGCCTTTACCCGCCGCCGGGGCAGCAATGTGCAGCCTGATGGTGTCACCCGGCTTATAGCTCGGTTTATCCAGCTTCATGGTGACCCGGTCCGGACGCGCTGCGCCGGTGCCTTCGCTGTTATCCTGCCAGCTGTAGCCCGCCCAGAAGCGCACGCTGCTGACGACATCGTCCGGTCCTTTCACCTCCAGGCGATAGGAGCCCCACTCTACCGGAAAGCTCACTTTACCGATCTGGCCGGCCTGCAAATCCAGCGACTCCTCGCCCTCCTGCAGATCTTTTTGATCGAACTGCGACTGCCAGCCTTCGCTGTCGGACCAGTTCCAGTAATAATCGCGGCGCTCGCGGATCAGCCGTACCTGCAGGCCGGAAACGGCTTTTTTCTCGCCTTTGGCGTCGGCATAGACGATATCAAACGCGGCGTTGCTGTTTTCATCCACCACCGGCTGCTTCACCGTGGTGTCAGTGCGGTAGTCGTAAACGTCCTGCAGGGTAAATTGCGGGCGGATCCCCGGCAGCGCCTCGGCAGGCCAGATCGGCTGCATAACCGTACGGGTGACCGGACGCCCGCCGGACTCCAGCAGGCTCGCCTGCAACACCACCTGCAGCGGCGAATGGCTATCCTGCCACTGGCTTGAGGTCGTCACTTCACCATGGCCGTTTTCATCCAGCGTCAGCTGGACTTCATCAAGGCTGCGGGAGAGATTTTCTTCCGCGATATCGCCGAACTGGAAGCCCGGCAGAGCGGCGACGGCGTCGCGCAGCGGGCGCAGGAACAGTTTGCCCTGCAGCTGGTTGCCGCTGGCCGGCGCGCCGTAGAGATAAGCGCCGCTGACGCCAAAGGCGACATCGGCATTCGGCGCGACAGGCGCCGCCTGCGGCGTCAGCTTCAGCGCCATGCGTTCCGGCATGAAGTCTTCGACGTGGAAATCCCATTCGCGGGGCTGATTGTCGCCAGTGCTGGCGCGAATGTGCCACATGCCGGTGGCCGCGCCGCTGTCGAGCGGATAAGTAAACTGGTACAGGCCGTTAACCGGCTTGCTCATCACCGAGCGGATCACCTGGCCATCCGGCTGGACCACCTCCAGCTTCACCGGCTGTTCCGCCAGCGGCTTGCCGTCGCTATCGCGCAACAGCGCATTGAGGATCACCGTTTCGCCCGGACGATAGAGATCCCGTGGGCCAAACATAAAGAACTGTTTACTGAAGCCAGGCGCGCCGGCAATGGAGAACTCCGCCAGATCCAACGCCGGCAGTTTGAGGTCAAGGAGCGTGGTCTGCCCCTCTTTGCGCGCCAGCAGCAGCGCGGCTTCTTTATCGGTTTGCAGGGTGACGTGACCCTGGCTATCGCTTTTCGCCTGCGCCAGGGTCTGCCCTTTGGCGTTGAGCAGCTGGACGTCGATACCAGACTGGGCGGCGCCGTTTTCCAGGCTCTGGGTAAAGACGTCCAGCCGGTTATGGTAACGATGCGCCGACACGCCGATGTCACTAAGGGTAAACAGCGTCGCCGCGTTGCTGTAGCTATAATGACCCGCCGGGTTCATGACCGCCACGTAGACGCCAGGCTGCTGGAGCGGCTTGATGTCGCTCAGCGGCAGCAGCAGCTTTTCGCGGGTATTGCGCGCCGGATTGAGGTCAAAGCGGCCGCTGTATACCAGATCGGCCATCTTCAGCAGCTCGTCGGATTCCCAGTTGCTTAATGAATTGCGGTATTCCCACTGACTGACGAAGGCCGAGAGCGATTCCGGCTTAATGCGGAAGAAGTTCACGTCGACGTTATCGACGTTCAGCGCCATCACCGGCAGCCCGGCGATCACGTTGCCCGGCAGCAGCGAGCCGCGGCTGGCAAACCCAACGCTTGGCGCGATATCACGGGTGGTCAGAGTCTTCTCGAATGGTTTATCGAGCGTCGCCTTGTTCAGGGCGACCAGCGTCGGGTCGACCGAGACAATCAGCTCGCGCTTTGGCTCCAGGTGACGCAGACGCAGCTCTTTGAGGTTCGGCGCCAGCTCCCAGGCGCCATCTACCTTACCGCTCTTCTTATCCACCAGGTGTACGCTGCGGGAGAAATCCTGGTCCGGCTGCAGCGGCACGGAAAAGGTCAGCACCAGGGTCGCGGCGCCATCCAGCTGCACCTCCGAGGCGTCGAGCAGCGTCAGCGCTTTGCCCTGACTTTTTTCCGCCAGCGCCGCCAGCTGGGCGCTGTCCGGTTTTGCCGCCGCGCCAGGGCCGCTATCGGCGGCCGGCGTCGGGGCCGTAGCCTGCGGTGCACCGCTGTCATCACACCCGGTTAATGAAAATGCGGTAAGGAGCGCCAGTGACAGCGCCGCTAAACGAAATGGTTTCATCCTTCTAACCCCTCGGCCGGTGGGCCTGATGCAAATTATCACTTTTTATTATGCGTTAAGGCGGCGCTTCTCAACAGTGATGACGCGGGTTTCTGCCGATTAATCAGAAAAGTGCCGTGACGTCGTCCCCACTCTGGCGTCCTTAACTTGTCAGCACCCGATAAAACGCCGACAATTCAGTCATGAATAGTAAAACGGAGGCACCTATGTCCACCTCGTTTTTTGTCGCCGCCGACTGGCTGGCGGAACATATTGATGACCCGGAGATCCAGATTATCGACGCCCGCATGGCGCCCGCCGGACAGGAGGCCCTGCGCGATATGGCCGCGGAGTACCGCGCCGGCCATGTGCCGAACGCGCTGTTTTTCGATATCGAGGCGCTGTCCGATCACACCAGCCCGCTGCCGCATATGATGCCGCGCGCCGAGGCGTTTGCCGTCGCCATGCGCGAACTGGGCGTCTGCAGCGATAAGCACCTCGTGGTTTATGACGAAGGCAATCTGTTTTCCGCGCCTCGCGCCTGGTGGATGCTGCGCGCCTTTGGCGTGGAGAAGGTGTCGATTCTGGCCGGTGGACTGGAGGGCTGGCGCCGCGACGAACTGCCGCTGGAACAAGGGGTGCCGGAGGTGGCCGAAGGGGAATTCGACGTACGCTTCGATCCTCAGCAAATTAAGCGCCTGACCGACGTGCTGCTGGTCAGCCATGAAGGGTCGGCACAGATTGTCGATGCGCGTCCGGCGGCCCGGTTTAACGGCCAGGCTGACGAACCGCGCCCGGGCCTGCGGCGCGGGCATATCCCCGGCGCGCTTAACGTGCCGTGGACGGATCTGGTGATTAACGGCGAGCTGAAGACCGTCGACGAGCTGAACGACATCTTTTTGCGTCAGGGCGTCGATTTTGACCGGCCCATTATCGCCAGCTGCGGCTCCGGCGTGACGGCGGCGGTGGTGGTGCTGGCGCTCACCACGCTTGGCGTGAACGGCGTCTGCCTGTACGACGGCTCATGGAGCGAATGGGGGGCGCGCAGCGATCTGCCGATTGAACCGGCTCCTGCCGCTCAGTAAACGCCGTATGGCCGCGGGCCCCCGTTCCGCGGCCACTAAATAATTTCTGATTTTCCCCGCCTCTTTCTCCTGCCAGCCGCTAAACCGGTTACTCTGTGCTGCCGCAGGGCTTGCGCCTGCCGTGTTCGCTTTACTGCCACCCACTATATAAGGAAATTGAATGATGGCTTTTTCATTACCGGATCTCATGGATGTCGTACACAAGCACAACCGCAATCCCACCCCAAAACCGATGCCCGTAGAGGAAGTGGATCGCCTGCGAGTACGGAAATACCGCGATCCGCAAAATAGCGAAACCGTGGCGCTTCCGGAAAGTTTGAAAGCGCTGCTGGCTTACGATTGCCAGCTGACAAGCCCCCACGGTCAACGGGTGCTGGAATCGGTTCTGGACGCCATTGATGAACATGGCGTCCTGCTTTCCGACTCGCTGGATGAAGATGCTTATTATATGAATGGCCTTGATATGATCGGGCTGGATATTGAAGAGCTGATGCCCGTCTGGAACGACGATCCGCGTCTTCCTGCCCTGATTCGCCTCTGCCATCCCGGAGATCAGCAGGTATTTATCTATGTCACCGAGCGTGATGAACAGGGTGAATATCCTGTCGTCCGCTTCGAGGGTAAAGAGAATGACCTTTGGCTGGCAGAATCGTCACTGATTGAATATCTGCAGGAGATTTTTGCCGGTGGAGAGGAGAGCCACGACGAATGGCAGCATCAGCAAGCCCTCAACCAGGCACGCGATGGCGCCTTGCTGGAGCTGGAATATCTTCATGAGGATCTTTACGCCAGGCTCGAAGGTTGCCCTGACTAATTCACCATCTCCCGCCGAAAGCGCGCTTAACGGGCGCCGTCGGGGCCAGCTCCAGGAGGGAGCGCTTAATCCCTAACCTGATGTCACCACAAGGAGTGAAAATGGCATTAGTCTCCAACCCACATTCTGCTTATTCCCCGCGCCTTCCCTGGCTGGGAGGCATCGCTGGCCTGCTGGTCGGCGGCGCGATCCTCTATTTTTGGCCGCAATGGAACCGAACATGGTTAAGCCTGGTTCCTGCGCCCGTTTCCGTCTATACCCGCTTTATCGGCGTCACTTTGGCAGACGTCCCGCTGATCACCTATGGTCATCAGGCGCTGCTGGGTTTTCTGATGGTGCTGCTCGCGCCCGGTTATGGTAAATCGACGCTTGCCGCATGGATGATGCACAACCCGGCGTCAAGCCGCCGCTGGCCCGGCGAGGTACTCCGTGCCTGGGTGACGAAATTTGGCCTGCTGGTCATGGTCTTTTGCAATCTGTTCTTTTTGTCCCGGGTCGGATCCGGGACCCTGGCGTTATATATTTTTATTCTCCAGCACATCAGCGTTGCCGCGGCGGTGACGTCAGGAGGGCTGCTGCTGCGTGACGCCCGACGTCTGGCCCGCACATTCGATGCTCAGCTGGCGGATCTGCGCCTTCTGATGCTCCTCACCCTCGGATTCCAGACGATTTTGCCGGCGCAGATCGCGCTGATGAGCGCCCGGGGCGTGAATACGCCGCTGGGCTGGTATATTGTCAGCGCGCAGATGGTGGGGGTGTTACTGGCGTTTATGCTGGTCGCCGGGCTGGTAGCAGCGCTACGCTATCTGTTGGGAGAGGAAAGGTGCAGTGCCTGGCGCGGGGATATGGCGCTCTTCAACGGCATCGTCACGCTGTGCGTGGCGGGATTTCTGCTCTATCACATGGTGTCAGCCTATCCGCGAATCGTTGCCGCCCTGCATTAATCTTTACCAACCCGCTTTGGCATCGAGCTGAAAGTATAGCGAAACCGGGGGCTGCCGCCCCCGCTGTCAGATAATGCGGTTTTGTTTGAAATCGCGCAGGAAGCTGCCCCAGCGCTTTTCATAGAACGGCGTGATATGGGCAATCATAAAGTGGCTGATGCCCTTCTCGCCGTCTACCACCTGGCAAATATCGATCGGCTCATCGCCGGGCAGGGTATCGGTGGCCACGCTGCCGGTGGTCTGAATAATGGACTCGATATCCCCTTCCGCTTCAATGCCGATAAGCAGATTAGCAGGCGCGTCGGCGTGCTCTTTGATCGAGCACAGGAACGCCCGCTTGACGGTTTTCAGCGTTTTGAACAGCGTGGTCAGCGAATCCACCATCTGCGCCGGCGGCTCGGCGACTTCAGACAGCAGCAGCGCTTCGCCCCCCTCCAGCACCGTCTGGGTGCTGAGCGGGCTGCCCTCTTCCCCGAGCAGATGGCTGATTTCCCGCGGGGTGAATTCTTTACCGCTCGGCAGCTTCGGGTTGAGGAACAGCGATTCGCCGAGAGTCATCGCCATCAGCGTGCGGGCCGGCATCATCACGAAAGCCTGTTCGTCTTCCACCGCCTGCTGCAGGGCCTCCAGCGAAGTGAAGAACGGAATGACCGACGTGCCGTCATCTTTTTCCCAGTGCTGCAGATCCAGCGCGCTATCTTCAACAATCTGCTCGCCATCGGCTGCGCTGCCCGGTACCCAGACGGTGGCCTCAAGCAGCGCGCTGAAAAATGCCGGACGATGAGCGGGCTCAGTAGCCGCTTTTTCCAGCAGGGTTTCTAATTCGTTTTTGGTTTCGGACATAGTTTGGCTACTTCAAAAATCGCCCGGCGGCGCGACGTCCGCACGGGCCTGCGGATTTTCCAGGCCGGGTAAGCGTAGCGCTACCCGGCAAGGCCATTACTCAGCCGTCAGCAGATTGGCGATAGTACGTACGCCAAGCCCCGTCGCGCCCGCCGACCACTGCTCAACGGCCGATTTGCGGTAGGTTGCCGAACAGTCGATATGCAGCCAGCCCTGGTGGTAGTTTTCCACGAAGTGGGACAGGAAGCCCGCCGCGGTGCTGGCGCCGGCCGGATAGGCTGCGCTGCCGGTATTGTTCAGTTCCGCGAAGTTAGACGGCAGCTGATTACGGTGGAATTCGGCCAGCGGCAGACGCCAGAACGCTTCATTTTCCGCCTGGGCGCTCGCCAGCAGGCGATTCGCCAGCGCATCGTCAAAGCTGAACAGCGCGTGGTAGTCGTTGCCGAGGGCGGTTTTCGCCGCGCCGGTCAGGGTGGCGGCATCGACGATCAGCTCAGGCTTCTGCGCCGAAGCGTCAATCAGGCCATCCGCCAGCACCAGACGACCTTCGGCGTCGGTGTTCATCACTTCGACGGTTTTGCCGTTGCGATAATGAATAATATCGCCCAGTTTGAAAGCGTTGCCGCTGATCAGGTTGTCGGCGCAGCACAGATAGAGCTTCACGCGCTTATTCAGCCCGCGGGTAATGGCGAAAGCCAGAGCGCCGGTGACAGTCGCCGCGCCGCCCATATCAGACTTCATTGAATCCATAAAGGCGCTCTGTTTGATGCTGTAGCCGCCGGAATCAAAGGTGATGCCTTTACCTACCAGACAGGCGTATACCGGGGCTTCTTTATCGCCGGTCGGGTTATAGTCCAGCGCCAGCAGAACCGGCGGACGCTCGGAGCCGCGGCCGACGGTGTGCAGGCCGAGATAGCCCTGCTCACGCAGATCTTCGCCTTTGGTGATGCGATAGCTCATCTTTTCGCCCGCCACGCTGCACAGCAGGTCGACGGCGCGCTGCGCCAGCTGTTCCGGGCCCAGCTCTTCCGCCGGCGCATTGATGGTGTCGCGCACCCAGTCAATAATGGTCAGACGGTTATCCAGCTCGCTTTTCTGCACATCGTCCAGGGTCGGCCATTCAACTTTTCGGGTGCCTTTCGGGCCTTTATAGCCCGCCCAGAACGCCCACGCGCGGTCGGTGTTCCAGCCTTCGCCGCTTAACGCGACATGCTTGATGCCCATGCCGTCAATTTTACGCGCCGCGCGCTGAATCAAGCCCAGGTCGTCTTTACCGTTGAGATGCAGGGCAATGCCATCATTATTAATGCTGTAAGACGCCTTCTCTCCCCAGCGCGCATCGGCTGGCTGAGTGGAAAGCGTAATCTTCATGGCTTCGGTCATTATCATTATCCTTCTTAGCAAACGGGCCACCGTATGGCAGCCCGTAACGTTCTCTCGCTCGATGATTCATCCGACTTTATACCGCCGCATAAATCATGACGCGAAAATTATTCGGCTTCGTCTAACCAGACTAACAGAATCGCCTCGAGAATTTTTTCATTGGATGCGTTCGGATCATCATCAAACTCTTCCAGATCGCAAATCCACTGATGCATGTCGGTAAAGCGAACGGTTTTTGGGTCGAGGTCAGGGTAAGCGTCATACAGCGCTTCGCCGATTTCACGACTGTCGGTCCATTTCAGTGCCATATTAGTGCTCGCGTGCGTGGTTGATGGTGTAACGCGGGATCTCAACGACCAGATCTTCGTCGGTGACGCGCGCCTGGCAGCTCAGGCGGCTGTCAGGCTCCAGTCCCCAGGCTTTATCCAGCATATCGTCTTCATCTTCGGTACTTTCCGCCAGCGAGTCAAAGCCTTCACGCACGATGCAGTGGCAGGTGGTGCAGGCACAGGATTTTTCGCAAGCGTGTTCAATCTCGATGCCGCTACGCAGCGCCGCATCCAGAATAGTCTCACCGGTCTCAGCTTCCACAACGATGCCATCCGGACACAGGTCCTGGTGGGGCAGAAATACAATTTTTGGCATTTTAAACCTCGTCCACGGATTGGCCTTTCAGCGCGATACGGACCGACTGATCCATACGGCGGGCGGCGAATTCCTGGGTTTGTGTGTCGATATTTTTAATCGCTTCTTTAATGGCGTCGGCGTCGTCGCCTGCCGCGGCGGCGCGTACCTGCTCCGCAGCAGCATCGATAGCCTGACGCTCCGCGGCGCTTAACAGCGCGGCGTCGGCGGCCAGCGCGCTTGTCAGGCTTTCCAGGACGCGTGCGGCTTCTACTTTCTGTTCAGCCAGCATGCGCGCCTGAATATCCTGTTCGGCGTAGCTCATCGAATCTTTAATCATGGTGGCGATTTCGCCATCGGTCAGACCGTAAGACGGTTTCACCTGAATAGAGGCTTCCACGCCGGTCGATTTTTCCATCGCCGTGACGCTCAGCAGGCCATCGGCATCCACCTGGAAGGTGACGCGAATATGCGCCCCGCCCGCCGGCAGCGCCGGGATACCGCGCAGCGCAAAGCGCGCCAGCGAACGGCAATCCTGCACCAGCTCACGCTCGCCCTGCATCACATGAATGGACATCGCCGTCTGGCCATCTTTGAAGGTGGTGAACTCCTGGGCGCGGGCCACCGGAATGGTGGTATTACGCGGGATCACTTTCTCCACCAGACCGCCCATGGTTTCCAGCCCTAACGACAGCGGGATAACGTCGAGCAGCAGCAGTTCGCTGTCCGGCTTGTTGCCGACCAGAATATCGGCCTGGATCGCCGCGCCAATGGCGACGACTTTGTCCGGGTCAATGGCGGTCAGCGGGATGCGGCCGAAGAATTCGCCTACGCGCTCACGCACCAGCGGCACGCGGGTCGAACCGCCGACCATCACCACTTCCAGCACCTCTTGCGCCTCAACGCCAGCGTCTTTCAACGCCCGGCGGCAGGCCATTAACGTGCGTTTTACCAGCGGGGCGATCAGATCGTTAAACTGGCTGCGGGTAATATCGCCCTGCCAGCCGCCGACCTCAACGTGCGCCACCTCGGCATCGCTAAGGGCAATTTTCGCCGCGATGGCGGCATCCAGCAGCTCACGCTGCAGGCGGTTGTCGCTACGGTCGCTGAAGCCCGCCTGCTCGCGCAGGTAGTCCGCCAGCAGATGATCGAAATCATCCCCGCCGAGGGCCGAGTCGCCGCCGGTAGCCAGCACTTCAAACACCCCGCGGCTTAAGCGCAGAATAGAGATATCGAAGGTGCCGCCGCCGAGATCGTAGACCGCAATCACCCCTTCCTGGCCGGAATCAAGGCCATAGGCGATAGCCGCCGCGGTCGGTTCATTAAGCAGGCGCAGCACGTGCAGACCCGCCAGACGCGCCGCGTCTTTGGTCCCCTGACGCTGGGCGTCATCAAAATAAGCGGGGACGGTGATCACCACGCCGTCGAGCTCGCCGGCCAGCGCTTCAGTGGCCCGGGCAGCCAGCGCTTTCAGAATATCGGCGGAGACGCGAATCGGGTTCAGCAGGCCGCCGGCGGTCTGGATCATCGGCAGGCCGTTTTCACTGGCCTGCAGCTGATACGGCAGATGCGGATAGCGATGTTGGATATCGGCGAGGGAGCGCCCCATCATCCGTTTCACGGAACTGATGGTGTTGGCGGGATCCTGGGCGGCGTTCAGCCGGGCGTCATAGCCGACGGTCAGCCCCGATGCGTGGTAGTTCACCACCGACGGCAGCAGATAGCGGCCTTGATGATCGGGCAGAGTCTCGGCCTGGCCGCTACGCACGGTAGCCACCAGAGAATTGGTGGTGCCCAGGTCGATACCGGCCGCCAGACGACGCTGGTGCGGCGCGGCGCTCAGGCCGGGCTCACTAATTTGTAATAAGGCCATAATTGCTTCCGAAAATTAAAAATCGAGCAGTTTTTCTTCGAGTTCTTCAGCACTGCTGCGCAGTTTATCGAGGAAACGGAGCTTACGCACCGTGTCCGCCGCCGCCTCCCAGCTCTCATTATGCAATTGGTCAACCATCAGCTGATGGCGGGTATCAAACAGCGCTTTCACTCGTTTGATAAAGCTTTCCAGCCGCGCTTCGTCTTTCGCCTGGCCGATCTCATCCAACTCTTCGCGCAGTTCCAGCTGTTCCATCAGGAACGCGGTATCGCGAACGGTATGCTGCTCGCTGGCCAGATCGAAGCCATGCAGCGAGAGGAGGTATTCTGCGCGGGTCAGGGGATGGCGCAGCGTCTGCCAGGCCTGGTTAATGGTGGCGGAATACTGAACCGCCGCAAGCTGCTCCGCAGCGGGCGCGCTGGCAAATTTATCCGGATGGTACTGGCGCTGCAGATCCTGATACCGGACAGCCAGTTGTTCAAGCGAGAGGGTATAGCTGGCTGGTAACCCGAAGAGGGTGAAATAGTCCATAGTAACCTCAGGGTCATGCATCTAAACGAAAACCCCACGCGCGGCGTGACCGCGGTGGGGTTGGGGTGTACCGATTATACGTTAAAGCTTTCGCCGCAGCCGCACTCATCTTTGACGTTCGGGTTGGTGAACTTAAACCCTTCGTTAAGGCCTTCTTTGACGAAGTCCAGCTGCGTGCCGTCGAGGAATTGCAGACTTTTGCCGTCGATCACGACCTTCACGCCTTTGTCTTCAAACACGGTGTCTTCAGCCGCCGGCTCGTCAACAAACTCCAGTACATAGGCCATACCTGAGCAGCCGGAGGTTCTCACGCCCAGGCGCAGGCCAAACCCTTTTCCGCGGTTTGCCAGGAAGGCATTGACTCGCGCTGCTGCACTGTCGCTAAGAGTAATCGACATAACAAAACCTCAACTAATTATTTTGCTTCACGTTTGCTTTTGTAATCCGCAATCGCGGCTTTAATCGCGTCTTCCGCCAGAATAGAGCAGTGAATTTTCACCGGCGGCAGTTCCAGTTCATCGGCGATATCGGTGTTCTTGATCGCCTGCGCTTCGTCCAGGGATTTACCCTTCACCCACTCGGTGACCAGGGAGCTGGAAGCGATAGCAGAACCACAGCCGTAGGTCTTGAAGCGCGCGTCTTCAATGATACCTTCATTGTTGACTTTAATCTGCAACTTCATCACGTCGCCGCAGGCCGGCGCGCCGACCATGCCGCTGCCGACGTTCTCGTCGCTGTTGTCAAAAGAGCCGACGTTGCGCGGGTTCTCGTAATGATCGATAACTTTTTCGCTGTATGCCATGATGAATTCTCCTTATTGGTGCCGAATTAGTGATGTGACCATTCAATACTGTTCAGATCCACGCCCTGTTTGAACATTTCCCACAGTGGAGAAAGCTCGCGCAGACGGCCAATGGATTTACGAATCAGGTTGATGGCGTAGTCAATCTCTTCTTCGGTAGTGAAACGACCTAAAGAGAAACGAATAGAACTGTGCGCCAGTTCATCAGTCATGCCTAACGCGCGCAGCACGTAGGATGGCTCAAGGCTCGCGGAAGTACAGGCTGAACCGGAGGAAACCGCCAGGTCTTTCAGCGCCATAATCAGCGACTCGCCTTCAACATAGTTGAAGCTGACGTTAAGAATGTTCGGCGCGCCCTGCTCAAGGTCGCCGTTGAGGTACACTTCTTCCATATCCTTCACGCCGTTCCACAGACGGTTGCGCAGCGTGCGCAGACGCGCCATCTCGCTTTCCATCTCTTCTTTGGCGATACGGTAAGCTTCACCCATGCCGACGATCTGGTGAACAGGCAGAGTACCGGAACGCATACCGCGCTCGTGGCCGCCGCCGTGGATTTGCGCTTCGATACGAATGCGCGGCTTACGACGCACGTACAGCGCGCCGATGCCTTTCGGACCGTAGATTTTGTGACCGGAGAAGGACATCAGGTCCACTTTCAGCTGGCTGAGATCGATAGGCAGCTTGCCCACGCTCTGGGTGGCGTCTACGTGGTAAATGATACCGCGGGCGCGACACATCTCGCCGATGGTAGCGATATCCTGCACCACGCCGATTTCGTTATTCACATGCATGATGGAAACCAGGATGGTGTCGTCACGCATCGCCGCTTCCAGCTCTTTCAGATCGATAATCCCGTTGCTCTGCGGCGCCAGGTAGGTCACTTCGAAGCCTTCGCGCTCCAGCTGACGGCAGGTATCCAGAACCGCTTTATGCTCGGTTTTGCTGGTGATGATGTGCTTGCCTTTTTTCTGATAAAAGTTGGCAGCACCCTTGATCGCCAGGTTGTCGGATTCAGTCGCACCAGAGGTAAAGACGATTTCGCGCGGGTCGGCACCGACCAGCTCGGCAATCTGATTGCGGGCGATATCAACCGCCTCTTCAGCCTGCCAGCCAAAACGGTGGGAACGAGAGGCCGGGTTACCAAAGGTCCCGTCCATGGTCAGGAACTGCATCATTTTCTCGGCAACACGCGGGTCCACCGGCGTGGTTGCGGAGTAATCGAGGTAAATCGGTAATTTCATTGCTCTTAAACTCCGTACATCACTCAATGCAAGGAATCAGGCAACCGGCTTGATGTACGACCGAGTACACGGAATGTCGGAGCATCCCGGCCTGATTCTGAAAGCTCTTTATAATCGTTGTCCCGCCGTTTCGCGCTGCCTCGCCCTGTCAGCCGCAGCCCGAAACGGGACGGGTCACTCAGGCGCGCAGTTTAACGTCGATCGCGTCCTGGGTGCGCGCATTGCGCTGGGTTTCGTGCTGATGCTGACGACCGGAAACATCGAGGATCTCCTGGTTATTCACCAGTTCTCCGAGGGTGATATTGTTCAGGAAGCCGGTCAGACGCTCGCTCAGATCGCGCCACAGCGCGTGAGTCAGGCATTTATCGCCGCCCTGACAGCCGCCCTTGCCCTGGCAACGGGTGGCGTCAACGGATTCGTCCACGGCGCTGATGACTTCGCCGACGGCGATACTGCCGGCATCTTTACCTAACAGATAACCACCGCCTGGGCCACGAACGCTGGAAACCAGGCCATTTTTACGCAGGCGAGAGAACAGCTGTTCCAGATAGGAAAGCGAAATTCCCTGACGCTCTGAAATATCTGCCAACGGCACCGGGCCCGTTTCAGAGTTGAGCGCAACGTCAAGCATCGCGGTCACGGCATAACGCCCTTTAGATGTCAGTCTCATGTCTTACTTAACCTCAAACTCGCCCCTGGCCGGGCTTTTTATTAATATGGGTATTGCATAGCAGGGCCAAGTCTGACATTCCCGAGTAATTTGGTCAACTATTTACTTGACTGTTTTAGTCAGGTATTTGGCTTTCCGTGCCGTTATTAATTTCGAGCCGCTCCCAGGGTCGGCCAAAGGCCTCGCCCGGGCTACAACAGAGATGTAGATTCGTAGGCCGGATAAGCGAAGCGCCATCCGGCGTTAACGCTCTTACTTACCTTTATTCTGCTGCTCAATAGACGCCAGCATGCCGCGCAGGATGTTCAGCTCCTGGCTTTCCGGACGTGCGCGGGTGAACAGACGACGCAGCTTGTTCATCACCTGCCCCGGATGATTCGGGCGGATAAAGCCCGTCGCCAGCAGCGTCTGCTCAAGATGGTCGTAGAATCGCTCCAGATCGTCCACCAGCGGGTACGGCGCCTCTTCATGTTCAACCGCCGGCTGCGCTTGCTCCTGCGCCGCCAGCCAGGCCATCCGCACTTCATAGGCGATAACCTGCACCGCCATCGCCAGGTTCAGCGAGCTGTACTCCGGATTGGCGGCGATGGCCACATGGTAGTGACACTTCTGCAGTTCATCGTTAGTCAGGCCAACGCGCTCGCGGCCAAACACCAGCGCCACCGGCGCATGCTGGCCTTCGGCGATGCTTTTCAGACCGCATTCGCGCGGGTCGAGCATCGGCCACGGCAGCGTGCGGGAACGCGCGCTGGTGCCAACCACCAGGCTACAGCCCGCCAGCGCTTCATCAAGGGTATCGACGATCTGCGCGTTGCCAATGACGTCGCTGGCACCCGCGGCCAGCGCAATGGCCTGGGAATCAGGCTTCACCAGCGGATTGACCAGCCACAGGTTGGTTAAGCCCATGGTTTTCATCGCGCGGGCAACGGAGCCCATATTGCCGGTGTGGGAAGTTTCTACCAGTACGATTCGAATATTTTGCAGCATTATGGTTCTTCGGCTAAAGATTATTCGGGCATGCTACCATAAAACGGAGACATAAGCAGATTTCGCTGTTATTATATGCGCCGTTTTTTCCCGTTCTTTAACATCCAGTGAGAGAGACCGATGCATCCGATGCTGAACATCGCCGTGCGCGCCGCGCGCAAGGCGGGTAATTTAATTGCCAAACACTACGAAACGCCAGACACCGTAGAAACCAGCCAGAAAGGCAGCAATGATTTTGTGACCAACGTCGATAAAGCCGCCGAAGCGATTATTATCGAAACCATTCGCAAATCTTACCCGCAGCACACCATTATCACCGAAGAAAGCGGTGAACACGCTGGTGAAGAGCAGGATGTTCAATGGGTTATCGATCCACTGGATGGCACCACCAACTTCGTTAAACGTCTGCCGCACTTCTCTGTTTCCATCGCCGTACGCATCAAAGGCCGTACTGAAGTCGCGGTGGTTTACGATCCGATGCGTAACGAACTGTTCACCGCGACCCGCGGCCAGGGCGCGCAGCTGAACGGCTACCGTCTGCGCGGCAGCAACGCTCGCGACCTCGACGGCACCATCATCGCGACCGGCTTCCCGTTCAAGGCGAAGCAGCACGCCACCACTTACATGAATATTCTCGGCAACATGTTCACCGAATGCGCCGATTTCCGCCGTACCGGCTCCGCCGCACTGGATCTGGCCTACGTTGCCGCCGGCCGCGTTGACGGTTACTTTGAAATCGCCCTGAAACCATGGGATTTCGCCGCAGGCGAGCTGATCGCTCGTGAAGCAGGCGCTATCGTGTGCGACTTCACCGGCGGTCATAACTATATGCTGACGGGCAACATCGTTGCCGGTAACCCGCGCGTGGTAAAAGCGATGCTGGCGAACATGCGCGAGCAGCTGAGCGATGCGCTGAAGCGTTAATCTCTTACTGATGTCAAAAAGGAAGCCGCGGCTTCCTTTTTTATGTCATGACAGCATCCTCAGGATCTGGCGAATCACCGCATTACCGCCAATACAGAGCACCGTCAGGCCGCTAAATAAAGCCAGCGGTCCGCGCCAGCGCAGGCAGCCCTGCGGCCCCAGCCAGCACCGGAAACACAGCGCTATTCCTACCGTCGCCAGGCGAGCGAGCAGCACGCCCACCATCGCCGGAACCAGCAGCAGCCATCCCCACAGCGGCAGCTCATACTGCTGCGCACTGAGTAAAATCCATACCAGCTGAAACGGCAGATAAAAACTCAGGGCAACGATCAGCGGAATGCGAATATTGCCTGCCGGTGCGGCAACGCCTTTAACGCCGCGCCAGCCGTCGCGCAGCAGTATTGCTGCCAGCACCAGCGTGGCCAGATAGCAAACGTCGTTACAGATGCCCGCAATCTGCATTAGCCTGTCGCTGCTTAGCTTACTCATAAACGCGAAACGCCAGAAAATGATCACCAGAAAACCGAACTGCAACGCCCAACTGCGCAGGATCCAGTCGACCATCTCCCGCGGCGAGGGTTGGTTATGCACAGCCCAGGCGACGATGGGCAGTTTACTGTGCCCGGGATGGCAAAAGGCCAGCACGAAGCCTGACAGCGTCAGGGTGGCGTAGGCCACCAGCGGGATATCCGCGACACTCGTCACCCTGAATCGCATAACATACGGCATGGCGTGGTAGACGCGCACCAGATCGGACGGCCACCAGCTGGCCAGGGCTGGAAACCAGAAGACGATCGCCAGGCCCGCCAGCAGCCCGGCGGCGCCGGCGCAGCCATAATAGAACCGCCCGCTCTGCGCGGGAGAAACGATATTTGCGGCCATAGCGACTCCTTGTCACCCGCCGAAAAGCGGAAAACTAGAGCATCGCCGCGTCAGCGGCAAGCGCCGGCGCCCACTTTCGGATTTGCGCCCGACGCCTGGCTAAAACGGACGGATCCCGCCGCCGGCCGGGACGGCGCTGAACCACATCACGCCTGCCGCCGCGAGCAAAATGACGCCGCCGGCCAGCGCCAGCGTCAGCCAGCCTACCTGGCGCCACAGCGGCGGTGCCTGATGCTGACCCAGCTTCACCGCCAGCTGGCGAAAACTGTGCACCAGCAGCGCCAGCGCCGTGATAGTCAATGAGGTCCCTGCCGCCATCGCCAGCGCCGCCGCCATCCCCCAGTTGAACACCCCGATCACTTTGCTGAACAGCAGGACCATGATCGCCCCCGAGCAGGGACGCATGCCCATCGACAGGACAATCACGGTGCGAGCCCGCCAGTCATCGCCGGCCTGCAGCTGCTCCGGGGCCGGGAGATGCTGATGCCCGCAGCCGCAGTGTTCGTTATGAACATGATGCGGGGTGAACGCGGTAAACGTTGGCCGGCTCAGCAGCAGACGCAGCTTTTTCAGCGCCCGCCAGCAGAGCAGCAGACCTAACGCGCCCACCAGCAAATAGCTGCCCTTCTCCAGCCAGAAACTGCTGAGATGCAGCTGGCGCGCTGGCAGCTGCAGTAGCGCCAGCACCACCACCACCAGCGCGATAGCCACCAGCCCCTGCAACAAAGAGGCGGCCAGCGTCAGGTTAATACTCGATTTCAGCTTTGAGGGATGGGTGGCAAGCCAGGTCGTAATGACAATTTTGCCGTGGCCGGGCCCTAAGGCATGCAGCACCCCGTAAACGAAGCTGAATCCAAGCAGCGACAGCCCCGCCGCAGCCGGGTTCTCCGCCACCGCCTGCAGCAGGCGGCTGAGCTCCAGATTGAGCGCGCGCTGCCAGACCGCGCTCTGCATCAGCACCTGCGGCCAGGCCAGCCACAGCCAGATGCCGCCCGTTACGCTCACGGCCAGCAGCAGCGCCAGCGGCCACAGCGCTTTCCAGCGCGAAGTTCGCGCGCGAGGGGTAAAAATTACTGACATGTCAGCGTCACCTTCTGGGCAAAATAGCTGCCCAGCGCCATATCCTCAGGCGGCGCATCCGCTTTATCCAGCGACTGGGCGTATGAGAGCATTTTGTCATTCGGTTTTGGCGTCATCACCGTTGCCTTACAGACGGCCTGCAGCGCGGCGGGCAGGGAAAAATCGCTATCTTTGTCATAAAACATATCGACATAGTAGGTCGGATCGAAAGTGGAAAAGGTAAACGTCTGCCCGGCAACGGGTTGCGGCGTCGCCAGCGGCAGGGTAAAGGTCAGTACCGCCTGCAGACCGTCGCGCTCAAGACCGTAGCCGTCGGGGCGATTGTCAAATTTCACCCGCTGGCCGTTGTGCCACAGCTCGCTGAAATAGTGCTGGCCGAGCACGTTGGCCATCACCTCCGCCGCCAGTTTTTTCCATACTTCGCTACCCGGTTTAGCGTTTCCGGCGTCGTAAAGCAGATCCGAGGAGGTTATTTCATCCATTGTCCAGCGCATTTTAAAGGCGCTCAGCAGGCCGTCTTTGACCACCGGCTCGCTCTGCAAACTGATGAAGCTATGCGGATGCGCAGCGGCTGTCCATGATAAAACCATGAAAAACGCCGCGCTGGTGCATTGTTTCACTCTGTTCATCTGTTCCTCACGTGAAAAATTCTGTGAACTTCGCCAGCAATCCTGAGCTAAAGCGGGCGCACTTCCCTGCCCCCGCCGCCGTCATTGTCTATCCTTAGCGGAAACCCTAACTGGAACTTACCAGATGATGACCGTCATTGAACCACCATCTGCGCTTTCCAGTCCACAGCGCCGTAGCCAGGTGCTCCTGATGTTTTATCTGCCCGGACAGTCGGTAACGACTGAACGGCTTGGCAGAATCAACCTCGTTGATGAGACCACGGCCCGGCAGGATATCGAGGAGACCGGACGCGAAATTCAGCGTTACCACCGCCTGACCCTTCGGTCACAGGTGGACGGCAGCTATCGGATTGAAGGCGCCGCGCTCGACCAACGTTTATGCCTGCTGCATGCGCTGCGGCGGGGGCTGCGCCTGTGCCCGCAGTTCGTTAACCATCATTTTACCCCGGCGCTGAAAACGCAGCTTAAACAGGAAGGCATCGCCCGTACCTTGTACGATGATACCAACCTGCAGGCGCTGGTGAACCGCTGCGCACGAGCGCTCAATCGCCAGTTCGACTGCCGGGACGTCCAGTTTCTGCGCCTGTACCTGCAGTACTGCCTGCTTGAGCATCACCGGGGCTATTCACCCGACTTCAATGATGAACAGCAACGCTGGGCGCAGACCGCCGCCGAGTTCACTCTGGCGCAGGAGATTGTCCGCCACTGGCAGCGCCGGGTCGGCGCTCCGCCGCATGTCGGAGAGCCTTTTTTCCTCTCGCTGCTGTTTATGATGCTCAAAACCCCCGATCCGCTTCGCGATGGTCACCCGCAGGATCGACGCCTGCGGCTGGCTATTTCCGGCCTGATCCACCGCTTCCAGATGCTCGCCGGCAGGTCGTTCAGTGACGAACAGGGGCTGAGCGACCAGCTTTATATTCACTTGTCGCAGGCATTGATCCGCAGCGTGTTTGCCATCGGCATCGACAGCACGCTCACGGAGGAAGTGAGCCGGCTCTATCCTCGTTTACTGCGCACCACCCAGGCGGCATTGAGCGAATTCGAGGAGGCCTGGCACGTCCGTTTTAATGAGGAAGAGACCAGCTTAATCGCGGTGATCTTTGGCGCCTGGCTGATGCAGAAAAGCGACCTGCACGAGAAGCAGGTTCTGCTGCTAACCGATGATAATCCGGATATGGAAGCGGCCCTGGAGCAGCAGCTGCGCGAACTGACGCTGCTGCCGCTGAATATCAAATACCAGAGCATAGAGCGCTTTCAGAAGGAAGGCGCGCCCAAAGGGGTGACGCTTATCGTCACTCCCTATGCGACGGCGCTGCCGCTGTTTTCACCGCCGCTGATCCACGCGGAGAACTGCTTCACCGAACGCCAGCAGCAGCATATCTGCGCGATGCTCGAGGACTAGGCCGCCACCGTTTTTGGCCGAATAGCCAACGCCGGGATGGTCAGCAGCGCCATTACCCAGAACACGCCCTGGTGCAGGTGCTGATAGAGGAAGCCGGCGAAGACGGTCATAATGGCGATACTCCCGCCCATCGCCACCGCGGAGTAGACGGCCTGCAGGCGGATCACTTCGCTGCCCTGGCGGGCGGCGATATAGCGCATCGCCGCCAGATGACACACCGTAAAGGTCCCGCAGTGAAGGATCTGCGCGAGGATAAGCCCCGGCAGCGCTGTGGTCCAGCCCATCAGCGTCCAGCGAACCAGCCCGCACAGGGCAGAGAGCAGCAGCAGATCCCGCGCGCTGAAGCGGCGGAACACCTTTTTACTCAGCGCGAAGATCACCACTTCCGCCACCACACCTAACGACCACAGATAACCGACCGCCGAGGCCGAATAGCCGGCCTGCTGCCAGTAGATGGCGCTAAAGCCATAGTAGGCGGCGTGCGCCCCCTGCAGCAGACAAACGCAGGCGAGAAAGCGCCAGCTTTGGCGCACCAGCGTCAGCCAGGCCGCCATTCCGGCCCCCTGCTGCTGGCGCGACGCCCCCTGAGGCATCACCGACGGCTTAAGCAACATGCCGAGCAGCATCGAGGCGACGCCCAGGCTTAGCATCAGCAGGATCGCCCGGTAATCGAACAGGCTCACCAGCTTACCGGTCAGCGCCGAACCAATCACAAAGGCGATGGAGCCCCATAGCCGCACCCGGCCATAGTCCATGGTGATCTGCTTTTGCCAGGTATTGGCCAGAGCATCCGTCAGCGGCACCAGCGGTGAAAAGAACAGGTTGAAGCCGATGATAATCGCCAGCAGCCATGCTACGTGGGTGCCGGCCCAGAAGGCCAGCGCGAAGAGCAAGGTTAACAGCGCCAGCACGCGCAGCGCGGCGATCAGCCGGGAGGGATCGCTCACCCGCGGGGCAATCAGCAGACTGCCGAGAAAACGGGCCACCAGACCGGCGCCAAGCAAAATGCCGATGGTTTCCGGGGTCAGCCCGTTGCCGGCCAGCCAGACGCTCCAGAAGGGCAGAAAAATACCGTAGCTAAAAAAGTAAGTGAAATAACTGAGCGCCAGCCAGCGCGTGGAGTGCAAGACCATGATTTCCTCCCGAATGGTGGCGATAGTCTGGCGATAAACCCCATCGTGAGTAAACCTGTGTCCCACTCTCTATATGGAAGTTGAGTACATTTGTCTTTAAATCGTGACGCGCATCACGGAGCACTCCCCACTCCGTCACCGGTTGTATTAAATAAAATCCGATAACCGGGCATCAAAGTGCGACCAACGATACGGCGAAATCCTAATGAAACGAAGCGCGACATTATTATTTTCCTGCTATGGCGGCTGGCAACTTTGTGTATTACGTTTAAATCACACGTCTCTCATAACGAGCTGATTATGAACACACTCCGCTATTTTGATTTTGGCGCATCCCGCTCTCTGCTACTGCTCATCGCCCGCATCGCCGTGGTGGTTCTGTTTCTACTTTTTGGCTACCCCAAACTGCTGGGCTTTAGCGGTACGGTGCAATACATGGCCGCCTCCGGCGCGCCGATGCCGACCCTGGCGGCGATTATCGCCGTCATTATGGAAGTGCCTGCCGCGATTTTAATTGTGCTGGGCTTTTTCACCCGCCCGCTGGCGGTCATCTTTATCTTCTACACCCTCGGCACGGCGGTGATTGGCCATCACTACTGGGATATGACTGGCGATGCGGTATTGCCGAACATGATTAACTTCTGGAAAAACGTCAGCATCGCCGGCGCCTTCCTGCTGCTAGCGGTAACCGGCCCCGGGGCGATCTCCCTCGACCGCCGCTAATCTGCAGACGCAAAAAAGGCCGCATACGCGGCCTTTTTGATGTCAACGCTAACGCTTACGCATATACCGGGAAGCGGGCGCAGATATCCAGCACTTTACCTTTCACGCGCTCAATGACCGCGTCGTCATTGATATTGTCCAGCACGTCACACATCCAGCCAGCCAGCTCTTTGACTTCCGCTTCTTTAAAGCCGCGACGAGTCACAGCCGGAGAACCGATGCGGATACCGGAGGTCACGAACGGGCTCTTCGGATCGTTCGGCACGCTGTTTTTGTTGACGGTGATGTTGGCGCGGCCCAGGGCAGCGTCAGCTTCTTTACCGGTCAGGTTTTTATCCACCAGGTCCAGCAGGAACAGATGGTTCTCAGTACCGCCAGACACCACTTTGTAGCCGCGGTTCAGGAACACTTCCACCATTGCTTTGGCGTTTTTCGCAACCTGCTGCTGGTAAACTTTAAACTCTGGCTCCATCGCTTCTTTCAGCGCCACCGCTTTCGCCGCGATAACGTGCATCAGCGGGCCGCCCTGCGCGCTTGGGAATACCGCAGAGTTCAGCTTCTTATACAGCTCTTCGCTACCGCCTTTCGCCAGGATCAGGCCGCCGCGCGGACCCGCCAGGGTTTTGTGGGTGGTGGTGGTCACGACGTGAGCATGCGGAACCGGGTTCGGGTATACGCCAGCGGCAATCAGGCCTGCCACGTGCGCCATATCGACGAACAGGTAAGCGCCGATGCTGTCAGCGATTTCACGCATTTTTGCCCAGTCAACGATACCGGAGTAAGCGGAGAAACCACCGATGATCATCTTCGGTTTGTGTTCCTGAGCCTGCTTCGCCATGTCGTCGTAGTCAATTTTGCCGGACTCATCAATACCGTAAGGGATGATGTTGTACAGTTTGCCGGAGAAGTTAACCGGGGAGCCGTGAGTCAGGTGGCCGCCCTGCGCCAGGTTCATACCGAGCACGGTGTCGCCCGGCTGCAGCAGCGCGGTGTAGACGGCAAAGTTAGCCTGGGAGCCGGAGTGCGGCTGGACGTTAGCATAGTCAGCGCCGAACAGCTCTTTCGCGCGGTCGATAGCCAGTTGCTCAACCACGTCGACGTATTCGCAGCCGCCGTAGTAACGCTTGCCCGGATATCCTTCAGCGTATTTGTTGGTCAGCTGAGAGCCCTGCGCCTGCATTACGCGCGGGCTGGTGTAGTTTTCGGAGGCGATCAGTTCGATGTGCTCTTCCTGACGTACTTTTTCCTGCTCCATAGCCTGCCACAGTTCGGCATCATAATCGGCAATGTTCATTTCACGCTTTAACATCCGCATCTCCTGACTCAGCTAACAATAAAATTTCGGCCTAAAAAGGCGGTCCGATTGGACAACGGCCCACAGTATAACCGAATCATTCTGTGATAACAGGTCTTGACAAAGGATTTTACGCAAACGTTTGGCTCCGCATGACACAAGGCTTTGAGCAATAACGCCTCTCTCAGTATCAACGGATTTCTTTTCAGGATTGTGATGCAAATTCTTCATGTTGTAACTGCAACGGCGGAAAGTGTTAAAGAACCATTTACAACGCAGGGTTATTTCCTTAAGATGCATTTAAAATACATCATTAAGATAACACCCAAGGAAGCACACTATGCTCGACGCTCAAACCATCGCTACGGTCAAAGCCACCATCCCTCTGCTGGTAGAGACTGGACCAAAGTTAACCGCCCATTTCTACGATCGGATGTTCGCGCATAACCCGGAGCTCAAAGAGATCTTCAATATGAGCAACCAGCGCAACGGCGACCAGCGTGAAGCGCTGTTCAACGCCATTGCCGCCTACGCCAGCAATATCGATAACCTGCCTGCCCTGCTGCCGGCGGTGGAAAAGATCGCCCAGAAACACACCAGCTTCCAGATCAAACCGGAGCAGTACAATATTGTTGGCAGTCATCTGCTGGCGACCCTCGATGAAATGTTCAGTCCGGGCCAGGAAGTGCTCGATGCCTGGGGTAAAGCCTACGGGGTGCTGGCGAACGTCTTTATCGGCCGCGAAGCCGAGATCTATCAGCAAAACGCCAGTAAAACCGGCGGCTGGGAAGGGACCCGCGCGTTCCGCATCGTCAGGAAAACTCCGCGCAGCCAGCTTATCACCAGCTTTGAGCTCGAGCCGGTCGACGGCCAGCCGGTCGCCGATTACCAGCCTGGCCAGTATCTGGCCATCTGGCTGAAGCCGGAAGGCTTCGAATATCAGGAAATTCGCCAGTACTCCCTGACCCGCAAAGCGGACGGCAAGGGCTACCGCATCGCGGTTAAACGCGAGGAAGGCGGCCAGGTTTCCAACTGGCTGCATAACCATGCCAGCGAAGGCGATGTGGTCTATCTGGCCGCCCCGGCGGGAGATTTCTTCCTTAATGTTGAGCCGCAGACGCCGGTCACCCTGATCTCAGGCGGCGTCGGGCAAACGCCGATGCTGGCGATGCTGGATGCGCTGGCGAAGAGCCATCATCAGGGTCAGGTGAACTGGTTCCATGCGGCGGAAAATGGCGAGGTCCACGCCTTTGCCGATGAAGTGCAGGCGCTCGGCGCGGCGCTGCCGGCGTTTACCGCTCACGTCTGGTATCGCAACCCGAGCGAGGCTGACCGTCAGGCAGGACGTTTTGATAGCGAAGGTTTGATGGATTTAGCGGCGGTGGCGGAAACTATTCGCGACCCGCAGATGCAGTATTATCTCTGCGGCCCGGTAGCGTTTATGCAGTTTGCAGCGAAGCAGCTGGTAGAATTAGGGGTCAATAAAGACCACATTCATTACGAATGCTTCGGCCCGCATAAGGTGCTGTAAGTCCCGACGCCGCGGGGATTTGTAGGCCGGGTAAGCGCAGCGCCACCCGGCAATACTGCAACGAGCGGCGAGCGTTAAATCGCCGCGTCGTCTTCTTCGCCGGTACGGATACGAATGACCCGCGCCACGTCGAAGACAAAGATCTTGCCGTCACCGATTTTACCGGTCTGCGCGGTACGGATGATGGTATCCACACAGGTATCGACGATATCGTCGGTCACCACGATTTCAATTTTCACTTTCGGCAGAAAATCCACCATATATTCCGCGCCGCGGTAGAGTTCGGTGTGCCCTTTCTGGCGGCCAAAGCCTTTCACTTCCGTTACCGTCATCCCGGTGATGCCGACTTCGGCCAGCGCTTCACGCACGTCATCCAGTTTGAAAGGTTTAATAATCGCATCAATCTTTTTCATGGTGTTCCTGTCTTAGTCGCGTAACCGGTTGCTTACCGTATCATATCTTGCGCTATGTTGCGGAGCTACTCTTTAAAGTCATTGGCGTCGAGCTCATGGCGCGACAGCAGCTTATAGAATTCGGTGCGGTTGCGTCCAGCCATCCGCGCGGCGTGGGTGACGTTGCCCCTGGTAATCTGCAGCAGCTTGCGCAGGTAGTTCAGCTCAAACTGATTGCGCGCTTCCACGAAGGTCGGCAGCGCCGTGTTCTCGCCTTCCAGCGCCTGCTCCACCAGCGCATCGCCGATCACCGGCGACGAGGTCAGGGCCACGCACTGCTCAATCACGTTCACCAGCTGGCGCACATTGCCCGGCCATTTGGCGGCCATCAGCCGCTTCATTGCATCGCTGGAAAATGCCCGCACGAACGGCTTATGGCGATCGGCGGACTGACGCAGCAGATGGTTGGCCAACAGCGGAATATCTTCCGTGCGTTCGGAGAGCGGCGGGATCTTCAGGTTAACCACATTGAGGCGATAAAACAGATCTTCGCGAAACTCGCCGCGGGCCATCGCCTTCGGCAGGTCGCGGTGGGTGGCGGAGATGATCCGCACGTTGATCTCGATATCGCGGTTGCTGCCGAGCGGGCGAACCTTACGCTCCTGCAGGACGCGGAGCAGCTTCACCTGCAGGGCGACAGGCATATCGCCGATCTCGTCGAGAAACAGCGTGCCGCCTTCGGCGGCCTGGAATAACCCTTCGCGGTTGCTGACCGCGCCGGTAAAGGCGCCCCGCGCATGGCCGAACAGTTCGGACTCGAGCAGCTGTTCCGGCAGCGCGCCGCAGTTAATCGCCACGAAAGGCTTGTCATGACGCGGGCTGGCGTTGTGGATCGCCTGGGCGACTATCTCCTTCCCGGTCCCGCTCTGGCCGTTAATCAGCACGCTGACGTCGGACTGCGCCACCATCCCGGCCTGCTCGAGCAGGCGCAGCATCAGCGGGCTGCGGGTGACAATCGCCTGGCGCCACGCTTCGTCGGTGGCTGGCGATCGCTGCTCCAGCGCCTCATCAATGGCTTTATACAAGGCGTCTTTATCAACTGGCTTGGTCAGGAAGCTGAAGACGCCCTGCTGGGTGGCCGCCACCGCGTCGGGGATCGAGCCATGGGCGGTGAGAATGATCACCGGCATGCCGGGCTGCCCCTTCTGGATCTCACTGAACAGCTGCAGGCCGTCCATTTCATCCATCCGCAGATCGCTAATCACCAGATCCACTTTCTCACGTCCCAGCACGCGCAGCGCTTCCGGTCCGCTCTCGGCGGTGACCACGCTATAGCCTTCGCTGACCAGACGCATGCCGAGCAGCTTCAGCAGCCCCGGATCGTCATCCACCAGCAGCAAACGCGCCGGTTTACGGATCGTCATGGATCACCTCCGGTACTTTTTCGCTGCCGAAATTGCCGCCCGGCTTGCGGCTGGAGAGCTGGCGTTCAATATCCGTCAGATTCTCCAGCTTACGGGTGGTCAGCTCCAGCTGCTGGCGCAGCGACTGCTCCTGCTGGCGCAACGTCTCCAGCTCGCTATCGCTGGACTGCTGAAGCTTCGCGTAGCGGGCTCGCTCCTCCACCAGCTGCAGCTGACGGGTCTGCCCGTCGCGCCAGAGCTGATATAGCGGGCGGACCTGAACGGCGATTTGCGGGCTGAAGGTGTCGAGACGCGCCACCAGCTCGCGGCGCTCGTCAGGGGTAATTTTGGCATCGGCAAGCAGAATGCCGCGGCGGAATGCGTCCTGCCAGCTGTCGTCGGTATGGCGTTTCGCCTCCGCTCGCGCCTGCACCGGCGCGAGACGATCGGCGCAGTCAATGCCCCGCAGCCAGTAGAGGGGGTTTTTGTCGCTGGCATCGCTGCTGTGCGCCCAGATATCAGCGCAGTCCACGGCGACAAAATCGGCCACCTGGTGCTGCGCCTGCCCGGGGGCGGCGGCACCTTCCGCACTATGCGGCGAGAAGCCGGCGGAACACCCCGCCAGCGTCAGACAAGCAATGCCTGAGAGCAGCCATCCGCTAAGGGAACGGCGCCAGGCCAGGAATTGGGACATAGTTCCCCGATATCGATTCATTAGTTGGATTATTCCGGCGCTGAGGGTAGCGTAATGCGAAAACAGACCTGCCCGGCGGGGGCGTCAACCAGACTGAGTTCCCCTTGCATCTGACGGACGCAGTCGCGGGCGATGCTTAACCCCAGCCCACTGCCTTTAACGGCCCCCTTACGCTGGTGACTTCCCTGGTAAAAAGGCTCAAAAATCATATTCTTTTCCGCGGCCGGGATCGGTTCGCCGCTGTTGGCGACATCAATACGCACCTGCTCTCCGTGCCGGTAGCTATGGATACGAATGTTACCGGATTCAGCGCCATAGTGCACCGCATTGGAGTAGAGATTATCCATTACGCTTATCAATAACGCAGGCTCCGCCAGACAATGCCGCGCCCGCAGCGCCAGCTCGGTATGCATCAGTTTAGCCCGCGCAGGCAAACTGTGCGCCGCCACGACGTTTTCCACCAGCTCCACCAGGTCCACTGCTTCCCGGGCTACCGGGCCGTCGGCCTGTTTGCGGTTGTAGTCCAGCAGCTGTTCAATCAGCTTTTGCAGGTTGCGGCTGCTGCTGTCGAGGATCTCGACGATCTCCTGCTGCTCCGGCGTCAGCGGTCCGGCGACCCGGTCGGCCAACAGCTCGGTGCCTTCACGCATACTGGCCAGCGGGGTTTTAAGCTCATGCGACAGATGGCGAAGAAACTGATGCCGCTGCGACTCCAGCCATGCCAGGCGCTCGCTGAGCCAGATGATGCGCTTGCCCACCGAGCGCAGCTCGCGCGGGCCAGTAAACAATGCCGCGTCGTCCAGCGACTTCCCTGCGCCCAGCTGATTGATCATTCTTTCGATACCTTTCACCGGGCCGATGATCATGCGGGTGAAAAGCAGCACCAGCGCCAGGCTCAGCAGAAACAGCACCAGCGCCTGCCAGCCGAAAAACTGGCCGCGCTCGGCAATCTCCTGCTGCAGCTGCTGGCCGCGGGAATAGACCACCGCCCGGGTCGCCTGGACCATGTCGCTGTTATTACTGGCGAAAACTTCCAGTCTGGCGGCTGCCTCGGCGTCAGGGCCGCTGTTGTTACACTGCAGCTGCGCCAGATCGCTGACATCCTGGCGCAGCGCCTGCCAGAGCTTTTCGTCCGGCAACACGCCGGCGTGCGCGTCCAGCATCTGGCTGTAGCGCTGCCGCTGGTTTTGATAGACGCGCGCCAGCGTCGGATCGTCCAGCACGCAGTACTGGCGATAGCTGCGTTCCATCTCCAGCGCGGCATTGATCATCGCCTCACTGCGGCGGGCATCGACCAGCGTCGTACGGTTGATATGCGCCGCCTGGGCGCTGAGGGCATTGAGGCTCTGCCAGGCCTGCCAGGCCAGCACCAGCAACGGCAGCAGGATCAGCACAAAGGAGAGCGTCACCAGCTGACGCAGCGAACGGGGAAAAAGAGAGAGTCGCTTCAAAGGTGTGGTCTCAATCATTAGCTCTGGTCGATGCTAACTGAGGAGCGCGCCGGAGAAAAGCGATACCCGTCGCCACGGCGCCCCAGAAACAACAAAGCCAGGCGCAAGGCCTGGCTTTGTTCAGGAATGAGGCGGTGCCTTACTCGACGTTTCGCCCGATGTCTGATAAAGCCAGGCTATTATCAGGAGTTGGACGGCAGGCACCTGTTTGTGCGTCATTCGAAGTTTATGTAGCGCGTCCCGAAGGGGCTGACATAAGAAGGTGAATGAGCCACTGGTTATTATTATGCATGAACTATGCCACCTTTCCAAACATTTTATTAACACATTGATATATATGGCTTTAACCATAAAAGCCAGCCACCCCAGCGCAGTACACTTTTTATCCATAGCGTCGCCAATTAGCGACACCAAATGTATCCCAAGTTACTCATCATTTAAATCAATAACTTAAGTGTCGCCTTTTGGCGACACTGCAATATGCCGGTTGTCGGTGATTCCCGACACCCTGGCGTGCCGGCCGTCACAGATAAAAAAAAGCCCCCTGCCTGAGCAGGGGGCCGATACGTTCGCGTGACACGCTGCGGGAAAATTAACCCAGCTGTTTACGCGCATTGCGGAAGATACGCATCCACGGGCTGTCTTCGCCCCAGTTTTCCGGGTGCCAGGAGTTGCTTACGGTGCGGAAGACGCGTTCCGGGTGCGGCATCATGATGGTCGCACGCCCGCTTTCGCTGGTCACGGCGGTGATACCGTTCGGGGAACCGTTCGGGTTCGCCGGATAGGTTTCGGTCACTTTGCCGAAGTTATCCACGAAGCGCAGCGCCACCAGGCCTTTGCTCTCCAGCTGGGCCAGATGCGCGCTGTCGCGCACTTCCACCTGACCTTCGCCGTGGGAGACCGCAATCGGCATCTGTGAGCCAACCATGCCTTGCAGCAGCAGAGACGGGCTTTGCGTCACTTCCACCAGGCTGAAGCGCGCTTCAAAGCGGTCAGAGTGGTTGCGCACAAAGCGCGGCCACAGGTCGCTGCCCGGGATCAGCTCGCGCAGATTGGACATCATCTGACAGCCGTTGCACACGCCGAGCGCCAGGGTCTGCGGACGATGGAAGAAGGTCGCGAACTCATCGCGCACGCGCTCGTTGAACAGAATCGACTTCGCCCAGCCTTCACCTGCCCCCAGCACGTCGCCGTAGGAGAAGCCGCCGCAGGCCACCAGGGCATGGAAATCGCCGAGACCGGTGCGGCCCGCCAGCAGGTCGCTCATATGCACGTCAATGGCGTCAAAGCCAGCGCGATGGAAGGCCGCCGCCATTTCAACGTGAGAGTTCACACCCTGCTCGCGCAGGACGGCCACTTTCGGACGCGCGCCGGTGGCAATGTACGGTGCGGCGACATCGTCATTAATATCAAACGAGAGCTTCACATTGAGGCCCGGGTCGGCGTCGTTGGCTTTCGCCTCGTGCTCCTGATCGGCGCAGGCCGGGTTGTCGCGCAGACGCTGCATCTGCCAGGTGGTTTCCGCCCACCACATGCGCAGCGTGGTGCGGCTTTCGCTAAACACCGTCTGATCGCCGGCGGTCAGCACGAAGCGATCGCCCTCGACCGCTTTACCGAGGTAATGCACAGAGTCCGCCAGGCCGTTAACCGCCAGAATGGCTTCCACCGCCTCACGGTCTGCGGCGCGGACCTGGATCACCGCCCCCAGCTCTTCGTTGAACAGCGCCGCCAGACGGTCGTCGCCCAGCGCGGCGATATCCGCCTCCACACCGCAGTGGCCGGTAAAGGCCATTTCCGCCAGGGTGACCAGCAGGCCGCCGTCGGAGCGGTCGTGGTAGGCCAGTAGTTTACGCTGCGCCACCAGGGCCTGCATCGCATCCCAGAAGCCTTTCAGCTGCGCGACATCGCGCACGTCAGCCGGCTTGTCGCCGAGCTGGCGATAGACCTGCGCCAGCGCCGTCGCGCCCAGCGCGTTGTGCCCTTTACCGAGGTCGATCAGCAGCAGGGCGTTATCTTCCGTCGAGAGCTGCGGCGTGACGGTATGACGAACATCTTCGACACGGGCGAAGGCGGAGATCACCAGCGACAGCGGAGAGGTCATCTCACGCTGCTCGCTGCCTTCCTGCCAGCGGGTTTTCATCGACATTGAGTCTTTGCCGACCGGAATGGTCAGGCCCAGCGCCGGGCACAGCTCTTCGCCCACCGCTTTCACCGCCTCATACAGGCCAGCGTCTTCGCCCGGGTGGCCGGCAGCGGCCATCCAGTTAGCCGACAGCTTCACGCGGTTCAGCTCGCCAATCTGCGTGGCGGCGATGTTGGTCAGCGCTTCGCCAACCGCCAGACGGCCGGAGGCGGCGAAGTCCAGCAGAGCAACCGGGGCGCGCTCGCCCATCGCCATCGCTTCGCCGTAGTAGCTGTCGAGGCTGGCGGTGGTTACCGCGCAGTTGGCCACCGGGATCTGCCACGGGCCGACCATCTGGTCGCGAGCGACCATGCCGGTCACGGTGCGATCGCCGATGGTCACGAGGAAGGTTTTCTCGGCCACCGTCGGCAGGTGCAGTACGCGGTTAACCGCGTCGGCGATGGTGATCGGTTGGCGATCCAGCGCGCTGCCCTGGGCTTTCAGAGTCTGCACGTCGCGGGTCATTTTCGGCGTTTTACCAAGCAGGACGTCCAGCGGCAGATCGATCGGCTGATCGTTAAAGTGGCTGTCGCTCAGGCTCAGGTGCTGCTCGGCGGTGGCTTCGCCGATAACCGCATATGGCGCGCGCTCGCGGCGGCACAGCTCGTCAAACAGCGGCAGTTGCTCCGGGGCGACTGCCAGGACATAACGTTCCTGCGATTCGTTACACCAGATCTCCAGCGGGCTCATGCCTGGCTCATCGCTCAGGATATCGCGCAGCTGGAATTTACCGCCGCGGCCGCCGTCGCTGACCAGCTCCGGCATGGCGTTGGAGAGACCGCCGGCGCCGACGTCGTGGATAAACAGGATCGGGTTGGCGTCGCCCAGCTGCCAGCAGCGGTCGATCACCTCCTGACAGCGACGCTCCATTTCCGGGTTGTCACGCTGGACGGAGGCGAAATCGAGGTCGGCATCGGACTGGCCGGAGGCCATGGAAGACGCCGCGCCGCCGCCGAGGCCGATGTTCATCGCCGGGCCGCCCAGCACGATCAGCTTCGCGCCGACGGTAATCTCGCCCTTCTGCACGTGCTCGCCGCGGATGTTACCGATACCGCCGGCCAGCATGATCGGTTTGTGGTAGCCGCGCAGCTCTTCGCCGTTATGGCTGGTGACTTTCTCTTCATAGGTGCGGAAGTAGCCGTTCAGCGCCGGACGACCAAATTCGTTGTTAAACGCCGCGCCGCCCAGCGGGCCTTCGGTCATGATGTCCAGGGCGGTGACGATGCGATCCGGTTTCCCGAAATCTTCTTCCCACGGCTGTTCGAAGCCCGGGATGCGCAGGTTGGAAACCGAGAAGCCCACCAGACCCGCTTTCGGCTTCGCGCCGCGGCCGGTGGCGCCTTCATCGCGGATCTCGCCGCCGGAGCCGGTTGCCGCGCCCGGCCATGGGGAGATGGCCGTCGGGTGGTTATGGGTTTCCACCTTCATCAGAATGTGCGCCGGCTCCTGATGGAAGTCGTAGCGCCCGGTCTGGTGGTCGGCAAAATAGCGCCCCACTTCAGACCCTTCCATCACCGCGGCGTTGTCTTTATAGGCCGACAGGACGTAGTCCGGCGTTTTTTCGAAGGTGTTTTTGATCATTTTGAACAGCGACTTCGGCTGCTGTTCGCCGTCGATGATCCAGTCGGCGTTGAAAATCTTGTGGCGACAGTGCTCTGAGTTCGCCTGGGCGAACATGTACAGCTCGATGTCGTTCGGATTGCGTCCCAGACGGGTAAACGCGTCCTGCAGGTAGTCAATTTCGTCATCTGCCAGCGCCAGACCCAAACGGAGGTTGGCGTCAATCAGCGCCTGACGCCCTTCGCCCAGCAGGTCAACGCTGGTCACCGGCGTCGGCTGATGGTGAGCGAACAGCTTTTCGCCCGCTTCCAGCGCGTCGAAGACGCTCTCCATCATGCGGTCGTGCAGTTCCGCCGCCACCGCGGTCCACTGCGCTTCGCTCAGGGTCGAGGCTTCAACATAATACGCCACGCCGCGCTCCAGACGCACAACCTGAGCCAGGCCGCAGTTATGGGCGATATCGGTAGCTTTAGAAGACCAGGGAGAGATGGTGCCAGGGCGAGGGGTCACGAGCAGTAATTTACCGGTCGGGGTATGGCTGTTTAAGCTCGGGCCATATTTAAGCAGTCGCGCCAGGCGCTCGCGATCGTCAGCGCTCAGCGGGGCGTTCAGATCGGCAAAATGAATATACTCGGCGTATATGGCGCTTACCGGAAGGTTGGCCGCCTGAAATCGTGCCAGCAGTTTATTAATACGGAATGCCGACAGTGCAGGTGAACCACGCAAAATTTCCATCATAAGTCTCTCGTCTTCGAAGCTTTCAGGGTGAGCCAGGGGGGGAAACGGGCGTCATTATAGTGAATCCTGCGCCCCGACGAAACCGTTTGCGTAGAAATAAAATCATTGATGCTGTTTATCAATAAATGTGACGCCTATCGCGAATAAGTTGCCAACTGGCGCATTCTTAAGCAGAATGCCGCTCATTCGACGACAACCTTGCGTTTTTTCCGGACATCGCCTGCTGAGGAACCTGAAGCTGCAGAAGATTAACGCGCTGAAAAAATTAAAGATTAATTATCTGCTGATCGGCATTGTCACCCTTTTGCTGGCGGCTGCCCTGTGGCCGTCGATCCCCTGGTCCGGTAAACCCGAGAACCGGGTGGCGGGTATTATCGCTCGCGGCGAGCTGCGCATCAGCACCATCAACTCGCCGATGACCTTTGCCACCATGAACAATAAAACGTTCGGCCTGGACTACGAACTGGCGAAGCAGTTTGCCGACTACCTCGGCGTGACGCTTAAGATAACCGTCCGGCAGAACATCAGCCAGCTGTTTGACGACCTCGACGACGGTCAGGCCGATATGCTGGCTGCCGGGCTGGTCTATAACCAGGAGCGGGTGAAAAACTATCAGGCCGGCCCCACTTACTATTCTGTTTCGCAACAGCTGGTCTACCGCGTCGGCAATACCCGGCCGCGCACCCTCGCGGCGCTGACCGCCGAGCAGCTCGCCATCGCTCCGGGCCACGTGGCGATCAACGACCTGCAGACCTTAAAAGCCGAGAAATACCCGGATCTTGCCTGGCGCGTGGACGAAAAACGCGGCACCACGGCGCTGATGCAGGCGGTGATTGACGGCAAACTCGATTACACCATCGCCGACTCGGTGGCCGTCAGCCTGTTTCAGCGCGTCCATCCGGAGCTGGCGGTAGCCCTCGATATCACCGACGAACAGCCGGTCACCTGGTTCAGCGCCCGGGACGATGATAATTCCCTGTCGGCGGCGATGCTTGATTTCTTCAACAACATCAATGAAGACGGCACCCTGGCGCGCCTGGAGGAGAAGTACCTCGGCCACGGCAACGATTTTGATTACGTCGATACCCGCACCTTCCTGCGCGCGGTGGAAAACATTCTTCCGGAGGTGCAGCCGCTGTTTGAAAAGTACGCCCGCGAGATCGACTGGCGCCTGCTGGCCGCCATCGCCTGGCAGGAATCCCACTGGGATCCACAGGCCACCTCTCCTACCGGCGTGCGCGGCATGATGATGCTCACGCGCAATACGGCGCAAAGTCTGGGGCTGACTGACCGGACCGATGCGGCGCAGAGTATCGACGGCGGCATGCGCTATCTACAGGATATGATGGATAAAGTGCCGGATTCGATCCCGAAAGATGAACGCATCTGGTTTGCGCTGGCCGCTTACAATATGGGCTATGCCCATATGCTGGACGCCATGGCCCTCACCCGCAAACAGAAAGGCAATCCTAACAGCTGGGCGGACGTTAAGCTGCGTTTACCGCTGCTGAGCCAGAAACCCTATTACAGCAAACTAAAATACGGCTATGCCCGCGGCCATGAGGCCTACGCCTATGTGGAAAACATCCGCAAATATCAGATAAGCCTTGTCGGCTATTTGTCAGAGAAGGAGCGCCAGCAGCAGCAAACGCTGGCCCTGGCGGAAGATTACCCGGCCGTGCTCCCCAATGAGCTCGAACAGCCGCAGGAGACCACCCTGCCCTTTTTCAAGTTTCGCGCCGATAAACAGATGGATAATGCCCGGATGAAACTCCCGGGCCACCTGTATTAACTTTCCCCGTTCTGCTCCCGGGCTTTCTTCAGCGCTTTTTTCTCTTCCCGCCGCCAGCGGAAGAAGTCGCTCAGCATGGCAGAGCAGGACTCCGCCAGCACGCCTTCGCTAATCTCAACCCGATGGTTCATTCCCGGGTGATGCAGAACATCCATCAGCGAGCCGGCGGCACCGGTCTTGGCATCCCTGGCGCCAAACACCAGGCGGGCGATACGGCTGTGCACCATCGCCCCCGCGCACATCACGCAGGGCTCGAGGGTCACGTACAGCGTGGCATCGATCAGGCGGTAGTTTTGCAGCACCAGTCCGCCCTGGCGTAAGGCCATAATTTCCGCATGGGCGGTAGGGTCGTGACGGCCTATCGGCCGGTTCCAGCCCTCGCCAATGACCTGATTGTTATGCACCAGCACCGCGCCCACCGGTACCTCGCCCTCTTCCCAGGCGCGCTTCGCCAGCGTCAGGGCATGACGCATCCAGTATTCATCATTGAGTTCGAGGTCAGACACAGCGGCCACTCCAGCAGAAAAAGCGGGGCGCATTATACATGGGAGCTATCAATTACACACTATTACTCCAGCTGCTGCAGCTCTCCCTGCGGGGTGACCCGCCAGCGATGCTGGCAAAAGCCGAGCAACGGGTTATCCTGCTCACTGTCGCTATAGCCGCTATACAGCTGCAGCGGTGCGCCAATCTTTTTCTCCAGCTGCACCACCTTTTCATGGCCCAGGCAGCGCAGGGTCAATACCCAGCCGCCCCAGCGGCGCGCGGTGCGGCTGGCTATCAGATTCACCCGCGGCAGCCAGAGGGTATCGCGATAAACCTGTTCCACCAGCGACTGCGGCGAGCCGGTGATCAACCAGACGTCGGCATCGGTACTGGTGAGGTAGGCCGTCAGCCGCGCATGAACCACGGGAAACGCTGTCACATGATGACGAAACCAGCCGACAAACTCCGCTTCCAGCCGCTTCAGTACCGCCTCGCGACGGCCAAAGGTTGACGCCCATAGCAGGAGGCTCATCGGCCAGCGCGCCGCCCGCCCGCACACCGCCAGCCCGGCAAGGATCACCGGCCCCATCGCCACCACCAGCAGCAGGTTCAGCGGCAGATGGCGCAGCAGGTAGCGCAGAAAACTGCCGAACATATCCTGTTGATGCAAGGTTCCGTCCAGATCGAAAAACACCACTCTCCGTTCACTGTGCTGCAAACTGCCCCCTTCTCTCAGGATTCACTTCTCGTTAGGGTAAGCTTAACAGTCTTATGCCATGAAGAGGGAAAACATCCCTGCCGTTAAGGAAGAATTAAATTAGCAGGCGAAGGAAAAATTGTGGCTTATGAATTTTTAATTCGTGGTATACCCCTTATAATCGAATAAAAATTCTTTCAGTCACGAGCCGGACGGCTCCAGCGGAGCTCCAATGAACTGTTTAACGCGTATTCGTCAGCGCTATCCCACCCTGGCGGCGAGCGACAAAAAGTTGGCCGATTTTATTCTGAGCCAACCCGATGACACCCGGCACCTCAGCTCACAGCAGCTGGCGACGGAAGCCGGGGTGAGTCAGTCCAGCGTGGTTAAATTTGCCCAAAAACTGGGGTTCAAAGGCTTTCCGGCGCTGAAGCTGGCGCTGAGTGAAGCGCTGGCCAGCAGCCCGGATCCGCACTCCGTCCCGGTACATAACCACATTCGCGGTGACGACCCGCTGCGTCTGGTGGGCGAGAAACTCATCAAAGACAATGTCGCCGCCATGCATGCCTCGCTGGACGTCAACACTGAAGAGACGCTGCGGGAAGCCGTCACGCTGCTGCGCAACGCCCGGCGGGTGATCGTCACCGGGATTGGCGCGTCCGGCCTGGTGGCGCGTAACTTTAGCTGGAAGCTGATGAAGATCGGCGTCAACGCTGTCTCTGAGCAGGATATGCACGCTCTGCTGGCGACGGTGCAGGCCATGTCCAGCGACGATCTGCTGCTGGCGATCTCTTACTCCGGCGAGCGTCGGGAGATCAATATGGCGGCCGGTGAAGCGCTGCGCGTCGGCTGTAAGATCCTGGCGATCACCGGCTTTAGCCCTAACGCCCTGCAGCAGCAGGCGACCCACTGCCTGTATACTATCGCCGAAGAGCAGGCGACGCGCAGCGCGGCCATCTCCTCCACCAGCGCGCAAATGATGCTCACCGACCTGCTGTTTATGGGGCTGGTGCAGCAGGATCTGGAGCGGGCGCCGGAGCGCATTCGCCATAGCGAAGCGCTGGTGAAAAAGCTGGTCTGAGCAGAAAATGGGCGTATAATGCCCGCCCTGTTTGTGTTGTTTCTGAGATTTTCCTGATGGCGCTGTTAATTACCAAAAAATGCATCAACTGCGATATGTGCGAGCCGGAGTGCCCCAATGAGGCCATTTCGATGGGTGACAGCATTTATGAAATTAACAGCGACCGCTGCACCGAATGCGTGGGCCATTACGATACGCCCACCTGCCAGAAGGTGTGCCCGATCCCGAATACTATTCTGAAAGATCCGGCACACGTCGAGAGTGAAGAACAGCTGTGGGATAAATTCGTCCTGATGCACCACGCGGATAAAATTTAACCGCCGTCGCGCTTAGCTTTCGACAATCACCGTGGCGCAGGCGTAATGGCGCTCATCGGCGAGCGTGACATGAATATGGCTCACCCCCAACCGTTCCGCCAGCCGTTGCGCCTCACCCCATAGCCGCAGCTTCGGCTTGCCCAGCTCATCGTTGTAAACTTCGAACTGATTAAAGGCCAGCCCGTTGCGGATCCCGGTCCCCAGCGCTTTCGCCGCCGCTTCCTTGACCGCAAAGCGTTTCGCCAGAAAACGCACCGGCTGCTGGTGCTGCTCCCAAATGCTCCATTCATGGTCGCTCAGCACCCGGCGGGCAAGGCGATCGCCGCTGCGGGCGATCACCGCTTCGATGCGGGCGATCTCGACGATGTCGGTACCCAGCCCGAGAATGGCCATTAGCCGCGCGCTTCCAGCATCAGACGCTTCATTTCCGCGACCGCCTGTTTCAGGCCGCTCATCACCGCGCGGCCAATAATCGCGTGACCGATATTCAGCTCATGCATTTCAGGCAGCGCAGCAATCGCTTTCACGTTGTGATAGGTCAGACCGTGACCCGCATTAACCTTCAGGCCGAGGCTGGCGGCGTAGGCGGCCGCTTTGGCAATACGTTCCAGCTCCTTCGCCTGCTCGGCGTCGGTTTTAGCATCGGCATAGCAGCCGGTGTGGATTTCGATATATGGCGCGCCAACGTCCGCTGCCGCTTTGATCTGCGCTTCATCCGCATCGATAAACAGGGAGACCAGGATGCCGGCATCCGCCAGGCGTTGACAGGCATCACGCATCTTGTCGCGCTGGCCGGCGACGTCCAGCCCGCCTTCGGTGGTCACTTCCTGGCGCTTCTCCGGCACCAGGCAGCAGAAATGCGGTTTGGTTTCGCAGGCGATCGTCAGCATCTCTTCGGTGACCGCCATTTCAAGATTCATGCGGGTGTGCAGCGTCTGGCGCAGGATACGCACATCGCGATCGGTGATATGGCGGCGGTCTTCGCGCAGATGCACGGTAATGCCGTCGGCGCCGGCCTGTTCGGCAATGAAAGCCGCCTGAACCGGATCCGGGTAGGCGGTGCCGCGGGCGTTACGCAAGGTCGCGATATGGTCAATATTGACCCCTAACAGTAATTCAGCCATGACAATCCTCGTTAATCATTCTTCGTATTATCCGCTCGCGCCTTTCGCGCGGGCATAAACTGGCGAAACAATTCCCGGCTCTTGAGCGGTTTGCCGCCGAGATAGGGCTTCAGGGCGATACGGGTAAAGCGCTTCGCGGCGCGCAGCGTATCAACATCAGGAAACTCGCGACTCGCCAACGCTTTCAAATGGTGCCCGGTAAACGTGTTGTTATCAATCACCAGGCTGGCAATAAAGCCTTTTTCTTCGCGATAGCGGTAGGTCATGGTGTCGTCCACCGGCTCGCCGCTCCCGGCGCAGTGGAGAAAATCCACGCCATAGCCCAGGTGCCCGAGCAGCGCCAGCTCAAAGCGCCGCAGCGCCGGCTCCGGCGAGCCGCTGGCCCCGGCGAGCGCCTGAATGCAGTGCAAATAGTCAAAAAAGAGTTCGGAGAAGCGCGTTTCGTGCTCCAGCACACGGGAGATAAGCTCGTTAACGTAAAGACCGCTGTAGAGGGTGATGCCGCTGAGCGGCAGCGCCAGCGAGACAGCTTCCGCGCTGCGCAGGGTTTTGACTTCGCCGCGGCCGCCGAAGCGAACCAGCAAGGGGGTAAAGGGTTGTAAAGCGCCTTTAAGATTCGAGCGTTTGGAGCGTGCGCCCTTGGCAACCAGGCGCACGCGACCGGATTCTTCCGTGAAGACGTCCAGCATCAGGCTGGTTTCGCTCCACGGTCGGCTATGCAGGACAAAGGCGCGCTGCCATCCATCCACGTTGCGTTAACTCAGAGGTCGTCAACATAACCGAGACTGCGCAGGGCGCGCTCGTCATCGGCCCAGCCGGATTTCACTTTAACCCACAGCTCGAGGTGCACCGGCGCTTCAAACATCTCCTGCATGTCCTTACGCGCTTCGATACCGATGGTTTTGATTTTGGCGCCTTTGTTGCCAATCACCATCTTCTTCTGCCCTTCACGCTCGACGAGGATCAGGCCGTTGATGTCATAACCGCCGCGCTCGTTGGTCACAAAACGTTCGATTTCCACGGTGACGGAGTACGGCAGCTCAGCGCCAAGGAAACGCATCAGTTTTTCACGGATGATTTCGGAGGCCATAAAGCGCTGGGAACGATCGGTAATATAATCTTCCGGGAAGTGATGGATCGCTTCCGGCAGATGCTTACGCACGATCGCCGCGATGGTGTCGACGTTGGTCCCCGTTTCCGCCGACATCGGCACGATATCAAGGAAGTTCATCTGGCTGGCGAGGAACTGCAGGTGCGGTAACAGATCCGCTTTTTCCTGCACGTTATCTACCTTGTTGACCGCGAGGATCACCGGCGCTTTCGCGTCGCGCAGCTTGTTGAGCACCATCTCGTCGTCCTGCGTCCAGCGGGTGCCTTCCACCACGAAGATGACCAGTTCAACATCGCCAATCGAGCTGCTGGCCGCTTTGTTCATCAGGCGGTTAATGGCGCGCTTCTCTTCCATATGCAGGCCCGGAGTATCGACGTAAATCGCCTGATACGGCCCTTCGGTATGGATGCCGACGATGCGGTGACGGGTGGTCTGCGCTTTACGGGAGGTGATCGAGATCTTCTGCCCAAGCAGCTTATTCAACAGCGTGGATTTGCCAACGTTTGGACGACCCACGATGGCGACAAACCCACAATAACTTTTTTCTTCGCTCATTCCAGCTCCAGCTTTTTCAGCGCCTGTTCGGCGGCAGCCTGCTCCGCCTTACGACGGCTGGAACCTGTGCCAACCACCGGTTCACTCAGGCCACTGACCTGGCAGTGGATAGTAAATTCCTGATCGTGCGCTTCGCCGCGCACCTGGACCACCAGGTAGGACGGCAGCGGCAGATGACGACCCTGCAGATACTCCTGCAGACGCGTCTTCGGATCCTTTTGCTTATCGCCCGGGCTGATTTCGTCCAGACGAGTCTGGTACCAGGAGAGAATTAAGCGTTCAACGTTCTGAATATCGCTGTCGAGGAAAACCCCGCCAATTAACGCTTCAACGGTGTCCGCGAGAATCGATTCGCGACGGAAACCGCCGCTTTTCAGTTCGCCCGGCCCGAGGCGCAAGCATTCGCCCAGCTCAAACTCGCGGGCGATTTCCGCCAGCGTGTTGCCGCGCACCAGCGTCGCGCGCATACGGCTCATGTCGCCTTCATCCACGCGAGGAAAGCGATGATACAGCGCGTTAGCGATCACGAAACTTAAAATGGAGTCGCCTAAAAATTCCAGGCGCTCATTATGTTTGCTGCTGGCACTGCGGTGAGTTAATGCCTGTTGCAACAGCTCCTGATGATGAAAAGTGTAGCCCAGCTTTCGTTGAAGCCGATTAATTACGATGGGGTTCATGCGTTACCAATAAATGAATGCGTCAAAGATGCAGCACACGAAACCGACCTGAGCATACGCTTCAAACAGGAAGTTGAAACAGACCAATACGCTTTCGTGTGCAGTGTCACCCGGCAGAGCGACAACCAAAAACTTCGGGGGGATATTCTATACGCAACGACACGGGATGTCGTTAGTTTGAATGGATTTAAATACTAAATAATTCACGCCGCTGCGATAACAGCAGCGGCGTGAATTCAGCAGATGAAATTAATGAATTCCACCAATGCGCGATAACCGCACACCGGTCGGCCATTCACCTTCCTGCTTTTCAAAACTCATCCAGATAGCGGTGGCTTTTCCGACCAGGTTTGCTTCCGGCACAAAGCCCCAGTAACGGCTGTCGGCGCTGTTATCCCGGTTGTCGCCCATCATGAAGTACTGACCCGGCGGCACAATCCAGGTGGCCAGCGGCAGACCGCTCTGATGGTAATACATGCCAGCCTGATCCTGAGCAATCGGCACCATCAGAATACGATGCGTGACGTCGCCCAACGTCTCCTGACGCTCGGTGAGGCGAATGCCGTCGGCTTTGGTTTCGCCCTTCGGCAGCTGCCAGAAACCGCTGCTCGCCTCGCCGCCGTTGCTGCGGGAGAAAGTCTGAACGAAATCGCTCGGCTCCACGTTGGAGTAAGTCACCGGCAGCGCGTTGCCGCAGGCCTGTCCGGAGCTGCAGCCCGGCTGAATAGTGACCTGCTTGGCAATCGGATCGTAGGTGACCTTATCCCCCGGTAGCCCCACCGCGCGCTTGATGTAGTCCAGGCGCGGGTCTTCCGGATATTTAAACACCACGATGTCGCCGCGCTTCGGATGGCCCGTCTCGATCAGCGTTTTCTGGTAGATAGGATCTTTAATGCCGTAGGCAAATTTCTCCACCAGGATGAAATCGCCAATCAGCAGAGTCGGCATCATCGAACCGGACGGGATCTGGAACGGCTCATAAATGAATGAACGTACCACCAGAACGATCGCCAGCACCGGGAAAACTGATGCGCCGGTTTCCAGCCAGCCCGGTTTCGGGCCGACTTTCTTCAACGTCTTTTTGTCCAGCTGCTCGCCGGTCGCTGCCTGAGCAGCGGCCTGACGCTCACGACGTTTCGGTGCAAAAATGAACTTGTCCAGGCACCATAAAACGCCCGTCACCAGGGTTGCAATCACCAGGATCAGGGCAAACATGTTCGCCATGCCAACTCCTTAGGGTTATTTGCCGTCTTTACCAACGTGCAGAATGGCGAGGAACGCTTCCTGCGGCAGTTCAACGTTACCGACCTGCTTCATACGCTTCTTACCTTCTTTCTGCTTCTGCAGCAGCTTTTTCTTACGGCTGACGTCACCGCCGTAGCATTTCGCCAGCACGTTTTTACGCAGCTGTTTCACGGTAGAGCGCGCGATGATGTGGTTGCCGATGGCCGCCTGAATCGCGATGTCGAACTGCTGACGCGGAATAAGATCTTTCATCTTTTCCACCAGCTCGCGGCCGCGATACGGCGCGTTATCGTTGTGGGTGATCAGCGCCAGCGCATCGACGCGCTCGCCGTTGATCAGCACATCGACGCGTACCATGTTCGACGCCTGGAAGCGTTTGAAGTTGTAGTCCAGCGACGCATAGCCGCGGGAGGTAGACTTCAGACGGTCGAAGAAGTCGAGCACCACTTCCGCCATCGGGATTTCGTAGGTCAGCGCCACCTGTTTACCGTGGTAAACCATGTTGGTCTGCACACCACGTTTCTCCACACACAGAGTGATCACGTTGCCGAGGAACTCCTGCGGCAGCAGCATGTGACACTCGGCGATCGGCTCGCGCAGCTCCTGAATATTATTCAGCGGCGGCAGCTTGGACGGGCTGTCGACGTAGATAACTTCTTTGGAGGTGGTCTCCACTTCGTACACTACCGTCGGCGCGGTAGTGATCAGGTCGAGATCGTATTCACGCTCCAGACGCTCCTGAATGATCTCCATGTGCAGCAGGCCGAGGAAGCCGCAGCGGAAGCCGAAGCCCAGCGCGGTAGAACTTTCCGGCTCGTAGAACAGAGAGGCGTCGTTGAGGCTCAGTTTGCCCAGCGCGTCGCGGAAAGCTTCATAATCATCGGAGCTCACCGGGAACAGGCCGGCATACACCTGCGGTTTCACCTTCTTAAAGCCAGGCAGCGCTTTGTCTGCCGGGTTGCGGGCGGCGGTCAGGGTATCGCCCACCGGCGCGCCGAGGATGTCTTTGATCGCGCAGACCAGCCAGCCAACCTCGCCGCATTTCAGCTCGGTACGGTCAACCTGTTTCGGGGTAAAGATGCCCAGACGGTCGGCGTTATAGACCTGGCCGGTGCTCATGACCTTGATCTTATCGCCCTTGCGCATGGTGCCGTTTTTAATCCGCACCAGCGACACCACGCCGAGGTAGTTATCGAACCAGGAGTCGATAATCAGCGCCTGCAGCGGCGCGTCCGGATCGCCTTCCGGCGGCGGAATATCGCGCACCAGACGCTCCAGCACGTCGGTCACGCCGACGCCGGTTTTCGCCGAGCAGCGCACCGCATCATGGGCATCGATCCCGACGATATCTTCAATCTCGTCCGCTACGCGCTCAGGGTCGGCCGCAGGCAGGTCGATCTTGTTGAGTACCGGAACGACCTCCAGGTCCATCTCCATGGCGGTGTAGCAGTTGGCCAGGGTCTGGGCTTCTACGCCCTGCCCGGCGTCAACCACCAGCAGCGCGCCTTCGCACGCGGCGAGGGAACGGGAGACTTCATAGGAGAAGTCCACGTGGCCCGGGGTGTCGATAAAGTTCAGCTGATAGGTCTCACCGTCGTTGGCCTTATAGTCCAGGGTGACGCTCTGCGCCTTGATAGTGATCCCGCGTTCGCGCTCAAGATCCATGGAGTCCAGAACCTGGGCTTCCATTTCACGATCAGAAAGGCCACCGCAAATCTGGATGATACGGTCAGACAGCGTCGACTTACCGTGGTCGATGTGAGCGATGATCGAAAAGTTACGTATATTCTTCATATTTAGAGTTAATTATGCCTTACGAGTATCATGAGGCCGCTGTACTGTGCCTGACGTTTTTTAATCCGAAAACGCCGCATTCTACACTACATCCTTGAAACCAGGAAATGCTGTTAGATCCAGCATAACCGCAGAAATTGTGGCGTTGTAACAGGAAGGGTAAATACAGATAAGGGCCAGTGAAATCACTGACCCATGTCGGAGGAAGGCGTTTCGATACGCACCAGATCCGGCGGCAACGCGACGCTCAGGATCACCGGCTGCCACGACTGGCGCGCTGCCAGCTGCGGCGACAGACCGCGCGCCACCAGGAACCCGCCGACGCCGCCCAGCAGCGCGCCGCAAAGTGACGCGATATCGCTGGCAAACAGCACCTGGAAAATCGACGCCATCACAAACAGACCCACCAGCGGCGCCATGTAGACCAACAGCGCCGAACCCAGCAGACTGCTCTCGGCGATCCCCAGCTCCACTTTTTGCCCCGCCGTCAACGGCTGCTCGCAGGGCACGCTGATGGTATGGCTGGTCTGCGGCCCCAGCTTGTTTAATACCCGGCTGCCGCAGCCGGCGCGGGAGGCGCAACTGCTGCAGGAGGCTTTAACGTCGCAGTGCACCTGCGCCACGCCGTTATGCCAGGAAACCACGGTGGCCCACTCTTTGATCATTGTACTGCCTTGAATTTAATGCTGTCTGAGATACGCTTCGCCGTCTGCGGCGGCAGTTCGCCCACCACGGTGATCTCCGCGTTATCGCGTACCGTCGTGCTGACGGTGCGTCGGCCGGTGCGCAACAGCTGGTCGCTGCTGGCCGCGGTGGCGCGGTTGATATTGATCGAGAAGCTGAACAAGCCGTCGGAATAGAGACGTGATTCTACCGGACCATCAAAGGTGGGCAGACGACGCTGGCTGCTGGAAACCTCAGTCATGCCCTGAGGGAGCCACGTCGGCGCCCAGTTAAAGTTGGCTTTGTCGCCCCCTTCAGGCACCGACAGCTGCGGCGGCAAATTCGCTTTTGCCAGCGTCTCCATGCTGGCGCTGACGTTATCGCCAACGTTGAAAGAGACGACCCGGAACTGCTCCAGCGTTTCACCGTCGCGGTCGAGTAAATCGACGCGCAGCGGCAGCTTAGTCTCAGCGTCCAGCCAGGCGATAAAGCTATAGCGCGTGCCGTCGCGAGCCACGACGCGGATCACGTCGCAGAGGCGGTCGGCGATACGGGTACGACCCACGGAGATAAAATCATAGGCTGCGCTGAGACGTTTGAAATCGCTGTAAACCAACGACGGCAGCGAATCGACGATATAGTCGCCGTTCAGGGTGAACGGATCGAGGCCGGGTTCAAAATAGCTGATTTCCGTACCGCGCAGGACCACTTCCCGGCGCGGACCGTCCAGCTGCAGAAGCTGCGCCAGCGGTTGATTGTTCAGTCGCGCGTGACGATAGCGCAGCGACTCAACGCCTTGTTTGCTGATGCTGACGAACGAGAGCTCATAGTTGAGGGACTGGCTGGCCAGGTTCATCTGCTGCAACAACGCCCCGGACGATGTATCAGCCGAGGCGTTGACAGAGAACAACAGACTGCCTGCCATGAGCGACATGGCACACCAAAGTTGCTTCATTACTGCGATTGCGTTCCTAAAGTTTGATAACCCGGCACCTGGACTGCGGCCTGCTGAGTCTGGGCCTGGCCAAACTGAAGCTGCTCAGCGTGCAGGCGGCGCTGCAGTTCGTAGTCCTGCAGCATGGCGTTAATCCGCCGGCGCTGTTCCTGGACCTGAGCCTGCTGGCCGCTACCTGCTGATGCGTCAGCCGGTACGCCAAGACTTACCGGGCTCGCTTTGCCCATCATTGGCAGCGTATTGAACACCGGCGCCTCTGGCTGCTGAGCGGCATCAGACTGCCCATTATAGTGCTGGACGCCGACGATAACCGCAAGCGATACGCAGGCGGCAACGCCCATCTGGGTTAGTGAGCTGGCCCACGGACGCACTTTGTTCCAGAACGGCATCTGCCGCCACTGGTGTGGTGCGGGCTGAGATTCAGGAATAAGCGGCGCCGTCTGACGAACGGGCTCATTTTCAATGGCGGCCATCACCCGGGCGGAGATATCAAATTGCAGCACCTCTGCGGTATCGCCACGCAGCGTATCGCGGATAAGGTGGTAACTCTCCCAGGTTTTTTGCATCTCAGAAGAACGACTCAGCTCGTTGAGCAGTTCGTTATCCAGCGTTTCACCATCCATTAAAGCCGAAAGTTTTTCTTTCTGCATGCCTGATACCCTTTTCCAGTATTCCGCTATCGTCAACGCCTGATAAGCGGTTGAACTTTATTATCAATAGCTTCTCGCGCCCGGAAGATACGCGAACGCACCGTCCCAACCGGACAATCCATGATAGCGGCTATCTCTTCATAGCTCAGGCCATCCAGCTCCCGTAACGTAATTGCCATGCGTAAATCTTCCGGGAGCGATTCAATGGTACGAAAAACTATTTGTCTCAGTTCTTCTGACAACATTAAGTTCTCAGGGTTCGAAATTTCTTTCAACGCTCCGCCGCTTTCGAAGTTTTCCGCCTCGTTGGCGTCAACATCGCTGGACGGCGGACGGCGTCCCTGAGCAACCAGATAATTCTTCGCCGTATTGACGGCGATACGGTATAACCAGGTGTAAAAAGCGCTATCTCCCCGGAAAGAGTCCAGCGCACGCCATGCCTTAACGAACGATTCCTGAACGACGTCAGCGATATCGCCCGGCGGTACATAGCGGGAAACCAGGCTCGCGACCTTATGCTGATAGCGCACTACCAGCAAATTAAACGCTTTCTGATCTCCTTTCTGGACCCGTTCAACAAGGACCTGATCCGTTAACTGCTCGCTCATCCGAGGTAATGTCTCCCCAAACCCAATTCCCATGCGTCTTCAAAACACCACCCAAAATCTGCATTATGAGCAAGCTGACTGTTGGAGTGTATGAAAACAATAAAGTTCCGTTACGCTTTTTGTTTTTTGTCTGGCAACGGCGGCAGATCGTTATCAATCATTATATGCCCTGGTTGCTAAACGATAGGTTAGTCAATAAGAAAAAGCGCAGGCCCGCCTGAAGGGTATCGTAACACGGCGTTTATTTCACTATAAAATCCAATGCTATCAACCTGCCACGCGTCTCATTTTCGCCGTGCTCCAGACCGTTTCCGCTCGCCTGCTGTTTAGCCGTCACAACGCCCGCCAAAAAAAATGTACGATTCCTCACGAGCTGGTGCTATTGTGAGCTAAATGTGTTTAGTAAATTAAACAAAGACGATGAATACCACTCCTGACTTCTCTTGTGATGTGTTGATTATCGGCAGCGGCGCTGCCGGCCTCTCCCTTGCGCTGCGCCTGGCAGAGCACAGTTCGGTGACCGTGCTGAGTAAAGGGCCGATCAGCGAAGGTTCTACGTTCTATGCCCAGGGCGGGATTGCCGCCGTTTTCGACGAGACGGACAGTATTGAATCCCATGTCGAAGATACCCTGATTGCCGGCGCAGGGTTATGCGATCGCCATGCGGTCACCTTCGTCGCCAGCAATGCCAGATCATGCGTCCAGTGGCTTATCGATCAGGGCGTATTGTTTGACACTCAGGTCCAGGCCAATGGCGAAGAGAGCTATCATCTCACGCGCGAAGGGGGTCACAGCCATCGGCGCATTCTCCACGCCGCCGACGCTACCGGCAAAGCGGTGGAGACGACGCTGGTCGATAAAGCCCTCGCCCACCCCAATATCCGCATCCTTGAGCGCAGCAATGCCGTCGACTTGATCGTATCGGATAAGATTGGCTTGCCAGGCACGCGCCGGGTGGTCGGGGCGTGGATCTGGAACCGCAATAAAGAGCGCGTGGAAACCTGCAGCGCGAAGGCGGTGGTGCTCGCCACCGGCGGAGCCGCCAAGGTTTATCAATACACCACTAACCCCGACGTCTCTTCCGGAGACGGTATCGCGATGGCCTGGCGGGCGGGCTGCCGGGTGGCGAATCTGGAATTTAACCAGTTTCACCCCACCGCGCTGTATCATCCGCAGGCGCGCAACTTCCTGCTTACCGAAGCGCTGCGCGGCGAAGGCGCCCACCTTAAACGCCCGGACGGCACCCGCTTTATGCCGGACTTTGACGAACGCGGCGAGCTGGCTCCACGCGATATCGTCGCCCGCGCCATCGATCATGAGATGAAGCGCCTTGGCGTGGACTGTATGTTCCTTGATATCAGCCATAAACCCGAGGCGTTTGTTCGCCAGCACTTCCCGATGATTTACGAGAAGCTGCTCGGCCTGGGAATTGATTTAACCAAAGATCCGGTGCCGGTCGTCCCTGCCGCACATTACACCTGCGGCGGCGTGATGGTGGATGATAATGGCCGCACCGACGTCGATGGGTTATACGCTATCGGCGAAGTCAGCTATACCGGGCTGCACGGCGCGAACCGTATGGCCTCGAACTCGCTGCTGGAGTGCCTGGTTTACGGCTGGTCCGCCGCGGAAGATATTGCCCGACGCCTGCCGCTGGCCCAGAAGGTTAGCACCCTGCCGGCGTGGGATGAAAGTCAGGTGGAGATCCCGGATGAACTGGTGGTTATCCAGCATAACTGGCACGAGCTGCGGCTGCTGATGTGGGATTACGTGGGGATTGTGCGCACCACCCGCAGGCTGGAGCGCGCCCTGCGGCGCATTACCATGCTGCAGCAGGAGCTGGATGAGTATTACGCCCGCTTCCGCGTCTCGAATAATCTGCTGGAGCTGCGCAATCTGGTGCAGGTGGCGGAGCTTATCGTACGCTGCGCGATGTTGCGCAAAGAGAGCCGCGGTCTGCATTACACCCTCGACTATCCGCAGCCGCTGCCGAACAGCGGCCCGTCGATACTGTCGCCCCTGGCTCACATAAAGAGATAAAAATCCGCGGTCAGAGCGGTAAAGCCTTCAGAATACTGCTGCTCTGGCCCGCGAATCGCCAGCCTGTCGCTGAAACACTCCCCCGCCGTCGGGGAGAAAGCCAGCAGCACCCGGTGCGGCGGCCGCAGCTCGGTCTCCGCCACGTCAGTGCGCAGTCGCAGGTGCCAGCCCATCGCGGTTGCCCGTTCGATAAACGCATTACCGATATCTACCGGCAGCACCACGCAAAAAAAGCCTTCTTCGGTGATATGTTCAGCGGCGCAGGTCAGCAGAGAAGTGTGATCGAGCGTAGTGGTATACCGCGCCTGCTCCCGCTGCGAGGTGGCGCAAGGCACCCCTTCCGCAAAAAAGGGCGGGTTACTGATTATCAGTTGATAGCGTCGGGTCTGCGGCGGCTGCCACTGATGAATATCGGCCTGACAGACCTCAACCCGCGCAGCCCATGGCGACGCGAGAGCATTTTCCTGCGCCTGGGCGGCGGCCTCTGCGTCCAGTTCAACCGCATCGACACATACATCATCGCCGGTACGCTGGGCGAGCATTAGCGCCAGCAAGCCGCTGCCCGCGCCAATATCCAGCACATGCTTCACCCCGGCAATCGGCGCCCAGGCACCGAGCAAAATGCCGTCGGTACCCACCTTCATCGCGCAACGATCGTGGGCGATAAAAAACTGTTTGAAGGTAAAACCATTGCGCGGCAGCGCAAACTTCGACTGAGACATCCTCAATAACCTTGCCGACAAAAACTCCTGAACGTAAGGCTATGCACAATACCGGAGAACAGATAGCCTTACAAACAGATGAACATTACGTCAGTAACGTCTATAATCGGCGGCCCACTCAGAGGTAGAACATGACTGTAACGACTTTTTCCGAACTTGAACTCGACGAAAACCTGCTGGAGGCCCTCCAGGATAAAGGTTTCACTCGCCCGACAGCCATTCAGGCCGCCGCTATTCCGCCTGCGCTCGATGGCCGTGACATCCTCGGTTCAGCGCCGACCGGCACTGGTAAAACGGCGGCGTATCTGCTGCCAGCGTTGCAGCACCTGCTCGATTTCCCGCGTAAGAAATCCGGCCCGCCGCGTATTCTTATCCTGACGCCGACCCGCGAGCTGGCGATGCAGGTGGCTGACCACGCCCGCGAGCTGGCAAAGCATACCCATCTGGATATCGCCACCATTACCGGCGGCGTAGCCTACATGAACCACGCGGAAGTGTTCAGCGAAAACCAGGACATCGTGGTCGCCACCACTGGTCGCCTGCTGCAGTATATAAAAGAAGAGAACTTCGACTGCCGCGCCGTCGAGACCCTAATCCTCGATGAAGCCGACCGCATGCTGGACATGGGCTTTGCGCAGGATATCGAAACCATCGCCGGTGAAACCCGCTGGCGCAAGCAGACCATGCTGTTCTCCGCGACGCTCGAAGGCGATGCGATCAAAGACTTCGCCGAACGTCTTCTGGAGGAGCCGGTTGAAGTTTCCGCTAACCCTTCGACTCGCGAGCGCAAGAAAATCCATCAATGGTACTACCGCGCTGACGATATCGAACATAAAACCAAACTGCTGGTGAATCTGCTGCAACAGCCGGAAGCTACCCGCGCTATCGTCTTTGTGCGCAAGCGCGAGCGCGTGCATGAGCTGGCCAACTGGCTGCGTGAAGCCGGGATTAACACCTGCTGGCTGGAAGGCGAGATGGTGCAGGCCAAGCGTAACGAAGCCATCAAGCGTCTGACCGATGGCCGCGTAAACGTGCTGATCGCTACCGACGTCGCCGCCCGCGGTATCGATATTCCGGACGTCAGCCACGTCTTTAACTTCGATATGCCGCGCACCGCCGACATCTATCTGCACCGTATCGGTCGTACCGGGCGTGCAGGTAAGAAAGGCACCGCGATTTCGCTGGTTGAAGCGCACGACCACCTGTTGCTGGGCAAGATCGGCCGCTACGTTGAAGAACCGCTGAAAGCTCGGGTGATTGATGAATTGCGACCAAAAACCCGCGCGCCAAGCGAGAAGCTGACCGGTAAACCATCGAAGAAAGTGCTGGCGAAACGCGCCGAGAAAAAAGAGAAAGAAAAAGAAAAGCCGCGGGTGAAAAAGCGCCACCGCGATACGAAAAATATCGGTAAGCGCCGGAAACCAAGCGCAGCCGGGACGCCATCAGCGCCCAACGAAGAGTAAAAAAAAACGCCGGGTTATCCCGGCGTTTTCACATCTGGCGTTAGCCTTACAGGCTTTCGGTAAAGGTACGAGCGATAACGTCGCGCTGCTGTTCCGGCGTCAGGGAGTTGAAGCGCACCGCGTAGCCAGAAACACGAATGGTCAGCTGCGGATATTTTTCCGGATGTTCAACCGCGTCCAGCAGGGTTTCACGACGCAGCACGTTAACGTTCAGGTGCTGACCGCCTTCCACGCGAACTTCTGGTTTCACGTCTACCGGGATTTCACGGTATTCGATTTCACCCAGTTTGCTGACCGCCACCACGTCATCTTCCGCAAAACCACCTTTGGCGCACAGGCAGCGCGCTTCGCCTTTTTCACTATCCAGCAGCCAGAAAGAGTTCAGCAGGTCGTCGTTTGCTGCTTTAGTAATTTGGATACCAGTAATCATTTGATGCCTCCCAGGCAGTGTTTATTCGATTTTGGCCTCTTCGCGGCCAATTGGTAAAACCATTGTTGTATGAGTGTATATATATCAGCCGCCCCTTCGGCATTCTTTGATGTAAATCAATAAAAACCACTCACTCTAAGTGGGTATGCAAGGATTTTGTTGTTTTACATCAAGTTACGCCATGCGCTGCTATAAATAATTTTGTAAATTTTCAATTTTTTTTGCATGAAGGCCCGCGTTGAGCCGTGCCGATTTTGTTCTGTAGAAAGAAGCCGTTAAGCTATAGCAATGACCCTTTGCAGGAGAGCAAGATGACCCCCCCTTTAACCTGGCATGACGTGCTGGCGGATGAAAAGCAACAACCCTATTTTCTCAATACTCTGAAGACCGTCGCCGAAGAGCGCCAGTCCGGGATCACCATCTATCCACCGCAAAAAGACGTCTTCAATGCGTTTCGCTTTACCGAACTGGGCGATGTCAAAGTCGTCATTCTCGGCCAGGACCCCTATCACGGCCCGGGGCAAGCCCACGGTCTGGCGTTCTCGGTTCGCCCGGGCGTCGCCATCCCGCCCTCGCTGCTAAATATGTACAAAGAGCTCGAGGCCACTATCCCTGGCTTTACCCGCCCTACCCATGGTTACCTGGAAAGCTGGGCGCGCCAGGGAGTGCTCCTGCTGAATACGGTCCTGACCGTCCGCGCCGGGCAGGCGCACTCGCACGCCAGTCTCGGCTGGGAAACGTTTACCGATAAGGTAATCGCGTTAATCAATGAGCATTGCGAGGGAGTGGTCTTTCTACTGTGGGGCTCCCATGCACAGAAGAAAGGCGCGATTATCGATCGCCAGCGCCACTGCGTACTGAAGGCGCCGCACCCGTCACCGCTCTCTGCACATCGCGGCTTCTTTGGCAGCAACCATTTCGTGCAGACCAATCAGTGGCTGACCGAGCGCGGCGAAGCGCCGATTGACTGGATGCCGGTCCTTCCCGCCGAAAGCGAGTGATCAACAGCCATAAAAAAAGCCAGCATCAGCTGGCTTTTTTTATTCAGGGACAGGTATTACGCCTTGTTCTGACGCCACCACTCCGCCAGCAGAACGCCGGTCGCCACAGAGACGTTCAGGCTTTCGACATTGCCGGTACCATCGATGGCGACGCTGAGGTCCGCGCTGGAGATCGCTGCATCCGACAGGCCATCGCGCTCCTGGCCTAACACCAGCACCATTTTCTTCGGCAGCTCGGCTTTAAACAGCGGGGTACCATTATGGCTGGAGGTCGAGACAATCGCGTAGCCCGCCTGACGGAATTGATCAAGAGTATCGATGAAGCTGTCGCCGGTGATCGGCTCAACATGTTCCGCACCGCCTTCCGCCGTACGGATCGCCGCGCCGGACTCCAGCACGCCGGCATCCTGAACCACAACGCCCTTCACGCCGAAGTGCGCGCAGCTGCGCATGATCGCCCCGAGGTTGTGCGGGTTACCCACGTCTTCCAGCGCCAGAACGCAATCTTCTTCTGCGGCCTTCGCGACCCACTGGGCAACAGAGGTGCCGTGCCGTTTTTTGATCAGGAAGCAGACGCCGCCGTGGTGATCGGTCCCGGAGGCTTTCGCCAGCTCGGCTTCATCAACCACATGATAGGCTTTACGGTTAGCCGCCATCCAGCGCAGCGCCTCTTTAAAACGCGGCGTCACGCTCTGGATAAACCAGGCGCGGACAATAGCTTCCGGGCGGCTCTGGAACAGGGCCTGACAGGCGTTTTCACCATACACGCGGGTCTCTTCCGCGCGCTGGCGACGCAGCACTTCCGGATCGATAAAACTCTTCCCGCTGATCCCGCCGTGATCTTCTTTTACCGGGGTCTCATCGCCAGGGGCGCGGGAAACGGTACGCCACGGGGACGCATCGTCACGATGAAAATCATCGCGCTTGCGGTCATCGCGTTTACGATCGTCACCGCGGCTGTTTCGTTCGTCACGCGCAGGGCGGCTGCGGCCGTCAACACGAGATTTTCCTGGACGACCTCCCCCTTTCCCGGTACGTGGGTTATGGGTGCGTTTGTCAGAATCATCATCACTGCGGACATACATCACTTTGACCTTGCCGCTTTTATTTTTCAGTTCGTCGCTCATCAATTTTCTCCACCTGCGCTGCGCGAAGCGCGCAGATTACCCGATGTGTCATCGCTTCGCCATGATTTCGTTTAAAAGCCGGCCTCTATTGCACTCATCGAACAAAACGCATTGTCCTTAAATAACACTTAATCGATAATATGTAACATCACAGAAACATATCGGCCACGTGCCACGTTGCAACCCATAACCAGAGGTTAGTTATGAATACCGTTTGTGCCAGTTGTCAGGCTCTGAACCGCCTCCCGGACGATCGTAGCGCGGATGGCGCAAAGTGCGGACGCTGCGGTCACGATCTTTTTGACGGCGACGTCATCAACGCGACCGGGGCAACGCTGGATAAACTCTTAAAGGACGATCTGCCGGTCGTTGTTGATTTCTGGGCGCCATGGTGCGGTCCCTGCCGTAGCTTCGCGCCGATCTTTGAAGACGTTGCGGAAGAGCGTAGCGGGAAGATGCGCTTTGTGAAAGTTAACACCGAAGCGGAACGTGAGCTTAGCGCACGGTTTCGTATCCGCAGCATCCCGACCATTATGATGTTCAAAAATGGCGAAGTGATCGACATGCTCAATGGCGCGGTGCCAAAAGCGCCATTTGATAGCTGGCTGAACGAAGCCGGACAGCAGTAATCCTTCCGGGGCACCGCTTGTGCCCCGTTTTAGCCTCTGCGACAATAGCGCTTTTCATTAGCGACTCCCATGACTGATAACGCTGTCCTTCGCCTGCGCGCCGAACGTCTCGCGCGAGCCACCCGCCCTTTCCTTGCGCGCGGCAATCGCATCCGCCGCTGCCAGCGCTGTCTGCTGCCGCTCAAGCAGTGTCTGTGCGCCACGTTAACGCCGGCGCAGTCCACCAGCCGCTTTTGCCTGGTGATGTTTGATACGGAACCGATGAAGCCCAGCAACACCGGTCGGCTCATCGCCGATATTCTGCCGAATACCGAGGCTTATCAATGGTCGAGAACCGAGCCGCCGCAGGGGCTGCTTGACCTGGTCGCCCATCCCGATTACCAGCCGATGGTGGTGTTCCCCGCCTCCTACGCCGGGCCGGAGCGCCAGGTCCTGAGCGCGCCGCCGTCTGGCAAACCGCCGCTGTTTATCATGCTCGACGGCACCTGGACCGAAGCGCGTAAAATGTTCCGTAAGAGCCCTTATCTGGACGCGCTGCCGATAATCTCCGTCGATCTGTCGCGCATCTCAGCCTACCATCTGCGCGAGGCGCACGCCGACGGACAATATTGTACCGCGGAAGTGGCTATCGCCCTGCTGGATCTGGCGGGCGATGCGCCGGCCGCCGCCGCGCTTGGCGAACACTTCACCCGCTTTCGGACCCGCTACCTGGCGGGAAAAACCCAGCATAAGGGCAGTATCACAGCGGGCCAGGTGGAAAACGTTTAAAATCATTCGGTCACTGGGATGAAAGGAGACCGGTATGAGCCAACGAGGCCTGGAAGCGCTGCTGCGACCAAAATCCATCGCCGTTATTGGCGCATCAATGAAGCCGCAGCGCGCTGGCTATCTCATGATGCGCAACCTGCTAGCCGGCGGCTTCAATGGCCCGGTACTGCCGGTGACCCCCGCCTGGAAGGCGGTGCTTGGGGTGCTGGCGTGGCCCACCATCGAGAAGCTGCCGTTTACGCCGGATCTGGCGGTGCTTTGTACCAACGCGCGACGTAATCTCGAGTTGCTCGAAGCCCTGGGGCAGAAAGGCTGCAAGACCTGCATCATTCTCTCTTCGCAGCCGGAACAGTATCCGGCGCTGCTGGCGTGCGCCACCCGCCATCAGATGCGCCTGCTCGGCCCCAACAGTCTCGGCCTGCTGGCGCCGTGGCAAGGGTTGAACGCCAGCTTTTCGCCGGTGCCGATCCATCGCGGTAAACTGGCCTTTATCTCGCAATCGGCTGCCGTCTCCAACACCATCCTTGATTGGGCGCAACAGCGCGAGATGGGGTTTTCCTACTTCATCGCGCTGGGTGATAGTCTGGATATAGATGTCGATGACCTGCTGGACTTTCTGGCCCGCGACAGCAAAACCAGCGCCATTTTGCTCTACCTTGAGCATCTCAGCGACGCGCGCCGGTTTGTTTCCGCCGCGCGCAGCGCCTCGCGAAACAAGCCGATCCTGGTGATTAAAAGCGGTCGTAGTCCCGCGGCGCAGAAGCTGTTGCACGTCAACTCCGGGATGGATCCGGCATGGGACGCGGCCATCCAGCGTGCTGGTCTACTGCGGGTCCAGGATACCCATGAGCTCTTCTCCGCCGTAGAAACCCTGAGCCATATGCGCCCGCTGCGCGGTGAAAAACTGATGATCGTCAGCAACGGCGCGGCGCCGGCGGCGTTGGCGTTGGATGAGCTTTGGCTGCGTAACGGTAAGCTGGCGACCCTCAGCGAGGAGACGCGCGAGGCCCTGCGCCAGGCGCTGCCGGGCGGCGTCGAGATCGCCAACCCACTGGATCTACGTGATGACGCCAGCAGCGAACATTATCAGCGGGCGGTGAATATTCTGCTTAACAGCCAGGACTATGACGCGCTGCTGGTGATCCACTCTCCCAGCGCCGCCGCGCCGGGCACCGAGAGCGCCCTGGCGCTGATCGACGCCCTGAAGCACCATCCGCGTGGCAAATATGTCACCGTGCTGACCAACTGGTGCGGCGAATTCTCCTCCCAGGAGGCGCGACGGCTGTTCAGCGATGCCGGCCTTCCCACCTACCGTACGCCGGAGGGGACCATCACCGCCTTTATGCATATGGTCGAGTACCGCCGTAACCAGAAACAGCTACGCGAGACCCCCGTGCTGCCGGACTCGTTAACCGCCAATACCAGCGAGGCGCATGCCCTGCTCCAGCAAGCGATCGATGACGGCGCCACCACGCTGGATACCCACGAGGTCAGCCCGGTACTCCGGGCCTACGGCATCCACACACTGCCAACCTGGATCGCTGCTGACAGCGCGGAAGCGGTGCATATTGCTGAGCAGATAGGCTATCCGGTTGCGTTGAAGCTGCGTTCCCCGGATATTCCGCACAAATCAGAAGTACAGGGGGTCATGTTGTATCTGCGTACCGCGGCAGAAGTGCAGCAGGCAGCGGATGCGATGATCGATCGCGTCAGGCTGGCCTGGCCCCGGGCGCGCATTCATGGCCTGCTGGTGCAGAGTATGGCCAATCGCGCCGGCGCCCAGGAGCTGAGAGTGGTGGTTGAGCACGATCCTCTCTTCGGCCCGTTGATTATGTTGGGCGAAGGCGGCGTGGAGTGGCGGGCCGAGGACCAGGCCGCCGTGGCGCTGCCGCCGCTGAATATGAACCTGGCGCGTTATCTGGTGATCCAGGCGATCAAAAATAAGAAGATCCGCGGCCGCAGCGCATTGCGACCGCTGGATATCGCGGGCTTAAGCCAGCTGCTGGTTCAGGTCTCGAACCTGATCGTCGACTGCCCGGAGATCCAGCGCCTGGATATTCATCCCCTGCTCGCCTCCGGCAACGAGTTTACGGCGCTGGATGTTACCCTTGGGCTTGCTCCCTTCAGCGGCGACAGTGAAAGCCGTCTCGCTATTCGTCCCTATCCGCACCAGCTGGAGGAGTGGGTGGTGATGAAAAATGGCGATCGCTGTCTGTTCCGGCCGATCCTGCCGGAAGATGAACCGCAGTTGCTCGCGTTTATCGCCCAGGTCACCAAAGAAGATCTCTATTATCGCTATTTTAGTGAGATCAACGAATTTACCCATGACGACTTAGCCAATATGACCCAGATCGACTACGATCGAGAAATGGCGTTTGTCGCCGTCAGGACCACCGCGGAACAGAGCGAGATCCTTGGCGTGACGCGGGCGATCTCAGACCCTGATAATATTGATGCCGAGTTTGCTGTGCTGGTCCGTTCAGATTTGAAAGGGTTAGGCCTGGGCCGAAGGCTGCTGGAAAAGCTGATCGCCTATACGCAAAGCCATGGCCTGCAACGGCTGAATGGGATTACGATGCCGAATAACCGAGGCATGATCGGCCTCGCCAGAAAGCTGGGATTCACCGTTGATATTCAGCTGGAAGATGGGATTGTCAGTCTGTCGCTGCCCCTGAATCAGGGATAATCGCGCGACGCTGACCGCAATTGTTGACCACATTAGCGGGTAGTAATGGTATTATTGCCCGCTTACGTCGTCTGCATGGTACAGAAGACCCTTCAATAAACAGAGAAGAAACGCACTGTGATGTTGTCAAAATTTAAGCGTAATAAACATCAACAACACCTTGCCCAACTCCCTAAGCTTTCTCAGTCAGTTGATGATGTAGAGTTCTTTTACGCCCCTGCGGATTTCAGGGAAGCGTTACTGACCCGGATTGCCAACGCCACTCAGCGTATATGCATTATTGCGCTCTACCTGGAGCAAGATGATGGCGGAAAAGGAATTTTGCAGGCCCTGTATGACGCCAAGCGTCAGCGTCCGCAACTGGATGTTCGCGTCCTCGTGGACTGGCACCGCGCTCAACGTGGCCGTATCGGCGCCGCCGCCTCCAACACCAACGCCGACTGGTATTGCCGGATGGCCACTGAAAATCCGGGCGTAGAGATCCCCGTTTACGGCGTGCCGATTAACACCCGGGAGGCGCTCGGCGTTCTCCATTTCAAAGGCTTTATTATCGATGACTGCGTCCTCTACAGCGGCGCCAGCCTGAACGATGTTTATCTGCATCAGCATGATAAGTACCGCTATGATCGATATCAGTGCATCCGAAACGGCAAAATGGCGGACGTCATGTTTGACTGGGTCGACAATAATCTGGTTCAGGGACGCGGTGTGAATCGTCTCGACAGACAGGATCGGCCAAAAAGTCCGGAAATCAAAAACGACATTCGCCAGTACCGTCAGGAGCTCCGCGACCGCAGCTACCATTTTGTCGGCACCGCCGGTGACGAAGAACTCTCCGTCACCCCGCTGGTAGGCCTGGGGAAATCCAGCCTGCTGAACAAAACTATCTTTCACCTGATGCCCTGTGCCGAGCACAAGTTAACGATCTGCACCCCCTACTTCAACCTTCCTGCCGTGCTGGTAAGAAATATCATCCAGCTGCTACGCGACGGTAAACAGGTGGAGATTATTGTCGGCGATAAAACCGCTAACGATTTCTATATTCCCGAAGATCAGCCGTTTAAAATCATCGGCGCGCTTCCTTATCTGTATGAAATCAACCTGCGGCGTTTCCTCAGCCGGCTGCAGTATTATGTGAATACCGATCAGCTGATCGTCCGCCTGTGGAAGGATGACGATAACAGCTACCACCTGAAAGGCATGTGGGTTGATGATGAGTGGATGCTGCTCACCGGCAACAACCTTAACCCGCGCGCCTGGCGACTCGATCTGGAAAATGCCATTCTGATCCACGATCCAAAGCAGCAGTTGGGGGCCATGCGGGAGAAAGAGCTGAAGCTCATCCGCACCCACACCACGGTGGTGAAACATTATCGGGATCTGCAAAGTATTGCCGACTACCCGGTGAAAGTGCGTAAACTGATCCGCCGACTGCGGCGGATCCGCATCGACCGGCTGATCAGCCGTATTCTCTGACAATCAGCCCCGCCTCGACGGGGCTTTTTTCTGGAAGCACTATGCGTACGATAATCGTGATTGCTTCGCTGATGTTAACGGGCTGCAGCCACATGGCAAATGATGCATGGTCCGGTCAGGACAAAGCCCAGCATTTTCTGGCCTCGGCGATGCTGTCTGCCGCGGGCAATGAATATGCGCAACATCAGGGTTACAGCCGGGACCGCAGCGCCGCTATCGGCCTGATGTTTTCTGTCAGCCTCGGCGCCTCAAAAGAGCTTTGGGACAGCCGCCCGGCAGGGAGCGGCTGGAGCTGGAAGGATTTCGCCTGGGATGTAGCCGGCGCGACCACCGGCTACGCTGTGTGGCAACTGGCGCACCAGTAGCGGCTAAAGACGCAGGCCTTTGCCCTTGCGATGCAGCATCCGGGAGACCAGGAAGGCGATGGCCGCCATCACCGTTACGTACCAGTAAAAAGCGTGCTCTATCCCCGCCGATTTAAGCGACAGCGCGACATACTCCGCCGAGCCGCCAAACAGGGCATTCGCGACGGCATAGGAAAGCCCTACCCCAAGCGCACGAACCTGCGCCGGGAACATCTCGGCCTTCAGGATGCCGCTGATCGAGGTATAGAAACTGACAATCAGCAAGGCGCAGATCACCAGGCCGAAGGCAGCATAGGGGGAGCTCACTTTTTGCAAGGCGCTCAGGATAGGCACGGTAAATAATGTCGCCAGTACGCCAAAGCACAGCATGGAGGTACGGCGGCCTACTTTATCCGAAAAAGCGCCGAACAGCGGTTGAACCAGCATATAAACGAACAGCGCCGCAGTCATGATCACGCTGGCGGTGCTGGCCGTCATTCCCGCCGTGTTGACCAGATACTTTTGCATATAGGTAGTAAAAGTATAAAAGGTCAGCGATCCGGCGGCGGTAAAGCCCAACACCATCACGAAGGCCCGGCGATTACGCCACAACCCTTTAAATGAGCCAGCCTCTTTCAGCGCCCGGGTCTCCTGCTTCGAGGTTTCGTCCAGCTGGCGACGCAGCCACAGCGCGACGATGGCCAGTACTGCCCCGAGAGCAAAAGGAATACGCCATCCCCAGGCATGCAGATCTTCGTCGCTCAGCACCTGCTGGAGCGCCACGACCACTAATACCGCCAGTAGCTGTCCGCCAATTAACGTGACGTACTGGAAAGAGGCATAGAAGCCTTTCTTTCCTTCAATCGCCACTTCACTCATATAGGTCGCGCTGGTGCCATATTCTCCACCGACCGACAGCCCCTGGAACAGACGGGCCAACAGAAGCAACGCCGGAGCCCAGGTGCCGATGACTGCATAGCCCGGCAGGCAGGCAATTACCAGTGAACCAAAGCACATCATGCAGACCGAAATAAGCATGGAAGTTTTACGTCCGCGGCGGTCGGCGATCCGACCAAACAGCCAGCCACCGATAGGACGCATCAGAAATCCGGCGGCGAATACGCCTGCCGTTTGTAAAAGTTGAGTGGTGGTATTTCCGGATGGAAAGAAGATATGGGCAAAATAGAGCGAGCAGAATGAGTAGACGTAAAAATCAAACCACTCAACCAGATTTCCCGAGGAAGCGCCAACAATTGCCCAAATACGACGACGGGTGTCAGCCTGCTCCGGCGCGGCCCGTTCGGTAATGCTACTCTCTGTCATTGTTATATTGCTCCAGCAAAGACTGCAATCTGTCTTGTCGGGCGTACCACGTCACGCAGACAAATTAGTTAGTAAACTAAATGTTATATAATTGTTATATCTTTATATGTGATTGCATTCACATTTTTTTTCGTAAGCACGGTTTTCGCGATCAACGCCAGTGCAGGAGCAAGGAAAAAGTGGATTATGGCGAAGGGATTGCCACGACGGGGTTTTATGTTGCTTTGAATGAAGATGATGAGGGAGATATGGTGGGATTTTCGCCGGAGGCGGTGCTGAGCCCCCCTGGCCGGGCTACCGGGGAGGCATGCCGGCACCCTCGCCGGATGACACAAACGCAAAAAAGCTCAGCCTTCCGACTGAGCTTTCTGCTTTATTTGATGCCTGGCAGTTCCCTACTCTCACATGGGGAGACCCCACACTACCATCGGCGCTACGGCGTTTCACTTCTGAGTTCGGCATGGGGTCAGGTGGGACCACCGCGCTAGTGCCGCCAGGCAAATTCTTTGTGCTCAGCACGCAATTCTTTATCGCATCAGCTGCGTTGCCTGCGCTCGTAAAGTCAGTCACATACTTCAGTATGCTCCTTCCTTTCTTTCGCTGGTCGCCTTGCTGCTGCGCAAATTATTGCGTACTCAACTCTGAATCTAAGCTGAAAATCTTCTCAAATCCGCCAAAACATCTTCGGCGTTGTAAGGTTAAGCCTCACGGTTCATTAGTACCGGTTAGCTCAACGCATCGCTGCGCTTACACACCCGGCCTATCAACGTCGTCGTCTTCAACGTTCCTTCAGGAGACTTATAGTCTCAGGGAGAACTCATCTCGGGGCAAGTTTCGTGCTTAGATGCTTTCAGCACTTATCTCTTCCGCATTTAGCTACCGGGCAGTGCCATTGGCATGACAACCCGAACACCAG